>NZ_JBGCCJ010000001.1:1387338-2774676 GCF_041262565.1 Leifsonia sp. EB41 | reverse complement strand
GCCGACATCGGGCTCGTCGAGATGGCCCCGAACCGCTACACGCGCGTCGCGCCCATCGACCTCCGCGCGATCGACGAGGCGATCTACACGACCGGCCTCCTGCACGAGTACGCAGCGCGCACCTCGGTCCCCGGCCTCGACAACGCGGCGCTCAGCCGTCAGGACAAGGCGGTCAAGGAGATCCGCAAGGCCGCCAAGTCGAGCAACCTCCCGGCCCTCGGCCGCGCGGTCAACGACTTCTTCCTGGAGTTCGAGCGCAACAGCGGCAACGACGTGCTGCTCGCGATCAGCGAGGGCCTGAGCCCGCAGGTGCTGCGTTACATTTCCGTGTGGAAGCGTCCGTTCGACACCGACGAGCTGCCCGCGCGCGTCACCGAGATCCACGACGCCGCCAAGGCGCACGACGGCGAGAAGGCCGGCGACCTCGTGCGCGCGCTGTACGCCCCGACGCTCGCGCAGTTCCTCTCGGACTACCGCCGCAGCGACGAGGACATCGAAGAGAGCCCCGTGGTCTGAGCGACCTCCGTCCGCCCGTGCCCGGCGCCTGTCTCAGGCGCCGGGCACGCGTGCGTTCAGTGCTCAGCGCGCGTCGGGGCTCAGCGTGCGTCGGGGGGGTCAGTACTCGGCGTCCACGGCCGCGCGGCCGGAGACGACGGACCGGATGTACGACGCGACCTTCTCGTGCTCGGGGTGCACCACGTAGCGCTGCAGGGCGGCCTCGTCCTCGAAGTCGCTGACGAGCACGATGTCGAACTCGTTCACCGGCAGGGAGTTGATCCCCACCTCGAAGCGCAGGATCTCCGGGACGACGGCGGGCAGCGACTCCAGCCCCGCCTTGATGCGTGCGGCCTGGTCGGCGCGCTCCGCCTCCTCGGTCGACGCGAGCTTCCACATGACGACGTGACGCAGGGTCAACGGGCCTCCTCCAGCAGGGCGGTGCGCAGGCGCGCCTGGTCGACGCGCCAGTAAGTGTGCTGTCGGCCGTCCACGAGCACGACCGGGATGTCCTCCACGTAGCGCTCGTGCAGCTCGGCGTCCTCCAGGATGCTGAGCTCCTCCACGCGCACTTCTGGGGCGCCGGAGGGGAGACCGTCGATCACCGAGCGGATCGCCTCCCGTGCGTCGTCGCAGAGGTGACAGCCCGGCTTGCCGATGAGCGTGACGGTGACGGTGGACACGGGATCCAGCCTAACCGCGTTTGGACAGCAGAAAGCGCCGGACCTCACGGACCGGCGCTCGAGCAGCAGACGCTGAGGTCTACTTCTTGTTGCGACGCTGGTGGCGCGTCTTGCGAAGAAGCTTGCGGTGCTTCTTCTTCGCCATACGCTTGCGACGCTTCTTGATAACGGAACCCACGTAGACCTCACAAAGTTAGGGGTTTGCCGCGAAAAACGCGGCGACACGAGCAGCCAGTCTACCCGACTTCACGCCGAGTCCGCGACGCCGCCCTCCAGGTGGGGCCGCACGGCCTCCAGCGCCTGCGCCACGGCGGACTCCGGAACGCGGAACGAACGGCCGAAACGGATCGCCGGAAGCTCACCGGAGTGGACGAGCCGGTAGACGGTCATGCGGGAGACGCGCATCATGTCGGCCACTTCGGCGACCGTCAGGAAGCGCACCTCGCGAAGAGCGTTCGAGCCCCCATCGTGAACCATGCGGTGTCCCTTTCTTGCCCGTCATCGTACTCGGGTAGTGACGACGGGGAACTAGCGAACTCTAGACCGTGCGCGGGGTCGGACTCCAGCAGGCGGATCAGTCCCTGCGCCACTTCTTCGGCGTGACGCGCTCCACCCGGCGGCGGGTGTCGGCGAGCACCTTGCCGACCGTGCTGGCGAACTCGCGCGTCTCGTCGCCGAGCTGCACCGAGTAGGCGGACAGGTCGATCTCGGATGCGGTGAAGGGGATGACCCAGTCCTCCACGGCCTCCAGCGGCGTGGGGTCGAGCCGGTAGTAGCGGTGCTGGCCCTCCTCGCGGACGGACACCAGCGACGCCTCGCGCAGCACCTTGAGGTGCTTGGACACCGTGGGCTGGCTGAGCTCCAGTGTGGCCACGATCTCCGAGACCGAGATCTCCCCGACGGGACGCGCGTCATCCGAGTTGCGGTCGAGCAGCACTTTGAGGATGTCGCGCCGCGTCGGGTCGGCGATCACGTCGAAGATGTCGGCCATTGCACCAGGCTAGTCGTACGGGTGTCGGAGTACCATGTCCGAAGCTGTCGGTCCGAGGCTGTCGGGAGGAACGGACGATGCGCACGACGTCGCCGGTTCGGCGCGGGCCCGCTGCCGCGAGGGGACGTCTGAGGGCGGCACTGAACGGGTTCGCGCAGCGCAGCCCGTCGCGGTTCGCGATCCTCGTCTTCACCCTGCTGATCCTCGTCTTCACCCTGCTGTTCTCCCTCCCGATCGCGTCGGCCTCCGGAACGTGGACCGGCCTGGCCGACTCGCTCTTCACTGCGACGTCGGTGATCTGCGTGACCGGACTCTCGACCGTCGACATGGCGACACACTGGTCGGTGTTCGGCCACCTGCTCGTCTACCTCGGCGTGCAGGTCGGCGCGGTGGGCGTGCTGACGATGGCTAGCATCCTCGGGATGGTCGTCTCGCGCCGCCTGGGCCTGCGCGCCAAGCTCATCGCGGCCAGCGACAGCAATCCCCTGCGCATCCACGCCGGCCCCGTCGCCGAGGGGCAGGCGGTGCGGCTCGGCGATGTGGGCAAGCTGCTGCGCACGGTCGCGATCAGCATGGTCGTGATCGAAGGCGGGGTCGCCCTGCTGCTGTTCCCGCGCATGCTGATCGCGGGGATGGATGTCGGCACGTCGATCTGGGAGAGCCTCTACTACTCGGCGATGGCCTTCACCAACACCGGTTTCGCGCCCAACACCGAAGGGCTGACGCCGTTCGTGGAGGACTACTGGTTCCTCGGCGCGCTCATGATCGGCGTGTTCCTCGGCTCGATCGGGTTCCCGGTGATCCTGGCGCTGGCCTCCATCCTGCGCAAGCGGCGCAGGCGCTGGTCCATCCACGTCAAGCTGACGCTGCTGACGTCGGTCATCCTGCTTGTCGCGGGCGCCGTGCTGTACATCGTGCTCGAATACGACAACCCCAAGACGTTCGGGCACCTGGACGCCGGGCACACGGTGTTCCAGTCGTTCTTCCTGTCGACGATGACCCGCTCGGGAGGCTTCGCCACCATCCCGATCGCGGACCTGCACGGGTCGAGCCTGCTGGTGACCGACATGCTGATGTTCATCGGCGGCGGATCGGCCTCCACCGCGGGCGGCATCAAGGTGACGACGCTGGCGGTGCTCTTCCTCGCCGCGTTCGCCGAGGCGCGCGGCGTGGAGTCGATGGACGCGTTCAAGCGCCGCATCCCGATCGACGTGCTGCGGCTGTCGGTGGCGGTCGCGCTGTGGGGCGCGACGATCGTGGCGGTGGCGAGCATCCTCATCCTGCAGATCACGAAGGCGCCGCTGGACCACGTGCTCTTCGACGTCATCTCGGCGTTCGCGACCTGCGGGCTGTCGACCGGACTGACCCAGGGACTGCCGGACCCCGGCGTCTACGTGATGGCGGCGACGATGTTCTGCGGGCGCGTTGGTACAGTGACTCTCGCCGCGGCGCTGGCGCAGAGCCAGCGCAAGCAGCTCTACCAGAACCCCGAGGAGAGGCCGCTCGTTGGTTGACCGGATCAAGCACAACGCGCCCGTCCTCGTGATCGGCCTCGGCCGCTTCGGCGCCGCGACCGCCGGGCAGCTCGACCGGCTGGGCCGGGAGGTGCTGGCGATCGACACCGACGCCGGGCTGGTCGGGAAGTGGGCCGACCGGGTCACCCACACGGTGCAGGCGGACGCGCGCTCGATCGAGGCGCTGCGCCAGCTCGGCGCGGAGGACTTCTCCATCGCGGTCGTCGCGGTCGGGTCGTCGATCGAGGCGAGCGTGCTCATCACCGCGAACCTGGTCGACCTCCACGTGCCGCAGATCTGGGCGAAGGCGATCTCGCAGTCGCACGGAAAGATCCTGGAGCGGATCGGCGCCAACCACGTGATCTACCCGGAGGCGGAGGCCGGCGAGCGCGTCGCGCACCTGGTGTCGGGGAGGATGCTCGACTTCATCGAGTTCGACGACGACTTCGCGCTGGTCAAGATGTACCCGCCGAAGCCCATCCGCAACGTCGACCTCACGACCTCCGGCGTCCGCAGCCGCTACAACATCACCGTCGTCGGCGTGAAAAGCCCCGGCAGACCCTTCACCTACGCCACCGCCGACACTGTGGTCTCCGACCAGGACCTCATCATCATCTCCGGCACCTCCACCGACATAGAACGCTTCGCCGCCCTCGACGCCTAGCCGATCCAACAATTCCGGAGTTGTGTACGCCCCCAACCGGCGTGTTGCGTGCATAACTCCGGAAGAGATAGCCGGGGTGTGGATAAGTCGGAAGCGTGATGGTCGGCGCGGCATGGTTTTGGGATGGAGACGTACGACGGGCTCGTAGAGCAGACGGGGTTCACGGTTGAGCAAGGCCGCACAGCGGGGCTGACTCGGCGACAACTCGATGGCGGCGGACTGCAGCGGCCGTTTCGGGGCGTGCGCAGCGTCGGCATCGAGTATCGCGACCACCGGGACTTGTGCCGCGCCTACTCGGCGTTCGGACGTGGCCAACACACGTTCAGCCACCAGTCCGCAGCAATGATCCACGGCTTCCCCCTCCCGCACTGGGCGGTCCCGACCGACATCCATGTCGCTGTTTTCGCTCCGGCGAAGCCTCCACAGATGATCGGGGTCGTCGGCCACGAATTGCGAGCGATCGGGCACAAGGCGGTCGACATTGACGGCTTGCGCGTCATCGCCGCAGAGGACACTTGGGCGCAGCTCTCACGGACACTCCCGTTCGAGGATCTGGTCGTCATCGGCGACTGGCTCGTCACCGGCGATGAGCCGCACTCGAACGTCGCTTCCGCGTGGGCGATTGTCGATCTCGATCGGGCTGTCCGCCACCACGCTCGGCGGCCGGGCATCCGCCGGCTGCGTCAGGCATTCGAGGCCGTCCGGTACGGGCCGCTTTCGCCTCAGGAGACGCGCCTCCGTCTCCTTCTGGTCGGCGCGGGATTGCCCGAACCCGAGCTGAACTACCGGGTCCTCCGCGACGGACGATCCGTAGCGATGGTCGATCTCGCCTACCCGGATCGACGCGTTGCGATCGAGTATCTGGGCGACGTCCACCGCACCGACCAAAGCGCCTTCCGCGAGGACATAGCGCGACGAGAGCGACTCACCGAGTGCGGCTGGGACGTCGTCTTCCTCACCGCCGACGACCTGAAACCTCCCGTACCGCGCGCCGTCCTCACCGTCCGCCGAGCTCTCGCGCGATCAGTTCCGGAGTAATGCACGCTCACCACCGGCGTGTTGCGTACACAACTCCGGAACGGATTGCGGCGGGGCTAGGAGGCGGCGAGTTCGCGGGCCCGGGCCAGGGCGGCGGAGGTGGCGCGGGTGAAGAGGTCCGGGAGGTCGGCGTCGGCGAGGACCGCGATGGCGCGCTCGGTGGTGCCGTTGGGGCTGGTCACGCGGCGGCGGAGCTCGGCGGGCTCCTCACCGGAGGAGACCAGCAGCTCGGAGGCCCCCAGGAACGTGCCGTTCACGAGCGTGCGCGCCTGCTCGGGGGTGAAGCCCTTCTCGAGCGCAGCGGCGGTCAGCGCCTCCACCAGGAAGAACACGTACGCCGGCCCCGAGCCGGAGATGGTGCTGAGCGCGTCGAGCTGCGACTCCGGCACCTCCACGACCTCCCCGACGGTCTCGAACAGCGCGCGGACCAGCTCGAGGTCGTCCGGCTCCGTGCGGGTGCCCGGGCTGATCCCGGTGACGGCCTTGCCCACGACGGCCGGCGTGTTCGGCATCGAGCGGACCACGATCACCGACGGCGGCAACAGCGACTCGAAGGTCTTGATGGTGACGCCTGCCGCCACGCTCACAACGATGGCGCCGGGCGTCAGGGAGTCGGCGATCTCGTGCAGGAGGTCGGCCACCATCCCGGGCTTGACGGCGACGATCACGAGCTCTGCGCCGTCCACCGCCGCCCGGTTCGCGTCGCCGTCGTGCTCGGTCGCGTACGCGGTCACGCCGGGGATGCCCGCGAGCTCCGCAGCCCGCGCCTTCGACCGGTTGGTGACCCGGATGCCGCCGTCCACGGTCACCCCGGGCGCGGTCAGGCCGGACAGGATGGCGCGCCCCATCGAGCCCGCGCCGAGCATCGCGATGGTGGGCAGCGTGACGTTCTTCGTGTCGCTCATGGGCCCCATCCTAGGATGAGGTCATGAGCGCAGAAGGTGGCACCAGGGCGATCGTCGCGGCCTTCGCCGCCAACCTCGGGATCGCCCTGACCAAGTTCATCGCGTGGGCCTTCTCCGGCTCCTCCTCGATGCTCGCGGAGGGCGTGCACTCGGTCGCCGACTCCGGCAACCAGCTGCTCCTGCTGCTCGGCGGACGCCAGGCCAAGAAGAAGGCCGACAAGGAGCACCCGTTCGGCTACGGCCGCGAGCGGTACGTGTACGCGTTCGTCGTCTCGATCATCCTGTTCTCCGTCGGCGGCGTCTTCTCGCTCTACGAGGGCGTCGAGAAGCTGACGCACCCGCACCCGCTGGAGAACTGGTGGCTGCCGCTGCTGGTGCTGTTCATCGCGATCGGCCTGGAGTCGTTCTCGCTGCGGACCGCCGTGCACGAGTCCAACCCGCTCCGCAAGGGGATGTCGTGGCCGCAGTTCATCCGCCGCGCCAAGGCCCCCGAGCTGCCGGTCGTACTGCTGGAGGATGTCGCCGCGCTCATCGGCCTGGTCTTCGCCCTGATCGGCGTGGGGCTCACGATCATCACCGGCAACGGCGTCTGGGACGGCATCGGGACCATCCTGATCGGCCTCCTGCTGGTCACGGTCGCAATCGTGCTGGGCATCGAGACCAAGAGCCTCCTGGTCGGCGAGGGCGCCTCCGATGTGGATGTCGCGGCCATCGAGCAGGCGATCCTGGCCGGCGACGAGGTCGAGCGCATCATCCACATGCGCACCCTCTACCTGGGGCCGGACGAGCTGCTCGTCGGCGCCAAGCTCGCCGTCGCGCGCGAGCAGACCATGCTGGAGGTCTCGGCCGCGATCGACACGATCGAGCGCCGCATCCGCGACGCCGTGCCCGTCGCCCGGGTCATCTACATCGAGCCGGACGTCTGGGTCGACCCGAACGAGCAGCACCCCGCCACCGACACCATCATCCTCAAAGGACTCGAGTGACCCGCACCGCGCTGATCCTGCAGCACGACCCGTCCATCCACCTCGGCAACATCGGACCCGTCCTCGTCGAGCACGGCTACGACCTGCGCATCGTCGACGTGACGACCCAGGATGTTTCCGTCCTCGACCCGCAGGAGGCCGACCTCGTCGTCGTGCTCGGCGGCGAGATGGGCGCGTACCAGACCGACGAGTTCCCGTTCCTGGCCGCCGAGCGCGATCTGCTGCGCGCCCGCCTCGACGCCGAGCGGCCGACGCTCGGCGTGTGCCTGGGCGCGCAGCTCATGGCCGGCGCCCTCGGCGAGCGCGTGTACAAGGGCGACACCATGCAGATCGGTTACCGCCGCGTGGAGCCGACGGAGGCCGGCGCGTCGTCTCCCATCCGGCACTTCGACGGCGTGCCGGTGGTGGAGTGGCACGGCGACACGTTCGAGCTGCCCGAGCGGGCGACCCGGCTGGCGTCTTCCAGCGACTACTCGAACGAGGCGTTCGCGATCGGCGGCTTCGCGCTGGCGGTGCAGTTCCATCCCGAGGTGACGGACGAGATGCACGAGCAGTGGGTCTCCGACGGGTACAACGAGCTGGACGAGCACGCCCTCGACCCGGAGGCTCTGCGCGAGGACCGCGAGCTGTACTCCGCACGGATGCAGGAGGCCTCCCGCGCCGCCTTCTCCGAGTGGCTGGAGTCCCTGCCGCGCTAGCCCGAAGACCGATCAGCGCTTTGCGCGGAAGAAGTCGAGGAGGAGGTCGGCGCACTCCTCGGCGAGGACGCCGGGATACACGGCGACCTGGTGGTTGAGCCGCCGGTCGCGCAGCACGTCGTAGACCGAGCCCGCCGCGCCGGCCTTCTCGTCCCACGCCCCGAACACCACGGTCGGGACGCGCGCCGCCAGCACCGCGCCCGCGCACATCACGCACGGCTCCAGCGTCACGACCAGCGTGCAGCCCTC
The DNA here is from genome assembly GCF_041262565.1 of Leifsonia sp. EB41. Taxonomy (NCBI): domain Bacteria; kingdom Bacillati; phylum Actinomycetota; class Actinomycetes; order Micrococcales; family Microbacteriaceae; genus Leifsonia; species Leifsonia sp. EB41. The sequence continues at coordinate 2,766,453 of NZ_JBGCCJ010000001.1, read as the reverse complement.
CAGGTGCCAGTCGTCCCGCGTCGCCGCCGCCGCCCGCAACGCCAGCACCTCGGCGTGCGCCGTCGGGTCGCGGTGCAGCTCGCGCTCGTTGCGTCCCGCACCGATGACTTCGCCGTTCTCGTCCAGCACGAGCGCCGCGACCGGGACATCACCGGTGTCGAAGGCGAGCCGCGCGTCGGCGACGGCGCGGCGCATCCACCGCTCGTAGTCGGCGGGCACGGGAAGGGTCACGGCTGCTCCTGGGTGGGGTCCTCGTCCGGGGAGGGTTCGGCTAGCCTTGAGCCTATGCGAGTGCACGTAGCGGACCACCCCCTGATCACCCACAAGCTCTCCGTGCTCCGCAACAAGGAGACCCCGTCGCCCGTGTTCCGGGCGCTCACGGAGGAGCTCGTCACGCTGCTGGCCTACGAGGCCACCCGCGCCGTTCGCGTCGAGCCCGTCGAGATCGAGACCCCGGTGACCACGACGATGGGCGTCACCCTCAGCCAGCCGCGTCCGCTGGTCGTGCCGATCCTCCGCGCGGGGCTCGGGATGCTGGAGGGCATGGTCCGGCTGATGCCGACCGCCGAGGTGGGCTTCCTGGGGATGGCGCGCAATGAGGAGACGCTCGAGCCGACCACCTACGCGGAGCGCTTGCCGATGGACCTCTCCGACCGGCAGTGCTTCGTGCTCGATCCGATGCTGGCCACCGGAGGCTCGCTCGGAGCCGCGATCGACTTCCTGTTCAAGCGCAACGCCGTCGACGTCACTGCCATCTGCATCCTCGCCGCGCCGGAGGGTCTGGAGGCCCTGGAGAAGGCGACGGTGGGCCGCGACGTGACCATCGTGCTCGGCGCACTGGACGAGCGGTTGAACGAGAACGGATACATTGTGCCCGGTCTCGGCGACGCCGGAGACCGTCTGTACGGCACTGTGTAGGGTGTCGAGCCCCTCCGCAACAATCCGTAACGATTTGACACGACGTGTCACGGGACGGTTTACTTCTCAACATGACTGACAACTCGCGCACCCTGACCTCCTTCGAGGCCCCTGGGGATGCCGGCATGATGATGCCCGGCCGCGACTCGGTCATGTGTTGCCGAATGTGTCGCTAATCTGACGACCCTTTCGCCGAGCGGTCGCCCTCCGACGCAGACGAGCGTCGGCTCCGGGCACAGCTCCCCGGGCGCGCCACACGTACGCACCCGTGCATCAGTCCCTTTCTGAACAGGGACACCTCGTCACACCGGAAAACCCGTATCCGGCGCACCCTCCGCTGAAGCTCCTTTCGGAGCTCGACCGCTGGAGGACCGCCGCACCCGGGTCCGGACGCATCATCATCACCGAAGGACTCCCCTCCCATGTCTCTCGCAACCGTCGACACCTTCCGCCCCGCAACCCCCGTCGTCGCGGCCGCTCCTGCCGCCCCGGCACCCCGCCTCCGCGCCGTCCCCGAGGGGACCGAGGCCCGCGGCTTCGTCCTCTACGTCGGCATCGACGAGCTGAAGGCCGCGGCCTCCGGCACCGACCTCGGCCGCATCGTCGAGGCGCTCAAGCAGCTGACCGCCGAGCTCGCGCCGTCGTCCGAGACTTACGCCGCCGTGGCGCTGGCCCCCGCCGGCGCCGGCGGACGCGACGTGGACGTCGTCCGCCTCGCCCTGCAGGACCCGGCCGCGATCGCCAAGCACCGCCACACCGCGACAGTCGACGAGGACGAGGACCGCGCCGCCTCCGGCGTCGTGGTCGACATCTCGCGCAAGCGCCTCATCCTCGACAACCAGACCGTGTCTCTCACCTACAAGGAGTTCGAGCTCCTGCAGTACCTGGTGCTGCGCGAGGGCCGCACCATCGAGCGCGCCGAGCTGATCTCCTCGCTGTGGTCGAACGCCGACGAGGACGAGATCCCGAACGAGCGCACCATCGACGTCCACGTCCGTCGCCTGCGCGCCAAGCTGGCGCGCTACGAGGACATCGTGCGCACCGTGCGCGGCGTCGGCTACCGCTTCGACCGCCACGCGGACGTCTCCATCCGCCACGCCAGCGCCCCCTCCCCCGACCTCTTCTGAAACCAACAGTTCCGGAGTTGTGTACGTAAAGCGACGGCGTGTCGCGTACACAACTCCGGAACTGATGGATTGGGTCAGGCACTGCGTTGGTAGACGCGGAAGGCGCTGGTCGCTAGGGCGGCCATGATGACGGCCAGGGCGGCCAGGAGGCCGGCGTGGGCCCAGAGGGATGCCCAGTCGGGGACCGCGCTCAGGGCCTCTCGACCGACGATCACGGCCCACTCGAACGGGTTGTACGCGGCGGCGTTCCGCACCCACTCCGGCGACAGCTTCGTGTTCATGATCGCCGAGCTGAGGAACATCAGCGGCAGCGTGATGAGCTGCGAGATGCCGATCAGCGCGGTCTGGTCCCGGGCGAGCAGCGCAACGGCGTTCGAGAACGAGCAGAACACCGCGGTGAGCAGCACCACCCCGAGCAGGAGGAGCAGCATCCCGCCCAGCCCGCCGTCGAAGCGCGCGCCCGCCCAGAACGCGATCCCGACCACGATCAGCGACTGCACGACGGCCAGGATCGACTGGTAGACGAGCGTGGACACGATCATCGCGCCGCGGTTGGTGGGCGACGTGAGGAACCGGTCCATCACGCCGCGGTCCATGTCCTGGATGTAGACCGTGCCCGACCACGCGCTCCCGAACAGCGCGAGCATCATCACGACGCCCGGAGTCAGGTACTCCAGGTAGCTCTGCCCGACCCCGAACCCGGGGATCTCGATGACGGACTTGAAGAGCTGCCCGAACAGCAGCAGCCAGATCACCGGCTGCACCAAGTTCATCACCAGGAACGCGGGCATCCGGATCGCCCAGCGGAGCTGGCGGCCGGTGAGCAGCAGCGTGTGGGTCATGAAGGTCGGGCCGGAGCGGCGCGCGGTGCGCGCGGGCGGGATTGCGATAGCGGTCATGATGCGGTCTCCAGAACGTGCTCGGCGGACTCCTGCGCCCGCGTGAAGGTGCGGCCCGTGTGCCGCAGGTAGACGTCGTCGAGGCTGGGCCGCGCGACGGTGGCGGAGGCGACGGCGACGGCCGCGGCCTCCAGGGCGGCGAGCGCGGCCGGGAGGGTGGCCGCGCCGTTGTCCGCGCGGGCTCGCAGGGTCCGGCCGTCGCCGCCGACCTCGCGGAGGGCGTCCACGCGCTCGAGCGCCGTCAGGGCGGTGAACGGGTCGGCGTCCGGCGCCAGCTCCACGATGACGGCGTCGCCGCGGAGGCCGTTCTTCAGCTCCTCGGGAGTGCCGCCGGTGACGACCCGGCCGTGGTCCACGATCGCGAGCCGGTCGGCGAGGCGGTCGGCCTCGTCCAGGTAGTGCGTGGTGAGGAGGACCGTGAGGTTCTCGGCGCCGGTCATCCGCTCCAGCTCCGCCCATAGCTCGGCGCGCGCCTCCGGGTCGAGACCGGTGGTCGGCTCGTCCAGGAAGAGCACCTCCGGCCGGTGCATGAGCCCGATCGCGACGTCCAGCTTGCGCGCCATGCCGCCGGAGTACGCCTTCACCTGGCGCCTGGCGTGCTCGGCGAGGCCGAAACGGTCGAGCAGCTCCCTGGCGCGGGCCTTCGCGTCGCGACCGCTCATCCCCTGCAGCCGTCCGGCGAGCACGAGGTTCTCGGCCCCGGTGTCGTTGGGGTCCGACACCGGTTTCTGGGCGACGAACCCGAGGGCTCGGCGCACCCTGCCGGGGTTGCGGTTCACGTCGATGCCGGCGATGAACGCGCTGCCGGCGTCGGCGCGGGTCAGTGTGGACAGGATCTTCATGGTGGTGGACTTGCCGGCGCCGTTGGGGCCGAGCAGTCCGAAGACGGTGCCGGCGGCGACCTCGAAGCCGAGGTCGTCGACGGCGCGGACGACGGGCTTGCCCCGGCCTCCGCTATAGGACTTGACGAGGTGCTCGGCGACGATCGCCGAGCCGTTCTGTGATGCCACGGGTGGCTTCCTTTCATCTCGGGCAGCCACCGGCGCGGGCATATCATGGAGAAAGCCCTCGGTGACTGTTGACGCAGGTTCCGCAAGGAACGAATCGAAGGTGTGGATGGCCGGAGAGTTGCCGCTCTCCGGCCATCGTTCTGTTTTACGACCCCAGCAACTCGGTCACCTCCTGCCCGAAGTCGCCTGCCGCGATCCGCTCCCGGATCTCGGACATGTCGTGGCCCTGGCCGAACAGCTCCCAGAGCCGCTCCCACCAGTCGACGCCGCCGAGCGAACGGTCGCGGATGCGCGCGGCGAGGTCGGCCACGAACGCGCGCTCGGCCTCCATCACCGCGACGCGGTAGCGGGACTCGATCATGAACAGCTCGGGAAGGGGCATGGCCAGCGCAGCATCGTAGACGCGCGCCCGCTCCGCCAGGTCGGCGTCGAGCAGGTCGCGCCGGCGCTCGAGGAGGTCGGCCGCGACCTCCGGGGCGAGCATGGGCAGCAGCGACAGCCCGGTCTCGATCGCGGGGTACTCCTTGACCGGGAAGGTGATGAGCTCCCGCATCCAATCGTCGGCCTCCGCACGCCCGGCGGCGGTGATCTCGTACACGACGCGCTCGGGCCTGTTGCCCTCCCGCTCGGTCTGCGCGACGCGGATGAAGCCGTGCTTCTCGAGCGACTTGATGACGGCGTAGAGGGAGCCGAAGTTGAGACGGATGCTGTCCTCCTTGCCGCGCTCCCGCATGGTGGTCGTCATCTCGTACGGGTACATCGGCTTCTCCCATAGGCAGGCCAGGACGGCCAGCGCCAGGGGGTTGGACACCGCTCGCTTCGTCATTACTCACCTCCGAATACTTTGCTTAGAGTATTCGGTTTCGAGTAGGGCGTCAAGCGATCGTTTTCGGACCTTATGTTCCAGGTCCCAACAACCTGGCGCACTGCGGTTAGGCCGCTGGGACAAGTGACCGCCCCATGGGAGACGGCTCGCTCCGACGGGAACAGGGATGCCGATCGACCAGGTGTCGCAAGGCAAACAGACCAGAAGGATGCCTCCGCTACCCCCACAGCCTTGACCCTCGACCTAGAGGGGCACGACTGCGTCCTCGCCTATTGGTTTGATCGGGAGGACTATGGCGCCGTGGCCCAACGCCGGACTACGTCGAGAAGGGGACAGGATGAGCGTGGAAATCACTCATGTGCACTACGGAAGTTCGAGTAAGACCCATCCGTCGATCGATGCATACCAATACCACTATGACGGTGAGACCAAGCTTTGGTATCGATGGAAAGCGGACATGGTGTCCTTCTTGGAGACAACGACGACCGCCCACGTTAAGGGCGTCCAGGTGGCGGTGGTGAACGATCCTCCAACGCCGAAGTTCCTTCGCACGCACGCGAATGGCTATTACAACGACAACCTCTTGAGCCTGCCAACATTCTCCGTGTAGCGAACCCGCTTCGACCAAACAGACGACGGTGGATCCTTCGCCTCAAGAGCCTCGACGGTCAGTGCAAGAGTTCAGCAAGTTCGAAGAGTGATTCCGCTCCTCTCCTTGAACTCTTGGACGCCTATCTCTGGGACGGCGCGCCTCGAGCGATGACTGCCTTCGCGGCCCGGTTCGCAGAGCGCCCCGCCAAGAGCGAAATGATCACGATGACGCCGAACCCGCTCAACGCGAGGGTGTTTCCGATCACCTCAGAGGGCCCGGAGAGCTCGACAGCCAAGAGGGCGCTCAGGTGCCCCATCGCGACCGCCGAGATCGCAAGGAGATACGGACGCGAGGACCGCTGCCCGGCTTCCCACGCCTCATCCGAATGAAGGGTGTACCTGGTTCGAATGCCGATCGCCAGGTTTCGCGTGAGCGAGCCCGAACGAATGGAGAGCATGAGCACCAGCGAGAGAAGCCCCAGCATTCCGAGGCCGATCATCGGTGGAAAGAACACTCTCAGCCCCGCAATTTTCGCATTTCAGGCGTTAGCGATTAGTTACTAAGCTAAAAAAATAGCGAGTCGATCGGGGCCTGTCAACCACTCCTCTCAGACCGACCTGTCCACCCTCAGCAAGGGGATAACCGCCCCATAGTCAATTCGCAGCAAAAATAACGACTTGATAACTAGCACCCGTTACCTCTTCGTTATATAGTTCAAGAGCAATGGTTGTTTGCTGTGGCAGCCATCGCGGAATGTGATTGCAGGACACTCTTGGTGCAAGGGAGAGGGCCGGCCGCTAGCCTCTGCGGCCGGCCCTCAATCTTTTGATCGCACCGTCCTCTCCCTCCGCCCGACCCGAATGCCGTGCTGGCACGGATGAGCGCTGTCGGCGCATGATGAGAAGATGCGAACGCATCGACTACTCGAGCGTGAAGGGGTGGCGTCATGAGCACGGGCACGACCGCGGCCGGTTCGGCCAAGCGATCCAGGACCAACGCGGTCTCGGCATGGGAGTCGCTGTTCCGCGCGCAGGTCGCCGTCATGCGGACGCTGGCCGCCGAGTTCCCGACCAGGGACATCTCGTTCAACGAGTACGACGTCCTCTTCAACCTCTCCCGCCAGGCCGACCGTTCGCTGCGCCTGCGCGACCTCAACAAGCACGTCCTCCTCACCCAGCCGAGCGTGAGCAGGCTCGTCGACCGGCTGGTGGACCGCGGGCTCGTCGTCAAGGGTCCAGAACCCTCCGACGCGCGCGGGACGATCATCAGGATGACCGACACCGGCTTCGAGATGTTCCGCCGGGTCGCGTTCGACCACATGCGATCGATCGCTCAGCGGGTCGGAACCCGGCTCGACACCGAGGAGCTGGAGCAGCTCGCCGCCCTGTGCGACAAACTGCGCGGCGACGGCTGACGGCCGTTTCTCCTACACATTCTCTTTCCTGAATAAGTTCTCCACAACGCGGGCGGACCCTCGGGGACCCGACATGGGGCACGCGTATCATTGCGCGCATGACGGCTGACGGACGCAGAAGATGGAAGTGGGCGCCCGCGCTGCTCGGATTCGTGGCACTGAGCGGTGTCGCCGGCCTCCTCGCCGCCGCCGCGGTCACACCCGCCGTCGCCCTCACCGGATCGGCCGCCGACTCGACCATCAGCGTCTTCGACGGCCTCCCCGAGTACATGAAGGTGGAGCCGCTTGCGCAGGCGTCCACCATGTACGCGACCTCCGGCGGCAAGCCCGTGCCGATCGCTACGTTCTACTCGCAGAACCGCGTGGAGGTCGGCTGGGACGCCATCTCCCAGAACCTCAAGGACGCCGCGATCGCGACGGAGGACCCGCGCTTCTACGAGCACGGCGGCGTCGACGTCACCGGCACGCTCCGTGGCGCGGTGCTGACCGCGCTGCACAAGTCGGTGCAGGGCGGCTCGTCCATCACGCAGCAGTACGTCAAGAACATCCTGGTGCAGCGCTGCGAGAACAAGCAGCCCGACCCGACCGCGACGGACGCCGTCCAGAAGAAGCAGTACGCCGTGTATCAGGCCTGCTACAACGACGCGACGGCGGTCGACCCGGTGCGCAAGCTCAAGGAGATGCGCTACGCGATCGGGCTCGAGAAGGAGTACTCGAAGAACGACATCCTGCAGAGCTACCTCAACATCGCTCTGTTCGGAGGCCGCGTCTACGGTGTCCAGTCGGCGGCCGAGTACTACTTCGGGGTGTCGGCGGCGGACATCTCACTCCCCCAGGCCGCGACGCTCATCGCCATCCTGAACAACCCGGACAACCTCCGCATCGACCAACCGGACAGCAAGGACAACGGCGCGGCGAACGGCTACGCGGCGACCCTCGCCCGGCGCAACTACGTGCTCGACCGCATGCTGGTGAACGGCAAGATCACCAAGGAGGAGCACGACGCCGCGAAGGCGACCAAGATCGAGCCCAAGATCAGCCAGATGTCGAACGGCTGCATGACAGCGCAGCAGTTCAATGCGGCGTTCTTCTGCGACTACGTCGAGCGCACCATCGAGCAGAACCCGATCTTCGGCAAGACCGCCGACGACCGGTCCAGCTACCTGACGCGCGGCGGGCTCAAGATCTACACGACGCTCAACCTCGACCTCCAGAACCAGGCGCAGCAGGCGGTGTCGGCGTACATCCCGCCGTCCAGCCCCGCCCTCGACCTCGGCTCATCCAACGTCTCCGTGGAGGTCGGCACCGGCCGGGTCGTCACGATGGTGCAGAACAGGCCCTACGACAACACAGCTGCGCCGGCCGCAGGGACCACGGCCGTCAACTACAACGCGGACTACGACTACGGCGGCTCGGAGGGCTTCCAGACGGGTTCGTCCTACAAGGCGTTCGACCTGCTCGAATGGCTGAAGGAGGGCCACACCCTCAACGAGTCGGTGAACGGGACGGTGCACGTCTTCCCGCAGTCTTCGTTCCACGAGAGCGACCCCTGCAACGACATCGGCGGCGCACCGTGGAACGTCGCCAACGACGAGGGCGAGACGGTGACCTCCACGTCGGTGATGAACGCGACGGCGGCGTCCATCAACTCGATCTTCGCGATGATGGCCACGAAGATGGACCTCTGCGGTATCAAGGAGGGCGCCCAGGACCTCCTGGTCCACGGTGCGGATGAGGCGACCAACCCGTACATGGCCAACCCGTCGTCGGTGCTCGGCACGAACTACATCGCCCCGATCACGATGGCGACGGCGTACGCCGGCATCGCCAACAACGGCAAGGCGTGCAGCCCGGTCGTGATCGACAAGATCGTCACCACCGACGGCGCCGAACACGCAGTACCCAAGACGCAGTGCTCGACGACCCCGATCGATCCGGGAGTGGCGGCGGCCGCGATCTACGCGCTCCAGGGCGTGCTCCGCGGCGGCGGCACCGCAGCCTCGGCCAACCCGAACGACGGCGTCCCGATCTTCGGCAAGACCGGAACGACGGACAACTCGGTCGAGAACTGGCTGGTGACCTCCACGACGAAGGTCGCGCAGGCCACCTGGGTGGGCAACATCTCGGGCGGCGTCGCCCTCCGCAGCCAGACCTTCCAGGGCGTCGGCGGCGGCAACGTCAAGTTCTCGATCGTCAAGCGCATCCAGACCGCGCTCGACGCCGCGTACGGCGGGTCGGCGTTCCCTGCGCCGCTCGCGAAGTACCTCGGGGTCTCCACTCCGCCGAAGGCGGCCACGCCGGCGGCGCCCAAGGCTCCTGGCGCGCCGGCGCCCAACCCGGCTCCGGCACCCAACCCGGGCGGCGGCAACGGCAAGGGCAAGGGCGGCGGCAACGGCTGATCGGCTGAGCCCTCGCCGGCTCCGGCAGGCAGGGTCAGGCCGGCCGGCGCTCCGCTGAGCGCTCGGCGACCGTTTTGACGCCCTGCAGCATGGCGACCCAGTTGTCCCGGGAGTGCCGGGCGGCCTCCACCGTCGGGTTGTTGTCCTGATCGAGCGTGACGTGGGTGCCCTCCGGGGTCGCGTCGAGCTCGAAGTGCAGCGCGTGGTAGTTCTCGGGGATGTCGGGCAGGCCGCTCAGCGGGCTGAAGTGCGTGAGCACGATCCGCCAGGGCTCCTCACGGTCGTCCAGCTCGATCACCCGGCCGTGGTCCTCGAACGACTTCCCCTGCCACTCGCCGCGCCAGACGATGCGTGAGCCGAGCCTCCAGTCGGAGACGACCTCCGCGCCGAACAGGATCTCGGGATGGGACCCGCTCGTCGTCAGCACGTTCCAGACCTCACGTCGAGGCGCGCGGATGTCCGCCTCGGCTCTCGCGACGTAGTTCCCCATGACGCGCCACTCCCGCTCCCGTCGCCGCCTCGGGCGACGTTGACGCCCATCACACACCTCACGGCGCGGAGAGCACAACCCCGCGGCTCACGCGTCTGCGAAGACGAGCGCCTCCCACGGCTCCACCGAGCCCGACACGCCCCGGCCGGCCGAGTCGTCGAGATTGCCGAGCACGAGGGCCGCGCCCTCCCAGCCGTCCAGCTCCGCCGGGTCGTAGCGTGCCGGCTCGCCGCTCAGGTTGGCGAGGACCAGCAACCGGCGGCCGTTCCGCTCGCGCGTGTACGCGAAGACCTGGGGATGGTCGGCCAGCACCAGGGTGAAGTCGCCGTCGGCGACGACGTCGGACCGGTGCCGGAGGTCGATCAGCCTCCGGTAGTGGGCGAACACCGAGCCGGGGGCCTGGCGCTCGGCCTCCGCGTTCACCAGCACGTAGTCCGGGTTGGCCTCGATCCACGGCGTGCCCGTGGTGAAACCGGCGGCCGGCGCGGCCGACCACTGCATCGGCGTCCGGGCGTTGTCCCGGCTCGTCCGGCGCAGCGCCGCCATCACCGTGCCGGCGTCCTGGCCCTGGATGTCCACAGCCTCCGCGTAGTGGTTGAGCGACTCGATGTCGCGGAAGTCGTCGATGGACTCGAACGGCACGTTCGCCATCCCGAGCTCCTCGCCCTGGTAGACGTACGGCGTGCCGCGCATCAGGTGCAGCACCGTGCCGAGCGCCTTCGCCGAGGCGACGCGGTGCTCCGGCCGGTCATCGCCGAACCGGCTGACGACGCGCGGCTGGTCGTGGTTGTTCCAGTACAGGCTGTTCCAGCCCACGTCCGCGAGTCCGTCCTGCCACTTGGCGAGGTTGCGCTTGAGGTCGAGCACGCTCGCCGGCCGGTCGTCCCACTTGCCGCCCGGTCCGTGGTCGAGGTCGACATGCTCGAACTGGAAGACCATGTCGAGCTCCGCACGGGCGGGGTCGGTGAACAGCCGGGCCTCCTCGACGGAGACGCCGGGCATCTCCCCCACGGTGAGGATTCGGTCGGCGCGGCCCGCGAACACCCGCTCGTGCATCTCGTGCAGGAACTCGTGGATGCGCGGCCCCTGGCCGAAGAACGGATATCCGTCGCCGAACAGCCGTCCGGGCGGGATCTCGCCGTCCGGGAGCTCGACCACCTTGGAGATGAAGTTGATGACGTCCATCCGGAAGCCGTCCACCCCGCGGTCGAGCCACCAGTTCATCATGTCGTAGACGGCCTCCCGGACCTCCGGGTTCTCCCAGTTGAGGTCGGGCTGCTTCCGCGAGAAGAGGTGGAGGTAGTACTCGCCGGTGGCCGGATCGAGCTGCCAGGCCGGGCCGGAGAAGAACGACCCCCAGTTGTTCGGCTCGGCGCCGTGCTCGCCGGGCTCCCGGCCGTCGCGCGCCGGACGCCACCAGTACCAGTCGCGCTTCGGGTTGTCGAGCGAGGAGGCGGACTCGATGAACCACGGGTGCTCGTCGGAGGTGTGGTTGACGACGAGGTCCATGACCAGCTTGATGCCGCGCGCGTGCAGGCCGGCCAGCAGCTCGTCGAAGTCGTCGAAGGTGCCGAACAGCGGGTCGATCGCCCGGTAGTCGCTGATGTCGTAGCCGTTGTCGTCGTGCGGGGAGGCGTAGATGGGCGACAGCCACACCACGTCCACCCCGAGCTCCTGCAGGTGGTCGAGGTGCTGGATGATCCCGCGCAGGTCGCCGATGCCGTCGCCGTCACTGTCCGCGAAACTCCGCGGGTAGACCTGATACACGACCGCCGATTTCCACCATGTCTCGCTCACGCGCCCACCTTACCCGCGGGGTCCTGTCCGCTCAGACGGGGCGGGGGTCGAGCACGACGCGCGAGCCGGTCCGCGCGGACTCCCGCGCCGCCAGGCAGACCCGCAGCGCGTCGATCGCGGCGCTCACCGGCGAGCGGGCCGGCGCGGCGCCGCTCTCGATGCACTCCAGGAAGTACCGGGCCTGCGTCGCGAACGCGTCGCCCGGGAGGTCGGTGAGGGTGTCGGTGCTGCGGTCGCCGACGACCTCCAACGTGGTGCGGAACGGCGTGCCGGCCGGGAGGTCGGAGACCGCGAGGAGCTGGGCCACGCCGCCCGCGGCGTACTCGACGGTGATCGCGACCGGGGCGCCGAAGCCGTGGCCGGGGGCCGTGACGGCGGTGACGGCGACGGGATCGCCTAGGTACGCGTTCGCCTGGTCGACATCGTGGATCGCGAAGTCCACGATCATGCCGCCGGAGCGGGACTCGTCGGCCAGCCACTCGGTTCCGTACGGCGCGGCCGACAGGCGCGACCCGAGCACGGCGCGCGGAAGGCCGACCGACCCTGCGTCGACACGCTCGGCGAGAGCCTCGTACCCCGGGAAGAAGCGAACGACGTGCGCGACCATGAGGACTCCGGGAGCCCGCGTGGCCGCGTCGGCGACCCGCTCGGCGTCCTCGACCGTGAGCGCGATCGGCTTCTCGAGCAGCACGCTCCGGCCGGCGGCGAGCGCCTGCACGGCGAGGTCGGCGTGGGTCGGGGTCGGCGTGCAGATCGAGACGAGGTCGGCGCGGGGGTCGGCGAGCGCCTCCGCTAGGGAGGTGGCCCAGCGGGCATCGGGCGCGGAAGGGAGATCGGGGCGGGTTCGCGGCGACACCACCCACCGAACCCGGACTCCGCACGCCAACCAGGCCGCCGCGTGCGCGTGGCCCATCCGGCCGGCGCCGACCACGATCGCACCGTGCGCAGCGGCGGGCTCCCCGCTCATCGCACCGCGCGGTCGACCTGCGCGGGGTCGAACAGGGCGTCGAGCACGAGCCGGCCGGCGCCGCGGATGCCGGCCTCCTGCTTCGCCGCACTGACCGCGATGTCGAGCTGGTCGGTGATCATCGGCAGGCAGTCGGAGTAGATGGCCGAGCGGACGCCCGCGACGAACGCCTCCGCCTCGCCGAGGATGCCGCCGAGCACCAGTCGCTGCGGGTTGAAGAAGTTCATGATCGTCGCGAGCACGCCGCCGGTGCGGAGGCCGGCCTCCCGCAGCATGAGCGTCGCGAGCGGGTGCGCGTCCCTGGCGAGCGCGAGGACGTCGCGGGTGTCGGCGACCTCCACCCCGGCCCGGCGCAGGGCCTGCACGATGGCGGCGCCCCCGGCGACGGCGTCCAGGCAGCCGACCCGGCCGCAGGAGCACAGCACGTCCGGGGCGCCCGGCACGGTGACGTGGCTGATGTCGCCCGCCATGCCATGGTGGCCGCGGTAGACGCCGCGCGAACGCGACGATCCCGCAGCCGATGCTCGAACCGGCCTTGACGAAGACGAGCTGGCCGTCGGCCGTCAGCGCATCCGGTGTCTGGGCGGTCGCGTCGAACTCGCCGAGGGCCATCAGGTTGGCGTCGTTGTCGACGGCGACGGTCAGGCCGGTGCGGGAGGCGAGTGCGGCCGCGACGTCGAGGCCGTTCCAGCCGGGCATCCGCGACGGCGAGACCATCCGGCCGGTGCTGGAGTCGACCGGGCCCGGCATGCCGATCCCGATGCCGCGCAGTTCCTGGCCGGGCGCCCCGTGCATCGCGCGGAGCTCCTCGGCGCTCGCGGCGATCCAGGCGAGGACCCGGTCGGGGCCCGATCCGATGTCCATCGCCGCTGTGCGGGAGGCCAGCAGCCGCCCGGACAGGTCGAACAGCCCGAAGGTGGCGTGGTGCGAGCCGAGGTCCGCTGCGGCGACGACGCCCGAGCCGGCGTCGACCTCCAGCGCCCGCGGACGGCGGCCGCCGTGCGAGACGCCCTCCCCCGCCTCCCGGAGGAAGCCGGCGGAGAGCAGCGCGTCGACCCGCTGTGCGACGGTCGAGGGCGACAGGCCGGTGTGGCGGGCGATGTCGGCGCGGGACCCGGCACGGCCCGAACGGACGAGGTGGAGGATGCCGCCGGGTGTCGCCGGTGCGTTCCCGGGTGCCGCGGTGTGCGTGCCGCTCATTTCAGCGCATCCCCCTGTTCGCACGCATCCGTCGCGTGCTGGTCTCGGTTGAGAATACTGTACCGACTTTCTTCGATTTCGAACCAACCAAATTCGAAATTGCAAGAACATGACTTACTTAGTACGCTCATCGCATCCCGACCGATGACGATACGAGGAACCCGATGGAAACACCGAACGCTCACCCGATGGTGAGCCTGCGCGGCGTCGACAAGCACTTCGGCGACCTGCACGTCCTCCGCTCCATCGACCTCGACGTCGCGCCGCGCGAGGTCGTGGTGGTCGTCGGGCCTTCCGGCTCGGGCAAGTCCACGCTCTGCCGCTCGATCAACCGGCTGGAGACCATCGACGGCGGCGAGATCCGCGTCGACGGCGAGCTGCTCCCCCAGGAGGGAGCCGACCTGGCCCGTCTCCGCGCGGAGGTCGGCATGGTCTTCCAGTCGTTCAACCTCTTCGCGCACCGCACCGTCCTCGACAACGTCGCGCTCGCGCCGATCAAGGTGCGCAAGGTCAAGAAGGCCGAGGCCGAGCGCCAGGCCCTCGAGCTGCTCGACCGGGTGGGCATCGCCGACAAGGCGGGCAGCCACCCGGCGCAGCTCTCCGGCGGCCAGCAGCAGCGCGCCGCCATCGCCCGCGCGCTCGCTATGCAGCCGAAGGTGATGCTCTTCGACGAGCCCACCAGCGCGCTCGACCCCGAGATGGTCGGCGAGGTGCTCGACGTGATGACCTCCCTGGCCCGCGACGGGATGACGATGATCGTCGTCACCCACGAGATGGGCTTCGCCCGCCGTGCCGCCGACCGCGTGGTCTTCATGGACCACGGGCAGATCGTCGAGCAGGCGACGCCCGCCGAGTTCTTCGACTCGCCCCGCACCGAGCGGGCCAAGTCGTTCCTGGCCTCCGTGCTCTCGCACTGACGCCTCCGCACCAACGCTCCACAGCACCACACCCGTCCGAACACTGAAAGGGATGCAATGACCCGCAGCTCGATCCGCCCGACCCGCCGCCGGGCCGCCTTCGCCGGCGCCCTGCTCGCGGCCGTGACGCTCGCCGTCACCGCCTGCTCCGCCGGCACCTCGGCCCTCCCCGGCGACGGAGCCGGCTCCACGGCCAAGACCGACACGGTCTTCTCCGGCGCCCCGGTCGCCAAGGCCGCCCTGATCATCCCCGGCTCCACGATGGAGAAGATCAAGAAGCGCGGCAAGCTCATCGTCGCCGAGGCGCTCGACGCCCCGCTGCTCTCGCAGCAGGACCCGACCGATCCCAGCAAGATCACCGGCTTCGACGCCGACCTGGCCAAGCTGCTCGCGATCTACATCCTCGGCAAGCCGAACGTGGAGATCGTGCCCCCGGCGTCGGAGACCCGCGAGGCGATGCTGCAGAACGGCACCGTCGACGTCGTCTTCAACACCTACACGATCACGCCGCAGCGCGCGACGCAGGTCGACTTCGCCGGCCCGTACTTCGAGTCCGGCCTGTCGGTCGCGGTCAAGAGCGACAACAAGTCGATCAAGAGCGAGAAGGACCTCGACGGCAAGAACGTGATCGTCGGCGCGAACACGCCGGCCGTCACCGAGGTGCCCAAGGTCGCCCCGAAGGCGACCGTCACCGCGTTCGGCACCGACCCGGCCGCCGTCCAGGCGCTCATCCAGGGCCGCGGCGACGCGTACGTGCAGGACTACACGCTCCTGGCCAGCGACGCCGCCAGCGAGAAGCAGATCAAGGTGGTCGGCCAGCCGTTCACCAAGGAGCCCTACGGCATCGGCCTCCCGCACGGCGACAGCGACTTCAAGTCGTTCGTCAACAACTGGCTCAAGACCATCCAGAAGGGCGGCCAGTGGGGCCAGGCGTGGAAGACCACGCTCGGCACCGTGACCGACTCGGCCATCCCGACCCCGCCGGAGATCGGCTCGGTCCCGGGTTCCTGACCCGACCCAGAGTTCCCCGGCCTCGCGCCGGGGAGCCCCGGCGGGCGGAGCCGGTCGACCGGCTCCGCCCGTCCCCCTCAGACATTCCTCACGAGTGAGCGAGCGATGAACCCCCTGATCGACAACCTCGGGCCGCTGCTGCAGGCCCTCGGCACGACGCTGCTGATGGCGGTCGTGGCCGGCGTCGGCTCGATCGTGCTCGGCGTGCTGGTCACGATCGCGCGCGTGAGCCCGATCCCGGTGCTGCGCACGGCGGCCTTCCTGTACGTGCAGTTCTTCATCAACGTGCCGCTGCTGGCGCTGCTGCTGCTCGCCGTGTTCGCCCTCCCCGACGCCGGCCTCTTGCTGCCGCTGACGCCGACCGCGATCATCGTCCTCACCGTCTACGAGGCCGCTTACGTCGCCGAGGCCGTGCGCTCCGGCGTCAACACGGTCCCGGTCGGACAGGTGGAGGCCTCCCGCGCCCTCGGCTTCACCCTCGGCCAGTCGCTGCGGCTCGTCGTCGTACCGCAGGCGCTGCGCGCGGTGGTGCAGCCGATCGGCAACGTGATGATCGCGCTCGCAATGAACACCGCCCTCGCCGCCGCCGTGGGCGTCGTTGAGTTGACCGCGGAGGTCAACAAGATCAACCTCGTCGCGGCGCAGCCCATCCTGATCTTCTCCAGCGCCGGCATCCTCTACATGGCGATCGCGCTGGCCATCGGCCTCACCGCCGGCTGGGTCGAGCGGAAGGTGGCGATCACACGATGACCGCACAACTCATCCCGGACCGTCCCGCGCCGGTCCGCGCCGCACGCGCGAAGCGCCCACGACGGGCATATGCCGCCTCGTTCATGTACGACGTGCCCGGCCCGCGCGGGCGCCGCAACATCCTGCTCGGCACCGTCCTGAGCTGCCTCGTCATCGCCGGGCTGCTCGGCTACGGGCTGTGGCAGTTCGCCTCGCACGGGCAGCTCGCGCCCGAGCGCTGGGCTCCGTTCACCGAGTGGCCGATCTGGAACTACCTGCTGGTCGGACTGCTCGGGACGCTGGAGGCCGCCGCGATCGTCGCCGTGCTCGGCGGCCTCCTCGGCGTACTGCTCGCCCTGGGCCGGATCAGCCGGCTGCGTGCGGTGCGATTCCTGTGCGGGCTGTACATCGAGATCGCGCGCACCGTGCCCGTGCTTCTGGTGATCTACCTGATGCTGTTCGGCCTCCCGCAGCTCGGGATCAACCTGCCTGTGCTGTGGAAGCTGGTCGTCCCGCTGACGATCGCCAACTCGGCCGTGTTCGCCGAGATCGTGCGCGCCGGCATCCTGAGCCTCCCCCGCGGTCAGCGCGAGGCGGCGCTCAGCCTCGGGATGCGGCCCGGTCAGGCGATGCGGTTCGTGGTGCTCCCGCAGGCCGCGCGGAACGTCGCGCCGTCGCTGGTCACGCAGTTCGTGAGCCTCCTGAAGGACACCTCGCTCGGCTACATCGTGGCGTTCACCGAGCTGCTCTACCGCGGCCAGGTGCTGGCGTCATACCTGCACCTGCTCATCCCGACCTACGTCGCCGTGACGGTCATCTACCTGGTCGTCAACGGCAGCCTCTCGGCGTTCGCCTCCCGCCTGCAGCGCGGTCCCCGGCGACGCCCCTCCGCGCAACCCGTGCTTCCGGCTCTGCCGGCCGCCCCGCACCAGGAAGAGACCCATGTCTAGCACCACCGTCGCAGGACTCGCCGAGCTCGCCGCTGTGCGACGCTCCGGGATGATCGAGAGCCGCCACTTCGGCAGCCTCGTCGCCCTCGACCCGGACGGCGGGACCCTGATCGAGCTCGGCGACCCGGACGCGGTCGTGCTCCCGCGCAGCACGGTGAAGCCGCTGCAGGCGCTCGCGTGCCTCACGGCCGGCGCCTCCCTCGCCGGACCGTCGTTGGCCATCGCGGCAGGGAGCCACACCGGTGAGGACGAGCACGTGCGCGTCGTCCGCGACATCCTGGCGGCGGCCGCCGTCGACGAGTCGGCCCTGGGCTGCCCGGTCGACCGGCCGGAGGACGAGGGCACCTTCGAGCGGATGATCCGCGCCGGGGAGCCGCGCAGCCGCATCCGGATGAACTGCTCGGGCAAGCACGCCGCGATGCTGCTGGTCGCCGCCGCGAACGGCTGGCCGACCGACGGCTACCTCGACCCGGCCCATCCCGTGCAGCAGCGTGTGCGCGAGACGATGGCCGCGCTGACCGGCGTGCCCGTCGCACTCGACGCGACCGACGGCTGCGGCGCTCCGCTGTTCGCCACGACCGTCCGCGGCGTCGCCCGCTCGTTCGGCCGGCTCGTCACCGCGGCGCCCGGCACTCCTGAGCGGGCGGTGGCCGATGCGATGCGCGAGCACCCCTTCTACGTCGGCGGCAGCGGACACCAGAACTCGACCTTGATGGAGACCGTTCCCGGCGCCCTCGCCAAGGGCGGCGCCGAGGGCGTCATCGGCGTCGCGGCGGCCGACGGGACCGCCGTGTCCATGAAGATCGTGGACGGCAGCCCGCGCGCGACGACCCTGATCGCCCTCCGGGTGCTGGAGGCGCTCGGCACGGATATCTCCCGCGCGGGCGCGCTGGTGGACCTCCCGGTGCTCGGCGGCGGTGTGCCGGTCGGGCGGATCGAGGTCGGGGCCGACCTGGCCGCGGCACTGGAGCGCGTCGCGTGAGCGGAGTCCTGGTCGAGATCTGCCTCGAAGATCTCGCCGGCGTGCGCCTCGCCGAGGACGCGGGCGCCGACCGCATCGAGCTGTGCAGCGCACTGTCCGACGGCGGCCTGACCCCGTCGATCGGCACCGTGGCGACTGCCCTCCGGTCGGTCACGCGGATGGGCGTCAACGTCCTGGTTCGCCAGCGGGCCGGCGACTTCGTCTTCGACGCCGACGAGCTCGCCGCGATGGTTGCCGACATCGACGCGGTGCGAGCGCTGCCGAACCCGCACGGTGTGGCGGTCGGCTTCGTGGTGGGCGCCCTCCGGGCCGACGGGTCGGTGGACGTGGACGCGACGCGCACGCTGGTTGCGGCGTGCGGCGACGCGCCGGTCACCTTCCACAAGGCGTTCGACCAGGTGCCGGACCGCGCCGTGGCTCTGGAGGAGCTGTCCGGACTCGCGGTGGCGCGCGTCCTCACCTCGGGCGGTGCGGCTTCCACGCTGGAGGGCGCCGACGAGCTCGCCGCCCTGGTGGCGCAGGCGGGCGAGCGGATCGTGGTGCTCGCCGGAGGCGGAGTCCGCCCCGGGAACGCTGCCGAGCTGGTCAGCCGGACGAGGGTGCGGGAGGTGCACCTGCGGGCGGCCACCACGGCGCAGAGCGGTTCGCTCGCGACGAGCCAGTACGACCCGGGCCACCGCCAGGTGACCTCGGGCGCGATCGTCGCAGACGTCGTCGCGGCGGTGCGGGAGGCGACGGCATGAGCGGGACGACCGTGGCGACAGCGGTCGCCGACGAACACGGCGACGGCGGCGCTGCCACGGGCTCCGGAGTGCCGGTCGCCCTCGCCGTCGACCTCGGCGGGACGGCCATGAAGGGCGCCGTGGTGGCCGAGGGCGGCGCCGTGGTCGCCGAACTGACCCGCCCCACGCCGGGGAGCGACATCCTCGGCGCGCTCGTGACGCTGTTCCACGATCTCCGGGGAGTCGCCGGCGCCGCGGAGCTCGACGTCGTCGGCGCGGGCGTCGCCACCCCCGGCATGCTCGACGAGCAGCGCGGCATCGTCCACTACGCGTCCAACCTCGATTGGCGCGACGTGCCGCTGCTCGACATCCTGCAGGGCGAGCTCGACCTCCCGGTCGCGGTCGGGCACGATGTCCGCGCCGCCGGGCTGGCCGAGCGCACGATCGGCGCCGCCCAGGGCTCTGACGACTTCGTCCTCGTCCCGATCGGAACCGGCGTCGCCGCGGCGCTCGTGACCGCGGGCGGGACCATCACCGGCGCGACCGGTGCGGCGGGCGAGTTCGGCCACATTCCGGTGGTCGCCGGCGGGGAGCAGTGCACCTGCGGCCAGCGCGGCTGCCTGGAGGTGTACATGTCCGGCGCCGGCGTCGCGCGACGATACCGGGAGGCGGGAGGCGACGCGCTCAGCACGCGCCGGATCGTCGCCCGCCTCGGCAGCGACCCGCTGGCAGACCGCATCTGGGGCGAGGCCGTCGACGTGCTCGCGCAGGGCCTCACCATCCTCACCCTGCTGCTCGATCCGAAAGTGATCGTGCTGGGCGGCGGCGTCTCGCACGCCGGCGACGCGCTGTTCGGCCCGCTGGAGCGCGACGTGTCGGCCGGGCTCGCCTGGCGGGAGCGGCCTGCGATCGTCCGCAGCGGCCTCGGCGGCGACGCCGGGCGCGCCGGGGCCGGCCTCCTCGCGTTCGGGGCGGCGCGCTAACCACCCCACATTCGTGCCGAATCGCGCGAATCACCGCGCCAAAGTCGACATTCGTGCAGAATCGCGCGGCGCCACCGCCACTGCCGCCGCCCCTGCCGCCGTCACCCGCGTTGGGTAGCCTGGTGGGATGCTCACCCCGCCGATCACCGCGAAGAAGCCGACCGAGCGCAGCCACCACGGCGACGTGGTCGTAGACGACTACGAGTGGCTGCGCGACAAGGACGATCCCGCGGTCGTCGCCCACCTCCACGAGGAGAACGCGTACACCAACGCGCGCACCGAGAAGCTCGCCGTGCTGCGCGAGCAGATCTTCGACGAGATCAAGTCGCGGACCCGGGAGACCGACCTGAGCGTCCCCACCCGCGAGGGCGACTGGTGGTACTACACGCGCACGGTCGAGGGCAAGCAGTACGGCATCCACTGCCGCGCGCCCATCGACGGCCCCGACGACTGGGAGCCGCCTGCGCTGGACGAGGACGCCCAGCAGCACGGCCTCCCTGGCGAGCAGATCCTGCTCGACGACAACGCGGAGGCCGACGGGCACGACTTCTACGCTCTCGGCAGCTTCGACGTCAGCACCGATGGCAGCCGGCTGCTCTACGGAGTCGACACCGAGGGCGACGAGCGGTACACGATCCGGGTGCGGTCGCTGGCCGGCGACGGTACGACGTTCGCCGACGAGATCGCGGGCACGGGCGCCGGCGCGCTCTTCGACCCGAGCGGCGAGTACCTGTTCTACACGACGGTGGACGACGCCTGGCGACCGGACACCGTGTGGCGGCATCCGGTCGGCGAGGGACCGGACAGCGAAGCCGACGCGGAGGTCTTCCACGAGCCGGACGAGAAGTACTGGATCGGCGTCGGCCTCACCCGCAGCCGCCGGTTCCTGGTCATCGAGGCGGGCTCCAACATCACCAGCGAGAGCTGGCTGCTGGACGCGGGTGACCCGACGGGCGAGTTCCGCGTCGTGTGGCCGCGGACGGAGGGCGTCGAGTACGACATCGAGCACGTCGTGGCGGGCGGCCGCGACCGGCTGCTCATCGTCCACAACGACGGCGCCGTCAACTTCGAGCTGGTGAGCGTCGCGGCCGACGACCCGCAGGGGCCGCGCCGGACGCTGCTCCCCCACGACCCCGCCGTGCGCATCGAAGGGGTGGACGCGTTCCGCGACTTCGTCGCGCTCGAGTACCGCCGCGAGGGGATGACCCGCCTCGCGGTCGCCTGCCTCCCCGCGCAGACGGAGGGCGGCCTGGTCGGCGACGTGGACGACATCCTCCACGAGCTGCACTTCGACGAGGAGCTCTTCACCGTCGGCGCGGGCGGCAACCCCGAGTGGACCCAGCCGTTCCTGCGCCTCGGCTACGGCAGCTTCGTCACCCCGTCGAGCGTCTACGACTACGACGTGCGCACGCGCGAGCTCACCCTGCGCAAGCAGCAGCCGGTGCTCGGCGAGTTCGAACCGGAGCTGTTCGAACAGCGCCGGGAGTGGGCGACCGCGGCGGACGGCACCCGCGTCCCGATCTCGCTCGTCTACCGCCGCGACCTGGTGACTCCGGGAGAGCCGGCGCCGCTCGTGCTCTACGGGTACGGCTCGTACGAAGCGAGCATGGACCCGTCGTTCGGCATCCCGCGGCTCAGCCTCCTCGACCGCGGCGTCGTGTTCGCGATCGCGCACGTGCGCGGCGGCGGCGAGCTCGGGAGGCTGTGGTACGAGCACGGCAAGAAGCTCCACAAAAAGAACACCTTCACGGACTTCGTGGCGGCCGGGAAGCACCTGGTCGACCAGGGCTGGACGACCCCATCGCAGCTCGCCGCTCAGGGCGGCAGCGCCGGAGGCCTGCTGATGGGCGCGGTCGCCAACCTCGCGCCGCGGCTGTTCGCCGGCGTGCTGGCGGAGGTGCCGTTCGTGGACCCGCTGACGACGATCCTCGACCCGTCACTCCCGCTCACGGTGATCGAGTGGGACGAGTGGGGCGACCCGCTGCACGACGAGGACGTGTACTACTACATGAAGTCGTACGCGCCGGTGGAGAACATCCACCGCACCGCCTACCCGCGCATCCTCGCCGTCACGAGCCTCAACGACACGCGCGTGCTGTACGTCGAGCCCGCGAAGTGGGTGGCGAAGCTGCGGGAGGTCGGCGCCGACGCGCTGCTCAAAACGGAGATGGCGGCGGGCCACGGCGGAGTGTCGGGACGGTATGCGGCCTGGCGCGAGCGCGCGTTCTCGCTTGCGTGGCTGCTGGACGTGGTGGGGGCCCACCCGACCGGCGAATAGCGGGCCCGGCCCGGGTCAGCCGAGGTCGTCGGGGTCTTTGCCGGTGCGCTCGCCGGACTCGAGGGTGGCGATGGCGGTGAGGTCGTCGGCGTCGAGGGTGAAGGCGAAGACGTCCAGGTTGGTGCGGATTCGCTCCGGAGTCGACGACTTGGGGATGACCACGTTGCCGAGCTGGAGCTGCCAGCGGATGACCACCTGCGCCGCGGTCACCCCGTGCTTCGCGGCGAGTCCCGCGAGCAGGGGGTCGTCCAGCACGCGGCCGCGGGCGAGCGGCGACCACGACTCCGTCACGATCTCGTGCGCCTCGTCGTACGCGCGGACCTCGCGCTGCGGCAGCCACGGGTGCAGCTCGACCTGGTTCACCGCGGGCACGGTCCCGGTCTCGGCGGCGAGGCGGTCGAGGTGGTGGGTGTGGAAGTTGGCGACGCCGATCGACCGGGCGCGGCCCTCCGCTTTCAGGTGCTCCAGCGCGCGCCACGTCTGGACGTACTGGTCGTGCCGGGGCGCCGGCCAGTGGATCAGGTACAGGTCGACCGCGTCGAAGCCGAGGCGCTCCAGGCTCTCGTCGAACGAGCGCAGCGTCGAGTCGTAGCCGTTGTCGGTCCACCACACCTTCGTCGTCACGAACACGTCGTCGCGCGGCAGCCCGCTGCGCCGCACGGCCTCGCCGACGGCGCGCTCGTTCTCGTAGAACGTCGCCGTGTCGATGTGCCGGTACCCGGCCTCCAGCGCGGTCAGCACCGCGTCAACCGTCTCGGCCTCCGGGATCTTGTAGACGCCGAAGCCGAGCTGCGGGATGCGATTGCCGTCGTTGAGCTGGACCAGAGGGATGTTCGGCATGGCTTCATTCTCCCCCGGCTGGCATCCCGCTCCCCGCCGCATGGACGTTTCCTGGCAATGGCGGCGTCCGGGGTTGTGCTCGGGGACGGACCGCGGGACCGTGGGCCACTCCTGGAGGACCAACGAAAGGAGAGCACGTGCTCACCCTGACCGAGAACGCCAGCACGATCGTCAAGACCCTCACCGACCAGGCGCCGCAGGACGACGCCGGACTGCGGATCAGCAGCAGCAACCCGCAGAACACCGCGTTCGCCGCTGCCGTCACGCCCGAGCCGGAGCCCGCGGACCAGGTGGTCGAGTCCGCCGGTGCGCGACTCTTCCTGGAGCCGGGCGCCGCTGTCGCCCTCGACGACAAGGTGCTCGACGCCCAGGTCGACGAGCAGGGCGCAGTGAGCTTTGCGATCGGCGCGCTCGCCTGACGAGCACCGACGCGACTCTCAGAAGTCGGCGTCCGAGCGACGCCCGCTTCCCCGGCCCCGGTGCCCTGTGCGCCGGGGCTGAGTCGTGTCCGCGCCGAGAGGTGCCCGTGCACAGCGGCTCACTGTTGTCAATCGCGTCGACCGGGTTTTGTCCCGGTGTTTTGCTGGTGAAGTGCGGGCGGACCGCTCAACCCTGACACCGCCCGCACACCCATCATGCCGCTGAGTCAGAGCTCTCGGGCGGACTCTGCGGCTCGCCCGCGTCGATGAGGAACTCGACGGCGGTCGTCCACAGCGGAACGATCTTGGTCGGCGGGATGTCCTCCTCGCCCGCGAAGTGCACGGCGAAGTGGACCTCCGGCTCGCCCTTGACCGGATCGGCCGTGGCGATGATCCCCAGGTAACCGTCATCGTCCATCACCCGCCACTGAGTGCGGGACCCCGGCTCCGGCGTGATCTGCACGCTGTGGCCGCCGTAGTCGTAGGTGGGGTCGGGCGGGAGCGCGGCGCGGGAGTCGATCGTCATACTGATGTTCTACGACCTCCTCCCACACCGGCTCAACTCGTTCACATTTCGAACAATTCGGTGTACGCGTCGCGCCTACTACGCGGTCGGGACCTCCTCGGCTTCCGCGTCGGCCTCGGTCTCCTGCTCTGCGGCGGCGCCCCGGAACTGGGTCATGTACAGGTCGTAGTACGCACCCTTCTTCGCGAGGAGGGTCCTGTGGTCGCCCTGCTCCACGATGCGGCCGTGCTCCATCACCAGGATGGTGTGGGCGTCGCGGATCGTGGAGAGCCGGTGCGCGATCACGAACGACGTGCGATCGCTGCGCAGCGCGGCCATCGCGTGCTGCACCAGCAACTCAGTGCGGGTGTCCACCGAGGAGGTGGCCTCGTCGAGGATGAGCAGCGACGGGTTCGCGATGAACGCGCGCGCGATCGTGAGCAGCTGACGCTCACCCGCGGAGACATTGCTGCCGTCCGCTTCGATCTTCGTGTCGTACCCGTCCGGGAGCTGGCGGACGAACCGGTCGACCATCGTCGCCTTGGCCGCCTCCACCACCTCCTCGTCCGTCGCGTCGAGCCGGCCGTAGCGGATGTTCTCGCGGATCGTGCCGGAGAACAGCCACGCGTCCTGCAACACCATGCCGACCTGGCCCCGCAGCTCGGCGCGGGACAGGTCCGTCGTGTCGATGCCGTCCAGGCGGATGGTGCCGCCGTTCAGCTCGTAGAACCGCATGATCAGGTTGACCAGCGTGGTCTTGCCCGCGCCGGTCGGCCCGACGATCGCGACCGTGTGGCCGGGCGCGACCGACAGCGACAGGTCGCGGATCAGCTCGGTCTCGGGGTCGTACGAGAAGTCCACACCCTCGAGCTCGACGCGGCCGTCAGCCCGCTCGGGCAGGTGCTGCGTCTCGACGTCGGCCGACTGCTCCTCCGCGTCGAGGAACTCGAAGGTGCGCTCGGCCGAGGCGACACCGGACTGCAGCATGTTCGCCATGCCCGCGATCTGGCCGATCGGCTGCGAGAACTCCCGCGAGTACTGGATGAACGCGGTCGCGTCGCCGATCGTCATCTGACCCGAGGCGACGCGGAGGCCGCCGACCACCGCGATCAGCACGTACGACAGGTAGGAGACGAAGTTCATCGCCGGCATGATCATGCCGGAGACGAACTGGGCGCCGACGGTCGACTTCCACAGCTTGTCGTTGCGCTGGTCGAACTCCTCGAGCATCACCGCGTCGCGACCGAAAGCGCGCACCAGGTCGAGCCCGGAGTACGACTCCTCGATGTGCCCGTTGAGCGCGCCGGTCGAGTTCCACTGCTGCTTGAACAGTTTCTGCGACCTCGTGCCGATCACGCCCGCGATCACACCGGAGAGCGGGATCGAGATGAGCGCGATGAGGGCGAGCTGCCACGAGACGATGAACATCATGATGCCGATGCCGATGACCGTCAGCACCGACTGGATGAGCTGCGAGAACGCCTGCTGCAGCGCCGTCTGGATGTTGTCGACGTCGTTGGTCACGCGCGACATCAGGTCACCGCGCTGCCGGGTGTCGAAGTAGCTGAGCGGCAGCCGGTTGAGCTTGCTCTCCACTTCGGCGCGCAGACGGTAGATCACCCGCATCACGAGGGCGTTCAGCAGGTAGCCCTGCCACCACTGCAGGAGCGACGCGGCGATGTACATCGCGAGCACGATCGTGAGCAGCCGGCCGAGCTCGACGAAGTCGATCCCGTGACCTGGCACGAGGCCGGTCGGGGTGATCGTGCCGACAGCGCCCTTGAAGATCACGTCGGTGGCGTTACCGAGGATCTTTGGCGCGATCACGATGAGCGCCACCGAGATGACGACCAGCAGGGTCACGAACGACATGGCGAGCCACTCGGACTTGAGCAGCCCCATCAGGCGCTTGAACGACGGCCAGAAGTGCTCGGCCTTCTTGGCGGGCGTGCCGCCGAACATGTCGCCGTCGCCCTCGGTGGGCTCGTACTCGTACTCGAGCTCGAGCTCCTCGATCGCCGTCTCGACTCCGGCCTCGGTGAGGAGACCGTCCTGCTCCGCGGCGACTGTGCGGCCGGTGCGGTTCTTCTTCTGGCGCGCCATCTCAGGCCACCTCCAGGCTCAGCTGGGACTCGACGATCTCGCGATACGTCTCGCTCGTCTCCAGCAACTCGTCGTGGGTGCCGCGGCCGACGACTCTGCCGTCGTCGAGCACGATGATCTGATCGGCCTCCCGGATCGTGGAGACGCGCTGCGCCACCACGATGACGGTGGCGTCGCCCGTGGACTGCGCCAGAGCGCTGCGAAGCCGGGCGTCGGTCGCGACGTCGAGCGCCGAGAACGAGTCGTCGAACAGCAGCACCTTGGGCTCGGCCACGAGCGCGCGGGCGATGCAGAGCCGCTGGCGCTGACCGCCGGAGACGTTGGTGCCGCCCTGGGCGATGCGCTCATCGAGGCCGTGCTCCTTGGCGCGCACGAAGTCCTCGGCCTGGGCGACCCGCAGCGCCTCCCAGAGCTCGTCGTCCGTTGCGTCCGGCCGGCCGAACCGCAGGTTGGTGGCGACCGTTCCGGAGAAGAGGTACGGCTTCTGCGGCACCAGGCCGAGCACGCCGGAGAGCTGCTCCCGGCTCAGCGAGTCGACCGGGACGCCGCCGATGCGCACCTGCCCGCTCTGCGGGGTGAACAGGTCGGCGATGACCGAGACCAGCGTCGACTTGCCCGACCCGGTGGAGCCGACGATCGCCGTCACCTGCCCGGGCTCCGCGGTGAACCGCACGTCGCTCAGCACCGGCTTCTCGGCGCCGGGGTAACCGAAGGTGACTCCTGCGACCTCCACGCGGCCGTCGGCGGGAACGTGGCCCGCGCCGGCCCCCGCGCCGCTGGTCGGCACGGCGCTCAGCACCTCGTCGATGCGCTCGGCGCAGACCATCGCGCGCGGGATCATCATGGCCATGAACACGCCCATCATCACCGCGACCAGGATCTGCAGCAGGTACTGCAGGAACGCGGTGAGCGCCCCGACCTGGATGTCGCCGGCGCCGACCCGGTGGCCGCCGAACCAGAGGACGGCCACGGTCGCGGCGTTCAGGATGAGCATGATGAGCGGGAACATCAGGACGAAGACGTTGCCGACCTTCACCGAGATGCGGGTGAGCGCGGCGTTCGCGTCGTCGTAGCGCGCCGTCTCGAACTTCTCGCGGACGAACGCGCGGATGACGCGGATGCCGACGATCTGCTCGCGGATGACGCCGTTGACGCCGTCGATGCGCTCCTGCATCACGCGGAACATCGGCAGCAGCAACCAGACCAGGATGCCCACCACCACGAACAGCACGGCGACGGACACCCAGACGAGCCAGGAGAGCCCGGCGTCCACCCGCACGGCCAGGACGATGCCCGCGACGCACATGATCGGCGTCGACACCATGAAGTTGAGCGTCATCAGCACGAGCATCTGCACCTGCTGGACGTCGTTGGTGTTGCGCGTGATGAGGGTCGGCATGCCCCAGCGCGCGAGGTCGAGCGCCGGGAGCGAGTCGACCTTGCGGTAGAAGGAGCGACGGATGTCGCGCCCCAGCGACATCGAGGAGCGCGCACCGAAGTACGTCGCCGTGATGGCCGCGGCGACCTGAACGAAGCAGACGATGAGCATCGTGCCGCCGGTCGACCAGATGAAGTTCGTGTCGCCCTTGACGACACCCTTGTCGATGATGTCGGCGTTGAGCGTGGGCAGGTACAGGGCGGCGATGGTCGCGATGAGCTGCAGCGCGACCACGGCCGCGACCGCGCCCCAGTACGGGCGGATGAACTTCAGCGCCAAACGAAGAAGAGTCACGGTGATTCCTGGTTCTGATCTGGTGGAGTGATTGTCGGGCGCACACTGCCGCCGGCCCCCGCCGGCACGGCGCTGTGCGATGACCCCCGTACAGCACTAACGCTAGCGCGGACCGGTGACATCCGCCCCCGTGAGGAGACGCTGTTCACCGTCGGATATGACGCTATCCGGCACAGCGGTCAGTTCGTGACCGCATTCGAGATCTGTGGAGATCAGGCCGGCGAGTACAGGAGGTGGAGGACACCGTTGGCGTAGGCGTCGTACTGCCGCAGCCGCAGCTTCGCCTCCGGCGTGCCCTCCGGGAACAGCCGTGCGCCCGAGCCGCGGACGACCGGGTACACGAAGAGGTGGAGGGCGTCGACCAGTCCGTCCGCGATCAGGGCGCGCACGAGCGTGCCGCTGCCGCTGATGTAGAGGCTCCCGCTCACGCTGTCCTTGGCCTCCCGCACCCGGTCGGCGTCGTAGCCGCCGAGCGACCGCGAGTTGGCCCAGACGTCCTCGGCAGCCGCGTCGTCCAGGGTCGAGCTGACGACGAGCTTCTCCGTGTCGTTGAAGAAGGGCGCTCCCGGGTCGTCGGAGGACGTGCGCGCCGACCAGGCCGGGGCGAACATCTCGAACGTGCGGCGCCCGAGGAGGATGCGCTCCGACGCGCCCGTGATGCGCGCGAGGTCGTCGCCCATCTCGGGATCGAATCCGTACTCAGCCGTCCAGCTCGGGTCTTCGAAGACGCCGTCGAGGGAGACGAACTCGTGCACTGCGATGCTGCCCATGCGGCCAGCTTAGGGGGCCTGCTCAGGCCGTCGCCACCAGCCGGTCGAGGCAGTCGTTCCATCCCGTGATGTGCTCCTGGACGGCGTGCTCGGTGGCGAAGCCGTCGTGGCGGACGGTGACGCGGGTGCCGTCCGGGTCCGGCGCGAGCTCGATCGTGACGGCCGTCTCGTCGTCCTCGCCGTCCCAGCGCCAGGTCGTAACCAGCAGCCGGTCCTCCTCGGCCGCGGTGACCGTCCCGGTGATCCCGAGATCGGCGACGTCCGAGCGGATGCGCAGCGAGCCTCCCGGCCTCGCGTCGATGCGCGCCTGCGGCTGCAGCCGCGGCGGCCAGAACCACGCGGAAAGCTCGACGGGGTCGGCGAACGAGCGCCAGACCCGCTCGGGAGGCGCCTGGACGACCCGCTCGACCGTGAGTACGGCCATGGTCAGGCGTCCTTCCGCAACTGCAGCAGCAGCTCCGGCGCCCTGGCGTCGAGGATGTTGCCGCCGATCCGCACGCCGACGCCCACCAGCACGCCGCCCAGCGCCACGCCGACGACGAGCGCCGCCCAGAGCCAGAGCGCGTCGCCGGTCACCAGCCCGACGATGAACAGGACGATCTCGGGCAGGCACAGCACCGCGATCACGCCCCACGCGGCGAAGGTCGGGCCGAGCAGCGAGATGTTGGCGCCCGGCCGCGACCGGAACGGGTTGTCGCCCGGCTCCGGCACCGGGAACACCAGCCGAGCCGAGGTCACCGCGCACACCGCCGCCCCGGTGAGCAGGATGCCGAGCGAGAGGCCGATCAGACCGGGGAGGATGTGCCAATCGCCGCCCACGGCCGCGCCGAAGAGCGCGATGAGAACGATCGCCGGCACGGCGAACGAGAGCAGCGCCGCCGCCCGGCCCCAGCGGTCCGCGCGACCGGGCACGGCCTTCGCGACGTGCAGCGCGAACGCGGTCGAGTCGTACGAGACGTCGGCGATCATCCCGATACCGAGCGAGAACGCCACGACAGGGGCCCCGATCAACGGCAGCGCAGACGAGTGGTTGAGGCTCGAGTAGAACCAGAACAGCACCGGCATCAGGGGGATCACGAGGAGCTGCCGCAGGTAGCGCGGGTCGCGGAACCAGTACGTCAGGCAGCGGGCCGCGATCGCCCCCGACTGCGTGCCGGGCAGGATGCCGAACCAGCCGAGCTTGCCCTGGGCGCGGACACGCGACGACGCGCGCGCCGGGGTCGTCAGCGACCGGGCGAGCCCCCAGCGCCACACCATCCACAGCACGACGAACGTCGCGGCCGCGATCAGGAACCGCGCCAGCGCGCCGAGCGGGTCGCCCAGGGCGAGCTGCGACGGCACCGCCCAGACGGCGCCGAGCGGCGACCAGGACAGTCCGTCCGCGACGGCGGGCAGCGCGTCGGACGACGAGCGGAGGCCGCGCGTGATGCCGATGACGATGGGCCCGGCGAGGATCAGCGGGATGAGGATGAGCAGCCCGCTGGCCTCCCGGAATCGTCGGCCTCCGGACAGCCCGCTCGACACCGAGGTGACGGCCCGCGACACGACGACGCAGGTCGCGGCGCCGAGCGCGCCCGTTACGAATGCGACCACCGCGACGCCGGGCAGCCGGAGCCAGCTCAGCGAGGTCGCCAGCGACGCGAGCGTGGTCGCGGCCCCCGCGACTCCGACGACCGCGCTCAGCAGCATCCCGAGCATGAGCGGGCGCAGCGGGATCGGGTAGACGGCGAGCTTGGCGGGGTCGAGGGTCTGTTCGATGCCGGACAGCAGCAGCGGGAGGACCGCCCAGCCGAGCACGGCGGCCGAGCCGCCGATGACGACGACCGTGCGCGCCACCTCGGTCGGCGCGAAGCCCAGCAGCACGAGGCCGCCGAGGACGATGACGAGCGCGATGAGCGCGTAAACACCGCCGAGGATGACCGCGACGAGCTGCGAGGTGCTGCGGCGGAACGAGTTGCGGAGGACGAGCAGGCGCAGCCTTACGAGTGTCGCAACCACTCCGGCCCCTCCCCGACGCGGCGACCGCCGACCAGCTCAACGAAGCGGTCCTCCAGCGTGGAGCCCCCGCGCACCTCGTCCACGGTGCCGGCGACGAGCACGCGGCCGCCGTTGATCACCGCGACGTGGTCGCACATCCGCTCCACCAGGTCCATGACGTGCGACGAGACGATGACGGTGCCGCCGCTCTGGACGTAGCCGTGCAGGATGTCGCGGATGTTCGCCGCGGAGACCGGGTCGACGGACTCGAACGGCTCATCCAGCACGAGGACGCGCGGCGCGTGCACCATCGCGGCGGCCAGCGCGATCTTCTTCGTCATGCCGGCCGAGTAGTCGACTACGAGGGTGCCTCCGGCGGACGCGAGGTCGAGGAGGTTGAGGAGGTCGTGGGTGCGCTCGATCGCGGTGGGGCGGTCCATGCCGCTCAGGAGGCCCGCGTACTCGACGAGCTGCTCGCCGGTGAGGCGGTCGAACAGCCGGACGCCGTCGGAGAGCACCCCGACCAGCGCCTTGCCGGCCAGCGGGTCGCGCCACATGTCTGCGCCGTGGATGAGCACCTGGCCGGCGTCGGGCCGCAGCAGGCCGGTCACCATGTTGAGCGTCGTGGTCTTGCCCGCGCCGTTCGGGCCGACCAGCCCGTAGAAGCTGCCGGAGGGCACGTCGAGGTCGATCCCGTCGACCGCCGCCTTCGCCCCGAACCGCTTGTGCAGACCACGGATCGCCACCGCGACCGCATCGTCCTGCGTCATCGCACCTCCCCTGAGCGCTCCCGGAATCCGTCCGACACGCCCATATCACCCTACGCGCAGCCGCCCCCGCACACACCGCCCCCGTCGAGGGGCGACAGCCCTGACGCCGAAGGGCACGTAAAACGCCCCTAAAAGTGCGTCTTGGGGGCGTTTACGTGGCCCTCGGCGAGGGTCAGACGCGCTCGAAGACGGCGGCGAGGCCCTGGCCTCCGCCGATGCACATGGTCTCGACCGCGAGCGAGCCGTCGAGGGCGGGTAGCTCGTGGGCGAGCGTCGCCAGCATCCGCAGGCCGGTGGCGCCGATGGGGTGCCCGATGGAGATGCCGCTCCCGCGCGGGTTGAGCCGCGGGTCCTCCGCGTCGATCCCCCAGTCGGCCAGGCACGCGAGCACTTGCACCGCGAACGCCTCGTTGAGCTCGATCACGTCGATGTCGCCCCAGGTGACGCCGGCGCGGTCGAGCGCTCTGTTCGCCGCCGGGACGGGCGCGACGCCGAACACCGCGGGGTCGTTGCCCGCGACCGCCCAGGACCGCAGTCGCAGCACCGGCACCAGCCCCAGCGCGGCGGCGCGCTCCGGCGTCGTGACGATCGCGGCGGCCGCCGCGTCGTTCTGCCCGCTGGAGTTTCCGGCGGTGACTGTCGCTGCGGGATCGCTGCGACCGAGGATCGGGCGGAGGCCGGCCAGCGCGTCCAGCGTCGTGTCGGCGCGCGGATGCTCGTCGCGGTCGAGCACGATTTCGCCTTTGCGTCCCGGCACGGTCACGGGGACCAGCTCGGCGTCGAACGCACCCGACTCCTGCGCAGCGACCGCGCGCTGGTGCGAGCGGAGCGCCAGTTCATCCTGCGCTTCACGCGGGATGCCGTACTCGCGGCGCAGCGTCTCCGCCGAGCCGACGTTGCCCTCCGGCGTCGGGAAGTTGCGGCCACCCACCGTCTCGCGGCCGCGCGCGAGAGCGTCGTGCAGCATCAGGCCGCCGGGCGGGAGGCCGCGGCGACCCTGCTCCGTATAAAGAGGGGCGTTCGACATCGACTCGGCCCCGAGCGCGACCAGCACGTCGCTCGCACCGGTCTGCACCTCCATCGCCGCGTTGATCACCGCCTGGAGGCCGGAGCCGCAGCGCCGGTCGAGCTGGTAGCCCGTCGTCGTGACCGGGAAGCCCGCGTTGAGCGCGGCGACGCGACCGAAGGCGGGCGCCTCCATCGTGGGGTAGCCCTGCGAGCCGATCACGCCCTCCACCGCGGCCGGGTCGAGCCCGGTGCGGTCGAGGAGGGCACGGAGCACGGTCTCGGCGAGCGAGAGCGCGGACACCGGGGCCAGCACGCCGCCCATGCGGCCGACCGGCGTGCGCAGCGGCGAGCAGACGACGACCTCGCGCAGCTCAGGCATGCGCCGCCTCCGACCCCGCGGTCACGGCGGCCGGGATGGTCAGCGGGGCGCCCGTGGCGGCCACCACGTCGTCCACGGTCACGCCCGGCGCCACCTCCTGCAGCACCAGGCCGTCGTCGGTCACGTCGATCACGGCGAGATCGGTGATGATCCGGTCGACGCAGCCGCGCCCGGTCAGGGGGAGGGTGCACTGCTCGACCAGCTTGGCCGAGCCGTCCTTGGCGACGTGCTCCATGATCACGATGACGCGCTCGGCTCCGTTGACGAGGTCCATCGCCCCGCCCATCCCCTTCACCATCTTGCCCGGCACGGCCCAGTTGGCGATGTCGCCGGAAGCCGAGACCTGCATGGCACCGAGGACGGCGGTGGCGATGCGGCCGCCCCGGATCATCCCGAAGCTGGCGGCCGAGTCGAAATAGCTCGCGCCGGGCAGGACGGTGACGGTCTCCTTGCCCGCGTTGATCAGCTTCGGGTCCTGCTCGCCCTCCCACGGATAGGGCCCGACACCCAATATGCCGTTCTCGGAATGCAGTACGACGTGCACCCCCTCCGGCAGGTGGTTCGGGATGAGCGTCGGGAGGCCGATGCCCAGGTTCACGTACGAGCCGTCCTCCAGTTCGAGGGCAGCGCGGGCGGCCATCTCGTCGCGGGTGCGGGGCATATCAGTTCCCTTCCGGTCGGGCGCGGACGGTGACCTTCTCGATCGGCAGATCCGCCGACTGCTCGGGGGTCAGCGCGATCACGCGGTCCACGTAGATGCCGGGCAGGTGGATGTCGTCGGGGCCGAGCACGCCCGGCTCGACCAGCTCGTCCACCTCGGCGATGGTGATGCGGCCGGCCATGCCCGCCAGCGGGTTGAAGTTGCGGGTCGACTTCTCGAAGCGCAGGTTTCCGTGCCGGTCGCCGACGGCAGCGCGCACGAGCCCGAAGTCTGTGCGGATCGCTGTCTCCAGGACGTACTCGCGGGCGCGGCCGAACACGTCGAACGGGCGCAGCTCCTTCGGCGCGCTCTCCTCCGCCACCGAGCCGTCGGCCGCGTAGCGGATCGGCATGCCGCCGTCCGAGACCGCGGTGCCGGCGCCGGTCGCCGTGTAGAAGGCCGGGATGCCGACGCCACCCGCGCGAAGCCGCTCGGCCAGCGTGCCCTGCGGGGTGAGCTCGACCTCCACCTCGCCGCCGAGATACTGGCGGGCGAACTCCTTGTTCTCGCCGATGTAGCTCGCGATCACCCGGCGGATCCGGCCGGCGGCCAGCAGCTCGCCCAGGCCCCACCCGTCCACGCCGCAGTTGTTCGAGACGACCTCCAGGCCGCGGACGCCGCGCGCGAGCAACGCGCGGATCGTCACGATCGGCACCCCGGACAGGCCGAACCCCCCGACCGCGAGCGAGGCGCCGTCCGGGATGTCGGCGACGGCCCCGGTGGCCGACCCGACAGTTTTGTCCAGGCTGGTTGGCTTATCCATCTGTCTCCTCCGTGAAGATTTCGCGCATGATCGCGAGCGCGCCATTGGCCGCGGGCAGCCCCGCGTACAGCGCTGTGTGGTGGATGACCTCCGCGATCTGCGTGCGGGTCAGGCCGTTGCGCAGGGCGGCGCGCACGTGCATGCGCAGTTCGTTCTCGTGGCCGCCGGTGACCAGGCTGGCGAGGGTCGCGATCGACCGCTCCGGCCGGGTGAGCTGCGGCCGGGCCCAGACCTCGCCCCATGCGTAGCGGGTGATGAAGTCTTGGAAGTCCGCGGTCTCCGGGGTGGTCGCCGCCGCGGCGCGGTCGACATGGGCGTCGCCCAGCACCGCCCTCCGGACGGCCATGCCGCGCTCGTAGGCTGCGACGGCGTCGACGTCGCGGCCCGCGAGCAGCGCCGCCAGCAGTGCGGCGGTCTCGGCCGGGTCCTCCAGCGGGACGAGGTGGGCGGCGTGCGCCAGCTCCACGAATCGCGCGCCGGGGAGCGCCGCGGCGTCCTCCGCCATCAGGGCCGAGGTGGTCACCTGGTCGTGCGCGCCGGCGACGAGGAGCGACGGCACGTGCACGCCCGGGAGCGCGTCGCGGCGGTCGAACCCGCCGAGCGCCTCGCAGCACAGCGCGTACGACTCGTCGTCCACGTCGAGCAGGGTCTTGAGCGCGTGGCCGCCCGGGCCGTCCGGATGTGCGGCCAGGTATCCGGGCGCGAACCAGCGCTGCGCGCTCCCCGCCACCACGGACGCCGTTCCGGAGGCGCGCACCTGCGCGGCGCGATCGGCCCAGCCCTCCGTCGTGCCGATTCGCGCGCCGGAGCAGAACATGGCCAGGCTGCGCACGCGCTCCGGGGCGGTGAGCGCCACCTCCAGTGCGACCGCTCCGCCGAGGGAGTCCCCTGCGATGTCGAACGCACCGCCGCCGACCTCGTCCACGAGACCCAGCACCGCCGCCGCGAGCTCGGAGATCGTGAACGGCTCGCGCGTGGCGGGCGACGCACCGTGACCCGGGAGGTCGACGCGCAGGATCCGCGGGGAGTCCGGGGCGGCAGCCAGCCGCGCCACGACACCGTCCCACAGCTCGGCTGTCGTGCCGAGGGAGGGCAGCAGCACCAGGAGGCGCGGCGCCGCGGCGGACGGGGAGGCCGCGGTCATCGAGCCGCGCAATCGCGGGATGGTCATGAGTCCGCCTCTCGGTCGGGTTCGGCTTGGGCGCGGTAGCGGGCGACGGCGGCGTCCACGACGGCACCGGCGGAGGCCAGGTCGGCGGCGTCGGCCGGCGAGGATGTCAGGACGGTATCAGCCACCACCATGTCGGCGACTGCGTGCGCGAGCACCTCCGCGCTCTCCGCCGCGATGCGCAGCAGCCCGCGCCAGGCCTGCCATTCGGCGTGCCACTCCCCTGCCGGCCGCGCGTCCGAGCTGAGGGCTGCAGTGTGCACCGTGGCGAGGAGACCGGGGGCGCGGAGGCCGTTCGCGGTGAGCAGCACGGCGTCGACCGGGTTCTGCTTGTGCGGCATCGCGGACGAGCCGCCAGCGGTGGCGGGCAGGAGCACGCCGTCGCGCGCCGCGAGGCCGAGGTCGCGGCCGATCCGGCCGGCCACCGCGGCGACCCGCGCCGCGGCGTCCGCGATCGCCAGCACCGGACCGCGATCGGTATGCCAGGCCCGGCCGGGGTCGCTGAGCCCGAGGCGAGCGGCGACGCCGGCGCGGAGGGTCTGCGGGGCGTCGGCGCGGCCCGCGAGCCGCGCGAACGCCGCACCCGTGCCCACTGCGCCGCCGAGCTGGACAGGGTAGTGGAGCCGGTCGAGGACCTCCATCGCCGACACCACGGCGTCCAGCCAGGGGGCCAGGGACGCGCCGAGCGTCGTCGGCTCGGCCGGCTGCGTCAGGGTGCGCGCCAGCAGCGGCGTCGCGCGCGAGCGGATCGCACGGGCCGCGAGCTCCGCGGCTGCGACGGCGAGGGCGTCCCGCGTGCGCGCCAGGGACTCCCGCGACACCAGCACGAGCGCCGAGTCCACGATGTCCTGACTGGTCGCGCCGCGATGCACCCGTCCCGCCTGCGCCCCCGCCTGCGCGCGGAGCTGTTCGACCAGCGCGATGACGGGCACTCCGGCCTCCCGCGCGCCCGCCACCAGCCGCGCCCGGTCGATCGCGGCGTCGTCGAACGCGAGCGGCACGTATCCGGGGCCGGCCGCCGAGCCGTCGAGCTCGTCCCAGGCTCCGACCAGGGCCTCCTCGACCGCGATCATGGCAGCCAGCACACGATCGTCGCCGGCCGGAACACCCACTGCACCGGCCGGCTCGAGGAGACCCCAGTCGAAGGGCTCAGCCACGCCCGTCCCCCACGAAGTCGAGGAAGACGGTCTCGTCCTCACCCTGGAGGCGGATGTCGAAGCGATAGCTGCTCTCGCCGTCCGGGGTGGCGATCAGGGTGCTCCGCCGCTCCTCCGGCACGGTGGCCAGGAACGGGTCGCCGTCGTCGAGATAGGCGCGTGTGAAGAGGTGGTGCAGGAGACCCCGCGCGAACACGGTCACCAGCAGGTATGGGGCCCGGCCCGGCGCGGGCGCGCCAGGGCGGACCGTCGTGAACGAGTAGTGGCCTGCCCGGTCGACGGCGGCGCGCCCGAAGCCGGTGACGGTGTGCCCGTCGCGCTGGAGGCTGCCCTGCCGGGAGATCGGCGTGCCGTCGGCGTCGGCGCCCCACACCTCGATGATCGCGTCGGGGACCGGCACGCCGTCGCCGTCGAAGACGGTGCCGTGCAGGCGGATCGCGCCGTCCCGCCACGGCGGAGCGACCTCCGGGCCGCCCTCGTACGGCAGCGCATAGCCGAAGAACGGCCCGACCGTCTGCGACGGTGTCTGCAGGAACTGCTCGTGCTCGTTCGTCTCAGGCATGCTCGCCCTCCTCCGGCTCCATCCAGGTCGCCTTGCCGCCGGTGAGGACGATGTCCCACCGGTAGCCGAGCGCCCACTCCGGCTCGCTCACGTCGTGATCGTACGTGGCGATCAGCCGTTGGCGCGCGGCCGGGTCGGCGATCGACTGGTAGATCGGGTCGAGCGCGAACAGCGGGTCGCTCGGGAAGTACATCTGCGTCACGAGCCGCTGCGTGAACGCCGACCCGAACAGCGAGAAGTGGATGTGCGCCGGCCGCCACGCGTTGCGGTGGTTCCGCCACGGATAGGGGCCCGGCTTGATGGTGACGAACCGGTACGAGCCGTCCTCGCCCGTGATCGTGCGGCCCACGCCGGTGAAGTTGGGG
The DNA here is from genome assembly GCF_041262565.1 of Leifsonia sp. EB41. Classification (NCBI taxonomy): domain Bacteria; kingdom Bacillati; phylum Actinomycetota; class Actinomycetes; order Micrococcales; family Microbacteriaceae; genus Leifsonia; species Leifsonia sp. EB41. The sequence goes on along the minus strand of NZ_JBGCCJ010000001.1, from coordinate 2,729,024 downwards.
TCGAGGGGCGCCGGATGCTGGTCGCGCTTGTGGACGTAGCGGCCGGAGGAGTTCGCCTGCCAGACCTCCACGAGCTGGTTGCGCACCGGCCGGCCCTCGCCGTCGAGCACGCGACCCGTCACGATGATGCGCTCGCCGAGCGGCTCTCCGCTGTGCTGTATGGTGAGGTCGCTCTCCTCCGCAGCGACGTCGGTGTGCCCGAACGCCGGCGAGACGAGCTCGATCTCCTCCGGGTCGGCCCGCACCAGCTCGTGGGTGGGGTGGCGCAGCCGCGAGCTGCGGTACGGCCCGAAGTCGCGCAGCGGGTGCGCGGGGAGTGGCCCGGCGGACGCCGCAGCCGCGTGCGCGGCGGCGATCTCCGCGTTGATCTGGTCCTGCTCGTCGTTCATGGCATACCTCAGAAAGGGAGGCCCGCGTACTGCTCGGCGAGGGCCGCCTGCGCGTGACGCGATCCGGTGGTGTACTCCAGCTGGCCGAGCTGGCTGCGGTAACGGAAGGCGCGGGCCGCCTCGTCGGGGACCTCGCGGTGGACGTGCAGCATCTCCGTCATCCACTGCGAGAACTGCTGCACCTTCCACTGCCGGGCGAGGGCGGCGCCGCTGTAGCGCTTCAGGAGGGCGTCGCCGCCGCCGAAATGCGCGGCGAGCGAGCGGCCGAGCAGCGCGACGTCGGCGATGGCCGAGTTGAGGCCTTTCGCGCCGGTCGGCGGGACGATGTGACCGGCGTCGCCGGCGAGGAACAGGCGTCCGTGCTCCAGCGTGGAGGCCACGAAGCTGCGCATCGGCGTGATCGACTTCTCGGTGATCGTCCCCTCGCTCAGCGTCCAGCCCGGGACGCCGAGGCGCGTCTGCAGCGCCTCCCAGATCCGCTCGTCCGACCAGTCGTCGACCGACTCGCCGGGATCGACCTGGAGGTAGAGCCGGGAGACCTCCAACGAGCGCATCGAGTGCATCGCGAAGCCGTCGGGGTGCAGCGCGTAGATGAGGTCGTCGGTGGAGGGCGCGACGTCGGCGAGGATGCCGAGCCAGGCGTAGGGGTAGCTGCGCTCGAGCGCCTGGATGCCCGGGATGGCCGGACGGCAGACGCCGTGGTACCCGTCGGCGCCGACGACGACGTCGCAGTCGATGCGCTCGGCGTCTCCGCCGATGGTGACGTACGGGGCGTCCGTGTCGACGGCGTGCGGCGCGACGCCCTCCACCTCGAACCGGATGTCGGAGCCGAGGCGGTCGTGCTCGGCGAGCAGGTGCCGCACGAGCGCCTGCTGGCCGTACACCGTGACGGTGCGGCCGACGAGGTCGACGAAGTCGAGGTGGTGCCGCTCGCCCTCGTACTGCAGGTAGATGCCGTGGTGCGTCAGCCCGCGGGCGGCGAGGTCGGCGTCGAGTCCGAGGTCGCGCAGCACGTCGACGGAGCCCTGTTCCAGGACGCCGGCGCGCACCCGGCCGAGCACGTACTCCCGGCTCTTCTGCTCGAGGATGACGAAATCGACCCCCGCTCGCCGGAGGATGTGCCCGAGCAGGAGTCCGGCGGGCCCGGCCCCGATGATGGCGACCTGGGTGCGCATTGTTCCGCCTCTCGCTTCGGTGGGAAGGTCGTCCCATCCTGAGCGAATCCAGTGGGTGCCCGAGCGTGGTTTCCGCTCAGCGGAAGAGTTTCCTCCGGAGGTTCACCCGTGCGGCTCCTCGTAGTCGAGTCCGAGGACCCCGGAGATGCCGCGCGCGGCCATCCGGACGCCCAGCGTGAACTGCGGCTCGGCCTCCCGCTCGGCGTGGGCGATGATCGAGACCGCGGCCACGACCTCGCCCGTGGCGTCCCGCACCGGCGCGGCGACGGAGAACGCGCCCTGAGTGAGCTCCTCGACCGAGTGGGAGATCCCGGTCGCACGGATGCCGGCCAGTCGCGCGCGCAGCTCCTTCTCGCCGGTGAGCGTGTTGGGCTGGAACTTGCGCGGGTGGTCGGCGAGCACCTCCGCGAGCGTGCCCTCCGGCGCGTACGCGAGCAGCACCAGCCCGACGCCGGTCGCGTGCAGCGGGAGCCGCGACCCGACATCGCTGATGACCCGCACGGCGCCGGGGCCGGACAACCGCTCCAGGTAGACCGCGCCAAGGCCGTCGCGCACGGCGAGGTGCACGTGCTCGCCCGTCGACTCCAGGAGGTCATCGAGGTAGGGACGCGCGGCCTGCCTGAGGCGGCGCGCGGTCGGCTGCCTCACCCCCAGCCGCCAGAGCTTGATGCCGACGCGGTAGCGGCCGTCCTCCCCGCGGACCAGACCGCCCCACGAGACCCACTCGGCCAGGAGCCGGTGCGTGGTCGACACCGGGAGGCCGGCGCGTCGGGCGATCTCGCTGAGGGTCAGCTCGTCGCCGCGCTCGAAGGCGTCGGCGATCGCGAAGACGCGTTCCGCAACGCTGCGGTCGTCCTGCGCTCCACCGGCCATGCGGTCAGCTTAGGACCGCCGCCGCGGACCGATCGGAGACTGCCGCTTGTTATGTAGGTTTTTTCCTACCTATACTCGTCGCATGAGCACCTCCATCCCCGCCGTCCGCATCCAGACCGTCACCATCCCCGTCGCCGACCAGGAGCGGTCCCTGGCCTTCTACCGCGACGTGCTCGGCTTCGAGGTGCGCGCCGACGTCGCGTACGGCGGCGCCCGCTGGCTCTCGGTCGCCCCGGAGGGCAGCAGCGTCGACTTCACCCTGCACCTTCCCTTCCCGGGTCAGGCCGGCCCGGGCTGGCAGCACGGCATCGTGCTGCACACCGACGACATCGCAGGCGTGGTCGCCGCCCTCCGCGCCGCCTCGGTGGAGGTCACGGAGCCGGAGCCGGTCGGCTGGGGCGTGCAGTCCCAGTTCGCCGACCCCGACGGCAACGGGTTCGTGCTCCTCCAGCAAGGCTGACATGCCGACCCGGGCGAAGGACTCGGCGGCCGACCGCCTCTTCGGCGCGCTCGCGAACCCCACCCGGCGCGACATCCTCGACCTCCTGCTCGACGGCGAACTCAGCGCAGGCGATATCGCCGCCAGGTTCGCGATGAGCCGGCCGTCGGTGTCCGAGCATCTGCGGGCGCTGCGCGACGCCGGCCTGGTGGCCGAACGGACCGCCGGGCGGCAGGTGTTCTACGCTCTGGCGGCCGAGCCCTGGACGGAGCTGCGCGACTGGCTTGCGCCGCACGAGCGGTTCTGGCGGATGCGCGGAACAGCGATTACTGGTTTTATGCCTCCGCCGCGCGACGGTACACGTTGATCACGATGCCCGAGGCGGTCGAACGCGACTCCACGAGCGCGAAGCGGGTGTACGGGAAGCCGTCGCCGAACAGCTTCTTTCCGACGCCGAGGACCAGCGGGTGCACCAGCAGTCGGTACTCGTCGATCTGGTCGTGCTCGGCGAGCGTGCGGATCAGCTCCGTGCTGCCCCACACCCGGATCTCGCCGTCCGGCTCGACACCCGGCTCGCCGCGCAGCCGCTCCACTGCGCCCACCACGTCCGGGCCGAGCAGGTAGGAGTTCGTCCAGCCGACCTCCGTCAGCGAGCGCGAGGCGACGTACTTGGGGATGCGGTTGTACCGCCGGGTGAGCTCCCCCTGGAACCCTTCGGCGTCCTCAGGCCAGACTCCCCACGAGCCCGCGAAGAGCTCGTACGTCCTCCGGCCGAGCAGTAGCGCCTCGGTTCTCTTCTCCCACTCCGCGACCGTGCCATCGTCGTCGTAGTCGAACTGCCAGCCGCCGTGCTGGAAACCCCCCTCCGTGTCCTCCTCGGGGCCACCCGGCCCCTGGACGACGCCGTCGAGGGTGACGAACGACTGAACCACGATCGAAGACATGCCGTGCTCCTCTTGTCGGTGAGGGTGTCGTACCCCGTCTACACCCCCTGGAGGGCGGAGGCAACAGGCGGTGTCGTCGCGATCAGTGCGCGTAGACGCTGCGGCGATGCCCGACGCGGAAGACGGTCACCAGGACGGTGTCGTCGACGACCTCGTAGAGGACGCGATAGTCGCCCACTCGCAGCCGCCAGGCGTCGGTGAACCCGACGAGGCGACGCGCTCCGCCGGGCCGCGGGTCGGACTCGAGCCGTGCGACGGCTGAGAGCACGCGGTTTCGTGCCGTGGGGTCGAGCTTGCGGAGCTCCCGGGCCGAGGCCGCGGTGAACTCGACGGTGTACGTCACCCGTCGAACTCGGCCCGGAGGTCGCTGAGCGAGATGCGCTCGCCGGTGTCGGCGCGCTTGGCGGCGCGCAGCTCGCGCCGGTCGCGCTCCAGTTCGAGCTGCTCGAGCAGTTCGAGGTCTTCGACGCTGATCATGACCGCGGCCAGCTTGCCGTGCCGGGTGATCCCCAGCCGTTCATGGCCGTACTCGGCGCGACCGACGACGGCGGCGAGATCCTGACGGAGGTCGCGCGCGCTGATCGAAGCATCGAGAAGGGCCATACGGACATGCTATCCGATCTCCGCGTACATAGTTGCAATTATATGCATTGCGTACTTTTTGTACCTTTTCGAGAATAGCCGTTCGATGACCGCGTCCAGCCGTTCGGTCGATCCGGCGCCGGCGCCTCCCGGCGAGGCTGTACCCATGACCGAGACCACCACGTCCCCCGCCGCCGCGCTCGACACGGCCCGCCGCGCGGCCCTCCGCCCGGTGCTCGTCCTCCTGAGCTGCTTCGTCGCGCTCAGCGCCGCACTGCTCGGCTTCCTCACGGTGCTCGCCGCCGTCGGCATCGGCGCGGACATCGCCATCTGGATCCGCGGCTCGTTCGTGCTCGCGAGCGCCGTGCTGCTGCTCGTCTTCGCCGTCTCCGCCGCCCGCGGGTCCCGCAGCGCCCTGTTGCGGCTGCGGATCATCTCGCCGATCGTGCTGGCCGCGATCGTCGTCATCGTGTCCATCCCCGGCTTCCTGCCGGACTGGGTGCGACTCGAGCAGGCCGTCTGCGGCGCGCTCGTCCTGCCGGTCGTGATCATCGTCAACCTGCCGCGGACGCGAGCACTGTTCCCTGCGGAAACCGCAAACGCGTAGGGTCTGAACGTGATCGATTCGCGCTGGAGGACTGTCCTCACGGTCACGCCGTACGTCGTGCTGGCGGTTCTGGTCGCCTTCACGCTCGGGGTGCGGTGGGGCGACTGGGCGGCACTCGCACCGACGCTCGTCCTCTCCGCGGTCACCGCCGTGTGGATCATCGTCATGCGGCGGCTGCCGACCCGGGTCCGCGAGCGGCCGCTCGTCGTCGCCGTGTTCATGACCGGGCTCATCGCGCTCAACCTGGCGCTGGTGCTCCAGGAGAGCTGGTTCGGGTTCCTGACGATCGCCACCTTCACCTTCGCGTACTCGATCGTTCCGTGGCCGTGGGAGCTGCTCGCGGTCGGCGCGACGGCCGTCGTCGCGGGGCTCGCGCAGAGCTCCACGCTGCGCTTCGACCTGGCCGGGATCGTCGGGATGACCGGCATCCTGCTGCTCAACGTCGTCGCCATGTGCGGGCTGTCCTGGTCGCTGCGGCTCGCGGAGCGCCAGGTGAACCTGACCGCGACGGAGGTCGAGCGGTCACGGCTCGCGCGCGAGATCCACGACACGCTCGCCCAGGGCTTCGCGGGGATCGTGACCCAGCTCCAGGCGGCGGAGCAGGCGACGGACGACGCCGGCCGCACACGGCACACGGACGCCGCCCTCGCGCTCGCCCGCGACGGCCTCGCCGAGGCGCGCCGCTCGGTACGCGCCCTCCGGCCCGCCGCCCTCGACACGATGCGGCTGCCGGAGGCGATCGGGCAGCTCGCCCGCGCCTGGTCCGAGCGCACCGGCATCCCGGCCGACGTCGCGACGACCGGTGACGCGACCGCTCTGTCCACCGACGTGGAGGTCGCGCTGCTGCGGACCGCGCAAGAGGCGCTCGCCAACGTCGAGCGGCACGCCGGGGCGCACCGCGTGCGGCTGACACTCCGGACGGACGGCACAGGAACCCGGCTGGAGGTCTGCGACGACGGCCGCGGCTTCGACCCGGCCACGCGCACGGTCGGCCCCGACCGGGCGGAGGACGGCGGCTACGGCCTCCTCGCCATGCGCGAGCGCATCGAGTCGGTCGCGGGCGGCCTGGTCGTGGAGTCGCGGCCGGGCCACGGCACGTCGATCCGTGCGGAGGTGCCCGCGTGAGCGCGCCCGTGCGGCTGCTGGTCGTCGACGACCACCCCGTCGTCCGCGACGGCATCGTCGGCATGGTGGCCTCCGACCCGGGCGTGGAGGTCGTGGGCGAGGCGTCCGACGGAGCCGAGGCGGTGCGGCTCGCCCGGGCGCTCCTCCCTGACGTGGTGCTCATGGACCTGCGGATGCGCGGCATGGACGGCGTCGCCGCGATCCGCGAGCTGACCCGGCTCGGCCTGCCGTGCCGCGTCGTGGTCCTCACGACCTTCGACGGCGACTCGGACGTGCTTCCCGCGATCGAGGCCGGCGCGACCGGCTACCTGCTCAAGGACGCGCCACGGGAGGATCTGCTGCGCGCGATCCGCGCCGCGGCGGTCGGCGACGCGGTGCTCGCTCCGTCCGTCGCGTCCCGGCTGGTCGGCCGGGTACGGACGCCGGAGGCGAACCTGCTGTCGCCGCGCGAACTGGAAGTGCTGGCCCTGGTCGCCGACGGCGCGACGAACCGCGTCGCCGGGGAGCGCCTGCACCTCAGCGAGGCGACGGTGAAGACGCACCTGCTCAGCATCTACGCGAAGCTCGGGGTCGGCGACCGGGCCGCGGCGGTGGCGGAGGGGTTCCGGCGGGGACTGCTCGACCTGTAGGCGGGACCCCTCTTGGCCCGCAGGGGTTCTGCCGCCGCGCCGAAACGGGTAGGACAGGAGGCATGGACATCGTGCTGGCGGTCCTCGAGCGCGGCGACATCGCGTACGAGATCGAGTTCGAGCGCACGAGCGAGCCCCCGTTCGAGCTGCGTGTGCCCTCCCATATCGGGGGCGCGGCGGTGGTCGACGTCTTCGACCTGGTCGACGCGAGCGAGTGGCCGGTGCTGCTGCGCTACGCGTTCTCGGAGTGCGTGCCTGCCGTCATGGGCTCGCCGGACGACCTCAACGCGGAAGACCTCGGTGAGGTCGACCTCTGAGCGAGGCGCCGCACCTCCACACTCAGAACAGGAACAACTGCCCCATCACGAGCACGAGGATGAGGAACACGACGACCACGCCGCCGATGATGACGAGCGTCCGCGCTGACATCCTCGCGATCCCGAACCCCACGATGAAGGGCAGCGCCAGGCAACCGATCGCGATGATCCACCAGAACGCCTGAAAGCCGGCCTGCGACGCGGACGCCAGCCGCTCCCCGAACAGCTTCTGCGTCGCCGGATGCGTGGCGAAGGCGATGCTCGCCGACAGCGGGTAGGCGATCAGGACGGCCGTGATCAGCCCGGAGAACGCACCCCACATCCCGCGATGGGCACCGAGGTGCAGCGTCTCCTCCTGATGCGGCGCTTGCCTGCTCTTCGTGCTCATGGCGCACATGATAGCCAGCGGGTCGGTGCGCAGGGCAGCCCCGTCCTGCGACGCTCCGGGGGGCTGGGCCCGCCGCGCCGAAACAGGGTCAACTGTACGGTCTACTCTGCGGTTACTCTGGAGTGGTCACCGGCGCAGCGCACGCAGTCAGGGGGCGTCTCGGACGCGCCGGGGTCTTACCCGAATGTCGTGTGGGAGTGGGGGATCCACTCCCATACGGCCGGGGAATCAGGCCAGCGCGGAATCGGCTTTAGCCGACTGCGGAACAGAAAGCGTCTCCGGCGGATCGAGCTCCGCCGTGACCAACTGGTGCGCGCGCTGGTACGAGACGCCCAGAATCGTGCCGATATCGCGGACGCTGAGACCACTCGATGCGAGCTCGCGAGCGGTAAGCCGGGCGTAGTACGCGGCCTCGCGATTCGCCTGCGCCGCCTCCGCTCGGCGTTCAACCGCCAGTCGATGCGCAACCTCCGCGGCGGCGGGGAGCGAAAGGCGCACGTCGATCTCGATGTCTTCTTCCGACTCCCCGGTGACGAACGCCAGGGCTTCCTTGATCTGCGCGACTTGGTCGAGACGCGCGACCTGGCTGATCGCCCCAGGCGCTTCGACCGCCTGGAGCACCCACCACTTGGCGGTGCGTTCGGCGGTGACCGTAAATGTACTCATCAGCGCCACCATTCCTTTCCGAACTCGTTGGCGAACTGGTCGAAGAACTTGCGCGCAGTCACATCGTCGATTTCGGCATGGCGACCAAGTGTGGATCGCGTCTCACCGACGATGACACCAGTGTGGTTGGTCAGCTCCTGCTCGAAGTACGACTTCCCCGTCGCCTTGGCTTGGGCTTTCAGCCTTTTGAGGACGTCCCTGCGTTTCATCAGATTAGTCTAGTGTTATCTTGACTTTCAAGTCAATCCCACACTAGACACACTCTCACATCCGCAGCACGACCGTCCGCCCCACCGCCCGCGCCTCCGCCGCCCGGTGCGCCGCCCACACCGCGTCGAACGCGATCACCTCCGGCTCGAACACCCGCAGCCGCCCCTCCGACGCATCCGCGAGCAGCCCCGTCAGCATCCGCCGGTACTCGGGCCGCTTGCGCAGCACCCAGAACGGCACGGAGCACACGATCTCCCGCGGGTGCCCGAACCGCCGCAGCACGGCCGTCGCCGAGCCGCGCACCGCGTCATCCCGCTCGTGGCCCGCCCGCCCCGCGAACGCCGTGCGGACGACGACCCCGGACGGCGCGACCGCCTCGCGGACCAGCGGCGAACCGGTGTGGTCGATCGCGGCCTCCACACCTCCCCCGGTCTGCTCGCGGACCGACGCGGGCCAGCCGGGATCGCGGTAGTCGACGAGGGTCACATCCGGCGCGGGCGGCGTCGTCGTCCCCGTGCCGAGCACTGTCCGTCCGTCGCGCAGCGCGAGCTGGGCGGCGAGCGACCCGACAGCGCCGGTGATGCCCTGGATAAGGACGCTCCGCGCAGGCCCGGCGTACCGGAGGGCGAGCGCGGCGGTCACTCCGTTGAGCGGGAGGACAGCGGCGGCCTCCGACGTGAGCGCGTCAGGGACGGCGACCAGGAACGTCGGCGACACCACGAGCCGGGTCGCGTGGGCGCCCATCCGCGGGAACACCCCGGCGACGCGCGCGCCGGCGCGGAGGCCGAGCGCCGCCGACACCGCGGACTCCGTCTCCAGCACGCCGACGAAGTCGTAGCCGGGGACGAAACCCGGCACCGGTTGGAGTGCGTAGCCGCCGCGCCGGGCCAGCACGTCCGTCGACCCGAGCGCCGCGTGCGTGACGCGCACGAGGACCTCGTTGCCGCGCGGCGGGCGCAGCGTCTCGCGGGCGATCGCGATCGCGGACGGGTCGCCGAAGCGGACCACGCGCGCCGCCATGCGTTCCACGGGGCGCTCCGCCCGGCCTCCCATCGCCGTCAGCCGGCGCGGCGCTGCAGCAGCCCCGCGCGCTCGGGGTGCGCGTCGAACCAGTCCGCGACATACCAGCACATCGGCACGATCCTCCGGTCGGAGGTGCGCTCGATGTCGTCGACCGCGTAGGCGACCAGGTCGGCCGCGTAGCCGTGGCCGCGGTGCGCGGGGACCGTGAACGCCCTGGTCAGCGAGATGGACGCGCCGAGCACGCTGTAGTCGAGGACGCCGACGAGCTCGCCGTCGATCCGCATGGCGTAGCGGTTCGCGTCCGTCTCGTTGCTGAACTCCGTGGACATGCGCCCATCGTACGTCCGTCGCGCCTCCCCGTCAGGGGAGGTATCGTGAACGAGTTGGGACCCGACCCGCACCGTTCGGGCCCGCGCGCACTCCGCGATGCAGCCACAGCAGGCCAGGCCGCGTGCGACGACCGTCGCCCGCGTCGCGCACTCGAACCTGGAGCCGCACCCGTGCCGACCGACACCCCGTCGCCCGCCCTGTCCCCTGCCCACCAGGCCCTGCTCGAGCAGGTCCCGATCGGCGAGCACTCCGTGATCGACGCGGAGGCCGTCCCGTACGAGCACGAGGGGCTCCCTCTGGAGGGCTACCTCGCCAGGGACGTGCAGGCCGACGACCGCCGCCCGGCGGTGCTGATCCTCCACGACTGGCACGGCGTCGGCGACAACGTGCGGATGCGCGCGCAGATGCTGGCCCGCCGCGGCTACGTGGCGTTCGCCGCGGACCTGTACGGCGCCGACGTGCGGCCCAGCGGCGAGGAGGCGTCTGCGGTCGCGGGACAGTACTATCGGGACCTCCCGCTGCTGCGCTCGCGCGTGGCGGCCGGCTTCAGCTGGCTGCAGCAGCATCCGGCCGTCGACCCGGCCCGGCTCGCGGTCATCGGCTACTGCTTCGGCGGGACGGCCGCCCTGGAGTTCGCCCGAACGGGGGCGCCGGCCCGCGGGGTGGTGTCGTTCCACGGCGGCCTGATCGCCCACGACCCGTCCGACGCGGCGGCGATCGCGGCCTCCCTGCTGGTGCTGAACGGAGGCGCGGACCCGGTCGTCCCCGACACGGCGGTCGCCGCATTCCAGGACGAGCTGCGCGCCGCGCCGCACGTCGACTGGCAGCTCACGACGTACTCGGGAGCGCCGCACGCGTTCACCATCCCGGGAGGCGACCGCTACCGTCCGCTGGCCGACGCGCGGAGCTGGCGAGCGCTCGTGTGCTTCCTGGACGAGGTGTTCGCCTGACCTGATTGGCGGTCTGCGAGGCCGTCATGTAAGCTCTAACAGGCCCGCGCGGAGAACGCGGTTGGGTCATGCGCCACTAGCTCAACGGATAGAGCATCTGACTACGGATCAGAAGGTTGGGGGTTCGAATCCCTCGTGGCGCACACTGGTTGAGACAGTAGAGAAAGCCCCGGCGGAGAGCCGGGGCTTTTTCGTTGGGTCGTCGCAGGCGTGAATCCGACAACGGGGCCGGTGCTCGGAAACGGCCACTGGGCTGGCTCGGAACGGCGTGGGCGATGTACGACATCCACGAGGAGTTGCGCTGTCCGGGTCCCGCGCTCTCAACGGCGCGTGAGGTGAGTCGGCGGGCCGCCGGCCGTTGTCGCCAGTCGCGGCCCGCCTCACTATTCAAGAGCTTGCCACGTTGCGGGCATGACGTGCGCATCGCAACACGTTCTGCTCGAACGAGCACGAAAACGCTCCACCCGTGCCCTACACTCGGCTCGACCGAAGGAGCGAACGATCAGCGACGCAGCCACGCCACAGCACCAGCCTTACGGGATGCCGTACCCTCCGGCTCCACCGGCCCGGGCGCGGATGAGCACCGCGCGCGTCCTCGGGATCGTCGGATTCGCGCTGGCGTTCATCGGGTTCCTCGACGTGGCGGGCCTGGTGCTGAGCATCGTGGCGCTGGTGAAGTCGCGCCGGGCGGGCGAGCGCAACGGGTTCGCGATCGCCGGGATCGCCGTCGCCTCGTTCACCATCCTGATGACCGCGCTCTTCCTCGCCGTCCTGATCCCGCCGATCACGCAGCTCGTCGACGAGTGCAACCGCCTCGGCAACGGGACGCATGTGGTCGGCAACACGACCTACACCTGTACGCCGACCGGCTCCAGCTTCACCACCAACAACTGAGGCCGGGCTCACCCCAGGTCGTAGGTCAGGTGCGTCGCCGTCGTGGTGACCACGACCTCCCGCTGCACGAGCTCGCGCGGCCCCGAACCGGTGAACAGCGGCGTCCCCGCGCCGAGGATGATCGGCGACAGGTGCAGGACGAGCGTGTCGACAAGCCCGGCGGCGAGCGCCGAGCCGATGAGGGCGCCGCCGCCCATGAGCACCGCGTCCAGGTCGGCGCCGCGCTCCGCGGAGACCGTTTCGGCGCGCGAGCGGGCGGCGGCGACGGCGTCCTCCAGACCGGTGGTGACGAACGTCCAGTCCAGTCCCGTGAGGCGCACCGTCGGCGGAGGCGAGCTCGTGACCACCAGGAAGTCCGGCTTGCCGACCTCCGTGGCTCCGTAGCCGATGTCGTCGTTCCAGCCTCCCGGGCCATCCACGATGTCGAAGAGGTTGCGGCCCATCACCACGGCGCCGGAGCGCTCCGTCGCCGCGCCGAGGATGCGCTTGTCGTCCGGGTCGTCGGAGAACACCCAGCGGTGCAGCGGCTCTCCCCCGGTGCCGAGCCCGTTGCCGGGGCCGGCGTCCGGGCCGGTGACGTAACCGTCCAGCGAGATGGTGATGTCGGCGACGACCCTGGTCATCGGGATCAGCCCCTCGCCAGCAGCTCGTCGAGCTTCTCGTAGCCCTCGCGCATCCCGTACTCCATGCCCGAGGCGATCATCGCTTCCAGTGCCTCCTTGGACGGGAACACCGAGTGGCCTGCGAGCCGGGTGCGGCCACCGGGGAGCGGCTCGAAGCGCAGGACGTCGAGGCTCACCTGGTCCGGTGCGCCGAGGAACTCGAACGTCTGGATGATGAGCTCGTTCTCGACGACCGTGTGGATGACGCCGCGGAAGGCGTAGACGGCGCCGGAGGCGTCCTTCTGCTCGAACGCGTAGCCGCCTCCCGTCCGGAAGTCCCAGTGGGTGATCGCGTTGTCGAGGCCGCGGGGGCCGATCCACTGCACGTACAGCTCGGGGTCGGCGTGGGCGCGGAAGACGGCCTCCACCGGCGCTTCGAACTCCCGCGTGATGTCGGCGTACGAGGTGCCGGGTACGGCATCGATGACGACAGGGTTGGTCATGATTCCTTCTCCTTCATTCGCTTGCTCTGTTCTGGTGAGGATGCCGGAGGCGCGGCGAGCAGGGCGTCAAGCCTGCGGTACTGCTGCTCGGCCTCCAGGCGGTACCGATCGATCCACGAGGTCAGGCGCTCCAGCGCGGCGGCGTCGAGGTGCACGGGGCGGCGCTGCGCCTCCCGGGTGCGCCACACGAGCCCGGCGGACTCGAGCACACTGATGTGCTTGGACACCGCCTGCAGGGTGATCTCGAACGGCTCGGCCAGCTCGTTGACCGTCGCCGGCCCACGGCTGAGCCGCGCGACCATCGCGCGCCGCACCGGGTCGGACAGGGCCGCGAAGGCCCGGTCGAGCTGGTCGTCCGCCATTATCAACCTTTCCATTTATCAATCGATCGGTTGATAAAAGGATAAGACGAATGGCGAGATGCGTCAAGCCCCGCAGCCCCGGCTCAGGACGGCAGCGAGACCCGCTCGACACCGAGCACGTCGCCCGTGTAATCCCGGAGGCGCGCCAGTCCGTCGGTCGTCGCCGACGAGTGGCCGCCGACCACGACGACCCGGCCGCCCGACGCGACGGCGGCGACCAGGCCGGCCTCGGCGTCCTCGAACACGACGCACCGCCCGATCGGCACACCGAGACGCTCGGCGGCGAGCAGGAAGCCCTGCGGGTCGGGCTTGCCGCGCGACACGTCCTCCGCGGCCACCAGCACGGTCGGGACCGGGACGCCCGCCGCCTCCAGTCGCACGACGGCGAGCTCGCGTGGCGCGCTCGTGACGATCGCGACGGGCACGCCAGCCTCGGCGAGCGCCGCAAGCAGCGCGGCGGCTCCCGGCACCTCCACGATCCCGTCGGTGCGCGTGAGCTCCTCGGCGACGAGCCCGGCGACCAGTTCGGCTCGACGCTCGGCGGGGAGGTCGGGCAGGAAGTGCGCGACCGTGTCGACGGCCTGCCTGCCGTGCGCGTACGCGAGGATCTCCGCGGGGTCGAGACCGTGACGCCGGCCGAACTCGCTCCAGACGGCTTCGACCACGGCGTGCGAGTCGACGAGCGTGCCGTCCATGTCGAAGAGGAATCCGGATGCGCTGATCTCCATCGGACCAGCCTAGGCGGCGCCCGCGGCGGGAGGCCGCAGGGCGCCGACGATCAGCGTCCGGTCGTGCGCGCGTCCTGCGCTGCGCGCAGGTCGGCCAGTCCGCGCTCGGTCTCCCGGGTGACGCGGCCGCCGCGCGCGGCGACCGCCGCGGGGAGCCAGTCGCTCAGCACGAAGCGGCGACGGCGCGGCGCGATCGGCACGCCGCCGTTGGTCCTTGCCGGGCGGGCCACCCAGCTGTGTTCGATTCCCTGTGCCCAGGTTCCATTTGCCATGTCCTCAACGTTACGAGCGAAAATATTCGGCCACCATATGGCTTCAGGTCTATCTTCGCAAAGATACGGCCAGTACACTCGGAACCATGTTGAAGCGCGTGGCCGTGCCCGTCATCGACGAGTTCGCGATGTTCGAGTTCGGCGTCATCTGCGAGGTGTTCGGGCTCGACCGCAGCTATGCGGGGATCGAGCCGTTCGACTTCCGGGTCTGCTCGGCGACCCCGGGCGAGCCGATCCGGAACGAGACCGGCGTGCAGCTCATCGCGCCATACGGGCTGGACGCGATGGAGGACGCCGACCTCATCGCGGTGCCGGCCGCCACGATCCGCGACGAGTACCCGGAGGAGCTGCTCGACGGGCTCCGGCGCGCGCATGCCCGCGGCGCCATCCTGCTGAGCGTCTGCTCCGGTGCGTTCGTGCTCGGCGCCGCCGGCCTCCTCGACGGCCGCGAGAGCACGACGCACTGGCGGTACGCCGACGCCCTCCAGCGCCGCTTCCCGCTCGCGCGCGTCAACCCGGACGTGCTGTTCATCGACGACGGCACCATCATCACCAGCGCCGGCACCTCCGCCGGCATCGACGCGTGCCTCCACCTGGTGCGGCGCGAGCTCGGCAGCGCGGTCGCCAACACGATCGCGCGCAACATGGTCGTGCCGCCGCAGCGCGACGGCGGTCAGCGGCAGTACATCGAGCGGCCCGTTTCCGACTGCGAGGACGACACGTTCAGCGAACTGCTGGACCACCTGAGCACCACGCTGGACGAGAACCATACCGTCTCCGGCCTCGCGGCCAGGACCCACATGTCGACCAGGAGCTTCTCGCGCCGCTTCGTCGCCGAGACCGGGGTGCCGCCGATGCAGTGGCTGACGACGCAGCGCGTCCTCCACGCGCGGCTGCTGCTGGAGACCACGGACATCCCCGTCGAGGAGGTCGCCCGGCGCAGCGGGTTCGCGAGTGCGACGCTGCTGCGCCACCACTTCGACTCCGAGGTCGGTGTGCCGCCCACGCGATACCGGGCGGCGTTCGCGAGCCGGTGACGCGCGGGGAGACAATCCGCCGCGGCGCTGGTTGACTCGAAGGACGATCACCCGCGACGGAAGGACGCATGGCCACGCAGATCCAGTACGACCGACTCGGCGATCCCGACGTGCTCGAGGTGGCAACCGTGCCGGATCCGGTCGCGCCCGACGACGGCGTGGTGGTGGCGGTGCGCGCCGTCGGCGTGAACCCGATCGACGGCAAGCTGCGCAGCGGCGGCCGGCCGAGCGCTCCGATCACCGCGCCACGCGTGCCGGGAAGCGATGCGGCAGGCGTCGTGCTCTCGGTCGGGGCCGGCGTGGACGGCTGGGCGCCCGGTGACGAGGTGGTCGTCCGCAACCCGCACGGCGCCTACACCACGCACCTGGTCGCGGCGGCCTCCCAGCTCGTGCGCAAGCCGGCCGCGGTGAGTTGGGAGCAAGCGGCGGCAATCGGCGTCCCCGCCGCGACGGCGCATCAGGTGCTGGTCTCGCTGGGCGTCGGGCCGGGGACGACGCTGCTCATCCACGGCGGCTCTGGCAGTGTCGGGAGGATGGCGATCCAGCTCGCCCGCCGGATGGGCGCCACGGTGGTCGCGACCGGGTCGCCGGCGAGCCACGCGCGGCTGCGTGAGCTCGGGGCGACTCCTGTGGCGTACGGCGACGGGCTGCTGGAGCGGCTGCGCGCCGCCGCGCCGGACGGGTACGACCTCATCCTCGACGCGATCGGCTCCGACGAGGCGCTGGAGGCGTCCTTCGCCCTCGTCGACGACCGCTCGCGGATCGGCACGATCGTGGTCGGGCCGCGGGCGGCCGAGCTGGGCATCCGCGCGTGGGGAGGCGGGAACCCCGTTCCGCTGACGGCCGACGAGCTGCGGCTGCGCGACGACGGCTACGCGCTCGCGCTCGACCTCATCGCCGAGGGCGAACTCGAGGTGGACATCGCGCGGACCTTCCCGCTGACCGAGGCGGCCGACGCCGCGCGGCTGGTGGAGTCGGGGCATCCCGGCGGCAAGGTGATCCTGCTGCCCTGAGTCGCTTCGATCACCCGGGCGCTTCGATCAGTGGTGCAGAAGCCGCCGATGGGCGGCGTGGGCGACCGGGAGATCGTCGCCGCGGTAGTGCTTGAGCAGCCTCCAGTTGCGCAGTGCGACCTGCGTGAAGACCGCCACCGTCACGACCCCGCACACGACGATCCCCCACGCCCGAGGGTTCTCGCCCTCGGTCGGGATGAGCACGGTGACCGCGACCGTGAAGACCAGCGAGAGGACGGCGAACAGCACTCCCAGCCCGACGCGACGCAGCGCCCGGGCGCGCTCCACCCGGTCGCCCATGCAGGGCAAGCTACTCCGCGGGACGGGCCTGCGCCAGGTCGTACACGCGGCTCCAGCCGAGCTCGAATCCGACCTCGTCGATCCGGCCCTCGTCCCGCGCGCGCTCCAGTACGAGCAGCGACGCGAGGGAGGCCGTGACCAGCCGCTCGTCGCCGTACGTCTCGTACTGTTCTCCGACCGCGACCGTGGAGCAGCGGATCACGCGGCACTCCCTCCACACCCGGCGCGTCGCGACCGCGGCCACGACGAAGCCCGCGACGTAGACCCCCACCAGCGCGCCGATCGCCGTCACCGCGGGAGCGGGCGCCAGCACGAGCGCAGGGATGAGGGCCAGCAGGCCGCCGACCGTGGGCCAACGCCGCCGGAAGACGATGGCGCGGCGCTCGGCGGAGGTCGTCCCCGGCGGGTAGACGAACAGCCGGCGCGCGCAGACCCCGGTGCGCGCGGTGTACAGGGCGGAGGTCTCCTCGAACCAGCCCCAGCGGTGGGCGCCTTCGAAGAACCGCTTCGCCCTTCCGCGCGCGGGAGGTCGCTCGATCGTCGTCACGGATATCGGTCTACGCCGCTTCGGATTCGGTGGCGCGGATCCTCACGGAATCCATGCGCGCAGCGGGCGGAACCAGACGATCCGCACACGGCGCCCGCCCTTCCGCCGTCATTCGGTCGTGCCGCCGCCGAACCGCTCCTGCCATTCGGCGTACGTGTGGTCGCGTCCCAGCGGGCACTCGCAGCGGATGAGGATCGGCTGACCGGTCACCACGCTGGTCGCGCGCTCGACGTGCGGCACGGTCGGTCCGGCATCGGGCGGGGCGCCACGAGACTGCGGTTTCATGGATGCGAGTATCCGGTGCCCGCGCCGTCCTCACGCGGTCAGCTCCGCGGTCGCACGTGAGCGAACATGCAGGATTTCACCTGTGCAATCGCGCTTCGGCACTCGTGGGTCCGTCAGCGGCGGCCTCCTGTCCGGAGGTCGGTGGTCGCTGGCAGGATGAGGTCATGGCCGTCACCTTCCTTCAGCCGGACGGGCTCGTCCGCACTCCCGCCTTCAGTCACGTCGCCGTCGTCCCCGCCGGATCGGCGACCGTCTACCTCGGCGGCCAGAACGGCGTCGACGAGACCGGCGCGCTCGTGTCGCCGGAGGTCGGCCCGCAGGCCGCGCGCGCCCTCGACAACGCGAAGATCGCCCTCGCGGCGGCGGGAGCGACGCTCGACGACGTAGTGCAGTGGTTCGTCCTCATCGACGCCTCCGCCGATCTCGGCGCGGCGTACGGGGCCATCGCGCCCCAGCTCGGCCGGGAGGGCGCGCCGCCGCTCGTGACCGGGTCGCGCGTGGCGGGGCTCGGGGTGCCGGGGGCGCTGATCGAGATCAGCGCGATCGCGGCGCTGTCCTTGTGATCCGTTAACGAGAAAGCCCCCGCCACAGGGGCGGGGGCGACTCGTGGAGAACGTCAGTGCTTGAAGGCGTCCTTCACCTTCTCGCCGGCGTTCTTGAGGTCGGCTTTGGCCTGGTCACCCTTGCCCTCGGCCTCCAGGCGCTCGTTGCCGGTCGCCTTGCCGGTGGCCTCCTTGGCCTTGCCGCCCGCGTTCTCCGCGGCGTTCTTCATCTTGTCGTCGAGTCCCATGATGTCCCCTTTCGATCAGGTCGTCACGACGTTCCCACGGTGTCGTGGGCCGGTCCAGGGTGCACACCCGACCGGGTTTTTCAATCCCCTCTGTCCTCCACAGGGCGGGGGCAGGTGCGAGTTGTCCACGGGAATGTCCACCCCCTTCCAGCGGGGTGCGCCGCGCGAAAGAATCCTTGGTGTGAGCCACGACGTACCGATAAGCACCTACCGCCTCCAGATCTCGCCCGACTTCACGCTGCGGGACGCCGCGCAGGTGCTCGACTACCTCCGCCGTCTGGGCGTCGGCGCCGTCTACCTGTCGCCGCTGCTCCAGTCGGCCGCGGGGTCTGCGCACGGCTACGACGTGGTCGACCCCACGCGGGTGGACGAGGCGCGCGGCGGCCCGGAGGCGTTGCGCGAGTTCGCGGACGCCGCCCACCGCCACGGACTCCAGGTGATCGTGGACATCGTGCCCAACCATCTCGGCGTCGCTGTGCCGCACGAGAACCCGTGGTGGTGGGATGTGCTCCGCTTCGGTCAGGAGTCCGCCTACGCCGGGCACTTCGACATCGACTGGGCGTTCGGCGGCGGCCGGCTGCGCCTCCCGGTGCTCGGCGACGGGCCGGACGAGGAGGACGCGCTGCGCGTCGTGGACGGCGAGCTGCGCTACTACGACCACCGCTTCCCCGTCGCTCCAGGCACCGAGTTCGCCTCGCCGCGCGAGGTGCACGCCCGGCAGCACTACGAGCTGGTCTCGTGGCGACGGGCCGACGCCGAGCTGAACTACCGCCGGTTCTTCGCGGTGAACTCGCTGGCCGGCGTACGGGTGGAGGATCCGCGGGTCTTCGACGACACGCACGCCGAGATCGCGCGCTGGGTGCGCGACGGGCTCGTGGACGGCCTCCGCGTCGATCACCCGGACGGCCTCCGCGACCCCGGCGACTACCTGCGGCGGCTCGCCGACCTGGCCGATGGACGCCCGGTCTGGGTGGAGAAGATCCTGGAGGGCGACGAGCCCATCCCGAGCTGGCCGATCGCCGGCACGACCGGGTACGACGCGCTCGGCCTCGTGGACCGCGTGTTCGTGGACCCGGCGGGCGACGAGCCCCTGACGGCACTGGCGGAGGAGCACGACGCGCGCGAGGAGAGCAGGGACTGGCCGGGGCTGGTTCATCGCCGCAAGCGGGCAGCGGCCGACGGGATCCTGCGGTCGGAGGTGCTCCGAGTGGTCCGCGACCTGGGCGTGGAGGGTGCCGGCTCGGACTCCCTCGCCGACGCCGTGGCGGAGCTGGCCGCAGGCTTCCCGGTCTATCGGAGCTACCTGCCGTTCGGCGCCGACCAGCTGCGGGCCGCGCTCGACGCCGCGTCCGCCGCGCGACCGGACCTCGCCGACGCGCTACAGACGCTCGGCACCGTGTTCGCGCCGGACTCCGAGGGCGTCCTGGCGGCGGCCTCCGCGCGGTTCCAGCAGACGAGCGGCGCGATCATGGCCAAAGGTGTGGAGGACAACGCCTTCTACCGGTACACCCGGCTGGTGTCGCTGACCGAGGTCGGCGGCGACCCGTCGGAGTTCGCCGTGACCGTGGCGGACTTCCACCGCCTGCAGCAGCGGCGCCTTGCCGACCTCCCGCACTCGCTGACGACGCTGAGCACGCACGATGCCAAGCGCAGCGAGGACACCAGGGCGCGCATCGCTGTGCTCGCAGAGCTGCCAGAGCGCTGGGGCCGGTTCCTCACGGCGGTCCGTCAGCGTGTGTCGATCGGAGACGGGTCGCTCGAGAACCTGCTCTGGCAGTCGATCGTCGGAGCGTGGCCCGCCTCCCGGGAACGCCTCCAGGCCTACGCGCTCAAGGCCGCGCGGGAGGCCGGCGCGAGCACGAGCTGGACCGACCCCGATGCGACGTTCGAGGACGCCATGGGCGAACTGGTGGATGCGGCGTTCGACGACCCCCGCGTGGCGGCGGAGGTCGCGGCCGTCGCCGCGATCGTCGACGCACCGGGCGCGAGCAACGGCCTCGGCGCGAAGCTCGTGCAGCTCACCATCCCGGGCGTCCCCGACGTCTACCAGGGCTCGGAGCGCTGGGAGCGGTCGCTGGTCGACCCCGACAACCGCCGCCCGGTGGAGTTCGACGCCGCGGCCGGGCTGCTCGCGCACCTCGACGACGGCTGGCTGCCGCCCATCGACTCGTCGGGCGCGGCGAAAGTGCTGGTGACCTCCCGGGCCCTGCGGCTGCTCCGCGAACGACCGGAGCTCTTCGCGGAGTACCGGCCCGTGACGGCGGACGGTGAGCGCGCGGAGCACCTCGTGGCGTTCGACCGCGGCGGCGCCGTCACGCTGGCCACCCGGCTCCCGGTCGGGCTGGCTCAGGCGGGAGGCTGGGGCGACACCGCGGTCGACCTCGGAGCGGCGGTCTACCGGGACGAACTGACCGGACGCGAGGTGAGCGGCCGGGCACGGCTCGCCGAACTGTTCGACCGGTATCCGGTCGCGCTGCTGGCGGTGGTCCGATGAGCGCGGCGGGCAGCGTGGTGGGCGACGGCTTCGGCGAGGTGTGGGCGCCGGGCGCGGATGCGGTCGAGGTCGAGATCGCGGGGCACGGGAGGCATCCGCTCCAGAAGGACGAGCGCGGCTGGTGGAGTCTGCCCGCGCCGCTCGACGGCGCCGACGCCCCGCTCGACTACGGCTTCGTGGTCGACGGAGCGGGTCCGTTCCCCGACCCGCGCTCGCGGCGCCAGCCCGAGGGCGTGCACGCGCTGAGCCGCACCTGGGACCCTGGCGACTTCGCCTGGACCGACCACGACTGGCGTCCCGGCCCGCTCACCGGTCGCGTGATTTACGAGCTCCACCTCGGCACCTTCACGCCCGAAGGCACCCTGGACGCCGCAGCCGGCCGGCTCGACCACCTCGTGGAGCTCGGCGTGGAGGCCGTTGAGCTGTTGCCGGTCAACGCGTTCAACGGTTCCCATGGGTGGGGCTACGACGGGGTGCTCTGGTTCGCGGTGCACGAGCCGTACGGCGGTCCCGACGCGTACCAGCGGTTCGTGGACGCCTGTCACGGACGCGGGATCGCGGTCATCCAGGACGTCGTCTACAACCACCTCGGGCCGAGCGGCAACTACCTCCCGATGTTCGGCCCGTACCTGAGCGAGGGTCGCACCACCTGGGGTTCGTCGGTCAACCTCGACGGGCCGGCGTCGGGCGAGGTCCGGCAGCTCATCCTCGACAACGCCCGCTTCTGGCTGCGCGAGATGCACGTCGACGGCCTGCGGTTGGACGCCGTGCACGCTCTCCACGACGGCAGCGCCGAGCACATCCTGGAGGCGCTCGCGCGGGAGGCGGCCGGCATCCGCGAGACGACCGGCCGGCCAGCGACCCTGATCGCCGAGAGCGACCTCAACGACCCGAAGCTGATCCGCGAGCGGCGCCGCCACGGCTACGGCCTGGACGCCCAGTGGGACGACGATGTGCACCACGCCGTCCACGTGAACCTGACCGGCGAGACGAGCGGGTACTACGCCGATTTCGCCGGGCCGCAGGCGCTGATCAAAGTCTTCGAGCGCGGGTTCTTCCACGACGGCACCTGGTCGAGCTTCCGCGAACGGAACCACGGCCGGCCGCTCGACGGCGACATCCCGTTCAGCCGGCTGGTCGCCTTCAGCCAGGACCACGACCAGATCGGCAACCGCGCGGTGGGCGACCGGCTCACTGCGACGCTCGACGAGGGGCGTCTCGCGGTCGCCGCCGCCCTGATCCTGCTCGGCCCGTTCACGCCGATGCTGTTCATGGGCGAGGAGTGGGGCGCGACCACCCCGTGGCCGTTCTTCAGCTCGCATCCCGAGCCCGAGCTGGCGGAGGCCACACGCACCGGCCGGATCGCCGAGTTCGCCCGGATGGGTTGGGACCCGAACGTGGTCCCCGACCCGCAGGACCCGGCGACCTTCGAAAGCGCCCGTCTGGACTGGACCGAACCCGCCCGGCCCACGCACGCCCGCCTGCTCGCCTGGTACCGGCACCTCATCGAGCTGCGTCGCGAGCTGCCCGCTGGCGCCCGCGCGACGGACGTCACCTGCGTGGACGGCGTGTTCGCGTTCACCCGCGCCGGGCTCCGGGTGGAAGCGGCGCTGACCGGGAGCGACCTCCCGGCCACAGCGGATGAGACGGTGACGGAGGCCGTGTTCGACGGCGCGGTCCGCATCAGACGAGTGGAGAGGTGAACGACATGCTGTACGCAACGCCCCCATCGCTATATAGTGATCTATATAGCGCGGAGAGAGGCGACATGGCCATCACATCGATCGACATCGATCCGGATCTGCTTGCGCAGGCGAAGGCGACCACGGGCGCATCCTCCAACCGGGAGGCTGTCGACATCGCACTCCGGAGGCTGCTCGCGATGCACCGTCAGCAGGCTGCCGTCGAGCGCATCATCGCCCGCCGCTTCGAGCCGGACCAGATCGACGCTCCGACCATCACTCCGACGTTCCTCCCTGGCACGAGCGCCGGCTCGTGACGACCTACCTCGTCGACAACAGCATCTGGCAGAAGGTTTCCAGCAGCCCGGCGATCGCGCGGCGGCTGAGGGAGATCCTTCCGCACCATCTGCTCATCACCTGCCCACCGCAGGTCCTGGAGTATTGCCACTCCGCCCGCTCTCCCGAGGAACACCGGGAGTTGCAGGCAGACATGGACGACTTGCTTCCGGCCTGGGAGCACCCCAGCGAGAGCGCGGCACTGGGCATCCAAGAGTCGCTCTGGGACCGCGGTGCGGTGCGGGCCGCGGGCGCGTTCGACTGCCTGATCGCCGCGTACGCCGTGGCGAACGACGCCGTGATCCTGAACTCCGATCGAGACTTCGGCTTCATCGAATACGCCACGGGTGGCGCCGTGCGGCAGGAGTACGTCGCGGCCGCCTAGCTGCCCCCGATACCTGTGTCAACCGCTTCCACCGCTCCTGCGCGCGCAGGTAAGGTGTCGGTCTACCGATCATCGGAGGCACCGTGCCACAGCTCTGCCCCCAGCGCAGCGACCCCGCGCTCAGCAGTATCGCGCACAGCTCGTCCCAGGCGGTCCGGTGAGCAGCGACGGCTCCGCGCCGTATCCGCTCGGCATCACGCTCGTCGAGGGCGGCGCCAACGTCGCCGTCTACAGCGAGAACGCGGACAACGTCTACGTCTCCCTGTTCGACGCGCGCGGTCGGGAGACCCGGACCGAGCTCCCCAACCGCACTGGGCATGTCTTCCACGGCTACGTCCAGGGCCTCGTCCCCGGCACCCG
Source organism: Leifsonia sp. EB41 (assembly GCF_041262565.1). Lineage (NCBI taxonomy): Bacteria > Bacillati > Actinomycetota > Actinomycetes > Micrococcales > Microbacteriaceae > Leifsonia > Leifsonia sp. EB41. Next base: position 2,705,787 of record NZ_JBGCCJ010000001.1, on the reverse strand, counting down.
CTACGGACTCCGCGTCGCCGGACCCTGGGACCCCGCCAACGGGCTCCGCTTCTCGCCCGCGAAGGTCCTCCTCCCGACGCGCGCCCGCGCCGTCACGGGCTCGTGGGACAACTCCCAGGCCGTGTTCGGGCACCAGCTCGGCAGGCCCAAGCGGCGCAGCGACACGAACGGCAAGCGGCACGTCGCGCTCGGAGTCGTCGTCGACCCGCAGGAGTTCGACTGGGGCGACCACGAGCGTCCGTTCACGCCGCTCAGCGAGACCATCATCTACGAGACCCACGTCAAGGGCTTCACCAAGCTGATGGAGTGGGTGCCGGAGGAGTTCCGCGGCACGTACGCCGGCCTCGCGCACCCGGCCGCCGTCGAGTACCTCAAGAACCTCGGGGTCACCGCGGTCGAGCTGATGCCGGTGCACCAGTTCGTGCAGGACCCGCACCTGCAGGAGAAGGGCCTCCGCAACTACTGGGGCTACAACTCCATCGGCTTCTTCGCCCCGCACAACGAGTACGCCGCGACCGGCGACACCGGGCACCAGGTGGACGAGTTCAAGGGCATGGTCAAGGCGCTGCACGCGGCCGGCCTGGAGGTCATCCTCGACGTCGTCTACAACCACACCGCCGAGGGCAACGACCGCGGGCCGACCTACAGCTTCAAGGGCATCGACAACCCCTCCTACTACCGGCTCGTCGACGGCGACCGCGCGCACTACTTCGACACCACCGGCACCGGGAACAGCGTCAACGTCAGCCATCCCGCCGCCCTGCAGCTCATCATGGACTCGCTGCGCTACTGGGTGGACGACTACCACATCGACGGATTCCGGTTCGATTTGGCCACCACGCTCACCCGGCAGGGCGGCGACGCCAGCCTGCACAGCGCGTTCCTCACGCTCATCCAGCAGGACCCGACCCTCGCGCGCGTCAAACTGATCGCCGAGCCGTGGGACACCGCCGGGTACCAGCTCGGCGGGTTCCCGGCCGACTGGTCGGAGTGGAACGGGCAGTTCCGCGACGACGTGCGCGACTTCTGGCGCGGCACCCCCGGCGTGCTCGGGACGCTCGCGCAGCGGGTGCTCGGCAGCCCGGACATCTACGAGGACTCCCGGCGCGCGCCGCTCTCGAGCGTCAACTTCGTCACCGCCCACGACGGCTTCACGCTGGCCGACCTCACCAGCTACGACGAGAAGCACAACGAGGCGAACGGGGAGGACAACCGCGACGGCGAGTCCGACAACCGCTCGCGCAACTACGGCGCGGAGGGCCCGACCGACGACGAGGAGATCCTCGCCGTGCGCGTCCGGCAGCGGAAGAACCTCCTCGCGACGGTGCTGCTCTCGGCCGGCGTTCCGATGATCCTGGGCGGCGACGAATTGGGCCGCACCCAGCAGGGCAACAACAACGCGTACTGCCAGGACAACGAGATCTCCTGGTACGACTGGGCGAACGCCGACTGGGAACTGCACGCGTTCACCGCGGCGCTCATCCGCCTGCGCCGCACCGAGCCCGCCCTCCGGCCCGAGTGGTACCGGCACGCGCCCGAGGACGGCAGCGCCGACACGGTGCGGATCGTGCGCGCGGACGGGGAGTCGTTCACCGACGACGACTGGAACGACCCGGAGGCCCGCACGATCGCGTTCGTGCTCATGCACGAGAGCGCGGACTCCTTCCTCCTGCTGCTCAACGCCGCCGAGAACGGGGTCGAGTTCGTGCTGCCCGACCCGCCAGGCGCGCACTGGGAGCTGGAGCTGTCCAGCGATCAGGAGCTCGCCCTCCACGACGGCGAGAGCGTCATCGTCGGCGAGACCTCCTTCGCCCTGTTCCGGTCCGCGGTTGGGGGATAAGCGAGTGGCGACCCGGTCCTGACTCAGAGCCGCCGCAGCCGGAGGGCCGGGTCGCGTTCGCGCGCGGCGACAACCGCGGCGGGGTCCACCTCGCCGAGCATCACTTCCGGCGAGCCCCCTGTCTCCACGATCACCTCTCCGTGCGGGTCCGCGAGCAGGCTGTGGCCCACCGAGATGGGCTCCGCCTGCGACACCGCCGCGGCGTAGCAGCCGTTCTCGATCGCGCGGGCCCGCGCGAGCGTCCGCCACTGGTCGAGCTTGTGCGGGCCGGGCACCCACGACGAGCACACCGCCAGCAGGTCGGCGCCGGCGTCGGCGAGCGCGCGGCCGAGCTCGGGGAAGCGCAGGTCGTAACAGGTCATCAGGCCGACGGTCAGCCCCCCGGCCTCGAAGACGACGGCCTCCGGCTCAGGGGCGGGTGCAATCCACTCGGACTCCCGGAAGCCGAACGAGTCGAAGAGATGGATCTTGCGGTACCGGGTCAGGAGGCCGCCGTCCGGGCCGAACGCCGCCAGGGTGTTGAACGGCCGGGGATCGGCGCCGTCGGACGAGCGTTCGACGAGGCCCGCGACGATCGTCACGCGCCGGGAGGCTGCCAGCTCGGCGACAGCGGAGCCGAAGCGGCCGTCGAGCGGTTCGGCCACGCCCGCGAAGGTCGCGTCCACCATCTTCTTCTCGTACATCGCATACTCCGGCAGCAGCACCAGCTCCGCTCCCTGGTCCGTCGCGCGCGCGACGGCGTCGCCGACAGCCCGGAGGTTGCCTGCGACGTCGTCGTCCGACGCGAGCTGCGCGAGCGCGAGCCGCACGCCTACTCCCTGGCCGGGGCCGGGGCGGCCTCCGTCGCCGCCGGGGCCGCAGCAGGAGCCGGAGCGGCCTGTCGCGTCTCGTCTGCGGTTTCCGCGTCCGCTTCGTCGTACGCGATCTCGGGAGGAAGCTGACGGAAGCCCTTCGTCACGAAGGCGAGCACGATGACGCCGATCACCAGCCAGCTCAGTCCGAGCACGATGGCGTTGATGTCCAGCCTCGTCAGCAGGTAGCCGGTGACGATCGCGCCGATCGCGGGCAGCACGACGTAGATGATCGCGTTGTGGCGGTGACCCTCGCGCCGCTGGCGGAAGTAGTAGACGATCACGGACACGTTCACCATCGTGAAGGCGACGAACGCGCCGAAGTTGATGAACGACGTGGAGGTCGCGACATCCAGGAACATCGCCACCAACCCGACGACGCCGATGATCATCAGGTTCACGACCGGCGAGCGGAACCGGCGGCTGATCTCGCCGAACACCTTGCGGGGTAGCGCTCCGTCCCGGCCCATCGCGAACATCAGGCGTGCGGCGGAGGCCTGCGCGGCGAGGCCGGAGGCGAACTGCGCGACCACCAGGCCCGCGATGAAGATCGAGCCGAAGACGTTGCCGCCGATGGTGATCGCGATGTCGAACGCGGCGGACGACGCGTCGTGGAACTGGCCGCCGGGGTGCACGAGCTGGGTCGTGTACGACACCAGGATGAAGATCACGCCGCCGATCAGGGCGATGAGCAGGATGGCGCGCGGCACGGTCTTGCGCGGCTCGATCGTCTCCTCCGTGAACGTGGTCACGGCGTCGAAGCCGAGGAAGGAGTAGGCCGCGATGGCGGCGCCGGCGGTGACGCCCTGGAACGTCGCGGTCGGGTTCACGAACGGTCCGGCCGAGATCAGGCCGCCCGCTCCCCGGTGGGCGACCACCGATCCGATCGAAAGCCCGACGAACACGACGATGACGAGCACCTGGAACGCCATCAGGATGTAGTTCGTCCGGTCGGCGACCTTGATGCCGAGGATGTTCAGCAGCGTGGTCACGATGATGAAGCCGAGGATCCACACCCAGCCGGGGACGCCAGGGAACTGCGCCTCCAGGTAGGCGGCGCCGATCAGCCAGATCACCATCGGGAGGAACAGGTAGTCGAGCAGCACCGCCCAGCCCACCAGGAAGCCGACCCGTGGGTCGATGGTGCGGCGCACGTACGTGTAGGCCGAGCCGGCGACGGGGTAGGCGGCGGCCATCCTGCCGTAGCTGGAGGCCGTGAACAGCATCGCGACCAGCGCGACGAGGTAGGCGGACGCGCTCGCGCCCCCGGTGGTCTCGGCCACGACGCCGAAGATGCCGAGGACGATCAGCGGCGTCATGTACGCGAGGCCGAAGAGCACGAGGGAGGGGAGGCGGAGGGTCCGGGCCAGCGACGGCTGGGCGGAGGAGGGAGCGGGAGCAGTGGACATGCCGGGATCCTTCACAGGAGAGGCTGACGGGAGGGGGTGGTGCTCGGGAGGGCGCGGGATTGGACGGCCCAGTCGCGCGGGTCGATCCGCCCCGCGTACAGCGGCAGCGGGATCGCCGCGTCCTCTGGGCGGAACTGCGACCACATCCGGTTGACGCCGGCGGTGCCGTGCTCCCGGACGTGGGCGACCCGGTCGAGGTCGAGCGGGAGGGCGAGGACGGTCTCCTCGTCCCCCGCCGACTCCGCGAGGACGGCGCCCTCGGGGTCGACGACGATCGAGCGCCCGCGACCGACCGGGCCGGCGGTGTTGACACTCACGGTGAAGACCTGATTCGCGATGGAGTTGGCGCGTGCGAGCACGACCTCCTGCTCGCGGTCGGGCGTGGTCGTCTTCACGACGTTCACGATGACCTCGGCGCCCAGCCAGGCCAGGTGCCTGCTGACCTCGGGGAACCAGGCGTCGTAGCAGATGTCGAGCCCGACAGTGCTGCCGTCGAGGTCGAACACGACGAAGCGGTCGCCCGGCACGTACGGCTCGAAGGGGCGCCACGGGAAGATCTTGCGGTAGCTCGCGGCGAGCGCGCCGTCCGGGCCGAACGCGAGCGCGGTGTTGAAGAGCTCGCCCTGCGGTCCGCGCTCGCAGACGCTGCCGGGGACCAGCCAGACGCCCGCGTCGGCGGCGATCGCGCCGAGCGTGCGCACCAGCTCGCCGTCCAGCGGGACGGCCGAAGCGCCGAGCGCGGTGTTCCGCACCGACTCCGACAGGTGGTCGGCCCCGAACAGGTGGAGCTCGGGGTAGACGACGACGCGGGCGCCCGCGGCCGCGTGGCGGGCGACGTCGGCGGCGAACGGCTCGAGCTCGGCGCCGATCGCGCGTGGCGCGGCCTGGACGCCTGCGACGGTGAGCTGACCCGGCATTGCGGACCTCCATTGGTCGGGACGGGCGGGGACGGTGATGCTGCGGAACTGCTGGGAAATAAAATAGATCATTATGATCGAATTTGTCCACCCCTGGTGATCTCCCTATGCTGGACGCCATGACCGGAGACGTTCCCGGCACGCTCACGCACACGGCCGTGCCCGCACTGACGGGCCCCGCCGTGGCCGGGATCACCCGGCTCTCGGCCGTCGACACCGTGCGCGCGCGCATCGCCCTCGCCGTCGAGCTGCGGCTGCTCGCGCCCGGGGAGCAGCTCCCGAGCGACGCAGATGTCGCCGCCGCCCTCGACGTCAGCGAGATCACTGCGCGGCGCGCGATCAAGAGCCTCGCCGAGGAGGGCCTGCTCCGGCGAGTCAGGGGCCGCTCGGGCGGGACGTTCGTGGCGGAGACGGCGCCCGCCGTCACCGCCGGCGCCGGCTCCGCGGTCGAGATTTACCGCGCGGACGCGGAGCAGGTGCACCGCCTCATCGACCAGCGCCTGCTCGCCGAGACGAGCCTGACCCATCTGGCCGCGGTCTCCGCGAGCGACGACGACCTCGCGGAGCTGGACGCTGCCGTCGCCGCAGCCGCCACCGCCCAGGACTGGTCCGAGTACCACGCCGCGGACGAGCGATTCCACCTGGCGGTCGCGCGCGCCGCCGGCCGTCCGGCGCTCGTCGGCTTGTACGAGGAGACCCTGCGCCGCCTCTACGCGTACTTCATCCCGTACCCGATCGCCTACCTCCACGAGGTCAACGCCGAGCACGCCGCGCTGGCCGCCGCGATCCGCGGTCACGACCTGGAGACCGCTGTCGCGCTCGCGGAACGGCACGTCGCCGTGCTGCACGAGACCATGTTCGTGGGGCTGGAACAGGACTGACTCGGCACCGCCGAATTCAGCGGGAGCGCGCTGCCAGCACCTCCGCGATGCGCCCGGGCACCGTCTCATCCTGCAGCGAGGTCGTGTCGCCGAGCGGCCGCCCGTCGAACAGGTCGACCAGCAGCCGCCGCATGATCTTGCCGGAGCGGGTCTTCGGGAGGTCGTCGACGACCACGACGTGGCGCGGTTTCGCGATCGCGCCGATCGCCCGGGCCACCTGGTCGCGGAGTCCCGACGGATCGAGCTCCCCGGCCGGGATGACGAACGCCGCCACCGCCTGCCCGGTGGTCGCGTCGCCGACGCCCACCACGGCGGCCTCCGCGACGGACGGATGCGCGACCAGGGCCGACTCGATCTCGATGGTGGACAGCCGGTGGCCGGAGACGTTGATGACGTCGTCCAGCCTGCCGAGCAGCCACAGGTAGCCGTCGTCGTCCACCGCCGCGCCGTCGCCGGCGAGGAAGTAGCCGCGGTCGGCGAACGTCCGCCAGTAGGAGTCGCGGTAGCGCTCCGCGTCGCCCCAGACCGTCCGCGACATCGCGGGCCAGGTGCTGTCGATCACGATGGAGCCGCCGGAGCCGCGAGGCACGTCCTCCCCGCGCTCATCCACCACCCGCACCGTCACACCGGGGACCGCCACGGTCGCCGAGCCCGGCTTCAGCGCGGTGACGCCGGGCAGCGGGGCGACGATGGCCGCGCCGGACTCCGACTGCCACCAGGTGTCGACCACGGGTGCGCGGCCGGCGCCGAGCTGCTCCCGGAACCAGACCCACACCTCCGGGTTGATGGCCTCCCCCACGGTGCCGAGGAGCCGAACGCTGGAGAGGTCCCAGGGGCCGGCAGCGGCGAGCCCGTGCGGGAACCAGCTCATGAAGGTGCGGATGAGCGTGGGCGCCGTGTAGTACGTCGTCACGCCGTAGCGCTCGATGATCTCGAAATGCCTGCCGGAGCTGGGCGTGTTCGGTGTGCCCTCGTAGAGGACGGAGGTCGCGCCGTTCGACAGCGGGCCGTACAGGACGTAGGTGTGCGCGGTCACCCAGGCCAGGTCGGCGGTGCACCAGTAGACGTCGGACTCCTTCGCGTCGAAGAGCGCCCAGTGGCTCCACGACGCCTGGGTGAGGTAGCCGCCGGTGGTGTGGACGACGCCCTTCGGCCGGCCGGTTGTGCCGGAGGTGTAGATGATGAAGAGCGGGGTCTCCGCATCGAAGAACTCGGGCTCGTGAACGGCCGGGGCGATGTCGACGACGTCGTGCCACCAGATGTCGCGGCCCGGGGCCCACGGGATGTCCGGGGTGAGGTCGCCGGTGCGGCGGACGACCAGCACGTGCTCGATCGCGTCGGCGCCCGCGACCGCGGCGTCCGCCTGCGCCTTCACCGGCACCGCGACGCCGCGGCGGAACTGCCCGTCGGAGGTCACCAGCAGCTTCGCCCCGGTGTCCTCCACCCGGAACCGCAGCGCCTCGGCGGAGAAGCCGCCGAACACGAGCGAGTGGATGGCGCCCACCCGCGCGATCGCGAGCGTGATGACGACCGTCTCCACCAGCACCGGCAGGTACACGACGACGCGGTCGCCCTCCCCGACGCCGAGCGTGGTGAGGGCGTTGGCCGCCCGGGCGACCCGGCGCTGGAGGTCGGCGTAGGTAACGGTCTCGCGGTCGCCCGGCTCGCCCTCGAAGTGCAGCGCGACGCGGTCGCCGCGGCCGGCGACGACGTGCCGGTCGACGCAGTTGACCGCCGCGTTCAGCCTTCCGCCGGCGAACCATTCGGCGCGCGGGATGCTCAGCTCGCCGTCCGTTCCGGGCGTCGCGGGCTCCCAGGTGTGCGCGGTCTGCCAGGGTTCCGCCCAGTCGAGGCGCGCGGCCTGCCGCTCCCAGAAGGCGACCGGGTCGACGGCCTCCGCGAACACGTCCGGCCCGACGTTCGCCTGCGCCGCGAACTCCGGGCTCGGCTCGTAGACGCGGGACTCGCGGCCCAGGTTCTCGATCGCGCTGCTCACCCTGCGACGCTAGTGGCGCCCTCCCGCGCCGCCGCCCTCGCTCGTAACGCCCCGTAACCGCCGACGGGGTGGGAGCATGAGGGCATGGAACCGGTCGCGGCACTGAATGAGATCGCCTTCTGGCTCGAGCGCGAGCTCGCCCCGTCCTTCAAAGTCCAGGCGTTCCGCAAGGCCGCCGCGAGCATCGCGCCGCTCGGCACGGACGAGGTCGCGGCCCGCGTCGCGGACGGCCGGCTCAAGCGCACGAAGGGGATCGGCGACCGCACCTTCCAGGTCATCTCGCAGGCCGTCGACGGGGAGGTCCCGACCTACCTGGCCGACCTCCGCGAGCGCAACACGGAGCCGCTCGACGCTGGAGGGGCCGAGCTGCGCGCCCAGCTCCGCGGCGACCTCCACAGCCACACGGAGTGGTCGGACGGCACGGTGCCCATCGAGGTCATGGCCGCCGCAGCCGCGACGCTCGGCCGCGAGTACCAGGCGATCACCGACCACTCCCCCACCCTCACGGTCGCGAGCGGCCTGAGCGCCGAGCGGCTGGAGGAGCAGCTCGACATCATCGCCGGCCTCGAGACCGGCAGCGTGACCCTCCTCACCGGCATCGAGGTCGACATCCTGGAGGACGGCACGCTCGACCAGACGCCCGCCCTTCTCGACCGGCTGGATGTGGTGGTCGCGAGCGTGCACTCCAAGCTGCGCGCGGACAGCCGCACCATGACCGCCCGGATGCTCGGCGGAATCCGCGCCCCGCACACGAACGTGCTGGGCCACTGCACGGGACGGCTGGTGCAGGGCTCCCGCGGCACCCGGCCGCCGAGCGAGTTCGACGCTTCCGCGGTGTTCGCGGCGTGCGCGGAGAACGGCGTCGCGGTGGAGATCAACTCGCGGCCGGAGCGGCAGGACCCGCCGGACGATCTCATCCAGCGGGCGCTCGACGCGGGCTGCCTGTTCTCGATCGACACCGACGCGCACGCGCCGGGGCAGTTGGACTTCCTCGCGTACGGGGCGGCGCGGGCCGCGGCCAACGGTGTGCCGGCGGAGCGCATCGTGACGACATGGCCGCTGCCGCGACTGCGGGAGTGGTTGGCGAAGTAGCGCAGTCGGGCCGATTTCGCGCACGGATGTAATCGACACTCAAAACGCCGAATCACCACGTATTCCGTGGCGAAATCGCCCGATGTGGTATGCGATCCGTCGTTCTCGATTCGGATTTCGTCGCGGAGTGCGCTTACTATGGCACGTCCCCGACTGCAGCGAAGGAGCTCGCGTGTCCACCAACCCCGCCCCCACCGCACTCCGCCGGTCCCTCGGCCTCTGGGCGATCGTCGGCCTCGGACTCGGCTACATGACCCCGATGACCGTTTTCGACACGTTCGGCATCGTGACCGGCGAGACCAACGGCGTCGTCCCGTCCGCGTACCTCTTCGCGCTCGTGGCGATGGTGTTCACCGCGGTGAGCTACGGCCGGATGACGCGGGTGTTCCCCTCGGCGGGGTCGGCGTACACGTACGCGTCGGAGACCATCCACCCGAACGTCGGCTTCCTCGTCGGCTGGTCGTCGCTGCTCGACTACCTTCTGCTGCCGCTCGTCAACGCGCTCATCGTCCGGCTGTACCTGGAGTCGTTCTTCCCGCAGGTGCCCGGCTGGATCTGGGTGGTCGGCTACGTGGCGGCGATCACAGCGATGAACCTGTTCAGCATGTCGTCGACCTCCAAGGTCAACGGCGTTCTGGTGGCGTTCCAGGTCGTTCTGATCGCCGTTTTCGTTGCGCTGACCTGGGCGTCGCTGAACTCCGGGGCGGGTGACGGGACGGCCTTCAGCCTGACGCCGCTGTTCCACGGAGGCGTTCACATCCTGGCGGTGATCGGCGGCGCGACCGTGGTCTGCTTCTCGTTCATCGGCTTCGACGCGATCACGATGTACACCGAGGAGGCCAAGGACACCCGCACGGTGCCCAAGGCGATCGTGCTCGCGCTGATGATCGGCGGCGCGATCTTCTTCGTCGCGGCCTGGTTCGCGCAGTCGCGCTTCCCGACGCTCGCCGGGTTCCACTTCACGGACGACACACTGCCGGAGATCGCACTCAAGACCGGCGGGCTGCTCTTCCAGATCCTCTTCATCTCGGCCGCGGTCGCGGCGGCGGTGGCCTCCAGCCTGGCGTCGCACGCGAGCGTCTCGCGCATGATCTACGTGATGGCGCGCAATGGGAACGGCCGCATCTCGCGGACGCTGTCGTTCGTGCACCCGAAGTTCCGCACGCCCGCCGTGGCGGTCCTGCTGGTCGGCGCGGTGTCGCTGCTGGCGGCGGCGTTCACCCTGGAGTTCGTGTCCTCGATGATCAACTTCGGCGCGCTCATCGCCTTCACGATGGTGAACGCGACGGTCATCATCCACTTCGCGATCCGCAAGCGGCAGGTGCACGGCGCGAAGCAGATCATCCGCAACATCGTGCTGCCGGCGATCGGGATGGTGCTGACCGGCGTGCTGTGGGCCAACCTCCACTTCGACGCGCTCACCTACGGTCTGATCTGGCTGACCATCGGGATCATCACGCTGCTGGTGCTCACCCGCGCGTTCCGCAAGCGTCTCGGAGTGAAGCTGGACGAGGACGGCGACGCCGCGATCATCACCCGCGAGGGCGCCCCCTCCGAGGTCGTGCGCTGACGGGTCCGTCGAAGGGCACGTAAACGCCCCTAAAACCGCGTTTTAGGGGCGTTTACGTGCCCCTCGCCGGTGGGTCAGTTGCCCCAGGCGGAGGCGGGGGCGGTGACGATCTGCACGGGGGACGTGCTCCAGTGCGAGCCGTAGCCGTAGTGGCTGCTCGCCCACGGGGAGGCCCAGATCGCGGCGGCCGTCACGTCGGCGCTGGTGCCCGCGGTGAGCCCGGCGACGACGGCCGGGTAGCCGCGCTGCAGATTCTCGGCGCAGTACTTCGCGGCCGTCACGAGGTCGGGGTAGCTGCCGAAGCCGGCGCCGCCTCCGGAGCCGTAGCCGTTGTTCAGCGGGTTGTTGCGGTTCCACCAGTCCGGCGGGCCGTTCTCCTGACGCATCCAGCGCAGCATGAAGTCCACGTTGGGCTTGGTCGTCTGCCAGCCGCCGAACATCAGCACCAGCTCGGCCCACGACTCGTTCGTGCCGATGCGGGAGAGGCTCTGGATGCTGTCCGTCGCGCCGAGGGTGTCGCGGTCCACGACGGGGGCGCCGATCGTGGCATCCACCAGGAGGTGCTGCACGGCGTCCGAGGCGGGCGCACCGGGAGCCATCGTCGTGGCCTCCGGGCCGACAACGGTCGCGGCGAGCGCGGCGTCCGTCGGAACGATCGAGAAGCCGCAGACCAGCGCGATCACGGCCAGCGAGACGCCGAGGCGATGGTGGAGCGGGAGCTGCAGCGGGCGGCGGGCGCGACGGCGGGGTGCTGACGCGTTCCGGGGTGCTGACGCGTTCCGGGGCTCTGTCGGCGCGGGCCGGGAGTCCTTCCGGGCGCTCGACCGCCTCGCCGGGGGTACGGCGGCACGACGGCCTGCCGAGCGGCGGCCGCGCATGCGAGGGGGGTCCGCGGGCGTCATACCCGATCGAGGGTACCAGCGGCTCGGTTTAAGGGAACCCGGGAGTGCGGCCTATTCGGCGGCCAGCGTGCTGCTCGCGCGCCCCTCCGCAGCTGTCGCTCCCGGTTCTGCCGGACGACGGACGCTCATCACCACGACGCACACGACGATCGCCGCGAACAGCACCAGACTGACGGGTCCGGGGCCCAGGTCGAGGCCGCCGCGCGCGTGGGAGACGGCCAGATAGTCCGAGATCGAGGCTCCGAAAGGCCGGGTCAGAACATATGAGGTCCAGAAGGCTGCGGTCGCGCCGAGCCCCCACCAGCGGTACGCGACGCCCGGGATGGCGAACAGGACGCCGAACAGGATCCCGGACACCAGGTAGCCCAGCCCGAAGGTCGTCGCCGTGAGGTCGCCGACCGCCGTGCCGAGCGCGAACGTCGCCAGCACCGCGCACCAGTAGAAGAACTCCCGGGTCCGCGTGTCGATGTGGTGCACAGATAGCGTCCGCTGCGTGCGGTACCAGACCACGAACACGACGGCCAGGACGACCGCGAAGAAGACCGTCGACACCAGGTACGGGATGCCGATGACGATGTGCAGGACGTCGGCGACCATCGTGCCGAACACCGCCACCATCAAGACCGTCAGCCAGTACACCCACGGAATGTAGCGGCGCACGGCGAACTGCAGCACCAGGGCGGCGGCGAACACCACGAAGGCGGCGATGACCGCGATGACCGGGTCGTAGTTCTTGACCAGGTAGTCGGAGGTGGTCTCACCCATCGCCGTGGTCAGCAGCTTGGTGACCCAGAACAGCGCCGTGACGGCGGGGACCTTGTTGCGGAGCATCCCGACAGCATTCCGCATCGCCTCCCAGAATCCTCTGAGGGGCCTGGTGCCTGGGCGCGGGCCGAGGATCCTTAGCGGCATCTGGGGAGGCGGCGCGCAGGCTGGATGGTCGAAGGGGGATCCGATGACCGCGACCACACCCCGCCGTGCGCTCGGCGGAGACGAGCAGGGGCCGCAGCGACCGGTCGAGCCGCCGCGCCCAGTCGTGCCGCCGCGGTCGACGGCCGCGCCGTCCGCGACCGCCCGCGCTATCGTCGTCCCGCTCATCGTCATCCTGCTCGTGGTGCTCGCCGGCCTCGCGATCGTGGCCTCCCCCGCGATCACCGCCTGGGACCTCGGCGTCATCCGCGCCGTCGAGGGAGCCCGCACGCCGTTCCTCGACGCGGTGACGCTGGCCGACGACGTCCTGTTCTCACCGGTGGCGGCCCTCGCGATCGTCGGGCTGGTCTCCGCGGCGACCTGGATCGCCCGGCGCAGGCTCGGGCCGGCGCTCGCGTTCGCGGCGCTCGCCCTGCTCCCCTGGCTCGGCAGCACCGTCGTCAAGGACGTCGTACAGCGTCCACGACCGCTGTCCGCCGAGCTCCCGCACCACGTCCTCACCGACACCGGGTTCAGCTTCCCGAGCGGGCACACCAGTTTCGCGGTCGCGCTCGCGCTCGCACTGCTGATCGTGTTCGGCCAGGGCCGCCTGCGGGGCCCGCTGATCGCGTTCGCGGTCGTCGCGCCCCTGCTCACCGCGTTCTCCCGCGTCTACCTCGGCGTACACAACCCGACGGACGTGCTGGCGTCGCTCGTCTACGCGACGGCGGCGGTCCTGCTCGTACTCGGCGTGCTGCGGCTGATCGCGCCGCCGCTGGAGCGGTTCCCGCTCATCGGGCCAGGGCTCGACCCCGCGCACGGCCGCGAACCGCGGAGGCCGCGATAAGTTGAACGACATGGAGGCCACCCGACTGCGCGTGCTGCTCGTCGAGGACGACGCGCGCCTCGGCCCGCTGATCGAGCAGGTGCTGTCGGAGTCCTACGACGTGACGCGCGTGGTCGACGGGGAGGCCGGGCTCGCGGTCGGGCTCCGGGAGCGTTTCGACGCGATGGTGGTCGACCGCCGGCTGCCGGGCATCGACGGTGTGACCCTCGTCGGCAAGCTGCGCGACGGCCGCGTCGTCGCGCCGATCATCATGCTCACCGCGCTCGGCGCCCTCCGGGACCGCGTCGAAGGCCTGGACGCCGGGGCCAATGACTACCTGGTCAAGCCGTTCGAGTTCGACGAACTGCTCGCCCGGCTGCGGGCGCTGACCCGCACGTTCACCGGCGAGGGCCGTGAGCTGCCGGTCGGCGGATGGCGGTTCTACCCGGAGAGCCGCAGCATCTACTCGCCCTACGAGGGCCGCATCCAGCTCACCGAGCGGGAGTCCGACCTCCTGCGGCTGCTGGCGGAGAGCCCGCTGCGGACGTTCTCGCGCGCGCACATCCTGGAGGCGGTGTTCGAGGCGGACGAGCAGCCGGGCACCGTCGACACCTACGTTCACTACCTGCGGCGCAAGACCGATCCGGAGATCATCGCGACCGTGCGCGGCGAGGGCTATCGGCTGGGGCAACTGTGACCAGGCGCGACGACGTCGACTTCCGGGAGGTGCGCCGCGCCTCCCGGACGGTCGGCCTCCAGCTCACCATCGCGTCAGGCGCGCTGGTCGTCGCGGCGATCGGGGTGGCGTTCTTCTTCGTGCTCGACCAGCTCCAGCCGAAGGAGCTCTCGGAGGCCCCGCGCCCCGGCCAGCACAAGATCTACATCGACACCGTGGACGCGATGATCGCGTTCATCGTCGTCGGTGTGCTGGCGGTGATCGTCGCCGGGGTGCTCGCCGTGGTGGTCACCCGGCGCGCCGTTCGGCCGCTCGGTGAGGCGCTGCGGCGGCAAAGGGACTTCGTCGCGGACGCCAGCCACGAACTGCGCACGCCGCTCGCGGTGCTCGACGCGCGCCTCCAGGTGCTGCAGCGCGGCCTCCCCGACGGCGACCCGTCGACGGCGACCGTGGCGGAGCTGCGCGACGACACCCGGACGCTGATCGAGGTCGTCAACGACCTGCTGCTCGCCGCCGACCCCGAACGCGAGCGCGCCGCGGCATCGGACGGTCCCGTGCAGCTGGCCGACCCGGTGCGTCGAGCGGTGGAGTCGCTCGGGGTGCTCGCGGAGCAGGCCGGGGTGACGGTCCGGCTGGAGGTGCGGGACGAGGTTTCGAGCGAGGTCCCGGCGACGACGCTGCAGCGCTGCGCGACGGCCCTGCTCGACAATGCGGTCGCCCACTCCCCCGCCGGCGGCGTGGTGACGGCGACGATCCGGCGCGAAGGGCGCTCGGCCTACCTGACCGTGGCGGACCAGGGGCCCGGCATCCAGGGCATCGACCCGGCCCGGATCTTCGACCGGTTCGCCCGCGCCGCCCCCGCGGCCGCTTCGGCCGCCGGCCGCTCGCGCTCGGGCTTCGGGATCGGGCTCGCACTCGTGCGCGAGGTCGCGGTGCGCCACGGCGGCGAGGTCCGCGTGGCCTCCACCGGCCCCGCGGGGACCGCCCTGGAGCTGCGGCTCCTGGCCCGCTGAACCACTGGCGTGGGTAACGGAGGAGATTCGCGCGCGGGGAGCCCTGAATAGCAGTCACCGGAGGAGATCGGGGACGATTGGGGCCGGAAGTCCTCCGTTGGCGACGGGTAGGGGGAAGTCAGGCGGGGCGCAATTCGGCGAGGAGGACGCGGTCGTGGCCGTGGGTCCACCAGGCGTGCCGGGTCAGGGTGAGGCCGGCCGGGGCGACGGCTTCGGCGAGGAGCTCGGGGGTACGGAACCGCTCGTGGTACGTGGGATAGGGCGGCGGCTCGGCGCCGTGGTGGCCTGCTCCGTGCGCGGGGTCGGGCACGGCCGCGCCGGGGCGGCCGCCGTGCTGGGAGGTGTCCACGTCGCCGAAGGTCGCGGTGACCGCGCGGCCTCCCGGCCGGAGGACGCGCACCCAGTCGGCGACCGCGGCGTCCGGGTCGGGGAAGAGGTGCAGGCCCGTCACGCACGTGACCAGGTCGAACGCGTCATCCGGGAACGGGAGCACCGTCGCGTCGCCTTCGACCAGCACAGCATCCGGGAGCTCGCCCCGCGCGACCTCCACCATGCCGCCCGACAGGTCGATGCCGCTCAGCCGCAGGGAACGGTCGCGCGAGTGGAGGGCTCGCAGCACCAGGCCGGTCCCGGTGGCGACGTCCAGCACGTCCCGCACGCCGTCGAGGTCCGCGAAGTCGGCGACCGCCGCGGCGAGCTGCCGGTGCATCTCGCTCGTGTCGTACTCCGCGGCGCGGCCGTCGAAGCGTGCGCGGACCGCGGCGAGGAGGTCGTCCGTCATGGCGGGAGCCTACGCCCCCTACACTTGCTGCATGACAGCCCCCGCCCTCCTCGCCTTCGCGGGCCTCTGCGTGATCCTGGCGGTGACACCCGGCCCCGACACCTTCCTCGTCCTCCGTTACAGCCTGGCCCGCCCGGGCGCCGGCCTCGCGGCGTCGGCGGGGTCCGCCGTCGGCTCGATGCTGTGGGCGCTCGCCGTCGCGCTCGGGCTGGCCGCGTTGCTGGAGCAGTCCGCCGAGGTCTACCGGGTCGTCAAGATCGCGGGCGGCCTCTACCTCATCTATCTCGGCGTCTCCGCGCTGATCGCCAGCCGCCGGCACGCCGCCCAGGGCCCGGAGGCGCGGGTGCGGACGACCAGCCTCCACTCCGGCTTCCTCGCCGGGGTGCTGTCCACGGTGATGAACCCCAAGGTCGGCCTCTTCTTCCTCGCCATCGCGCCGCAGTTCGTCCCGCACGACGGCGCAACGATCGGCAACACGCTCCTGCTTGGTGCGATCGACGCGGTCGTCGCCGCGGCGTACCTCACGGTGGTGGCGCTGCTCGCGTCGCGCGCGATCCTCTGGCTCAAACGGCCGGCGGTGGCCAAGACGCTCGAGCGCATCTCGGCCGCGATCCTCGCCGCCCTCGGCGTCGGCACCATCGCGCTGAGCGCCGCCGAATAGCGCTGCGGCCGCGCTGACGGGCTGACAACACCTACAAGGTGTACGGTTGTTCTGACATTTGGATCGACCTGTGGAGGACGCGGATGCAAGCCGAGTACCCGCTGCCCGTGGACCTCTTCGACAGCCTCGACAAGGGCAGCCCGGTGCCGCTCTACTACCAGCTCGCGACGGCGCTGGAGGCGGCGATCCGGTCCGAGACGGTTCCTCCGGGATCGCGCCTCGAGAACGAGATCTCGCTCGGCAACCGGCTCGGGCTGTCGCGTCCCACCATCCGCCGTGCCCTGCAGGAGCTGGTCGACAAGGGCCTCCTGGTCCGCCGGCGCGGCATCGGGACGCAGGTCGTCCACGGCCGGGTGACCCGCAACGTCGAGCTGACCAGCCTCTACGAGGACCTGGGCCAGTCCGGGCAGACGCCGACCACTCGCGTCATCTCGTACGAGATCGGGATCGCGGACGAGGCCGCGGCGAAGGAGCTCGGCGTCCCGTACGGCAACCCGGTGCTGGAGCTCACCCGGCTGCGGTCGGCGGACGGCGTGCCGCTGGCGATCCTCGAGAACACGCTGCCGGAAGACTTCATCGACATCTCGCGCGAGGATCTGGAGGCGCGCGGCCTCTACCAGCTCCTGAAGGCGCGCGGCGTGGCCATCCGGGTCGCCAACCAGCGGATCGGCGCCCGCGCCGCGAACGCGAACGAGGCCGACCTCCTGGAGATCCGTCGCGGGTCGCCACTGCTCACCATGTCGCGCACCGCGTTCGACAACTCCGGCCGGGCGGTGGAGTTCGGTCGGCACGTGTACCGGCCCGACCTCTACTCGTTCGAGCTCACCCTCGTCGATCGCTGACCCCGTCGTCCACCTGTCGAGGGGCACGTAAACGCCCCTAAAACAGCGTGTTAGGGGCGTTTGCGTGCCCCTCGGCGGCAAGGGTTACGCGTAGAAGGCGGGGCGTGCGGGCGTCGCCACGGGGACGGGGCCGGACTGCTCCAGCGCGCGGACGCCGGCTTCGCACGCGAGGGCGACGAGGTAGCCGTCCCACGCGTTCGGCCCGGCGATGAGCGAACCGTCGCGCACAGCGTTCACCCACGCCTGCACCTGCGCATCGTAGGCGCGGGCGAACCGGGTCTTGAAGGTCGTGTGCTCCGCGATCGAGAACGCGGCGTCGGACCAGCGCTGCAAGCCGGACGGCTGGCCGATGCGCGCGGTGCCGGTCTGGAAGACCGCCTCGGTGCCGACCTGGTAGCCGAACCGCACGCTGACGTTCATCTCCACGTCGACCAGCACGCCGTTCTCCAGCTCGATGAGCACCAGGATGGGCTCGCGGAGCCGCTCGGGCGCGAGGTCGTTGCGCCGCGGGTACTTGACCTCGACGCTGCGGACGGGCGAGCCGGCGAGCCACGGCATGACGTCGAACTCGTGCACGACCGAGTCGGTGATGAGCATCGACTGGGTGTAGCTGTCAGGCACCGACGGGTTGCGGTGCACGCCGCGCAGCATCAGCAGCTCCCCTGCGTCGCCGCCCACGATCAGTTCGCGCAGCGCGCGGTACTCGTCGTCGAAGCGGCGCATGAAGCCGAGCTGGATGTGCGGGCGGTCCAGCTTCTGCTCCAGCTCCAGGATGCGCAGCGACGACGCGCTGTCCGGCGTCAGCGGCTTCTCGCACAGGATGGGGAGCTTCGCCTCCAGCGCGGGCACCAGCACGGGCTCGTGGAACTGGCCGGGCGTCGCGATGATCACTGCGTCGAGCGCGGACGCGTCGAGGGCGTCCTCCACGCTCGCAAACGCCCGCGCACTCGGCGCCGCGGCTGCCGCGGCCTCCGCCCGGCCGGCGTCCGGCTCCACGATCGCGGAGACGGTCGCGCCGCTGATCGTGCCGGTGATGCGCTGGATGTGGTCGGCGCCCATCTGCCCGGCGCCGACGACGCCGACACGGAGGTCCTGGTTGCTGGTGGTCATTCGGTGCGGCTCTTTCTGTGCGTGGCGGAGGGAGTCAGCGAGCGGTGGTCAGCGGGTGCGGGTGAGCGGCGAGCAGCCGAAGATGTGCTGCCGGGTGCGGGTGGCGATCCCGAGCGGGACGTCGATGTCGATGCCGGGCATGTCCTGCTCGACGATCGCGAAGGTCTCCGGGTCGATGGCGGCGACCGCCTCGATGATCGGCGCGAAGTCCGGGATGCCCGCCGGCGGCTCGACCATCACGTCGATCGCGGCGTCCGCGAACGCGATGTCGTTCTTGAGCACCTCGAATCGGAACTCGGGGTCGATCTGCTTGAGGTGCAGATACCCGATGCGCTCGGGGTGGTCCTGGATCAGCGTGACGCTGTCGCCGCCGTAGTAAGCGAAGTGGCCGGTGTCGAGGCAGAGGTTCACGTAGCGCGGATCGGTCTCCGCGAGCAGGCGCTCGACCTCGCGCTGCGTGCCGACGTGGGAGTCGGCGTGCGAGTGGAACTGCTGGCGGAGCCCGTATTCCTCGAGCAGCATACGACCGAGGCGGTCGTGCCCGGCGGCCAGTGACGTCCACTGCTCGTCGGTCAGCGTGCGCGGCTCCAGCGTCTCGCCGGTGGCGTCCGACCGCCAGAGGTCCGGGATGACGACGATGTGCTCGCCGCCGACCGCACGGGTGAGTGCGGCGACCTTCTCGACCTGCTCGAGGGCGCGGTCCCACTGGTCGGCGCCCTTGTGGAAACCGGTGAAGACCGTGCCGCCGCTGATCCGCAGGTCGCGCTTGGCGAGCTCGTCCAGGAGCTGCGCCGGATCGGTCGGGAGGTAGCCGTACGGCCCGAGCTCGATCCAGTGGTACCCGGCGGCCTGCACCTCGTCGAGGAAGCGGTCCCACGGGGTCTGCCGCGGGTCCTCCGGGAACCATACGCCCCACGAGTCGGGCGCGGTGCCGATGCGGAGGCCGGAGGTGTGCGCCTCGGCCGGGCGGTGGTGGGTGGCGGTGTCGGTCATCGTCGTCCTTCGGTGACTGTGGTGGTCGGGATGGTCGAGGTGGTCGGGGTGGTTCGGCGCGGCGCGCTCAGCCGAGCAGGGGCCGCTGCTGCTTCCGCTGCCGGAGGTAGTCGGTGCGGGCGGTCTGCGTGCTCTCCAGCTCGGAGGTCTCCGCGACTGGGACGTCCCACCAGCCCTCGCCGTCCGGCGCGTACACGAACGGGTCCGAGTCGACGTGGATCAGCGTGGAGGTCGTGGACGCCTTGGCCGCTCTGACGGCCTCCTCGAGCCGCGCGGCGGCGTCGGGACCCGGCGCGAGCTCGATCACGTCGATGCCGAAGCTGCGCGCGTTGGCGGCGAGGTCGACGGGCAGGAAGTCGCCGCGCTCGAAGTTCAGCTCGGCCTCGTCGCGATACCGGTAGCGGGTGCCGTAGCGCTGCGAGCCGACCGTCTCGGAGAGGTGGCCGATGGAGGCGTAGCCGTGGTTCTGGATGAGCACGACGACGATCTTGATGCCCTCGGCGACGGCCGTTGCAAGCTCGGTGTGCAGCATCAGATAGGAGCCGTCGCCGACGAGGACGATGACGTCGCGGTCATCGTCGGCGGCGTCGAGCCCGCGTTTGACGCCCATCCCGCCGGCGATCTCGTAGCCCATGCACGAGAACGCATATTCGACGTGATAGCCGAGCGGGTCGCGGACGCGCCACAGCTTGTGGAGGTCGCCGGGGAGGGAGCCCGCCGCCTGCACCACGACGTCGCGCGGGCCGGAGGCGCGCTGGACGGCGCCGATGATCTGCGGCTGACCGATGAGCGAGGATTCGCCGTCGAGAGCCGTGGGAGCGAGTGCCTCGTCGGCCACGGCGTCCCACTCCGTCTTCTCCTCGGCGATCCACGTCGCGTAGCCGGGGTGCACGGTGTACCCGTCGAGGGCCGCGGTCAGCGCCGTGAGCGCCTCCCGCGCGTCGGCGATCAGAGGGAGCTGCGAGCCGTGCTTGTAGGCGTCGAACGGCGCGACGTTGAGGTTCACGAACCGCACGTCCGGGTTCTGGAAGACCGTGCGGCTGGCGGTGGTGAAGTCGCTGTAGCGGGTCCCGACGCCGAGGACGAGGTCGGCCTGCGCCGTGACCCGGTTGGCGGCGGTGGTGCCGGTCGCGCCGACGCCGCCGAGGTACTGCGGGTGGTCCCAGCTCAGCGAGCCGCCGCCGGCCTGCGTGGTGCCGACCGGGATGCCGGTGGCCTCCACGAACGCGCGCAGCGCGTCCTCCGCGCCCGAGTACAGCACGCCGCCGCCCGCGACGATCACGGGACGCTGCGCGCTGCGGATCGCGTCGACGGCTGCCTGCAGCGCCCAGCCCTCCGGGACCGGACGGCGGACGTGCCACTCGCGGGGGGCGAGGAACTCCGCCGGGACGTCGAGCGCCTCGGCCTGCACATCCTCCGGCAGCGCGATGGTCACCGCGCCGGTCTCGGCCGGGTCGGTCAGCACCCGCATCGCCGCGAGCGCGATCGAGAAGAGCTGCTCGGGTCGCTGGACGCGATCGAAGAAGCGTGACACCGGGCGGAACGCGTCGGTCACCTGGATGCCGAGGTCGTGCGGGTGCTCCAGCTGCTGCAGCACCGGGTCGGCGACGCGTGTCGCGAACGTGTCGGACGGCAGGAGCAACGCCGGGAGGCGGTTGGCCGTCGCGAGGGCGGCGCCGGTGATCATGTTGGCGGCGCCCGGGCCGACCGAGGCGGTCGAGGCGAGCGTGGCCCGGCGGCGGTGGATGCGGGCGTAGCCCACCGCCTGGTGGACCATCGCCTGCTCGTTGCGCGCCTGGTAGTACGGCATCAGGTTCGGGTCCTGCACGTTCGCCTGCTTGAGCGCCTGGCCGACGCCGGCGACGTTGCCGTGCCCGAAGATGCCGAGCATCCCGGGGATGGTGCGCTCGCGCACGTCGCCGTCGACGGTCCACTGGTTGGCGAGGAACTCGACGAGCGCCTGGGCCACCGTCATCCTGCGGGTCGTCGCCGTGTTGGTCATCATTGCGCGGCTCCTTGCGTGGTCGAGACGTAGGGAAGGCGAGGGTCGGTGTCCTGGGCGGTCCAGGTGTCGCGCAGCCAGGCCTGGCGCGGATCGTCGCTGATCAGCCACGCCCGCTCCTCCCCCGGCCCAGCCATGACGTTGAGGTAGTAGAGGTCGTACTCCGGGGCCGCGACCGCCGGGCCGTGGTAGCCGAACGGCACCAGGGCGATGTCGCCGGTGCGGACGAGCGCGTTGGTCTCGATGTCGCCGGCGGCCGAGCGGTAGGTGGCGAAACTCCCGAAGGCGTCGGCCGTCGCCGGGGCGTTCGCGCCGCGCACGGGAGCCGACTCGAAGTAGTAGATCTCCTCGAGCCGGGACTCGTGGCCCGGCACGTCCTCGTCGTGCTTGTGCGCGGGATGCGACGACCAGTTGCCGGCCGGCGTGATGACCTCGCAGACGATCAGCGCGGCGGCATCCACGGCTCCCGGAGTGCCGAAGTTGTGCACTTGACGGCTGTCCCGGCCGGCGCCGCGCAGCTCGACGGGCACCGCATCCTTCGCGATGTAGACCGACGGCTTGCGCACACGTGTCGGGGCCTCCGCTACGGCCACCCGGCCGAAGCCGGTGACCTTCAGGCCGTTTCCCGCTCCGATGTAGACCACGTCCGTCGGCCCGTCGAAGACACTGGACCGGCCGGCCAGGTGGGTCGTCGTCCCCTCGTGCTCCACCGCGAAGGCACCGGCGAGCGGGACGACGATGCGCTCGACGTCGCCGGCCTCCAGCTCGACCGCGTTGCCGGCGAGCTCTGCGACCCGGAGCCCGGTGTGCTGCCAGCCGTCGAGGGAGTCGTCGACCACGGACTCCCACCAGCGGTCGCTCAGCGCTCCGCGCGGGAAGAACCATTCGTTGTGCTCTGCCACGTCCCCGATCCTCAGGTGTTCTGCGGGAAGCCGAGGTTGATGCCGCCGTGCGTCGCCGGGTCGAGCCAGCGGCTGGTGATCGCCTTCTCGCGGGTGAAGAAGTCGAAGCCGTGCACGCCGTACGCCTTGGCGTCGCCGAACAGGGAGGCCTTCCAGCCGCCGAACGAGTGGTAGGCGACCGGGACCGGGATGGGGACGTTGATGCCGATCATGCCGACCTGCACCTCGTTCTGGAACCGCCGGGCGGCGCCGCCGTCGTTGGTGAAGATCGCGGTGCCGTTGCCGAACTGACCGGAGTTGATGAGGTCGAGACCCTCCTGGAAGGTCTGCACGCGCACGACGGACAGCACCGGCCCGAAGATCTCCTCGCGGT
The DNA here is from genome assembly GCF_041262565.1 of Leifsonia sp. EB41. Lineage (NCBI taxonomy): Bacteria > Bacillati > Actinomycetota > Actinomycetes > Micrococcales > Microbacteriaceae > Leifsonia > Leifsonia sp. EB41. The sequence continues at coordinate 2,683,241 of NZ_JBGCCJ010000001.1, read as the reverse complement.
AGGCGGCGGAGCTGATCGGGATGTTGTCGATGAGGGTCGGGCCGAAGAAGAAGCCGTCCTCGTGGCCCTCGACGGTGAAGCCGCGGCCGTCGACCACGATGTCCGCGCCGTCGGCCTCGGCGATGTCGACGTAGCCGGACACCTTGTCGCGGTGCACCCCGGTGATCAGCGGCCCCATGTCCGGCTCGCCCTGGCCGTCGCCCGCGCCGTTGCCGATGCGCAGCCTGCCGATGCGCTCCGTGATCTTCGCGATCAGCTCGTCGGCGACCGGCTCGACCGCCAGCACGACCGAGACGGCCATGCAGCGCTCGCCCGCCGCGCCGTATCCGGCGTTGACCGCCTGGTCGGCCACCAGGTCGAGGTCGGCGTCGGGCAGCACCAGCATGTGGTTCTTCGCGCCGCCGAGCGCTTGGACGCGCTTGCCGTTCTTCGACGCCGTCTCGTAGATGTACTGCGCGATCGGGGTAGAGCCGACGAACGAGATGGACTGGACGACCGGGCTGTTCAGGAGGCCGTCGACGGCGAGCTTGTCGCCTTGGAGCACGGTGAAGACGCCGTCCGGGAGGCCGGCCTCCTTCCAGAGCCGAGCGAGCCACAGCGCCGCCGACGGGTCCTTCTCGCTCGGCTTGAGCACGACGGCGTTGCCGGCCGCGATGGCGACGGGGAAGAACCACATCGGCACCATCGCCGGGAAGTTGAACGGCGAGATGACACCCACCACGCCGAGCGGCTGCTTCAGCGAGTACACGTCGATGCCGGTCGACGCGTTCTCGGAGTAGGCGCCCTTGATCAGGTGCGGGAACCCGGTCGCCAGCTCCACGACCTCCTGGCCGCGCAGGATCTCGCCCATCGCGTCGGAGAGCACCTTGCCGTGCTCGGCCGTGATGATCGCGGCCAGCTCGCCCTTGCGCGCGTTCAGCAGCTCCCGGAACGCGAAGAGCACCGTCTGCCGCTTGGCGATCGAGAACTGGCCCCACACCTCGAAGCCGCGCTGCGCCGAGGCGATCGCCTCGTCGATCTCGGCCTGATCGGCGAGGGCGACGTTCGCCGTCGCGACGCCGAGGGCCGGGTTGAAGACCGGAGCGGTGCGCCCGCTCGTGGAGGGCCGCTCGGCGCCGTCGATCCAGTGCGGGATCGTCGGCAGCTCGCCCGCGGCGACGCGGGCGGTGGTGGTGTCGGTGCTGGTCATGGTGTTGTTCCTTCGAGGTGCTACGTGCGGGTGAGCGGCCGGATCAGCGGCCGTGGACGAGGGAGGCGGCGATGTCGACGGCGCGGCCGACGTCCCCGTCCTTCGGGTAGAGGAGGGTGCGCCCGACGACGAGGCCGTGCACACCCGGGAGCGTCAACGCGGCCTCCCACGACGCGAAGGTCTTCTCAGGCGCGACGTCGGTGTCGCCACCGAGCAGGAGCGTGGGGAGCGTGGTCGCGGCCATGACGCGCTCCATCTCGGGCACGACCGGGAGCTTCAGCCAGGTGTACGCCGACGAGGCGCCCAGGCCGGAGGCGATGGCCACCGAGTGGATGACCGCGTCCGCCGTGAGGTCGTTGACGACGCGGCCGTCGCTCCAGCGGCTCATGAACGGCTCGAGGAGGATCGGGAGCCGCGCCCGGGCGGCCGCGGTGACGGCCTTCGCCGTCGCCTCCAGCGTGCGCGCCGTGCCTGCGTCCTCCAGGTTGACGCGGACGAGCAGCTTGGCCGCATCCACGCCGTCGTGCACCATCGCGTCGACGTCGTAACCGGTGTAGCGGTCGTCCATCTCGAAGACGGCGCCGCGGAGGCCGCCGCGGTTCATCGAGCCGACGACGATCTTGTCGTCGAGGGCGCCGAGCAGCGCCAGGTCTTCGATGATGTCGGGGGTGCCGAGCACACCGTCCACCCCCGGCCGGGACAGCGCGAGCGCGAGCCGCTGCAGGAGGTCGTAACGGTCGGCCATCGCGATCGGGTCGTCGCCGACGCCGAGCGCGCCCCGGGCCGGATGGTCGGCCGCGACGATGAACAGGCGGCCGTCGTCGCGGACCAGCGGGCGCCGGGTGCGGGAGGCGAGCACGGTCGCGACATCGTCGGGGCTGGTGTGCCGGCGGGAGCGGAGGCGTTCGAAGGCGGCCGCGTCGATGATCGGAACGGGGCCGGCGATCAGGTCAGCTGGGGACATTCTGGAGCTCCTTCAGCACCGACTCGACCTCGGCGGTCGTCGGCATGGCGGTGGAGCACTCGCGGCGCGTGGCGACGATGGCTCCGGCGATGTTGGCGAAGCGGATGACCCGCTCGAGCGACCAGTCCTGCAGCAGGCCGTAGCAGAGCGCGCCGCCGAAGCCGTCGCCGGCGCCGAGGCCGTTGACGACCTCCACGAGGTAGGGAGGCACCTCCACGGTCTCCTCGCGCGTCTTGGCAAGGACGCCGCGCGGGCCCTGCTTGACGACGGCCAGCTCGACGCCGCGCTCGAGGAGGGCGTCTGCCGCGCGCAGCGGCTCGGTCTCGCCCACCGCGATCTCGCACTCCTCGCGGTTTCCGACCGCGACCGTGACGTGGCCGAGCGCGCGCTCCACTTCGGCCGTGGCCGCCGCCCCGCTCGGCCAGAACATCGACCGGTAGTCGAGGTCGAGGATGGTGAGCGGCCGACGGCCCCGCGCCTCCCACGCCACGTGGTGCGCGGTGCGGCTCGGGTCGCGGGACAGGCCGGTCACGGTCGACCAGTAGATGCGCGCCCGGCTGATCGCGTCGAGGTCGAGGTCCTTCGCCGTGATGGCGAGGTCGGGCGCGAGCGGGTCGCGGTAGAAGTACAGCGGGAAGTCGTCGGGCGGGAAGATCTCGCAGAAGGTCACCGGCGTCTTGAGGGTGTCGACCGTGCCGACGAACCGGTCGTCGACTCCCAGCCGGCGCAGCTCGCGGTGGGCGTAGCGGCCGAACGGGTCGTCGCCGGTGGCGGTGACCACCGCCGAGCGGAGACCGTGCCGAGCGGCGGCGATCGACACATTGGTCGCGCTGCCGCCGAGGAACTTGCCGAAGGTCTCGACGTCCTCCAGCCCCACCCCGTCTTGCAGGGGGTAGAGGTCGACACCGATGCGCCCGATGGTGATCAGGTCGAACGGCTCCCCATGCTGGGTCATGTCGTGGAACTCCTTCGTCGGGGTCGTGCTGTGGTGCTTGTCAGAAGCGTATCATTTGACAGGACAAACTATCAATCTGCACAATCGAGACGATCCCTTCTCTCGAGACCATCGGAGGACCCCATGCCCCTCGTCCGCATCGAACTCCAGGAGGGGCGTCCGGCCGCCGCCGTCCGCGCCATCGCCGACGCCGTCCACGACGCCATCGTGAGCGAGTACCGCATCCCCCGGCGCGACCGGTTCCAGATCGTCACCGAGCGCCCGGCCGGGTCGATCATCGCTGAGGACGCCGGGCTCGGCTTCGAGCGCAGCGACGGCGTGGTCGTCATCCAGATCTTCACGCAGCGCGGCCGCTCGACTAAGGCCAAGCAGAGCCTGTTCGCCGAGATCTCCCGCCGCCTCGGGGAGGTCGACGTGGCCGGGGAGGACGTCTTCATCGGCTATGTCGAGAACGGCCCGGAGGACTGGTCGTTCGGCTTCGGGAGGTCGCAGTACCTGACCGGGGAGCTCGCCGTGCCGGGCGCGCAGGTGGCCTGATCCATCAGGGCGCCGCGACGCTCGCCTGCAACGCCCGGATGAGCGACTGCGCGTCGTACGGGCCGACGTGGCGGCGGCCCGTTGATGTAGAACGTCGGCACGGCGGTGATGTCCATCGCCTCCGCGTCGAGCATGTCGTCCCTGACGCGCGCCGTGACCTCGGGCGACCCCAGGTCGGCCTCGAAGCGCGGCAGGTCGAGACCGAGCTCCTCGGCTCGACGCATGATGTCCGACGGGAGCTGGTGCTCCTGGTCGGCGAACAGGCTGCGCTCGAACGGGAAGAACTTTCCCTGCCGGGCGGCGGCTTCCGACGCCTCGGCCGCGGCGAGCGCGTTGGGATGGAACCGCGTCAGCGGGGCGTGCCGCCAGACGTAGCGGAGGTTGTCGCCGAGCTCCCGGCGCACCTCCTCCACCGATCCGGTCGCCTTGAGGCAGAAGCCGCACTGGAAGTCCCCGTATTCCACGATCGTGAAGGGTGCGTTCAGGTCGCCGAAGATGTGGTCGCGCTTCGGGTCGACCGGGCGCACGAGCGTGAGCCCCATCTCCTCCTTGGGCCGGCGCGCGTCCGAGAGGCGGAACACGATCGTCGCGACGACGAACGCGATCACGGTCGCCGCAAGGACCCCGACCCTGGCCGCGTTCTGGGCGGCCTCCTCCGGGATGGCGAGGTCCACGATGAACAGCGAGATGGTGAAGCCGATCCCGCACAGTGCGGCGCCGCCGGCCAGCCGATCCACGGTGAGGCCCGGGCCGAACTCTCCGATGCGCAACGCCCGCAGCAGCACGGTCGAGCCGAACACGCCGACGAACTTGCCGACCACGAGCCCGGCGACGATGCCCCACGCCAACGGCGAGACCACGGCGCCGACCAGGATGTCGCCGCTCAGCCGCACTCCCGCGTTGGCGAGCGCGAACAGCGGGAGCACCACGTACGCGACGTACGGCGACCACGCCGACTGCAGTCGCTCGTTGATCGAGATGGACTCCCGGAGGCTGTTCGCCGCCGCCCGGGCGTACTCGGTGTTCGGAGACTGCCGGAACGTCCTCGCCAGGTCGAGCGCGTGCTCCACGTCGCGGCGGTTGGGCCGGTACACCGGGATCAGCAGCGCGATCGCGACGCCGGCCAGCGTCGGGTGCACGCCGGAGGCGAGGAACGCCAGCCAGACGATCACGGCGAGCGTGCCGTAGACCGGTCCACGCCCGCCGCGCAGGTAGCGGGTGAAGTACACGCCGGCCAAGCCGACCGCCGCGACGATCAGCGGAACGGGGTTGAAGTCCTTGGTGTAGACCAGCGCGATGATGCTCAGCGCGCCGATGTCGTCCACCACGGCGAGCGCGAGCAAGAACACCCGCAGCCGGCCGACCGCGCGAGGACCGATCAGCGCCAGGCCGCCGACCAGGAACGCCGTGTCGGTCGAGATCACGACGCCCCACGCGTTGGCGTGCCCTGTCCCCATCGCGAACAGCACGAAGATGACCGCGGGGACGGCCAGCCCGAAGATCGCCGCGACGACGGGGACGACGGCACGCGACCAGCTCGTCAGCTCGCCGATCGCGAACTCGCGCCGCACCTCCAGCCCCACCGTGAAGAAGAAGATCGCCATGAGCGCGTCGTTGACCAGCGCGTGAAGGGTGAAGTCGAGGTGGAGGTCGCCCAGCCCGAGCGTGAGGTGGGTCTCCCAGAAGTGCTCGTAGCCGGTGAAGGAGATGTTCGCCCAGACGATGGCGATGAGCGTCGCGAGCAGCAGGAGGAGCGCACCGATGCGGCTGCGTCCCATCGCCCGGAACCGCTCGGCCAGGGTGGGCCGCCGGTCACGGGAGGCGCCGACGTCCTCCGGATCCGGCGAGCGCTGGATCAGGGTCAGGTTCGTCATGGTCCATCTCAGCGCTTTCGGCGCGAGAGCGCCAGACCCCGAGAGCTCCAGACCCCTGGGCGCGCGGACACTGTGGTGGAGGACTCTGGAAATCGAACCAGACAAGTCGCCCCGATAGGCGAGTCCCCCGTGGATCACTCCACCTTACAAGCTCGATCGCTCGGCCGCGGCCTCCTCCGCTGTGTCGGCCAGCGCGGCAAGCAGCCCGCAGCTTCTCCGCGTCGGCCTCGGTGGCGGCGTGGTAGAGCACGAGCATGATCCCGTCGGTGCCGGTGACCTGCAGCTTCTCGCGGTGCACCGCGAGCGGCCCGACCTCGGGATGCTGGAACGCGAAGGTCGCGCCCTGGCGCTCGCGCACGTCGTGCCGGCTCCACAGCCTCCGGAACACCGGGCTCGCGATCGACAGCTCGCCGACCAGCTCGACCACGCGCGCGTCGTCGGCGTCGGCGCCGACCGAGCGCCGGAAGCCCGCGATCAGCACGGCCGAGGCGGCCTCCCAGTCGGGGAAGAGCGCCTGCTCGGCCGGGTCGAGGAACACGTCGCGCATCCGGTTGCGGCCGGGCACCAACCGCGGCGAGAGCGCGGAGGCGAGGGTGTTGGCGGCGAGCACGTCGAGGTAGCGGCCCTCCACGAACGCCGGGAACGGAAGCTGCGGCACGAGTGCGGCCAGGCTCTCCGGAAGCGTCTCGGCCCGCGGGCGGCGCGGGCGGCGGGGCGCCCGGTCGCTGTCCGGCAACGCGAGCAGGTACGCGGTGGCCTCCCCGTCGAGCTGGAGCACGCGCGCAATCGAGCGCAGTACCTGCCCCGACGGGTTGCGGTCGCGGCCCTGCTCCAGCCGGAGGTAGTACTCGGCGCTGATGCCGGACAGCATCGCGACCTCCTCGCGGCGGAGGCCGGCCACCCGGCGCGTGCCGAGCACGGGGATGCCGAGGCTCTCGGGCGAGACCAGCTCCCGGCGGGCGCGCAGGAACTCCCCCAGCAGATTGCCCGGCCCCTCGGGCTCGACGTTCATGCGGTCCACGCTACGCGGAGACGGGCGGGGCAGGGTGTCCCTCGCACTACCAGTGTGCGCAGGGGGCTGGATGTCTCCGGCGGGCGGGGGAACCATCGAAAGGTCAGCACCCGACCAACCGAAAGGACCGAGCATGGCAGACCAGCGCATCCTCGTCACCGGCGGCTCCGGCTTCATCGCCGGGCACATCATCCTGCAACTCCTGGGCAGCGGTCACGAGGTCCGCGCCACCATCCGCTCGCTCGACCGCGAGGACGCCGCGCGCGCCGAACTGGCCGAGGCGGGGATGGCGAACGGTGACGCGCTGCACTTCGTGGCGGCCGACCTCCTGGACGACACCGGCTGGGCCGAGGCGGTCGACGGCGCCGACGCGGTGCTGCACGTCGCCTCCCCCGTCCACCTCGGGCCGGTCGACGACGAGGACGACGTGATCGTGCCGGCGCGGGAGGGAACGCTGCGGGTGCTGCGCGCCGCCAGGGACGCGGGGGTGCCGCGGGTCGTGCTCACCTCTGCCTTCCATGCGGTCGGGTTCGGCCATCCGCCTCTCGACCGCGCGTTCACGGAGGCCGACTGGTCGCCGCTCGACGGCCCGGGGATGGACGCCTACGGGCGCAGCAAGGTGCTCGCCGAGCGCGCGGCGTGGGAGCTGCTCGACGGCGGCTCCACCGAGCTGGTCACGATGCTCCCGGTCGCGGTCGTCGGCCCGCTGATCGGCACGGGCCTCTCGGGCGCGAACCACATAGTGCGACGCGTGCTCACGGGCGAGCTGCCGGCGTATCCGGACTTCGCCGTCCCGTTCGTGGACGTGCGGGATGTCGCCGCAGCGCACGTCGCGGCGATCAGCGCGGTGGGCGCGGCGGGCGAGCGCTTCCTGCTCGCGTCCCAGGAGGACGCGGTGCCGCTCGCGGAGGTCGGAGGGGTGCTGCGGGACGAGCTCGGCGAGCGCGCGAGCCGGGTGCCTCCGGCGACGGCGCTGCTTCCCGATGCCGCCGTGCGCGCCGCAGCCGAGGCGAACCCGGGGATGCGGCCGATGGCGGCCGAACTCGGGTACCGCAAGAAGGTCTCGACCGAGAAGGCGCGGCGCGTGCTCGGTTTCGAGCCGCGCCCCTGGCAGCAGGCCGTGGTCGCTGCCGCCGAAAGCATGCTCGCCAAAGGGGTCGCCTGACATCGAGGGGCACCTAAACGCCCCTAAAACCGTGTTTTAGGGGCGTTTACGTGCCCTTCGGCGGTCACGGGTCGGCGAGCAGCGAGGTGTAGAGGTGCTGCGTGGCGGGGCTCGGGGAGACGCCGAGCTCGTCGCGCAGCAGCGCGCGCAGCTCGCCGTACACCGCGACGGCCGCCCCGACATCGCCCTGCCGCTGGAGCGCCCGCATGAGCACCTGGTATCCGGTCTCGCGCAGCGGTGCGACCGACACCAGGCGGCGCCCCGCGCGCACGGCAGCGGGGAGCTCGGTGCCGCCCATCTCCAGGCTCGCGACCGCGTACGCGTCCAGCGCGCGCACGAGGATGTCGGCGAGCACGCGACGCTCCTCGTCGATCCAGCCGGTGTCCTCGCCGGGCAGGAACTCGCGCTGGGCCACCAGCATCGCTCCGATCGCGGGACCCCAGGCCGCCGCCCAGTGCCCGAGGGCGACCTGCGACTCGGCGCGGTGGACGGCCTGCTCCGCCCACTCGACGTCGACGTGGGCGTCCTCGCCCAGCTCCAGCCGCAGCGCCGACCGGCCCTCCAGCGCGTCCGCGCCGAGCAGCCGCCTCAGCTTCGACACCAGCGGGTTCAGTCCGGCGCCGTGGACGGCGACCGCGCCCGGCCAGACCGCCTCGGCGAGTTCGTCGCGGGTGCACGGGCGGTGCCGGTTGAGCACGAGGTACGCGAACAGCAGCCGTCCCTGGCGGCCGGGGAGGCCGTCCTCCAGCCGCTCAGCGGCCACTTCGAGGTGCAGTGTCCCGCAGAGCTGAACCCGGACCCCACCGGACGCCAACGTCATGCCAACATTCTGCCAACGGGCCCTGCGTAGAACTATGAGGGAGGACGAGATGACCAGGATCATCCGGTGCGAATGCGGCTACATCGCCCGCGGCGAGACGGACGCGGAGGTCGTCGACGACATCAGCGCCCACATGAGGTCCGACCATCCTGCCCTCTTCCAGGCAGTCGCGCGGGAGGACCTGCTCGGCTGGATCCAGTTGGAGTGAGCCGCAAGGAGGCCACCATGAGCTCCACCACCACCCGGGCCGACGCCCGGGACCTGCGCGTCACGGACGCGCCCCTCGTCGGGCCGGACTGGCTCGAATCCCACCTCGCGGACCCCGGCGTCCGCGTCGTCGAGGTCGACGTGAACGCCACCGCCTACACGTCGGGCCACCTCCCCGGCGCAGTGCTCTGGAACCCGTACGCCGACCTCAAAGGCCCGGACTACCGGCCCGTCGCGGACGATGCGATCCGCGCCCTCTTCGAACGTTCCGGCATCACGCCGGACGCGACCGTCGTCTTCTACGGCTACGCCCCGTCGCTCGGGTTCTGGCTGATGAAGCTGTACCGGCACGCGGACGTGCGCATCCTCGACACCTCACGCGCGGTCTGGCAGGAGGCCGGCCTGCCGTGGACGACCGAGACGCCGGACGTAGCGCCCTCCGGCTATCCGCTGCCCGCTCCGGACGACACGATCCGGGCCACCGCCGCCGACGTGCGCGCGGCGATCGGCCGCCCGGGCACCACGATCGTGGACGCCCGGAGCGCCTCGGAGTACACCGGCGAGCGCTTCTGGCCGTCCGGGACACCGGAGCCGGGAGGCCGCGCGGGCCGCATCCCGTCGGCGGTGAACGTGGACGCGGCCGGCGTGTTCGACGAGCGCGGCCGGTTCCGCGACCGCGACACCCTGGCGGGCATGTTCGCCGCGATCGACCCCGGCACGGACGTGATCACCTACTGCACGATCGGCAACCGCGGCTCGGCGGACTGGTTCGCGCTCCGGTACCTGATCGGGCACGCGAACGCACGCGTGTACGACGGGTCGTGGGCGGAGTGGGGGCACGACCCGGACACGCCGATCGCGTGAGACCGCGTCACTGACCGTCCTTCCGGATCCACCGGAAGGACAGCCGGCACGCGATCAGCCCCGCCACCAGCCAGATCAGCAGCACCACCGCGATCCAGCCGAGCTGCCAGCTCCCGCTCGGCTCGGCGGCCTCGAAGCTCGCCGGGAGGAACACGCTCCGCATGCCCTGCGCGATCCACTTGACCGGGAACAGGCTGGCGATGTTCTGCAGCCAGGTCGGCAGCAGGTTGAAGGCCAGGTAGACGCCGGAGATGAACTGCAGCACCAGCACGATCGGGATGATGACCGCCGTCGCGCTCTTGCCCGTGCGCGGCACCGCGGAGAGCGCGATGCCCAGGACGGCGGACGTGACGATGCCGAGCAGGTAGATCCAGGCGAAGCGCAGCCAGGCCTCCGGGTCGGTCGGCAGCGCCACCCCGAACAGCACCCGGGCGACGAACAGCAGCAGCCCGATCTGGAGGATGCTGGTCGCGATGACCTGGCCCATCTTGCCGAGGAAGTAGGAGACCACGGGGAGCGGAGTGCCGCCCAGGCGCTTCAGCGTCCCGTCGCTCTTCTCCACGGCGATGTCGACGGCGAGGTTCTGAACGCCGCTGAGGAGGATGCCCGCGGCGATCATCCCGGGCAGGTAGTAGGCGGCCTGCGAGATGCCGCCGCTGCCGTCCGGCGCGGCGCCGACCTTGCCGAGGCCCTGGAACGCGACGGAGAAGATCCCGAGCATGACCACCGGGAACAGGAAGGTGAAGAAGATGGTGTCCGCCTGGCGGAAGTACACGACCACCTCGTAGCGGATCCGGGACCAGCCCAGCGCGACCGAGGTCATGCGGCCACCTCCTGGCCGGAGGCCGCGCCGGCCCGCTCGTCCGCCTCCCGCACCAGCGCGAGGTAGATGTCCTCCAGGCTGGGGCGGATGACCTCCAGGTCGCGGGGCTCCCCGCCGGCCTCGGCGGCGAGCCGGGCGACCAGCGCGCCCGGCGCGTCGGTGCGCTCCTCGTGCGGCGCACCGGTGGAGTCCCGCCAGCGGACGATCGGGACTTTCGCGGCCGCCCCGCCGATCGCGTCCACCGCGCCGATGTCGAGCAGCGCGCCGTGCGCGATCACGGCGGCCCGGTCGCTGAGCTGCGCGGCCTCGTCCAGGTAGTGGGTGGTGAGGAGGATGGTGGTGCCCTCCCGTTTCAGCGTGCGCACCAGCTCCCAGAACTGCCGCCGGGCCTCCGGGTCGAATCCGGTCGTCGGCTCGTCGAGGAAGAGCAGCTCGGGCCGCCCGATCACGCCGAGCGCGACATCCAGCCGCCGGCGCTGGCCTCCGGACAGGTTGCGGATGCGGACCTTCGCCTTCTCCTCCAGCCCGACGGCAGCGATGACCTCCTCGACGTCGCGGCTGTGCGGGTAGTAGCGGGCGAACTGCGTGAGCTGCTCGCGCACGGTCACGTTCGCGGCCTCGGCGCCGGACTGCAGCACGATCCCGAGCCGCGCCTTCCACGCGGTGCCGGCCTTGCCGGGGTCGGCCCCGAGCACGCTCGCCTCGCCGCCCGACCGGTCCCGGTAGCCCTCCAGGATCTCGATGGTCGTGCTCTTCCCGGCGCCGTTCGGCCCGAGCAGCGCGAACGTCTCGCCGTCGGCGATCTCGAAGTCGACGCCGCGCAGGGCCTCGAAGGAGCCGTACGACTTGCGGAGGCCGCGCACGACCACGGCGGGAGGACGCACATTCATGCGCCCATCATGCCGCGCGGCGTGGGGATCCGCAGCACCGACGTCAGAACGGCAGGCGGAACTCCGGCGCGGCCTCGGTGGCCGCGGACGACCGGGTCGGCGTTCCGCCCGTGCTCACTTGACGCCGCGGATCGGCAGGATGGCCGCCGCGCCCAGCAGCGCCGCGATCGCGCCGGCCAGGAACAGCGCGCCGAAGTTCTGCGGCAGCGCGGCCGAGGCGCCGAGCGCGAGCAGCGCCGGGGCGATCGCGGGGACGATGGAGGACGGGAGGCTGCTGGCCAGGTTCATGATGCCGAGGTCCTTCGCCGGGTTCTCCGGGTCAGGCAGCACCTGGGTGACGAGCGCGAAGTCCACCGCGAAGTAGACGCCCTGGCCGAGTCCGATCACCGCGATGGCGATCAGGAAGGTCGGGAAGCTCGGCGCGAACGCGACCAGCGCGAGGCCGACCCCGAAGATCAGCGCGGCGGCGATGACGAACGGCTTCCGGCGGCCGACCTTGTCCGACAGCTTGCCCATCAGCGGCGCGAACACGAGCGAGACGCCGGTGCCGACGAGGGAGGCGACGAACAGGGAGGTGCCCACGGTCGCCGGGTTCACGTGCTGCACGAGGATCAGGTAGAAGGCCTGGTAGGCGTTGACGGCGGCGACGCCGAAGAAGATGAGGAGCCGGCTCCACCAGGCCCAGGCGAACGCGGGGCTCTTCGCCGGGTTCACCCAGAACGTCTGGAAGAACTCCCGCAGCGCGAACGCGGGGCGCTCCTCGCGCGCGAGCGGGCGGTCCGAGACGAACACCGCGAGCACCAGGGTGAAGACGACGGCGACGCCGGCCGGGAGGAGAATCATCGCGGCCAGGTTCGGCTGGACGGTCTGCGCCAGGAAGATGCCGAGCACCGCGCCGATAGGCGCGCCGAGGCCGACGATGGCGGACGGAGTGCCCCGGCGGGAGGGCTCGACCTGGTCCGGCACGATCGCGCTGCACGCGACGAGCGCACAGACGGCGCCGACCATCGTGACGACGTACGCGAGCGTGAGCAGCGCTGTGCTGGAGGCCGCCACGGTGAGCAGGGCGCCCGCGGCGAGGAGGATCGCGCCGAGCACGAGGTACGGTCGGCGGCGGCCGAAGCGCGAGAGCGTGCGGTCGCTGAGCCGACCGATCAGCGGGTAGGCGATGAGCGCCACGACGCTGCCGATGCCGATCACGACCGAGAGGACCGTCGTGGCGTTCTTCGGGTCGAGCTGCGCGGCCTTCAGCGAGAGCGTCAGGACGGCGGTCGCGAGCAGGGCGCCGTTGACGGTGGCGACGGCGGCGCCCAGGAAGAAGAGGAAGCCGCGGCGGGGTCCGGTGCGGACTCCCGCCACCGGCGCTGCCGTCGATTCGAGCGATGCGGTCATGGGACGACTCCTTCGTCGGGGTTCGGGTATCGGGTGGTGGTCGAGGGGCACGTAAGCGCCCCTAAACGCGCGGAATGAGGGCGTTTACGTGCCCTTCGGCGTCGAGTGGGGCGGGGAGGGGGAGGGTGTGCTCGGTGGCGCCGGGCGGGAGCGGGAGGCGGCGCCCTCCGACGACGAGCTCGGCGGCGAGGCCGTGCGGCACCTCCACCGTGATCCGGGCGTCGTCGCCCGAGCGCTGCCAGTGCACGGACAGCCGGCCGTACGGGGTCGTCACGTGCGCCGCCACCTCGTCGACGCCCGCGTCGAGGTCGGGCTCGACGACCGCGTGGCGCCAGCCCGGCGCGGTGGATCGCAGGCCCGCCACGCGGCGGTACAGCCAGTCGTCGACGCAGCCGAACGCGTAGTGGTTGAGGGAGGTCGGGCGCGTCGTGCCGTCGGGCGCGACGGCGTCCCAGTTCTCCCAGATGGTCGTGGCGCCGTGGTCGACCTCATACAGCCATGACGGCTGCGCGGGCTGCCACAGCACGCGGCGCGCGAGCTCCGGGTAGCCGTGGTCCCACAGCACGTCCAGCAGATAGGGCACCGAGAGGAAGCCGGTGTCGAGCCGGTCACCGCGCTCCGTCACCAGCCGGGCGAGGCGCGCGGCGGCGGACGGGATGCGGTCCTCCGGCACCATCCCGAACGCGAGCGCGAGCGTGTAGACGCCCTGCAGCTCTACCGGCAGCGAGCCGTCGGCTGCGACGTGCTCGGCAGCGAAGGCGTCGCGGACCTCGGCGGCGCGCTCGCCGAGACGCACTGCGTCCGACGCCCGGCCGAGCACCTGTGCGATGCCCGCCGCGACGGTCAGCGTCTGCGCCCGGAACATCGGCGCGACCAGCCGGCCGGTGAGGGCCGGCGCGACGCCGATCGCCTCGTGGAACGGCCTCCCCTCCAGCGTGCTCGGCGCCAGCCAGTCGCCGAAGTGGTCGCCGTCGGCGTACTCGTCCGTGGCCTGGTGGTCGATCCAGGCCAGGATCGCCGGGAAGCTCTCCTCCAGCACCCGCACGTCGCCGTAGCGCTCGTACAGCGCCCACGGCACGAACGCGATCGCATCGCCCCAGCCTGCGGCCGCGACGATCGCGCCGATCCCCTGGGCGGAGGCGGCGGCCTCGTCGTCGAAGGGCGAGCGCGGCGACACGATCGGCACTCGTCCGTCGGCCCGCTGGTCGGCGCGGAGGTTCCGCAGCCAGCGGTCGAGGAACGGCGCAACCAGCGCGTTGTTCGTCGCCGCCGGCGCGAAGACCTGGATGTCGCCGGTCCACCCGGCGCGCTCGCGCTGCGGGCAGTCGGTGGGGATAGAGACGAAGTTGCCGCGCTGGCTCCAGACGACGTTCTCGTGGAGGCGGTTCAACCGCGCGTCGGAGCTTAGGAACGACCCGGTCTGCTCCAGGTCGCTCGACAGCACGACCGCGACGACGTCCTCCGCGCGCGGCGCATCGCGGAGCCCGGTCAGGCGGGCGTAACGGAAGCCGTGGAAGGTGAACGACGGCTCCCAGGTGTCCTCCTCCGGCCCCGCCGCCACGTACACGTCGGTCTGCTCGGTGTTGATGCCGAGGATGTTGACGAACCAGGAGCCGTCGGCGGCGAGCGCCTCGGTGTGCTCGACGACGACCTCGTCGCCGGCCGCGAGACCGCGGACGGTCAGCCGCACGCGCCCGGCGATCACCTGGCCGAAGTCGACGATCCAGCCGTCCCCGTCCGGGTCGGGTACGAGGGAGGCCGCCGCCAGCGTCCGCACGCGGCGCACCGGCTCTCCGGTGAACGGCACGAGCGCGGCGGTGTTGCCCGGCACGGCCTCCACCGGCAGCCAGGCCGCGTCGTCGAAGTCGACCCGGGTCCAGCCCGGGTCGAGCAGGCGCCGGTCGTACCGCTCGCCGACGAACAGGTCGGCGTACACCCACGGCCCCGTCGCGCTCACCGCGTCGCCGTCGCTGCCCACGACGGTGCGGGTGCCGTCGGCGTGGTCGAGATGGAGCTGCCAGAACACGGAGGTCGTGTCGCCGTACTGCGCGCTGGAGCCCGTGATCCCGATCCGGCCGGCCCACCAGCCGTCCGCGAGGGCGACCGCGAGCACGTTCTCCCCCGCGCGGATGAGGTTGGTGACGTCGTAAGCCTGCACCGCGATCCGGCGCCGGTAGGAGTCGGAGCCCGGCGCGAGCACCTCGTCGCCGACGACGGCGCCGTTGAGGTACGCGAGGTAGACGCCGCGCGCGGTGGCGTGCAGGCGTGCTCGCACAATGTCGTCGCCTGCCGTGAAGCGCCGGCGCAGGAGCTGCACCGGGCGCAGCCGCTCCGTCGGTGCGCCCTCGGGCTGCGCACCGCGGATCCAGTCGAGGAGGGTCCAGCGCTCGATCGCGGTCGGCCGCTGCTGCGGGGTGATCCAGGACGCCGTCCAGGTGGACGGGTCGAGCACGGCGGTCTCGAACCGGGAGGCGGCGGCCAGGGGGTCGGCGTCTGCGGCTCCCCAGCTCTGCACGCTCCACGTGAAGGCGGCGTCGGAGGCCAGCGGCTCGCCCGCGTACTCGATCAGGGAGGTCTCGGCGCTCGCGACCCGCCCGGAGTCCCACACGGTGCGTCCATCGGCAGCGGCGACGATCAGACGGTAGGCGCTCTGCTCGTGCTCGGCGATCCAGCCGAAGCGCGGGCGCGCGGTGCCGACTCCGGTGGGTTCGTGGAGGTACTCCACCCGGAGGTCGCGGCAACGTCCCTGGTCCACAGCGGCTCCTTCGCAGCTCGTCTCGCCCGTCGGGTGCGGGGTGCTGCGAGTCTAGGCGACGAAAACCTTATGCACAAGGTTTTCATTCTGCGACCCTTCCAGTACCGTGAACGCATGGCATCGGAGACCGGAACCACAGCGCCTAAGCGCGGCAGCTACGCCGTCGGACGGGCCCGGCGCGAGCAGATCCTCGACATCGCCACCGAGCGCTTCGCGCAGTCCGGCTACTCCGGCACGTCGCTCGCCCGCATCGCCCAGGACGTCGGGCTGACCACCCCGGGGGCTGATGCACCACTTCCCGTCCAAGCAGCACCTGCTCCTCGCCGTCGCCGAACGCCGCTTCGACCTCGCGGCGGAGCTGGCGCTCACGGCGCCGGCCGACACCGACGGGCTCGGGCCGCTGCGGTTGATGCTCCAGCTCTCCGGCATGTTCCAGTCCCAGCCCGGACTCATGGAGCTGTTCGTGCTCCTCTCGGCGGAGGCCGCCGACCCCGGCTCGCCCGCGCACGAGCTGTATGCGGCACGTTACGAGCGCGTGATCGGCGAGCTGGAGGCGCTGTTCCTGGCGTCGGTGGAGGCCGGCCACCTGCGCGCCGACGTCGACTACCGCGGGGTCGCGCGCGAGTGCATCGCCCTCGCGGACGGCCTCCAGCTGCAGTGGGTGCTCTCGCGCGGCGGCATCGACCTCGTGGCGTTGACCAAGAGCAGCCTCGAGCGCCTGGCGCCCACCATCCTGGTGGCCGCAGGTCCCGTCGACCTCTCGGCGTCCGCCGCCTAGCGGCCCTGCGGGGTCACGACTCGCCGCTACGCAGGCGCCGGAACGGCGTGTTGCGCCCCTTCTTCGGCCGCGGCGCCGCCCGTGCGGGCGACCTCCCCGAGCCAGTGCGCACTCGGCTTCGGCGTGCGCTCCTGGGTCGCGCGGTCGACCGCGATCAGCCCGAACTTGGGCCCGTAGCCGAAGACCCACTCGAAGTTGTCGAACGCCGTCCAGGCGATGTAGCCGCGCACATCGATCCCGTCGGCGAGGCAGGCGCGGACACCGGCGATGGCGGCGCGCAGGTACTCGATCCGCAGCGCGTCGTCGTCGGTCGCGAGGCCGTTCTCCGTCACGTAGACCGGGATGCCCGCGATCGCGGCCGCCTGCCAGATGGTGGCCTCCAGCGCCTGCGGGTAGATCTCCTCGCCCATGTGGTTGACGATCGCGGCGGCCGGCGCGGGGGCCTGCCCGTCCGCGTCGAACACCGTGCGCCCGTAGGTCTGGATGCCGACGAAGTCGTCGCCGCGGGAGGCCTCCAGGAAGCGCTCGTTCACCTCGCGGCGCACCCGGTCGGCGCGTTCCTCGCCCCCGGGGACGGCCTGGATGTCGGAGTTCGCGAGCGTCCAGCCGACCGGGATGCCGGGCTTGGCCGCCCGGATCGCGTCCCGGCCGAGCCGGTGCGCGGCGAGCTTCACGTCGAAGCCGGCGTCCGAGACCGTGAACTGGGAGGGCGCGACGCGCGACGGCTCGATGCCCAGCCGCTCGGCCGCCGCCGCCCAGAGCGGGACGGCCGCGCGCTGCTCCGGCTCCTCGCCGCCGAACCCGAGGGAGCGCAGCAGCCAAGGCAGGTTCGGCTCGTTGAGCGTGCATGCGACGTCGATCAGGTCGCCGAGGTGCGCCATGACGCGCTCGCAGTACCGGGCGAACCGGGCGGGCGTCTCCGCGTCCTCCCAGCCGCCGGCGGCGAGCAGCCAGCGCGGGCTGACGAAGTGGTTGAAGGTCACGACGGTGGCGAGCCCGTGCTCGCGGCACGCCTCCAGCATCCGCCGGTAGTGGTCGAGCTCGGCTGTCGAGAACCGGCCCTCCTCCGGCTCGATGCGCGCCCACTCCAGCGAGAAGCGGTACGCGCCGAAGCCGAGCTCGGCGATCAGCCGGATGTCGTCGCGGTAGCGGTGGTAGTGGTCGATCGCGTCGCCGGAGGGCTCGGCGAAGATGGTGCCGGGCAGGTGCTCGAGGAACCAGACGTCGCTGTTGACGTTGTTGCCCTCGACCTGGTGCCCGGCGGTGGCGACCCCCCACAGGAAGCCGTCGGGGAAGTCCGTGGTGTCCGCGCTCATGCGTTGCTCCGTTCCGTGAATCGTGTAGTGATGCTGCCGACGCCCTCGATGGTCGAGACGAGGGTCTCCCCCGCGCGCAGGAAGCGCTTCGGGGTCCGTGCGTTGCCGATGCCCGAGGGCGTGCCGGTGAAGATCAGGTCGCCGGGCAGCAGGGTCACCACGGCGGACAGCCGGGCGACGAGCTCCGGGAGGTCGTAGATCATCCGGGAGGTGCGGGAGTCCTGCAGCACCTCGCCGTCGAGTGCGCACGAGATGGCGAGGTCGGCCGGGTCGGCGAGCTCGTCGGGCGTCACCAGCCACGGTCCCGTCGGCGAGAACCCGGGGTGCGACTTCGCCAGGGAGAACTGCGGCCGGGTGCCTTCCAGCTGCGCGGCGCGCTCGGACAGGTCCTGGCCGACGGTGACGCCGGCGATGCGCGGCCAGGCCTCGTCGCGCGGGATGCGGTGGCCGCCGACGCCGATCGCGACCACCAGCTCGACCTCCCAGTCGACGTCGCCGTCCGGCAGCTCGACGGTCGCGTCCGCGCCGGTGAGGCTGCTCGGGAACTTGGTGAACGTCACCGGGAGGCTGTCCGGCGGGTAGCCGGCCTCGTCGGCGTGCTCGCGGTAGTTGACGCCGATCGCGAAGACCTGGGGAGGGCGCGGCACGGGTGGGCCGAGACGGGCCGGGTCGACGGCGACCGGGCCCACCCCGTCGAGCGTCGACGCCCACGACCGGAAGGCCTCCCACTCGGAGAAGGCCGCCATCGGGTCCGGCCCGAACCGCCCTTCCGACGCCGTCGCGACGTCCGTCGCCGTTCCGTCGGCGTGGACGACCGTCGACCGCCCGTCGAGATTCGCCAGCCTCACCAGTCGACCTTCGCCGGCGCGGGCACGCCGTGGGCGTCCTGCCAGCTCACGACCGGGTTGCGCAGTGTCCCGACGCCCTGGATCTCGGCCTCCACCACGTCGCCGGGGCGCAGGTAGAAGTCGAACGGGTTCTGCTGGATGGCCGCCACCCCGGAGATGGTGCCCGTCGTGATGAGGTCGCCCGCGCTGAAGATCTGCGGCGAGTGGTAGGCGACCAGGTGCGGCAGGGTGACCAGCATCTGATCGGTGTTGCCGCGCTGGCGGACCTCCCCGTTGACGCGCAGCTCCATCGCGAGCTTCTGCGGGTCGTCGATCTCGTCCTTGGTGACGATCCACGGGCCGATCGGGCAGAAGGTGTCGATGCCCTTGCTGAACGAGAAGACGCCGGACTTCATCTCGCGGCGCTGGATGTCGCGCGCGGTGATGTCGTTGAACACGGTGAAGCCGGCGATGTGGTCCCAGGCCTCCTCCGGGCTGAAGAACTTGCCCGGCTTGCCGAGGACGACGGCGAGCTCCAGCTCGTAGTCCAGCTCCGAGGTGAGGTGCTCCGGGTAGACGATCGGGTCGTCCGGGCCGATGATCGCGTCCACGTTCTGGAAGAACACGATGCCCTTGTGCACCGGGTGCGACCAGTTGACCTTCTGCAGCTCCTCGTGGTGCGCGGCGAAGTTGCCGGCGGTGTGGAAGAACTTCTTGGGGACGATGGGCGCGCGCAGCCGCACGTCCGCCAGCGGGAGGACCGCGCCGGTCTCGCCGACGCGGCCCTCGGCCTCGAAGAACGCCTTGGTGGAGGGGATGTCGAGCTCGACGACGTCGTCGCCGTCGATGCGGCCGACCCGCCCCTCGTCGAAGGTGATGAGCTTCATGGGAACTGTTCCTTATCTCTGAAGGGAGTGCCGGCGGGTCAGGCGCCGACCATGTTGAAGCCGCCGTCGGCGAGCATGTACGCGCCCGTGATGTGGGACGCGTCGTCGCTGGCGAGGAAGAGCGCGGTCCCGGCCACGACCTCCGGGGCCGGGATGGTGCCGAGCGGGGTCTGCGAGATGAGCTTCTCGCGGCGGCCGCCCTGCCAGTCCGGGCGGGCGAGCGTCGCCTCCGTCTCCATGAAGCCGGGCGCGAAGATGTTCACCCGCACCGCGGGCGCGAGCGCGGCCGCATAGGACTTGGTGATGCCCAGGAGGGCGTACTTCCCTGCGGCGTACACCGGGGCGCGGGCGCTGCCGCGCACGATGACCGTCGAGCCGATGTTGACGATGGCGCCGTGGCCTTGCTCGACCATGCGGCCGCCGAACTCGTGGACCATCGTGAGCGTCCCCTTGACGTCCACGTCGACGACCCGGTCGAGCGTCTCCGGGGTGAGGTCGCGCCACGACATCAGGTCGGTGGCGACGTCGCCGACGTTGTTGACGAGCACGTCGAGCGTGCCGACCGCCTCGAACACCTCGTCGCGCAGTCGCTTGACCTCCTCCCAGTCGGAGATGTCGGCCTGGACGACGAAGACTTCGCCACCGAGGGCCTCGATGCGCTCGGCGGTCTTCCACGCGCCGGCCTCAGACCGGTTGTAGTGCACGCCGACGCGCGCGCCCTCCTGGGCGGCCCGGACGGCGATCTCGGCGCCGAAGCCGGTGCCGGCGCCGGTGACCAGGACGGTCTGCCCGGCGAAGCGGGGGAAGATCTGTGCGTTCATGCGATGTCCTTTCCGTGGGCGCCGGCTCAGACGAGCGTGCGGCCGCCGTCGATGTAGAGCACGTGGCCGGTGATGAAGCCGGCCTGGCGGGAGGCGAGGAAGAGCACGGGACCGGCGATCTCGTCGGGAGTGCCGAGCCGGCCCGCCGGGACCTGGAGCTCGAGCTTCTCCCGGTTGCCGCCCTCGGCGAGGTGGCCGCTCGTGAGCGGCGTCTCGACGTAACCGGGCGCGACGGCGTTGACGGTCACGCCGTCCTTCGCCCACTCCCGTGCCATCACCCGGATGAGCTGGTTGATGCCGCCCTTGGAGGCGGCGTACGGCCCGTGGTTCTCGTGCGCCAGCAGGCCGGAGACGCTGGAGAGCGCGACGATGCGGCCGTGGCCCTGCTCCGTCATCCAGCGCCCCGCTGCCTGGCCGAGCGCGAACAGCGTCGTCAGGTTGACGTCGATGATGCGCTGCCACTCGTCGTCGCTGAAGTCGAGCAGCGGGCGGCGGTCGTTGATCCCGACGCTGTGCAGCACGATGTCGAGTCCGCCGAGGGTCTCGACCGCGTCGGCGACGACGCCGGCCGCGGCACCGTGCGCGGTCAGGTCGGCGGCGAGGGTGCGGCCGCCGCGACCGCCGAAGGCCGGGTCGCCGGCGAGCTCGGCGAGGCGGCGCTCGTCGCGGTCCACGACGATCACGCGCGCCCCGGCGTCGAGGAAGCGCAACGCGCAGGTGGTCCCGATTCCGCCGGCTCCGGCGATGATCACGCGGGCACCGTCGAGCCCGAGCCAGTCGGGGGTGCGCGCAGGCGCCTCCGCGGCGCTGGTCTGGATCGTCATGTCGGCCTCCTCACTTCTTCGTGTCGGCAACGTCCGGGTGGACGGGACTTCATCTTGTGAAAGTCACTTTCGTTGGATGAATGTACGTCGCCGCGACCCGGGATGTCAAGCGACCGCGGCGACCATGCGGTCGACGGCCCGCGCCGACGCGGGACTCGCCGGCTCGTTGAGGAAGCCGTGCAGCGCGCCGGGAGCCCGGGTCACGGCGGCGTCGACGCCCGCGTCGATGAGCTGGGCGGCGAAGGCCTCCGCCGAGCTCCGCAGGCGGTCGCGCTCGGCCGTGAGCAGCAGCGTCGGCGGGAGGCCATGCAGCCGGCCACCGGCCGGGAACGCGTACGGATCGCCCGCATCCGCGCCGGCCAGATAGTTGGCGTTGATGGCGGCCACGGACTCGGGCGGGAAGGTCAGCGCCACCGGGATGCCCTCCAGGGCGGCCAGCAGCGACGCGTCGGCGGGCGGGAGTTGCGCGTGCAGCACGGGGTAGGCCAGGAGCAGAGCGCTCGGCGTCACCGCGCCGCGGTCGCGCAGGCGCAGGGCCGCGCCCGCGGCGAGGTTTCCGCCCGCGCTCGCCCCGCCCAGCGCGATCCGCATCGGGTCGGCGCCGAGCTCGGCAGCCTGGGCCACCGCCCAGTCGAACGCAGCCACGGTCTGGAGGGACGCAACGGGGAACGGCGCGCGCGGGTCGTCGCGGACCCGGAACGCCTCGCCGGGGTCGGGCAGCCCGCCGACCTCGTCCAGCCCCTCGAACTCCTCGGGACCGGGGAGGCCGACCGCGCCCTCCAGCGAGGCGAGCGTGTAGTCGACGGAGACGACGCTGATGCCCCGGCCGGCGAGGCTTCGCGCGACAGCGTCGGCCTCCGGCATGTCCAGGTCGCCGAACATGAACGCGCCGCCGTGCAGCCAGACCAGGGCAGCGCCGCAGGGCTCCGGCGCGCGGTACACCCGGACGCCGAACGCGAACCCCGCTGCGTCGAGTACGATATTGTCATTCATTCTTCGAAACTCACTTTCATTAGTGATCGACCGATGGAGGGAAAACGACGATGACCTCCCGCATCCCGGCGCTCGTCCCCGAGGCGCTCGACCCGGACCAGGCACGCCTCTACGAAGCCATCGCGGGCGGCCCGCGCGCCGCGGGTCCGCAGCACTTCGCGCTCACATCCCAGGACGGCGCGCTGCGCGGACCGTTCAACGCCTTCCTGCTCGCGCCCGCGCTGGGCGACGCGGTGCAGGCGCTCGGGGCGGCGCTGCGCTACCGCGGTGACCTCCCCGATCGGGCGCGGGAGATCGTCATCCTGCTCGTCGCGCAGCACTGGGACAGCGCGTTCGAGCGGGAGGCGCACGAGGGCGTCGGGCGCGCGGCCGGGCTGCTCGACCGTGAGCTGGCCGCCCTGCGCGACGGCGACATCGCCGGGTTCGCCGGAACGGAGGGCGCGATCGCCCGGCTGACGCTCGCCCTGCTCGCCGGCGACCTCGACGACGACGGCTGGCGGGAGGCCGAGACCGCGATCGGCGCGGCCGGCGTCTTCGAGGTCGGCACGCTGGTCGGCTACTACGGGATGCTCGCGCTGCACTTGCGCGTCTTCCGGGTCGACTGAGCGCCTTGCGATCCCCGGCCCGCTGAG
This sequence comes from Leifsonia sp. EB41, assembly GCF_041262565.1. NCBI lineage: Bacteria > Bacillati > Actinomycetota > Actinomycetes > Micrococcales > Microbacteriaceae > Leifsonia > Leifsonia sp. EB41. Next base: position 2,660,716 of record NZ_JBGCCJ010000001.1, on the reverse strand, counting down.
ATACGGTTTCACTCCATGAAAGCTCCGGACGGCAACCGCTACCGCATCGAGGCCCTCGCCAAGGGACTCGACGTGCTGAGTCTCTTCGACGAGTCGACCACCGCGCTCAAGCTGCGCGACATCTGCGACCGCACCGGCATCCCGATGCCGACGGCGTTCCGGGTCGTCGCGACGCTCGAGGAGGGCGGCTTCCTGGAGCGACTCGACGACGGCACGATCCAGCCCGGCGTCGCCGTCCTCACCCTGGGCTCGGCCGCGCTCCGCGGCTCCAGCCTCGTGCAGCTCAGCGAGCAGCCGTTGCGACAGCTCGCGGAGGCCACCGGGGAGACCGTCAATCTCGGCGTGCTGCTCGGCGACCAGGTGCTCTACCTGGCGCGCATCCGCAACGCCGACCTGGTGACGGCCAACATCCAGGTCGGGTCCACGCTGCCGGCGGCCTTCACCTCGATGGGCAAGCTGCTGCTGTCCTACCTGACCCCCGCCGAGCTCCGCGACCTCTACGCCGGCGCCGACCTCGTCGCCGCCGGACCGAACGCCGTCCACTCGGTGCGCGAACTGGAGGAACGGCTCGCGACCATCCGGCAGCAGGGCTACGCGCTGCAGGACGAGGAAGTCGCGCCCGGTCTCCGCTCGGTCTCCGTGCCCGTCTTCGGACGCGACGCCCGGCCCGCGGCGGCGATCAACATCGCCGTGAACACGACCCCGCCACGACCTGACCTCGCTGCGCGGCCCCCTGCTCGAGCAGGCGCGCGCCACGGCCGCCGACATCTCGCTGCGCCTGCGCTCGGCCTGACCGCCCCACGATCAGCCCAGCACGCGTACGCAGAACGCGATCGCGGCGTCGAGCAGCGCCTCGCGGTCCACGTCGCCCTGCCAGAGGTGCCCGGCGCCAGGGACGAGGGTCAGCTCGACCTCGGCGCCGACCCCGGCCAGGGATGCGGCGAACAGCTCGCCCTGCGACGGCGGCACCGCCGCGTCGGCCAGGCCGTGCGCGATCAGCGCCGGCGGCGCACCGGGGCGGACCCGATGCCGCGGGCTCGCCGCCCTGGCCCGCTCCGCGTCGGCGGACACGGCATGCCCGAGCCAGCCGGCCTCCCGGGTCGTCGGGTCGTCCGACTGACCGAGGGCCGCGGCGAGCGCCTCCAGGTCGGACGGCCCGTACCAGTCGATCAGCCCGCGGACGCCCGAATCGGGCGCCAGAGCGACGAGCGCGGCGAGCGTCGCGCCGGCCGACTCGCCCCAGAGCACGACGCGCGAGGTGTCGACGCCGAGCCGGTCCGCGTGGGCGCGGAGCCAATCGAGCGCGGCATGGACGTCATCCTCCTGCGCGGGGAACACCGCATCGCCGCTCAGCCGGTAGTCGACGGACGCGACCGCGACCCCCGCCGCCGCGATGCGGGCGAACGGGCTGGGCTCGTCCCGCATCGTCGGCACGAAGACGTCGCGGCTCCCCGCCCGCCAGCCGCCGCCGTGCACGAACACGACGACCGGCGGCGGGGTCCCGAGCGGGGCCGCCCCCTCCGGAAGGTGAAGATCGAGGCGGAGACCGTGCTCGGAGAAGTCGTGCTCTGTCGGCACGGACGCAGTCGTTCCGGCCACGGGCTCAGTCGTCGAGGAATTTGTAGTCCGGCCGGAACACCGTGCCGTACAACTCGCCCGCGGCGCGCATCTGGTCGAACGTCGGCACGTAGAACTCCGACGGCTGCGGGATGCCCGGCGTAGTGGTCGGGGTTCCCATCGCGTGGAAGAACCGCGCGAAGCCTCCCGAGCTGACGCCCAGCACCCGCGCGGTGGACTCGATCCGGAACGCGTGGATGGTGCCCTTCGGCACGTAGCCGAACGCGCCGGCCCGCAGGACGCGGTCGTCCTTGAACCCCTTCTCGTCGTCCATCCAGAGGTGCACGGCGCCGTCGATGACGAAGAAGATCTCGTGCGTGTACGGGTGGATGTGCGCCGGGATGATGTCGCCGGCGTTGCCTTCCGTCGTGAAGACGTCGTACTGCCCCTCGGTCTCGTCGCCGGTGAGCAGGACGGTGAAGAGGGTGTCGAACACCACGCTCTTCTCGCCTTCCCCCTTGTCGAGGAAGAACGGGTTCGGGGTGCCGGGCAGGATCCCGGCGTGGGGGTGATCGGACCGCGTGGTCTCGTCCAGTGACATCAGGTCAACCTCCTCGTTGAGTCGCGTCTCCAGCAGCCTGTGCGCTCGCGCGACGGAAAGCCAGTACGTCTTCCCTACCGCGCGATAGGCGCAACCTCATGAACTTTCATTCCACAAAAGTTACTTTCATTTCTGTTCGGATCGTGCTAAAACCGTCGAAAGAATCGGCAGCCGTGCCGATCGCGACGCAAAGGTGCACGCAATGACCAACACAGCCAACTCCCGCCGCTCGCGGCGACCCCTGCTGGCCGCGGCCGCCCTCGCCGTGACCGTCGGGCTCGGCCTCGCCGGCTGCAGTGCGAGCTCGCCCGCAGACCCGGCCAGCGGCTCCGCCGGAGCCACCGGCTCCGCCACCAAGTCCCTCCGGATCGGCTTCTCGCCGTTCACCATGCAGGTCCCCGCCCTCAAGGGCCTCGCCGACGGACTCACCGCCGCCGCGACCGCGCAAGGGGACAAGGTCCTCACCGCCGACCCGAAGGGCGACCCGTCGACCCAGCTCCAGCAGCTCCAGCAGTGGGTGCAGCTCGGGCAGGTCGACGCGATCTGGGTCATCCCCTCCGCAGCGAAGACCGTCGCTCCCGTGCTGTCCCAGGCCACCGGGAAGGGCATCGTCGTCATCGCCTCCGGCATCCCGTCGGACTACGGCTTCAGCGGGAAGCAGCCCGGCATCACGTTCACCAACGTGGACAACGCCGACTACGGCACCAAGCTCGGCACCCTCACGGCGGAGTGCATCGACAAGGACCTCGGCGGCAACGGGAAGGTGATCTTCCTGCAGAGCCCGACCGGCGCCCAGAGCACGAGCGCCATCAACGAGCAGTTCAAGAAGACCCTCGCCGCGAAGTCCCCGAACACGAAGATCGTCAACCAGCAGGACGCGGGAGACCGGCTCAAGTCGCAGCAGATCATCTCCAGCGCGCTGCAGGGCGCGCCCGACGCGAACACGGTGGTAGGAACCGACGACGAGTCCACGCTCGGCGGGCTCGACGCCTTCACCCAGGCCGGCAAGGACGCCTCCAAGACGTGCGTCGTCGGCGCCGGCGGCAACACCGAGGCGCAGGCCGCGGTCAAGAGCGGCAAGATCTACGCCGACCTCGCGTTCGACTTCCAGGCCGACCTCATGCAGAACCTCAAGCAGCTCCACACCCTCGCCGCGAACCCCTCGGCGAAGGGTACGCAGCTCACGACGCCGATCACCGTCATCACCAAGTGATGGCGTGAACCGGAAGGACCGCACACCATGACCATCCACGACGCTCACGCGTCGCAGCCGGGCACCGTCCCCGCCGTCGCACCCCCCGCGGGTGCGCCGGCGGGGGACGGCGCCACCGGCGTGCGCGCCCTCGTCTTCCTCCGCGACCGCGGCATCATCGTCCTCTGGATCCTGCTCGTCGCGATCTTCGCCTTCTGGGCGTCCCCCTACTTCTTCACGCTGGCGAACGCGGCGCTGGTCGCCAACGCGGCCGCGCTCACCGCGATCTTCGCCGCGGCGGTCGCCTTCGGCATCCTCAGCGGCGCCCTGGACCTGTCGGTCCCCGGCTCGGCGACGATGGCGGCGGTCGTCGCGGCCGTGGTGATCAAAGCGGGAGCGCCGGCCTGGGTCGGCATCCTCGCCGCGATCGTCGTCGGCATCGCCGTCGGCAGCGTGAACGGCGCCCTCGTGCTCCGCGGGCTCAATCCGCTGGTGGTGACGATCGCCACACTGACCGTGCTGACCGGTCTCGCGCAGGTTGTCGCCGGCGTGCCGATCAGCGGCGTCACCGAACTGAGCTGGATGGGCAGCAGCTCGTACTTCGGCATCCCCGCCCCGATCTTCGTCGTCGCGATCGTCTACCTGCTCGGCTGGCTGTTCCTCACCCAGACCCGCGCCGGCGGGCGGCTGCTCGGCGTCGGCGGCAACATCGACGCCGTGCGCCGGGTCGGCATCGGCGCCGACAGGTACCGCATCCTCGGCTTCGTGCTCTCGGGCGTCTGCTCGGCGATCGGCGGCCTCCTCGTGATGGCCACGACGACGCAGGCCTCGCCCAACCCGAGCACGGACCTGCTGTTCTCGGCGCTGACCGCCGTCGCGCTGTCCGGGATGCCGCTGACCGGAGGCCGCGGCAGCCTCCCGCGCGTGCTCGTCGGCGCGCTCATCATCGCGACGATCGCGAGCGCGCTCATCATCCGCGGCATCGCGCCCTACTGGGCGACGATCGCGACCGGCGTGCTGCTGGTGCTCGCGCTCGGCTTCGAGCGGATCATGTCGCGCGCGGTGTCCGCCCGGCTCGCGCCGCCGCCGCGCGCCACGCTCGACGGCGCGTCCACCACCCACATCCCTGCGCAGGAGGCCTGACATGCCCGAGACCACCACGGAGGCCCCCGGCCTCCGCCTGAACCGGATCGCCCTCAACTACGGGTTCGTCCGCGCCATCGACGGCGTCGACTTCGAGGTCGCCTCCGGCGAGGTCGTCGCCCTGGTCGGCGACAACGGCGCGGGCAAGTCCACGCTGCTGAAGGTCATGTCCGGCGCGCACCGGCCGTCCGAGGGCACCATCGAGGTGAGCGGCGCGGCGCACGAGTTCCGCTCGCCGCGCGACGCCTCCGACGCCGGGGTCGAGATGGTGTACCAGGACCTCGCGCTGGTCGACGCCGCGGACATCGCGACCAACCTGACGCTCGGCCGCGAGCCGGTGCGCCGCGGCCCGCTCGGCTGGCTGGGCTTCCTCGACAAGCGCGCGATGCGCCGGGAGGCCGCCCGCGAGCTGGAGGCCCTCGGCGTCACGACGGCGCCGGTGACCCGCCCGGTCGAGATGCTCTCCGGCGGCCAGCGCCAGGTCGTCGCGCTGGCCCGGTCGGCCGTCCGCGCCACCGCGCGCGGGCGCGGCGTGCTGCTCCTGGACGAGCCGACCGCCGCGCTCGGTTACGCACAGACCCGCCAGGTGGCGGACCTCATCACGCGCATGGCCGGCCGCGGCATCGCCGTGGTGGTCGTGACGCACAACCTCCCGCTCGCGTTCGAGGTCGCGAACCGCATCGTGGTGCTGAACCGCGGGCGTAAGGTCGCCGACGTGGCGACGCACGAGACGGACAACGACGCGGTGGTCGGCTGGATCACCGGGGCGCGGCCGCCGCAGGCCGGACTGGTCGCGACGGCATGAGCGTGCTCCTCGGGCTCACGGCGGGTGCGAGCCCGCTCGGCAGCGCCGACATCCTGCTGACGGAGGCGCTGCGGGCGGCCGGGGAGTCCGGCTGCGAGGTGCGGCTGGTGCGCGTGGACGACCTCGATCTGCGCAGCGGCCCGGCGGCGGCCTCCGGGCCGGACGACGCCGGATGGTTCTGGGAGCAGCTCCTGGAGGCCGACGCGCTCATCGTGTCGACCCCGATCTACAGCCGGACCGTCCCCGGAGCGCTGCGCCTACTCGGCGACAAGATCTCCGGACCGCAGGCCGACGTCGCCTTCACCGAGGAACTGCTGCGCCTGCGGGCGTCCGGCGCGGAGATCGCCGTGGACTTCCCGGTGGACGAGCGCGTGCTCCGCCCGCGCGTCGCCGGCTTCATCGCGGTCGGCGGGTCGCTGCCCGACCGCTGGAAGACGCTCGCGCTGCCGCTCATGCACACGCTGACGGCCTCCATGCAGATCGCGGTGGTGGATCAGGCGGTGTTCGCAGGAGCGGGAGGGCCGTCCTCCATCGTGCTGGACGACGCGGCCCTGGCCCGGGCGGCCTCGCTCGGCCGGGCGGTGGCCGCGCAGGCCGGCGTCGCGTACGAGGACGCGAGCTACCGGGGTTCGCCGGGCGTGTGTCCGCTGTGCCACCTGGACGCGGTGGTGATCCGCGCGGACGGCATCGAGTGCGCGACCTGCGGCGCGGCGGGCGAACTGGTGGTCGAGGACGGCCGCGTGCGCGCGCTGTTCCCGGAGGCCGGGAGGTCGCAGTCGGTGCTCACGCCCGCCGAGAAGCGCGACCACTTCGCGGAAGTGCAGGAGACCGCCGCGCGGCAGCGTCCGTTCGCCGAGATCATCCGCGAGCGCGCCGCCACCTACGGCACCATCCCCTCCCTCCGCCCACCCGGCTGACGCCGAGGGGCAATCGGAGGCTCAGGGGCGGGCGGAGCGGGCCTCGGCCTCCACGACCTCCACGAACGCGGCGACGACCGGCTCGCGGCGGCGGCGCGTGCAGAGCAGGATGGTCGCCGGCTCGATGTCGGTGATCGGCACGAAGGCCAGCTCCGCACGCCGGTAGTGCGTGGCCGCCGACGCCGCCGCGATGTTCACGCCCATCCCGGCCCCGACCAGCGCCAGGATGCCGTCGATGTCCTGCGCGACCGGGCCGACGCGCGGGTGGCTGCCGTCCGGCCGCGGGTCGACCAGCCACCAGGCCACGGCACGCGGATCGCCGCCCGACACCGCCACGAACGTCTCTTCGCGTGTCTCGTCGATGCCGATCGCGTCGCGCCCGGCCAACGGATGGCCTGCCGGAGTGACCAGGACGCGCGGCTCCGTCCAGAGCGGCGTCGCGGTGACCAGCTCCTCGTCCACGTTCAACGGGGCAGGCGCGAACACGGCGTCCACGCGGCCCGCCGTGAGCTCCACCTGCGGGTCGAAGAAGCCGACCTTGCGCATCTCCAGCCGGAGCCCCGGGATACGCTGCACAGCGCTCGCGATCGCCCGCGAGGTCAACGGCCCGGCGCCCGCGGCCACCACGCCGATCCGCAGGACGGGGGCCGGCGTGCTGTGCCGGGCGCCGATCCAGTCGATGACGTCGCGGTGCGCCTCCACCGCGCGCCGCGCGTGCGGGAGCAGCGCCTCCCCCGCCTCGGTGAGCTGCACCGCCCGCGAGGTGCGCTCGAAGAGCGGCTCCCCGACCGTCGACTCCAGCCGCGCGATCGCCTGACTGAGCGACGGCGGCGCGATGTTGAGCCGGGCCGCCGCCGCGGCGAAGTGAAGCTCCTCCGCGAGCACGCAGAAGTAGCGGAGGGTGTGGATGGGCACGTCCATGAGGTCCTCGTCGATCGTCAGGCTCACCCTAGTGCCGCCTCCCGCTCCGTCCTTGACAGTTCGAGTTCTAACTATTAGAGTTCTAACTATGACATCGAAGACCGAGCGACTGACCGAGCTCGTCCGCACCGTCGCCTTCGCGGGGCGCGCGGCGGCCGAGGAGTGGGTGCGCGACAGCGGGCTCACCCGGCAGCAGGCCTTCACGCTCGGCTACCTCGAGCAGCACCAGGATCGCGACGTGATCGCCCGCGAGCTGGCCGAGATGTCCGGCACCACCGCCGCCAGCGTCACCAGCCTCCTGCAGGGGCTGGAGGAGCGCGGCTACGTCACCCGCACCTCCTCCCCCACCGACGCCCGCATCAAGGTCGTCCGGGTCACCCCGGAGGGCGCGCGCGTCGTGGCGGGCTTCGACGAGTCGATGGCCGCCGAGCAGCGCACGCTGTTCGCCGGGCTCGACGACAGCGAACAGGACCAGCTCCTCGGCCTGCTCGAGAAGGTCGTCGCCGCCGACCCCTCGGCCGGTCGGCCTCCCGGCAACGGCCCACGCTCGCGTCGCTGACCCCTCCCCTTCACTTCACCCACTTCAGAAAGCCGTTCACGGAACGGAGGTACCGTCATGTCCTCGAACCGCAACTACCTCGCCTCGGCGCCCATCTGGCGCTCCCTGGTGCACCTCTGCGTGCCCATGATCGCCGGCTTCTCCATCGGCAGCGTCTACAACATCATCAACGCCGGCTTCGTCGGCTCGCTGCACTCCACTCCGCTGCTCGCAGCGCTCACCTTCTCGCTGCCGGTCTTCGCGCTGCTCATGGCGATCGGCGGTGTCTTCGGCGTCGGCGGCGGCACCTATGTGTCGCGGCTGCTCGGGTCGCAGGACCAGGAGGACGCGGACCCCGCGGCCGCGGCCGAACGCATCAAGCAGGTCTCCGCGTTCACGCTCTGGGGCGCACTGCTCGCCGGCGCCGTCATCGGCGTGCTCGGGCTGATCTTCGCGACGCCCCTCGCCGTCGCGGTCGGCGCGTCCGGCGCCGCCCTCGCGCCCACAGCTCTGTACATCGGCGCGATGTTCGCCTTCACCCCGGTCTACGTCGCCGCCTTCGCGCTGGAGCAGCTCGTCCGCTCGGAGGGCGCGGCCGTCGCGTCGATGACCGGGCTGATCGCCTCCACCGTCGCGAACCTCGTCTTCGACGTGCTGTTCATCCTCGTCCTCGGCTGGGGCGTGCTCGGCGCCGGCATCGCGCTCGGGCTCTCCAACCTGGTCACAGTCGGCTACTACGTGTGGTGGCTCACCCGCCGCAGCGAGACCATCTCGCTCGCGCCGCGCCACTTCAGCGCCGACCGCACGATGCTGACGACCGTGTTCGGCGTCGGCGTCTCCGAGCTGCTGATGTCGTCGTTCCTCATCGTCACCACCCTGGTGATGAACTGGATCGCGATCGGCTACGGAGCCTCCCTGCTCGCCGCGATGGGCGTGGCCCTGCGGATCTCGCAGCTCCCGGAGATGATCGCGATGGGCGTCTTCATGGGCGCGATCCCGCTCTTCGCCTACGCCTTCGGCGCCCGCGACCACGCCAGACTGAAGTCCGCCATCACGGGCAGCGCGATCGCCATCGCGGGGATCGTCGCGGTCTTCTCGACCGTGGTGTTCCTGTTCCGCGACCAGGTGTTCGCCCTGTTCAGTGCGGACCCGTCGGTGATCGCGGACGGCACGCTCATCCTGACGGCGATGCTCGTCTCCACGCTGTTCAACGGCTTCACCGGGCTGATCATCGCGGTCTTCCAAGCCACCGAGCAGATGCGGAACGCGACGATCATGTCGGTCGCGCAGGGCGTGCTGTTCGTGCCGATCGTGCTCGCGGCCAACGCGCTGTTCGGGATGACCGGCGTGATCTGGTCGATGACCGTCACCGAGCTGCTGTGCTTCGCCCTCGGCGCGGTGCTGTTCGCCCGCTCGCGGCGCGCGCTGGCGGCGCCGTCGGCGGAGGCGGCGAGCCAGGCGCAGGAGGCCCTGACTGCGGTCTGAGCCGCTGGCTCAGCGGTCGGGGTCGGCGACCAGCTCGACCTCGACCTCGTCGCCCGCGCCGCGGCCGGTGGCCTTGCGGGTCGCGGCGTTGAACGAGACCAGGTAGCGGCCTCCCATCACGCCGATGGTGTTCGGGTACGTGTAGCCGCCGTCGATGGTGACGATGACCGGCACGCGCTTGCCGCGGCCGAAACCGAGCACGACCTCCTCCGGCACGACGATGCCGACGTTGTTGCCACCCGTCGCCTCCAGGACGGTACGGAACACGGTCATCGGACCTCCCACTGCTCGCGTGCGCGGATGGCCACGATGCTAGCGAATCCGCGGTTCGGGCATCGACTTTCTGCGCATATCGGATGACACTGCGCATAAACGCCGACCTCCCCGCGGCACTGTGGCGATGCCAGTCGGGGCGACCAGGCGGCGGGGACGAGTGTTTCGGGACCTCGTCCCCGCCTTGGTCTGGGAGCCCGGGACGACCGGCCTCCGCTCACGAGCGCTGCCGCACCCGGTCGGAAGCGAGCGCGCGCACGACCGCCGCCGCCGGGATGCGCTCGGCGGCGCGGCCTGGACGGTCGACGCGCACAGGGACGCCACGGCGCTCGCCGAGCTGCAGCGCGAGCACCTCGGCGAGGTGCAAGGGTCGCTGACCCGGCCCGAGAGTGTCGGCGAGCTGCTCCACCTGCGTGCGGCAGCTGAAGCCGTCGGCGATCACGCGCGCGTCGGAGCCCGCCTCCCGGAGGGCCGGCAGCAGCGCGTGCTCCGCGGCCGCCGCCGACACATCGAGGTGGCCCGCCTCGAAGCCGAAGTTGCCCGCGAGGCCGCAGCAGCCCTCCACGGTGTCGGTCTCGATGCCGGCCGCGTCGAGGATGGCCTGGTCCGCCCCGAAGCCGCCGACCGCGTGCTGGTGGCAGTGCGGCTGCACGACCGCGCGGCCGCCGACGTGCGGGGGCGACCACTCGGGCGTCCGCTGCAGCAGCTCGGCGAAGGAGGTCGCCCGCTTAGCGACCACGGCGACGTTCGGGTCGGCCGGGAGCAGCTCCGGCGCGTCGGAGCGGAACACTGCGAGGCAGCTCGGCTCCAGCCCGACCAGCGGGACGCTGTCGCCCAGCGCCGCGGCGAGCGCCGCCGCCGTGTGCGCGAGCATCCTCCCGGCCGTCGCGAGCTGCCCGGTCGAGATCCAGGTCAGCCCGCAGCAGAGGTGCCCCGGCGGCAGGACGACGCGGTAGCCGGCGTCCTCCAGCACCGTCACCGCCGCGCGTCCGATGGACGGGTGGAAGTTGTCGGTGAAGGTGTCGGGCCAGATCATCACGTCACCGAGCGGCGCGGGAGGCGCCGGCGCGCGGGCGGCGAACCAGTCGGTGAAGCGCTGCGGCGCGAACCGCGGCACCGGACGGTCGGGCTCCACGCCGCCGAAGCGCTTCGCGACGCGGGCGACGCCGGGGAGGCGGGCGAGCCGGTTCACGAGGGACGGAGCGACACTCGCCATCCGCGCCCAGACCGGCAGCCAGCCCATCGTGTAGTGGGCGGCCGGGCGCAGCCTCCCCGCGTAGTGGTGCGACAGGAACTCGGCCTTGTAGGTCGCCATGTCGACGTTCACCGGGCAGTCGGTCTTGCAGCCCTTGCACGACAGGCACAGGTCGAGCGCGTCCTTCACCTCGGTGGAGCGCCAGCCGTCGGCGATCGGGCTCTCCCGGTACTGCCCCTCCAGCATCTCGAAGAGCAGCCGCGACCGGCCGCGGGTGGAGTGCTCCTCCTCGTTCGTGGCGCGGAACGACGGGCACATGACGTTGCCGCTGTGGCTGCGGCAGTTGCCGACGCCCACGCAGCGCAGGGCGGCACGATCGAACTGCCCGCGGTCGTTCGGGTAGGAGAAGTGCAGCTCCACGTCGACCTTCGGGCCGTAGCCGGCGCCGAGCCGGAGGTTCTCGGTGGCCAGGTACGGGTGCACGACCTTGCCGGGGTTCATCCGGTCGTACGGGTCGAACAGCGCCTTGAACCGCTCGAACAGCCGGACGACCTCCTCGCCGAACATGATCGGCAGCAGTGCGCCGCGCGCCTGACCGTCGCCGTGCTCGCCGGAGAGCGACCCGCCGTACTGCGCGACCAGCTCGGCGCCGCGGCCGATGAACGCGCGGTAGTGGGCGATCCCCTCCTCCGTCACCAGGTCGAACGGGATGCGGCAGTGCACGCAGCCCTGCCCGAAGTGGCCGTAGCGGGAGACGTTCTCGTAGCCGAACTCGTGGAGGAGCCGGCCGAAGTCGCGCAGGTAGTCGCCCAGGCGCTCCGGCGGCACGGCGGCGTCCTCCCAGCCCTCCCAGGTGTCGGGCCGGCCGGGCATCCAGGCGGTGGCGCCGAGGCCGGCCTCGCGCACCTCCAGGATCTCCTTCTGCTGCGCGGGATCGTCGAAGACGCGGTCGTCCGGCACGACGTCCCGCTCGCGCAGCGCGGCGACCGTCCGCTGCGCCTTCGCGTCGGACTCGTGCTTGCTGTCGCCGCCGAACTCGCAGACCAGCCAGCCGTCGCCCGCGGGGAGCAGGTGCAGCGCCTCCACGTTCTGCCGCTTGGTCTTCTGGTCGTTCACCAGCACGCTGTCGATGCCCTCGATCATGAGCGGGTCGTGCTCGGCGATCGTCGGGGCGGCGTCGGCGGCGTCCTCGATGCTCGGGAAGCCGAGCATCAGGAAGGTTCGCGCCGGCGGCAGCGGCACCAGGTCCAGCTCGGCATGCAGCACGGTGACCAGGGTGGACTCCGAGCCGACCAGCGCCCGGCCGACGTCGAAACCCGCCTCGGGCAGCAGCGAGTCGAGATTGTAGCCGGAGACCCGGCGCGGGATGCGCGGGTAGCGCTCGCGGATCAGGTCGCCGTCCTCCTCGGCGAGATCGCGCATCGCGGTGTAGAGCTCGGCGACCCGGCCGCCTTCGCGCTGGATGCGCTCGAACTCCGCCGTGGAGGTCGGCCCCGCCCAGAACCGGTCGCCCGCGTAGGTCAGCACCTCCAGCCGGCGCACGTTGTCGTCCGTCTTGCCGTAGGCCTGCGCGCTGGAGCCGCACGAGTTGTTGCCGATCATCCCGCCGAGGGTGCAGTGCGAGTGCGTCGCCGGCTTCGGGCCGAACTGGAGGCCGTGCGGGGCGAGCAGCGCGTTGAGGTCGTCGAGCACGATGCCGGGCTCGACGACGGCGACGCGTGCATCGGGGTCGAGGGAGAGCACCCGGTTGCAGTACTTGCTCCAGTCGATGACGACGCCGTGGTTGGTGCACTCGCCGGCGAGGCTGGTGCCGCCGCCGCGGCTGAAGACCGGGGCGGCGAACTCGCGGCAGACGGCGATGGCCTCCACCGCGGCCTCCACGGTGTGCGGGATGACGACGCCGATCGGCACCTGCCGGTAGTTGGAGGCGTCGGTCGAGTAGGCGGCGCGGCTGCCGTCGTCGAAGCGCACCTCCCCGTCCACCCGGTCGGCGAGCGCGGCGGCGAGCGTGCGGACGTCGATCCCGCCGGAGGTGATGGTGCTCGACATGATGGTGCCCTTCCTGTCGTCCGACGCCTCTCCTCGGATGGAATGCCCTGGGGCCTCCGAGCGCAAGAGGCAGAACGGATTCACCAGGCGGTGGAGCGTCCAGAGGTTGGTCAGGAGGCGCTCAGGGGGCGCAAAGCGCGCGCTCCTAGGGTGGTGGTCCGCGTGGGACGTCCGCGCGAGGCGAGCGGGCGGGAGGAGCGGGATGCGCAAGGCGGTCGTCGCCCTCCTCGTGGCCACCCTCGTCGTGGCCGGCGGGCTGTTCGCGGCCTCCCGGCTCGTGTCCGCGCCCGCGATCGTCGCCGCCCTGCCCGCGCCGTGCGCCGACGCGACGGCGACCACGGTGGCCGGCCGCGCGGTGCCGAAGGGACCGGTCGCCGGGTTCTGCGCGCCGGAGCTCGCGATGGCCGCGACGATCCTCCAGGCCGCCCGCGACCAGGGCGTCGGGCAGTACGGCGAGACCATCGGGGTCATGACCGCGATCGGCGAGTCCGGCCTCCGCAACCTCGACTACGGCGACGCGGCCGGCCCCGACAGCCGCGGGCTCTTCCAGCAGCGGGACAACGGCGCGTGGGGCACCCTCGCCGACCGGATGGACCCGTACACGGCGGAGACGAACTTCTTCCGCAAGCTTGCGCGCCTCCCCGGCTGGCAGTCGATGACGCCGACGGAGGCCGCACATGCGGTGCAGGTCAACGCGGACCCGGGCTACTACGCGCAGTACTGGGGCGACGCGCAGACCGTCGTCGCCGCGCTCGGCGGCTGAACGGGGCGTCCGCTCAGCGGATGACAGCGCTCAGCGGATGACAGCGCTCAGCGGATGTAGGAGGCGTCCGGCCCGGTCTCCCCTGAGCTCTCCAGCGGCGGATCGCGCAGCTCGCTGAGCTCGGCGATGGCGCTCTCGATCGCGTCGATCGCGAGCCGCAGCGGCTCGGCCCAGGCGGCGGTGGCAGCGCCTCCCGCCGTCGCGGCCGACGCGAGGCTCGCGCGTGCCCGGCGGATGGCGTCCTCGGCGGTCTCCAGATTGTCCATGCCGCCATCGTCCCACCGCAGGAGGCGGTGCGGGCACCTGAGAGTCCTGACAGACGACCCGCCCACCGCCCGGCCCGCGTTCACCTGCGCTTCGCGCCCGCCGTCTGGGATGCCGCCGCCGACACGCCCGGCACCGCACGTCGGCCGTCACCTCGCATTCATGAACCGTTTGGTTGACCCCCCGACGAGGGACAACCAGTGTCTTGTCTGTGACCTCGCTATGAGGTCCCTCGCCTTCTCAGCTCCTCCACTTTCGGGAAAGGTCTCGCCCCATGCCTCGCAACACCCCCCGGCGCCAGAAATCCGGCAGGCGCCGTTTCTCCTCCCTCACGCCCCGGCAGCGCGTCCTCGCGGTCACCGCGGCGACCTGCGCGCTCGTCGTCCTCGGCGGCGGCATCGCCACCGCCTCCACCCTCGCCTTCGGAAACCAGCAGGTCGGCGTGAACTACGCCGGCGGCGAGCAGATCTCGTCCGACCAGCTGCTCCAGCCGGCCGGGACGCGCCTGATGACGCCGTTCGGCAAGCTCATGGGGTCGACCGTCAGCCCCGACGGCCGCTTCCTCGTTGGCACCAGCGCCGACCGCTCCGTCGACCTCCAGGTCTTCGACCTCAACGGTTACAAGCCGGTCGCGGCGGCGGGCACGCTCTCGGCGACCTCGTTCGCGACCGCGGCGTCCAACGCCGGCTACGGCTCGATGAAATACCTCAAGATCTCGGACGGCACCGTCGGCCAGGAGGGCCCGGTTTTCTCGCCGGACGGGAAGTTCCTGTTCGCTCCGGTCGCGACGGGCATCGTGCGGTACCCGTTCAACGCAGACGGTTCGCTCGGCGCCGGCACCGCGATCCCCATCCCGAACTCCGCCGCGGGCCAGGAGGCGCTGACCGCCGGGATGACCTTCTCCCCGGACGGCTCGACCCTGTACGCCGCGGTCAACGGCCAGAACACGGTCGTCGCGATCGACCCGGCCGCCGCCACGATCAAGCAGACCGTCGCCGTCGGTATCGCGCCGCGCCAGCTGACGTTCGTCGGGAGCAAGCTCTACGTCTCCAACGAGGGCGGCCGCTACGCCCTCCCCGGCGAGACCACGATGGGCTCGTACGGCACGCAGGTCCCCGCCGACACCACGCTCGGCACGTCGACGACCGGCACGGTCAGCGTCATCGACACGGCGAACCCGTCGGCCGCGGTCGGCTCCATCCCGGTCCAGCTCCACCCGACCGCGATGCACCTCAGCGGCACGACGCTGTACGTCGCCAACACGAACAGCGACACCGTCTCGGTGATCGACACGCGCTCCGGCGCCGTCGTCCAGACGATCGCGACCCAGCCGTGGGCGTCGTCCAAGACGGGGTACCAGCCGACCGCGGTCACCCTGCAGGGCGACCACCTGCTGGTGTCCCTCGGCAACGCCAACGCGATCGCCGTCTACAAGGTCGACCCCGCCGACCCGCGCGACCCCGCGAGCCTCATCGGCCTCCTGCCGACCGACTACTACCCCGAGAACGTCGCAGCCGTGAACGGCTCGATCGTCGTCACGAACACGCGCGGGATCGACGCGCGCGGACCGGGGATCACGGTCAACAAGGGAGCGGGCGTCCCGGTGGTGACCGGGCACGGCACGCACTCGACCACGGCGTCGCTCACCAAGTTCGCGCTGCCGAGCGACCAGGCGATCCGCAAGGCGACCGCTCAGGTGTTCGCGCAGAACGGCTGGACCGAGAACTCCCTCAAGCAGGCCCAGGGCGACCAGAGCGATAACGCGTCGGTGGCCATCCCGAAGCGGCTGGGAGACCCGTCGGCGATCAAGCACGTGTTCCTCGTCGTCAAGGAGAACCGCGGCTACGACCAGCTCTACGGCGACATGAAGCAGGGCAACGGCGACCCGTCGCTGACCCAGTTCGGCCAGACGGTAACGCCGAACCAGCACGCCCTCGCCTCCCAGTTCGGCCTGTACGACAACACGTACGACATCGGGACGAACTCGGCCGAGGGCCACAACTGGCTGATGCAGGGCGACAACACCGCCTACACGCAGACCAGTGCCGGAGAGTACACCCGCTCCTATGACACCGAGGAGGATGTGCTGGGCCACCAGCGCAGCGGCTTCCTCTGGAACTCGGTGCAGTCCGCCGGGAAGAGCGCGAAGAACTTCGGCGAGTTCGAGTACGGCGAGGGCAAGCCGGCCGGCGCGACCTGGCAGCAGTACTACTGCGCCGCCACGAGCGTCATGGGCGGCGGTTCGGCCGCGCAGCTCTTCGACCCGTCCATCAAGTGGAACGCCGGCTCGGTCATCCCGTCGCTGAACGCGATCTCCGACCCGAACGCGGCGCCGTTCGACCTCGCGGTGCCCGACATCTACCGGTACGAGACCTGGAAGCAGGACTTCGAGAAGAACGGGCCGTCCAACTTCAACATGGTCTGGCTCTCCAGCGACCACACCGGAGGCACCGCCGACCCGAAGGCGATGGTCGCCGACAACGACCTCGCCCTCGGCAAGATCGTCGACGAGATCTCGCACTCGCCGTACTGGAAGGACTCGGCCATCTTCGTGGCGGAGGACGACAGCCAGGACTCGGCCGACCACGTCGACGGACACCGCGCGCCCATCCAGGTCATCAGCCCGTACGCCGCGCACGGCAAGACGGTGAGCACCTACTACTCGCAGATCAGCATGGTCCGCACGATCGAGCAGATCCTCGGCGCCCAGCCGCTGAACCAGAAGATCGCCGCGGCAACCCCGATGGTCGACGCGTTCACGAACAAGCCGGACCTGACGCCGTACACCGCGGTCCCCAACCAGATCCCGCTGACGGAAGGCGTGGCGACCAAGCCCGCGTGCGGCTTCGACACCCTCGGCCAGACCGGAGCCGCGGCCGCCGCGGTGAATGCCCAGGCCGAGAAGGACACCGCCGTGCCCGCGTCCGAGAAGTCGGTCGCGGCCGAGTGGCAGAAATGGGCAGGCAAGCAGCACTTCACCGGAACGGCAGGCCATCCGGCCATCCCGGACTACGACAACCCGCTGCTGATGAACCGCTACACCTGGTACCAGACCAAGCACTGGACGTCGCCCTACCCGGGTGACGCGAAGATCTACGGTCCGGACGACGTGCCGGGGATCGCCCCGGGATCGATCAACCACGACGACCAGTAGCCGTCGGAGCGCGGACGCCCCTGCCCCTCGTGGGCGGGGGCGTTCTCGTCGTTACGGGTTCTCGTACGTGCCGTCGAGCCGGGCGCGGGCGATGACGTGACCGCTCATCGCGCGCACGACGTCGTCCAGGCCGAACGAGGCCGGGAGGTCCAGCCGGCGATCCACCGCGAAGAGCTGGAAGACGTAGGCGTGGGGCCCATGCGACGGCACCGGCATCGGCCCGTGCCAGCCGCGGGAGCCGAGCGACCCCCGGCCGTAGGCGATGCCGGGCGCTGCGGCCTTCCGCGCGAGGCCGCCCTCCGGCAGCCCGCCGAGCGTCGGGTCGATGCCGCGCGCGATGGTGTGGAGGGCGGGCTCGGCGCGCGGAGCGTCCGGGTCCTCCACGATGAGCACCAGCTCCTCGGCGGCGACGGGCGGCGCCGTCCACTCGAGCGCCGGGGACAGGTCCTGCCCGAACAGCCGTCCGCGGTACTGCGCGGGGATGGGCGCCCCGTCGGCGAAAGCCGGGCTGGTCAGCACGAACGACTCGGGAGCCTGCAACCCGTCCCGCAGCCAGACGACCTTGTCGTGGCCGGCACGCCGATCGCGCAGCGCCCGTCCGATGGGGTTCGGCATGGTGGGGCCTTTCGGGGAGGGGTGGGTGTGAGGGCCAGCCTAGATGACGCCGACCAGAGAGGTTGGTAGGCGGCCGTCGTCAGACCGGAAGCTCCCACAACGAAGCGACCGGAAGACCCCACAGCCGGTCGGAATAGCGGTACCCCGTCCGACCCGTGTTGAGAACAATCCCCGCGATGAATCGATCTCCGAGCCTGTCGCGCAGATAGCGCAACCCTCGGAAATGATCGGTCTTGAAGGTGCTCCCAGACTTGACCTCGATCGCCAGCACGCTGCCGTCGGCCAACTCGATCACAATGTCGACTTCGACCCCGCTCTTCGTCCGGTAGTGGAAGAGCTCGAACTCTTCGTCGGACCAGGTCTGCTGCTTCAAGAGCTCACCGACGACGAACCCCTCCATGAGGGCGCCGATGTGGTGTGCACTCCCATCGACCGGCGTGAGTTGGCCCTCGGTCACGCGTGACAGCCGGGAGGCGAGACCGGAGTCCGAGATCGTCGCCTTCGCTCGCCCCGTCTCGCGAGAGGTGAGGTTAGGCGACCAGGGCTGGAGGAGATCCACGAGGAACAGCATCTCCAACGTGTCGAGATAGGCCGTGATCGAGGTCGGAGGGATAGCGGCGTCCTGAGCGAATCGTGCTTTGACCAGCTCGCCGGACTGGTTCGCCGCGATAAGGCGGAGCAGGCTCTTCAACCGGTGGGGGTCGGTGATGTTGATGAGCTCGCGAGCATCGCGACGGACGAGGCGATCGACGTAACCGTCGAACCAGATGCTACGAAGCCGGGCGGTCCGGTCGTGCGCATCCGGATAACCGCCAGAGGCGATCATCCGCGCATAATCGTTGCGAGTCAGCTCCGATTTCACAGTCGCCTTGAGTGCGCTACCGAGAGCGGCCCGGACGAAATCCTCCCTCCTTCCGTGGAGTTCCCCTTGCGAGAACGATCGCAGCGAGACGGATATCGCGCGCCCCGCGAGACTGTCTGTCGCGCGTCGTGAGCGGAGAAGGTCGCTAGAACCGGTCAAGATGAATCGACCAGGGCGCCGATTACGGTCGATCGAAGCTTTGACCGCGAGTGTGAGCTCGGGGTGCCGCTGGATCTCGTCGATCACGAGCATGCCGTCAGGATTCTGTTCGACGAAACCGGTCGGGTCTTCGACCGCTGCAGCCCGGGTCTGCTCGTCATCGAGCGTGAGGATCTGCGCATCCCTGCCGCGAGCGAGCTGGCCGGCAAGAGTGCTCTTACCTACCTGACGCGCACCCTGGATGACGAGCGCCGGGAAGGCTCCGGCAATGGAGTCAGCGAAGGTGAAGACGTTCCGGTCGATCAGCGCCATAACCCTTACGGTATCAGCGGAATGTCGATTTCGTCGCGTGTCGATCGTAGAAATGGCCACCACTGTTTCGTAGAAATGGCCACTACTGTCTCGTAGAAATGGCCATCCTTATTTCGTAGAAATGGCCGCCAAAGAGTCACCTCTCCAACGGCACAGTGCGGCCCTCCCGCATCCGCTCCCGCACCAACCACAGCACGTCCCGCCCGAACGACTCCCCGAGCAGCAGCAGCGCTCCCGCGACCAGCACCGCGGAGACCGCGGGCAGCACCCCCGTGCACGCCACCGCGAGCGCCACCCCCGCGTACGCCGTCACCACCTTCCGCCAGTAGCGGTACGGCAGCGTCGCCCGCATCCACGGCAACAGCCACCCCGCCACCACGAACGCGTACCGCAGCACCCCGATCGCGAGCACCCAGAGCCCGAGCACCGGCGCCACGTAGACACTGAGCACCAGGAGCAGGAACGCGTCCACCTCCATGTCGAACCGAGCGCCCAGCTCGCTCGTGCTGGCGGTGCGCCGCGCCACCCAGCCGTCGACCGCGTCGAGCGCGAGGGCCGGGATGACCAGGCCGACCAGCAGCGGGACGGGCACCGCCGCGCTGAACGACGCCACCACCAGTCCCGTGACCAGCCCGACCAGCGTCGAGCGCATCGAGGTGACGATGTTGGCGGGGCCGAAGCGTTCCGTGCGGCGGCGCTGGAGGCCGCGGACCAGCAGCACGTTCGAGACCAGGAGGTACGCCGCGGCCGCCGCCCAGCCCGAGGCGGGCAGCGGCGTCATCCACCACTCGACCGTGAGCAGCCCGATGAGGAGGACGAGCGCGACGCCGGCGCCGGCCCAGCCGACCGCTGCGAGTTGAACCCTTTTCACGTGAGCCTCGTGTCTTTGGGGAACGGCACCGTGCGCTGCCGCATCTTGCCTTAACACGCAGCGTGTGCACGGATGGTTCACAGGGGTCCGCCCCACCGAGCGACCACCGCGAGAGGAGCTGGACATGCGAGAAGCCACCGCCTTCTGGATCGTGGAGCCCGGCGTCGGCGCCCTGCGGTCCGAGCCGCTGCGGGAGCCCCGCGACGGGGAGGTGCTCGTCCGCACGCTGCGCACGGGGGTGAGCCGCGGCACCGAGGCGACCGTGTTCGCCGGCCGGGTGCCGCCGAGCCAGCGCGACCGGATGCGGGCGCCGTTCCAGGAGGGCGACTTCCCCGGTCCGGTCAAGTACGGCTACCTCAACGTGGGCGTGGTCGAGCAGGGGCCTCCCGAGCTGGTCGGGCGCACCGTGTTCTCGCTGTTCCCGCACCAGTCGGCGTTCGTCGTCCCGCCCGCCGCGGTGTTCCCGCTGCCGGAGGGCGTACCGGCCGAGCGAGCCGTGCTCGCGGGAGCGGTGGAGACCGCGGTCAACGTGCTGTGGGATGCCGCGCCGCTGATCGGCGACCGGATCGCGGTGATCGGCGCCGGGATGATCGGCTGCTGCGTCGCCCGGCTTGCACACGGCATCCCGGGCGTGGAGGTCACGCTGATCGACGTCGACCCGTCGCGGCGGGAGGTCGCCGAGCGGCTGGGCGTGGACTTCGCCGAGCCGTCGGCCATCCCGTCCGACCCGCACGACCGCGACCTCGTCATCCACACCAGCGGATCGGAGGCCGGCCTGCGCCTCGCGCTCGAGACCGTCGTGGCCGACGGCGAGGTGATCGAGGCGAGCTGGTTCGGCGACCGGCCGGTGACGCTGATGCTCGGGGAGGACTTCCACTCCCGCCGGCTCACCCTCCGGTCGAGCCAGGTCGGAAGCGTGTCGCCCCGCCGCGACCGGCGCAGCCACGCCGACCGGCTGGCGCTCGCCCTCGATCTGCTGCGG
Organism: Leifsonia sp. EB41; assembly: GCF_041262565.1. NCBI lineage: Bacteria > Bacillati > Actinomycetota > Actinomycetes > Micrococcales > Microbacteriaceae > Leifsonia > Leifsonia sp. EB41. Next base: position 2,640,058 of record NZ_JBGCCJ010000001.1, on the reverse strand, counting down.
GACCCGGCGTTCGACGCCCTCCTGACCGGGTCGTCGTCGTGGCGGGAGCTGCCGGAGGTCCTCGCACGGCTGGCGGCCGACCCCGGCTCCGAGCTCTGCCACAGCATCGATTGGAGGGATGCCTGATGCCGTTCACGGTCACGGTCCGCGACCACCTCATGGTCGCCCACAGCTTCACCGGCGCGACCTTCGGTCCCGCGCAGCGACTGCACGGCGCGACCTTCGTCGTGGACGCGACCTTCGGCGCGGACGAGCTCGACGAGGACGGCATCGTGGTCGACATCGGCCGGGCGACGGCCGCGCTCGCGGAGATCACCGGCTCGCTCACCTACCGCAACCTGGACGACGAACCCGCCTTCACCGGGATGAACACCACGACGGAGGTGCTCTGCCGGGTGATCGCCGACCGGCTCGCGGACGCCGCGGCCGCCGGGTCCCTCGGCCGCGCGACCGGCCTGACGTCGATCGCCGTCACCCTCCACGAGTCCCACATCGCGTGGGCGAGCTACTCGAGGCCGCTATGAGCGAGGTGTACTTCGTGGTGCCGGACACCATCGACGACCCGCAGCGGGTGAGCGGCGGGAACCGCTACGACCAGCGCGTCCGTGACGGCCTCCGGGCCGAGGGCTGGACGGTGCACATGCTCCTGGTCACCGGCCGCGGCACGGGCTGGACGGCTCGCGCCCTGACCGCGCTGCCCGAGGGGGCGCTCGCGCTGGTCGACGGACTGCTGGTGTCCCGGGAGCCGGAGGCGATCGTCGCGCACCGGTCGCGGCTGCGGATCGTGGTGCTGGCGCACATGGTCGCGGCGCCGACGGCCTCGGGCGACGGGACGCTCGACGACGACGACCTGGCCGCCCTGCGCTCCGTCCGCCGCATCGTGGCGACGAGCGCGTGGACCCGCTCCGAGCTCCTCGAACAGGACGCCGCCGACCCGCACCGGATCGTGATCTCCCACCCGGGCGTCGACCCCGCACCCGCGACGGCGGCCTCCGCGGGTGGCGGCCGCCTGCTGTGTGTCGCCGCAGTCGCGCCGCACAAGGGCCAGGACCTCCTGCTGCGCGCCCTCGCCGGCTTCGCCGACCGCGACGACTGGACCTGCACGCTGGTCGGCTCGCTGACGGTCGACCCGGACTTCGTCGCGGCGCTGACCGCCGTGATCGATGCCGCCGGCCTCGCCGGGCGGATCCGGTTCGCGGGCGTCCTGGACTCGCGCGCCCTCTCGGAGGCGTACGGGGAGGCCGACCTCGTCGTGCTGCCGTCGCGCAGCGAGAGCTACGGGATGGCCGTCGCCGAGGCGATCGCGCACGGCGTCCCGGTGCTCGCGACCGGCGTCGGCGGCATCCCCGAGGCGATCGCGCGCCAGGACGCCGCGATGATCGTGCCGCCGGACGACGCCTGGGCGCTGCGCGTCGTGCTGCAGCAGTGGTGGGCGAGCGCGGCGCGGCGGGACACTCTGAAGGCGGCGGCGTTGGAGGCCAGGGAGCCCGGCCGGCGCTGGGAGGACACGATCGCGGTGGTCGCCTCCGCACTGCGTGAGGCCGCCGTGGAGGGTCTGCGCCCGGAGGCGGTGCCCTCATGACCGGAATGCTGGAGGTCAGCGCCGACTGGCTCGCGCTGCGTGAGGCGGAGGACGGGCGTGCGCGGTCGCGACGGCTCGCGCGCCTGGCGGCGGCACTCGTCGGCGCCGACGTCCCCTCGCGCGCCCGACCGGTCACCGTGCACGACCTCGGCAGCGGCACCGGCTCGATGATGCGCTGGCTCGCGCCGCAGCTCCCCGGGCCGCAGAGCTGGGTCCTTCACGACTGGAACGCCGACCTCACCGCCCACGCGACCGAGGCGCGGCCTCCACTCGACCGCACCGGGCGGCCGATCGCGGTCGCCTCCCGGGTCACCCCGCTCGACCGGCTCTCGCCGGCCGACCTCGACGGCGCCGACCTTGTGACGGCCTCCGCCCTCCTCGATGTCGTGACCGCGCGGGAGGCGCACGCGATCGTGGACGCGTGCCTGGCCGCCGGCGCTCCCGCGTTCCTGCCGCTCAGCGTGACCGGGGACGTGGAGCTGCGGCCCTGGGACCCGCGCGACATCCGCGTCGCCCGCGCCTTCAACGAGCACCAGCGACGGGAGGTCGACGGCCGCCGCCTGCTCGGGAGATTCGGCGCGCCGATCGTGCGCGGGCTCTTCACCCGCGCGGGCTGGCACGTCCGCACGGCGCTCACGACGTGGCGGCTCGACCGTCGCGACCCGGTGCTGCTGGGCGAGTGGTTCGACGGCTGGGCGGACGCGGCCGTGGAGCAGGCGGAAGTCGACCGCGACCGCACGCTGCTCGACCAGGCCGCCGGCTACCGGGAGCTGCGCCGCGAGCAGCAGCGACGCGGCGGGCTGTCCGCCGTCGTGTACCACCTCGACGTCCTGGCGTGGCCGCGATGACCGTCCGGCTGAACCCAGCGGTGGAGGAGGCGACGCCGACGGCGACGTCGCCGGGACTCCGCCGCGTCCTCAGCCGTCCCTGGCTCCGGATCACCCTCCGCGTGCTCGTCCCCGTCGCCATCCTGGTCGCGATCGTCGCCCGCGTCGGCGCCGGCCCCTTCCTGCACGGCCTCCTCAGCCTCGACGTGCCGACGGTGATCGCCGCGTTCGCCCTGACCGCGATCGCCACGGTCGCGGCCGCGTGGCGCTGGCGCCTGATCGCCGGACGGCTCGGCGTCGGGATCCGCTGGTCCACGGCGATCGGCGCGTACTACCGCTCGCAGTTCGTGAACACGGTGCTGCCCGGTGGTGTGGTCGGCGACGTCCAGCGCGCGGTTGATCACGGCCGGACCGCCGACCGGATGGGCGCCGCGGCACGGGCCGTCGCGCTGGAGCGACTGGTCGGCCAGGCGGTGCAGCTCGTGCTCGCCGTCGTCGTCCTCGGCATCGTCGGGATGGAGTTCGAGGGAGTCCTGCTGCCGGTGCTCGGCGTCGCCCTCACAGCAGTGATCGTCGGCGGAGCGGTCACGGCGTCGGCAAGCAGGCGCGTCCGGCGGGCGCTGGCGCACGAGTGGCGGGAGGTCAGGGAGGGCCTCGGCTCGGTGTCGGTCTGCGTCAAGGCGGTCGTCGCGTCCGTGGTCGTCTGCGCGTGTCACCTCGGCACCTTCGCGATCGCGGCCGTCGCCGTCGGCGCTGACGTGCCGCCGCTGCGCCTGCTCGCGCTCGGGATGGTGGTGCTGATCGCGGCCTCCATCCCGTTCAACCTCGGCGGCTGGGGTCCGCGGGAGGGCGCGGCCGGGTGGGCGTTCGCGATGGCGGGCTTCGGCGCCGCGGCCGGCGTCTCGGCTGCCACGCTGTACGGCGTGCTGGCGTTCGTGTGCTTCGCCCCGGCTGCGCTGATCGTGCAGTCCGCGGCCGTGCTGCAGCGGAGGAGGATGCGGGCATGACCGAGCGACCGTATGTGACCGTGAGCTGCGCCATCTCCCTCGACGGCTACCTCGACACCGCGCGACCGCCGAAGCTCGCGCTCTCCAACGCGGCCGACTTCGACCGGGTGGATGAGGTCCGCGCGCGACACGACGTCATCCTCGTCGGCGCCCGCACGGTGCGCCGCGACAACCCGCGGCTGCTCGTCCGCAGCGCCGAGCGCCAGGACCGGCGGGAGGCCTCCGGCAAGTGCCGCACACCGTGGAAGGCGACCGTGACCTCCACGGGCGACCTCGACCCGCACGCGAACTTCTTCACCCTCGGCGAGACCATGAAGCTCGTCTACTGCCCGCGCGCGCAGCACAGCCGGATCACCGACCGCCTCGGCGAGGCCGCCACCGTCGTGCCGCTCGGCGACGACGTGCGGATGACCGACCTGCTCGCCGACCTCGGCGAGCGCGGCGTGCGGCGCCTGATGGTGGAGGGCGGCGGGACGACGCTGACCCAGTTCCTCGCGGACGGGCTGGCCGACGAGCTGCACCTCGCGGTGGCGCCGTTCTTCGTCGGCGACAGGGACGCGCCGCGCTTCGTCGGCGAGGGCGCGTACCCGTGGACGAGCGACAGCCGCGCCGCGCTCGTGGAGGCCCGTCCGATCGGGGACGTCGTGCTGCTCCGCTACGCGCTGTCCGACCGGTTCGGAGGCTTCCCGTGACCCGTCAGCGCCGGGGTCGCCGGGTCTGGAGCGCCGTCGCCACCACCCTGGCCGCCGTCACCCTCTTCGTCGTCTCCCTCTCCCCCGGCCTGGTCGCCTCCGACTCGGCGCTCGCCCTCGTGCGCGTCCCGCTGGAGTGCGTCCTCGCTCTGGCCGTGCTCATCCTGCTCCCGTGGCGGTGGGCGCGCCGAACGCTCGCGATCCTGGTCGCCCTGCTGCTCGTCCTCGCGACGATCGTGGCCGCGCTCGACCGCGTGTTCGAGGCGACGGTCGGCCGCCCGTTCGACGTGGTGTCGGGCTGGTCCGAGTTGGTGGACGGGTACGGTGTGGTCCGCGACTCGACAGGGACGGCGGGGGCGATCGCCCTCCTGGCGCTCGTCGCGCTGCTCGCGGTCGCGGCCGTCGCCGCGGTCGCCGCGTCGCTGCTGCGCCTGGCGCGCGTCCTCGCCCCGCGGCGCCGGCCGAGCCTGATCGCGGCGTCCGCGGTCACAGCCGGCTGGCTGGTCCTCGCCCTGGTCGGCGCGCAGCTCGTGCCCGGCCAACCCGTCGCGGCGGCGGACGGGCTCTCCGCCGCCGCCTCCACGGTGAACCAGGTGCAGGTCGCCGCGCGTGACCAGGCCGTCTTCAACCGCGCCGCGTCCAGCGACCCGTACGCGGCGCTGCCCGCCTCCGACCTGCTCACCGGGCTGAAGGGCAAGGACGTCGTCATCGTCTTCGTGGAGAGTTACGGGCAGGTCGCCGTGCAGGGCACCTCCTTCTCGCCGGGGGTGGACGCCGTCCTCCGCAGCGGCAACACCGCCCTCGCCGCGCACGGCTACTCCGAGCGCAGCGCCTTCCTGACCTCGTCCACGTTCGGCGGGATCAGCTGGCTCGCGCACTCCACGCTGCAGAGCGGGCTGTGGGTGGACTCCCAGCAGCGCTATGACCAGGTCACCTCCGGCACCCGCTTCACGCTCAGCGCCGCCTTCCGCAAGGCCGGCTGGCGGACCCTCAGCGATGTCCCCTCCGACTCGAAGCCGTGGCCGGTCGGGACCTCCTTCTACCACTACGAGCAGGAACTCAACGCGACGAACGTCGGCTACCGGGGCCCGACCTTCAGCTATGCCCAGGTACCCGACCAGTACAGCCTGGCGTACTTCCAGCAGCACGAGCTCTCCGGCCCGCACCAGCCGCTGATGGCGGAGATCGACCTGGTCTCGTCGCACACACCGTGGACGCCGCTGCCGAAGCTGCTGCCCTGGGACCAGCTCGGCGACGGCTCGGTCTACGACCCGCAGCCGGCGGAGGGCCTCCCGCCGAGCGTCGTCTGGCAGGACCCGCACCACGTCCAGCAGCTGTACGGCCAGTCGGTCGAGTACACGATGGGCGCGCTGACCTCCTTCCTGACCACGTACAACGACCCGAACCTGGTGCTCGTGGTGCTCGGCGACCACCAGCCGGCGACGGTCGTCAGCGGGCCGGGGGCCAACCACGACGTCCCGATCAGCATCATCGCGAAGGACCCGGCCGTCACCCAACGGATCGCGTCGTGGGGGTGGCAGCCCGGGCTGCTGCCGTCGCCGAGCGCGCCGGTCTGGCGGATGGACGCCTTCCGCGACCGCTTCCTGACGGCCTACGGCCCCTGAGCCCGGCCGGGCTCACTCCCCCGGCGACGACGGGAAGGAGCGGCGCGCCACCAGGATGACAACGAGCCCCACCACCACCAGTGCCGCCCCCGCGAACGGCAGCCACCCCAGCCCCGGGCCGGCCAGGACCGCCGCGCCGACCGCCGCGCCTCCCCCGATCCCGATGTTGGCCGTGGAGTTCACGAGCGCCCCGATGACCTCCGGTGTCGCGCCGCGCGTGCGGATGGCCGCCGTCTGGAACACCGACGCCACCCCGCCGAAGCCCGCGCCCCACACCACCGCTGCCACGAGCACGCCGGCGAGCGCCGGGAAGGCGATCCCGACTCCGACCAGCCCGACCGTCACCGCGCCGAGCAGCGTCAGCACGGTCGCGCGCGGCCTCCGGTCGAGGGTGGCAGCCGCGAACCATGTCCCGGCGAGTCCGACCGCGCCGATCCCGAGCAGCACCGGGCCGACCCCGGCGAGAGGGAGCCCGGTCGCTAGCAGGATCACCGACACGAACGTGTAGACCGTGAACTGCCCGAGGTACACGACCGCGTTCGTCGTCGACACGACCCCCAGCCGCACGCGGCGAGCGCCCGCGCCCTCCCCGGTGTGCCCGGTCCCGCCTCCCGGGACCGCCGGCAGCAGCACCGCGACGACGACGACCGTGATCGCGCACACCCCCGCCAGCACGCCGAACGCCGCCCGCCAGCCGAGCGCTGTGCCGAGGGAGGTCGACAGCGGCACGCCGAGCACGAACCCGGCCGAGGCTCCCGCGGTGACCAGCGCCAGCGCGCGTCCGGTGAACGCGGAGGTGACCAGCCGGGAGGCGTACCCGATGCTGACCGAGAAGAACAGCGCGTGCGCGATCCCGCCGAAGGCGCGCCCCGCCGCCAGCACGCCGAAGTTCGGAGCCACCGCGACGACGAGGTTGCTCACCGTGTACGCCACGAGGGTCGCCTGCAGCAGCCCTTTGCGCGAGAACCGGGAGGTCGAGAGCGTCAGCGGCACCGCAAGCACCGCGACCATGAACGCATAGACGGTGACCAGCAGCCCGGCGACCGAGTCGGACACCCGCATGTCGCCGCCGATCGCCGGCAGCAGCCCGACCGGCAGCATCTCCGTCGTCACCGCGAGGAAGGTCGCGACCGTCAGCGCGACGAGCCCGCCCGCCGCCTCGCGCACGGTGCCCGGGCTCCGGTCCGACGCGTGAGGCATGGTTGCGATGCTAGCCCTGCGCCGCCGATTGAACCGATACTGAGGCTCGTTCGTGTTCCCTGTGAGGCCTTCAGCGGTGGAGGCCAGGAGACGGAAGCGGGTAGTGCCATGACCGAGAGCAGCCAGGGGCCCCTGTGGCTCATGCGCATCCTGAGCGCGATCGTGCTCGTGCTGATCGGCGGGATCCATCTCTTCCTGATCTTCGACGGCGTCGGCGGCCTGCTCGGCGTGCTGTTCGTCCTCAACTCCATCGCCGCCATCGTGCTGGCGATCGGGATGCTGGTGCTGCGCGGCGCGTGGCTGCGGCTGGCCACCACGCTCAGCCTGCTCTTCGTGATCGCCAGCCTGGCCGCCCTCCTGCTCGCGCTGACGGTGGGCCTGTTCGGCATCCGGGAGGTGTGGACGTTCACCCTCGTCCCGGAGACCGTCATCATCGAGGCGATCGGGATCGTGGTGCTGGGGATCACGTCGGGAGTCGCGTTCCGGAGGGCTCGGGTGGCGTGACCGCCACCCCCGCGATCTGCGTGTTGAACGGCAGGAACGGCGTGCGGATGCGGTAGCGCTCCACGTCGACGCGGGCGAAGCCCGACGCGCGGAGGGCGCCCTCCAGGTCGCGCTCGCACGAGCAGCCCTCGAACGTCCACGCCCACGGCCGGCGCAGGAGGCGCTGGACCCGCCGGGTCCGGGTCCCGTCCGGCGCGGCGACGTGCTCCACGAACCGGAACGTGCCGCCCGGTCTCAGGATGCGGCGGACCTCGGCGAGCACGGCGTCCGGGTCCTGCACGGTGCAGAGTACGAGCGACGAGATCACCGTGTCGACGCTCTGGTCCGCCAGGCCGGTGCGTTCGGCCAGGCGCTCGCGGAGGTCGAGGCGCACGCCCGCGCGGTCGGCCGCGGCGCGCAGCCGGGCGTGCATGTGGCGGTTCGGCTCCACCGCGATCAGGGTGGCGCCGCGCGGGAGGTGGCGGAGGTTCGCGCCGACGCCGGGGCCGAGCTCGACGACCTCCGCCGGGAGGCCCGCGAAGGCGCGCAGCTTGTGCGGCCGGAGCTTCCGCTCGATGTACGGGTCCATGACGCGGAAGAAGGCAGCGTTGAACGGGCCGCGGAGGGCGTGCTGCTCGAAGCCGACGATGGCTGGTTGCGCCGGAGGGACGCTGATGGTTCGGGTCATGGAGGTCAGCCTCCACGACGCCGCGCGTCGATCCAGGCGGGGAACTACCCAACTTCAGCGGCGAACCCCGCCCTCCCTTTGCGCCGCATACCAGGCGGCCACCTGTGCGCGCGACCGGAAGCCCAGCCGCAGCCGGATGCGCTCGACGTGGCCTTCCGCCGACCGCTCGTCGATGCCGAGGCGGTCGGCGATCTCCCGGTTCGTGCGACCGTCGGCGATCAACGCGGCGACCTCCGTCTGCCGCTCGGTGAGCGTCCCCGCTCCGCGTCGCGACGAGCGGAGGCCGAGGAAACGGCGGATCGTCGTGACCAGAGCGTGGGCGTCCCCGGCGTACGGCAGGTGCGACCGTCCGGGGAGCACCACGAGCTCCGCGCCCGCGATGCCCGCCGCCAGCGCTCTCGCCTGTGCGAGCGGCGCCGCGCGGTCGCGGTCGCGGTGCACGACCAGGGTCGGTGCGCGTACCCGGCTGAGGAGGTCGCCGACGTCGAGCCGGTAGCTGAGGTCCAGCAGCGCCCTGGCCGTCGCTGCGTCCGACGAGGCGCGCTGATACCGTCCGAACTCCTCGCGCGTCGTGGCGTGGGCGTCCGGCGCGAAGATGTCGGTGAGGACGTCGGAGCCGAGGCCCCAGTGCGACTCCACCAGCGCGAGGATGTGATCGCGTGCGCTCGGCGGCGACAGCTCGGCGCCCGACCGCCAGCCCCCGTAGAGCACCAGCCGCCTGACCCGTTCCGGGTGCGCCGCCGCCCACGCGACCGCGATCGGCGCGCCCATCGACGACCCCATCAGGTCGAACGGCGCCGGGCCGACCCCCGCGGCCACGGCATCCAGCTCCTCCAGCTCGAACGCGAGCGACGGCTGTCGGTCCGACGGAGAGGACAGCCCGCACCCCGCGCGGTCGTACCGCACCAGCAGGCAGCCCTGCGCCAGACCCTCCAGGTAGGCGCGCTCCTCCGGGATCTCCCAGCTCAGCTGCAGATGGCTCACCCATCCCGACACGTACAGCAGCGGGCGGCCGGCACCGGCCGTCGCGATCGCCAGCTCGGCGCCGCCCTCGGTCGTCAGCCTGCTGATGCGCTGCTGCATGCGTACATTGTGCGGCGCGCGGGCGGCCGCCGCACCACTGGCGGCGTCAGCCGCCGGGAATACCATGACGACCGACGCGCGCCCCGCTGAACCGGGCGCGCGCAGGAAGGAGCGGCCATGGCCGACCTCACGCTCACCCGGGAGGGTGCGACCCTCAGCTACGACGTCGCGGGCGACGGCCCGACCGTCCTGCAGGCGCACGGGCTCACCTCCAGCCGAGACGCCGAGCTGGCACTGCTCGACCTGCGGCCGCTCGCCGCGCGCGGCCGCCGCCTGGTCCGCTACGACGCCGCCGGCCACGGCCGCTCCGCCGGGCCGGACGACGCGGAGCGCTACCGCTGGACGGTGCTCGCCGACGATCTGCTGGCGCTGCTCGACGCCGTGGGCGCGACCGAGCCGGTGGACGCCGTGGGGATCTCGATGGGCACCGGCACGATCCTCACCGCAGCGGTCCGGCATCCGGAGCGCTTCCGCCGCCTCGTGCTCGCGCTGCCGCCGACCGCGTGGGAGACGCGCGCGGCGCAGGCCGTGATCTACGGGCAGATGGCCGACCTCCTGGAGGCGCACGGCTGGGACGCGCTCCTGGAGCTGATGGCGGCCTCCACGCTGGCGATGCCTCCGGTGCTCGCCGAACGCGGGCTCACGCTGGAACCGCAGCTCCAGCCCGCGACCGCGCCGGCCGTGCTGCGCGGAGCGGCGCTGTCCGACCTGCCGAGCCCGGAACAAGTGGCCGCGCTGCGGATGCCGGTGCTCCTGCTCCCCTGGGCCGGGGATCCGGGCCACCCGCTGTCGAGCGCCGACCGGCTGCATGAGTTGATCCCCGGATCGGAGCTCTTCGTCGCGGAGAACGCCGCGGACGCGGACACCTGGCCCGACCGGGTGGAGGCGTTCCTGGCCTGAGCCGCGGGTTAAGCGCAGGTGAAATCGCGGCCGGGCGGGTTGACCTCCCGCCGACGTCCTACTACCGTCTCACGACGTGAGCCGTCCGCCGCTGAACCGAACCGCCGTCTGGGTGCGGGAGCGCGCCTGCGTGCCGCTCGTGCTGGTAGAGGCGAGGGGTGCGGCCGTGCGCAGCACCGCCCGGGTCACCGAGTTGGCGACCGCGCGGCAGCAACCGCGTCGGGCACGCCGGCGTCGCGCGGCCTGAGCGTCCGGGCTCAGGAGTCCATGCCCACGGCGGGCTCACCGACGAACTGGTGCGCCTCCGCCGCGAGCTCCGGCCAGTCGTCCGCGTCGGCGACGCTGACCCAGACCCCCTTCGCCTCCGCTCGCCCGGCCGCGACCGGCGCGGCCACCTCCCGCCCGACGAGGTCGCGGGCGCGCGCCTCCGGCAGGTCGACGACGAGCTCGCCGTCGTCGAGGTAGGCGAACAGCGCCCCGCGCACGTGCAGCCCGGTGGCGGTCTCCGACACGTCGAGGTCGGGGTCCTGCAGCAGCTGGGTGGTGAGCAGATCGTACGAGACGACGGGGTCGGTCATTGCGGATCCTCTCGGTCGGCCTAGGTTCTATACAAGCGGATGCGCGGGGCGCTGCACAGTGCCCCGTTCGACAGGAGGGTGCGCATGCGGAAGATCGTGGTCTACGAACTGGTGTCGTTGGACGGGGTCGCGGAGGACCCTGACGCCTTCATCCCGGACTGGGACGAGGACATGGACGCGAACCTGGGCGCGGTGATCGGGTCGCAGGACGCCGTCATCCTGGGCCGCCGCAGCTACGACGAGTGGGCGCGGTTCTGGCCGGGCAAGGACATCCAGCCGTTCTCGGCCTTCATCAACGGGGTGACCAAGTACGTCGCGACGTCGGCGCCGCTGGAGCCTGCGTGGCCCGGCGCGGAGGCGGTGGACGGCGACATCGTGGAGTTCGCGCGGCGGCTGAAGGAGGGCGACGGCGGCGACATCGGCGTGCACGCCAGCATCTCGGTCGCCCAGGCGCTGCTGGCCGGAGGCGTCGTGGACGAGCTGCGACTCGTGATCGCGCCCGGCGTCGCGGAGGGCGGCCGGCGGCTCCTGGAGGGCGTGCCCGCGCTGCGGTTCGAGACCATCGCGAGCGGCGTCTCCTCCACCGGCTACGTCCTGCTCGGCTACCGCGTCCTCCCCTGAACCTCTCCCGCCTCCGACTTCCCTCCGAGGGGCACGTCGTTGTCACTTTTCGGCGCGAAAAGTGACAACAACGTGCCCCTCGGCAGCTGCGCGCGGGGTCAGGCGGCGAGGTGGAAGGTGGTGGCGAAGCGCGTGAGGAGCGTGCGGGGGCCGCGCAGGACCTCCACCACCCCGGCATCGATGGCGGCCTCCGGCGTGAGCTCGCCCGAGATGAGCCGGCGGATACCGGGGCCGCTCGCGAACGCCAGGTCGGCGGGCCCGTCGCCGCGGGCGACGACCAGGCGCGGCCCCTCCACGTGGATAAGGAGGCCGTCGTCCCCGAACCGCGCGCCGTAGGCCGTGGCAGGAAGCTCGGCGGCCACGGCAGGCTGGAACGCCGTGCGCAGCGACATCGTCATCGAGTCCGGGGTGATGATCTGCTCGTCCCGCGGATCGCCGAGCGCCTTGAACCCCCAGGCGCCGAACGCGAGCACGACCGGTTCGAGCTCCCGCCCGTACGGCGTGAGCTCGTAGAGGATGATGCGTGAGCGCGGCGCCCGGCGGATGATGCCGGCCGCCTGCAGCTCCTTGAGCCGCGCCGCCAGGATGTTGCTCGGGATGCGGGGAAGCCCCGCGGCGAGTTCGCCGTAGCGGCGCGGCCCGACGAGCAGGTCGCGGACGATCAGCAGCGCCCAGCGCTCCCCCACCAGCTCCAGGGCCTGGGTGATCCCGTCGTACTGCCCGTAGTCGCGCGCGACCATCGACCTCAGGCCTGCTGGCTCAGGTACGCCTCGGGGCCCTTGGCGGCGGCGACCGGGTCCATCCAGCCGAACTCGAGGATGTTGCCGTCCGGGTCGGTGAGCTGGCGCTGGTACATGAAGCCGTAATCCGCCGGCTCCTTGGTCTCGGTGCCCCCCGCTGCCAGGCCGTCCGCGACGGTGGCGTCGACGATCTCGCGGCTGTCGAGCATGACGGAGGTGGACGCGGACACGTTCTTCGTGGGCTCGCCGACCGGGAGGTCGGTGAAGCTCTGGAAGAAGTCGCGCGTGACGATCATGAAGTAGTTGTGGTCCTCCTCGACGACGACGCACGCGGCGTTGTGGTCGGTGAAGAGCGGGTTGATGGTGAAGCCGACGGCCGAGTAGAACGCCTTGGCGCGCTCCAGATCGGTCACGGGCAGGTTGACGAACATGGCGGTCATCGTGGTCTCCCTTGTCATGGTCCGCTGTTGATGTGTTGATACTTGCAAAAAACAAGTGCGGCGTCAAGGGGTGATTTTGCACCATGGCCTCGAACCCCCGCCATACGCGAAGACCTCGAGCGGGACTCCTCGAAAATCTCAAACAGAGAGCCTCGAAAACCTCAAACAGATTGGCTCGAAAATCAAAAATAGACTGGCTCGAAAATCTGAAACAGACTTCGGCTGGGAGACCGTTTCGTCGCCGGAGTGGCCCTCTATCTCGGGGAGCGTTCCTACACCTACGAGGACCGCCTCCACGTCATCCCGGTCGACAAGCTCTGGCTGACCTACTGACCCAGGCAGAGGGCCGCCTCTACTCCGTCAACCGCCGCACCGTCAGCGACTGCTCCGCGAACCCCACCGCCCCCGCCAAGTCGTGCAGCACCGAGCGCGTGATCCCGAGGCCCGTCGTCCCGAAGACGACCTCCGTGTCGAGACCGAGCCAGCCGCCGCTCGGCGCGCGGTGGAGGTGGATGGTCAGGTCCACGTTCGGGAACATCCACCGCGTCGGGTGCTCGCGTACCGCGACGCCGTTCGCGGTGTCGACCAGCGTGATCCAGGCCGTCACCGGGTCGACCTCCACGCCCTCGATGAGCGCGCAGCCGGTCGACAGCCAGACGGTCGCGCGGCCCGCCTCCGGGGAGTGCACCGCGCGGGTGTCGAGGGAGGCGACGTAGCCGCCCTGCCAGGCCTCCATCATCGACCACGGCGTCGCCGACTCGGGCGACGGCAGCGGGCCGGCGGCGCCACCTGCCACCTCGGCGGTGTCGAAGTCGGCGAGCAGCCAGGCGCGCGCCTTGACGGCGGTGCGGCCGCGGATGACGGCGGTGGCCTCCACCAGCTCGATCGTGCGGCCGGGGCGGATCGTCTCGACCGAGAGCGAGACCTCGTCCAGGGCGAGGAAGCCGAGGATGTCGAAGCTGATCCGGGCGAGCTGGAGCGAGGCGCTCGCTTCGGCGGCGTGGCGCAGGATCGTGTGCGTGATCAGGCCGCCGAGCGGGCTGAAGTGCATCTCGTCGTCGGCCCACGCGCCGCCGGCGCGCGGGGTGGGGGTGAAGACGTTCTCGCTCCGCTGCACGAAGTAGGCGTCGGGGATGGTGGTGTCGGCGTTCATCCCCTCCAACGTAGGCGCAGGAGGGCCTCCCGAGCGACACTAGAGCGTATGAGCAGACACGAACGCAGGCGGGAGGCCGCGGCCGAGGCCCAGGAGCGGGCTCAGGCGGAGGCAGCGATCGAGGCGACCGAGACCGACGACACGGCGGTGGACGCGGACGAGACGCTGGAGTCGGAGGAGGAGCCGGGCTGAGCCCGGGTCAGCGCCTCACCCCGCGTGCCCCGACACGAACCGCGACGTCGGCGCGCCGCCCTCCTCGGCCCCGCGCAGGTCCGAGTCGCGCACCAGCGGCGGGATCGACGGGTCGTCCGGGAGTTCGATCACGGCGGACAGCCGGATGTCCCGCGACGACGCGCCGACCTCGATCGTGAAGCCGCCGCCCTCGCGCCGCCACAGGCCCGAGCGGCCGTCGGGCCGGGTGGACGCTGCATCCCAGTAGGCGAAGTCCCGGCTCTCCAGGTCGAACGACACCGTCGCCGTCTCGCGGGGTTCGAGCGCGACCTTCTCGAAGCCGCGGAGCTCGCGCAGCGGTCGGTGAACCTCCGCCTCGGGGTCGCCGACGTAGAGCTGTACTACCTCGGCGCCCGGGACCGCACCGATGTTGGCGACCGTACAGGTCACAGACACGCGACCCGCTGCGGCGTCGACGACCTCCACCCGGAGGTCGGAGTAGGCGAACACCGTGTACGAGAGCCCGTGCCCGAACGGGTAGCGCACCGCCCGCCCGAGGGCGTCGTACCAGCGGTAGCCGATGAAGACGCCCTCGCCGTAGACGACCGTGCCGCGTTCGCCGTTCCAGTTCGGGAAGCCGGGGGTGTCCTCGATGGCCAGCGGGAAGGTCTCCGCGATCTTCCCGGACGGGTTGACCCGGCCGAAGAGCACGTCGGCGACCGCCGAACCGACGGCTTGGCCGCCGAGCCAGGCCTCCACGATCGCGTCGACGCGGTCGTGCCACGGGTCCATCGTCACGGGAGAGCCGTTGGACAGGACGACCGTGAGGGTGGCGCCGGTGCGCTCGCGGAGGTCAGCCAAGGCGTCGATCAGGGCGACCTGGTCGGCGGGGAGGTCGAGGGTGAACCGGTCGTTGGCCTCCTGCTCGTGCGAGAGCGGGAGGCCGGCGAACACGACGATCGACTCCGCAGTCTCAGCGACGGCGACCGCCTCGTCGATGAGCCGTCGGGCTGTGTCGGAGAGCGGGCCGCGACGCAGGCGCTGCACCGACTCGGCGATCCGCAGCTCCTCGACGAGGTACTCGGAGCGCCGCGCCACGGCCGGGCGATCCGACTCTGCGGTGACCCCGTGCGCGGCGAACACCGCCGCGTTGTCGTCCTGGTAAGCGTTCTTGGGGATGTCGATGTATCCGGGGGCGTAGACCACGCGCTCCCCCGCGATGGCGCGAAGGGCGTCGAGCGGCGCGTTCACTCGGGTCGGATCGACGCCGGACGACCCTCCGCCCTGGATGCGGGCGTGCTCGGCGAACGCACCGACAACCGCGATCGTGCCGCCGGATTCCGCCAAGGGGAGCACCGGCCAAGAACCCCCCGCGACCTCGTTGCGCAGCAGGGTGATGCACGCGGCCGCGGCCTCCCGGGCGAGCGCGTGATGCGCGTCGGCGTCCAGGAGGTGGAGCTGGGCCGGGGTGAGCCGGTCCCCCGCCGCGTGACCGAGGTCCATGACGGGCCCGTTCACCAGGTCGGCGCCGGGATAGGTTCGGGCCACCAGCTCCAGCACGCGCCGGGCGGACGCATCCACAACGGACTCATCGAGCTCGCCGGCGCGGACCGCCGCCACGACCTCGGCGACCGTCCGGCCGTGGGTGCCCGGCATCTCCAGGTCGAGCCCGGCCCGCAGCGCGGCCACCCGGTCGTGCACGGCGTCCCAGTCCGAGACGACGGCGCCCGTGTAGCCCCAGTCCTCTCGCAGCACCTCCGTCAGCAGCCAGCGGTTCTGCGACGCGTGGACGCCGAACAGCCGGTTGTACGAGCACATCACGGTCCACGGCTCGGCCTTACGGACGACGCGCTCGAACGCAGGGAGGTACGTCTCGCGCAGCGTCCGCTCGTCGGCCACGACCGAGATCCGGGTGCGCTCGATCTCCTGGTTGTTGGCCGCGAAGTGCTTGAGCGACGCCCCGACCCCGGCCGACTGGAGGCCCTCGACGTAGGCGACGCCGAGCTCGCCCGCGTGCAGCGGGTCCTCGGAGAAGTACTCGAAGTTGCGCCCGCAGAGCGGCGAGCGCTTCATGTTGACGCCAGGGCCGAGCACGACCTGCACGCCCTCCGCCCGCGCCTCGGCGCCGATGGCGGCGGCGACCCGGCGCATCAGGTCGCGGTCCCAGGACGCGCCCATCGCGGAGGCGGTCGGGAACCCGGTCGCCGGCACCCACACCATGTCCACGCCGGTCTCCTTGCGGAGCCCGTGCGGGCCGTCGCCGACCTCGATCGCGGGGACCGGCGCGGGCAGCCCCGGCCGGTCGATCGCCTGGGTGAACCA
This sequence comes from Leifsonia sp. EB41, assembly GCF_041262565.1. Classification (NCBI taxonomy): domain Bacteria; kingdom Bacillati; phylum Actinomycetota; class Actinomycetes; order Micrococcales; family Microbacteriaceae; genus Leifsonia; species Leifsonia sp. EB41. The sequence goes on along the minus strand of NZ_JBGCCJ010000001.1, from coordinate 2,623,946 downwards.
GTCGTCGACGCCGGAGAGCAGCGACGCCTTCTCCTCCAGGGTGAGGGCAGCGAGGACGTCGTCCACGACGAACGGAGGGGTCTGCATGAGGGTGGGGCCTTTCGGGAACCAGGTCAGTGAAGAAAGAGCGCGTCAGGTCGCGAGGAAGGCCTCGGGATGCTCCTGCCGGAGGCGTGCGATCAGCTCGGGGGTGACGGCCACGCCACCCTCGGCCAGCGCGTCGAGCACCACGCCGTGCAGCGGTGAGTCCGACGCCACCGTGACGCGTGCGGCCGGAGCGACCCGGGCCAGCTCCGCGGTGATCGCGTCGCGCATCGAGGGGTGCTCGGAGGTCGCGACCGACCCGTTGAGCAGCACCGGGAGGTCACCGGCCGCGAGGTCCGCGCCGACGCGCCGGGCGCACCACTGCGCGTAGCGCACGAACGCCTCGGCCTGGTCGTCGACGATCCGCTGGGCGACCGCGTCGCCCTCCCCCGCCAGCGCGAGCACGATCCGGGAGGACTTCCACAGTTCGGTCCCCGGCAACGCGCCGAAGCGGCGGGTGAACACGTGCCGCAGCTCTCCCGGGTCGGCCACGCCGTACTGAGCGCAGAGCGCCTCTGTGAGCCGCGTCGCCGGTCCCAGGCCCATCCACTCGCGGCACGCCGCCTTGAGCGCGCTGTTGCCGAGGCCCTGGCCACCGAGGTCGTCGAAGACGTACCAGCCCGAGCACTGCTCGCGCCCGTCGGCCGACCGCGCAGCGACCGCGGGCCCGGTGCCGACCGTGATCGACAGCCCGACGCCAGTGCCGTCGATCAGCCGCAGGGAGGCGAACCCGTCGTTCTTGACGCTCCAGCCGCCCATCCCGGCGAGCCGGTCGGCGATGCGCTCCTCCCAGAACGACGCGTCCTCCGGGTAGTCGACCCCGGCGAGGCGGAAGGCCGCGGACCGGATGTCCGTGACCGCGGCGCCCGCCTCGGCGAGCGCCGCCTCCACCGCGCCGAAGACGGCCTCCTCGGCCACTTCGATGCGCTCGGCCCCGTAGATGTCGCCGCGGCCGCCGCGGCCGCGGCCGAGCACGATGCCCGAGCCGTCGACCACCAGCGCGACCGTCTTGGAGTTGCCCGCGTCGACCGCGAGGTAGAGCGGCCCGGACTCCGCACGCACCGCCATGCTCAGCGGAGCAGGCGCTCGGGCAGGTATGCGCGGTGCGCGTACGCCATCTCGTCGTACAGCTCCTCCGCGACCCGCAGGGTCGGCACCATCGGGTTCGCGGCGAGCGCGCGGATGCCGTCGGCCCGCGTGCCCTTCCACGCCGCCTCCGCAGCGAGGTACTGGTACTCCGCGAGCTGCTGCACGAGCCCGCGGACCGCGTGCGGCAGCGGCTTCTGCGGCAGCGGCTTCACGCCGGAGCCGTCGACATCGCACCACATCTCCACGACGACATCCTCGTCGAAGCCGGGCAGAACGCCGCCGGTGTTCGGGAGGTTGACAGGCAGCCGGGCGGGAGCGTCGTTGTAGTACGAGCTCATCACGTCGATGGCGAGCTCCAGCTCGTGGATGCCGCCGCGCGAGCGGCGCGGGTCCAGCTCGGGGACGGCCGCCTGCGACTGCTCGTCGTAGTGCTCCCAGTAGCCCGGCAGCGCGGCGAGCAGGTCCTCGGCGCGGGTCGTACGCGCGCCCTGCAGCTCGCGGAGGATCTCCTCGCGGAAGTAGTAGTACTGGAAGTAGTCGGCCGGCACCGAGCGCATGGTGACCGCGAGCTGCAGCATCCGCTTCTCCAGCGTGCCGAGCGTCGGGTCGTCCTTGCGGGCCTCCCACGCGGCGTCGAGCAGCGGCATGAGGTCCTGGCCGTCGTAGGTGTGCTCGGTCGACCAGACGTTGTGGTTGACGCCGGCCATGACGACGTTCGCGCGCTCGGGGTCGAGGCCCGCTGCCCGCAGCACCGTCTTCGGGAAGACGATCGGTCCCTCGCACATCGACCAGATCGTCCGGTCGGTGAACCGGGTGACCGCCTGCGAGACGATGTTGACCGGGTTCGTGTAGTTGAAGAGGATCGCCTTCGGCGCGACCGCGTCGAGGTCGCGGATGATGTCCTCGTAGATGTGGATCGACCGCAGCGACATGAAGAACCCGCCGGGGCCCTGGGTCTCCTGGCCGATCACGCCGTGCTTGAGCGGGATGCGCTCGTCCAGCGCGCGGGCGGCGAAGTTGCCGGGGCGGAAGCTCGACAGCACCGCGTCCGCGTCGGTCAGCGCCGCGCGGCGGTCGGTGGTCGACGTGATGGTGATGTCGAGGCCCTTGGACTCCGCGATCTTCTGGCCGATGGTCTCGACGGCCTTCAGGCGCGCCGGATCGACGTCCTGGATGACGATCTCCGAGCCGTTGAACTCCTCGCCGTGCTCGAGGATGGACGCGATGGTCCCCGCGCCGCGGGACGATCCCCCGCCGATGTAGACGAGCTTGATGGAAGCCATGGGTGTGGGTGGTGCCTTTCTGGTCGGGCGCCGGCTGGTGGGGTCAGCCGGGGTCGGCGATGGAGGTCAGCGGGTGGTCTGGAGCAGCTCGGCGGCGCTGCGGTCCACGAGGAAGCGCGCGTCGGAGCATTCGGAGAGGATGGTCGCGGGCCAGTCGGGCTCGTACGAGTCCGCGGCGGCGAGCCGGCGCACGGTGTCCTGCTTGTGCTCGCCGGTGACGACCATGACGACCGAACGGGAGAGCTCCCGGATGGTCGCGATGCCGACGGTCACGCCGAAGCGCGGCGCCTCGTCCAGGCTGCGCAGCGTCGGGAAGGTGCCGAGGTTGTCGCGGCGGGTGTCCTCGCCGAGCGGCACGACGCGCGTCACGGTATCGGCGGCGGCGCCGACGGGGTTGAGGGCGACGTGGCCGTCCGACGCGCCCGAGGCGAGCAGGAAGACGTCGATCCCGCCGGCCTCGGCGAGCGCGCGGTCGTACTCTCCGGCGGGCGCGGCCGGGTCCGGGTGCCAGAGGTTGGCCTCCGGGATGCGGTGGCCCGGCGTCGCCGCGGCATTGAGGAGGCCGAGGATCTCACGCCTCCCGAAGCCGACGCAGCTGTGCGGGAGGTCGGCGTCGATCGCGCGGTAGCCGTCGCCGGCCTCCTCCACGTACTCGTCCATCAGAGCGACGACGACGCGGGAGAGGTCGAGGTCTCGCTCGGCGACGAGCGTCGCGAGGTTCGCGTAGGTGGCGATCGGGCTGCGTCCGCTGGGGCAGCCGAGGACGAAGGTCCGTCCCTCGGCCGCCGCCCGGGCGATCCCGTCGGCGAGCTGGACGGCGGCCTCGCGGCCGACGTCGTCGGCCGTGTCGAGGATTTCGGGCGCGATGCGCATGGGTACTCCTTTGTTGCTTCTGGTGCAGTGCGGGAAGAGGGCGCGAGCCCAGGTCACTCTTTGAGCGCGCCGTTGAGCACGCCGCGGATGAAGTGGCGCTGGAAGAACGCGTAGAGGATCAGCACGGGCAGCGCCACGATGAGCGATCCGGCCGCGAGCATGTTGACGTCGAGGGTGTGCTGGCCCTGGAAGACGCCGAGCGCCAGCGTCGCGGGCTGGATGGTCGGGTCGGCGATGAAGACCAGCGAGAGGAAGAAGTCGTTCCACGTCCACATGAACGACAGCAGCGCGAGCGTGAGCACCGCGGGCCGCGAGATCGGCAGCAGGATCTGCCACAGCATCCGCCAGCTCCGCGCGCCGTCCATCTCCGCCGCCTCGATGAGCGACTTCGGGACGGCCCGGAAGGTCGCCCGCATCCAGAAGACGCCGAACGGCACGCCCATCCCGATCTGGATGATGATCAGGCCCAGCCACGAGTTCGTGAGCCCGAGCGACTGGAACGTGTAGTACAGCGGGATGATGAAGACTTCGGCCGAGATCATCAGCCCGAACAGGATGAGCGGGAAGAGGACCTTCTGCCCGACGACGCCGAGCACGCCGAACGCGAAGCCGGAGAGGATGGCGATCAGGGTCTGGCCGAGCACGGCGCCGATCGTGATGACGGCCGACGCGATCATGGCCGACCCGAAGTTGCCCACGTTCCAGGCGGTGACGAAGTTCTCGAAGTGCAGGTTCAGCAGGTCGATCTGACCGCTCCGGCTCGGGCTGAGCGCCGTGAACACGAACCAGACGACCGGGAAGAGCACGAGGATCGTGACGAACGCGAGGATGGCGTGGTTGAGCGTGCGCTCGGTGCGCGAGATCATGCGTCCTTCTCCTCGGAGAGTCGGGTGATGAAGAGCGCGACGCCCAGGCAGACGATCGCGATGACGATGCCGATGGCCGCGGCCATGCCCACATCGGGGTTGAGGAACGCCTTGCGGTAGAGGATCAGCGCCGGCGTGGTCGTGGAGGTGCCCGGGCCGCCCTGCGTGGTGATCCACACCAGGTCGAACGCCCGGAGCGCTCCCGTCACGGTGAGCGTGAGCGCGACCGCCACCTGGCCGCGGAGGCTCGGGAGGGTGATCGAGAAGAACTCGCGGATCGGGCCGGCGCCGTCGATGCGAGCCGCCTCGTAGAGCTCGGTCGGGATGGCCGCGACCCCGGCGACGAACAGCACCATGCAGAGGCCGAGCGCCGTCCAGGTGCCGATGACGCCGAGCGCGGGCAGCGCCCAGTTGAAGTCGCCGAGCCAGTTCTTGGCCAGGTCGCCGAGGCCCACGGCGCGCAGCGCCTCGTTGAGGGGGCCGTCCGGCCCGTAGATACGCTTCCAGATCACCGCGACGACGACGCTGGTCAGTACCTGCGGCAGGAACAGCAGCCAGCGGTACACCCCGCCGCCGCGCAGCTTGCCGCGGCCGAGCAGCGCGGCCGAGAGGAGCCCGAGCACGATCGGCAGGATGGCGAAGAAGACGACCAGCACGAGCACGTGGCCGAGCGACTCGACCAGGGCGGGGTCGGTGAAGAAGGAGACGTAGTTGCTGAGGCCGACCCACGTGGCGGTGGTCACGCCGTCCCAGCGGTAGAACGAGTAGTTGAGGCTCTGCAGGATCGGGATGATCACCACGAAGCCGTAGAACAGCAGGCCGGGCGCCGCGAACGCCAGACCGAGCCAGTGGCGGCGGCGGACGCGCGGCGAGACCGCACGCCGCGGAGCCTTCTTCGGCGCGGTGCGGCCGGGGGCCGCCGGTGCAGCGGCCGGAGCTTCCGGCCGCTGCACCACCTGGGACGAGGTCATCCCGTCAGCCCTGCTTCCGCGTGGCCTGGAAGGCGTCGTAGTCCTTCTGACCGGCCGCCGCGAGCTGGTCGGGCGTGACCTGGCCGGCGTAGAGCTGCTGGAGCTGTCCGCCGATCGTGTCGATCATCGTCGGGGTCGACCAGTCGAAGTAGGGCACGTAACCGTTGCCGGTGTCGAGCTTCTGCTGCGCCGAGATCTCGGTGGAGAGCTCCGGGTTGCCGCTCGGGGTGCTGAGGCCCGAGTGCAGCAGCGGGAGGAAGCCGTGGTCGACTGCCTGCTGGGCCGCCGTCTTCGACGCCATGAAGTCGAGGAAGGCCGCCGCGGCGTCCGGGTGCTTCGACTTGGCCGAGATGGACAGGTTGGCCGCGGTCGAGCCCGTGCCGACCACCTTGCCGCCCTGCACCTGCGGGAGCTGCACGTAGCCCATGGTCTGCTTCTGCGCGTCCGAGAAGCCGAGCGAGCCGGTGTACTCGAAGCGGAAGGCCGCCTTGCCGCCCAGGAACTCGGCCTGCGCGTCGGCGTACTGGACGCCGGGGTAGTTGGCGGTGAACCAGCCGTCGTCGGCCCACTTCTTGACGTCCTTGGCGGCGTCGACGATACCGGTCGAGGTGATCGGGACCTTGCCGCTGGAGTAGACGAAGTCACCGATGTTGGCGGAGGTCGCATACAGGTCCTGGGTCGCGAAGAGGATCGAGGTCGCCGAGCCCTTGTCCTGCGAGCCGTACGCGATCGGGGTGATGCCGGCGGCCTTGACCGCTGCCGCGTCCTTCTCGAAGTCGGCGAGCGTCTTCGGCACCGGGAGCCCAAGCTTGTCGAGGATCTCCTTGTTGTAGTACAGGCCGATCAGCGACGAGCGCGCCGCGGGGGTGGCGTACAGCGAGCCGGTGCCCATCTGCTTGCCGTCCGGGGTGAACTCGAGCTGGCGGGCGATCGTGTCCGGGATCTCCTTCTTCCAGCCGTACAGGTCGGAGTAGGCGTCCAGGTTGAGGATGCGGCCGCCCTTGGCGAGCGTGCCCATCGACTGCCAGCCGTTGTTGACGAGCGCGATGTCGGGACCGTTCGGGTCCGCGAGACGCAGGTTGAGGGTGTTCATCACCTGGCCCCAGTCCTGCGTGGTGCGCTTGATGGTGATGTTCGGGTGCTGCTTCTCGAAGGCCGAGACGACCGAGTCCATCCACTTGCCCTCGTCGCCCTGCCAGAAGTCGAGGATCTTGAGGGTGACGGGCTTGCCGGAAACATCCTTCGAGACGGCGTGCGAAGAGCCCGCAGCGCTGGAGCCTCCTGGTGCGCACGCTGTCAGGCCGAGGGCCAGTCCAGCGGTGAGCGCGAGGGCTCCTACGAGGTGCCTCTTTTTCATGCGAGTCTCCTTTAACTCGTGAGCATGGGGGTGGCGCCGATGACCGGCGCGGAACCAACCGTAACCATAACCAAACCAGATAGTCCATTCGAGAACGTATTAACAGCCATCGGTCGAACTGGTATGGTCACTTCCTGTGAAGACTCCGACGATCGCAGAGCGCGTCACCCGCGACCTGAACACGTCCCTGAACCACGGCGTGTACCCGCCCGGCACCCGGCTGCCCGGCGAACGGCAGCTGGCCGAGGGCCTCCATGTCAGCCGCAGCACCATCCGCACGGCCCTGGAGGACCTGGAGCGCCAGGGCCGCATCGCGCGCTCGGCCCAGCGCGGCTGGTTCGTCCCCAGCCCGACGGTCGGGGAGCCGCCGAGCACGCTGCAGAGCTTCAGCGAGATGGCCCGGCTGCGCGGCCACACGCCGACGGCACAGGTGCTCGAGAAGAGCGTCCGGTCGGCCACCATCGACGAGGCGGAACGGCTCGGCATCGTCGCCGGCGCCGACGTGCTCGTGCTGGTGCGCCTGCGCGGGATGAACTCCACGCCGATCTGCGTGGACACCAACGTCATCCCGCTCTCGGTCGCCGCGCCGCTGGTGGAGGCCGACCTCACCGACGCGTCACTGTACGAGTCGCTGCAGACGCTGTGCTCGGTCGACATCTACCGCAGCGCGTACAGCGTCCAGGCCGACGCGGCGACGCCGGACATCGCCGGGCTGCTGCACATCTCGGCGGGGAGCCCTGTGCTGATCGGGCGCGAGATCGCGTACGAGCGGGCGGGCGGGCCGGTGCTGCTGGGGTTGAACACCTACCGCGGGGACGCGTACCGGTTCGAGGCGGACCTGTACCGGGCGGGCTGACACCCGCCGGCCCAGCGGCCGCCTGCCTCCGCCTAGGCGTCGGAGCCGACCGGGTCCGCGCCGAACTCCGTGCGGTAGTGGCGCACGAAGACCTCCTCCGACGAGAAGCCCCACAGCTCCGCGGCCGCGCGCACCGTGATGGGCGTGCTGGTGAGCTGGTCGTGCGCGCCGTTCAGCCGGGATCGCCGCAGGTAGGTGGTGGGTCCGAGGCCGTCCTGCTGGGAGCGGAAGGCGAGCACGAGCTCTCCGGTGGACGCGCCGGCGGCGTGGGCGGCGTCCTCGATCGTGATCGGCAGCGCCGCGTGGTCGCGGAGGTACCGTGCGCCGACGTGGAACACGCGCGCCCGGCGCTCGGCGGACATGCGGAGCTCGCGCCGGTCCGCCACCAGCCGGAAGGTCTCCAGCGCTGAGACGGCGAGCTGACGGTAGGTGGTCGCGCGCACCGTGTCGTTCGTGAGCGCGCCGGTCCTCCACTCGCGCCTGGCGACCTCCAGGGTCGCCAGCCAGTAGGCGGCGCGTCGGGCGTTGACCGGACGGGGACCGTCGAAGCGGAGCTCCAGGTCGTCCTGCGCGTAGAGCAGCCGGGCCGTGCGGGTCAGGTCGGGCACGCGGAACGCGACGGCGCGACCCTGCAGGTCGGACATCCTGTGCACGGACTGCTCGCCCGGCTGGAAGATCACCGGGTCGGCCGCGAAACTGCCGGTCTCGTCGCCGACCTCCCAGCCACTGCCCGGCGTGCCGGTCGAGATGAGGAGGACGTCCGGGTCGACCACGCAGCGCAGCTCGCCGAGCATCACGGCGTCGGCCAGGAGGAAGCGACCGTCGCCGACCACGTGCTCGGCGTAGCCGGAGAAGCGACGGCCGAGGAGGACACGGCCGTACTGGCCGGCCAGGTACGCCTGCGTCTCGTCGCGGTCGCGCGAGCGGAACCGGCGCTCGAAGTACGTCGGCGATGGCTGGTCGACCGCGGATCCCATCGCGGGAACCTCCTCCATTCGGCCGGGCCGGCGTCGGGGAAAGTTTGAGGGGTCCTGCGTACCCGAAACGCAGGACCCCTCGACGGGCACCCGACACCCGAATGCGGGAGCCCGTCGGGCGGAGGGACCACTGGGGGCGGGCCCTCCCTGGGGGTTGAAACGTCGGAATCGTCTTCCTGCCGCGAGTATACGTCGAGATTGGAACTTTAATCCAGGCTCCAGTTCCACCCCTCCGCCCCTACCGTTACGATCGGAGTCGGAGCAACTCGCGTGCGCGCGAGAGAAGGTGGGGGAGATGCCCGTCCCGGGGGTGTCGGAGGTCCGGCAGACACGTGTGCTGGCGCGTGACCGCGCCTACGAGTCGCTCCGGACGGCGATCCTCGACGGCACGATCCGGCCCGGCGAGCGCCTGGACGACGCCGAGCTCCAGGCCTGGCTCGGGATGTCGACGACGCCGATCCGTCAGGCCCTCCACGCGCTGACCGTCGAGGGCTTCGTGGAGACCGCCGCCCAGTCGTACACCCGCGTGGTCGAGCCGCGGGTGGAGGACGCCGTGCTGCACCTGCAGACCATCGGCGTGTTCGTCCTCGGCGTGCTCGACCTCACCCTCGAACGCCTGACCGACGCCGACCGGGACGCCCTCGTCGGGGACGTCGACCTCCTGATCGCCGCGCTGGACGCCGCCGACCTCGACGCGTCGCTCGCGGCCTCCCAGCGGTACTACGGGCGGCTGATGTCGCTGTGCCCGAACCTCGTCCTGCTCCGGCTGGCCGCGCGGACGCTCGCCGCCCGTGCGTACTACGTGGGGGTCGCCTACCGGGCGCTCGGTATCGACTGGCCGGAGGCCGCGCAATCGTATGCCGCCCTGCGCTCGGCGCTCGCGTCGGCCGACCCCCGCGCTGTGGCCGCGGCGGAGCGCGAGATCTTCCGCATCGATGCTCCGCCGGCCGCCGGGGAGGGGCGCGACTGATGCCGATCCCCCGCTCCCCCGAGAAGACCACCACCCCCCGCGAGCTCGTCCGCGAACGCGTCTACGGGCAGCTCAAGGAGGCCATCCTCTCCGGCGTGCTGCTGCCGGGTGAGCGCCTGGACGAGGCCGAGCTGCGCGGCTGGCTCGGCGTTTCCGGCACGCCGATCCGGCAGGCGCTGCACACGCTCAGCCTGGAGGGCCTGGTGGAGACCGCGCCGCAGTCGCACTCCGCCGTCATCGCGCCGCGGCCCGAGGAGGCGCGCGACACCCTCCAGACCATCGGCGTGCTCGTGACGGGTGCGACCATCCTGGCCCTGCCGCACCTGACCGTCGAGGATCGGACGCGCCTTGCGGCGCTGGCCCGCGACGTGACCGTCCGGCATCGGAGCGGCGACGTCCCCGCCATCACGAAGGCCGCCGGGGCGTACTTCGGGTCGATGGTGCAAGCGTGCCGGAACCCGGTGTTCATCGAGGTCGTGGCGCAGACCGGACCGTCGCTGAGCTATCACGTCACCGTCACCCACCATGCGCTCGACGCCGATCAGGGGAGGCTGGCGCAGGACTACACCGAGCTGTCGGCGGCACTGCTGGACGGGGACGACGAGCGGGTCGTCGATGTCACGAAGCGGATCTTCCTGCTGGGGAGCGGGAGCGCCGCCTAGGCTCGGAGCATGACCCAGAACTCCCGTCCCGTCGCCCTGATCACCGGAGCGTCGCGCGGCATCGGCCGGGCGATCGCCGTCGAGCTGGGAAGCACCCACCACATCCTGGTCGGCGGGCGGGATGCCACAGGTGTCGCGTCCGTCGTGGCGGAGCTGCCGTCAGCCGAGCCGTTCGTCGCGGACCTGACCGGCGACACGCTGCCCGCCCTCCCGGGCCGGCTCGACGTGCTCGTGCTGTCCGCCGGCGTGGAGGACGGCGGCACCGTCGCCGAGACGGACGATGCAACCTGGCGGCACGTGTTCGAGGTCAACGTCTTCGCGGTCGCGGCCCTGCTGCGGGCGACCCTCCCCGCACTCCGGGAGGCCGGCGGGCTGGTCGTCGCGATCAACAGCGGCTCGGGACTGAGCAGCGGGGCGGGCGGCGGCGTCTACTCCGGCTCGAAGTTCGCCCTGCGCGCGCTCACCGACGCGCTGCGCGAGGAGGAGCGCCCGAACGGCGTCCGCGTCACCAGCATCCACCCCGGCCGGGTCGACACGGACATGCAGCGCGCGCTCGTGGCCCGCGAAGGGCACGAGTACGACGCCGCGTTCACGATCGCTCCGGAGATGGTCGCGGCCACCGTGCGCGTGGCGGTCGACCTGCCGAGCACCGGGATGGTGGAGGCGCTGACGGTGCGCCCGGTGCGGCGGCGCTGAGCGCGTACCCGTCCCGAACCCGTCCTTTACCATCCCCGAACATTCCCCGACGAGGCTGGACTCAGCCGGAAAACCCCGGCGGCTTACCTCTGAACGGGAGAACCATGTCCAGACGATCCATCGGCATCATCACGGCGGCGACCACGGGAATCGCATGCGCGGCCCTCATCGGCGGCCCGGCCTTCGCCGACACCCCGACGCCGACCCCGACCCCGTCCGCCTCGCACGCCCCCAAGACGCTGGCGCAGCTCCAGGCCGCCGGTGCGAAGGCCACCAGCGACCGTGAGACCAAGCTCACCGCAGCGATCGCGAAGGTCAACGCCGACACGACCCTGGCCTCCGGCGACAAGTCCACGATCCTCGCGACCCTCAACGCCGACCTCGCCGGCATGAAGTCCTCGGCCTCGGCCATCGCCGCCGACACCACGACCACCCAGGCGGCCGCCGACCTCAAGAAGGTCTTCACCTCCTACCGCGTCGACGCCGTCGCCCTCCCCCAGGCGCGCCTCGCCTCGGACGCCGACCGTCTGACCGGCACCACGATCCCCAAGCTCACCAAGGAGCAGTCCACCCTCGCCGGCCTGCTGTCGGGCACGGACAAGGCGAAGTCGACCTCCGCGCTGCAGTCCGACCTCAGCGACCTGAGCGCGCAGCTGTCGACCGCGTCCCACGACGCGAGCGGAGTCGCCGCCGCGGCCCTGGCCGTGACCCCGGCCTCCTACGACTCCAACCACTCGGCGCTGTCGTCCTCGAAGTCGTCGCTCACGTCCGCGCGCGCGGCGGTGAAGAAGGCGCAGGCCGACGCGAAGGCGGTCAGGCAGGCGCTGAAGAAGTAGGGGCGGAGGCCGAGCGCGGTGGTCAGACCGACGCCGCGCCGGCGCCCTCCCGCTCGGAGGCGAGCAGCGACCACACCTGCTTGTCGTGGAACACCCCACCGACCGGCCACGCCTCCCGGAGCACGCCCTCCAGCGTCATCCCGAGTCGGCGCGCGACGGCCGAGCTGCGCTCGTTGTCGTTCCGGCAGCGCCACTCCGCCCGGTGCATCCCGCGCTCGTCGAACGCGTAGGCGAGCAGTTCGCGGACGGCGCTGGTGATGTGCCCGTGGCCTTCGGCGCCCGGCTCCAGCCAGCAGCCCACCTCGAAGCCGCCCGTCGCCGGCACGAAGTCCACGAACATGACTCCGCCGACGAGCGTGCCGTCCGACCAGATGCCGTAGATGCCCGCGCCCTCCTTGGCCGCGCGCTCGGCGTACCGGCCGAGCGTCGCGCGGGCGCCCGCGACGTCGTCGGTGACGAACGAGGGGCCGACCCACGGGCGGATGTGCTCCCTGGCGCGGTCGAGGTGCGCGGCGAACTCCTCCGCCATCCAGGGCTCGAGGGGACGGAACTGGGCGCCGGAGGCGAGGGTCTTCGAGAACATGAGGGCAACGCTACAGGGGCGTCGAACCCCCTCAGCGGAGCGCGCGCAGGTCGAACGCCCACGCGTTGACCGTGATCGGCACGCCCTTCGGGTACTCCGAGTCCTCGACCCCGGTGTTCACGAATCCCACCGAGCGGGCGAGCGCGTTGGAGGCCGCATTGTCGACGCGCGGGAAGGCGAACACGGTGTCGCGGTCGGCCCGGGCCGCGGCATGTTCGAGCAGGAGCCGCACGGCCGCCTGCGCGTACCCGTGGCGCTGGTGGGGCACGAACACGAACCAGCCGCACTCGTACACGGCGTCGCCGTGATGCTCGATCTGCCAGTAGGCCGCCGCGCCGACCGGCTCGTCCGCCGCGTCCGACCACACCGTGAACGGCGCGATGGTCCCGTCCGCCTGCCCGACGAGGAACCGCTCGTGACGCCGGCGCACGACCTCCTCGCCCTGCGGGCCGCCCAGGAACACCGTCATGTCCGCGGCATCGTTCCGCAGCTCCACGGTCAGGTCGGCCTCGGTCCACGGTTGCAGCCGCACTCGGTCACCATCCACGCCGCGACACTACACGCGGGCGGCGCCTTCGCTACTCGGCCCCTAGAACCGCCCCGTCCCCCGCAGTCGCCCCGGCCGCGAGTCGGGGTCTACGACGAACCGGTAGAGCGGTTCCGCCCAGACGCGCTGCAGCCACGTCACCGGTTCGATGCGGTGGCGTCGGGCCTGGCCGCGCGGCCGGGGCGACCGCCGCCCCGATCGGTGCCAGGCGTCGAGCGCGTCGCTGCTCTCCGCCCACAGCGCCAGCCCGTCGGTTGCGTCCGCGATGCGCGGGTCGTCCCGGTCCAGGCCGAGGTGCTCGGCCCAGAGCTGCGTGCGGAGGTCGCGCGCGACGTCCCCTCCGACGATGGCGCAGGTGAGCTCGCTGTCGCTGGTCCAGGAACGCAGGTTGAAGTTGTCGGAGCCGCAGGTCATCCAGGTGTTGTCGATGATGCAGATCTTCGCGTGTACGTAGATCGGAGTGCCCGCGTCGTTCTCGAGGTCGAAGACGCCCACCCGGTCGGGCGCCGCACGGCGAAGCGTCGACACGGCCCGATGCTGAGCGAGGCGTCCGGGAGGGCCGGAGACTCCGCTGTCGTCGTCCGGGTACCGCGGCACAGCCACGATCACCTGCAGTGCGGGGTTCGACCGCAGGGCCTTCGCGATCCCGGCGACGACCTCCCTCGACCAGAGGAACTGGTCCTCGATGTAGATGAGGGAGCGTGCGCGCGCGAAGGCCTTGAGGTAGGCGCGCGCGATGCTGCGCTCCCCGTGCGGCGCGAACGGGAACCCCGGTCGCTTCGGCGCGTACGTCCTCAGGACCTGCACGGCGTGCGTCCCGGCCACCGGAGGCGGAGGCGCGGCCTCCGGGAGCGGCTTCGGGTGCCGCGGCATGTCGGCGAGGCGCTGCACGAGCATCCGGTACGGGTTGCGATGGTCCAGTGGGTGCGGGTCGTCCCAGCGCTCCGAGAACGTGTCGAGGAGGTCGCCGACCACGGGTCCGCGCAGTTCGAGTGCCGCGTCGTGCCAGGGCGGACGCTCGCCGTACCGCGGATCGATGCCCACCGCCTGCGGGTCGCCCGCGTGCCGGATGTCGTCCCGCCGGCTATGGCAGAGGTCGATCCCGCCGACGAACGCGACGTCCCGGGCCGGGTCGTGCGTGTGCCGCACCACGAAGAGCTTCTGGTGGTGCGACCCGAAGGCGCGCACCCGCTGGTCGAGCAGGACCTCGCCACCGGCGTCGTTGATCTCGCGGCCCAGCAGCGCGTTCGTCAAACCGCTCATCGGCCCTCGGACGCTCTGGCCGTGGGCACGCCACACCAGGCCGCGCACCTCGACACCGGCTCGCGCGATGTCCGCCAGCAGCTCCCCGATCGTCGGGCCGTCCGGCAGCAGCCGCTCGTCCTTGTCGCCGCGCCAGTCGGTGAAGAACACGCGGTCGCCCGGCTCCAGCGCCGAGAGCTCCTCGTGCAGCCGCGCGAAGTAGGTCGCGCCGTGGACGAGCGGCCGCACCCGGTTGCCTTCCGACCAGGACGCGGTCCCGGAGGGCCCGGCCTGCACGGCGGACGCCGGGTTCCCCCGCTCGGCTCGGCTCAGGAACCAGTCGGACGCGTCTGTCGGCACGTCAGGCACTCTACGCCGACGGACGCCGATCGCCGCGCCTCTGTACCGGCGGACGCCCGCGGGAGCAGAATGGTCCCGTCCGAGCCGCATCTCAACGATCCGCATCTCGACGAGCCGTATCTCGAGGCAGGGAGACCATGTCCGAATCCGCCGCACCGTCCGCCTCACCGAGCCCGACCGACAGCCTGCGCCGTCGCTCGCGGGAAGCGCTGTCCGCCCTGGCCCTCCAGTTCCTGCTCGGGATGGCGGCCAACCTCATCGGCGACCCGAAGGGCACCTTCGCGATCGTCGTGGACACGATCATCGTCATCCTGCACATCCTGGTCGCGATCGGCCTGGTCGTGATCAGCATCCGGCTGCTCCTCGCCGCCCGCACGGCCGGTGTCGGCCAGCGCCTGGCATTGTGGGGCCTCATCGTCATCGTGATCACGTTCCTCGCGGGCGTCGGCACGATGGTCACCGGCAACGAGTGGGCGTCGTACGTGATGGCGGCCGGGTTCCTGGTCGCGGCCGCCCTCTACGGCGGCACGTTCTTCGCGTCGTACGGGATCGGCAGCACCTCGCGGGCGTAGCCGCAGTCCCCTGCCGCCGCCCGGGCGTGTCGTAGACTACCCGGGTGGATCGGTTCATCGCGTCTCAGCCCGTCGGGCGTCTGGAGGTCGTCGGCGTCCTCATCGCCGGCGTGAGATAGCCCCGCCTCTCTTCCCGTGATCCCGCGCGCCCTTTTCCGCGCGCTCCCGCCCGCGTTCGTGCGCGCTTACGCGCCGTTGCCCGGCCATTTTTTCGCCGGCCCCGCGAGCACCCCATCACGCCGGACCCGTCGCCGTCCCCGGCGTCCGCGGTCCGCAGACAGACAGGACACCCATCCATGCTTCCCGTGAACGAGCAGCAGCTCCGCTCCTCCTTCGTCAACGCCTCCCAGCGCGAGCGCAAGGAGCTCACCCTCCCCGATCTGGCGAACACGCGCTGGGACGACCTCGACTACCTCGGCTGGCGCGACCGCAGGAACCCGAACCAGGGCTATGTGATCGCGGAGGTCGACGGCGAGCTCGTCGGCGTCCTGCTGCGGAAGGCCGACGGCGGCGTCCGCAGCCGGCCGCAGTGCTCGTGGTGCGAGGACGTGCACCTGCCCAACGAGGTCGTCTTCTTCATCGCGAAGCGCGCGGGCGCGGCGGGCCGCAACGGGAACACGCTGGGCACGCTCGTGTGCGCGGGCTTCGAGTGCTCGGCGAACGTCCGCAAGCGACCGCCGCTCGCCTACGTCGGCTTCGACGTGGAGGCCGCGCGCCTCCAGCGCATGGAGGCGCTGCGGGAGCACGTCACGACCTTCGTCCGACGCGTCGCCGAGGGCTGAGTCCGGGAGGCCGCGGCCCCGCGACGGGTGTCGGAGCTTCGAGTGGCGTCAGACCTGCGGAAGCGTGATGGCGCCGGTGTTCGTGAGGCCGTCGACCTCGGCGGCGATGCCCTCGGTCTCGGGGAGGGTGCGCTCGATGTGATCGCGGAGCGAGCTCATGGGGTGGTTCCTATCCTGCTGTGGGGGTAACCGGGAAATCTTCCGCCATTCAACCTGAGAAGACGCACAACACCCGGGATTGAATGGCGGTATCGTCGCGGCATGTGCCGGAACATCCGCTGCCTCCACAACTTCGAACCGCCCACGACGGACGACGAGGTCCGGGAGGCCGCCCTCCAGTTCGTCCGCAAGGTCAGCGGCTCGACGCGCCCCTCCCGGGCGAACGCGGCCGCCTTCGACCAGGCGATCGCCGAGATCGCCGAGGCCACGCGCCGCATGCTCGACCAGCTCGTCACCAACGCGCCGCCGAAGAGCCGCGAGGCCGAGGCGCTGAAGGGCCGGGAGCGACACGAGAAGCGGATGGAGCGGGAGGTGCGGATCCGCACTGCGGTGTGAGCCTAGGGCGACCGCTCACTCCGCGGGGACCAACCACACGAACGCGTGCCCGCCGAGCGTCACGCCCTCCCGAAGGTCATGGGCGCCACCCGTCACGAGGTCCGTCCGCTCCGCAGCATGCCCGTCGAGCGCCCACGGCTCGACCCGCTCCGGGTAATCGCCGAAGTTCGCCAGCACCAGGAGCGAGCGCCCGTCCTGTCCCGGCCGGAGGTACCCCAGCACCTTCGGGTTCCCGGTGTCGAGCGCGACCAGCTCGCCACCCCCGAACTCACCGAACCGCCGGCGCAGCGCGATGAGCCACCGCATCCGTTCGTACAGGCTCCCGGCGGGCGTGGACGCATCCGTCCGCTCCTCGTACAACCGCGCCGGATACGACGGCCGGCCGACCCACCGGGAGTCCTCTCGGCGGCCCTCGTCCTCCAGTTGCCCGTAGTCGTTGAGCTGGCCCACCTCGTCGCCCAGGTAGATCAGCGGGATGCCGCCCGTCGACAGCGCGAGGGAGTAGGCGAGCAGCACCCGGCCTGGCCCTCCCGCGTCGCCCGACTCGTACCCCGCCAGGGAGGCGGTCGTCCCGGCGACGCGACTGTCGCCCGTCTTCGGGTTGAACTGGAAGGCGGCGCCGCGCGCGAAGCTGCCCTCGAAGCGGCCCGTGTAGTAGTCGTTGAGGAAGCGGCGGTGACCGTACGGGTCGATGCCGAGACGGGCGGCGTCCTCGTCCGCGAACGTCCAGCCGATGTCGTCGTGGCTGCGCACGTAATTGACCCAGGCGGTCCCGGCGGGCGTCCGGTGGCGGTCGGCCAGCGCGCTCTGGAGCATCCGCACGTCGCGGGTCGCCAGCGCCTCCCAGGTGAGCGCCATCTGCAGCGGGTTGTAGCTGAGCTGGCACTCGTCCGGGCGCACGTACGAGAGCACGTCGTCCGGGTGCACGATGGCCTCCGAGAGGAAGACCATCGCGGGCGCTGCGATGCGGCAGACGGCGTTGAAGGCCTGCAGCAGCAGGTGGGCCTGGGGGAGGTTCTCGCTGGAAGTGCCGAGCTGCTTCCAGATGAACGGGACGGCGTCCATCCGCAGGACCTCCACCCCGAGGTTGGCAAGGAAGAGCATCTCCCCCGCCATCGCCCGGAACACGGCCGGGTTGGAGTAGTTGAGGTCCCACTGGAACGTGTGGAACGACGCCCAGACCCAGGTGCCGTCCGCGAGCTGGACGAAGGAGCCGGGATGGTCGTCCGGGAAGATCTCCCGCGTCGTCTCCTCGAACCGGTCCGGCTGCTCGCGGGAGTCGAACATCCAGTAGTAGTCCCGGAAGGCCGGGTCGCCGGCGACCGCACGCCTAGCCCACTCGTGGTTGCTGGCGGTGTGGTTGAAGACGAAGTCGACGGCGAGTGAGATGCCGTTCCCGCGCAGCGCCTCGCCCAGGGCCCGGAGGTCGTCGATCGTGCCGAGCTGCGGGTTCAGCTCCCGATAGCTGGAGACCGCGTAGCCGCCGTCCGAGTTCCCCTCCGGGGTGCGGAACGGCGGCATCACGTGCAGGTAGGTCAGCCCCAGCTCGCGGAAGTACGGGATCCGCTCCTGGAGCCCGGGGACGCCGCCCGAGTAGAGGTCGGCGTAGCAGACACCGCCGAGCATGGCGTTGGACTGGAACCAGTCCGGCTGCTCCGAGCGCCGGCGGTCGAGGTCTTTGAGCTCGGCGGTGCGCTCCCGCCAGGAGGCGTCCACGAGCTCCAGCGTGCTCGCCAACGCCGCTTGCAGTCCCGGATGGTCGCCGTAGATCGCGCCGAGGAGGCGGCGCAGGCGCTCCCCCTCCACCGCGAGCCTGCGCTCGAAATCGCGACGGTCTTCCTCGATCGTGCTGCTCTCGCTGCTCACGTGCCCAACGTAGGACGCGGCATCCGTTTGACCAAGAGGTTTCCGTCGCCGACGGCGCGCGGTGGAGGGGCCGGACGGCGTCAGATCGTTCGGGGCGCCTTCGCCAGGTTCGCCTCGAGCTCCTCGCGGTTCTGTCGCACCACGTAGGCCGGGCGGTCGCGCTCCACCCGCCAGCTCTCCGAGAGCGGGCCGAGGTTGACGGTGTCGAAGCCGAACTGGTCGTAGATCGACGTCACCAGCGCAGCCGCGTCCTCGTGGTCGCTCGCGGTCGCGAGCGCACGACGGTTCTCGGTGCCCTCGGGCGAGCCGGTGGTCTGGATGTCGCGGGCCGCGATGTGGTTGAAGCCCTTGGCCACCCTGGACTCCGGCAGGTGGGCCTGGAGGAGGCCGGAGACCGTCGCCGTCCCGTCGTCGAGCTCGGCGATGTGGCCGTCCCGCTCGAAGTAGTAGTTGTTCGTGTCGATCACGATCTTTCCCGCGAGTGGCTCGACGGGGATGCCGCGGTAGCTCCGGAGCGGGACCGTCACCACCACGAAGTCCCCGGCCGCTCCCGCCTCGGCGGCCGTCGCCGCGGTCGCCGACGGGCCCAGCTCGTCGACGAGCTCCGCGAGCGTCTCCGGTCCGCGCGAGTTCGCGATCGTGACAGTGTAGCCGTGGGCGATGAAAGTGCGGGCGAGTGCCTGACCGATGTGGCCGGCTCCGATGATTCCTACGTTCGTCATGAAGGGTGCAACCGAGGGTGCCCCCGAGAATTCCGGGAGGCATACGCTGTCGCCATGCACCGCGCCACGCGGGGACCCGCAGGCCGCACGCGCGCCCGCCTCGGAGCGGCCGCGCTGGCGGGCCTGCTGCTGCTCGCGGGCTGCACCGCGTCGGGGCCGCCGTCGCCGACGACCTCCCGGGCGTCGAGCACGCCGTCGCCCTCCCGTCCCACGCCGTCCGCGTCGTCCACACCGGTCGCCGTCCAGGTGCCCGGTGTCACGGCCTGGTCGTCCTACCACGCCGGTCCGGCGCGCACCGGGGCGGTGGTCGCCGGGGCGTCGCTCGCCTCGCTCGCGCGGGCGTGGTCGGCCTACCTCGGCGGCGCAGTGTTCGGCCAGCCCGTCGTTGCGGGCGGCCGCGTGATCGCGGCCACGGAGACCAACCGGGTGGTGGCGCTCGACCCTGCCAGCGGGAGCGTCGTGTGGTCGGCCTCCCTCGGCACACCGCTGACCGACGTCGGCTCGGTCGCCGGCTGCGGCGACATCGACCCGCTCGGCGTCACCAGCACCCCCGCCGTGGACAGTGCCACCGGAACCGTGTACGTCGTGGGCGAGGTCAGCACCGGCGGAGGGACGGTGCACCACCAGCTCGAGGGTTTCAGCGTCGCCACGGGTCAGGTGCTGCTCTCGGAGACCGTCGACCCGCCGCTTCCCGCGGGCGAGGACCCGGTCAACCTCCTCCAGCGGGCGTCGCTCGCGGTGGCGAACGGCCGCGTCTACATCGGCTACGGCGGCAACTACGGCGACTGCGGCGCGTACCACGGCTGGGTCGTCGGGGTGAACGAGACCGGCGCGCCCGGCCTCATCGCGTTCGAGGCGGCGGCGGACGGCCAGGGCGGCGCGATCTGGCAGGGCGGTGGCGCGCCGGCGGTCGACGCGGCCGGCGACCTCTACGTGTCGACGGGCAACTCCAACCCGGACCCGCCGGCCGGCGGCCCCGATCCCGTCCAGTACGCGGAGAGCGTGGTCAAGCTGTCGCCCGACCTGAGACCGCTCGCCGCCTTCAAGGACCAGGGAGCGGGAGGAGACGACGACCTGGGGACGGGCAATCCGGTGCTGCTGCCCGGCGGCCTCCTCTTCGTCGCGGGGAAGACGGACGTCGGCTTCGTCCTGCGCCAGTCCGACCTGTCGGAGGTCGCGAGCATCAGCGGGATCTGCGGCAGCGATCCCGACGGCGGCGCCGCATACGACCAGGCGACGAACCGCCTGTTCGTCCCCTGCGTCGGCGGGGGTATCCAGACGGTGGACCTCGCGTCCAGCCAGCGGGGCCAGCGCCTCTCCGGCGCGAACGGGGCGCCCATCGTCATCGGAGGCGCAGTGTGGGCGGTCGAGTACCCTGGCGGGACGGTCAGCCAGTTCGACGCGTCGAGCGGCGCTCTGCTGCAACGGCAGCCGGTGGGAGACTCCGTGCCGCACTTCGTGAGCCCGAGCGCCGGGCTCGGGGTGCTCCTGGTGGGGACGGATTCGGGGGTGGTCGCGTTCCGCGGGGGCGGGTGAGCCGCTGCCTCCGGAGCGGTCGCTGAGCATGCTCCCAAGCGCACCGTGTATGGTGGGTTGAGTCCGGCAGTCTGCATTCGTTGATCCGCCGGGCATGATCACGCGTTTCTGATCGTGTGACCGTGACGGTCCCGCATCAGAAACCGGTCCTTCCCATCCGAGTGTCGCGTGCGGGGCCGCCATCCTCCACCGGCTTCCGACATCCCCGAAGGGGTCCCGACAACTCCACGGGAACCGAGAGGTCCGCCTCCACCGCCCATGACCCGGCCATCATCTTCCGTCGCAGCAGCGCTGCCGCGACGACACCCGCCTCGTACGAGGCGAAAGGACTTACCATCACCAGCACGACGCGGCCCGTGGCCGCACTCACCTGGCGCCAAGCCGACGACACCGTCTGGGTTGCCACCGCGCACGACGAATACGCCGGCATCGCCGAGCTCCACGACGGACTGTTCCTCGTGCTCGACGACCGCTCGCACGCCGTCGGCGCCGCGCCCACCCTCGCCGAGGCGGAGACCCTCCTCCGGCGCACCCCGACCCACCGCGTTCCTCGCGGTGCGCACAGACGTCCGCGCCGATTCGCGCGCGGCGACCGGAGCCGACCTCTCGGCTCCCGAAGAATGAAGGAAGAAAAGATGCCCACTGGCACCGTCAAATGGTTCAACTCGGAAAAGGGCTACGGCTTCATCGCCCCGGATGACGGCAGCGCCGACGTCTTCGCCCACTACAGCGAAATCGCCTCCAACGGCGGCTACCGCAACCTCGACGAGAACCAGAAGGTCGAGTACGACCTCGCACAGGGGCCCAAGGGTCCCCAGGCCGCGAACATCCGCCAGGCCTGATGGTTCCGGTGCCCGGCCGCAAGGCCGGGCACCGACTCTCTCGCTACACACCGGCGACACCCAGGAACCGCGCCTACGCTTGCGGCATCTCGGGCGATCTGCCCACATCCTCGGCTGGGAAGTCGTCGCACCAGCGGAGGAAAGAATGACCGCATCCATTCTCGGGCCCGTGCTGAAAACCCGGCAGCGGGACGAATCACGACCCCCGGTCACGAGCACGTACAACGAACTGCTCGGCCGCGTCCGTGGCGAAGGGCTCCTCGAGCGCCGCCGCGGCTTCTACATCACGATGTTCGCCATCCTGAGCGTCGGACTGCTCGGCGCCGCCGCCGGCTTCATCCTGCTCGGTGACTCCTGGTTCCAGCTCCTCATCGCAGCGGCGCTCGGCCTGATCTTCACCCAGTTCGCCTTCCTCGGCCACGAGGCCTCGCACCGTCAGGTGTTCGCCTCCGGCCCCCGCAACGACCGCGCGGGCCGTCTGATCGCCACCTGGCTGGTCGGTATGAGCTATCAGTGGTGGATGACGAAGCACACCCGTCACCACGCGAACCCGAACACCGAGGGCAAAGACCCCGACATCGCCTTCGACACGATCTCCTTCACCACCACGGACGCCGCCCGTCAGCGCGGCCTCCTCGCGGTCATCACCCGGCGCCAGGGCTACCTGTTCTTCCCGCTGCTCCTGCTGGAGGGCGTGAACCTCCACATCACGTCGATCCGCTCGCTGCTGGCGCGCGGCCCGGTCGAGCGCCGGAAGAGCGAACTGGTCGCCATCGCGCTGCGGCTCTCGATCTACATCACGATCGTGTTCCTCATGCTGCCGCTCGGGATGGCGTTCGCGTTCCTCGGCGTGCAGCTCGCGGTCTTCGGCGTCTACATGGGCGCCTCGTTCGCCCCCAACCACAAGGGCATGCCGCTGCTCCCGGCCGGCTCCCGCGTGGACTTCCTCAGCAAGCAGGTGCTGACCTCCCGCAACATCCGCGGCGGCTGGGAGATGAGCGTGCTGATGGGCGGCCTCAACCACCAGATCGAGCACCACCTCTTCCCGAACATGCCGCGTCCCCACCTGCGCCGCGCCCGTGAGCTGGTCCGCGAGCACTGCGCGGCCCACGACATCCCGTACACCGAGACCGGGCTCGTGAACTCCTACGGCATCGTCATCCGCTACCTCAACCGGGTCGGCCTCGCCGCCCGCGACCCCTTCGACTGCCCGGCGGCCAACCAGTTCCGCCGAGCGTAAGTCCCCGTTACGCTCCCGGAGCCGGATGTCAAGCGGCTATGCGCCCGCTGTGTGAGAGGACGCTGAGGCCGTAGACATCCCGGAACACGCGGGAGTCGGCCGCTGATCGCCGCACACCTGGCAATCGGCTCCGTCCGATGGCCTTTCCTCAGGCGCCTGGGTCAGACTGGGCAGGCACCTCCGGTTGACGTGAAGCCTCGCTTGGCACCCGATTCTTTGCCCTTCTTCCGGACTAACCGAAGGAGGGCAACATCATGGGCTACCTCAGCTACGAGAACACCGAGTACCAGTTCGACGACCGAACCCTCGCTCACCTGCACATCGTCATCGTCAACAAGCTCCGGCAGGGCCAGAGTTTCGCCATGTCCTGGAAGGACGTGGCCGAGGTCGGCGGCGGACGCACCAGCATCTGGCTGCACCCGTCCAGCAACCTGCGCTTCCACTTCGACGGCTCCCGCACCCCCGCACTCAACGGGGACTGGCTCCAGCACCTCGCGGACTCCGCTGAGAGCTCGCGCGGGCTGGTCATCGAGGCGGAGGAACGAGCGCCGCTGCGGGCGCTGGAGACGGCCTGAGCCGAGCTCGGGCGCGCCGCGTCTTCGACCTGTGGCACCATGCCGGTGTGCCGTCATCGCAGACCCTGAGCCTCGCCGATCGACGCCTGGCGGCCGCGTGGGCGGCCGACTGCGCCTCCCGGGTGCTCGCGCTGTTCGAAGCCGAGGCGCCGGATGATCTGAGGCCCCGTGAAGCGATCGACCGCGCAAGGGCCTTCGCCCGCGGCGAGCTCGACGCGGCCCACGAGATCCGCGACCGTTTCGTCGCCGGACGCGCCGCGCACGCGGTCTCCTCCCCCGCGGCCGTCGCCGCCGCCCGATCGGCGGCACAGGCCGCCGCGGTCGCGCACATGGGAGCCCATGCTCTCGGCGCCGCGGCGTACGCGGTGAAGGCGGCCGGCCTGGCCCCGCAGGCCGACCCGGCCGCCGCCGATCAGGAGACCGCCTGGCAGCTCGCACGGCTCGACGAGCCGACCCGATCGGCGCTCGCCCGGTTGCCCGCCCTCGGCGACGATCGCGCCGGTCCGCTCGGGGCCGGGCTCCTCACGAGGGGCGTGCTCGGGGTCGCCATCCGGAGGATCCAGGAGCAGCTCTGAGAGCGGAGTGGTGAGGGCGGCGCCCCCACGCCGCCCTCACGCGTGCATTCCCGGGACCGTGACCGGCTCCCCCGTCGGTCATGGCTCCGATACTGCGCGCCAACATACTAAAATCCCGGTTGGCGTTTGATCTCACCCTAGAGGGTCGTGCGGCCGTCGTCAATCAGCGAGGTCGACCGATCGTTCCGACCGTCTGGTTTGCTGCTGGACCTCCCCGGCCGCGATATCCTGCACCGGAGCAGCACACGCTCCTGTCGAGGAAGGTCCGTCGGATGGCAGAACGCACTCGGCAGGCGAACGAGACCCGGGAGGCCATCCTCGACGCCGCCGCCGCCGAGTTCGCCCGCTACGGTTTCAGCGGCGCCCGGTTGGACCGGATCATCGCGGCGACCGGCTTCACGAAGGGAGCCGTCTACTTCCACTTCGCGTCGAAGAAGGCGATGGCGGACGCGGTGCTCTCCGGCCGTTTCGACGCGTGGCCGGCGCTCGTGCAGGACGTCAGAGACCACGGCGGCCGCGGCCTCTCCGGCATGCGGCTCCTCGCCTGGCGGGTGACGCGGACGATGGCGGCCAACATCCGCACCCGCGCCGCCATGCGGCTCAGCCAAGAGCTCCGGCTCGTCCCCCAGGGCGTCAACCCGTATGACGTCTGGGCCCAGCGCTTCATCCCGTTCCTGGACGAAGCGGTCGACGACGGCGACGCACCCGACTCCCTCGATCGGGCTCGAGCAGCCGCGACGATCGTCAACTGCCTGTTCGGGGTGCTGTCGGTGGCCATCGACTCGGGGACCGAGGACGAGGTCGACGCGGAGTTGGAGGCGTTGTGGAGGCTCTTGACGCCTGGGCTGCGTACGGGAGGGGCGGGGTAGCAGACCTTTTTCCCTGGTCATCGAGTCGGGTTTCGCCCGAACCGGCGGTCCTGTGAGACCGGGACGTACCATGAAGGAGTGACTGCGACCGCCGATTCGCCGACCGTGCGTTTGACCGCGCGCGGCGCGCAGACCCGTGAGCGGATCGTCACCGCTGCGGCGGAGCTCATGTACGTCCGCGGCGTCGGCGCCACCACCCTCGATGACGTGCTCGCGGCCGGCGGGGTCAGCAAGTCGCAGCTGTACCGGCACTTCGCGGGCAAGGACGAGGTCGTGCGAGCGGTCGTCGAGCTGATGGGCCAGCGGGTGATCGAGCGCGAGCAGGGGACGCTCGGCCGCGTCTCGACGATGGCCGACCTGCGGGAGTGGCGGGACGCGCTCGTCGAGGGCAACGCGCTGCGCCACGGCGCCTACGGCTGCGCTCTCGGATCCTTCGCGTCGGAGGTCGCCGATCACGACGATGTCGCA
Source organism: Leifsonia sp. EB41 (assembly GCF_041262565.1). Lineage (NCBI taxonomy): Bacteria > Bacillati > Actinomycetota > Actinomycetes > Micrococcales > Microbacteriaceae > Leifsonia > Leifsonia sp. EB41. The sequence continues at coordinate 2,599,092 of NZ_JBGCCJ010000001.1, read as the reverse complement.
CGGAGCGCGCTGCTGGCGCTCTTCGCCGAGTGGGAGGAGCTTCTCGCGGGGGCGATGCGTCGCCTGCGGGAGAGCGGTGCGCTCCCGGCGGACGCGCCCGTCGAACGACTCGCCACGGGGCTGCTCGGCGCCCTGCAGGGCGGCTATCTGCTGGCCCAGACCGCCCGCGACGTCACGCCGATGGCGACCTCCCTCGACATGGCTCTCGCGCACATCGAGAGCCTGACCACCGGCTGACGAGCATCCACAACTGGACTATTTAGTCCCGTTTGTGTTTACCTGTTCCTGGACTGATGCAAGGAGGTCGCAATGAAGGCGATAGTGGTGACCGATGAGGCCGAGGGGGCGGCGGGGATGACGCTGGCGGAGCGGCCGGAGCCGACGGCGGCGATCAACGACGTCCTCGTCCGGGTGCATGCCGCGGCGTACGTCCCCACCGAGGTCGGCTGGCCGTCGACGTGGGTCGACCGCGCGGGACGTGACAGGAGGCCGTCCATCCTGGGCCACGACCTCGCCGGCGTGGTCACCGCCCTCGGCTACGGCACCACCGGCCTCACGATCGGGCAACGCGTGTTCGGGATCACCGACTGGCACCGCGACGGGACTCTCGCCGAATACGTGGCGGTCGAGTCCCGCAACCTCGCGCCGCTCCCGGGCGACGTCGACTTCACGGTAGGGGCGAGCCTCCCGATCTCCGGGCTCACCGCCTGGCAGGGCCTGTTCCAGCACGGCCGGCTGGAGGCGGGTCAGACCGTGCTCGCACACGGCGCAGCTGGCGCGGTCGGCACGATGGTCACCCAGCTCGCGCGGGAAGCGGGTGCCCACGTCGTCGGAACCGGGCGCGAAGCCGACCGCGACAAGGCGCTGGAGTACGGCGCCCACGAGTTCGTGGACCTGGAGAACGACGACCTCGCGGACGTCGGCGCGGTCGATCTGGTCTTCGACGTCATCGGCGGCACGATCCAGGAGACGTCCGCCGGCCTGATCCGCCCCGGAGGCACGCTGGTCACCATCACGGGACTCGGTGACGTCCGGCCGGTGGACGGTCGCTCCGTCGACTTCGTGGTCGAGTCCGTGCCGTCTCAGCTGACCCAGCTCGTCCAGCGTGTCCGCGACGGACGGCTCCGGACGAACATCGACGCGGTGGCCGCGCTGGAGGACGCCGTCGCCGCCCTCAATCCGACGCAGCGCCGCAACGGGAAGACCGTCATCAGCGTGCGCTCCTGAGCATCACACCCACGGTAAGAAGGAAGGATCCCGCATGACCCCCGCAGACTTCGAATACCCCGACGAGGCCGGCTACCCCGACGGCGTCGGCACCCTCACGGAGGACCAGGTCGTCCTCATCGGCGAGGTGTCGGACGACCACTCCCCCACGATCACCTTCTTCGTCACCGACAACGAGCCGAGCTCGACGTACGAGGCGATCTCCGGGGACACCGTGATCGGCGGCCTGACCTACGAGGTCGCCGGCGGGAACCGGCGCGTGCTCGTCGCGGCCGCGGTGTACCCCGAGTTCCGGGGTCAGGGAGTGGCGACGGAGTTGATCCGGCGCGTCCTGGACGACATCCGCAGGCGAGGCGACACCATCACGGTCCGGTGCCCGATCGTGCGGACCTTCATCGACCGCAACCCCGAGTACGGCGACCTGGTCGACCCGGCGCTCCCCGGGCTGCGCGCGAGGTAGCGGAGTCACAAGGTCGAACCGCTGCTCCAGGCCTCACACCACCAGCGCCCGGATCGCGCTGGCCGCGGCTCCCCGCGCCCAGTCCTCGAAGGTGTGCGGGCGCACGGCGAGCTGGCACTGGTCGGCGGAGGCGAAGACGTGCTCGGCGTACGAGCGGCGGAGAGGCTCCTCGATGAGGTCGAAGTCGGCCACGCCCTCGCCGCCGATGACGACGAGTTCGGGGCCGACCAGGTTGACCAGGCTCGCGATCGCGGCGCCGATCACCCTGCCGGCCTCGTCGAACACCTCGATCGCTGCGGCGTCCCCGGCCCTCCGGAGCTCCGCCGCCTCGCCCATCGTGACCGGGCGTCCGTGAGCGGCTGAGACGGCGGCCGCGATCGCCGTCGTGGACGCCACCGCCTCCACGCAGCCGCGGCGGCCGCACGCGCACACCTTGTCGGGCGACGTGAGCGGGAGGTGGCCGATCTCTCCGGCCACTCCGTAGGCGCCCTCCACGACCTCCCCGTTCAGGTGCAGGCCGGAGCCGATGCCGCGGCCGATGGTGACGATCGCGAAGGAGCTCGTCCCGAGTCCGACGCCGAACCAGTGCTCGCCGATGGTGAGCGCCCGCACGTCGTTCTCCACCACGACGCGACGGCCGAGCCGCTCCGCGAGCGCGGTCCCCAGTTCGACGCCCTTCCAGCCCATCAGTGCGGAGTCGCGGACGACGCCCTTGCCCGTGTCGACGTCACCCGACACGGCGACGCCGACGGACGCGAGTCGTGAGCCGAGCCCGTCGAGCTTCCGCTCGAGGAGCGCGCAGAGCGAGACGATCGAGTCGATGACCTCGGCCGGCGCGTGCGAGGTGAGCGGTAGCCGCTCGGACGCGATGACGCGGGTCGTGAGGTCGGTGGCGACGCCGATGAGCTCGTCCGCGTTCACCTTGATCCCGAGCGTCACGACCGCGTCCGGAACGAGCGCGACCGGACTCACCGGCCGGCCGGGCAGGCCCGTCAAGGTCGGTCCGAGGGTGTCGTTGAGGAGTCCGACGGCGACGAGCGGAGCGACGGCTTTGGTCACCGCCGCCTGCGACAGCCCCGTGAGCTTGGCCACGTCGATCCTGCTGATCGGGCTCCGGGTGAGGATCGTGGTGAAGACGCGGGTCGCCGCGTCGGACGACGAGCCGAGCAGCGCCGTCCGAGTCCGCACCTCGTCGTTCATGTCCATTCCCCGATCAGAATACGGGTTCCGGGATCGTGACGACGGCCGTTCCCCCGGCGGGGACGAGCACGACGAGGTCGGAGGCGCCGGAGCGGACCGGAACGCGGCGCTCCGTCGTGCCGGGGTTGTGGAGGACGGCCTCCGTCAGCGCACCGTCCGACCAGCTCAGGTCGACGACGATGCCGCCGCGGGCGTGGAGGCCGTCGACGCGGCCCTCCGGCCAGGCCGAGGGCAACGCGGGAAGCAGGTGGACGCGACCGCCGTGGCTCTGCAGCAGCAGCTCCGCGATCCCGGCGGGGAACCCGAGGTTGCCGTCGAGCTGGAACGGCGGGTGCGTGCTGAACAGGTTCGGGAGGAGGCCGCCCCACTCGGAGCCGTCGACGGGGCCGTGCCGGCGGGCGTCGCCACGGTAGGGGGCGAGCGCCTCGCGCAGCAGCTCGTGGGCGGTCTCGCCGTCGCCGAGCCGGGCGCGCAGCGCGATCTTCCAGGCCCACGACCAGCCCATCGCACCGGGGCCGCGCGCGTCGAGGAAGCGCCGGGCGCCGTCCGCGAGCGCGGGGGCCGACTCCGGAGTGATGAGCTCCAGCGGGTACACGCCGACGAGGGCGGAGAGGTGCCGATGGGCGGGCTCGTGCTCGGCGACCTCCTCCGACCACTCCAGCAGGCGGCCGTCGGAGCCGACCCGGAGCGCGGGGATGATGCGGAGGGCCGCCACGACCTCCCGGCGCAGAGCGGCGTCGGCGTCGGCGTCCGTGTCGATCGCGACCGTGTCGATCGCGACAAGCGCCCGCTCGAAGAGGGCGCGGATGAGCTCGAGGTCCATCGTCGACGTGAGACCGAGCGCCCGGGGCCGGCCGTCCGCGTCGAGGTACTGATTCTCCGGGGAGGTGGAGGGCGCGAGGTACGCGACGCCGTCGGGGCCGACCTGGAGCCAATCGAGGCAGAACTCGGTCGCGCCGCGCAGCAGCGGCCAGATCCGGTCGCGCAGCAGCGCGACGTCGGCGCTGAACTCGTACTGGTCCCAGAGCGAGTGGCAGAGCCAGACGCCGCCCATCATCCAGATCGCCCAGCTCGGCGCGCCGTGCCCCATGCCGACCGGGAGGCTCCAGCCCCACAGATCGCTGTTGTGGTGCGCGACCCAGCCGCGGGCGCCGTAGAGCTCGCGGGCGACGTCGCGGCCGGTCTGCGCGATGCGCTCGACCAGCGAGATCAGCGGCTCGGCGTCCGCGGTGAGCCCGAGCGGGCCGGCCGCCCAGTAGTTCATCTCGGTGTTGATGTTGATCGTGTAGTTGGAGGACCAGGCGGGCCGCAGCTCGCCGTTCCAGATGCCCTGGAGGTTGGCCGCAGGGCCACCGGGCCGCGAGCAGGACTGGAGGAGGTAGCGCCCGTACTCGGCCGCGATCGTCGCCCGGAGGCCGTCGTCGCTGCCGTCGAGCACATCCCTCTGCACATCCCACCGGCCGGCACGCCGGCCGCCGATCGCGAACCGCGCCGCCGCACGGCGCTGCACGCCGGCGGTGGAGGGGGACGTGTTCTCGCCAAGCGCGCCGAGAACGCGCTCCCGCGCGCGGTTCCGGATCGTCTCATGGGAGACGCTCCGCCACTCGTCGTCCACGCCGGCCCACCACGACTCAGCGCGGGACGACGACGAGAGGGCGATCGACAACCGACTGGCATGACGGATCGTCAGACCGGAGTCGTCGGATTCGGCCGTGCCGTCGCTTCGCACCGCAAGGGCCGTGGATGCGAAGCCGTCAAAGGATCCGTCGCCCGGCTCCGCATAGCGGAGGGCGGGGACGACGGACGATTCGTGCAGGGGCGCCCCGTCGACCGGGACGGCCAGGTCGAGAGCGAACTCGCCGTCACCGCTCCCCCCGGCACTGCTGCGCCGGGCGAGCTCCCGCAGCGGGGTGGAGACGCTCACGCGCACCTCGAGCAGCGGTTCGTCCGCCTCGATGCGGATGACGAGCGCGCCCCCGGCGACCCACGAGACGCGGCGGACGGGGACGCCGCCGACCTCCAGCCGCTCCTCCAGGTACGCCTCGTCGAGGTCGAGCACCCGCGCGGGCTCCCCCGCCGCCGGGGTCGCCCCGGGGAGGCCGACGAACAGGTCGGCCAGCGGCAGGAACTCCTGCGAGTACCGGCCCTCGAAGGTCATGAGCAACCGCTCGGCGTCATCGAGGTCGCCGCTCGCGAGAGCGGCGCGGACCGCGCGCAGCCGGTCGGGACCGGCGCCTCCCGCGAGGACACGGCGCAGCTCCTCCCCCGCCGTCTCCGGGGAACCCGACCAGATCAGGGCGTCGTTCACCTGGTAGCGGCCGGTCGCGCCGCCGAACACCATCGCGCCGAGGCGGCCGTCGCCGAGCGGGACGGCCTCCTCCCAGTGGGCGGCGGGAGCCGACCAGGCGAGCTGGAGCGTGTTCTTCGTCATGCGAGTCGAGTGTCCGTTCACCGTTCGGAGGAGGCCGGTCCACGTCCGTGAGCTGGGGCGGAAATCGCCGGCCGGGGTTGCAGATCACACAGTAGACATGGTTTATTGACACTGTCAAGCAATTCCATTCCCCCGAGGAGCCACCCATGCTCGACGGCTACGGCGCCGTACTCGCCCTGCGCGCTGCAGGCACCTCCCTCGTCCTCGACACGGACGGGCGAGTGCCCCGCGTGCTGCACTGGGGCGCCGACCTCGGCCCGCTCGACGAGGCGCTGTCGGAGGCCCTCCGCGACAGCGGCGGCCCCGCCGTGCTCAACAACTCACCGGACGTCCCCCGCTCGTTCAGCCTGTGGCCCAGCGAGTTCGAAGGCTGGGCCGGGACGCCGGCGCAGGAGGGGCACGCCGCCGGCTCCGCGACGACGCCGCGGCCGCACACCGTCGCTGTGCGCTACGAGACCGACGGACCCGATGGCCAGCTCGGCGGCCGCATCGAGTTCGACCTCGCGGACGAGATCACCGCGCTCCGCTCGACCATGTCGATCGCCCTCGACCGGTTCGGGGTGCTGGCGGTCGACGTCACCCTCACCCGTGACGCCGCGCTCTCCGGCGGCACGACGACCGAGCCGTACACGCTCGACGCCCTCCGCGTCCTGATGCCCGTGCCGGAGCGCGCGACCGACATCCTCGACTTCACCGGCAAGTGGTGCCGCGAGCGCGCACCGCAGCGCGGCCCGCTGTTCTTCGGCAGCCACGTCCGCCGCGCCCGGCGCGGGAAGCCCGGCCACGACGCCCCGTTCCTCGTCGTCGCCGGCACCGAGGACCTCGGCTTCCGGCGCGGGGAGGCCTGGGCTTCGCACCTCGCCTGGAGCGGCGACGCCGAATACGTGGTGGAGCGGCTGACCGAGGGCGCCGGCCCGTTCTCGTCCGTGCTGGGCGTGGGCGAAGGCCTCCGTCCCGGCGAGATCGCGCTGGCGGACGGCGACAGCTATGTCGCCCCGACCGCACTGTTCCTGTGGTCGGCCGACGGGCTCGACGGGCTTGCCGACCGCCTCCACCGACGCCTGCGCGCCCGGCCCTCGCACCCGGCGAAGCCGCGTCCACTCACCCTGAACTCGTGGGAGGCGGTGTACTTCGACCACGACCTGGACCGGCTCGCCGCACTCGTGGAGCGTGCCGCACTGGTGGGTGTGGAGCGCGTGGTGCTGGACGACGGCTGGTTCCACGGCCGCCGCGGCGCCAACGCCGGGCTCGGCGACTGGATCGTGGACCGCTCCGTCTGGCCCGACGGCCTCGGCCCGCTGGTCGACATCGTCCGCGAACACGGCATGGAGTTCGGGCTCTGGTTCGAGCCGGAGATGATCAACCTCGACTCCGACCTGGCCCGTGCGCATCCCGACTGGGTGCTCGGGCCCCGGCAGGCTCTCGGCGCCACCGCGCGCGACCAGCACGTGCTCGACCTCACCCGTCCCGACGCCTATGCCTACGTGCTCGAGCGGATCAGCGCGATCGTGACCGAGTACGGCGTCGACTACATCAAGTGGGACCACAACCGCGACCTGTCGGAGGCCGTGAGCGGGTACGCCGGCGTCGACCGGCCCGCAGTCCACGAGCAGACTCTCGCCCTCTACCGGATGCTGGACACGCTGCGGGCGCGGCACCCCGGCCTGGAGATCGAGACCTGCTCCGGGGGCGGCGGCCGGGTCGACCTCGGCATCCTCGACCGCACGGACAGGGTCTGGGCGTCCGACTGCAACGATCCGGTCGAGCGCCTCCAGATCGAGCGCTGGACCCGGATGCTGCTGCCGCCCGAGCTGATCGGGTCGCACCTCGGCGCCGAGCGCTCGCACACGACCTCGCGGCGCACCGATCTGGCGTTCCGGCTGATCGTCGCGCTGACCGCGCACGCCGGGATCGAGTGGGACCTCCAGGAGGCCGACGACGAGCAGCTCGCGCAGATCGCGAGCTGGGGCGCGGCGTATCGCGAACTGCGCGGCCTCATCCACTCCGGCACTGTCGTGAACGCGGATCTCGCCGACGAGTCCACCCTGCTGACCGGCATCGTCGCCGACGACGGGAGCCGCGCGATCTTCACGTGGGCGCGGCTCGGCACCTCCGCACCCGGTCAGTCCGGCCGCGTACGCCTCCCCGGCCTCGACGCCGGCGCCCGTTACGCGGTGCGGGTCCGCGACGACTTCGGCCCGGCCAGCCGCCACCAGAGCGCCGACCCGTCTTGGCTCGTCGCCGCGGCGAACGGCTCCGTGGTCCTCCCCGGCGCTGTCCTCGCGGTCGCCGGCGTCCCGCTGCCGACCCTCAACCCCCAACAAGCGATGCTGTTCGATCTCGTGCGGGTGCCCTGACCCCGGCGAGATCGCTCCAGTCACAGACGGCCCACCACATATCGCCCGCGCGCATCGTTGCGCTCGAGCGCCTCAGAGAGGAAGAACGTATGACAGGCCAGACACGCTCGCGACGGGGGCTCACCGCCCTGCTCGCGATGATCGCGGCGCTGGGGCTCGTGGCGGCTGCCGCGGCTCCCGCCGGCGCGACCCCGACGGGCACGCCCACCCCCACCGCTCCGCCGACCGCCGCGGCGAGCGGGACACCGACGCCGACCGGGACGCCATCCGCGACGCCGACCTCCACCGCGACGCCGACCTCCACCGCGACGCCGACCTCCACCGCCACGCCCACCTCCACCGCGAAGCCCACGACGAGCGCGACACCAGCGCCCGCCCCGGCCGTGGACCCGTGGGCCGCCAAGCCCTACATGGGCTGGAGCAGCTACTCCATGCAGGTCTACAGCGGCAACGGCAAGTGGATCACCGCCGACCAGATCATCGCGCAGTCCGACGCCATGAAGGCGAAGCTGGGCAAAGCCGGTTACGACTACATCAACGTCGACTCCGGCTGGAACGACGGCGTCGACGCCAACGGCCGGCCTGTGCCGAGCGCCACGCTCTACCCGCAGGGGCTGAAGAAGGTGATCGACCACGTCCACGCGAACGGCCAGAAGTTCGGCCTGTATTTCATCCCGGGCATCTCTCCCGCGGTGTACCAGGCGGCGTACCCGATCGCGAACGCACCGGGCTGCACCACGCACGACATCGTGAAGCAGCCGCTGCAGCAGGCCGACTACTGGAAGATCGGGTACCGTCTCGACTTCTCGAACCCGTGCGCGCAGAAGTACATCGACTCGATCGTCGATCAGCTCGCGTCCTGGGGCGTCAACTTCGTCAAGTTCGACAGCGTCACCCCGGGCTCCGGTATCAGCGACCTGTCGCTGGACGCCCGTGACGACGTCGCCGCCTGGTCGAAGGCGCTGAAGGCCAAGGGCATCTGGTTCGAGCTCTCCTGGGCACTCGACATCAACTACGCCGACACCTGGAAGCAGTACGCGAACGGCTGGCGCGTGGAGTGGGACGTCGAGGCGTACGCCCCGGGCGTCCAGCTCACGCAGTGGAGCAACATCGCCCGCCTGTTCCCGCGGGCCGCGGACTGGTGGCGCTATGCCGGACCCGGAGGCTGGAACGACTTCGACTCGCTCGACGTCGGGAACGGCACGATGGACGGCCTCACCCAGGACGAGCGCCGCACCGCCACCACGCTGTGGGCGATCTCGGCGGCGCCGATGTACATCGGCAACGACATGACCAAGCTCGACCAGTTCGGCGTCGACCTGCTCACCAACAAGGAGGTCGTGGCCGTCGACCAGACGGGCACGCCAGCCCAGCCGGTGTCGACCTCCACCACCAAGCAGGTCTGGTACGCGCCGAACGCGGACGGCAGCTACACCGTCGCCCTGTTCAACCTCAGCCCGACCGAGTCCGACATCACTGCGAACTGGTCCGACCTCGGCCTCAGCGGGCCGGCGAAGGTCCGCGACCTCTGGGCCGGCAAGGACCTCGGCACGTTCACCGGGAGCTTCACCGGCAAGACCCTGCCGATCCACGGCGTCCGCCTGCTGCGGGTGACCCCGCAGAGCGGCACGACGGTCGCGCTGAACGACGACGCCCAACGGGTGACCTACGCGGGTCAGTGGACGCGCAACGGCGGCAACGAGGTCGTCGCGACCACGCAGCCGCTGGCGGTCGCGGTGGGCGACTCGTCGACCGGCACCGTGCCGACGCCGCCCGCGTCCGGACGGATCGTCGCCGTCAACGACAGCGATCCCGGCATCACCTACACCGGCAGCTGGGGGCAGAGCGGAGGCCGCGGCCTCGGCGACTACCAGGACGACGTGCACTACACCGAGGGCGACGGCTCGTCGTTCCAGTACACGTTCACCGGCACCGGCGTCGACTACGTGACCGAGCTCGACCAGTCGCAGGGCAGCGTGGACGTGTACCTCGACGGGCAGTTCCAGAAGACCGTCGACACCAGCCGGGCCGCCGGGCAGCCGCGGCTCACGCAGCAGGTGGCCTGGAGCGCAAGCGGCCTCCCGAACGGCTCGCACACCCTGCGCATCGTCAAGAAGTCGGGTCAGTTCATGCTGCTCGACAAGCTCGACGTCACGCTGGCGAGCCTGCTCGACCCCGACACCGCAGTGTTCGACAAGGCGAAGCCCGCCGACGTCACGGTGACGCTGCAGCGCGATGGCAGCGAGCTCGCCGGCATCGTGCGCGACGGCACGGCCCTGAAGCGCGGGACGGACTACAGCGTCTCCGGGACGACCGTGACGATCGCCTCGGCGTATCTCGCGGGCCTCGCGGACGGCACCGTCTCCCTGGGCTTCCAGTTCCGCGGGGACGCGCACGACGACATCCACGCGACGACCACGAACGGCGACACGGCCGGCCTGACCTTCACCGGAACAGGCGTCTCGTGGATCGGACCGACCGCTCCCGACCAGGGCAAGGCCGAGGTCTACGTCGACGGGAAGCTCGCTACGACGGTCGACACGCACTCGGACAGCCGCCGCACCGGGCAGAAGCTGTTCAGCGCGACGGGCCTGCGCGCCGGGCAGCACACCATCCTGGTGAAGAAGGTGTCCGGGGACGCCCTCCGGAACGACGTCTTCCAGTACACGGCCAGATGACGAACTAGGAGTCCCATGCCCCACCCCGTGTCGCTCGGCGGGGGTGTCCGCCTCATCGCGGACGCCCTCGCCGGGCGCGCCGGTCTCGCCGGCCCCGCAGGCCTCGCCGGACGCACAGCGGGGCTGCCGCGATGACCGGCGCCCTGTTCCCCGCCGCGCTCGGCACCGAGCCGCTGCCGACCCCCGACGACTACGACGACTTCTGGGCGGATGCCCTCGACCTCGCGCGGCGGCACAGCGTCGCGCCGCGCGCCGTCCCGGTCGAGACCCTCCTGACCACGATCGAGGTCTACGACTTCTCCTTCGCCGGTTCCCGCGGACGCACCGTGACCGGCTGGCTGCGCCTCCCCCGACTCCGGGAGGGAGCCCTCCCCGCGGTCGTCCATGCCAACGGCTACGGCGCCGGCCGGCTCTCCCCGCTCGACGACCTGACCTGGTCGTCCGCCGGCTACGCGCACCTCGTGGTGAACACGCACGGCCAGGGCGGAGGCAGCACCGGCCACCTCCTGGACGGCATCGAGGACCCCCGGCGCTACTACTACCGCGATGTACTGGTCGACGTGACACGCGCGGTGGATGCGGTGCGCGAGCTCGACGCGGTCGACGCGTCGCGTGTTGCGATGATCGGCAACAGCCAGGGCGGCGGAATCGCCCTCGGTGTCGGAGCGCTCGCGACGGGCCTGGCCGCCGTACTCGCCCAGTCTCCGTTCCTCACCGACGCGCCGACCGCGCTGCAGCTCGCCGCACAGGGTCCGTGGACGGAACTGCGCCGCTACCTGACCGAGCATCCCGAGCGCGCGGACGCGGTCGCCCGCACGCTCTCCTACGTCGACGGTGTCACGTCGGCGCGCCACGCGACCGCCCCCGGCTGGATCTCCGACGGGCTGGCCGACGACATCTGCCCTCCCGAGACGACGCGCACCGCGGTCGCCGCGTACGCGGCTCCGGTGCTGTTCCGCGAGTGGCCGGGCGCCGGGCACGAGGCCGGCGGCAGCGGCGATGTCGAGGCCGCCCTGCGCGCTCTGCGTCAGCAGTTCGCCATCCACTGAGCCGCCAGCACCCCTCTTTTAACGACTACGGCCCGGCCCCGACATCGTCGGGACCGGGCCGGAGTTCGTCAGCTTCCTACTTCTTGCTCTTGTCGTACGCCGTCTGCAGCGTGCTCAGGTAGTCCTTGAGCCCGAGACCGTTGAAGCCCGCAACGTACGAGTTCCAGTCCGTGTCCAGGTTCTTGGAGCCCGTGATGAAGGCCAGCGCGTTCTGCGTCACGTAGTTGTCGATGTTCGTCTGCTCGGTGGCGACCTGCGTCGCCTTCGCCGCGTCCGGCCAGACCTTCCACGTCGGGTAGATCGCGCTGGTGTCCTCGTGGCCCTTGTAGAGCTGGGTCGCCTGGAACAGCCGGCGCTCGTACCCGGACGGGTCGTAGATGTCGGTCGGCTCGACCTGCGCTCCGCGGAACTTCTCGTTCTGGTTGTAGGTCGAGAGCGCGCCCCACTGGACGGCGTTGGCGGCGTCCTGCGAGAGCTGCAGGTTCTTGAACAGCGGCTTGTCGGCCGGGTCGAGCGCCTGGTCGCCCGCTGCGGGAGCGGACCAGCCCTGGCCCTCCGGACCGAAGTTGCCGTCGAGCTGACCCTCGTTCGTGAAGAGGTAGTCAACCATCTTGATCGCGGCCACCTGGTCGTTCTTCGACGCCTTGTTGGTCAGCAGGAAGGTCGCACCCGGCGTGCTCCCGAACGCATAGGTCGCGAAGTTCGCTCCGTTCGGCCCGGTCAGCGGCGGCACGGCGTCGTACTGCTTGTCACGGCCGTCCTTGGCGCCGGGGCTCACGAAGATGTACGGGTGCAGCGCGCTGGCGCTTCCCAGCAGCACCGAGCCGTTGTTGTTGCCCTCCTGGGCGAGCGCCGCCGGGTTCTGGGTGAAGGCGCCCTTGTCGATCAGGCCGGCGTCCCACAGCGACTTGATGTACTTCAGGCCCTCTTTCCAGCCCTCCTTGTTCGCCTGGATGTCGACCTTGCCCTTGTTGAGCACCGTCGTCGACTGGATGCCCTTGTCCGGGTTCTGCGGGTCGTAGATGAAGGCGTTCATGAAGAACGGGATGAGCGTGTCGTGGGAGTCGCCGCTGAGCGGGATCTCGTCCGCCTTGCCGTCGCCGTTCGGGTCGCCGGTCTTGAACGCCTGCAGGACCTTGGTCATGTCGGCCGTGGTCTTGGGCATCTGGAGGTTGAGCTTCTTCAGCCAGTCCGTGTTGATCCAGAGCTTCGACGGGTACTGGATGTGCAGCGTCTCGGCGAGCTGGGGAAGGCCGTAGATCTTGCCGTCCGGCGACGTCACCATCGCCTTGTAGTCCGGGTTGGTGTCGATCACCTTCTGGATGTCGGGGGCGTACTGCTTGATCAGGTCGTTCAGCGGCAGCGCGACGCCCTGCTGCGCGAGCTTCTCGACATCCACCGGGTTGAACTGGTCCACCCACGGTATGAGCAGGAACATGTCCGGGTAGTCGCCGCTGGCCATCAGGATCTGGCGCTTCTCGGGCGCGACGGAGGAGTCCTGCGTCGTCGTCTGCCAGGAGAACTTGATGTTGAACTTCTTCTCGAGCTGCTTGGTGAACGCGTTCGTGGCGAGGTCCTGCCCGGTGCCCTGCTGAGCGAACACCGAGATGTTCGCAGTGCCTCCGACCTTGTCGTCGGCGTTCGTGGGCGTGCTGGTGCAGGCCGTGATCGCCAGCAGCGCGAGGCCGCTCGCCGCGGCGGTGATCGTGCGCATGAGCCGGCGCCGACGACGGGTGTGACTGTCGGTGATGGGTAGCATGTGTCTTTCCTCCTTTGGAAATGCAGTGCAAAGCGAATGGTGCGCGTGGTGGGTCTGTGGGGCCGGTGCGACCGGCAGCGGGTCAGCCCTTGACCGACCCGATGAGCACGCCCTTGTTGAAGTAGCGCGCGACGAACGGGTAGATGACGAGGACCGGGACGCTCGTGATGACGATGAGCGAGTACTTCAGCAGGTTGACCAGCTCCTGGTTCTGCGCCTGCGCGGCCAGGTCGTTCGTGCCGCCGTTGGTGGCGTTGAGCACGAGGATGTTGCGGAGCACGAGCTGGAGCGGGAACAGGTCGGAGCTCTTCAGATAGAGCAGGGCGTCGAAGAAGCCGTTCCACTGGCCGATCGCGTACATGAGCGCGATGACGGCGATCAGCGGCTTCGACAGCGGGAGCACGACGCTCCAGAGGAAGCGCAGATCACTGGAGCCGTCGAGCGACGCCGCCTCCACCAGCTCCTCCGGGATCGCCGACTTGAAGAAGGTGCGGGCGATGATGACCTGCCAGACCGCGATGGCCTGGGGCAGCAGCAGCGCCCACCGGGTGTCCAGCATCCCGAGGTTCTGGACGACCATGTACGTGGGGATCAGTCCACCGCTGAACAGCATCGTGAACAGCAGCAGGCCCATGATCACGTTTCGTCCCATGAAGGTGCGGCGCGAGAGCGGCCAGGCGAGGCAGACCGTCAGCGTGGTGCTGATGAGTGTGCCCGCGACCATGTAGAACAGCGAGTTGGCGTAACCCAGGAGCACCTGCGGGTCGGCCAGCACCGTCTGGTACCCCTTGAGCGTGAAGTCGACGGGCCAGAGCAGGACGCGCCCGGCCGTGACGGCCTGGGGCGAGGAGAAGGAGCTGGCCAGGATGAACAGCAGCGGCAGGAGGACGACGAGGACGGCCAGCGTCAGTCCGAGGTAGATGACGACCAGGAGCGCGCGGTCCGATGCGGACTCCCGGATGCGACGCGTCTTCTTGGATGCAGCGGCGGGGCGGGTGCGGCGGCGCACTCTCGAGCTCTCGATGGTTACCACAGTCCACTCCCACTGATACGTTTTGCCACCCAGTTCACGACGAGCAGCAGCACAAGGTTGATCACAGAGTTGAAGAGGCCGACGGCGGTCGCCGTGCCGAAGTCGGCGTTGAGGATGCCCAGCTTGTAGACGTAGGTCGCGATGATCTCGGACTGACCGAGGTTCAGCGGGTTCTGCAGCAGGAAGACCTTCTCGAACCCGATCGACATGATGTTGCCGACGCTGAGGATCAGGACGATCATCGCCGTCGGCATGATGCCGGGGATGTCGACGTGCCAGATCTTGCGGAGCCGGGACGCGCCGTCCACTCGCGCCGCCTCGTACAGCGCCGGGTCGATCCCGGAGAGAGCCGCCATGTAGATCACCGCGGAGTATCCGGCGGTCTGCCAGACGTCCGACCAGACGTAGATGTGCCGGAAGTAGTTCGGGTCGCCCAGGAAGTCGGGCGACTGGACCCCGAAGAAGCCGAACACCTGGCTCAGGACGCCGAGCCGCGGGGCCATGATCAGGATCAGCATCGACACCACGACGACGGTCGAGATGAAGAACGGGGCATAGGTGACCATCTGGACGGTCTTCTGGAACCACCGGTGCCGGACCTCGTTGAGCGCGAGAGCCAGGATCAGCGGAATGGGGAAGCTCGCCAGGATCGCGTAGCCGGACAGCAGCAGGGTGTTCTGGACCAGCGTCGGGAACACCGGGTTCTGGAGCATCGTGGCGAAGTTGGTCCAGCCGGCCCAGGGACTGCCCCAGACGCCGAGCACCGGGCTGTAGTCCTTGAACGCGATGATCGCGTTGGAGATCGGGACGTACTTGAAGATCACGAAGTACGCGAGCGGGAGGATCGTGAGCAGGTAGAGCTGCCAGTGGCGGCGGAGGGCGACCCGCCAGCGCTGCCCGAGGGTCAGCCGGTTGCGCGGCACCCGTCGCGGAGTCGCCGCGTCGGCGACTCGGGCGGCCGGCGGCGCCGGGGCCACGGGCGGCGCGCTCGTCATGAGGCCGCATCCTTCGTCATCGAAGACTCCCAACAAGAGATGATCTGGTTCCTCGCCTCGGTCGGAACAGCGGTCCCGAGGGGGTGGTCTATAGCAAAACCTATTTCTTTGCCGCTGTCAATAATCTCTGCCACTTGTGTCGCTCTCGTCGCGCGCCAACCGCCATAGTCCCTTGAAAAGACGGCAGAAAGCACTGGTAGGAGTTACAACACAGCGGAAACAAGATATCCAAATCAGCGCACGGAAGAGCCCGGATGTGTACTAGCCTTGTCGCACGCCGAACAGCACTGTCGGCACGTACGGGGGTGCGGGGCCCGGTTGACGACCCGCCACACAGATCAGGTGCACGATGAGCTTGAGCATGTCCGAACACACAGCACGCCGACCTGTGCTGGGCACGGCGGCGTCCGCCGAGATCTTCACGCGCATCATCACGCACGGCCCCGTCAGCAGACTCGACATCGGACGCCTCACCGGCCTGTCGCAGGCGAAGGTCACCAAGACCGTCAGCCCGCTCATCGCGGACGGGTTCGTCACCGTCGGCGAGCACGCCGAGCACGCGTTCCCCGGGCGGCCCGTCCGCCCGCTGAGCGTGGTCCCCCGCTCCATGATCGCCGTCGGGGTGAAGGTGAACGCCGACGAGATCTTCGCCGTCACGGTCAGCCTGGGCAACGAGGTGATCGCCTCCACCCGCCGTCGCCTCACGAGCCACGCCCCCGACGCGACGATCACCGCCATCGCGAAGTCGGTGGAGACCTTGATCGACCAGCTCGGCGACGACGCCCGCTTCCTCACCGGAGTGGGAGTCTCGGTCTCCGGCGACATCGACAACACCGACGGAGTCGTCCGCGACTCCCCCCTGCTCGGCTGGACGCACGTCCCGCTCGGCAGCCTGCTCTCCGCCCGGCTCGGCCTCCCCGTCATCGTCGAGAACGACGTGCGCGCCCTCGCCAAGGCGGAACAGTGGTTCGGCGTGGGAACGGACGCCGACTCGTTCGCCATCATCACGATCGGCGCAGGAATTGGATGCGGAATCTACGTGAACGACGACGTCGTGGTCGGCGCCCACGGCGTCGCCGGCGAGATCGGCCACCTCCCCCTGGGCCCGAAGGACGCGGTCTGCGTCTGCGGCCGCCGCGGCTGCGTGGAGGCCGTCGCCTCCTCCCACGCCATCCGCGACGCGGTCCGGCAGGGCCACGACGACCCGACCCTCACCCTGGCCGACGCGATCCGCCTCGCCCACGAAGGCGACCGCGTCGCGGTCGACGCCTTCGAGCGGGCGGGCACGGCCATCGGCGCCGCCGTCGCCACCACGGTGAACCTCTTCGGCCCGGAGGTCGTCGTGATCGCCGGAGAAGGGGTCATGGACTACGACCTCTACGAGCGCCGCTTCCGCGAAGAGTTCCTGGCACACGTCTTCGGGACCGCGGCGAACTGCCGCCTGATCGTGCGGCGGCACACGTTCGTGGACTGGGCGCGCGGGGCGGCGGTCGCGGCATTGCGGGAGGCGATCAGCGTGGCGCCCGGCGGGGTTGGCGACTGAGCGGTCGGATCACCCCCTTCCGAAGGCGACTCCCGGAGGCGTTGAATGTCGCCTGTGTTCGATTGGGTTCTCGTCGCCGACCTCGGCACCGCTGTGGGAACCACCGTGCTGGCGGTCGCGACCTTCGCCTCGACGCGCTCCGCCAACCGGTCCGCCCGCGTCGCCGAACGGGCGCTCCTGGAGGGGATCCGCCCCATCCTGCTTCCCTCCAACTGGTCCGACCCACCCCAGAAGGTGCGGTTCGCGGACGGCAGGTGGCTGACAGTGCAGGGCGGCCGGGCGGCCCTCGAGATCACCGATGAGGCCGTCTACCTCGTGATGTCCGTGCGCAACGCCGGGGCCGGCGTCGCGATCCTGCACGGCTGGTGCCTGACCGCGGATGCGCGGGCGCCCGTCCCCTCCGTCGACGACTTCCACCGGCTCACCCGCGACATCTACGTGCCGACGAACGACCCCGGTTTCTGCCAGGTGGCCATCCGCGAACCCGAGTCGTCCGACTTCGAGGTTGCCCGCTCCGGGGCTTCGGGCGAGGGGTTCTGCGTCGACGTGCTCTACGGCGATGCCGAGGGCTCGCAACGCGTGGTGTCGCGGTTCTTCATCTCGCACGGGCCTCCGGGGCATGGTGAGCGGGACGAGGAGTGGGTCATCGTCGTGTCGCGGCACTGGAACCTCGACCTGCCGGATCCGCGCTAGGCGATGTGGTCGACGCGGGCCGCGGTCGGCGCCGCCGGTCGCCTAGCCGACGGGGAGCGACTCCATCCGAACGGGCCTTTCCTCATCCGCAGTGGACATCGCCTTCGCCAGCTCCCATGCGACCACGCCGGCCGGTGCGTGGATGCGCCACGGCGGCGGTGTCGTCGGGTACACGCGGCTGGTGATCGAGCGCCCGGCGCTCGTGAAGACCTCGACGACGGAGCCGTCGAGGAAGATCCGCGCGGCCCAGTCGGCCCGGTCGCTGAACGCCTGTACGCTCGTCGCCGGCTCGGTGTCGATGCCGCTGTCCTGGCCGGCCGCGGTGCGGTCGAGCGTGAGCGTGCCCGCTTCGAGGTCCAGGATCACGTCGAGCCACGCGCCGTCACCGTACTGCACGCGGACGGTTCCGGAGACGGCGGGGACGACGATCTCGGCCTGGGCGCCGATCCTCGCGCCGTCCGCCGCACGCGCGGGCCCCACGCGCAGCGCGTCGACGGCCGGGTGCGGCTCGCTGCACAGCCGGTCGCCGTCCAGCCACGTCCGCCGAGGGAGGGAGATCGCGCCGGCCCAGCCCGCGGCCTGCCACTGCGCTGCCTCTCTGCCCTCGGTGATCCAGCCGAACAGCACCTGCCCGTACGATCCTTCGCGCATCACGGACGCCGCGTAGAAGTTGTGACCGTCGTCCACTCGACGCGGAGCCGGGGCTTCATCGACGGGAAAGGCGAGCACAGCCCCCGGACCGCCCGCGTGCGACCAGGACGAGACGAGCGCCACTTCGCGGCCGTCGACCGCGATCAGCTGCGGGCACTCCCACCCCTCGCCGGTGTCGACACCGTCGAACACGGTCCTCGGAAGCCGCGCCAGCTCCCCCTCGAACTCCCACGACAGCCCGTCCGCGGAGCCGTACTGACGCATGCTCGCCGTGCTGTCGGGGCCGGCAGCGCCGACCACCATGCCCCACCTCGAACCGTCCCGCCAGACGAACGGATCGCGGAACATCGTCACGCCCTCCTCGGGCGCCGGGTCGTCGACCACCTGCGACGGCCGGCTGAAGTTCGTGCCGTCCTCGTCGGACACGGCGGTCAGGATCGACTGGTAGGGGCTGTCGTCCACCTTTCCGGAGTAGAAAGCACGCACGCGGTCTCCGTCGACCACCGTGTTCCCCGACCAGCATCCGCCCGAGTCGACGCCGCCCGGGACCGGGCTCATGGCCGGCCGCTGCAGCGTCCAGTGCACGAGGTCCTCGCTCGTCGCGTGCCCCCACTCCACCGGCACCGCCAGCTCGGCGTGCGAACGCGACTGGAAGTACAGGTGCGTCGTCCCGCCGAACTCCACGGGGCCGTTGGGGTCGTTGAGGTACCCGCGCGGAAGGCGCACGTGGAACTGGGGAAGGTGGTGGTCCTGCATGGAGTTCACATCTCTCTAGTGGACGGCCGCCTCGACGGGGCCGGTGCGGGGCTCAGCGGAAGGAGCCGGCTGTGACGCCCTCGATGAAGTAGCGCTGAGCGAAGATGAAGAGGAGGACGCTGGGGATCATCGCGAGGATCACGCCGGCCAGGACCACCGAGATCGACCCTGTGCCCAGGTTGCCCTGCAGTCCGACGAGTCCCAGCGGCAGCGTGAAGTTGCTCTGCGACTGGATGAAGATCAGCGGCCGGTAGAACTCGGCCCAGAATCCCGAGAAGTTGAGGATCGCCAGCGTCGCGATCGCCGGGGTCGCCATCCGCGCGTAGACGTGCCGGAACACACCCCAGTGCGACGCGCCGTCGATGCGGGCCGCCTCGCCGAGCTCCCTCGGCATCTGCATGAAGTACTGCCGCATCAGGAAGGTTCCGAACGCGCTCCCCAGTGCCGGGATGATGAGCGAGGCGAGCGAGTCGCTGATGCCCATCGTCTTCACGATGACGAAGACCGGGATGATGATCGTCTGCAGCGGCACCATCATGGTGGCCAGGAAGATGCCGAAGATCGTGTTCTTGCCCGGGAACGACACCATCGCGAACGCGTAGCCGGAGAGGGTGCAGGTGATCGTCTGGCCCACCACGATGAGCACCGTCACGGCGACGCTGTTCAGGAAGAACTGCCCGATCGGGATCTGGTTGAACACCGCGGCGTAGTTGCTGAAGTCGGGGCTGGTCGGGATCCACTGCGGCGGGTTGGTGAACGCCTCCGCCGGCGTGCGCAGCGAGGTGGTCAGCGTCCAGAGCAGCGGGCCGAGCGCGAACACCGCGGAGAGGATGAGCAGCACCATGCCGACGATGCTGCCGACCTTCACGATCGGCCGGCGGCGACGGCCGAGCACGACCGTCGGGCTCGGAGCGACATCTGTGGTCATTGGTAGAACACCAGCTTTCGTGCGGCGAGGAATTGGATGCCGGTCAGCGCCAGGATGATCACCAGCAGCAGGATCGCGATCGCCGAGGCGTAGCCGAACTGCAGGTTCTGGAACCCGGTCTGGTACATCGCGATCGTCGCGGTGGTCGTCGCCGTGCCCGGGCCGCCCTTGGTCATGATGAACGGCTGGTCGAACAGCTGCATCGCGTTGATCATCGCCACGACCGTGGCGAACAGGATGGTCGGGCTGATCAGCGGGATCTTGATCCGCAGCAGCGTGCGCCACGCTCCGGCCCCGTCGATCGCCGCGGCCTCCTGGACCTCCTGCGGCACCGACGTCAACGCGGCGACGAACAGCACGAAGGTGAAGCCGACCTGCTGCCAGACGACGATCAGGATGATCGTGATCTGCGCCGCCACCGGGTTGGTCAGCCACGGCACCGCGGGCAGCCCGAGCTGCGTCAGGTAGTAGTTGATCAGCCCGAACTTCGCGTCGAACAGGTAGCCCATGAAGATCGACACGGCTGCGGTGGAGGCCAGCAGCGGCAGGTAGAACGCCGTCCGGAAGAAGACCTTGGTGGACTTCCGCCTGCGGCTGTTGACCAGGACCGCGAGCAGCAGACCGAGAGTGATCTGGAGCACGACGATTCCGATGGCCAGCAGGATCGTCACGCCGAACGACGCGAGGGTCGAGCCGTCGCTGAACAGCCGGGTGAAGTTGGCGACGCCGACGAACTTGGGAGGCGAGATGACGTCCCACGAGAAGAACGAGAGCCCGAGGGAGGCGAGGATCGGGATGAACGTGAACACGGCGACGAACGCCACCGCGAGTCCGATCATCGAATAGCCGAACGCGCCCTCCCGCCGGGCCGCCCGTCGCACACCGGGGCGACGGACGGCACGGCGAGGAGAGGTCGCCCCATTCACGCGCGGGCGCTCCTGGGTCTGGACAGCCATCAGGACGCCTGCGCTGCCTTCTCGAAGTCGGACTGCATGCCGTCGAGGGCCGCCTTGGCGTTGCCCGACGAGATCGCCTGCGTGGTCCGCTGGTTGAGCGAGGTGGCCAGCGCGTTGTAGTACGGCGGCGCGGAGATCGGCACCGAGCCCTCGAGCTGGTCGTAGAAGACCGACCAGTTCTCCGGTCCGGTCGTCTTGTACCGGTCGGCCGTCAGCAGCTGCTTGCGGCCGGGGGTCGTGACATTGCCGGGGAACATGATGTCGAAGGTGGAGGGCTCCACCATCATCTTCACGACCTCCCACGCCAGGTCCTTGTTCTTCGACGAGTTGAAGATGCCGTAGCCGCCCGCTCCGAAGAGCGACTTGTTGCTCTTCCAGGTCGGGAAGCGCTGCACGTCGAAGCTGCCGTCCGCCATGCCCGCGTTGTGCAGGCCGCCGGCCCAGAACCCGCCACCGATCGTCATCCCGATGCGGCCGGTGGAGAACAGGCCCTGCAGGGTCGCGCCGCCTCCGACGTCGGGCGAGGGCGACAGGCCGGACCGCTGGAGGTCGACCACGTACTCGAGCGCCTCGACGGCGGCCTCCGAGTTGGCCGTGGGCGTGCCCCACTTCCAGCCGCCCTTGCGGCCGTGCACGCCGACCGGGTTGTTCTTGAAGGCGGAGTTCCACAGCCAGTCGCCGCCGGAGTACTTGCCCTCTTCGAGCAGGTTGCCGTTGTTGGCGTACAGGAAGGACGTCCAGCTTCCCCAGAGCCGCACCACCCAGTCGAAGGCGTTGACGTCGCCGCCGAGCCCCTTGAGCTTCGTCGCATAGGTGTGGAACTCGTCCATCGTCCAGTTGTCGGCCGGACGGGAGAGCCCGGCCTTCTGGAAGAGGTCGGTGCTGTAGAACATGCTGCCGGCGTTGAAGCTGTCGGGGAGCTCGTACAGGTGCCCCTGGTACATCATCGACTCCACGAGCGCGGGGTGGATCTGGTCGAAGTAGCTCTGCAGCGAGGACATGTCCTTGGTCACGTAGCTGTCCAGAGGGATCAGCAGATCCTTGGAGGCCATGAGCTGGAGGCCCTCGGTCGCGACGCTCACCAGGTCGGGCGCCGCGCCGGCGGCGATCTGGGTGAGCACCTTCGCGAGGAAGTCGTTCCAGTCGGTGCCGTTGATGGCGGTGACTTCGAGCTTGGCGTTCTTGTCGAGCTTCTTGATCTGCGGCTGCAGGGTGTTCTGCAGCGCTGTGGCCGCCTTCTGGTCGCCGAAGTACAGCATCTTGATGGTGCCCGATGCGTTGGTGCCACCGCCTCCGCCTGTGGAGCAGGCGGCCAAGGAGGCCAGACCGGTCAGCGCGAGGCCCGCGCCGCCGAGTTTGATCACAGTGCGACGGTCTATGGCCGTTCCAAAGGTGCTGGTCATCCGTCCGCTCCTCTCTGAGCGTCTAGGCCGCAGCGGGTGCCGCGACCGGACTAATACGTATTGGGGTTCCGAGCATAACCCTATCCCGCGCCAGATTGCAAATACGTATTGGCTGTGTGGCATGATCGGTTGCGGGAGGAACGATCAGATGGCTGCGAACAACAATGGCCCGGCGAAGCGGGTGACCATGAAGGATGTCGCTCGGCGGGCGGGGGTGTCCCAACCGACGGTGTCCTTCGTGCTCAACGACCGGCGCGACATCTCGGTCGCCCCGGAGACCAGGGAGCGGATCCTGAAGGCGGCGAAGGAGCTCCGGTTCCAGCCCAACCGGGCGGCCCAGTCCCTGCGCTCCAACCGCCCCTTCACCATCGGCGTGATCGCGCACCGCGTCGTCTCGCAGCCCTACGCCGGCCAGATCGTGCTCGGCGTGCAGCAGGCCGTGCAGCCCGCGGGCTACGTCTCGTTCGTCGTCGAGATCTCCGAGGCGCCGGACAGCGGCAAGGCGGCCGTGGAGAACCTCGTGCGGCAGGGCGTCGCCGGGCTGGTGTACGCGGCACCCGGCCCCGAGCCCATCTCCGCCCTCGACATCGGCGAGGACATCCGGACGGTCTTCGTCAACTGCTGGGCGGACAACGTGGAGGACGCGCCCCTCGTGCTGGCCGACGAGTACCAGGGCGGGCGGGATGTCGCGGCCGCCGTGTTCGCCGCCGGGCATCGACGGGTCGCGTTCCTCGGCGGCCCGTCCGACGACTACGCGTGCAAGGAGCGCGAGCGCGGCCTCGTCGACGCCGCCGTGGAGGCCGGAATCGACCCCGCGTCCGTCGCCCGGGCCTACGGCACCTACCACGTGTCCTCGGGCTACGAGCTGGCGTCCCGCATCCTGGCCGACGAGCCTCCGACAGCCCTCGTCTGCGGCAACGACCGGATGGCGGTCGGCGCGTTGCTCGCCTCCCACGAGGCCGGGCTGGAGTGTCCCAGGGACATCTCCATCGTGGGCTTCGACGACCAGCCGGAGCTCGCCGCGGAGCTGCACCCTCCGCTCGCCACCGTCGCGCTCCCCCACCTCCAGATGGGCATCACCGCCGGCAAGCTGCTGATCGAGGAGGAGGAGCCGCCGCGGCGCACCCTCGTCCCCTGTCACTACATCGATCGAGCCTCGCTCGGAGCGCCGCGCCCGGACTCCGCGCGATGAGCTCCGCCCACTTCCGGCCCGACGGCGGGTACGTCGGCGATGTCATCCCGTTCGAACACGACGGCACGGTCTGGCTGTATTACCTGCTGGACACCCGCGACCCACGCCGCCCGCTGGACCGCGACGAGGGGATGCCGTGGGCGGCGGTGACCACCACCGACTTCGCACGGTTCACCGACCGCGGTGTCGTGCTGCCCTCCGGCGGCGCCCAGGCCGAGGACTTCGACTGCTACACCGGGAGCGTCGTGACGGACGACGACGGCGTGCACCACCTCTTCTACACCGGGCACAATCCCCGCATCCGCACAGAGGACGGGGATGCGCAGGTCGTCTGCCACGCGACATCCTCGGCGGGGCTCGACTCCTGGACGCGTCATCCCGAGTGGACCTTCGGCGCCCTCGAGGGCTATTCGCCGGAGGACTGGCGGGACCCGTTCGTGTTCCGCACGGCTCCCGGCGAGGAGTGGCAGCTGCTGCTGGCCACCCGGCGGACCGGAACGCCCTATCGCCGCTCCGGCGTCGTCGCACGACTCGTCTCGGACGACCTCGTGCGCTGGCGCGACGCGGAGCCCTTCTGGGATCCGCGCCGGTTCATCACCCAGGAGTGCCCCGACGTCTTCCCGTGGGGCGACCACTGGTATCTCGTCTATTCGGAGTTCTCCGACTCCTTCCAGACCCGCTACAGGATCGCCGACTCCCCCGACGGCCCCTGGCGCGCGCCGGAGTACGACACCGTCGACGGCCGCGCCTTCTACGCGTCGAAGACCGTCGAGCACGCCGGGGAGCGCCACTTCATCGGGTGGATCGCCACCAAGGCGGGCGAGACCGACAGCGGCGACTGGCAGTGGGCCGGCACGATGTCGTCGCTCCGCGCCGAGCAGGCCCCGGACGGCTCACTGCGGTTCGGCCTGCCACGGGCCGTCACAGCGCTCTATGGCACGGCCCGCGACCTCCTGCCGGAGCTCGCCCCCGTGCAGGGCGCGGATGCCGTCGTCGGCCACGGCGCGCAGGACCGGCATTCGACCTGGCTCGCCGGCGAGCTTCCGAGCGAAGCCCTCATCGTCGCCGAGTTCGACATCGCGCCCTCCACCCACGCGTGCGGGCTCCTCCTCCGCAGCTCCGACGACGCCGAGCAGGCGTACTCGATCCGCCTGGAGCCGTACCGCGACCGGCTGGTGTTCGACCGCTGGCCGCGGGGCGCGACCGGCGGCGAGCAGTGGCAGATCAGGGGAGACGTGCCGCACGAGCTCGAGTCGGAGCGCCCCGTGCCGCTGCCGCCGGGCCGGCACACCGTCGAGGTCCACCTCGACGGTGACATCTGCGTGGTCGTCGTGGACGATCGGGTCGCGCTCAGCACGCGCGTCTACGACCTGACCTCCGGCCGGGTCGGCGTCTTCGCGACGGACGGCGCGTTCGACCTGCTGCGCCTGGAGGCCAGGGTCCGGGGCTGAGGCCCATCCGGCTTGACATCGCCCGGCCAGGTGCCTACTCTGCCAATACGAATTACTAATACGAATTGGCTCGTATTGGTCTGTCAAAGGAGATGACTCATGTTGGCTAATCTCGGTGGCTGGCACCTGCTGGTGATCCTCGCGGTGGTGCTGCTGTTGTTCGGCGCCACGCGCCTGCCCGCCCTGTCGAAGGGCCTCGGCCAGTCGATCCGGATCTTCCGCAAGGAGGTCCACGACCTCTCGGACGGCGAGACGGCGAGCGCGGCGGAGAAGTCAGCCGCGACCTCCGGGTCCGACGGGGTCTCCGCTCGGCCGTGAGCGTACTGTCATGAGCTTCGAGAAACTGCTCGTGATCGGCGTGATCGCCGCCTTCCTGATCGGGCCGACCCGGCTCCCGGCGTACGCCGCCAGACTCGGTCAGCTCGTCCGCTCCGTGCGCGGACTCGCCGAGGACGTGGAGCGCCAGGTGCGCGAGGAGGTCGGCGAGTCGGTCGACCTCGACTGGCGCAGGTTCGACCCGCGGCAGTACGACCCGCGACGGATCATCCGCGAGGCGCTCCTCGCTGAGCCCGAACCGGATCGGCACGCCCTCGAGCGATCAGGGTCGGACGCGCCATGACCCGCGGGAACCGCACCGCCCGCATGTCGCTGTCGTCGCATGTGGCGGAACTGCGTCGCCGCGCGGTGCGCGCCGCCGCCGCCATCGTCGCCGGGACGGTCGGCGGGTGGTTTCTCGGCCCGCTGCTGCTCGCGGCTCTGCGGGCGCCGATCACGGAGGCGGCGGCGTCCCAGCACCGCCTCGCGGCGCTCAACTTCGACACCATCACCGGGGCGTTCGACCTGCGGATGCAGGCGGCCTTCGCGATCGGCATCGTGGCGTCCAGCCCGATCTGGCTCTATCAGGTCTGGGCCTTCCTCGTCCCCGCCTTGAACCGGCGGGAGCTGAAGTACGGGTTCGGCTTCTTCTTCACGGCCGTTCCGCTCTTCCTCGGCGGATGCGTCGCCGGCTGGCTGATCGTGCCGCACATCGTCCTCCTGCTCACGGGATTCGCGGCGGACGGCTCGTCGTCGTTCATCCAGGCCAACGACTACTTCCAGTTCGTGCTGAAGCTCGTCGTCGCAGCCGGTTTCGCCTTCGTCTCTCCGGTCTTCCTCGTGCTGCTCAACTTCCTCGGCATGCTGTCGGCGCAGTCGATCCTCCGCAGCTGGCGGATCGCGTTCCTCGTCATCCTCGGCTTCACCGCGATCGTGACGCCGTCGGCCGATGTGATCTCGATGCTGCTGCTCGCAGGCCCGCTGATCGCGCTGTACTACCTCGCGTGGTCGGTTGCGTTGCTGCACGACCGCAGGCTGGCCGCGCGGGTGCTCTAGGCGCCGCACACGAAGAAGGCTCCCCGTCCGGTCGCGCCGGGCG
Source organism: Leifsonia sp. EB41 (assembly GCF_041262565.1). NCBI lineage: Bacteria > Bacillati > Actinomycetota > Actinomycetes > Micrococcales > Microbacteriaceae > Leifsonia > Leifsonia sp. EB41. The sequence continues at coordinate 2,572,916 of NZ_JBGCCJ010000001.1, read as the reverse complement.
GGGAGCCTTCTCGCGTGGTCGGATCAGTTCCAGATGGAGGTCAGCCTCCACGCCCGCAGCGAGTCGATCCCGGCTGTTCCGCCGGTGGCGAAGGCGCTGACGCCGGTGCTCGCGGCGTCGGGGAAGATCTGCTCCGTGATCGCCCGCGTGCCGTCTCCCGTGAAGACCTCGACGGACGAGGCGTCGATCAGGATGCGGAGGTCGAGTCCGCCGCGGGAGTCCAGCGCGACGGGCGCGGCGGCCCGGCCGGGGAACGACGGACTGAAGCCGGTGTCGCCGGAATGCGTCCGATCGACGTAGAGCTCACCCGCCGCTGTGTCGTAGCCGATCTGCGTGTACTGGCCGCCTCCGGTCCTCACGTTCAGGCCGAACGTCGACGCGGTTCCCCTCGTCAGCCGGGCCTGGAGCTCGAGCTCGGCCCCGGAGACCGGAAGGGTCGTCGTTCCGGTGACCGTCGCCTTCCGGACGTTCGAAACCGGGCCGCTGCGAAGGCCGGAGAGGGCGTCCACCGGCGTCTGGACGAGCTGGACCTTCCCGCCGATCGTCTGCAGCGACTCCGTCCGCGGGAACGACTCGGCTCCCTGCCACGGCGTCGTCGGCACGTTCGAGGCGTAGGCCCAGTTGTTCATCCAGGCGACATTGATCCTCTGCCCACCGGGAGCGTCCGTCCAGGTGTTCTCCGCGTAGAAGTCGCTGCCGTAGTCGATCCAGCTGGCTCGCTGGATCTGGTTCAGGGCCGGCTTGTCGGCCAGGGCGAAGCCGTCGGCGAGGATGTGGCCCCAGCTGCCGGTCGCGTTGTCCACGACCTGCAGCTGCGCCTGCTTGCCCTGGAGGTCGCTGACATCCCAGGATGCCCAGTCGAGGTTCTCGCTGTTCTTGCCGGTCGCGGAGCGGACGACCTTCCCGTCGACCAGCAGATCCACCGCGGTCTCGGTGTCCCAGACGGGCGCCTTCTGGTCGGCCAAGACGATGTCGCCGACCATGAGGTGGCCCCACCCGGTCGACCCGTCGTTCTGGTCGACGACCTGGATCTGCGCCTGCTGGCCTTGGTACGCGGACGTGTCCCAGCTCGTCCAGTCGAGGGTGCCCGCGTTGTTCCCGGTGGCGGTTTCGACGACCTTCCCGCCGATGACCAGGTTCACCGCCGTGGGATTCGCCTGGCTCATCGGATGCGTGCCGCCGGCGACCTGCAGATCGATGTAGGGCGATCCGACGGTGAAGCTCGGCGAGGTGATGGTGCCTTCGCTCGGGTCGCCGTCGGGTCCCCAGGTGTCGAGGACGCCGGCGCTGACCTGGTTGCCGAGTTTCTCGTGGCTCGGGCCGGTTCCGACGAACGAGCCCGTCGTGGTCCAGCCGGGATCGTACGACGTGCCGGAGAAGTCGGTGAAGACGGTCCCGGTCGGGAGGGTCCCGAACGGCACAGCGCCCGCGGCGTACGGGTTGTCGCCTCCGCCCACCTGGAAGTTGAGCCGGCTCTTGTCGATCGTGAACGCCGGGGAGGTGAGCGTGCCGGTGGCGGCGTCGCCGCCGTTGAAGCTGTCCACGACGTAGCTGCCGTCAGCGCCGGTGACCGGCTGCTGATCGGGCAGCGCGCCCGATGCCGGCGCCGCGCCGAAGGCCGAGCCGGTCGTCGTCCAGTCGCCGTAGCTCCCGGACTGGAACGCGTCGAGCGCCGTGCCCGCCGGGGGCGTGTACGTGGCAGGGCCGTCCGGGACGAAGGTCGAGCCGTCGAACCGGCCGACGAAGTACTGCACGCCGGTGCTGCCCACGCTGACACTGAGCACCCACTTCTGGTTCCGGCTGTCGCCGTCGACGGGCAGCTGGTAGAGGTCGGGCATCTCCCACACCCCTGTCGTGGCGCCTGCCGGGCCGAAGGCGCCCGCTCGCGTCCAGGTCTTGAGGTCGGGCGACGTATAGAAGGCCACCGTGTACTGATCGCTCAGCGCGACCGACATCATCCACTCGTGCTTCGGGGCGTACCAGAAGACCTTGGGATCGCGGAAGTTGACGGAGCCGATGTCGATGACCGGGTCGGCGGCGTAGCGCGTCCAGTGGCGACCGTTGTCGGTGCTGTAGGCGATGTCCTGGGATTCGACGTTCGTGCCCGACTGGACACTCGTGTAGATGGCGACCATCGCCGGATTCTTCGCCGTTCCGAACCCGCTGGTGTTCTGCGTGTCGACGACCGCGCTGCCCGAGAAGAACGCGCCGGCGCCCGGATCCGGCGCAGGGCCGGTGACATCGATGTTCGTCCAGTGGACCAGGTCCTTGCTCACCGCGCCCTTCCAGGTGCCGTAGCTGAACAAGTAGTACAGCCCGTCTTTGTAGACGAGCCCGTTCGGGTCGCCGATCCACCCGGTCGGCAGCGAGTAGTGGAACTGCGGGCGGTACTGCTCGTGGTAGGCGCCCGCGGTCCCGGTCGAGGGTGTCGCAGTGGGCGATGGGGCGGCCGGCTGGGTCGCCACCGGTGGCGGAGCCGCCGATGCGCGGGCCGCCGCAGGGGCGAGCCCGGTCAAGGTGATGCCGACGGCGAGGGCCGTCGCGATCGTGAGGGATCGGATCATGGAGTTGCGCTTCCTCTCTGAAGGCTGGACTAATACGTATTGATTGCAAGCACAACGAAAACTCGACGAATTAATACGTATTAGTTAGAGTGATCAGTACGCAGTCTGGAACGCCTGGCTGCGGAGGTCAAGTCCATTCGGAAGAAAGCGGATCCCCACATGCCGACCCCGACGCCGCCCGAGAAGGTCCTCGACCCGTCTGCGGAGCCCCTTCGCGTACTGGTCGCCGGCGAGGCGCTCATCGACGTGATCCACCTCGACGGCACGACGCGCGAGCATCCCGGCGGTTCCCCGGCGAACGTCGCACTGGGCCTCGCCCGGCTCGGTGTGGCGACGTCGTTCCTGACCGCGTTGGGCCGCGACGCGAGAGGCGAGGCGATCGCCGCCCGGCTGGGCGAGGCCGGCGTCGCCCTCCTGCCCGAGTCGTGGAGTCTTCCGACGACCTCCAGCGCGGCAGCCTCGATCGGGGCGGACGGCTCGGCGACGTACGAGTTCGACATCCACTGGCAGCTCCCCCACCGGATCGACCTCCCCCCTGTTCGCCACCTGCACATCGGCTCGATCTCCGCCTTCCTCGCACCCGGTTCGGACAGGATCGAACAACTCGCCGACGAAGTCCACCCCGGGGCGACCGTCAGCTTCGACCCGAACATCCGCGCGGACCTGGTCGGCGACCGAGCCGCTGCTGTCGCGCGTTTCGAACGACTGGCGAAGCTCGCCGACATCGTGAAGCTCAGCGACGAGGACGCGCTCTTCCTCTACCCCGACCTGAGCGTCGACGAGGCGGCACGCGCGATCGCCTCCACCGGCGCACTCGTGGCCGTCACCCAGGGCTCCGCGGGCTCCATCCTCACCGCGGGAGACTCGACGGTCGCGATCGAACCCATTGCCGTGCGGGTGACGGACACCGTCGGCGCAGGCGACAGCTACATGGCGGCGCTGCTGGCCTGGTTCCTCGGCTCGGGCACGGACCCCGCGCGTGACCGCACACGCGCTGAGCTTGCGTCGGCCGGCGGATACGCTGCCCGCGCCGCCGCGATCACCGTGTCCCGGGCGGGGGCCGAGCCGCCCACGTCCAGCGAGCTCGCCGCGGGATAGGACCGCGCTACCCGGTGGCCGCGCGGACGCCCCGCGTCGGCCAGGATGTGGTCATGCGTCGACGGGGATTGGTCACGGCCGCGGCGACCGTGCTGACGGCTGCCGCCGCGCTCGGTACGGTCGCGCTCGTGGCGCAGGCCCAGTCGACCGGCATCATTCCTCCACCGATCGCCTGCCTGCCCGCACCGCTGCACCTCCAGCCGGGCGTCGCACATCCAGGGGACGAGGTGGTGCTCTCCAGCGACGCCGCCGCGTGCCGGCTCCCCTATCCGCCGGCCCACACGTACGAGGTCGTGCTGCAGCATCGGGAGGTGCGGACGCCGCCCCAGCGTGTCGAGGTCGCCGCGGACGGCCGGTTCCAGGCCCACATCATCGTCCCGTCCACGTTCCCGCTCGGGGACGCGGTCGTCTCCGTCACGGGCAGCCCCTACGACGACTTCGAGGACGGCGCCTCCTGCGCCGGGTACTGGAAGCCGCTCGTGGTCGAGTGAAGGCGGGAGAGCCGGCCGCCTGCGTCCACTCCGCGATGCCAGTGCGTGCTAGATGCTCAGGGCGCGTTGACCGTGCGTGATCAATGCAACGATGGCTCTGTACGGCAGTAGGTGGTTGATCAGTACTCTCGTGGCGAAGACGGAAACTGTGGGGCTCCGCGCGGACGCCTGGCTACCGCCGTCGACCTAGTGGAGCTTGTCCACGGGACCCTGAGGGGCCGCATACGCCGACCACAAGACGTTTCCCGCCCCGGAGGTCGGCAATCGCCGCGGCCGTGCACGAGATCACACTGGTTCAATGCCAGCGACCTTGTTCACTGTCTGCGACGCCCTTGCTCGAACCCTCAGTCGGTGACGGTGACCGGGTGGTCGGAGAAGGTGATCGACAGGCCGCCGCTGCCACCGGCCTGAATCACCGGATGCGTGATCCTGGATCGGATCGCATCCCGCGGCGCGTCTCCGTATCCGAGGTTGCGGTCGTAGTACGGGTACGCACCGCTTGCGACGAGGACGCCGACAGCGTGGCCCGTGCCGAACCGGTGCACGATCGGGCCGAGATCGATGTCCACGACCACCCCGTCTTCTGCCTGAAGCGCCGGATCGGTGATCCGACGGATCGCCTCGCAGACGTTGAACGCTTCCCCGGATGGCGTCAGGTCCAGGACGCGGATGAACAGGTCGACGCTGGATGCGTCGGCGCGGACTGTCGCGTGGGCTGAGACACGCCCGGCGGTGCGGAGGTCGGCCGCCAATGCGGCGGTCGTGAACGTGATCACGTCGGGACGATCGATGAGGGCTCGGTTGTCGTGGGGGCCGCCGGCATCGAGACCGCCGAACGCGGTGATCCCGATCGCCGGGGTCGGGTTCGACGGGTCGTAGGTCCAGCCGATGTCGGTTGCGTGCGGCGGTGCGCTGTCGTGAAGCTGGTTGCCTGCGGCCGCGTAGAAGGTCCGCGTTGGAATGTCGTCCGACCATTCGGTGTAGTCGACCCAGGCGCCAGCACCGGTGTCGAACAACGAAGCCTCGGGCGGCGTCCCGCCCTTGCCTCTGACGTGCACGTCGAACCAGGCCACCACTTCTTCCAAGAACGTGCGTATTTCCAGGGGGTTGTGGGTCCACGGCCCGACGACGAGTCGCCGAGGGACTCCGGCGCTCCCCAGGCGTTCGAAGTCCTGGAGAATGGGGATGCGGTGGTAGTCGTACCAACCGTCGAAGAGCAGAACGGGGATCGAGACGCTCTCGGCAATGTGCGAATAGTCGATCGGCGCCCAGTGGGGAGAGTCCGCGCCGAACTCGAGACGCTCCTGATAGAAGGGGAGCGTCGATCCCGTTGCCGCCCGGTCGGCGTCGCTCAGGGGCAGATGTGCGAAGTCCTCTAGTCGTGGCGGCGCGGCCGAGCCTCCTGGTTCGTTCTCGACCGACCAGGTCAAGGCTTGGTCGAGCGTGAAAACACCTCCCGGATACCACGCCGTTACCCGGTCGGAGCTGTATTCGGCGATCGCCATTGCTCGCAGGGAGGCCGGCCGGGTCGATGCTGTCGCCCAGGCGGTGAAACCGAGGTAGCTGAACCCGGTGAGCATGAGGTTCCCGTCGAACCAGGATTGCTCTTCGATCCAGTCTGCCGCTGCTCGGCCGTCTCCGGCTTCGTGGAAGTACGAGGTGGACGTGCGGGTGTCCTGCACGAGGACGGCGTAACCGTGGGAGGCGAGGAATGCCGCCGCGGCGTCGAGCTCCGCCCGGCCGTACGGTGTACGGATCAGGATCGCGGGAAGCGTTTCGTCGACGATCGGCCGGGTGACGGTGCCGTGAAGGACCGCTCCGTCGAGCGTCTGAACCGTGACGTCTTCGCGGCCGACCCGTGCCGGGCCGAACGGTCCGATCACCTCTTGCATCGCGTTCAGGTCGTCGCTGGACACCTCGTGAAGCACCGGAGTCTCTCCTTGTGGTCGGGTGATGCTGTCGACGTCGTTCCGTCGGCGTCATGGGGATCCGGCTGGTCGCCGGCGCCTCACGATTGCGTGGGCAGCGGGACCGGCCCGCTGCCCACGCGTCGTTCGCTACGTGGTCTTCACCTCCAGCATGGTGAAGCCGTATCCGGGCAGGCTGACGCTGTACGCGGCGCCGTCGATCTTCGCGCCCTTGCCGCCGTTGTAGAGGTCCTTCGGCTGCTGCTTCAGGTCGATTCCGGTCCCCGTCAGGTCGACGGTGACCGTCGCGGGGGTCGGGCTGAAGTTGTACACGAGCAGCGCGGTCTGCTTGCCGTCCTCGCTGGTGCGGCGCTCCGCGAACGCGGTGGCGGATGGGCCCGCGGGGACCCGGTCACGACTCGCTGCGGGCAGGAGCGCCTTGTTGTCGTTCACTGTGCTCAGCACGCGATCCCAGTTCGCCCGGACGGTCGGCGACCAGCGGATGTACTGGTCGTACATCGGCGAACCGTAGAGGATGCCGGAGCCGGCGAGCAGCGCCGCCTCCTGAACCCGCTGCACTTCGTCATTCGGATACGACGGGTAGTCGTGATCGGCGAGGTTGGCGTCGTCGTCGGCTGCGATCGTCCAGGCGTGGGTGGTCGCACCGACGGATCGAGCGTAGTCCGAGTTCTCGAGTTGGGTCTCGAGCCCGTTTACGTCGATCTGGCCATTGACCAGGCGCGTGTAATCGTTCGTCCAGTTGCCTTGATCGCTGTAGTTGAACCACGAGTTCAAGCCGAAAGCATGCAGCGCCTGCGCGTTCGTCGCGCCCGAGGTCTCGAACGTCAGCCACTTGTCGTTCGTCGTATAGGTCTTCGGCAGAGTGACGGCGGCCTCCTGGAAGCGCGAGTCGAGCCGCCCGACATCCCACATGAACCCGTCGATGCCCGTGTCGAGCCAGAACTCCTCAAAACGCTTCACCTCGGCGACGCTCGTGGGCTGGTCCCAGTTGAATCCCGGTCCGAACCAGAGCTTCCAGTAGTAGGCGCCCGCAGTGGCACTCCACTCCCAGCTGCTCGCCCATGGCGGCCCCATCCTGAGCGACGGGAGCGGGTCGTTCGGGTTCGTCGTCCAGGTGAACGAACTCACCTCACGAGACGTCCGGTCCCCTGCCGCGTACTGCTGCTGCGCATTCTGGAAGAACTGCGAGTTCTCGTCCATGTAGATGTTGACGAAGTAGGAGACGACCTTCATCCCGCGCTTGTGGGCTTGAGCGACGAGGTTCTTCCAGTCCTGGATGGTCCCGTTCTGCGGCGATACCGAGTAGAAGTCGAGCGGGTCGCACCCGGCGCACAGCGTCTTGTCACCGTCATACGGGCTGAAGAATCCCAGTACCCGGATCCCGCTTGCCTTGAACTGATCGAGCTTCTTGGTGATGTCCGTGTACTTGTAGTCGAAGTACGTGTTGTAGAACCACATGAAGCCGTTGAGGTTCTGGAAGTCCGTGCTCTGCTGTATCGGTTTCGCGGTCTGCGATGCAGGCGGCTGTGTTGCGGCTGCGGGTGCCGACACCGTGACAGCCCCGGTGACCAGCAATGCTGCGGCCAGGGACGCAGCGAGTGCGGCTCGTAGTTTGGGTCTTGGCATTGAATCTCACTCCATTGTTCGAATCGATGAAAGGCTCATATCCGGTGTGGGTGCTACTTCGTCACCTCGCCTCCCGCGCGCCACCTCGAAGGTCGTGAGGCGCGGCATCGTCGTCAGTTGCTCTCGGATTCAGACGCCTAAACCGTCTAAAACGTTATATCTAAAACGTTTTATCGGCTAAGGCTGCACAAGTATTGAGGTCACGGTTCGCGTCTGTCAAGAGTCCGACTGACCCGGCTGGAACTGCTTGGCCGCGCGCGACCCGCACACTGAACGGTATGGAGAGGGGCCGCGCGCAACGGCGCGGCCCCTCGTGCGCGGTGGCGATGACTCCACCGCAGGAACCAGCTACTTCTGTTTCGCCGTGTTCCACACTCCCTCAGGACGTCCTCCCTCGGGGGCAGGGCTCCTCTCGGACCGGCCGACGGGTCGGCTCGAGGTCACTAGGACGTCACTTGTGCGAGACCGACGAGCTCCTCGGCCAGATCCTGAAGCCGAAGGCCGGCGGTGGAAGGAACGCAGTAGCCGCGAAGAGTATCGACGCGCTCACGCCACGTGACAGGAATGGCGGTCAAGCCGTGCGTCGCGCCGACCATCGCCCCGACCATCGCCGGCATCGTGTCGGCCTGCTTGGGGATGAGGTTGGCGATCCCGATGGCCTCCGCGAACGAATGCGCTTCGCGAGCGATCACGAGAGCGAGCGGAAGCGTCTCGGCGGCCACATTTCCGAAGTTGTACTCGAGATTGGCGACCTCATCGTTCCAGGCCGGGATGGCACCGATCAGCGACCCCGCGTCCGCGAAGATCGATTCCGCGAGCTGGAGCTTACGACCGAGCCAGGTCTCGGGGTCGATCTCCGATTCTGCTTCCGCGATCGCGTCTCGCAATGTGCCTCCACCGACGGTCGATGAGATCACGCTCGCGAACGACGCGGCCGCGTCGATTCCTACGCCCGCGTTGGTGATCGAAGCCAGCCGCCTCGCGACATCGGCTGCGTCCGACGGTCGTCCTGCGAACGCCACGCCGATCGGAAGCGAACGGGCCACGGATGAGTCGTCGTAGAAGTGCGGATTGTCCGTCCCTGTCGCCGGCGGTTTGAGGCCTTCGAGACTGTTGAGGATCGCGGAACGGTCTGCGACAGAACCCCAGTAGTCATCGGCCTGAGGCAGGACGATCTGCTGCCATGCGGAGTACAGCTCCCAGGTCTCCGGGACCGCGTCGGACGGAGCTGCGCGGTTGGCGAGCGCGCGAAGCAGGATCGCACCTCCGAGCGCTGCCTGCTCGGCATCATCCGTCGCGGCGAATGTCTCCGCTGCTAGAGGTGCTGAAAGCGTGAACGGCAAGGGGAACTTGTTGATGAGCTGGTCGTCCATCTCCACCGCTTGACTCCACAGCAGACCGCGCCGGAACGACGCGCGTGTCATCCGGTGGTAACGGGACGGGAAGCCGGATGCGTCGCCGGCAGCCAGGCCAGAGAATGCTCCGCAAGCACGAGAGAGAAGTTCAGACATTGGTAAGTGCCTTTCGTGCATCGACGGAGTCGGCGATGCGGTCCGCGAGTTTCCAGAGATCCACGCCGGCCATCGCAGCGATGCAGCTGCCACGCAGAGGCCCGAGGCGATCCGTCCATCTGGCCGGAATAGCGTCGACTCCGTTGAGCGCGCCCGCCATTGCACCGGCCATCGCGGCAATGGTGTCGGCATCGCGACCGATGTTCACCCCGCCGAGGACGGCTTCGACGTAATCGCCTTCCGCGATTGCGAACACCCCGAATGCGAGAGCGGTCGCTTCGGGCGCCACATCCGCCCACGGGTAGTGGAAGATCGCGACACGGCGCTCGAGTTCGTCGAGACGCTCCTCCGCCGTTCCCGGACTCGCAGCCACGGCAAGAGCCTTATCGATCATGCGCCGGGACCAGGAGTCCTCCGGAGTCGCGTCGATGCCGGCTTGGACGACTTCCCGCCACTCGCTCGCGGTGATGGCCGCTGCGGTGGCAGCGGCGACAGCTTGACCGCACCAGATCCCGTCCAGGGCGTGGCTGACCTGTGCGTCGATGCCGGCCAGACGTGCCGCCTCCCCAGGGTCACCCGCGGCGAACGCCCCGATCGGCGCGACCCGCATCGCCGAACCGTCGCTCCACAGTTCGTGGTTGTCGGATCCCGTCGCCGGCGGCAGCAGGCCCTTGGCGAGGTTGTGGATCGCATCCATCTCGGAGAATCCACCGCCGTCGAACGGCGTCTCCTGGTCGACGAGCGCAGCGGTCCACTCGCGGGCGACGTCCGACGGCGACACGGCGGTGCCGTATTCGAGCAGGATCTGCGCGGTCAGGGCCGCGTACTCCGTGTCGTCGGTTCCCGCCGGGTCATCGGACAGGAAGTCGGTCACCCGACCGAATTGCTCTCGGATTCCTGCGCGGGTCATGCCCTCGGTCGGCGCGCCGAGCGCGTCTCCGATGGCTTGTCCGAGCACCGCTCCACGGATTCGATTCCGTGTTCCCTCGTTCACTGGTTCTCTACTCTCTCCACGCTCAGCGCGTCGTCGACGGCTTGCCTGGTCGGGATGGATGGGACGGCGCCCTCTTCCTCGACGGAGAGGGAAGCAGCGACATTCGCTCGGGTGGCCGCCTCCGCGTAGCCGATCCCTCGCGCGATCTCTGCAGCGAATGCTCCGACGAAGGTGTCGCCGGCGCCGGTCGTGTCGATGGCGATCGTCCTTCTGGCGGGCACCTGGATCGTCCGCTCGCCCCGGATCCGAAGCGTCGCTCCCTTGGGGCCGAGCGTGGTGAGGACGCAGGGAACCGGAAGCTCGTCGACGCGCAGTTGCTCGGCCTCGTGCTCGTTGACGATGAGTACGTCGACGGCGGCGAGGATCGCAGCCGGGACCGGGCGAACGGGAGTCGGGTTCAGTACGACTGCTGTTCCTGCCTCCCATGCGGTGGTGACGGCGTCTTCGACTGCGCTGGTCGGCACTTCGAGCTGGCAGACGAGGACGTCGGCTCGCCGGATGCAGTCCCGCTCGGCGTCGGTCAGGCGGCGAAGCCGCCCATTCGCGCCGGGGACGATGACGATATTGTTCTCGCCGGTCGCGTCGGTGGTGACGAACGCCGTGCCGGTGCTGCCGGGCTCACGTCTCAACAGAGTGTCGTCCATACCCTCGCCGGCGACCGTATCGATGAGCACCTGCGCGTAGCTGTCGCTCCCGACCGCGGCGATCAATTCTGTCTGGGCGCCGGCGCGTTGGGCGGCGATGGCTTGGTTGAGTCCTTTGCCTCCTGCGTAGATGTTGAACGATTCGGCGGTGACGGTCTCTCCCGGGGCGGGGATGCGTTCGACACGGGTGACGAGGTCGACGTTCGCGCTGCCGACGACGGTGACTCTGCCGCTCACCCCTTCACCCCGGAGGATGCCAGACCGCTGATGAAGTTGCGCTGCATCAGCAGGAACAGCAGGATCACGGGGATGATCATGATCAGCCCGGCGGCGTCGGTGACGCCATAGAGCCGGGTGAAGCCCTGCTGGAAGGTGAGGAAAGCGGTGGAGATCGGCAGGTTGTTCGGCGAGGAGATGAAGATCACCGCGAAGAACAGCTCACCATAGACGGCCAGTCCGACGACGAGACCGGCGGTGAGGAAGCCAGGTCGCGCCAGCGGGAGCATGACCTTCGTCGCGACCTGCCACTCGTTCGCGCCGTCGAGGCGCGCTGCCTCATCGAGCTCTGCGGGGATCCCGGCGAAGAAGGTCTCCAGCAGCAGGGTCGCGAACGGGACGTTCAGGGCCGTGTAAATCAGGATCAGCCCGAACAGGTTGTCGTAGAGCCCGAGGTTCGTCCAGAGGAAGAACAACGGGACCAGGAACATCTGAGCCGGCAGCGAGATGACGATCAGCAGATAGAACGAGATCCCCCGCTTGAACGGCACGCGCAGCCGGGCGAGCGCGTAAGCCGCCATCCCCGCGCAGATCCACACACCGATGATCGTGCCGAACACAAGGATCACACTGTTGCCCAACCCTTGCCCGAGACCGCCCTGGGTCCACGCCGTCTGAAAGTTGGAGAAGTCCCACGACGACGGCAGCCCGATCGGGTTCGTCGCCAGCTCGGTGTCCGACTTGAACGCGTTCAGGACGAGCACCACGACCGGCAGGATCGCGAACAGCGCCAGAAGGGTCAGTACGAACACCGAGATCGGAGCCCGCTTGAGCCCACCGGGCCGCGAGTCGAGAGCGTCCCTCGAGCGGCGCCGGCGTCGCGGGTGCGATGTCTGAGCGATCACGTGCGAGGTGTTGGTTGCCGAGGTCATGATTCGTCCCCCTTGCGGCGCAGTAGTCCGATGATGATGACGAGGATTCCGCCCAGAGCCGACATGGTGAGGCCCATGAAGGCGGCGTATCCGGCTTCGTTCGCTCCGAACGCCGTCCGGTTGACCAGCAGCGAGACCAAGTCGCTGGATCCGGCCGGGCCGCCGCCGGTGAGCGCATAGGCGTAGTCGAAGGCGAGAAGCGACCAGAGCGAGATCATGGTCAGCGCGAACGCGAGCGTCGGCCGGATACCCGGCAACGTGACGTGCCAGAACTCCTGCCACGCGTTCGCACCATCGATGCGTGCCGCCTCGTAACGGGAACCGTCGATGTTCGTGGTCGCCGCGAGGAACAGCACGACAAGGAAACCCCAGAAATGCCAGTTATCGACGAACATCACACTGCCGAGGGCAAGATTCGGGTCGCCGAAGAAATAGACGTTATCCAGCCAATGGATACCGACCTTGTCCAACGCTGCAGCAAGACCCGCCTGCGGGTCCAGAATGTTCTTCCAGATCGCCGCGTTGACGACGCTGGCGATCAGATACGGGATGAAGAAGAGCACCCGGAAAAGCGCCGCACCACGCCGCACCCGCGACAACGCGAACGCACCATAAAGACCCATCACGATCGGCACCGTCAGGAAGAACACCATGTAGATGAAGTTGTGCTCCAACGCGTTCCAGAAACCCTGATCATGGAACAACCGCACCGCATTATCCAGCCCATTGAACTTCGCCGGCCCCAACCCCGACCAGTCAGTGAACGCATAATACAAATTCGAGATCGACGGACCACCGATCACCAGAAGATTCAAAACCAACGCCGGCGCCAGAAAAAGCAAACCCGTCACAGCACTACGACGCCTCGCACGACGACGGCGCCCGCGGGCGAGGATCCTCTCCTCGCCCGCGGCTTCGAATGCCGTACCCGTCATCAGAGTGGAACTCATCAGCCCAGCGACTTTCCTGTCGAGTAGACGGTCGGGAGGTTGCCCTTCTTGGCGTCGTCCTTGAACGCGGCGCTCAGACCGTTGAGGTAGTCCGAGGTCGACAGGCTCCCGTTCAGCACCTTGTCGGTGTTGTCGACGATGTACTGGTCTGAGGACCCGCCCCAGGACGTCCAGGTCGTGTAACCGACGGCGCCGGCCTCACTGGCTTTCGCGAGCTCGGAGTACTGCCGAGCGATGCGCGGGTCGACATTGGAGGGGATGTCCGACGGCTTGATGTTCACCGGCATCGCGTCGGCGCCGGTGGCCGCGACCTGGGCCCACATGGTCTTCGTGTCCTTGAGGTTCCAGTCCAGGTACTTTTCCGCTGCGTACGCGTTCTTGGTGCTCTTGTTCACCGAGAGGGTGTTGCCGATGGACAGCGGGTACGTCACCGGGACACCGTCGGCGAGCGACGGAAGCGGAGCCCAGTCGAACTCGCTGTTCGCCTTCTTGAAGTAGTCCGGGAGCGTCACGAACTCCCAGGAGCCGGAGATGTACATCCCGGCTTGGCCGCTGGCGAACTGCGTGTACTTCTGCGGGTCGGTGGTGGAGAAGTACTTCTTCACGCCGCCGCCGAACCAGCCCTTGTCCCAGTAGTCCTTCATCAGGTTGATCGAGTCGGCGAACCGCTTGTCGGTGAAGTCGATCTTCCCGGTGAGCGCATCGTGCACTGTCGCGGCACCCGCAACGTCGTTGAAGAAGGCACTGACGTACCACTCCGTTCCGGCTGGGTAGTCGGAGTTGCCTGCCGCGAAGGGAGTGATGCCCTTGGCCTCCATCTTGGCGGCCAGAGCTTCCAGCTCCTGGCGGTTCGTCGGCGGCGTCCAGCCGTTCTTCTCGAAGAGCGTCTTGTTGTAGTACATGATCAGCGTCTCATACCCCTGCGGCAGCGTCACCATCTTGCCGTCGACCTTGCTGACTTCCTGCGCCCAGGGTAGGAGCGTGTCACTCCACTTGTTCGCGTCGGCGAACGAGCTGAGGTCGGTGAGGTAGCCGGCCTTCGAGTACGTGATCTGGTTGGTGATACCAGACGCCGTGACGATGTCGGGTCCCTTGCTCGCCGACAGGGCGACCTGGATCTGCTGGTTGATGGTGTTGACGTTCTTCTGAACTGCTTGCAGGTTGACGTTCGGGTACTGCTTCTTGAAGGGCGTGATGTTGTACGTGGTGAAGTCGGCAACTCCCTTCGCGTCAGGGGTGTTCGGCGCGAACCAGTACTGGATCTGGCCGTTGGGGTCACCGCTCGTGTTCGCGGTGGAGCTGCTGGAGGTGCAAGCCGCAAGGGTTGCGGCTACGGCGACCGCGATCGCTCCGGCTGTCAGGAGCCGGCGGCGGGAGGCGCTGCGGTGCGTCGGGGGGATGGTGCGAGGCATCTTCGTCTCTTTCTCTCGGTTTCGGATTACTTCAGGCCGTTGAGTGCAAGGGTCGTGGTCCGGTCGGCCAGGTCGGAGATCACGGAGTTGTCGAAACCGAACAGCGCAGAGCGGGTTCGGTTCTCGAGGGGCGCGATGAGGTGTTCGGGAAGGTTCCGTGTTCCGAGGAGCACCCCGAGGACGGAGCCGACGGTCGCGCCGTTGGAGTCGGTGTCCCACCCACTCATGACGACTCGGCCGACGCCGGTGACGAAGTCGTCGTCGGACCAGAGCAGTGCGGTGGCGACGGCGGCGGCGTTGTTGATGGTGTGGACCCAGGAGTAGTGCCCGTATGCTCCCTGGATCTCGGCGAGCGCCTCATCCCAGGTGACGTCGGACGCCCGCAGGGCGAGCACGTGCCGGAGGGCTTCGGCGAGCCGGGACTGCGGCGGGACGACGGCCAGCGACTGCTCGACTGCTTCCTGCGCCGACGTTGCGGTGAACGCGGCGGCGACGAGGGCTGCGGCCCACATCTCTCCGTAGATCCCGTTGCCGACGTGGGACAGGGATGCGTCCTGGTAGGAGGCGCGGGCCGCTGCCCACGGGTTTCCTGCGTGAACGTAGCCGAAGACGTCGCCGCGGATCTGCGCGCCGATCCACTCCCGGTACGGGTTGCGCCTCCTCGCGACATCGGCACCGGTGAATCCCTCGACGAGGTTGAGGTACGCAGCGCGCTCTGCCGTGAAGACCTGCTCGATGGGGAACAGCCGCGTCCACGCCGCGCCGACGTCCTCCGCTCGGAGCGCGCGACCGTGCGTCTCTAGAAGGTGGAGGGCGAGGATCGGGTAGTCGATGTCGTCGTCGCGGGCGGAGCCCTTGACGTTTCCGCGGGTGGTCTCCGGCCAGCATTCCGTCAGCGCGAAGCCCGCGGGCATGGGGTCGAGGACCGGCACGTAGTCCCGCAGCGGGTAGGCGTCCGCGAGGATCAGGTAGTCGCGGATGTGCTCGGACGTCCAGTGGCTGCCCCATTCGACCGGCTTGCCGACATTGCATCCGGCGATGCGGCCCAACCAGGCGGCGTTGATCTTGTCACGCAGGGTGAGATCGGGGAGCGACTTCGCCCGGGGCTGCTCCCCGAGTGCTGCCTCGATGTCGGCGAGGGCGTCCGGCTCGACGTAGTCCCAGCCGGGAAGGCGCTCGGCTGTCTCCATCCGGTCGACGATGTCGAGGACGGCGGCGCTGTCGCGCGGGTCCGTGCGATTCGCCTCCTCGACGAACGCGTCGACGTCGTAGCCTGTCTCTCGACGCTGGACGACTTCGTCGTGCAGGAGGTCCGTCGGGGTGAGGGCGTTGAAGAACTTGGACTGGTAGTCGGAGCTGAGTTCGACGGTCGCCGAGACGTCAGTGTTGGTCACGTTGCGTGCTTCTTTCTCTTGGTGACGGTCACGCCGAGCCCCGCGCGACCAGGTGGGTCGGCAGCGCGGTGTGCTCGAAGGGGAGATCGGGGCGCTCGATCCGGCGCATGAGGGCATCCGCGCAGGCATAGCCGACGAGGGTGGCGGGGTTGATGATGGTGGTCAGTCGCGGGCTGACGTGCTTCGCGGTGGGGATGTCGTCGAAGCCGATCACGGCGAGGTCGTCGGGCACATTCAGCTGGTTGTCGCGCGCGGCTTCGAGCACGCCGATGGCGATGAGGTCGTTGGCGCACATGATCGCTGCTGGGCGGACTGCGCGAGAGAGGAGCCTGTCGGCCGCCTCGTAGCCGGCCTCCAGCGTGTAGCCGGCGGCGTGCTCGACCCACTCGTCCACGACGCGGAGCCCGGAGTCGACCATCGCCCATCGGAAGCGTTCGAGCCGTCCAGCGCCGGGAACGGAGTCGGCCGGCCCGCTGATGTATCCGATCTCGGTGACACCCTTGGAGCGGAGGTGGCCGACGGCCTCCTGGATACCCATGGCATCGTCCGTGCCGACCTCGTCGGCACGGAGCGCGCGAACCTCGTGTTTGGGGGTCTCCACCCATTCGCCGGTGATGAGCACCAGAGGCATCGTCGGGCCGACCACACTCCGGATCTGCTCCGGCGACAAGGCCATCGTGCTCATGATGACGCCGTCGACGCTCCGCGATCGCATCTCCTCGAGCACGCGGACCTCGGCCTGAGGGTCACCGTCCGTGTTGCCGATGAAGGAGACGTAGCCGTGAGCGCCGATCCGGTCGTGGATGGCGCGTGCGACCGCCGGGTAGTACGGGTTCGCGATGTCGGCGACGAGGAGAGCGATCGTCCTGGTCTCCTGCCGGCGCAGTCCGCGCGCCACGAGGTTCGGGCGATAGTTCAACTCTTCGGCCACGGCGAAGACCCGCCGTCTCGTCGCCTCCGCCACCGGGCGCGTTCCGGAGAGCGCGTTCGAGGCAGTCGCCGGGCTCACACCCGCACGAATGGCGACTTCTTTCAGACCCACTTCCAGCGTCATGACTCCGTTGTCTCCTTGTTCCGAATCGTTTTATATAAAACGATTTTGCGGCTAAGCCGGATCATTATGAGCGGTCTAGCCAGAGGTGTCAAGTGGATATCAGACCAACGCAAACCTGTTGGCTTCAGTCGGCGCAGCGATGACTCTCGATATCCACGCTGACCTCTTCGACGATGACGTGGACGACGTTTCGGCACGGCTCGATGACGCCGCCTTGAAATGAGTGGTGGGGTTTGTGGGGGGCGATTCTGAGCCTGAAAAACCCCCGAAATCGTTGAGCTTCCGGGGGTTTCGATCGGCGGAGACGGAGGGATTTGAACTCTATGAGACTGACCTGAAGTTCCCGGCCTTTTGTCAAATAGTCCTGATCACAAGATCTATTTGGATCACTTACGATCTCATTGGATCTATTTGGATCTCGTTCATCTGTGGGCAAAATGTGGGCAAATCCCTAATCCTTCACGGTTGCTGTGTGACGGAACGGAGTCGACCTGGCCCCAACCCAACGGAATTCAGATCGCGGGTTTTGCCGCGAATTTTGGCTCGGCTAGTTAAGCGGGCTTGATTTGTTTGAAAGGTAAGCGCGGGAGGACCGAAAGAATGAAAGAGCCACCGCTACGAGGAGCAGAACTGCAACGATCGCCAGCGGCGAATCGGAAGCGGATGCTCCAAGAGCGAGAAGAAACAGTCCAAGAACGATAAGCACGATACGTGCCGCAGACGCCCCGTTGAGGATCAGCGCACCGAGCGCAGCCGGGAGAATCGACAACAACATGATTCCGAGACTGAAAATGATGAAGATCAAAGCAACGCCAAAATCAGCGCCGGCATCTCGGCCGGACTGCGTCATCTGAGCAACAGTCGAGTTGGACAAGGGCCGCGCAGCGCCGGAAGCAACATCTAGGACGCCGAAAACAAGCATCACTGCACTGGTAGCGATGAGAACTCCTACAGATCCCTTTATCGCAGCAGGAGCCCCCCGCCATTGCGCCATCCATCGAAGCCCGCGTTTGGTCGACATCGTGTTCCTCAGAAGAATCGGATTGTGCGTTTTGAGTAGTTTCCGGCACCAACTGCTACAGGGCCCGGCACATGAGAGGGAGTCGGTCGACCGCGCGACTTGGTCGAGTTTGAAGTCGCCCTGCGGGGCGCGGGTCGTGGGGCTGGAGGGAGAGCATGGACAGGAACAACCACTATCACTTTGATATGGGCGTCGTGAAGGAGCATGTCCTGCTCACCGTCCCACCACTCTCGTTCCGATTTCCAGAAGTCCGCCATTGATTCGGCATCGAAGTCCCCACACGCGAGCGCGACTACACAATCACCGATCCCGGCAAGGTTGGGTCCAATCGCTTCGACTCCGCTCACTCCCATATTGTAGAAGTTCTTCCAATCGGCCTGACAGTACTGCGAGCAGCCCCAGAAGCTTCTTCCCGTTAGATCGACCGAGTTGATCGGGTCGTTTGGGTAGTTGTAATCATTCGAGTTGCCGCCAGCGACGGGGTCCACGGACAGAAAACGTCCCAGAAGGGGGATGTACTGACGTGCGCCCATTTCAATTGTGGCTAGGCCATCAAGGGCAAGAAGGGCTTTGGATTGGGACCCTTCGAACCCGTTGGACTCGTTCGCGGTTGTGATGTTGGTCGGCCCGGATGTGTCCGCAGCGGTCGTGCCTATGCATCCGGTAGTCGGGTTTATCGGGTCGCCGAACGGGTCGTAGAGCGCCAGACTTCCGGTGCGTGTCCCTGTCGCATCGGTGGTTACGAGGTCGTGTCCGCTCAAACCAGGGTAGGACCAGACTTGCGAGCCCGCACGGATAGACGCGGTAGCTCCACCAGCTAGCCCGATGGTCTGCTCCTGGACGATGTTACTTGCGGTTAGTGTAAAGCTCGAGCTGTCGCCGGCTCCGGCGAATGCGTAGTGCGTTGTGGTCGCTGTTCCGCCGGCGGGAGTTTGGGTCATCGAGATGATCCGATCTTCCGCGTCGCGTTGGTAGGTGACGGTGGTCCCATCGGCCAGCGTTGTGGTTAGGTGCCGGTTGGTGTCGTCGTAGCCGAGGGTTTCGGTTGCGAGTTGGGTGATGTTGCCGTGGGAGTCGTAGACCAGGTTCGCCCCGGTTCCGGTGGAGGTCAGGTTGTTGCCCATGACGATGTCTGGGCTGGCCGGGACGCCGATGACGGTGTCGGAGGTGAGCCGGTCCGCGTTGTCGAAGCAGGAGCTGATCGTCACCGTCGGGTTCGAACTGCTCGCTCCCGGCGCGGTGGTTATGTCGGTCATGCTGGTGCGGTTGCCGTCGTTGCCGGCGGTAACGTTCTGGCCGCACCCGCCGCCGACGGCGTACCCGTAAGTCAGCTGGTTGTACGGCACGCTTGCCGTGGTCAACCTCCCGGCAGTGTCGTATCCGTAGGTGGAGACGTAGTTGGTTGTCCCGTCGGTGATGGTGTCCTGCACGATCCGGCCCGATTGCGACAGCGCGTGGGTGTCGCTGATCCCGGTCTGCCCGGCTGCGAACGCCCAGGCAACCGCGGTTTCCGCGCCTGTGGGTCCGTATGTGAACGTGCCGGAGGTGCCATTGCCGGCATTTCCGGCCCCGGCCGGGTACGCGACGGCGGTGAGGATTCCGTTCGTGTACGTGGACTGGGCGATCGTGTTCCCGTCTTCGGTAACGGTTGTGGCCTGTCCGTCTGCGTTGTAGGCGTAGGCCTCGGTGTGGCTCGAGCTGTCCGGTAGCGTCGCCGTAGCGGAGGTGACCTGCATCGCCTGGTTGTAGTCGGTAGTCGTGACGGCTCCCCACGAGTCCGTGTACGAGACCGTCCCGCCGTCGAGATTCACCAGGGTCGTGATCGTCCCGTGCGTCGGAGTGGACGCCTGGGTGGAGTCGGTCACGGTGGCAGTGAGCGGGTCGCCGCTCTGGTTGCCGTTGCTGTCATAACCACCCGCACTGTACGTGTAGGTGAGGGTGCGGCCGGTAGTGTCCGCGCCGAAAGCGGGAACGGTCTGCTTCTGCACGCGGCCGCGGTTGTCATACGTTGTGCACGCCCACGTGGTGTCTCCGGGTGCCAACGTGGCAGCGACACGGCCCATGTTGTCATAGATGTACTTGGTCACCAGGGCCGTGCCGGTACCCGTCGCAGGCGCGGGCCCGGTGACGGACATTGTGAGACCATCCTGCGGTGTGTTCAGTGCCACTCCGCACACTGGGCTTGTGATGTTCAGAGCCGTCCCATAAGACACGTTGGGGTTGAGGGTGGCGGTGTCGGTGCCGCCGTAGTAGAGGGTCGTTGTCGTGCCGCCAGCAGGTTTCGTGGTTGTCATTTGCCGCAAATATCCATTGCCCGGGCTCTCAGAGAGAGCCTTCGAGGCCAGTGCCAGTCTGCTGGGGTCGACCGTGCTGGTGGGGTTGGTTCCGAACCACGGGTAGGCGTAGCTGGTGGCGGAGCTCACTGACGGCACGTTCGCGTTCGTCACCCCGGTGACACTGGTGGGGGCGGCATCATCCGTTTGGCTGCTGGTGGCGAGGTTGTAGGCGGGTGCGATCGAGCTGTTGGGTATGTAAGCGCTGCTACTGCCGGGTGCAACCCACGCCATCCGCAATGTGGGGGTGGGCGCGGTGGCGTGGGTGTATACGGCGCGGAAGCGGACAACTTGGCCTGGGAGGGCGCAGTAGTTGTAGGAGTAGGTGCCTGTGGTGGTTCCGTTGATGGCGAGGAGATCGTTGAAGTAGATCTGGACGGTGTTGTCCGTGTAGACGCTGAAGGTCCAGTTCTGACACGTGGTCCCGGAACCGCCGGTGAAGGTGAGCAGCCCGTTCAGCTGTGCGGACCAGTTCGTGGTCCCCATCCCGGTTGCGGGGGCGCCGGACCAGATCTGTTGCGCGCTTGATCCGACGATGTTGTAGATCTGCCCGTACCCGGCCGGGACCCCGGTGAGGGTGAGGTTGTTGTAGTACGTCGCCGCGAGTCCTTCCTCGTTGGGGGAGGTGTCGTAGCCGGTGGAGGTGTGCGCGATCGCAGTCCCGTTCATCGCCGCGCAGTTGGCAGGTGGCACGGGCCCGTCGGAGGGGTCCAGACCCTTGTTGGGGTCCTGGCCGGCGGGGCCGAACGGCAGGCTGCTTGTGGCGCCGAAACAGGACGCAGGTGCGGGCCCGTAACTGTCGGTGGGGCGGTCCTGGGTGTCGTAGACGGTCGAGGTCTCGTGCCCGTTGGCGTCCAGGGTGGCGAGGACATTGTCGTGGTTGTTCCACAACGTCTTCGTCGTCAACCCGGAGGCGGTGGTGGCGGAGGTTTTCCGCAACGCGGTGTCGAAGGTAACCGCGGCCTGGTGGCCCATCCCGCCGGTGGGCGGGGTGAGCCCGGCGACGTCTACGTAGGTGGTGCCGTCGGTGGTGGACCCGTCGGGGTTCGTGAGCGGGACGGCCGCATAGGTGTAGGTCTTCGCCGGTGCCGGGGTCGTGCTGTTCGGTGCGGGGAGGGTGACTCCGGTAGCGCGTCCAGTGGTGTCGTAGCTGATCACCGTCTGGGGGGTGGTGGCGTTGTTCGCGGCGGCCCAGTCGGTGTCGGTTGGGGTGGACACACCGGTGAGAGCGAGGGGTTGGGTGCCGGAGCTGTAGCTGAGCAGGGTCGTCGCGCCGCCCGGAGTAATCACCTTGCCGAGCTGTCCGTGCACGGTGTAGTCCAGTTGGGTTGTGCTGCCGTCCGGATAGACGATCGCGCACATCATCCCGGAAGGGGCACTTCCGAACCCGTCACCGGTCGGCGGCAGGCAGACCGGACCCGATCCGGTGATGCCTGCGTTGGCAGGAATGCCCAGGTCGGAGTATTGCTCGCCTGCGTAGGCGAAGTACACGGCCCGCGCGTACGACGGGGTGCCCGAGGTGGCCGTGTTGGAGAGCGGGTCAGACAATGAACGCAACGCGTTCTCCAGCGTGGAGGTGGTCACGTAGGTGGGGATCGGGGTGGCCGGTTTGCTCCCGACATCAACTGCCGGAGTCGCCGAGGTGAGCTTACCGGCCGGGTTGAACCGGTAGACGGTGCCGTCGGCGCCCGTCAGAGCGAGAGCTCCGCTGCCGTCGAGGGCGAGGGTGCCGCTTTCACCCGCCGGTGGCGTGTAGCCGCCGGTGCTGGTGCGGGTGTAGGTGTGGGTGGCCCCACTGGTGTCGGTGACCGTGACGGAGCCGCCGTTGTTCTTGACGCTGGCGTACTGGCCGGCGTCGCCCATGATCGGCTGGGACGCGGCCCACCCATCCGGGAGGGCCTGCACGGCGTGGGTGAACCAATCCGCCAGGATCGGCTGCGCCGTTTCCGGTTTCCCGGTCGTCTGCGAGTACAGGTAGATCGAGGCGGGCCCGTGCATCTGGTAATAGTTCACGGTGATCGGCACCGGATACGGCACCGTCTGGCCGCCCAGAGTGGCGGTCAGGGTGTTGCCGGTTCCGGAGACCACGAGTGTCTGGGAGGCGGCGGTCTCCATCTGCGGGCTGCTGGGGGCGGCGTGGGCGTTGAACTGGTCGGTGATCACCGGGGTGTTGTTCAGACTCAGCTCGACACCGTCGTCGGCGGAGAACCCGAACTGGTAGGACCCTGCCGGCGGGGAAATGAACCCCGCCCACTGAGCCTGGAAGTAGGTTTGGTTCACTCCCGCGGCGGGGGACTCGGTGGCGCCCCAGTTGAACGCGAGCTGCGGGTCAGTGCGCACCAGCGCGGTCTGCGAGGCCGGCGGGAGGGTGGTGTAGGAGTAGGTGGAGGGGGATCCGGTGAGGTTCCAGTAGTGCCCGATCAGGCCGGCGTTGGTGGCCTGCTGCGAGTTGTAGGTCAGCTGGTACCCCATCGGGCCACCGACGGTGTTCACGGTCGGGGTCGAGATCGAGGTGGAGACGTTGCCGTTGGCGAGGTTCACGCTGACCGGACCCGCCGTGTCGGTCGGCGCCGGCCCGGGATTGGTCACCCGCAGGTTCACGGTGACATGTTGCACGGAGGGTATCCAGTCGTCGTAGCCGTCGTTGACCAGCAATGTCCAGCTGTACGCAGTGCCGTCGGTGAGGATGTTCGGCGGCACAGTCCAGTTCAGCATCCCGTTGGAGTCCGGGGTGGTCAGCACCGGTGACAAGATCACCTGCCCGGTGGTGCCGTCGGTGCCGGTCGCGATCCGGAACGCATACTTCAAAGACGAGTTCCCGTTCGTGGACACAGCCGCTGGGGCAGAGAGTTTCGGTGTGGTTGTGGCCACGATCGAGTTGTTCGCTGGTGTGGTCGTCCCGGCGTTCTGCACCGGATTGGACGACGTGTAATACCCGTAAAGCGGTGAGACCGCCACGGTCCCCCACTCGTCTCGTACCTCGGTCTGCCAGTAGTACGGCGCATTCGGTTGCAGGATCCCCGCCGGCATCTGCACCTGCTGTGACGAGGTCCACCCGGTCGTCCACAACGGGGACGCGAACGGTGACTGTGAGTTGGAGATGGCGTAGTTGAAGTTGACGGCCGCTCCCCCGTTGCCACCGTCCTGCGTGTAGGTGGCACGGAACGTCGGCGTCGCCGGACCGAGCATGTGCGATCCGGTGACCACGCACCCCGGCGACGATGTCGTAGGGTCGGAAGCCGTTCGGATCCGGCACCGACACCTGGGAACACCCGGCGGTCGGTTTCGCCTCGTAGTTGACGAACATCTCCAACCCAAGCGACTTGTAGGTGTATGCCCCGGCCGTCTCCTGCCCACCCAGCATGAAGTAGTTGTTCGCGCTGCCCGCATTAACCCAGGACGCGAGCGTGCTCGCCAACCCGCCACCGGTGGCGTCCCCATACCCGGATGTGCCAGCCGAGATCGTGATCGGCGACAAGGCCGTGCCCACTGAACCGTAGGACTGCCCGGTGGCGATATCCACCATCCCAATGGTCGAGTTCGTGGTGCCGTCCCCGGCGTACGACTCCTGCAGGTCAGCAGTCAGCACCTGATAGCCGAACAGCTGCTCATACGGGATGTGCGTGACGGTCCGCCACATCGTGTCGCCGCCGGCACGCGAGTTTCCGACATAGGCGACACCGGAGAGCACGGTGCCATTGTTCTCGAACGAATGCGTGTCGTTGGCGTAGTTCGACGCCAACGAGGGATCCAGGTGCACCGGATACACCCGGGCCGGGTCATCCAACCAGGCAGGGTCCGGCGTCAACGTCATCTGCCAGTCGACCGTCGACGTCTGCGTCAGCGTGACAGGCACGTTCTTGATTGCAGCGGAGGACTGGCCGGCCACAGCGGAGGAGTCCATCATCGCCGGCACCGGCGTGACGAACACGACCTTGCCGGTGACATCGTCCGTGAAGGTGATATCCCCAAGAGAGTCCTGCGCCAAGATCAGTCCCGGAGCGTGCACATTCCACGCATACGACGGATTCGCGCTGGACGGCTTCGCGTTCAGGATCAGGGTCTCCTTCACCTGCCCCGGCGTCACCTGATAGGTCAGGTCGGTGTTGGACGCGACATTGTCGTAGGCGACCGAAGACGCAGCGCCACCCCCGGTGATCTCCCGCTGCGCGGCCGTCGCCTGCCCAGCCGGCTCCGCCTTCTCCCCCACCAGGTTGAAGGACACGGTGTGATCATCCGAGGTCACCTGATAGTCACCCGCCGACGATCCGGAGTCCGCGGCGAACTTCGGCGACAGCGGATGATTACCCACCGTGAGGTCCCCGGAAGAGTCCTTCGTGACCTGCGTGTTCACAGTGGCCCACGAACCGTCAGACTTCTGCACGTTCAACGGGACAGTCGAGAACTGCGCCGTCTTCGACCCATCCGTGTTCTGAAACACCGTCTCGAACTGCGACCGCGACGACACCGTCGACGTGTTCGGGTCAAAGGCAGCACCCGATGCCTCACCTGCCAGCCCATTCGGCTTGCCGGGCGCAGACGGCAGCTCCCCCACCTGACGCACGCCCGCGTTCGTCAACGGGGACCCCGGGGTCGCGGCGTTCGTGACATGCTGCGGCAGCGCGCTTGCATCAGATGCCTGCGCCGCCTGATCAGCGTGCACCGGTGGCACCGAAAAGGGCTGTACGCAGAGGGTCACTGCCACAACAGCGGCCGCTACTATCGCCGCAATCCTCACCTGATCCGACTTTGCAACGCGGCTCAGCACACCGCGACCAGCAGTACCCACGTCTATTTCCTCCCCCAGCGGAAACTCGCCGTCAGCCGACGGAACGTGTCCCTACATCGTTTGGACCCGATCTGAGGGAATCTGAACCTCACGAAGCATTCATGGAGCCCCCGACGGCTCGGACTGCTTCGTTCCCGCGCGAATGGCGCCGCGGAAGTTCAGCAACGTCAACGAACCTATCGATCTGCGCGACTGCAAGAAACAGAAGATTCATGAAGGTCTTTCAATAAATGAAACCCCAAAACGGGGGGGTGCTCTGCCAACCCGGGAGCACCGCACGTCGGAGCAACGGTGACGAAACGGTCAGCCACGTCAGGCTGACTCGCACGATTTCGGCGAGCCCTGACGACTGGAGTGCGTCATGAGGTTCGAGCGTGCCGGGTTAAGGCTGCTGGACACGGGACGCGATCAAACAAGGACAGAACTGAGAAGGGACCAAAGAAGGAAATAGCCAACCGAGATAGAACCCAAGCTATGAACAGTAGAGACCAAGACCAAGAGATGAGCGAAGAGAAAGAAGTGGATGGAAGAAGTGGATGCACGTAGGCACTTAAGTGGAATGGCTGCCGTCGACGGGGTCTCGCAACAACTTCGTTGCCGTGATCCGAGCGGCGTCTGGAGTGAAGCGATTCCTATTCCGCAGCTCCAATCCGCTTGGACAAGGACGTCTACTTGCAACCGTTCAGCATCCGGATGGATGGTGTCTCAACTGGTCCCGTGTCGTGACCCGAGACGATGACGGGGCCACATTCATGGCAGCATGCCGATGGTCGAAGACGCCGCAGGCGGCGCCGCACTTATGAGGTTTGAGGGCCTTTCCGCCGCACGATCGTAGCTCCCTCCCGGTCCTCCGTGCCGGGCTTTCGCGGCATATGCTCACTCCGCTCCGCTATTCCACAGACCCGGCACTACACACCTCCCACTCGCTCTCGATCACCCGCCGGAAAGGCACTCAAAACGATCGACTCTTGGGAGTGAGTGGGATGCGGGTATTCGTCATCGACGCCAGCAACATGGCACCGGAACTGCACGGCGGACTCATCGGCGTAGAAGGGTCCTCGGACCCGCTGTCGCGGAAAAGCAGGAGTGCGTCGAGACCGTCAGCACCTACGTGATGGACGGGTGGGTAATCGCCGCCGACCCGCACACGCCTATCGGATGGTTGGCCGCGCTCACCGCGGAAACGTCGTGCGTACCCTTCGTCAACCTCACCCGCCTGGTCGTTGACGAGAGCGAGCTTCAGTCACTGCGCGACACCGTCGGTGGTTAGTCGCACCGTGGCCTTGCGGTCCCCCAGCACGGTTCGAGTCGAAAGTGTCGCCACGATTCCTCCGAGTTCCTAGCGGGTTTCGGACATTTGTGGGGTTCGCGCGTCAAAACCGGCTGGGAAACACAACGTGTAGGTATGAAGGCAATCGATTTGGACACGACAGCACGGCGCGGCTCTCTGACAGCCGCGCCGGTCCTCCGTGGCGTGGGCCGCCGCCGCTCTGAGACGGACGGATTTGAAGTCAATGTGCGCTCGGTAATCGTCGCTGGCTGCAAATTCACAGGTGAGGTCGATTCCCGCGCCCAAAAGGCCGGAAACACAGGCCAGATCCGGCCGATCACCGGTGTCCGGGGAGGGAGCGATCTCCGGAAGGAGTGCGGATGCGCGCCAAATGCGCGCAAAAACGTCCGCCGAACCGGAACTTGTAAGTAGAGGGAGTTTTTTTCGAAAGGACAAGACCGTCCAGTTTCGAGAAGCCCAAGAAGAGGTTAGAGGGAGGTGAGTTTAGGTGCGAGGTGGAGTAGCCAGGTGGAAGCGGGGACAGTCCTCCCACGGGGTCAAGCAAGCGGTCAGCTATGCCTTCAGCGGTGTCTGTGACGCCACCCTCACCGCCAAAACTGCTGACGGTGTCATCGCCGCCGCCGGCTACGCCGCCGCCGTCATGACCCGGTACATCGTGGAGAACGGTGCCATCCGCGACGACCTCCTCACCCGCGACCAGCTCAAAGCCTGGGTCGACGGACTCGACCCGCTCACCGGGGAACGCCGTGGCCGGGACCTCGAGTCCCCGGTCGCGGACCTGGTCCTGGATGCGACGATCAACGCACCGAAGTCGTTCTCGATCGCCGCGATGCTCGACCCCGACCTCGCCGCAGCATACGAAGACCTTCAAGATCGGCTCCGGGATCGGATCATCAAGCTGTGGCAGACGGAGCTCAACGCCCGCCGCGGCAAAGGCGGCGCCATCCGCGAAGACCTCGCCCGGATCGAAGTCGTCGAACTCCGCCACGAACGCTCCCGCTCCCTGGACCCGCACAAGCACCGCCACCTCTGGCTGAATGTCAAAGTCCAAGGCCAAGACGGCAAATGGTCCAACATCGACACCCGGGTCGCGCTGCGGTTCCAGAACGTCATCAACGCCGAAGGCGACCTCGCCTCCCGCACGGATCCAGCATGGATTACCGCTCTCGCAGCGAAGGGGTTCACCCTCAACCAGGACGGCGAGATCACCCAACTGCAGCACCTGGTGCGGCCGTTTTCGAAGCGGTCCGCACAGATCGAAGCCAACAAGGCGACGCGGATCGCCTGGTGGAGACAGCAGCACCCAGGGCAGGAACCGTCGCACGATGTGCTCAGCCAGATCGACCACTGGGCGTGGGCCGCCGACCGACCCAACAAACCGGGCGAGCTGAACGAAGACGACTGGGCAGACCTGGTCCGCAATGAACTGCATGCCGCCGACCCTGCGCTCGGCATGCAGCGTTCTCCTGCACCGCTGCCTTCTGTCGCCGTCGAGGATCTCGACCTCGAGTTGCTGGCAGCCAAGGCCGTTGTCGACGCGGACGCCCGCTCAACCGGCAGCGGCGGCCGCTTCAGCTGGATGGACGTGCGCGCCGGCGCGCTCCGCGAAATCGCGGAGACTGGCGTCGTCGCCACCCGCGGCGTCCTTACGACGCTAGCTGAGGAAGTCGTGGCTCGAACGCACACGGTGACCTTGATCTCCGAACCGGACGCCCCGAAGCACGTCAAGCACCTCATGGCGGTCTCCACCGCCACTTTGAAGGCCACCCTCGCCCACAAGGTCGACGCGATCTCGAATCCCGGGAGAATGCTCGACCGCGAAGAAGTCGCCATGATTGCCCACGCGATAGAGCCCGGTCGCGCGCTGGATGGGGCGCAGCTCGTCGGTGCAGCCGCAATCGGTGGCACGTCGAGAAACGTCGCCATCTCGGGACCAGCCGGCACAGGCAAGACCACCATGCTCAAGGTCGCGGGCGCTTCGCTCCGTAGACGCGGCCACAAGATGATCATCGTCGCCCCAACCAAGAAGGCGTCGGCGGTTGCGGGACGCGAGACGATGAGTTCATCGTCGTCCCTGCACCAACTCCTTCACGAGTTCGGCTGGCGCTGGGCCCCCAACAACGCCGGCGCCACGGAGTGGACCCGTCTCGAGGTCGGCGCGACGGACCCAACAACGGGCGGGATTTACAACGGACCACGCGTGAGAATCGGTTCCGGCGATCGAATCGTCGTTGACGAGGCCGGAATGCTCGACCTTGAGGCCGCGAGTGCCCTCATGGATGTTGTTGCACGTACGGGGGCCGGAATCGCTCTCGTAGGCGATCAACGACAGGCTTTGCCCGTTGGACACTCCGGTGCCATGGCCCTCTTCTGGCGTCGCTCAATCGATCGTGTGGAGCTCACAACCACGCACCGCTTCACCGATCCCGAGTGGGCAGACCTCACGCTTCGACTGCGCGATCCACAGGGCGAGACCACGTCTGGTGAGGTCGCTGACGATCTCATCCGAACCGATCATGTCGTGCTGACCGATAGCGACGTAGCCGCACGCGACGCGATGGTCGAGGCTTGGTTCGAGGCCGCGGCGCACCACGAGACCATCTCGCTAGTAACCGCCACACACGCGGCTGCGCAGGACGTCAGTGAGGCGATCCAGGCCCGACGAATCGACTCCAAGGCCGTTCGCACAGATCGAGTCATGGTCGGTCAGTCGGGTCAGGCAATATTCGCAGGCGATGTCGTGCAGACCCGTCGCAACGATTCGGTCGCCGACGTTCAGAACCGCCAGAACTGGATCGTGAAGACGATTGGCAAAGACCACGTGATCCTCGCCGCCAGCGCCGATTCAACAGATTTGAGAAAGATCAGCCTCGCCTACGCAGAAGGACACGTTCACCTGTCCTACGCCACAACCGTATTTGGAGTTCAGGGCGAAACCACCGACCGCTCCCTGGTCGGGCCGGGAGTCGATGCTGCCGGTCTGTACGTCGGCCTCACCCGAGGCAAAGACCGCAACGCGGTCGTGCTCGTTGCTCCGACAGAGGAGTCCGCGAGATCCCAGCTGGTCGACATGATGCAGCGTCAACCGATCGAAGAGACCATTGACAAGTCGCGCGCCGCTGCGCGATCCGAGCTAAGACGGGCTGCGCAATCGGCCACGGTCCCAGTCGTCCCTGAACCGTCTCGCCAATCGGCTTCGATCGGCCTCCGATGACACAGCGAGCGTATTCAATCCGCCAAACCAGATGCACAGACTTCACGTCCGAGCAGGTTGGCCCCGTCCAACGCCGCGTCCTGAGGATCAAACCCGAGAATGGCAACGCCCAGCTCATCGGCTCTCTGGCGAGCGGCTGGAAGAACACCGCGGCGCACGAAGATCACAGCGGCACGACCGTCAGCGATCGCGACCGAGGCGGAACGTTCCACCAACTCGACCTCGAGGTTTCCCATTCGGTTGTCGACCCAACCGAGATAGCGCGAGGAGTACAAGTCGCACGCTCGTCGATCATCGCCAGACGCGACAACGGTGTCGCTCGCGCCGAGATAGATCATCCATCGGCGACAGAGCTCGGTTGCCTCGGCGTCGTTCGCGCCCCAAGGCATCGGTTCCGGAAGCAACGAATCCATGTCCACGGCTCCAGACTGCACCCGACCGCCGAGATCGCCACAGTGCGGGTCGGTACTAAGAGTTAGGTTCACCGCCATGGGGAGCATCACTCCGTACGACACAGCAGCTGGCAGGCGATACCGCGTCCGGTACCGCAAGCCGGATAACTCGCAGACCGACAAGCGCGGCTTCAAGACCAAGCGCGATGCTGAGCTCTTTCTCGCCT
This sequence comes from Leifsonia sp. EB41, assembly GCF_041262565.1. Classification (NCBI taxonomy): domain Bacteria; kingdom Bacillati; phylum Actinomycetota; class Actinomycetes; order Micrococcales; family Microbacteriaceae; genus Leifsonia; species Leifsonia sp. EB41. The sequence goes on along the minus strand of NZ_JBGCCJ010000001.1, from coordinate 2,542,835 downwards.
CGATCGAGATCTCTAAAGCGCGTGGGGAATTCGTCGAAGCGTCGCAGTCCGCGATCACGATTGGCGCGCTCGGTCCGGCGTGGCTCAACAATCAATCTCACCTCAAGCCGTCTTCCAAGAAGCCGCTCGAGATTGCCTGGCACAAGTACGTCCAACCGGGCTGGGGCCGTGTCAAGGTTCGCGACGTCCGGTTCTCGGAAGTTCAGAATTGGGTCACGCGCATCGGCCAGGACCGTTCGGCAACCGTCGTCCTGCGGGCGTATGGGGTCTTGGCCGGCATCCTCGATGTCGCGGTGCGCGATAGGCGAATCTCCTCCAACCCGGCCCGCGGCGTCAACCTGCCACGTAAGGTCGCGAAGCCGCACGTCTATCTCACCCATGAGCAAGTGCATCGGCTCGCGGCAGCGTCTGGTCAGCACGCGCTGCTCGTCTTCCTGCTCGCATACACCGGACTGCGTTGGGGCGAGGCGGTCGGGTTGCGTACGCGAGATATCGACCTTCGTCGTCGACGAATCACCGTGACCGTGAATGCCGTCGAGGTGGCCGGGGTCATCGAGATCGGAACACCCAAGACACACAAGCGGCGCGATGTGCCCTATCCGCCGTTCCTCTCTGATCTGGTAGCCGCCCAGATCGCAAAGAAGAGCCGAGACGATCTGGTGTTCAGCGACGCCTATGGCCAGCACCTTCGACGCACGCGAGTCAGCACCGGCTCACGCAGCTGGTTCAAGACTGCGCTCCGAGACGCGGAGCTCGAGCCGATGACCCTCCACGACCTCCGGCACACGGCTGCCTCACTGGCCATCAGCTCCGGTGCGAACGTCAAAGCGGTGCAGCGGATGCTCGGGCACGCGTCCGCAGCGATGACACTCGATCTTTACGCAGACCTGTTCGACGACGACCTCGACGACGTGGCCTTGCGACTTCACGCGGCGGTCGCTGCGGCAGATGTGGGCAAAATGTGGGCAAGCCCAACTCCCACCGCGTAAAAAACCCCCGAAATCACTGGGATTTCGGGGGTTTCGATCGGCGGAGACGGAGGGATTTGAACCCTCGGTCCCCTTACGGGGACTCCACCTTAGCAGGGTGGTGCACTAGGCCTGACTATGCGACGTCTCCTGAGCGCCCGCGGGCGGACGCACGACAGCCATCATAACGGACGTTCCGGGCGCGGCCGGACAACCCGGCTCTCAGGCGCCGGCGCCCGGGAGCTGGTGGACGGTCTGGAGGAGCGCCGACCCCAGGATCAGGGTTGCGGCGATCCCCGCGGCGACCGAGAGGATCAACACCGCGATCGAAGCCCAGAGCACACCCATCCCCCTGCCTCCCGCGACGCGGCGCACGATCACTGCGCGGCCGATCGTGTAGACCGGCCACGCAAGAAACGACCACGCCCAGTGGAACGGCTCGTCGACGCCGCGGCGGTTCAGCGTCCGGTAGTCAAGCCAGCTGAAGACGACCGACGCGGCGAAGACCACCCAGCCGAGGATGCTGCCAGCGAGGTAGCCGGGCGAGGTCAGCAGCGCGAGGTTCGCGGAGCCCGGATTCGCGAGGCCCGGATTCGCGAGCTGTGCGAGCGACCGAGTGACGCTCCCGATCGTGGCCAGCGAGACGACGGTGCTCGCCAGCGGCAGCAGCACCACCAGCCAGACCCACGGCGTGTACACCGGCGTCTCGGGAGGCAGCGGGCGGCGTTCCAGGGCGTAGCGCACGGGCGGCGCGGCGGCGAGGGCTGGACCGTTTCCGCTCACCGCCGCCTCCCACTTCGTGCCGTCCCACCAGCGCAGCGGCGCTTCGCCGAACGGGTCCGGATACCAGCCGGGTCCGAGCCGGCGGCTCACCTCGCCCGCGTCACCGTCCACCATTCAGAAGTACCCCACGATCTCATCCACCGCTTTCCGCGCATCCCCGAACAGCATCCTCGCGTTCTCGCGGTAGAACAACGGGTTGGGCACGCCCGCATAACCCGCGGCCATCGAGCGCTTGAACACGACGACCTGGCGGGCCTCCCACACCCGCAGCACCGGCATGCCGGCGATGGGGCTGCCCGGGTCTTCGGCGGCGGCCGGATTCACCGTGTCGTTGGCGCCGATCACGAGCACCACGTCCGTGTCACGCAGCTCGTCGTTGATCTCGTCCATCTCGAGCACGATGTCGTACGGGACGCGGGCCTCCGCCAGCAGCACGTTCATGTGGCCGGGCAGCCTCCCGGCGACCGGGTGGATGCCGAATCGGACCGCGACGCCGCGGTCGCGGAGCTTCTGGACGAGCTCGGCGACGGGGTACTGCGCCTGGGCGACGGCCATCCCGTAGCCCGGCGTGATGACGACGGTGGTCGCGTTCTGCAGCAGCTCGGCGGTCTGCTCGGCGGAGATCTCCTGGTACTCGCCCTCCTCCTCGACGGCGGCGGAGGGGGCCTCGATCCCGAAACCTCCGGCGATCACAGAGAGGAACGAGCGGTTCATCGCCTTGCACATGATGTACGACAGGTAGGCGCCCGACGAGCCGACGAGGGCGCCGGTGACGATCAGCAGGTCGTTGTCGAGGAGGAAGCCGGACGCGGCGGCGGCCCAGCCGGAGTAGCTGTTCAGCATCGACACCACGACGGGCATGTCGCCGCCGCCGATCGACGCGACGAGGTGGACGCCGAGGGCGAGGGCGATCAGCGTCACCACTGCCAGCAGCCAGAGCTCGGGGGTGATCACGTACCAGACGGTCAGCGCCACGAACACGACGAGCGCTCCGATGTTCAGCGCGTTCTTGCCGGGCAGCACCAGGGGGCGAGACGAGATGCGCGCGGAGAGCTTCAGGTAGGCGACGATCGACCCGGTGAAGGTGACGGCGCCGATGAAGATGCCGATCACCACCTCCGCGTTGTGCACGCCGCGGAGCGAACCGGTCAGCTCGGGGTGCGAGAGGTGGCCCGTCCAGCCGACGAGCACGGCGGCGAGGCCGACGAAGCTGTGCAGGAGGGCGATCAGCTGCGGCATGCCGGTCATCTGCACGACCCGGGCGCGCCACAGACCGATCGCGGCGCCGACGACCATGGCGACGATCAGCAGGACGATGGACGACGCGGGCAGCACGAGGAACCCGATGGTCGCGACGAGCGCGATCCCCATCCCGACCATGCCGTAGACGACCCCGCCGCGGGCGGTCTCGTGCCGCGACAGGCCGGCGAGGCTCATGATGAAGAGGACGGCCGCGACCAGGTAGGCGGCGTCCGCGACGCTGAGGCTCACCGGTTCGCCCCGCCCTTGCGTCCGGAACCGCTACCGCGACCGGAACCGCTGCCGGAACCGCCGGGCCCACTACCCCCGACCGCGTCGCTCCGTGTGAACATCGCCAGCATCCGCCGCGTCACCGCGAACCCGCCGAACACGTTGATGGAGGCCACCAGCACCGCGATCGCGGCGAGCGCCTGCACGAGCGGGTCGTGCGACGTGAGCTGCACGATCGCGCCGACGACGATGATGCCCGAGATGGCGTTGGTCACGCTCATCAGCGGGGTGTGCAGCGCGTGGTGGACGTTGCCGATCACGTAGAACCCGATGACGGTCGCGAGCACGAGCACGGTGAAGTGCTGCGGCAACGGGGGCGGAGCCAGCGCCGCCAGCGCGAGCAGGACGGCGAGGCCCACGGCGGTCAGCACCGCCTTGCGCACCGGGGTCAGCCACGGCTCCTTCGGCGCGGGAACGGCGACCGGCGCAGCGGCCGCGGGCGGCGGCGCCGCGGAGACGGTGACGGGTGGCGGCGGCCAGGTCGTCTCGCCGTCGCGCACGACGGTCACCGACCGCTGCACGACGTCGTCGAAGTCGAGGACGAGCCTCCCGTCGCTGCCGGGCGTGAGGAGCGTGAGGAGGCTGACCAGGTTGTTGCCGTAGAGCTGCGACGACTGGGTCGGCAGGCGGGACGGGAGGTCGGTGTAGCCGAGGATGATCACCCCTCCCGGCGTGACCACCCGCTCCCCCGCCACCGACCCCGCGACGTTCCCGCCCTGTGCGGCGGCCATGTCCACGACCACCGAGCCGGGCCGCATGCTCGCGACGTCGGCCTCGGTGAGGAGCTTCGGTGCGGGGCGGCCGGGGATGAGCGCGGTCGTGATGACGATGTCGACGTCCCGTGCCTGCTCCGAGTAGATCTCGGCGGCGCGGCGGTCGTAGGCCTCACTGGTCGCCTTGGCGTAGCCGTCGGTGGACTGCATGGCGTCGTCGCCGGCGACCTCCACGGCCAGGTACTCGCCGCCGATCGACCGCACCTGGTCGGCGACCTCCGGCCGCGGGTCGGTGGCGCGGACGATCGCGCCCATGCTGGAGGCGGCGCCGATCGCGGCGAGGCCGGCGACGCCCGCTCCTGCGACCAGCACCTTCGCGGGCGGGACCTTGCCCGCCGCGGTCACTTGCCCGGTGAAGAAGCGGCCGAACTCGTGGGCGGCCTCCACCACGGCCCGGTAGCCGGAGATGTTCGCCATCGAGCTGAGCACGTCCATCGACTGCGCACGGGAGATGCGCGGCACGGCGTCGAGGGCGAGCGCGGTGATCCCGCGCTGCGAGAGCGCGGCGAGGAGGTCGGGGCGCAGGCCGGGGCTGAGGGTCGCGACGAGGGTGGCGCCGTCGGAGAGGAGCGCGATCTCGTCCTCGGTCGGCGGGGCGACCTTGATCACGATGTCGGCGGCCCATGCGTCGGCCCGGGAGGTCACGGTCGCGCCCGCCGCGGCGAAGGCGTCATCGGTGAACGCGGCCAGGACTCCCGCGCCGGACTCCACGCGCACGTCGTACCCCAGGGAGACGAGCTTCTTCACGGAACTCGGGCTGGACGCGACGCGGGCTTCGCCCGGCCCCTCAGCGACGATGCCGACTACCGACACCTGGCCTCCCTCGGCTTTTCCCTGGACACTAGCAGCCTGCCCCCTCCGAAAGGAGTTACGGCCGCGACGCGCGTCCGAACTCCTGCCGAACGCCGTTGCGAAGGAGATCGGGACGTGTCTTCCTGTTCACGCGCGCGCGGCTGCACCCCAGATGACGCGAGCGAACACCGGCCGCCACACCGGCACCGCGAAGCCGGCCGCTCCGATCGCCTCCGCCGCCCGCTCCCTGCTCCCCGATGCCCCGCCCGGCCCGAACACCCGCACCGGCAGTCCGCGCGTCGTGAACACGTCCGCGAGCAGGAGCGCGCCTCCCGGCGCCAGCACCCGCCGGCACTCGGCCAGACCGGCCGCCTTGTCCTCCCAGTGGCTGAAGGAGGACGAGCTCACCACCAGGTCGAACGACGCGTCTGCGAACGGGAGCTCCTCCGCTGCGGCCCGCAGCACTTCGGCGCGCGTGGAGGCCGCCGCGGCCCGTACCATCCCGGCCGCCGGATCGACCCCGGTGAGCCGCGCGTCCGGGCGGAGGCTGCAGAGCAGCCGCAGCAGCGCCCCGCTGCCGCACCCCACGTCCAGGATGCGCGGTTCGGGTGTCCCGCGGACCAGCGACACCGCCAGCACCGCGACGCGCCGCACGATCTCGCCGTGCAGGAACCCGCGCGGCCCGCGCTCGTAGCCGGCCGCGCGCCGGCCGTATGCGGCGACGTCCCTCTCGGGGTCGAAGGTCATGCGCGGCAGCCTAGCGCCGCCGCCGGGTCGTCTCGGCCTCGAGCAGGTGCTCGACCTCCGGCTCCCCTTCGGCGAGCGCCCGCGCCGCGTCGAGGAGCTGCCGGTCGTACTCGGTCATGCGCTCCTCGTGCTGGCTCAGGTGCTCGCTCCAGGACCCGACCCGGAAGGCCTCCACCAGCACGTCCGGGTCCTCGCGGTCGGAGTAGAGACTCCAGTCCCGTGCACCCGTGCGGCGCCGCGAGCGACCGACGAAACGCATCCGGGTCTCGAACTCGTCGCGGCGCTCCGGCGGGACGGTGTAACGGATCAGCACGAGTACCGGAGCATCCGCGGCGCCGTCCGGGCCCTCCTCGCCCTGCACCATCGGGAGGTCGGTGAGCGGCATCGGGACGATCGCCCGGCCCTTGTCGCGCGTGTCGATCGCCGGGCGGAGCGCGCCGACGATCCCCAGCAGGACGAGCAGGATGCCGCAGACCGCCAGCACGGGCACGACCCCGGCCCAGCCCGCCAGCACCCCGGTGACGGCGGCGCCGACCGCCGTCGAGCCGAAGAGCACGAGCTGGTAGATCGACAGCCCGCGGGTCCGCACCCAGACCGGGAGGAACGACTGCACCGTCCCGTTGATCGTCGCGATCACGCCGATCCAGGCGAACCCGGCCACCACGAGCACGAGGAGGACGAGCCCGAGGTTCGCGAGCAGGGCGAGCGCGAGTGTGCACAGCCCGAAGACGCCGGACGACGCGGCGACGATCGCTCCCGTGCTGAACCGCGCACGCAGCGGCGGGAGCAGGAACGCCCCGGCGACGGACCCGACGCCGAGAGATGCGAGGAGCAGGCCGTAGCCTCCGGCGTTCAGGTGCAACTCCGCGCTGGCCAGCACCGGGAGCAGCGCCCACAGTCCGTTCGCCGGGAGCAGGAACAGCGCGAGCCGCAGGTACAGGCCGCGGATCGCGCCCGCGTTCCGCACATACCGGATGCCGGCACGGGTGGCGTCGAGGAAGCGCTCCGGACGGCCGCGCGTCGGCGTGTAGCCGCGCCAGGCGACCAATGCGACCAGGAAGACCAGGAACGAGAGCGCATTCGCGACGAAGACAGCGGTCACCCCGAGCTGCGCCACCAGGAGGCCGGCCAGGGCCGGGCCGATCGCGCGGGCGACGTTGACGCCGACCGAGGAGAGCACGGCCGCGTCCGCGATCATCGGCGCGGGCACGACCTCCGGCACGACTGCCTGGTAGGCGGGGAGCTGCACCGCCGAGCACGCCCCGAGCAGGAAGGTCAGGGCGAGCAGCAGGGCGGGCGTGGTGGCGCCCGCCCAGGTCAGCCAGGCCAGGCCGAGCACGATGACGAACTGCGCCGCCTGCACCACGATGAGCAGCGTCCGCCGGTTGAAGAACTCGCCGATCACTCCGGCAGGGAGGGCCAGCAGCAGGACGGGCGCTGCGGCGGCCGTCTGCACGAGTGCGACGACGGAGGCCGGGCTGCCGTGCTCGACCAGGAGCCACTGCGCCCCGACGGTCTGCATCCAGCTCCCGATATTGCTGACCAGGCCCGCGATCCACAGCAACCGGAAGACGCGGACCCCGAGCGGGGCGAGCGCGGAGGTCATGACGGGGGTCCTCCAACCGACGACGGGAAGGGAGGACCCCGGCCGGACCCGCTACGCGATGAACGCGAGGATGTCCTTGTCGAGCTCCTCCTGGTATGAACCGTAGATGCCGTGCGAGGCTCCGGGATAGACCTTGAGCGTCCCGTCCGTGACCAGCGTGATCGACTTCTCCGCCGCTGCGACGATCGGCACGATCTGGTCGTCGTCGCCGTGCGCGATGAAGATCGGCACCTCCAGCGCCTGGAGGTCGGCCGTCTGGTCGGTCTCGCTGAACGCCTTCACGCAGTCGTAGGCGGCAGCGAGGTTCACCAGCATCCCCTGCCGCCAGAAGTCGTCGATGAGCCCCTGGGAGACGGCCGCGCCGTCGCGGTTGAAGCCGTAGAACGGCAGCGCGAGCTCCTTCCAGAACTGCGAGCGGTCGTGCAGGACGTTCGCGCGGATGCCGTCGAAGGCCTCCAGCGGGGTGCCCTCCGGGTTGGAATCCGTCTTGAGCATGAGAGGGGGGACGGCTCCCGCGGTCACCACGGCACGGACCCGGCCGGCGCCGTGCTGAGCGGCGTACCGGACGACCTCCCCGCCACCGGTCGAGTGGCCGACGACGACGAGTTCGCGGAGGTCGAGGTGGTCCACGAGCTCGGCGAGATCGCTGGCGTACGTGCTCATGTCGTTTCCGGAATAGGTCTGGGACGAGCGGCCGTGGCCGCGCCGGTCGTGGGCGATGACCCGATAGCCGGCGTCGGCGAACACTTTCAGCTCGACCTGCCAGGCGTCCGAGCTGAGCGGCCAGCCGTGGGAGAAGAGCACGGGACGTCCCGAGCCTTGATCGGTGTAGTACAGCTCGGTTCCGTCCGGGTCGCTGTCGGAGAGGCAGCGGGAAGCAGCGCCGGACGGGGGTCCAGCGCCGGCACACGCCCTGTCTAAGGTGTGGCGCTCCGCGTGTCTAGGTGTGGAATCCCGCGCTGTCTCCGGGCGCCCGCCTCCTCAGTCGACACCGGGCCACAGCGACCCATTACACTCCGGAGGATGACCGCACGGATCGCGAACGTCACCTTCCACGCCGCCGACCCCGCCGCCCTCGCCAGCTTCTGGGCCGCCGTCATGGGCTACCCCGAGCCGGAGTGGCTGACACCCGAGGAGGAGGCCGAGCTCCGCGCCGCAGGCCTGACCGACGACGACCTCGCCGCCCGCGCCGTGGCCTGGGACGCGGACCCGGCCCACCAGCGTTTCTACTTCACCCGCTACGACCACGAGAAGCGCCAGCGCAACCGGATGCACATCGACATCACCCCCTCCGCCGACCGCCATGCGACGCGGGACGAGGTGGAGGCCGAGGCTGCCCGCCTCGTCGGCCTGGGTGCGACGGTGGAGCAGGTGCTCGACGGGTCGTGGGGCCCGTATCCGGAGTTCGCGATCATGATGCGCGATCCGGAGGGGAATGAGTTCTGTCTGCAGTGAGGTGCCGTCACCGGTCCTTGAAATAGCGGAAGAGCTGTCGTTCGCTCATCGCGGCCGTCCCTACCGCCACTCCGACCAGCGCTCCCGCCACGCCTGCCAGCGGGACGGCCGCCAACGACTGGAACACGGCGACGCGGTCGCCCGGCCCGACGGTCGCGGCCACAGCGACGACGATCCCCATCCCGATCGCCCCGGCCGACGCCGCCCACGCTCCGCCTTCGAGGAGGTTGAGCGCGAAGAGGTCGCTTCTGGCCACACCAGCGTGGAGGGCCGACGCCTGCTGGAGTCTCCTCGACCGGACACTGACGAGACCGAGACCGGCGGCGATGGTCGCCGCCGCCGGCGTCGCCACCCGGGTCAGACGCTCGGCGAACGCAGCGCTTCCCTCGAACAGGGCGCCGAGCGACGAGTTCAGTTGCGAGACCTGGGGCTTCCGTTCATCGGCGCCGTCCGACGGGATGACGGTGGCGAGCAGGAGGGTCCGGAGGTTCGGGAGCTGCGGCCAGGCCTGCGCCCAGCATTCGTCGTACTCCCCGGCCTGGTTCGTGACCGCGAGGATCGCGTAGCCGAAGCCCGCGCGGCGGCCATCGGGCGGATAGTCGTAGGTCGCGGCGATCGGCATCGGGCCCACGTCCGAGGCGACGACCTCCCCGGCCGAGACACCGAGCGTCTCGGCCGACTCGGCGGGGACGAGAACCCCGCCTGGGAGCTCGGTCCGATCCGTGAGGATGCCGACGAAGCCGGGCGACACCTCGTACAGCGGTACGGGGGCGTCGGGGAGGGTGGCGATGGTGATCTTGCCCGCCGACGACCGCAACGCTCCCGAAGCCGTGACTCCGGGGAGCCTCGACACCGCTTCGCACGCCTCTCCGTCCACGCGACCCTCCGCGACGAGGGTCTCCGTCGCCGCTCCGGACGAGCGGAATCTCTCCGCGGAGGCGATGAGGCCCGAGGTCGTCATCCCGTCGATGAGCACCAGGGACCCGAGCGCGACGCCGAGCAGCATGCTGAGGAGAACGAAGCGTGCGGTGCCTGTCGCGATGTTGCGGCCGGCCTCCCGCCACAGACTGGAGAACCTCACCCGGCGCTCAGCTCCTGCTGAGAGCCCAGGTCGAGGTGCCCCGTGCACGCATCGCGCGTCCGCGCGTCATGCGTCGCCACGATCACGATCGTCTGCGGATCGGCGACGGCCGAAATCGCAGCGTCGACGCGCTCCGCGGTGCGCCGATCGAGCTGCGCGGTCGGCTCATCGATGAGGAGAAGGCTCGGCCGCGATGCCAGGCCGCGAGCCAGCATGAGCCGCTGCGACTCGCCACCGGACAGCTCGCCGAACCTCCGATCCGAAACCGACTCCAGGGCGAAGCGCGTCAGGTACTCCCGCGCCTGCCGCTCGGCCGACGCGATCGGCTCGCCGCGGGCGATGATGGGCAGCACGACGTGGTCGAGCGCCGTCCGCCGCGGCGACCCGAACGGGTTCTGGAAGACCCAGCTCACGGTGCCGATGCCGACGAGCTGAACGGCCCCCTCCGCCGGGCGGCTCCGTCCGCCGAGCAGTGAGAGCAGCGTGCTCTTCCCCGACCCGGACGGCCCGGTCAACGCGTAGACCTCGCCCGGACGGAACTCGAAACTGAGCCCCCTGAACAGCCAATCCCCGGATCGACCGAACCGGTGGCCCAACCGGTCGAGCGCTACGAGCACGAGGGGCGTCGCGATTCCGAGAGCTGCACGGTGTCCGGCCGCTCCCCGCCTTCGAACAGCACGTAGGTCTGACCGAGCTGCGACCCCACGATGGTGACGCGGAGCGCCTTCTGCCCCGTAGCGACGCACCCCACCTGTCCCGTGATGGAGTGGACGGCCGCGGGCGGAACGATGCCCACGTCGACGGGGGAGGCGAGGGCGAGTGTGCCGCGCAGAGTCCCACCGGCATCCGCGCTGGTCTCGCTCATCGCCGTGTTCCTCTGTCGAACGATCGACGGGGCGACGCCCAGCGCCCCGAGGGCGGTTGGATCGGTCACGCTCCACGATTCGTCGAGAGGGACCGTGATCGCGTCGACCGTCAGCGTCCGTTCGCCGAGAACGACGCCGGCATTCGGCTCGTCCACCGAAACGCGGGTGATCGCCCCCGCGACGGAAGCGAGCGCGGCGCGCGCCTCCAGCGTTTCGCCGATCGACGCCGTGCACTCCCCGACCGTCACCGATTCGGCCGGCAACCAGACGATCCGCGCAGCCTCCACGACGCCCGGATCGTACGTAGCATCACCCGCGCGCTCGAAGAGTGCGGCGACGGCGCCGAGCGTCCGCTTCCCGACTTTTCCATCCACAGTCGCCGGATATCCGAGACGCACGAGCTCCTTCTGGAGGGCCCGGACGTCGTCGCCGTTGTCGCCCACCCTCAGATCGCGCCAGAGGGGCGGCGACGTCGCGAGAGCCACCAGGGGACGGCCGTCGATCGCCGCGATCACCGATCCGGATTCGATGACGGCGCCCGGCGAGCACGCGAAGGAGGTGACGCGACCGCCGACCCCCGACTCCAGTCGCGAATCCTCAGCGGACTCGATCCGAAGACTCACGGTCCGCTCGTCGAAGAACTCCCGGTACGAAACGGGGGCAGCGCCGGCGGGCTTCGGCGGAGCGAGAGAAGCGGGCGGCTCGGCTCCCCACCACAACCAGGCCGCGGTCGCCCCGGACGCGAAGAGAACCGTGGCGGCAACGGCGATGACGAGGAACCGCGGCAGGACGCCCGACCTCATCGCTTCTGGCCCTCCAGAAGACCCAACGGGTCCGTGTCGCATTCCTCCATCGCCTTTTCGCCGCGAGCGTTGTCCGTGAACGGATACGCTCTCGTCGGCGTATCCCGGGCGTAGTCGCTTGCCGAGTACGTCTGCGGAACGACCTTCTTCTTCACCAGGCAGGCCGCGGTGATGAAGGCTTCGTCCAGATTCTGCGGGTTCCGCTGCATCGCGAAGTAAAGGGAGCCGACGGTGTCCAGCCCACTGCTGGCCGAGCACTCATCCGCGATTCCATTGGCCTCGGCTGTGGTCGTCCCGGGTCCGGGAGTGAAGCCGTATCCCCCGGCCGGCCCGAATCCACCGAAAGCGACATTCCGATCGCTCAGGCAGGCCACGAAGCCGTTCTCCATCTCGGCGAACTCCGCATCGGAGATCCGTCCGTCGGCCAGCGCGTTCCTCTCGAAGTCCGTCGTCGCACGTCGAACGGCATCCGCGATCTCGCTCTCCCAGCCGGCGCCGGCGGGTGCCGGCCGATCGGGTTGTTCGCCCGATGTTTCACCCGAGACGGAACAGCCGGTGAGGACCAGAGCGCAGGCGATCAGAATCCCGATACGTGAAATGAATCTCGTCATGGCGGCTTTCAGGGACGAAAGGGTGGGGTGGCCTCTGCCACCCCACCCTCCCGGTCCTAGTAGTTGTAGTAGTACCAAGTGTTTCCGGTCACGGTCCACGCGACCGAGGAGTACGACCACGAGCCTCTCCCCGCGTCGGAAGACCTCAGACAGGTGTAGGAATTGCACGCGGTGGAACGGTGCGTCTTCGAGCCGTGGTGGTAGTTCGACCACGTCTTCCCGGAGTTGCCGTAGTCCCACGTGCCGCCCTCGGGGTAACTCGTGTACGCATTCGCCGGGGCCGCGCCGAGGGCCGCCCCGATCGTCAGGGCCCCCGTCGCGAGGACCGTCGAAACAACTTTGTTCATGACTTTCACAATCGCTATCCTTCTGTTGCACGTGACATTGCCGATTTCAATGCCACAACCCACCATAGCCCGACCTGTCCAGAGGGCGCGGTCGCCCCAGAGCCCCCTGGCCCCGCGCCGCCCCCGCGGCTACCGTGGCGGCATGACCCCGTCGTCGAAGTCCGAGGTGTTCCTGGAGGCCGGCGGCCACGACGTCCGCATCTCGAACCCGGACAAGGTCGTCTTCCCCGAGCCAGGGCTCACCAAGCTCGACCTCGCCCGGTACTACCTCGCCGTCGCGGACGGCGCGTTGCGCGGGGCCGGCGGGCGGCCGATGGTGCTGAAGCGGTTCGTGAAGGGGCTCACGCAGGAGCCGTTCTTCCAGAAGCGCGTGCCGGAGGGGCATCCCGACTTCATCGACACCGCGACCCTCCACTATGCCCGCGGGACCTCCGCCGAGGAGGCCGTCCTCCGTGACGCCGCGGGGCTCGCGTGGGTGTCCAACCTCGGCTGCCTCGACCTGAACCCGCACGCCGTCCGGGCGGAGGACCTCGACCATCCCGACGAGCTGCGGGTCGACCTGGACCCGATGCCGGGGGTCGACTGGTCGCAGATCGTGGATGTGGCCTTCGTCGCGCGGGAGGTGCTGGAGGATCACGGGCTCGTCGGCTGGCCCAAGACGAGCGGGTCGCGCGGCCTCCACATCCTCGTCCGCATCGCGCCGGAGTGGAGTTTCGCGGACGTGCGGCTCGCGGCGGAGACGCTCGCGCGGGAGGTCGAGAACCGGGCGCCGGGGCTGGCGACGGCGCGCTGGTGGAAGGAGGAGCGCGGGGAGAGCGTGTTCGTGGACTTCAACCAGAACGCCAAGGATCGCACGGTGGCCTCCGCCTACTCGATCCGGCCGCTGCCGGACGCGCGCGTCTCCACCCCGCTCGACTGGGACGAGGTGCGCGAGCGCCGGCCGGAGGAGTTCACCGTCCTGACGGTGCCCGCGCGATTCGCGGAGGTCGGCGACCCGCACGCCGGGATCGACGACGCCGCGGGGTCGCTGGACGCGCTGCTGGCGCTGGCGAAGCGGCTCGGGCCGGCCGAGAAGCCGCCGCGGGCCGGCGACGGCGCCGGCCGCCGGGTCTCGCAGATGCCGCTCATCGAGGTGGCACGCACCAAGACCAAGCCGGAGGCCCTGGCGGCCCTCGAGCAGTGGAAGGCGGCCCACCCCCAGGTGGCGGAGTCGCTGCACCCGGCCGACGAGCTGCTGGACGGGATGCGCGGGTCGAGCTCGCAGTGGTACCGGGTGCGGATCAACCTCCAGCACGTGCAGGAGGCCGACCGGCCGGAGCAGGGCGCGCTCGTGGCCGACTACGACCCGTGGGCCGGGCGGGAGTGGCCGGGGAGGCCCTGACGCGGTGGGTCACGGCGCGATCGGTCATTCAGGCCGGAGCGTTCACGACGTACTCTGAGCCCATGAAGCGCAGTTGGCCGTTCCTCGTCCCCGGCATCATCCTCGCCGCGATCGGTCTGGTGTGGACGCTGCAGGGAACCGACGTGCTCGGCGGGTCCGTAATGAGCGGGTCCTCGTTCTGGGGCATCGTCGGCGTGGTCCTGCTGGTGGTGGGGGTGGTGCTGATCGTGCTCGGGATCGCACGGAGGCGTCCCCGTCGCACCGGGTGAACAGCGGGTGACGGCTGCGTGACCGCTGAGTGACGCCTCACCCGACGGGGGTCACATGTGCGCGCCCCCGTGGTTCCGTGGCCTGACGTGAACGTCGATCGCAGACACTTCCTGAACCTGGCGGGCGGCCTGACGGCCGGAGCCATCGCCGCGGGCACCGCCTTCGCCGCGAACGCCGCGACAACGACTCCGGGCGCGACGACCGCCTCCACGCCGCCGCTCCCAGCTCCCGCAGCCTCCGGCATCGACCACATCGTCGTCGTGATGATGGAGAACCGCTCGTTCGACCACCTCACCGGCTGGATGCCCGGCGCGACCGGGATGCCGAGCGGCCTGCGCTACACCGACCGGTACGGCTTCCCGCACACGCCCCACCACCTCGCCGACTTCCAGGGCTGCGGGCACCCCGACCCCGACCACTCCTACGAGGGCGGCCGCATCGAGCTCAACGGCGGCAAGTGCGACGGCTGGCTGAAGGCCGGCGAGAACGACGACTTCTCGATCGGCTACTACGCTCAGGCGGACCTCGGCTTCTGGGGTCAGGCGGGCCCGCAGTGGACGGTGTGCGACCAGTACTTCGCGGCGACGCTCGCCGAGACGTACCCGAACCGCATCTACATGCACGCCGCGCAGACCGACCGCCTCCACAACTCGACGGCGACGGCGACGATGCCGACGATCTGGGACGAGCTCGCGTCGGCAGGCGTCAGCGGGAAGTACTACTTCAGCGACGTGCCCTTCCTCGCGCTGTGGGGGTCGAAGTACCTCGGCATCTCGCACCCCTACTCCGACTTCCTCGCGGACTGCGCCAGCGGCTCGTTGCCTGCGGTGTCGTTCGTCGACCCGCGCTTCGAGGACGAGTCGTCCGGCACCTCCGGCGACGACCACCCGCACGCCGACCTCCGCAGCGGCGAGCTGTTCCTGAACGAGGTCTACCACGCGGTCACGACCTCGCCGACCTGGGCCAGGACCATGCTCGTCATCAACTACGACGAGTGGGGCGGCTTCTTCGACCATGTCGTGCCGGGCACGGCCGCCGACGCGACCCCTACGGCCGGCACCGGCCAGCGCGGCTTCCGCGTGCCGTCGATGGTGGTCTCGCCACGCGCCCGCCGCGGCGCTGTTGCGCACGGCACGTACGACCACACGTCGGTGCTGAAGGCGATCGAGTGGAGGTTCGGCCTCCCCGCCCTCACCCCGCGCGACGCCGGCGCGCGCAACCTCGCCGAAGTCCTCGACTTCGCATCGGCGCCGAACCCGGCCGCGCCGACCTACACCGTGCCGCCGTTCGTCGCCGGCCCGGCGTGCGCACCGGTCGGGCCGCCCGCCGCCGAGGAGTGGGCGCCGCTCAAACAGAAGGCCGTCGCAGAAGGGTGGACGCTGCCGTGACCATCAGGAGAACACGCACCCGGCTCATCGCGGGCCTCGCCGTCGCGGCGGCAGCCGTCGCGGGGGTCGCCTTCGCGTTCCAGCCGTCCGCCACGGAGACCGTGAGCGCCGCGACGACGGGATCGTACCTCCCCGGGGCGAAGCACGTCTTCGTGATCAACCTGGAGAACAAGGGCTACGACGAGACCTGGGGGCCCGGCTCGGCGGCGCCGTACCTGTCGACGACGCTGCGAAGCCAGGGCGTGCTGCTGAACTCCTACTACGGGACGGCCCACAACTCGCAACCGAACTACGTGGCCGAGATCTCCGGCCAGGGCCCGAACCCGCAGATGCAGGCGGACTGCCAGACCTACTCGCCGTTCGCCGGCAGCGGGACCGCCTCCCCCGGTCAGGCGGTCGGCGACGGCTGCGTGTTCCCGTCGACGGTGAAGACGGTGGCCGACCAGCTCACCGCGTCCGGCCGCACCTGGAAGGGCTACATGGAGGACATGGGGACGCCGTGCCGGCATCCCGCCCTCGGCGCGGTCGACGACACGCAGAAGGCGAAGGTCGGCGATCAGTACGCCGCCCGCCACAACCCCTTCGTGTACTTCCATAGCCTCACGGGGTCGGCGGCCTGCGCCGCGAACGACGTCGACCTCTCGCGGCTGCCGACCGACCTCACGTCCGTCGCGACCACGCCGAACTTCTCCCTGATCACGCCGAACCTGTGCGACGACGGCCACGACTCGCCGTGCGTCGACGGGAGGCCGGGCGGGCTGGCGAGCGCCGACGCCTGGCTCAAGCAGTGGGTGCCGAAGATCACCTCCTCGCCCGCGTTCAAGCAGGACGGCGCGCTGGTGATCACCTTCGACGAGTCGGACGGCCCGCAGTCGGACGCCTCCAGTTGCTGCAACGAGGGGCCGGGGCCGAACTCGCCGCTCCCCGGCATCTCGGGCCTCGGCGGCGGCCGGGTCGGGGCGCTCGTGCTGTCGCCGTTCGTGAAGGGCGGCACCTGGTCCACGACCCCGTACAACCACTACAGCCTGCTCGCGAGCATCGAGGACACCTTCGGGCTGCCCTACCTGGGCTACGCGGCGACTCCGGGGCTCAACCGCTTCGGGCTGGACGTCTACAACTACCGCAACTGAGCGAGCCCGGTCAGGTCCTGCAGCTCCCAGGTATTGCCGTCGGGGTCGCTGAAGGAGGCGAACTTCACGCCGCCCATGTCGCGGATGTCGCCCACGTCGGCGCCGCGGGAGACCAGCTCCTCGCGCACCGCGGCGATGTCGTCGACCACCAGGTGGAGTCCGTTCACCGTGCTCGCGCCCGGCTCCCCTGTCCCCATCCCGGTGCCGAACGCGATCGAGCACGCCGAGCCGGGCGGGGTGAGCTGGACGATCCGCATCCCGTTGCCCGGCTGCACGTCGTGGTCGAGGACGAAGCCGATCGTGTCCGCGTAGAACGCCTTGGCCCGGTCGACGTCGGAGACCGGGAGCGGGACGAGCTCCAGCCGCATCTCCATCAGGCGACCGCGGCGGTCAGCCGGCGGAGCACGTCCGTCGTCAGCTTGTCGAGCGACTGGTGCATGCCCGCGTACGCGAACACCGACATCAGGCTGCGGGACCAGCCGCTCTCGGTGATCGTGAGCTCGGTGAGCCCTCCCACGTCGGCGAACTCCACCACCGTGCGGATGTTCTGCGTGAAGCCCTCGGGGAGCTGGTCGTCGGGAAGCGGCACGCCCTCCTCGTCGGTGATGCTCTGCGTGAACTCGAGCCGCTCCTCCGGCACGATCGCGGTGTAGGTGCCGCCGGTGAAGCTCTCGGCGCCGCCCTGGTACTCCGGCGCGCGCATGCTGAACACGTAGGAGCCGCCCTCGCGCAGGTCGACCTGCGCCGACGGCGACGTGTAGTCCTCCGGGCCCCACCACTCGGTGACCAGCTCGGGGTCGGTCCACAGCCGCCACACGGTGGCGACCGGTGCGTTCAGGATGCGCCGCACCACGATGTCCGTCGTCTCGTTCGTCATGAGAGTTCTCCCCTGTCTCGTGTCTTCTCGATGTGCGCGGCCAGCTTGTCCATCCGCGCGGCCCACTGCCTGGCACGGTCGGCCAGCCAGCCCTCCACCCCGGCGAGCGCCGACGCGTCCAGCCGATAGACGCGCTGCTGCGCCCGCTTCTCCACGGTCACCAGGCCCGCCTCGCGCAGCACCTTCAGGTGCTGGGAGATTGCGGACGCGCTGGTCGTGAACTCCGCCCCGATCTCCCCCGCCGCCAGCTCGCCGCGCCGGGCGAGCAGGTCGACGATGGCCGCCCGGGTGGGGTCGGCCAGCGCGGCGAAGGCGGTGGTGGGGGTGGTCATGGATCGATAGTACAGCGGACGCTTAATTAAGGCAATGCCGAATAAGCCCGGCCGCCGGCACCGATGACGTCGGCCGGCGACCGGGCGGTCTCTCACTCGGCGGTGGGGATCCACACCCGCATCAGGCTCGGGCCGCGGTTCGCCCACGCGAAGTAGGGGCGGAGGCGCGCCTCCACGACCTGCTGCTCCCCGTCCTGGACGGCGCGGGACCCGACCTCGGCATACGGCCACGCGCTCGCGTCCCCGCCGCCGGACACCCGCAGCCGCACACTCGCCCCGTCCGGCGTCGCCTCGGGCACAAGCGTCGGATCCACCCGCACCCTGTCGAAGTCCACCCCGGCGGGGAGGTCGACAGACTCCAGCGCCAGCACCAGCGGGCCGCGCTCGACGGCGACCGCGCCGCGCGCCGCGTCGATCCGCGGGTGCGCCGCGACGACGCGGGGCGTCAGGTCGAAGGCCACCCGGACCTCGTCCCCGCGGCGGAAGCTCCGGGCGACGGTGAAGTAGTCGTCCACGATCGCGACCGGCTCCCCGTCGATCGTCGCCGAGTGCGCGCCCGCGGCCCAGGCCGGGACGCGCAGCCGCAGAGTGAACTCCCCCTCACTGAGCACCGTCACCGCCACGCCGCCGTCGAACGGGTATCCGGTGCGCAGCTCGAAGGCCACCCGGACGCCCGACGCGAGGGTCGTGTCGACGTCGAGGTCCGCATACTGGTGCACCTGCACCCCGTCCGCATCCGCTGTCACGAAGTACGCCGCAACGCTCGCCAGCGTCCTGGCGACATTTGTCGGGCAGCACGAGACCTCGAACCAGGGCGCCCGGAGGCTGGCCTCCGCCCGCTCGCTGAGCTCGTCGTCCCGCGTCTCCACCCCCAGCACCCGCTGGTGGAGGGTGTTCGAGTAGTAGAAGGCGCGGCCGTCCTCGCGCGGGGACACCAGCACGGCGTTGAGCAGCGTGCGCTCGATCAGGTCGGCGTACTTCGCGTCGCCGGTCTGCAGCAGCAGTCGCCAGCTCAGCATCACCGAGCCGATCGCAGCGCACGTCTCGGCGTACGCGCGGTCGTCGGGCAGCTCGAAGTCGTGGCCGAACTCCTCGTTCTGGTGGTGGGAGCCGATGCCGCCGGTGAGGTAGGTGCGCTTGGCGACCGTGTTCGCCCACTGCGTCTCGATCGCGGCCAGCAGGTCGGCGTCGTCACGCTCGGCGGCGAGGTCGACGGCGCCGGACGCGAGGTAGACAGCGCGCACGGCGTGCCCGCGCAGTACCTCCGCGTCGCGCACCGGCTGGTCGTCGAGGAAGTACTCGCTGCTCTGGAAGAGCGTCGTCGCGAGGGTGCGCCGGCCGCGCCGCGCGAGGAACAGCTCAGCGAGCTCCACGTAGCGCGGCTCGTCCAGCGCACGGCCGAGCTCCACCAGCGCCGGCTCGATCTCCGGGTGACCGCAGATGGCGTCCCGGCCGCCCGGCCCGAACTCGCGGTAGACGTGGTCGGCGAGCCGCCGGGCGACGTCGACGAGGAGGTCGTAGTGCCCGGTCCGGACGCGGGCGACCGCCGCCTGCATCAGGTGCCCGAAGCAGTACAGCTCGTGGCCCCACTCCAGGTCGGAGTATCTGGCACGCTGGCCGTCGCGGCCGAAGGACGTGTGGAGGTAGCCGTCCGGCTCCTGCGCGGCGGCCACACGGGCGACGAGCGACCGGTAGCGCTCCTGGAGGGCGGGATCGCCGGCGCGGCCGAGCTCCCAGGCCATCGCCTCGAGCAGCTTGTGGACCTCCGAGTCCACGAACTCGATGCCCGCGTGCTCGGCGGCCACGGTTCCCGCGGCGGCCCGGTCGAAGTTGCCGATCCAGCCGATGCGCTCCATCCAGGTCTCGCAGTGGCCGATGATCGCCGACGCGTTCAGCTCCTGACGCTCGCCCCAGAAGCCTCCGACGACCCGCGCCTCCGCCAGACTCAGCGGGCGCAACCGCGAGCGCGACGGGGCGACGGGGCCGCCGATCGCGGTCGCGACGGCGGCGGGCTTCGGCAGGGTGTCGGTCATCGTTCTCCGATGGTCAGAAGTCGGGCGGTGTCGCGCTCCCGCGCGTCCGCGTGCAGGACGAGGTAGGCGCCGGCGGTCCACGTGTAGGCGCGGTCGCGGAGGCCGTCGCCGGTCACGGCGTCGAAGTTCTCGGCGAAGCCGGACCGCTCGCAGACCCGGCGGAAAGCGGCGCTGACCCGGTCGGCCAGCTCCTCGAACCCGGCGCGGCGCAGGCCGGACTCGATGAGCACCGTGGAGGGCGCCCAGATCGGGCCGCGCCAGTAGCCGTCCGGTTCGTACCGCGGCGAGTCCACAGGCTCGGTCGCCGGTCCCCACTCGGTGAGGTGGCCGGCGATCGTGGCGGCCAGCCGCTCGGCGACCTCCGGCGGGAGCTGCTCGCCGAGGACGATCGGCAGGGCGTTCAGGAGGCTGGTGCTGCTGCTCGGCCGGCCCGAGTCGACGGCGCGCGCGACGAACCGGTCGCCCGTCCAGAGCTCGCCGAGCAGAGCGCGCGCGAGGCCGTCGCGGGCCTCCATCCAGTCGCCGGACGCCTCCCCGAGCCGGTCCGCCAGCCCGGCGAGCACGTCGAGCTGCAGGATCAGGAACGCCGCGAGGTCCGGCGACTCGATGACGCGATCGGTGTCGAAGGTGGTCGCGTTGTCCCAGCCGCTGTCGTTGCCGTGCTGGTAGTACGGGAGGGCGTGCCCCGGCGCCCGGCGGGAGTCGAGCCAGAACCGCGTCCACGCGGCCAGCCGCTCGTACACCGTGGCCAGCTCCGCTGGCGTGAACGGACGCGACGCCCGCGCCTCCAACTCGCGGAAGGCCCAGCCGTGGATGGGCGGCTTGACGAAGTTGTAGAGGACCTCGGAGTGGGTCACCGAGTCCGGGAGGGCGCCGGACGCGTCCTGGTGGTCGAACGGCAGGAGGAACTGGTCGAGCGCGGCGTCCGCGTCGCCCGGGGCGAGCGCGAGTGCGTTGAAGCAGTGGTCCCAGCTCCACACCTTGTCCATCCAGTGCTTCGACATGAGGACGGCCTCCCGTCCGACGAAGCCCGACGGGGCGACAGTGGCCGACCACAGGACGTAGGCGGCCTTCCGCGTCCCCGGGGTTTCCTCGGCGGCACCGCGGAGACGGTCGGCGTAGGCCTCGAACGCGCTCCGCTGCCGCGCGACGAGCTCCTCGAAGGTCGCGGTGGCGGCGTAGGGTGCGGCGGCCGTGCCGAGCTCTTCGAGCGCGATCTCCCAGGGCGCCGAGCCTGCCTCGATGTGACGCTTGCCGCTGCCGGTGACCTCGGCGCCGACAACCTCCACGTCGCCGCGCAGGACGGTCAGCCGGTACCGCCGGCCCGACTCGTAGCTGGTGAGCACGAACGCGCCGTCGAGCGGGTCGCGGAAGAGGTAGCCACCGGTGAACGGGGTGAGCTCGGCCGGCGCCGCGAACCGCATCCCGAGCCCGTCGCCGCGCAGGCGGAGCGCGTCCGGGCCGTCGAACACGGCCTCGATCACCGCACCGTCGCGCTCCCAGGCCATCGTGTGCGGGCGCAGCGCGACCCGGCACTCCGCGTCCGCGCCGTCGAGCCGGGGCGTCAGCCTGAGGATCGGGTGCATCCCGGTCCGGTGCGTCACCAGGTGGACGTCGTCCGCCCGGCGATGCAGTCCGACGATGCGGGAGAGGTCCAGCCACGAGCCGCGCGTGGAGAAGGGCACCTCGTCGATGTCGAGCGCGAGGTCTGATCGGTCGGCCACGGATCAGTCCTTGACCGCGCCGGCCGTGACCCCGGCGGCGACGTACTTCTGGGCGATCACAAGCAGCACAGCGGCGGGGATGGAGGCGACGACGGCGGTGGCCATGATCGCGTTCCACTCCTGGTTGTTGTTGCCGATGTACTTGTAGATGCCGAGCGTCACGGTCTGCAGCGGGCCGCCCGAGTTCAGCGTCGAGGCGAAGATGAAGTCCGACCACGCCCACAGGAACGCGAACAGGGAGACGGTCACGATCGAGTTGCGGCTGACCGGCAGCACGATGCTGCGGAACGTGCGCCACGTTCCCGCGCCGTCGATCTTCGCCGCGCTCAGCAGCTCGTCCGGGATCCCGGCCATGAAGGCGGAGAAGATCAGCACCCCGAACGGGACGGCCAGGGTCGAGTCGGCGACGATGAGGCCGCCGATGCTGTTGAGCATCCCGAGGTTGAGGTAGATCGCGTAGAACCCCATCGCCATGATGATGCCGGGGATCATCTGCGCGATCAGCAGCACGAAGTTGAGGACGCCCCTCCCCCGCGGGCGCAGCTTCGCCAGCGAGTAGGCCGCAGGCGCGGCGATCGCGACGGTGAGGATCACGGTGCCCAGCCCGACGAGGAGGCTGGTGCCGAGGTTCGGGAGCTGGTCGTTGATGACGGCCTGGTAGCCCTCGAAGGTCGCGTGGAACGGGAACAGGTCGGGCGGGCTCTTGCGCATCAGGCTCGTCGGTGTGAGCGAGACGTTGATCATCCAATAGACCGGGAAGAGCATCAGCGCGGTCAGAACCACCCCGAGCGCGGTCTTCCACCAGGGCCGCTTGCCGGTCATGCGAGGTCCTGCTTTCGCTGGGTGCGGATGTAGATGAGGCCGAAGATCAGCGCGATCACGATGAGGATGTTGCCGACGGCGGCCGCCGGGCTGAAGTCGGGCAGCGTGGAGGCGAACCCGAGCTGGTACGACCAGGTCGACAGCGTGGTCGAGGCGGTGCCGGGGCCGCCGCGGGTCATGATCCAGATGATGTCGAACACCTTGAGCGTGTAGATCAGTCCGAGCAGGATCGTGATGGCCGACACCGGCTTCAGCAGCGGGAAGGTGACCCGCCAGAACTTCTGCCAGGCGTTGGCGCCGTCGAGCGACGCGGCCTCGTACAGCTCGGTGGGGATGTTCTGCAGCCCCGAGTACAGGATCACCAGGTTGAACGGGATGCCGATCCAGATGTTGGCGATGATCACGCTGGTCAGCGCCCAGTCCGGCGAGGTCAGCCAGTTGACCGGCGCGATCCCGAACGCGTGCAGGGCGGCGTTGACCACGCCCGAGTCGCTGTTCAGCATCCACGACCAGGAGGAGGCCGACACGATCAGCGGCAGCAGCCACGGCACCAGGAACAGCGCGCGCAACGTGCCCGAGAGGCGGAAGTTCTGGTGGAAGAAGACCGCCAGCACCATCCCGATCGAGAACTGGAAGACGATCGAGATCACCGTGAACAGCGCGGTGTGGAGGATCGCCGGCGCGAAGGTCGGGTTCTGGAACACCTTGACGTAGTTGTCCAGGCCGACGAACGGGGCGTCGCCCATCACGAACGAGCGCACGGTGTAGTCGCGGACGCTCAGCTCGATGTTCCGGTAGAGCGGGAAGGCATAGAAGACGACCAGGTAGACGACCACCGGGGCGAGGAACGCCCAGGCGGCCCACTGGCCGCTGCGCCGCCGTGAGGAGCGGCGCCGGGGCGGGGTGGCGGCATCCGCCACCCCGCCGTCGGGTCGGACAGAGCCGTTCGGCGCTGTCTGGAGGGTTGTCATCGGTTTTACCTCTGTTGCGGTGGGGCGGTTACTTCGTGGCTGCCGCGGCGGCCGTCTGCGCGGCCTGGAGTGCCGCCTGCGGGGTCTGCGAACCCGAGAGCGCGTTCTGCACCGCACCCCAGAGCTGCTGGGAGATCTTCGGGTACTTGGTGCCCAGGTTGTCGCTGGTGCGGCCCTTCGCGGCCGCGACGGCGTCCACCCACGGCTTGAGCTCGGGGTTCCCGGCCACCTGCTCCTGCTGCGCCGCCGCGGTCGGGGCGATGTAGGAGAGGGTGTTGTCGGTGTTCACGAAGCTCTTGGTGCTGGTGAGGCACTCGGCGATCTTCTTCGACGTGGCGTAGCGGGCGGTGTCCTTCTGGACCGGGATGGTCATGAACTCGCCGCCGGTCGGGGCCGGAGCCGAGCCTCCGTCGATCCCGGGGATGTTCAGGATGCCGTAGTCGATCCCGGCCGCCTTCACGTTGCCGAGCTGCCAGGTGCCGTTCTCGCCGAACGCGTAGTCGCCGGTGGCGAACTCCTGCCAGGACGTGGTCTGGGTGTTGTTGATCACCGAGTTGGGCGCGTAGCCCTTCTTCACCCAGTCGGTCCAGAGGCTGAGCGCCTGCTGCGCCTTCGACGAGTCGAGCTGCTTGAGGTTGGCGCCGGAGCCCCAGAACCACGGCAGGAACTGGAAGCTGCCCTCCTCGGTGCCGATCGCCGAGAAGGTGATTCCCTTCTTGCCGGCGGCGGTCACCTTGGCGAGCGCGTCGGTCAGGCTGGACCAGTCCTTGACGGTGGAGATGTCGACTCCGGCTGCGGCCAGGACCTTCTTGTTGTAGTAGAGCGCCAGGGTGTTCGCGCCGATCGGGACGCCGTAGGTCTTCCCGTCGATCTGGCCGGCGGCGATGATGTTCTTCTGGATGGCCGACGTGTCCAGCTTGTTCTCGGCGGTGCTGGTCAGGATGCCGGCGTCCGCGAGGGTCGAGACGACCGGGTTGTCCACCAGCAGCAGGTCGGGCGAGCTGCCCTGCTGGCCGGCCAGGAGCGCCTTGTTGGTCAGCGCGCTGGTGTCGTAACCGGTGCGCTTGACGGTGACGCCGGCCTGGGTGCCGCACTGCTCGACCAGCTTGGTCCAGGCAGCAGAGGCGTCGAACTGGGGGTACGGATCCCAGAATGTGTAAGTGCCGCCCGCGCTGCTGGACGAGCCGGAGCCCGAACCGCCGGAGCAGGCGGAGACTCCGCCGATGATGGTGGCCGCGAGCATGGCGGCGCCGATGATGCGCGTTCGCTTGGTGGCGATCACAGTATTCCTCCTTGAATGATGTGCAGTTGTTCGGTGAGGACCGGGAAGCGGTGGGGGATGCGCTGCGTTTCGAGTCGGGTTATCGGGTGCTTCCGCGGGTCGTCAGTTCCGGCGCGACGAATCGGGTGACCGGGGCTCCCGCGAGCTCCGGGTTCGTGATCCGCCGCACGAGTTGCCGGACCGCGTGCTGGCCCAGCTGATCGGGCGAGCTCTCCACCGCCGTGTATGGCAGGGAGAAGGCTCGGCCGAAGTCCTTGGAGTAAAGGCTGACGACGGACAAGTCCGTCGGCACCCGGGTTCCGCGCGCCGCCAGCACCGCCGGCAGGGCCGCGATGGTGGCGTCGTTGTGGACGATCAGCGCCGTCGCCGTCGGGCGGGCGTCGAGGATCGCGTTGATGCTGTGGCCGATCGCCGGCTGCTGGCTCTCGCCGTAGTACGGGTGCATCTGGAGGCCGTACCTGGCACCCCGCTCGAGGGCGGCGTCCCTGAAGCGCCAGCCGTAGGCTCCCCCGCGCTCGAAGACGTGCTTCGGCGGCGAGACGACCACGATCTCCCGGTGTCCGAGCCCGTAGAGGTGGTCGACCAGCATGCGCGCCGACTCCCCGAAGTCCAGGTCGAAGACGTCGAGCCCCTCGGTGTGCTTCGGGAGGCCGACGAGCGCTCCGGGCTGCGGGGCCGCGCGCATGGTCTCCAGCCGCGGGTCCTCGTGGATGACGTCGAGCAGCACGACGCCGTCGACCATGCCGGTCCGGGTCACGCGGTTCAGCGCCGCGGTGGCGTCGGTCTCGGTGACGAGCAGGATGTCGTAGCCGAGCTCCCGGGCGGTGTCCGAGACCGGGAGCACGTACTGGAGCATGGCGGGCGCGAACTCGTCCTGGTGGAACTGCGTGAGCAGGCCGATCACCATCGTCTGCGAGGTGGCCAGGGCCCTGGCGCCCGCGTTGGCGGTGAAGCCGAGGTGGGCGATCGCCGCGTCGATCCGCTCGCGGGTGGAGGGCGAGATGGTGCGCTTGCCGGAGATCGCGTACGAGACGGTGCTCGGGGACACGCCCGCGTGCCGGGCGACGTCCGAGATGGTGACTGCCACGCTGCTGCCTCCTTCGCCGTCGAGTTGGGTTCGAGTTAATCGTCGAACCGGTTCGATGACTGTAGCGCGGGTTCGGGCGCATTTCAAGTCGAAGCGGTTCGCTCGGGTGAAACCGCGGAGAATCAGCGGTAGGAGCCGCGATCCCTACAGCGAGCGGGTGCTGGCGCGGTCGATGAACCCGGGCTCGATGAGCCGCACGATCGGCGCACCGGCCATCGCCGGGTCCGCGATGCGCCGGACGAGCTGCTCCACCGCGAGCTCGCCGAGCCGGTCGGGCAGCGACTCCACCGCCGTGTACGGCAGCGAGAAGGCCTGCCCGAAGTCCTGGGAGAAGACGCCGACCACCGACAGGTCGTCCGGCACGCGGATGCCGCGATCGCCGAGGTACCGCGGCAGCGCCGCGATGGTCGCGTCGTTGTGCACGATCAGCGCCGTCGCCTCGGGGTGGGCGTCGAACGCCCGGTCCAGCTCCTCGGTGATCCCGGGGTGACGCGAGTCTCCGGCGTGGACGCTCAGCCGCAGGCCGTACCGGGCCGCCCGCTCGAGGGCGGCGTCCCGGAAGCGCCACACGTACGAGCCGCCGCGGTCTGCCACGTGGCCGGGCGGCGTGACCAGCATCAGCTCGCGGTGGCCGCGCTCCGCGAGGTGGTCCACGGCCATCCGCGCCGCCTCGCCGAAATCGAGGTCGAACGAGTCGAAACCCGCGGAATCCCGGGCGTAACCGATGAGGACGGCGGGCTGCGCGGCGTCACGCAACGGCTCCAGTCGGACGTCGTCGTAGGTGACGTCGAGGAGCACGACGCCGTCGACCATGTGCGAGGAGGTCGTCCGGCGGATCGCGCCGACCAGGTCGGCGTCGGTGACCATCAGGAGGTCGTAGCCCTCGGCGCGCGCCGTCGTCGACACCGGGAGGACGTACTGCAGCATCGCAGGAGCGAACTCGTCCTCCTGGAACTGCAGATACAGCCCGAGCACGTTCGTGTGCGCGGTGGCGAGGGCGCGGGCGCCGGCGTTGGGTGTGAAGCCGAGCGCCTGGATGGCCTCCTCGATGCGCTGCCGCGTCTCCTCGGAGATGACGCGCTTGCCGGAGAGCGCGTACGACACCGTGCTCCGTGAGACGCCTGCGGCCCTGGCGACGTCGCCGATCGTTGCCACTCGAGCCTCCTTCGCCGGGGTCGACCACGATTCTCGCACGCGCCTTCGTCGCGAATCGTGCCTCTCACCCGGGCATTCGCACGATTCGGCACGAATCGAGGTGGACGTGGTGCCCCTGGCCCCGCCCATTCGGCACGAATCGCGGCTGTGGCACCGCGAAAGGCGCGATTCGGCACGAATGTCGTGACGCGGGATTGTCGAACCGGTTCGCTAAAGTGCTTGACCTCGCGAAAACGCGCTGTTACGGTGCTGGCCACGGCCATTCGTCCGATTCTCTCCCCCGATCAGGCACTCGTAGCCGACGCGGAGTCATCGAACCGGTTCGAATACCGCCACTTCATCGGATCAACGGAGAACACAAGATGACGTCACGCACGACACCCCGCAGGAGGTGGTCGCCGACCGCCCTGACGGCCACGCTCACCGCGTTCGCCCTGGGAGCATCCGGCGCCGCCCTGGCAGCAGCCCCCGCCGTCGCGCTCCCCGGCGCGGCCTCCACCCTCGAAGTCCACGCCGACCAGCCGTTCCGCCCGGTCACGCACGTGGCCACCGGCTCCCTGTACGGCCTGGCGAGCGGCACCGTCCCTTCGGACTCCCTGGTGCAGGCGATCAAGCCCAACACGTTCGTCCAGATGGCTCCCGGCGGCCATCAGCTCCCCAACGGCGAGCCGGCCCCGGCAGGCGACGCCCTCGTCGTCGCTCCGGAGGCCGCCGCGGCCGGCGCCAAGGTCGTGGTCCGCATGTCCGACTGGTACCCGGACTTCCCGTACAAGTGGGTGAGCTGGAGCGACTGGCTCGGCGCGGTCGACACGCAGGTGAAGGCGGTCCAGGCGTCCGGCGCGAAGAACATCTCCGCCTATGCGCTCTGGAACGAGCCCGACTGGACCTGGGACACCGCCAAGGCCGGATCCTTCAATGACGCGTGGACGCGCACCTACCGGGAGGTCCGATCGCTCGACGCCACCACGCCGATCCAGGGTCCGAGCTACTCGGACAACATCAGCGGGATGCAGGGCTTCCTCGCCAACGCCGTCGCCACGAACACGGTGCCCGACATCATCGCCTGGCACGAGCTGGAGAGCTCGTCGCACATCCAGGGCGACATCGCGAAGGTCGAGGCGATCGAGAAGAGCCTCGGGATCACCCCGCGGCCGATCGCCATCGAGGAGTACGCGACCCCGTCCGAGATCGGCGTGCCAGGACCGCTGGTCGGCTACATCGCCAAGTTCGAGCGCTACGGCGTGGACAACGCCGAGCTCGCCTTCTGGAACCACTACGGCACGCTCGGCGACACCCTCACCGACACCGGCGGGTCGCCCAACGGCTCGTACTGGCTCTACACGTGGTACGGCGACATGAGCGGGAGCATGGTCACCACCACCCCGCCGGCGTCGACGGGCCTCGACGGCGCAGCCTCCGTCACCGCGGACAAGACCGAGGTGGACGTCATCGCGGGCGGCGGGAGCGGTGCGACGGCCATCCACGTCGACGGGCTGAACGCGCTCAAGTTCGGCAACGCCGTCGGCGTCAAGCTGGAGTACACGCCGTCGTACGGGCGCACCACCCCGACGGCCGCGCCGATCACCATCTCGAACACGCTGTACCACGTCGGCTCGGACGGCTCGATCACCGTACCGGTCGCCATGAACGCCGCGTTCGGGTATCACCTCGTCATCACCCGCCCGAACACCGTCACGAACCTCAACGGCCAGTACACGCTCACCAACGGCAACAGCGGCCTCGCGCTCGACACCGCAGGCACGTCGGCCGACCAGGCGGCGGCCACCGGCGGCGCGAGCCAGATGTGGAAGCTCGTCTACAGCGGCGCCGGCCTCTACAAGGTCGTGAACGGCGCGACCCACGCGGTGCTCGGGGTGCAGTCGGCCCCCACGGCGAACGGTGCGCAGGTCGTCGTCGGCGCGGACACCGGAGGCGACGACCAGCTCTGGCAGGTCATCCCGGCAGCGGACGGCCGCGTCAAGCTGGCCAACGCCGGCAGCGGGCTGGTCCTCGCGGTCTCGTCGATGAGCACGGCGCCGGGCGCCTCCGTGGTCCAGTGGACCGACGGCGCCCCGACCTGCGCCGTCGACGGGCCGCGTGCGCCCGGCCGGGTCGGCACCGCGCTCGACTTCTGCCACACCGCGTCCTACGTCTCGCTGCCGGCCGGGATCGTCAGCGGGCTGACCGCGGACTACACGGTCTCCGCCTGGGTGGACCCGTCGGCGAACACCACGTGGTCGCGCGTGTTCGACTTCGGCAACGGCCCCGGCACCAACATGTTCCTGACCGTGAACTCCGGCACCGGCCTCCGCTTCGCCATCACCACGGGAGGCCCGGGCGCTGAGCAGCGGATCGACGCCACCAGCGTGCTGCCTGTCGGCCAGTGGTCTCTGGTGACGGTGACGCTCTCGGGGACGACCGGGACCCTGTACGTGAACGGGCAGGTCGTCGGCACCAACACGAACATGACCGTGCACCCGTCCGCGATGGGAGCCACGCCGAACGACTGGATCGGCAAGTCGCAGTACAACGACCCGGCGCTCGACGCGAAGGTGGACGATTTCAACATCTACTCGCGGGCGCTCGGCGCGTCGGAGGTCGCGGCCCTCGCCTCCGCAACGGTGGGCAGCGGGGACGTGGCGCACTACGCCTTCGACGAGGCCGGCGGCACCACGATCGTCGACTCCTCCAGCCACGGCCGCAACGGCACGCTGGTCGTCGTGACGGCGAGCGGGACCTCCACCACCGCGTCCGACGCGGCGACGGCGGACCACTTCTGGACGCTGACGCCCGTGGCCGGCTGACGCGACCGCGACGATAAGGAGGGGACGGCGGGCATCCGCCGCCCCCTCCTCAGCGTTCGCCGCTTGCTCGACACCGGCTCACCTGCACGCCACCTGAGCGAAGCCTCCCGGAAGCCTGCGATCGGCTTGACCCTCCCCGCACCGCGTCTACCGTGTCACGGCATCACTCGCGTCCGCGGTGGAGACCCCCTACTCCGATCCGCCGGGCGCACAGGAAGAGGTACCGATGTCGTTACTGAAGAAGCTGCTCGTCGCCGCCACCGCGGCGGCCCTCGGGTCGTTGGCGATCGCCCTGCCCGCCCAGGCGGACACCGTCTCCGTCTCGCCTCCCGGCGCCAACGACTGGTCGTGCGTGCCCTCCGCCGCGCACCCGTACCCCGTGATCCTGGTGCCGGGGACGTTCGAGAGCATGGCGAAGAACTGGTCCACCATGTCGCCCGTGCTCAAGCAGGCGGGCTACTGCGTGTTCGCCCTGGACTACGGCCAGTACAACGGCGTGGACGCGTCCGGCCCGATCGCCCAGTCCGCCCAGCAGCTCGCCCCGTTCGTGGACGCGGTGCTGGCCTCCACGAAGGCCACGAAGGTCGACCTCGTCGGTCACAGTCAGGGCGGGATGATGCCCCGCTATTACCTGGGCTTCCTCGGCGGCGCCAAGAAGGTGCACCAGCTCATCGGGATCGCGCCCTCCAACCACGGCACCCACGGCGTCATCGTCCCGGGACCGGACGGGCTGCCGGCGCTCACCAGCGCTGACCCGTCGGCCTGCCCGGCGTGCGCCGACCAGACCGCGGGCTCCGCGTTCCTGCAGAAGCTGAACTCGATCGGCGACACCGTGAGGGGACCGAGCTACACCGTCATCTCGACCACCCACGACGAGGTGGTGACGCCGTACCAGAGCCAGGCGCTGAGCGGCTCGCCCTCGCAGGTCACCAACACCGTCATCCAGGACAAGTGCCCGGCCGACCCGATCGAGCACGATCAGTCCCCCAACGACCCGGTCGTGCAGCAGCTCGTGCTGGAGGCGCTCAGCGTGCCGAACGGTCCGGCCGACCCGGCCTACCAGCCGAACTGCGCCGGCTGACCGGAGTCTGACGCTTCGTCACAGCGGCACGCCTGCGCCGGTCTCCACGAACCGGCGCAGGCTGCCGACGACGAAGTGGTCCCATCCCGCGGAGCACGCGTCGTAGCACTCCTTCGCCGGCGTGAGGCCCTCGTGGGTGAAGGTCAGGCGCGTCCCGTCGCCGGACGGCTGGAGGTCGAACACGATCCGCGTGCCGGTCCACGGGTCGGGCTCCGCCACGAAGCCGAGCTCGCTGTCGATCACGTCCCAGACGATGCGACGCCCCGGCTCGAACACGGTGACCTGCTGCGTGCTGTCGTGGAGGTCGCGGTAGCGGTAGGTGAACTCGTCCCCCACCCGCTCCGCCTGGCCGGTGACGTCGCCGAGCCACCAGCGGCCGACGTCCGCGATGGCGGCGGAGACCTCGTCCGGGCTGCGGTCGAGGTCGATCGTGGTGGTGTAGTCGGTGGCGGTCTGCGTGGTCATGGTGCTCTCCCTTCGGTGCGCGGGTCGTCGACCCGCGGTTGTCGATTCACCGGGGTAGACGCCGGCGGGCGCGCAAACTGGTCACGCGTTCCTCGACCAGTTCTCGGCGTCCCGGGTGTCGACACAGGGGAGACGGACGACCAGAATCGGACCGCCGGGGAGGGAGGGACGATGGACGACCAGCTGCTCCACGCCGCGCTCGGCGGCGACCGCGCCGCATTCGACGCGCTGACCGCGCCGCACCGCCGCGAGCTGCACGTGCACTGCTACCGGATGCTCGGCTCGGTGCAGGACGCGGAGGACGCCGTGCAGGACACCCTGCTGAGCGCCTGGCTGGGCCTGCCGGGCTTCGAGGGCCGGTCGTCGCTGCGGACCTGGCTCTACCGGATCGCGACGAACCGGTGCCTCAACGTGCTCCGCGCCGGACGCCGCAGGCCGGCCGAGGTGGACGCCCCGGTCGCCCGGCCCACCGCGCTCGGCGAGGTGTCCTGGCTGGAGCCGTACCCCGACTCGCTGCTCGACGGCCTCCCCGACGACGCCCCCGGCCCGGAGGCGCAGTACGAGTCGCGGGAGGCGGTCACCCTCGCGTTCACGCGCGCCCTCCAGCTGCTGCCGCCCTCCCAGCGGGCCGCCCTCCTCCTCCGCGACGTGCTCGGCTACCCCGCTGCGGAGGCCGCCGACCTCCTCGGCGTGACGGTCGACTCCCTCAACGGCGCACTGAAACGCGCTCGCGCCACACTCGCGGACGCTCCGCACGCCGTCGACCCGATCGACCCTGACCCGGAGCTCCTGGAGCGCTTCGTCACCGCGTTCACATCCGGTGCGGTCGAAGACCTGGTCGCCCTGATGTCGGACGACGTCTGGGTGCGGATGCCGCCGCTCCCGTTCGAGTACCGCGGCCCGGAGGCCGCGGCGGCCTTCTTCGCCCCGATGACCGACCACCGCCGCACGATCGAGCGGATGGTGCCGACCGGCGCGAACGGGCAGCCGGCGTGGGGCGAGTACGTGCGCGACCCGGTGTCGGGCGGGCTGCACCTGGTGGGGGTGCTGGTGATCGGGGTGGCCGGCGGCCGGGTGGCGGAGGTGACGCACTTCGAGCCGGGGGCCGGCGCGTGGCTGGGGCTGCCGCGGCGGCTGGCGGGGTGAGAGGCGCGGGGCTATGCGAATGCCGCGTAGCCTGGATCGTATGAAGCGCGAGGAATTGCCGGATCGGGACTCCTCGTGGTTTCGAACGGTCGACCCGGCAACTCAGGAGGAACTGCTCGTACCTCCCTACTCCTCGGCCGAGGCCACTATCGCCAGGAACGTGCGGTCGCGAGCACGAGAGTTGCACACGATCAGGTTCTTTCCCGACCACGGCCATAATTGGCCGCTTTGGGACCCGGACTTTGGCTACACGGCGACCCCCGACCAATATGGGCTGAGCGACGAACTCGTCACCGCTTTACGGCGGTGGTACGACGAGTGGGAGATCGCCGTCGGCCCGGGTGACGGTTGGCGCGACGCAGCTCAGCGCGACAAGTGGCTGGTGCGCGGAGACGAACTCGTTGACTGGCTGACCCGGGAGCTCTGGGACAGTGCAGAAATCGTCGCGGAGCACCGAGCCGAATAACGAGCGCCGACTCAGGATTGGGGCCGAGGCCCTTTCGGACGCCGGCCCCAATCGGTCAGCAAACCTTGCGGGACGAGGGGAATGACGTGATGAGACGGTCACTGTCCGACGCCCACGCCGTCTCGACTCCGAACTCGTAGATGATCGACTTTTGGGCACTGTCCCAGAGCCCGAACATGGTCTTGGTGCACCACTTGTTGGAAACCGGGTAGAAGGTCGCCCCCGGGCCGGGGTCAGCGACTACTCCACTGGTCACCCCGGACATAAGGTCGTCCCAGGACTCGACACCATACTGGGCTGACTGCCATCCGCGAGCGCGAGCCGTATTCAGGACATCCTGCCATTGAGATTCATGGCCCTCGCGGATGTGCTTGTACCCGTAACTGGAGTTTCCGCACTTGAGGTTGACGGGCTTCAGGCGGCCATCCCACGGGAACCAGTAACGCGCGAGAACATCGGTCTCGTTGTTGAGCGAGAAGCAGCCGAACCACTGATTCCAATCGATCAGCCGCGACGCGGGTTTCCCGGGTTCAGCTGTCATGGGCGGATTCAGGTCGAGGGTTGCGGTCTCCAAAGCTTCCATGTCCACATCGACCCATGCGTCCTCGTGCTGCACCACCAGCTTCACTTCCGGCTCGTCCGACGCGTGCGCCGCGGTTGCACCCCCGACCACGAGCCCAAGCGCCACGCCACTCGCAAGCAGAGACTTCAACCACCGTTTCAACGGATCCTCACTTCCTTCGTCTGCACAACCACGCCACCGGTGCCCCAGGCGGCAGCGGCGCTTCATGGCTTCTGCCATTAGCGTACTATGTGAGTTCGTACAGACATGAGGAATGCGAAACTAATAGGCGTGCCTGCGCTCATCAGAGGTTGGCGGCCAAACGGACGACTGCGGTAGACCGTGTGGCTGGGGTTGCCGCGGCGGCTGGCGGGGGGGGTGAGGACGGATCCCGCGCTTCAGCGGGCACGGCCGAGCGAGAGCCAGGAGCTCCGGTCCGGTCGCCGGGAGCCGAGGATCGCCGCGCCGAGCGCGCCGCCCAGGTCGCCCAGCTCGGACACCCGCACCGGCGGCGGCGCGACGTAGGTCGTGACCGCGCTGAGCCGGGCGCGGAGCGCTGCACCGAACGCCGGGTAGTATGTCGCGGCGCTTCCGCCGAGGATGACGCACGCCGAGCGGTGCACGGTCAGCAGGTCGAGGAGGCCGTCGCCGATCCCGCTCCCGTAGTCGTCGAACAGCGCGGTCGCGGCCTCGTCTCCGGCGAGCGCGCGATCGTAGACCGCCACGATGTCCTGCGGGCCTCCGGAGGGCCGCGAGAGGAGCGCGCTCGCCGACCGCTGGAGCGCCGACCGCGAGCCCACCTGCTCCAGGCACGCGGTGCGACCGCAGTAACAGGGCGCGTCCCGTCCGGAGAGACTGAGGTGGCCGGCCTCCGGGTGGACGCCGTCCGCACCGCGGACAGGCTCGCCGTCGACGAGCGCGCCGACGCCGACGCCGGTTCCCAGGGTCAGCATCAGCACGCTGCGGAAGGGGCGCCCGGCTCCCACCGCGGCCTCCCCGATCGCGGCGGTCACCGCGTCGTTGTCGACGGCGACCGGTGCGGCGAAGGCGGCGCCGAGCGGCCCGGCGAGGTCGATGCCCGTGAACGCGGGGAGGGTGTCGGGGTTCCGGATGACCCCCTCGGCGTCGATGGGCCCGCTCGCGCCGATCCCGATGGAGCGGACGACCGCAGGGCCGGGCAGCGACCCGACCCGCTCGGCGAGGAACGCGACCGCCGCGTCGCCGGGCAGGTCGGCGGGCGTCGGGACGACGAGCTGCGCCACGGTGTCCCCGTAGCCGTCGAGGGCCACCAGCCGCGTGCCCGTTCCTCCGAGATCGATGCCGATGGCGAGCTCGCTACGGGGCGACGATCCGGTGTCGTTCACAGCGTGGTCGTGACCTTGCTGCCGAACGCGAACGCGCCCGGCACGACGCCGTTCACCCGCGCGAGGTCGACGGCGACCAGCTCCGCCACGACCGCACCGGTCGCGAGCCGGGTCAGCGACGGGCCGTCCGGCGTCCGCACGGTCGTCGCACCCTCCACCCGGAGGTCCCCGACGAGGACGACGTTGGCGCCGCTCTCCACGAGGTCCCCGGCGAGGCGGATGGTGCTCTGGTCTTCGTCCGACTCGTACGCGCCGTAGAGGAAGGCGGTCATACCCGGGCCGGCGAGCTCGAACGGCCCGTGCCGGAACTGACCGCCGACGTAGCCCTCGATCGCGACCTTGGACGACTCCTTGGTGATGAGACCGGCCAGCAGCGCGGTCGCCGCATCGTCGCGCTTGGCGACCGCGGCGAGCCGGGGGCGCGCCGGCGACAGCGTCCGCGACGCGAGCTCGCCGTCGATGCCGCGGGCGAGCTGTGCTTCGACGGCGTCGGCCGCGGCCGCGATCTCCGCCTCCACGACGGCCGGGTCCTCTCCCGTGAGCACCGCCGTGAGGCGCCGGTGCTCCGCGAGCGTGTTGAGGTAGCTCTTGGTGCTCACCGTGGCCTCGTCGCCACTCAGGAGCGGCAGGTACACGCCGGACTGCAGTGCGAGCGGGCTCGCCGGGTCCGCCGCGATCCCCGCCAGCAGACCCGCACGGAGCCGGCCGGCCTCCAGGCGGTCGAGGAGCTCGACGACTTCGCCGCTGGCGCCCGACTGGGAAGTCGCGACGAGAAGCGTGTCCGGGGTGAGCAGTTCCGGGGAGTCCAGCAACTCGCCGGCGTCGATGCGCCAGGCGTCGAGCCCGGCGTGGACGGCGCTGCGCCAGGTCGGGATGCTCGCGAAGTGCGAGCTGCCCATGCCGGTGAACACGATCCGGTCCCAGCGTCGGGCGCCGAGGGCGGCGAGCTCCGGGATCGGGCCTGCCGCGGCGAGCCGTCGCAGGGCGGCGGGCTGCTCCAGGATGTCCTCTTCGAAGGGGGTGAGCGTCGTCATGGTCGGTCTCCTCAGCGTGCGTCCGCGGTCGTGCCGGCGGCGTCGAGGACGCGCGCGCCGAGAATCCGGTTCGCGACGTTCACCCCGATCATGGCCGTCGGAAGGTTGATGTTGCCGCGGGTGATCGTCGGCATGATGGAGGCGTCGGCGACATAGAGCCCGCTCACTCCGTGCACGGCGCCGTCGCTGCCGACCACGGCGAGCGGGTCGGACGCCGGGCCCATCTTGCAGGTGCCCGCGGGGTGGCAGTAGTTGACGATGTCGTCGAACGGGTCGGCGTCGCCGACGCGCTCGCCGAGCACCTCGGCCAGCCCCGGCTGGGACACCATCGACTCCAGCAGGCCGAGCGCCTCCCGCAACACGGTGCGGTCGTGATCCTCGGGGTCGGACCCGTAGCGGTGGTCGATCACCGGCTCCGCGACGTCGAGGTCAGGGCCGAGCGTCACGCTGCCCTCCGACCGGGCGCGCATCGCACCGCCGTAGAGGGTGATCGGCGGGAGGCCGGGGTGGCCGCTGTTCGCGCCGGCGACCATGAACACGTGGATGTCGTAGGGCCCGTCGTCGCACACGCTCGACCGGGCGCGGCCGACCGTCTGCTCGTCCGGGTTCCAGTCGAGCGCGGCGAGCTCCTCCACCAGGCCGGGCTGGCCCGCGAAGTCGAGCTGGACGCACTCGTGGTCGAGCAGGTGCTTGCCGACGCCCGGCACATCCGCGATCACGGGGATACCGAGCGCCGTCAGCTCCGCAGCAGGGCCGACGCCCGAGCGCAGCAGAAGGGCCGGCGAGTGGTACGCGCCCGCGGCGAGGACGACCCGGCCCGCGTCGATGTGGGCGACGCCGGCCGCGTTCGTGACGAACGCCCCGGTGACGCGCGTGCCGTCGAAGCTGAGCGCGGTGACGGTGACGCCGCCCGCGATGGTCAGGTTGGGACGATCGCGCACCGGGTCGAGGAAGGCGAAGGCGCTGTTCCAGCGCACGCCGTCCGAAACGTTGACCGGCATCGGACCGATGCCCTCCGCGGCCTCCAGGTCGTCGAGGTCGTCGGCGAACGGCAGGCCCGCGGCGACCCCGGCCTCCACGAACGCGCGCTGCGGCGGGGTGAGCTCCGGCATCGTGTAGCGGCGGACGCGGAACCGCTCCCGCA
Organism: Leifsonia sp. EB41; assembly: GCF_041262565.1. NCBI lineage: Bacteria > Bacillati > Actinomycetota > Actinomycetes > Micrococcales > Microbacteriaceae > Leifsonia > Leifsonia sp. EB41. Next base: position 2,505,955 of record NZ_JBGCCJ010000001.1, on the reverse strand, counting down.
CGGCGTCGAGCAGCGGTGCGACCTCGTCGGCCGACCAGCCCGGGTTGCCGAGGCCCGCCCACTCGTCGTACTCGAACCGGGCGCCCACCGACGCGGTGCAGCCGTTGTGCGCCGAGCAGCCGCCGATGATCCGGGCGCGCGGGAGGTCGAGGCTCCCCTCGCCCGACGACCGGGCGGTGCGGAGGTCGTAGTCGTGCGACAGCGGGATCGAGCGCGCGTCGAGCATGTCCGACGGCCAGGTCTCCCGGTCGAACGCGCCGTAGTCGGGGCCGGCCTCCACGAGGAGCACAGTCTCGTCGCTCTGGGCGGCCAGCGTGCCGGCGAACGCGGCGCCGCCGGTGCCGCCGCCGATGACGAGGGTGTCGACGCGGGTGGGGAGTGCGGAAGGGGTGGTGTTCATGGTGTTCCTTGGTTCATGCGATCAGCAGCTCGGTGCCTGACACCGAGAGCTCGCGCTTCTGTTCGGAGGTGATCGCCGCGTCGGTGACGATGGCGGCGACCTGGTCGAGGCCGCAGATGCGGGCGAACGCCTCGCGGCCGAACTTGGAGGAGTCGACGGCCGCGATGGTCCGTCGGGAGGCGGCGAGGCTCGCGCGCTTGATGGCGGCGTCCTCGATGTTCCACTCGGTGAACCCGGCGGAGGCGTCGACGGCGGAGGCCGTCATCACGTAGAGGTCGTAGCGGAAGTTCTGCAGGGCGCGCTCGGCCTCCGAGCCGATGATGCTCGACTCGCCCGTCCGAATGAGTCCGCCGGGGATCATGACCCGGGTGGCGGACTCCGCGGAGAGGATGTCGGCGACGCGGAGGTTCAGCGCGCAGACGGTGATGTTGCGGCCGACGAGCTCCTCCGCGATGGCCAGGCCGGTCGTCCCGCCGTCGAGGATGACCGTCTGGCCGTCGAGCACCTGCTTGGCGACGGCGATGGCGATCTGCCGCTTCGACTCGCTGTTGGTGCGGGAGCGGAGGCCGAACGGCGGCTCGAAGCTCCCGCTCGCCGCCGGGGCCGCACCGCCGTGGGTGCGGACGATCACGCCCGCGGCGGCGAGCTGGTTGAGGTCGCGGCGGATGGTCATCTCCGACACGTCGAACCGGGCGCTGAGCTCCGCGATCGTGGCCTCGCCGCGGCGGGCGAGCTGCTCGAGGATCTGCTGCTGTCGGGTTTCGGCGTTCATCGTGGCCTCCTGCTGTTCTGGTGTTCCGGTCCGGGATCAGTCAACCTCAGGCAGCTCCCCTGCACGTGCCATCCAGGCCCGATTCCCCGGACGCAGGTTGCGGCCGATCAGGATGGCGAGGCCGATGACCACGTACAGGACGGCGATGAACGGCGCGAGCAGGACGGGGAAGGCCGGGAGCGGGACGATGCTGTAGTACGCGATCAGCAGGAGGGCGACCGTCGAGACGATCGGGGCGACGACGTACGCCCAAACGTTGAACTCCTCCGGGTGGCGCCGGCGGAAGAAGAGGAACGCCGCGATGTTCATCAGGATGAAGATCGGGATGTAGACGAAGGTCCCCGCGGTCCCGAGCAGGTTGAAGAGGTTGTACGGCCCGAGCGGGAGTCCGACCGCGAGGCAGACCACGACCGCCACGATCGACTGCACGTAGACCGCGACGACCGGGGTGCGGTGCTTGCGCTGAACGGTCGCCAGCACGGACGGGAGGGCGCCGGTGCGGGCGATCCCGAAGATGGTGCGCGTGGCGCTGGTGGTGCAGGCGATGCAGACACCGAGCCCGGAGTTGACCAAGGCGATCAGGATGATGATCGAGGCGCCGTCGAAGAGCCGGTCGGCGAGGACGAACGCGGGTGCGGTGGGTGAGGACGCCAGCTTGGGGAGGTTGTCGGTGCCCCAGCCGATCTGCAGGCCCCAGGCCGTGACGACGTAGAAGATGCCGATGAGGGTGAGGGACCCGATGATCGCCTTGGGGACGATGCGCTTGGGGTCCCGAGACTCCTCCCCGACCGCCGCGGCGCTCTCGAAACCGGTGAAGGCGAAGATCGACAGCACGATCGCGAGGAAGAACCCGGAGCCGTTCGTGATGTTCGCCGGGTTGAACCCGCTGAGGTTGACGCCGCCGGGGCCCGGCTTGATCAGACCGGAGAGGGCGAGCCCGAGTCCGACGATCATCTCGAAGCAGGTCATCACGACCAGGAACTTGATGGAGATGACGATGCCGCGGTAGGCGCAGGCGAAGCAGATCGCGAGGATGGCCACCGCGTAGACCCACCACGGAACGTCGAACCCGTACTTGCCCGACAGCTCATCCTGGAGGACCGCGCCGGTGAACGCGGCGAGCGCCGCCGGGACGACGGTCACCATGATCGCGTACAGCCATCCGGTCATGAACCCGGCCCGCGGGCCGATACCGGCCGAGACGTACGTGTAGAAGCCGCCGGCGGACGGGAGGTGCCGTGCCAGCCCGCGCATCGGCACCGCGATGATGAGGCAGACGAGGAATGCGGCCAGGTAGGTCAGGGGCGCGGTGACGCCGGCCTGACCGGTGGTGAAGGCGATCGTGTAGAAGATGCCGAGGGTCGGCGAGATCTGGGCGATCGACTGCATCAGTGTGCCGCCGAGCCCGATGGAGCCTCGGTTGAGCCCGGAGGGGAGCTCCGGCTCCTCCACCGACGAGGCCTCGTACTGGGTTGCTGACATTGCGCTCTCCTTTGAACCGGGTGCACCAACTGTAACACGCATTGTGTTCATTCACACAAGTGTTTTGTTCGAATTGGTGATGGTTGTTCGGAGTGGCGGTCGCTCAGCTCATCGATCGATCCACTTCTGCATCTTCTCCGGGTAGCGCGCAGCGGTGGTGTCGATGCGGGCCGACACCGCGTCGAGCTGCGCGCGCTCGTCCGCACTGAGCTCCACGGAGGCCGCACCGACGTTCTCTTCGAGCCGGCGGACCTTCGTCGTCCCGGGGATCGGCACGATCGAGGGCCCTTGCGCCAGCAGCCAGGCGAGAGCGATCTGAGCGGGAGTGGCGTTCCTGGTCGCGGCGATCCTGGTCACCAGCTCGACCAGGTCGGCGCCGACCTGTCGGCTTTCGGCGGAGTAGCGAGGAAGAGTCGCTCGGACATCGCCTTCGCCGAAGGAGGTCGAGGCGTCGACGGCGCCGGTGAGCAGGCCCTTGCCGAGGGGGCTGAAGGGCACGAGACCGATGCCCAGCTCCCTGAGGGTCGGTAGGATCTCCGCTTCGGGTTCGCGCCACCAGAGCGAGTACTCGCTTTGCAGGGCGGCGACCGGCTGCACAGCGTGAGCGCGCCGGATCGTCGCGGCGCCGGCCTCCGACAGGCCGAAGTGGGCGACCTTGCCCTCGGCGATCAGGTCCTTGACGGTTCCGGCGACGTCCTCGATCGGCACGTCGGGATCGACGCGGTGCTGGTAGAGCAGGTCGATGCGCTCCACGCCCAGGCGTGCCAGCGATGCCTCCACGGTGCTGCGGATGTACTCCGGCGAGCTGTTGAGGCCGCTCTCGCGGGTTCCGTCGAAGTCGAAGCCGAACTTGGTCGCGATCACGACCTGGTCCCGAACCGGCGCCAGGGCGCGCCCGACGAGTTGCTCGTTGGTGAACGGCCCATAGACCTGGGCGGTGTCGAAGAAGGTCACGCCGAGGTCGACGGCCGCGCGGATCACGTCGATGCCGCCGGCCTCATCGAGCTTGTCGGCGTAGCCGTGGTTGAGGCCCATGCATCCGAAGCCGATCGCGGAGACGGCGACGTCGGTGCCGAGGGTGCGTGTCTGCATGCGATCGTCCTCAGTCCTGGGAGGCCGGCTCGGCGGACACGGAGGCGAGGACCCCGACCGCGCTCATGGCTGCGGGCCAGCCGGCGTAGAAGGCGAGGTGGGTGATCGCCTCGGTGAGCTCGTCGGTGGTGAGTCCGTTGGCGAGCGCGCGGCGCAGGTGGCCGACGAGCTGGGCGTCGCGGCCGAGCGCGACCAGTGCGGCGACAGTGACCAGGCTGCGGTCGCGGGGCGACAGCTCCGGCCGCTCCCAAACGTCGGCGAAGAGCACATCGTCGGTGAGGTCGGCGAGCTTCGGCGCGTGCTCACGGATCAGTTCGGGGGCGACGCGGGGGTGGGGTGCTGACATGGTGGTCCTTACGGTCAGGCGCGATCGCGGTTGTGCGCGGTCGAGCTGGTGGGTTCATCCGCGGTGGCGCTGAGGCTCCCGAGGAGGGCGATGCGTTCTTCGGTGAAGGAGCCGGGCTCGGTCGTGTAGGCGTAGAGCATCCAGCCGGGGGTGCCGGGCAACTCCATCCCCTCGAACTCGAACTCGAGGTCGCCGACGTCGGGATGGTGGATGCGTTTGCTCCCCGACCGGTGCGGCTTGACGTTGTGGGCGGCCCAGCGGGTGCGGAAGGCGTCGCTTCGGGTGACGAGCTCGCCGATGAGGTCGGTGAGGTCCTTGTCGTGCGGGTGCTTTCCGGCGTCGGTCCGCATCGACGCGACGATGCTGTCTGCGCCCTTCTCCCAGTCGGTGAAGAAGACCCGGGAGGCGGGGCTGAGGAACGTGAACCGGGCGTTGTTGCGCTGGTTGCTCGGGTCCGCGAACAGCGGCGAGAACAGCGCGAGTCCGATCGGGTTGGCGGCGATCAGATCCTTGCGCCGGTTCTGGACGAAGGTCGGCGTCATCGTGTTCGTGTCGAGGAACCGCTGGAGGCTCGGGCGGATCGTGGTGGCCGCGGCAGGCCGCGGGCGGCGCCGGATCGGCTCGGGGCCGGCAGCCCGGGCCAGGTCGTGCAGGTGCTCGGTCTCCGCCTCATCCAGCCGCAAGGCCAGCGCGAGGGCGTCGAGCACCTCGGCGGAGACACCGGCGAGGTTGCCGCGCTCCATCTTCGCGTAGTAGTCGCTGCTCATCCCGGCGAGCATCGCGACCTCCTCCCGGCGCAGTCCTTCGACGCGACGCCGGCCCCCGCCGATGATCCCGGCTTGCTCGGGGGTCAGGCGGGCGCGGCGGGTCCGGAGGAACTCGCCGACTTCGTCCCTGTTGTCCATGCCGCAACGCTACGACGCCGGCCGGCATCGAGCGACTGACTGCCAGTACACGGATAACCCGTCACTCCCTCGCGCGAGGGAACAGCGGTGGACTGGAGGCATGACAACGACCAGCGAAACATCCGTGCAGACCGTCACGCTCAACAACGGCACGAGAATGCCGATCCTCGGCTTCGGCGTCTTCCAGGTCGACAACGCCCAGACCCAGTCGGCCGTCGAGGCCGCCCTCGCCGCCGGCTACCGCTCCATCGACACCGCCGCCGCCTACGGCAACGAGGAGGCCGTCGGCGCCGCGATCACGGCCAGCGGCATCCCGCGCGAGGACCTCTTCATCACCACGAAGCTCTGGATCCAGGACCAGCCCGCCGAGGAGAACACCGCTCGCGCGTTCGACGACTCGGTCAGGAAGCTCGGGCTCGACTACGTGGACCTCTACCTGATCCACCAGCCCTTCGGCGACTATTACGCCCAGTGGCGCGCCATGCAGAACCTCAACCGCGACGGCCGCGCCCGTGCCATCGGCGTCTCCAACTTCGCGCCCGACCAGCTCATCGACCTGATCATCAACAACGAGATCACCCCGGCCGTCAACCAGATCGAGACCCACCCGTTCCGGCAGAACGTCGAGTACCAGCAGCTGATGAAAGCGGAGGGTGTCCAGATCGAGTCCTGGGGCCCGTTCGCGGAAGGCAAGAACGGCCTGTTCACGAACGAGGTGCTCGCCGCGATCGGTGACGCCCACGGTAAGTCCGTCGCCCAGGTCGTGCTGCGCTGGATGATCCAGCGCGAGGTCGTCGTCATCCCGAAGACCGTCAGCCCGGACCGCATGGCGCAGAACATCGACGTGTTCGACTTCGAGCTCAGCGACGACGAGATGACACGGATCGCCGGCCTCCACACTGGTGAGTCGCAGTTCTTCGACCACGCCGATCCCGACATGGTCCGCTGGCTGAGCGCCCGCCGCCTCGGCTGAGCACCCGAATCCGACACCCCACGAAAGGAACACCCATGTCCGACCTCGTCGCCGTCGTCACCGGAGCCTCCTCCGGAATCGGCGAAGCCACCGCCCGCGCGCTCGTTGCCTCCGGGTACCGGGTCGCGCTGCTCGCACGCCGCGCGGATCGCATCGACGCTCTCGCAGCGGAACTCGGAGACGGGTCGATCGCCATCGAAGCGGATGTCACCGACCGCGACCAGCTCCTCGCCGCCGCAGAACGCGTCAGGCACGAACTCGGACCCGCGAGCGTGCTGATCAACAACGCGGGCATCATGCTGCTCGGACCGTTCTCCGCCGACCAGCGCGAGGACTACCGGCGCATGATCGACGTCAACCTGCTCGGCGCGATCACCACGACCGAAGTCTTCCTCGACCAGCTCACCGCCGGGGAGGGCGACGTCATCAACATCTCCTCCGTCGCCGGCCGCACCGCGCGCGCCGGCAACGGCGGTGTACGCGGCCACGAAATGGGGACTGAACGGATGGTCCGAGTCGCTGCGTCAAGAGCTCCTCCCGGATGTCCGGGTGACCTTGATCGAGCCCGGCGTCGTGGCCACCGAGCTCCCCACCCACATCACCCACGCGCAGACCAGCGCGGCGGTGAACGACGCCTACAGCCAGGCCACGGTCACCGCGGGAGACATCGCGGAGGTCATCGTGTTCGCGCTCAGCCGGCCTCGGCACCTCGCAATCAACGAGATCCTGCTGCGGCCGGCGACGCAGGTCTGACCTCTCTTCCCGCTGTGAACCGGGCGATCAACGGTCGGGCGCCTTGATGTCGATCAGAGCACCGCCGCGATGTGGAGGGGCTGGAAGGCGAGTCGGACGAGCCGCTTGCGGTACGCGCTGCGGTGAACCCTTCAGAACACGCCCGGGGTCGATGCGAAGATGTCGAGCCCGAGCGAATGGGAGAGGAATCGCGCGGCGCGCTGGCCCCGGACGCTGTTGCCTGCGGGGTCGAGACGCGGGGAGAAGGTGCCGAGGCCGCCCTTGCCCGGTGCGATCGTGACGATTCCGCCCGAGACGCCGCTCTTGGCAGGGATGCCCACTTCGAACAGCCAGTCACCCGAGAACTCGTACAGTCCGCTCGTCGCCATCACGGCGAGCGTGTCACGGCAGACGGAGGCGTCGATCACCTTCTCGCGGGTGATCGGGTTGACACCGCCATCAGCCAGAGTCGCGGCCATGACCGCGAGATCCTCCGCGGTCACCAGGAGCGAGCACTGTCTCGTATAGACGTCGGTCGCCTGCACCGGGTCGAACTCCATCCGCCCGTAACTCTGGAGGAGCCGCGCGATCGCCCTGTTGCGCTGGTTGGTGGCCGACTCCGAGGCGTAGACCTGGTCGTCGATCTCGAGCGGTCGCCCAGCGAAGCGGGACAGCCCGCGCTGGACGAAGTCCCACTTCTCTGCCGCCGTCGAGCCGGGCACGAGGCTCGTCGTCGTGATCGCACCGGCGTTCACGAGCGGGTTCCTCGGGTCGCCGTCGCTCAGTTCGAGGGCCATGACCGAGTTGAACGGGAGGCCCGTGTTGTTCACGCCGACGCGGCGCGACACCTCCGAGTGGCCCAGTTCGTGGCAGACCAGGGCGAACACGAACACCTTCGAGATCGATTGGATCGAGAAGGCGTGGGCGGAGTCGCCGACGCTGGTCGTGAGCCCACCGACGCTGCACACGCTGATGCCGAAGAGGCCGGGGTCTGCTTCACCGAGCGAGGGGATGTAGTCGGCGACATTCCCGTCATCCAGGCCGCGGTAGCGCTCGTAGGCGGTCTCGATGAGTTCGTGGACGCGCCCGACTTCGGGAAGGGTGCCGGTGGAGACTGCGTTCTCCACCACGGGGACTTCGTCGGCATGGACGGCGTCGGTCGAGAAATCGGGCAGCGGAGTCTGTCGTTCCAAGTAGGCCATCCGGTCCTCCGTCATGATCGCCTCAGGGCACCCCGGGGTGTCCCTGCTCGCTCATGATAGGCACTTCACCACTGCGGAGGGCGTGGGATTCGAACCCACGAGACATTTCTGCCCACCAGTTTTCAAGACTGGCTCCATCGGCCGCTCGGACAGCCCTCCCGGTGCCGGCGTACCGGCGTCGCCCGATTCTAGCGAACGCGGGTGGGCGACGGCCGTCGGCCGGTGATGATCACGTTCGCCAGGCCCGCGGCCAGCACGATCAGGGCCGACGCCACCGGGGCGAACATCGCCGCGTGCGTGCCCGCGCTCTGGGCCAGCGCCCCCACGATCGCCGACGACGCCGACTGGCCGACGATCACGGCCGAGCCGAGGATCGTCATGACCGTCGCCGAGCGGCCGACCGGGCTGCGTTCGGCGCCGAAGCTGTACTGCGTCACGAGCGTGGGGCCGACGCCGAAGCCGGCGACGAGCAGCACCAGGACCATCCCGGGGACTGTGGTCGCGAACGGGAGGGCGGCCGTCGACAACGCCAGGATGCCGGCGAACGTCAGCCAGCGCCAGCGCAGCGCGAACCGGAGCGGGAACCAGGCCACCCCGAGCGCGAGCGCCGCCGAGCCGACGCCCATCACGCCGTAGACCAGGCCGGCCTGCTCCGGGTGGCCGAAGTCGGACAGGAAAGACGTCAGCGCGGTGAGCATCGAGCCGAAGAACAGGCCCATCCCGAGCACGCCGACCGTGACCGCGATCAGGCCGGGACGGAACAGCTCGCGCGCAGGCGCCTGCCGCACCGGGAGGCCGTCCACCTCGGTCGGGCGGGCGGAGCCGGTGCGGTGCAGGGCGAACGCGGTGACGAAGAGCGCGGTGAGCACGGCGGCGCCGATGATCGGGGCGGCCGGGTTCAGCGTGGTCGCCAGGAGACCGACGATGAACGGGCCGAAGACGAACACGACCTCGTCCGCTGCGGACTCGTAGGCCATCGTCCCGTTGAGGACCGCGGCGTGCCGGTCGCCGGGGAGGCGACTCGCGATGATGCCGACCAGGCGGCTGCGCGACATCGGCGACACCTGCGGGGCGGTCGCTCCGATCAGGAACGCGACCAGCAGCACGAGCGCGTCGGACGCGGGGCTGAAGACCACCCATGCCATCGCCACCAGGACGACACTGTTCGCGATGCCGGCGGCGAGCACGACGCCGCGCTGGCCGATCCGGTCCGCAGCGGCGCCGATCAGCGGGCCGAAGATCGCGGTGCCGAGGCCGACCATCGCGGAGGTCAGACCGCCGAGCGACAGCTCGCCGCGCGCCGAGACGACGAGGGTCAGCACGCCGACGACCATCATGGCGTACGGGAGGCGCGCCAGGAGTGCCACGGGGAAGTATGAGAATCCGGCGGCGCGGACCAACGTGGTCGGGCGCTCCGGCTCGCGGGTCACCCCCGCGGGGGTGGTGTCGGATCGTGTCATGCCTGGCCTTCTGTCTTCACGCGGCGGACCGCGGGCTTCAAGTGCCGCCTTGGTCCGCCGGGCGAGCCGGCGCGAGGTAGTTACACGATGGAACTGTGTGCGGAGGAATGACCTCCACTGCATTCAAGTGTGCACCACAGCGGTTCATTCCCGCCAGGCGCACTCGAGCGGGTCAGTCCTGGAACGGCTTCGAGCAGGTGACCTGCGCGGCCGTCTGGCCGTGCACGTCGGACGGGAGCTGCACGGACGAGCCGTCGCCCGGGGTCGCGCTCGAGGTGTCGGTCGGGGCCGGCGCCGCAGGAGCCTGCGTGGAGGGCGCCGCCGGGGCCTGCGTCGCCGCACCGGGCGCCGCCTCCGAGCCGACGCCGGTGTCACCGGTCAGGGTGACCGGCTTGTCGTCCTGCAGCGCCGACATCAGGGTGCTCGCGGCATCCTTGGTCGGGGCCACACCGTCGCCCTGGTAGTGGTTCGGGTACTGGACGAAGACGACCTTCGGGACGTCCACGTTCTTCAGCGCCATGGCCATCGAGGCGATGGTCGTCGGGTTGTTGAGGCTCTCCGACAGCGAGATGTTGCTCGTCGCGGCCTTGGCCAGCGCGTACACCTTCACCGGGTTCGCAAGCGTGTCGGCGCTCTTGATCGTGCGGACCAGCGACGAGAGGAACACCTGCTGGTTGCTGATCCGGCCGAGGTCCGAGCCGTCGCCGACGCCGTGCCGGGTGCGGAGGAACGCCAGCGCAGGGGCGCCCTGGAGGGTGTTCTCGCCGGCCTTCACATCGAGGCCGGTGTACGGGTCCTTGATGTCGCCCGCGACGCAGACGTTCACGCCGCCGACCGCGTTGGACATCTCGATGACGCCGTCGAACTGGATCACGCCCGCGTACGGGATGTCGAGCCCGGTCAGCTTCTCGACCGTAAGGACCGTGCAGGCCAGCCCGCCGTAGCTGAGGGTGTTGTTGATCTTCTGGCTGCTCATCGCGTCGTAGCTGCCGCCCTTGCCGTCCGGGCAGGACGGGATCGGCACGTACATGTCGCGGGGGAAGCTGACGACGGTGGCGTTCTTGTGGTCGGCCGACACGTGCAGCAGCATCGTCACGTCGTTGAGGTTCTCGCCGCGGTCGCCGTAGCCCTTGTTGCCGCCGCCGGAGTCGGAGCCCGCGAGGAGGACGTTGAAGGCACCGTCCATCGCACCGATTCCGGGCGTGACGACCTTGCCCTTCGCGTCCACGAGCTTGACCGCAGGCTTCAGGCTGGAGGCTACGTCGTACGTCGCATAGGCCGCGACGCCGGCCGTGCTGATGCCCACGACGGCGAGCAGGCCGACGAGGAGGGCCGCGACGGTCTTGAACGGGTGATGCCGTTTGAGGCGTCCGTGCCGTGCCACCGTGGGGCCGGCCGACTTCTCCTGCGCTCGCGCCTGGGCGCGCGTGGGCATCTCGTTCATTCACTCCCTCTCGTCGGACATCGCGAGGGCGGCGCCTGAGAAGGCACACACCATTCCCAAGTCTGACACAGCCGGCTGGAAATGATCTGGGCAACGAAATCCCCGTTCAGCCTGCGATTCGGAGGCGATTCGCCGCCTATGGGCGCGCTCAGACGGCCGCGCGCGTCGCTCAGAGCGAGTCGAGCACCGCCGCGAGGCCGTCGTCGGCCACGGTCCCGGTGACCTCCGACGCGACGGCCTTGACCTCGTCCGGCGCCTGGCCCATCGCGGCGCCGCGGCCCTCGGCCCCTGCCCACTCGAGCAGCTCCAGGTCGTTGCGCCCGTCGCCGATCGCCACCAGCCGGGCGGCCGGGATGTCGAGCGCGTGCCGCACCCGCTCCATCGCCGTCGCCTTGTTCACGCCGTCCGGCGAGATGTCGAGCCAGGCGGTCCAGCCGATCGAGTAGCTCACCCGCTGGAGGCCCATCCGGTCCACGATCGCGAGGAACTCCTCCTCGTCGTGCTGCGGCGACACCACTACGACGCGGGTCGCGGGATGCTCGGTGAGCTCGTCGAACTCGACCTGCTCGGCGTTCACCAGCTCCCAGTCGGTCATGCCCTCGGTGTAGCGGCGGAAGCCGGTCGGGTCCTCGACCATGAAGCTGCCGGACGGCAGGTGCGGCCGGATGGTGCGCAGCACCTCGGTCGGGTCGAAGGTCTCGATGAACTCGCGGCGATAACCGCCTTCGACGGTTTCGTCGCGCATCATCGTCAGCGCGCCGTTGGCGCACACGACGAACCGGCTGGTCAGCCCGAACTTCTCGTGGATCGGCCGCGCGGTCTCCCAGCTCCGGCCGGTGGCCAGCATCACCTCGTGCCCGGCCTCCCGGACGCGCGTGACGGCCGCGAGCACGGCGTCGCCGACGGACTCGTCCTCGTGGATGAGGGTGCCGTCCACATCGAGCGCGATCAGCAGACGGTCGCTCCCGGCCACGGTGCTCACTGCGCGATCGGCTCCAGGACCTCGAGGCCGCCCAGGTAGGGCCGCAGCGCCTCCGGCACCAGCACCGACCCGTCGGCGCGCTGGTGCGTCTCCAGGATGGCGACCAGCCAGCGGGTCGTCGCGAGCGTGCCGTTCAGCGTCGCGACCGGCGCGGTCTTGCCGGACTCGGTGCGGTAGCGGATCTCCAGGCGCCGGGCCTGGAACGTTGTGCAGTTGGAGGTCGACGTCAGCTCGCGGTAGCGGCCCTGCGTCGGGATCCACGCCTCCACGTCGTACTTGCGCGCCGCGCTCGACCCGAGGTCTCCCGCGGCCGTGTCGATGACGCGATAGCTGAGCCCGAGGGCCTGCATCATCTCCTCCTGCCAGGCGAGCAGCCGGGCGTGCTCGGCCTCCGCGTGCTCGGGGAGGGTGAAGACGAACATCTCCAGCTTGTTGAACTGGTGCACACGGATGATGCCGCGGGTGTCCTTGCCCGCGGAGCCGGCCTCGCGCCGGTAGCAGGTGGACCAGCCGGCGTAGCGCAGCGGCTCGGTCACGTCGAGGATCTCATCCGAGTGGTAGCCGGCGAGCGCGACCTCGCTGGTGCCGGTGAGGTAGAGGTCGTCGTCGGCCAGGTGGTAGACCTCGTCGGCGTGCGAGCCCAGGAAGCCGGTGCCCTGCATCACCTCCGGCTTCACCAAGGTCGGGGTGATCATCGGGACGAAGCCATTCGTCACCGCCTTGTCGAGCGCCATGTTCATGAGCGCGATCTCCAGGCGCGCGCCGATGCCGCGCAGGAACGAGAACCGGGCTCCCGCGACCTTGGCGCCGCGCGCCATGTCGATCGCGCCGAGCAGCTCGCCGAGCTCCAGGTGGTCGCGCGGCTCGAAGTCGAACTCCGGGACGCCGCCGACCTCCTTGAGGACGATGAAGTCGTCCTCGCCGCCGCTCGGGACGCCGTCCACGATCGGGTTGCCGATGCGCCGGAGCACGGAGGAGAAGTGCGCCTCCGCGGTGTTGGCGGTCTGCTGCGCCTCCTTCACCCGGCCGGCGAGCGCCTGCGCCTGGGCGACGAGCGCCTGCTTCTGGTCCTTGGGGGCCTGAGCGACCTGCTTGCCGAACGCGTTCTGCTCGGCGCGCAGCTCCTCGAACGCGGTGATGGCGGCCCGGCGCTCGATGTCGGCCTGCAGAGCCTCGTCGACGAGCTGGACGGAGTCGCCGCGGGCCTCCTGGGAACGTCGGACGACATCGGGGCTCTCGCGCAGCAGGACGGGATCGATCACTGCCCCAGCTTATCGTCGTCCAGTAGCGTGAACCCGTGGACGATCGGGCGGGGGCGAGCGGCACGACGGTCGCCGTCGTCTACAACCCCGTGCGGGTGGACGTGCGGCGCGTGCGGGCCGCGGTGGAGGCGCGCGCGGCCGAGACAGGCGACATCGAGCTGCTCTGGCTGGAGACGACGCCGGAGGACGGCGGCCAGGGCCAGACCCGGCAGGCGCTCGAACGCGGCGCCACCCTGGTGCTCGCGGCCGGCGGCGACGGCACCGTGCGCGCGGTCGCCGAGGCGCTGCGCGACCAGGACGCGACGCTGGGCCTGCTCCCGGGCGGCACCGGCAACCTCCTCGCCCGCAACATCGGCGTCCCGTTCACCGGGCTGGAGGAGGCCGTCGCCGTCGCGTTCGACGGCGTCACCCGCCGCATCGACCTCGGTGTCGCCACCGCCGAGCGGCCCGACGGCAGCAGCAGCGAGCACGCCTTCCTGGTCATGGCCGGCATCGGCTTCGACGCCAGGATGATCGAGACCACGCGTCCTGAGCTCAAGCGCCGGGTCGGCTGGCTCGCCTACGTCGAGTCGGCGTTCCGGTCGTGGCCCCGCTCGCGGAAGGTCCGGGTGCGGTTCGGGATCGACGACGAGCCGGAGCAGACCGCGCACGTCAGCACCATCCTGTTCGCGAACTGCGGCGCCCTCCCCGGCAACATGCAGCTCATCCCCGACAGCGAGGTGGACGACGGCCTGATCGACATCGCGATCCTGCAGCCCGCGACGGTGTTCGGCTGGCTGGCCATCTGGCGCAAGGTGACCTGGGAGAACCGGGTGCTCCGCCGGAGCGCGCTCGGGCGGCGGATCATCCGCTTCACGGACCGCGCGATCCGCACGCGCCTCAGCTACCTGCGCGGTGCGGCGGTGGCGGTCGAACTGGACGTGCCGGAGCCGTTCGAGATCGACGGCGACGGGTTCGGGGAGGTCATCAGACTCGGCATCGCCGTCGACCCGCAGGGGCTGCGGGTGCGGGTGCCGCGGTGAGCGCCACGCTCACCGACAGCTGGACATCAGCGTGTGCAGGCCGTCCTCGACCTGCGTGAACGCCGACGCGACCGCAGTCGCGTCGCCCTGGCCGGGGGCCGCGGCCTCGTAGTCGACGAGGGCGGTGCTGAGGGCGTTCAGGTCGTTGTCCGTCGTGTCGATCGCATCCCAGCTCTTCGGGTCTCGGAGCGAGGACGTGTTTCCGTCGAAGGTCGACCATTCGTCGAGGAGGGTGCTCTTCGCATCCGCCGGCGCATCCCTCCAATCGGAGGTCTCGAGGGTCGTGAGCGCGGCGGAGAGCTCTTGCGCCGCGCTCTGCAGCGTGCTGCACTCGGAGCTTGGTGCGACCGGGACGTCGGAGCCCACCGTCGCCACGGCCTGGCCGACGCCGCTGAGCACCGCAATCATGAGGATCGCGGCGACCCACAGGGACAGCAGGCCGACCTGCGCGTAGCCGATGATCGTCGCGGCGAGCGCCAGGCCGCGCCCCTTCTCCCCCGTCCGCTGGATCTGGGACAGCGCGATGTGCCCGCAGATGATCCCGGCGAGGCCGACGAAGAACGAGGTGATGAACCCGACGATGGCCAGGACGTTCGTCGTCGGCTCGGGCGGAGGGAACGGCGAATAGGGCGGGTACGGCTGGTACGGCTGGGAGGGCGCGTACGGCGGCGGCACGGAGTCGGAGGGCATAGGCCTCCCATTGTGCAGCCTGCCGCGGGTTCCGGCCGCGCGACCTACCGCTCGTCGTCCGGCAGCTCGCTCTCGCCCTCCGGGTACGCCGCGCGCTTCGGGCCGCGCCCGGCGAGCGCCGTGAGGAACAGCAGCGCCACCAGCGTGAGCAGGCCGACCGTGATCAGCGGGCCGGCGAGCATCCAGCCGAGCTGCGAGATCACCAGCGAGCCGACGTCGGTCGAGGGGGTGGAGCCGGTGTACGACAGGCTCACCGAGACCGAGTAGAGCACGATGCCCAGCACGACGAAGCCGCCGGACACCAGCCAGAGGGCGAGCATCAGCGGATTGCGGCGGGGCGAGAGCTCGAGCCGATCGAGGATGCCGGCGGCCGAGGACGGGGCCGCGTACGCGCGGTCGAGGCCAGGCCCCGCCGGAGGCTGCGCCGCCGGCGCCACCCGCGGCACGTCGACCGGCGCGATGCTGAGCGAGGCCGCTTCGACGGGCGCGCGGTCCTCCTCGACGCGACGGTCGTCCTCCGTCGCCTCGGACGGCGACGGCGCCGCACGCAGGCGGGTCCTGGCCCGCTCACCCGGCTGCGGACGGTACCCCCGCTGGAACTGCGGGTCGTATCGGGGGTCGACGCCGCGCGCGGCATCCTTCTGCTCGTCGTCCACGATCATCCCGACCTCCCGCGCATCGGATGGGGGCGGCATCGATGGGAGCGCTCCCTGCTGCGCAGCTTACCCGCGGTCGTCCGCAGCGTCACCGTGATCGTCCACCAGCGTGCCGAGCCAGGCGCGCGCCTCGGTGAAGACCTCGTCGCGGTAGCGCTGGTCGAAGGCGACGCGCACCCCGTCCGCCCGCGGGTACGAGCCGAGGAAGATCACGGACGGGCTGAACCGGCGGAGGCCGAGCAGGGCGTCCGCGACCCGCTCGTCGTGGATGTGGCCGTCCGCGTCGATGACGAACCGGTAGCGGCCGAGGGCGTCGCCGATGGGCCGCGACTCGATGAGGCTCAGGTTGATGCCGCGGGTGGAGAACTGCTCCAGGAGGTCGAGCAGCGAGCCCGGCCGGTCGTCCGGCAGCTCGGCGATCAGGCTGGTCTTGTCGGCCCCGGTCGGCGCCGGCACGCTGCGCGACGTGCTGACCAGGACGAACCGGGTCACGGCGTTCGGGTTGTCGCCGATGTTCTCGGCGAGCACGGCCACGTCGTGGTGGTCGACGATCCCGGGCGGGGCGATGGCGGCGTCCGCGGTGCTCCCGTCGAACAGGGAGGCCGCGGCGGCGACGTTGCTGGACGCGGGCAGGTGCCCGTGCGCGGGGAGGTGGGCGTCGAGCCATTGGTGGCACTGCGCGTACGCGACGGGATGGGCGTTGATCGTGCGCACGTCCGCCAGTGTCGTCCCCGGCCGGGCGACGAGCACGAAGTTCACGGGAACGAGGTACTCGCCCACGATCCGCAGCCCCGGCACGGTCGCCAGCGCGTCCTGCGCGACGGAGACGCCGCCCTCGATGGAGTTCTCGATCGCGATCATCGCGGCGACGCTGCGCCCGGACACCACGTCGGCGAGCGCCTCGCCCACGTTGTTGACGGCCCGCCAGCTCTTGCCGCGCGCCTCCGGGACCTGCGCGAGCGCGGCCTCCGTGAAGGTGCCGGACGGCCCGAGGAAGCTGTAGACCTCGTCCACGGACGCGGTCAGCTCGGCGGTGGGGTCGGCGGGGGCGGAGGACATGGCCTTTAGCCTAGCGAGGGCGGCGCGCCCCGGACCCTCGCCCCTTCCCCGCCGCCGTGGAAGAGTAGTCGCATGGACGAACGAGCAGGCACCCCCGCGCAGCCCTCCGACCTCATCGACGTCGACGCCCTGCGGCGCGCGTACTACGAGCTGAAGCCCGACGTCAGCATCCCGGAGCAGCGCGTGGTGTTCGGCACCTCCGGGCACCGCGGGTCGGCGCTCGACACCGCCTTCAACGAAGACCACATCGCCGCGACGACGCAGGCGATCGTGGAGTACCGCAACGCGCAGGGCATCACCGGCCCGCTGTTCATCGGCGCCGACACCCACCTGCTCAGCGAGTTCGCCACCACCACCGCGCTGGCGGTGCTGGTCGGCAACGAGGTGCGCGTGCTCGTGGACGAGTTCGACGACTGGGTGCCGACGCCCGCCGTCTCGCACGCGATCATCGCCTACAACAAGGCGGGTCACCCCGACCAGGCCGACGGCATCGTGGTCACTCCCAGCCACAACCCGCCGCGCGACGGCGGCTTCAAGTACAACCCGCCGCACGGCGGGCCGGCCGACACGGACGCGACGAGCTGGATCGCGACGCGCGCGAACGAGATCATCGCGGACGGGATGCGCGACGTGCGGATGGCCGAGCCGAGCGGCGTGGAGACCTACGACTTCCGCGGCAACTACGTGGCCGACCTGGCCAACATCATCGATCTGAAGGCGATCAAGGAGAGCGGCATCCGCATCGGCGCGGACCCGCTCGGCGGCGCGAGCGTCAACTACTGGCAGGCCATCGCCGACACCTACGGGCTCGACCTCACCGTGGTGAACCCGGAGGTCGACCCGGCCTGGGGCTTCATGACGCTGGACTGGGACGGCAAGATCCGGATGGACCCGTCCAGCCCGTCCGCGATGGCATCCGTGGTGGCGCGCAGCGCCGACTTCGACATCCTGACCGGCAACGACGCCGACGCCGACCGGCACGGCATCGTGACGCCGGACGGCGGCCTGATGAACCCGAACCACTACCTGGCGGTGGCGATCGACTACCTGTTCGCCACGCGCACCGGGTGGCGGGAGGACGCCGCGGTCGGCAAGACGCTGGTGTCCTCCTCGATCATCGACAGGGTGGCGGAGTCCCTCGGCCGGCGGCTGTGGGAGGTCCCGGTCGGCTTCAAGTGGTTCGTCCCCGGCCTGATCGACGGCTCGGTGGGCTTCGGCGGCGAGGAGAGCGCCGGGGCGAGCTTCCTGCGCTTCGACGGCTCGGCCTGGACGACCGACAAGGACGGCATCCTGCTCGCCCTGCTCGCAAGCGAGATCCGCGCGGTCACCGGCAAGTCGCCCTCCCAGCTCTACCGCGAGCTGACCGAGCGGTTCGGCGACCCGGTCTACCAGCGCGTGGACGCCCCGGCCAGCCCGGAGCAGAAGGCCGCCCTCGGCAAGCTCGACGGCGACGCGATCGCCGCGACCGAGCTCGCCGGCGAGCCGATCACCGCGAAGCTGAGCCGCGCGCCCGGCAACGACGCGCCCCTCGGCGGCGTGAAGGTGGAGACCGCGACGGCGTGGTTCGCGGCCCGCCCCAGCGGCACCGAGAACGTCTACAAGATCTACGCCGAGAGCTTCGCGGGCGAGGAGAACCTCCGCGAGGTCCAAGAGGAGGCCAAGCGCATCGTGGGCGACGCCCTCGGCGCGTAATCCGCAGTCGAGGGGCACGTAAACGACCCTAAAACGCGGTCTTAAGGGCGTTTACGTGCCCTTCGGCGTGCCGGAGGCCAGCGTCCAGCGGTTGCCGTGCGGCAGCGGCTCGTGCGTGAACTCGTCCACCAGCAGGGCGATCAGTGCGAGGCCTCTGCCCGACTCGCCGAAGTCCTCCGGGTCGGGCATGGCCGTCGAGGTCAGGTCGATGTCGGCGGGCTCGGCGTCGTCGGTGACGACCGCGCGGATGCCGTCCGGGGTGTGCCCCACCTCCAGCTCCACGCGGGTGCGGGTGCCCTCCCTGCCGTGCTGGATGACGTTGGTCACGACCTCCACGACGGCCAGCTCGAAGGCGCCGCGCCGCTCCGCCGGAAGGTCCGGCCGGCGCACGGCGAGCTCCTCGAAGAGCGTGTGGACGCGCTCGATCGCCGCGGCGTCCGCCGGAGCGAGGAACGCCTCGCGGAACGCGTCAGTCACGGTAGGCGTCGTCGGTCGCCGGGTACACGCGCAGGATGCGGTCCAGGTTGGTCAGTCGCAGGACGCTCGCGACCTGCTCGGACGCCGCGGCCAGCCGCAGGTCGCCGCCCGCCGTCCTGGCGGTCTTCAGCCCGCTCACCAGCGCGCCGAGGCCGGAGGAGTCGATGAACTCCACCGCGCTGAGGTCGAGCGTGAGCCGGGCGTGGCCCTCGTCGACCACCCGCTGCACCTCCCGGCGCACGGTCGGGGCGGTGACCAGGTTGATCCGGCCGTCCGCGGCGAGCACGGCGACGCCGTCCTCCCGGATGGTCGTGGTGATGTTCATCGGAGGCGGGGCTCCTTCCTGGCCGCGTGAGCGGCCGGTCCGCGGTACAGGGCCGCGCGCGGGATGACGGCGAGCACGACCAGGTCGTAGATCACCCAGACCGTGTTCACCAGCGTGCCCAACCCGTCCGCGGTTCCGGCGATGACACGCAGGACGCCGACCACCGCGGCGATCACGAGCACGGCCATCGCCGTGAGCTGCGGCCAGATCTGGCGCCACGGGATGGGAGCCTTGCCGCTGCGCTCCTTGGGCGTGACGACGAAGCCGAGCTTGCGCCCGAACCAGACGTTCGCTGCCGCCGTCCAGCACGCCCTGATCCACAGCGGGAACAGCGCGAGGGCGTACTGCTGGCCGCGCCAGGTCTTCAGCCCGCGGGCCGCGACGAGGAACATCAACTGGCTCAGGATGAAATACGGGAGGAATCGCGCGAAGAACTCGACGCTCCACGCGGTCACCGGCATGATCCCGGTGAGCAGGTAGATGACCGGCGCCGCCAGGTAGACGATCGATGCGAACCCGGAGAGGTAGCTCCACATCGTCGCGAAGTACATCAGCCGCTGGCCGGCGGTGAGACCGCGCTTCACCAGTGGGTTGTCCTTCAGCATCACCTGGAGGGTGCCCTGCGCCCAGCGCAGCCGCTGGCCGAGCATCGTCCCCAAGTCCTCCGGGGCCAGCCCCCAGGCGAGGATCTCGTGGTGGTAGACGCTGCGCCAGCCGCCCGCGTGGAGCTGCATGGCCGTCGCCATGTCCTCCGTGACCGAGATGGTGGCCATCGGCATCACCGGCTGCGCCTGGCCCGGCCGGTCGACGGCGAGCGTGTCGGCGATGCGCTGCACCGAGTCGATCGCGCCGAGCGGCGACCAGTCCCGCTCGGCGAGCCGGTCGAGCGCGATCTCGTCCACGACGAACGCGCCCAGCTCGGAGTCGGCCTGCACCGGGAGGGCGGCGATCGCGCGCAGGTCCTCCTCCATCGCAGCGACGTCGTTGCGGACCGCCGACCGCGACACGTCGTCCACCTGCTTCTGGAGGCGGTACGTCACCTCGCCGACGCTCTCGCCGGCGCGCAGCCGGGCGTTGGCGTCCTCCACGTGGCCGCGGACCTCGGAGATGAGGCGCGCGGCGTCCGGGTCGGAGCGGGCGGAGCGCTCCGCCTTCGCGAGCAGGCGGTCGGCCGAGCGGAGGGAGAGCCGCACGGTGTGCTCGACGTCGCGCACGTAGCCGACGATGCCCAGCTCCATCAGCGCGTCGCGGCGAAGCACGGCGTTGGAGCCGCAGAAGAAGGCCGCGTTCCAGCCGTCCTTGCCCTGCTGGATGGGGCCGTAGAACAGCGGAGCCTGGTTGCCGAGCGGGTCGGCCTCGTCCACGTTCGAGAAGAACTGCGGCGTCTGGACGAGCGCGACCTTCGGGTCGGCGAAGTAGCCGAGCGTGCTGTCCAGGATCTGCGGTTCGGCGATCTGGTCGGCGTCGAGGATGAGGAGGAACTCGCCGTCGGTCTGGAAGAGCGCGTTGTTGAGGTTGCCCGCCTTGGCGTGGCGCGGCTTGTCCACCCAGTCGTCGGAGCGGGTGACGTAGCCGAGCCCCTCCCGCTCGGCCGCGGCGCGCATTGCCGGGCGGTCGCCGTCGTCGAGGATCCAGGTGCTGTGCGGGTAGCGGATGGCTTTCGCCGCCCGCGCGGTCGTCAGCACGAGGTCGATCGGCTCGTCGTACGTGGTGATGAAGACGTCCACGGTGCCCGCGGGCGGCGCGTCCGGGCCGGTGCGCACCTTGACCCGCCACATCGTGATGGCGAAGAAGAAGGTGTCGACCAGGCTGTAGGTCTCCGCGATCACCAGCGGCACGGCGATCCACCAGGCCGACCAGTTGACCGAGGCCAGCCACCGCCACACCACGTAGTCGAGGCCCGCCAGGACCGTGAGCACGCAGACGAGGCGGAGCAGCCCGCGACTCACCAGGTGCTCCGGCGCACGATCACGGCGGTCACGTCGTCGATCGGAACGCCTCCGCGCGCGGCGCTGAGGATGCGGGAGACCGCGCCGCCCGGGGTGGCGTTGCCCCGCACGATGGCCTCCAGCAGCGGGAAGGCCCGGTCGCCGCCGAGCGCGTCGAGGACGCCGTCGCTCACGCAGACCAGGGAGTCGTTGGGGCCGAGCATCACCCGGTCGGGCGTCCGCGGCTCCGGAGCGGGGAGGCCGAGCGGGAGCGCGCTGCTCACCAACCGTTCGAGCGGACCCCTGTCGCGGACGATCACCGCGAGCCCGTGGCCGGCGTCGACGTAGTCGACCGCGCCGTCCGTGTGCACCTTGGCGTGGAAGAGGGTGACGAACGTGGCGAGCTGGTCGAGGTCCTCCTCCACCAGCCGGGAGGCCGCGTCCACGGAGTCCTCCAGGTCGGAGAAGTCCATCGTGCTGCGCAGGGCGGTGCGGACGGAGGCGCCCACGATCGCCGCGGCCATCCCCTTGCCCATCACGTCGCCGACCGTGACGCAGAAGTCGTCTCCGACGTCGTACCAGTCGTAGAAGTCGCCGGAGACGCCGCGCGACGGCTCGCAGGCCGCCGCGACGTCGAATCCGGGCGCCCGGGGCTTGCGGCGCGGCAGCAGGCCCTTCTGGGCGATCGCCGCCCGATCGAGCTCGTCGTCGCGGTTGAGCTCGTCCTGCACCCAGTCCGCCAGGTCGCGCAGCACGCGCTCCTGCTCCGGCGTGATGGTGTGCGGCTCGGTGTCGAGCACGCACAGGGTGCCGACGGCCTCCCCGCCCGGCGCGTGCAGCGGCTCGCCCGCGTAGAAGCGGAGGTGCGGGTCGCCGACGACGAACGGGTTGTCGGCGAAGCGGTCGTCCACGGTCGCGTCGAAGACGATCAGCGCCGAGTCCTGCCGGGCGGTGACGTCGCAGAACGCCTTCTCGCGCGGGGCCTCGGTGGTCAGCCCGATGTGCGACTTGCGCCACTGCCGGTCGCCGTCGAGGAGGGTGATGCTCACCATCGGCACGGCGAAGAGCTGTTGCGCGAGCCGGGTGATCCGGTCGAACCGCGCCTCCGGCCCGCTGTCCACGACCCGGAGGCCGGCGAGCGCGCGTTGCCGCGCGCTCTCTGTCTGCTGCACCGCCTGCGCGTCGACGACCATGCGTACAACTGTACTGAGGTGTCTACCGCAGTCCAGGGTGACGTCATCCCGTTACGCGGGTTAATTCCGGCGTGAAATCTAGGCGTCACAGTGCTTACGTCTTACATTCAGGATCGATGAATAGCCTGTTGCGATGCGCTCCGACCCGACGTCCAACACCCCGACCCGCGCGCAGGCGCGTGCCAGCGAGAGGTCGCCCGGCGCGCCGGTCGCCCGTCACGGACGCCTGAAGCCCCGCACTCTGCGCTCATCCCTCGGCGCCCTGGCGCTCCGTTCGGTCGCCGTCGTGGCGGTCAGCGCCGCGGCCCTGGGCGGCTTCGCCGTCCTCGATGTGTTCGCGACCGTGAACGCGAAGGAGGGGGTGCAGCTCGTCGACGCCGCCGGCAAGGCCCTGCCGCCGCGGGTCGGAGCGGTCGACGGGGCCTTCAACGTGCTCCTCGCGGGTAGCGACAGCGGTGGCGGGAACCCGGCCTACGACGAGCGCGAGGCCGCCCTCAACGACGTGACGATGCTGCTGCACGTGTCGGCCGACCACAAGAACGCCACCGTCGTCAGCCTCCCGCGCGACATGTACGTGCCCATCCCGTCCTGCCCGGACGGCGACGGCGGCAGCCACAACTCCCTGAGACGCCAGAAGCTCAACACCTCACTGAGCTACGGCGGTCTCGCCTGCACGGTGCTGACGGTGAAGCGGCTCACCGGGCTGGAGATCGACTACGCCGGGGTGATCGAGTTCGACGGCGTCATCGAGATGTCCAACGCGGTCGGCGGCGTGAACGTCTGCGTCTCGGGCGACATCTTCGACCCGTACAGCGGACTGGACGTGAAAGCCGGCGACAACAGCCTGCAGGGCGCGCAGGCGCTCGCGTTCCTCCGCACCCGGCACGGCGTCGGCGACGGCTCGGACCTCGCCAGGATCAGCAACCAGCAGGTGTTCCTGTCATCGCTGGTCCGCACGATCAAGAGCGCGGACACCCTGGCCAACCCGCTGAGGGTCTACGGACTGGCGAAGGCGGCTGCCGACAACATCCAGCTCTCCGAGAGCCTCAAGGACGTCACCACGATCGCGTCGCTGAGCATGGCCCTGAAGGACGTCGACCCCGCCAAGGTCGTCTTCGTGCAGTACCCGAACCATCTGGAGGGCGACGGCGTCGACCCGACCGCCGACGAGGCGGAGCTGCTGATGTCGGCGCTGCGCGAGGACCGCCCGGTCACGCTGACCGGCGACGCCGGGCTGGGGTCGGAGACCGCGGAGCCGGCACCGTCGACGGCGGAGCCCCAGGCCGGAGAGGTCGCCGCCGACCCCGCCACGGTCGAACTGCCGTCGAGCGTGCACGGGCAGACCGCAGCGCAGGTCACCTGCTCGCGGCCGTTCGCGGACTAGTGGTACTCGGTGCCGCCCGGCACCCCGAAGAACTCCTCCAGGGTCGTGACCTTCGTCTCCTTGAGCTGGGTGGCGAGGGGGACACCGACGTACCGGAAGTGCCACGGCTCGAAGGTGAAGCCGGTGACCCCGACCTTGTCGGCCGGGTAGCGCAGCAGGAACCCGAAGCGCCAGGCGTTCGCGGCCAGCCACTCCCCCTGCGGCGTGTGGGCGAAGCAGGCGTCGAGGGAGCACTTCGCCGGGACGGCACTGATGTCGACCGCGAGGCCGGTCTGGTGCTCGCTGTGGCCAGGGCGGGCGGTGTCCGTGTCGGCGTACGCCACTCCGTTGCGCGCGGCATCATCGTTGTAGACGCCGGTCTGCGACTCGAACGACCGGTAGGCGCTCTGCACCGAGAAGTCGAGCCCCGCCTCCGCCTTGCCCGCGCGGAACATCGAGACCAGCGCCTCCCCCACCTCGGGCCGCATCGGCTGGCGGTTGACGTAGGCGACCTCCGGGTAGACAAGGGAGGCCGGGGCGTAGTTCGCCGGGACCAGCGGACGCGGCTTGTTCACGACCACCCAGGTGCTCGCCGGGTCGTCGATCGACTGGGCGTGCTTGTCGAAGCCGGCGACGGTCGCGGTCGGCGTGGACGTGGGGACGGGACGGGGTGCGTGCGTCGCGGTCTTGGAGGGCGCCGGCTTGCGGGACGGCTGGTCGGCGGCGGAGCACGCCGTGACGGCGAGCAGCACGATCGCCGCGGCAGCGACGGCCGCGAGACGACGACGGGGACCGGTCGAATTCACTGCACGAGCATAAGCGCCTCAGGGCGCCGTTCCTGTCAGCGCATTCCCGGTCTGACCCGAACTGGGGCCTCCTACTTTGAGAGACTCCAGAAGTGACCGGTCGCACCGGGGTGGTCGACCGTGATCGTGTGATCGAGATCGCGGTAGTCGGTGTCCGTGTTGTGGCCCGCCATCTCGATGGTGGTCTTGCCGTTCACGGTGCTCACCGCCGAGACGATCTGGACGTGGTCGAGCGAGTTGTTGTTGTTCCAGTCGAACATCACGATGTCGCCGACCTTGATCTTGTCGCGCTGGTCCAGCGAGTACTCGGTCAGCCCGAGCTTCGCCGCGTTCTCGCGGAAGTAGTCGTCCATCGCCGGCACATAGCCCCACGCCGGGCTCCAGTCGGCCGCGGCGTCGTGGTTGTACCAGTCGGAGTTCATCTGCCAGCCCCGGGCGATCAGGGTCTGGCTGACGAAGTTGGCGCAGTCGCCGCCGACCGGGTTGAGGTCGCCGTACTGGGCCGTGTTGTAGTTGTTCCAGTGCGCCATCGCGTAGGCGAGCTGCTGGTCCACCGGGGTCTGCACCTGGTACGTGAAGGTCTTGCCGACGGTGGGGACGACCGCGCCGCCCGCCGCGGTGACGACGATCGGCACGGCCCCTGCCGCGAAGTTCGCCGCCTGGGGGACGGTCACGACGATCTTGTCGCTGCCGGGCTGGGTGACCGGAGCCGCCTGGCCGCCGATCTGCACCGAGGCGACCTTGTCGAGGTTCGTGCCGGTGATGGTCGCCGTGCCGCCGGAGACGCTGCCCACGGCCGGCACGATGGCCGAGACGGTCGCGTTCTTCGGCTGCGCGACGGGAGCAGCCTTCGCGATGGCCTTCGTCACCGGGGACGGTTCGCCCGCGCATCCCGTGAACAGGAGGGTTGCGGCGGCCACCGCCGCGGCGACGGCGAACAAGCGACGGGAACGGCTGAGAGAACTCATACGACCTTCGGGGAGGATTGGGAGGGTGACGGGAACCACCTCCTCCACGGTACGCCGCACACCTATGCGACACCTGGATGGGGTACAAACCGCCCTGTGAAAGCTGCGGGAAACCGCAGCCGACCGCGTCAACTCGCGGATTCACCCGTGCGTTCGCCCATGGCGAACGAGGGCCCATGAGGCGTAGTCTCGCGTTGCCGAAAGACTCGCACTGGGTGTAACTTTGCACTCTCCGCAAAAATATTTTGCCCCACACCGGTGTGACGCTCTCACAGTGACGGGCGTCCCCTCACACGACTCTCGACACGGAGACAGATGTCCAGTCAGACCAGCGCGGCAGTGGCCGCACCCAAACCGATCATGTCGCATCGGCAGATCCTGTTCGTGATCTTCGGCCTGATGGCCGGCATGTTCCTGTCGGCCCTCGACCAGACGGTCGTCGGAACCGCGATCCGCACGATCGGCGACGACCTGCACGGCCTCAGCCAGCAGGCCTGGGTCACCACGGGCTACCTCATCCTCTCGACGATCTCGACGCCGATCTACGGCAAGCTCTCCGACATCTTCGGACGCCGGCCGCTGTTCATCATCGCCATCGGCATCTTCATCGTCGGCTCGATCCTGGCGTCGTTCTCGACCTCGATGCTCGGGCTGGCGGCGTTCCGCGCCATCCAGGGCCTCGGCGCCGGCGGTCTGATGTCGATGCCGCTCGCGATCATGGGCGACATGCTCGCCCCGCGCGAGCGCGCCAAATACCAGGGCTACTTCCTCGCCGTCTTCGGCATCTCCAGCCTCATCGGCCCGCTGATCGGCGGCCTGTTCGCCGGTGCGGACCAGATCCTCTGGATCGCCGGCTGGCGCTGGGTGTTCCTCATCAACGTCCCGATCGGCATCGCCGCGCTCTTCATGGTCCTGCGCTTCCTGCACCTGCCGAAGCACGACCGGGGCTCCGCGCGGATCGACTGGTGGGGCGCAACGGGCGTCATCGTCGCGCTCGTCCCGCTGCTGCTCGTCGCCGAGCAGGGCCGCGACTGGGGCTGGGGCAGCGCGGGCTCCATCGCCTGCTACGTGATCGGAGCCATCGGCATCGTCGGGTTCATCCTCGTCGAGCGTGCGATGAAGGACGACGCGCTCATCCCGCTCAAGCTGTTCCGCTCCAGCACCTTCTCGATGGCGACGGTCATCGGCGTGCTCGTCGGCTTCGGCATGTTCGGTGCGATGCTGACCCTCCCGCTCTACCTGCAGATCGTGCTCGGCTCGAGCCCGACCGTGTCGGGCCTCCAGCTCCTCCCGATGATCCTCGGCCTGATGATCTCCTCGATCGCCTCGGGCCAGATCATCGCGCGCACCGGCCGCTACCGTCAGTTCCCGATCATCGGCACCGCGATGCTCGCGGGCGGATTCTTCTACCTCACCTTCCTGAGGTACGGCGACTCGTACTGGTTCATCGCCGGCGCGATGCTGCTGATCGGCCTCGGCCTCGGCCAGCTCATGCAGACGCTGACCATCGCCAGCCAGAACTCGGTCGGCCTCCGCGACATGGGTGTGGCGACCAGCGCCTCCACGTTCTTCCGCCAGATCGGTGGAACGCTCGGCACGGCTGTGCTGCTGTCGCTGCTGTTCACGGTGTTCCCGACGAACATCCAGACCGCGCTCACCGACAAGCCGACGCTGACCAGCGCCCTCGACGCCGCGCTGACCCCCTCGGTCGCCTCGGCTCCCGAGAACAAGCAGATCATGGAGAAGATCTACACGCCGATCACCAGCAAGGCGACCGCGGCCACGCAGCAGGCGCTGCAGAAGGCCGTGGACGGCGCCAAGACCGCGGCCACCCAGGCCGTCGCCGGTCAGGTCGCCGCCGGCCACATCCCCGCCCAGGCTCAGGCCCAGGCGACGGCCGCGGCGCAGCAGCAGGCCATCCAGGCCGCGACGGCCAAGATCGAGGCGCAGGCCCCGTACGCGAAGGTCGCGAGCGACGGCACGGTGACGCTGGACCTCTCCGACCCCGCCGCGCGCTCCGCCTACGTGGACACCCTGGTGCCCGTCATGCAGACGCAGCTCAAGAAGGGCAACGGCGCGAACAGCAGCTCGGACATCAACGACACCTCGTTCCTGAACACCGCCGACAAGCGGCTGTCCAAGCCGTTCCTCGTGGCGTTCAACAGCTCGGCCGTGCAGGTCTACTGGGTCGCGATGATCGTGGTCCTGGTCGCGTTCGTCCTGTCGCTGTTCTTCCGCACCCCGCCGCTGCGCGCCAAGTCGGCGCTGCAGGAGGCCGCGGACGCCAGCGCGGAGGCCGCAGCCGCCCGCGAGGGCGCCGAGGCAGGCGAGCGTCAGCCGGTGCCGGTCGGGGCGATGGCCTCCACCCAGTCGGACGCCGCAGCCCGCGGCGAGCTCGAGGAGACCGACCTCGGCCTGATCGCCAGCCGCGTCGCCGGAGAGACCGGTGCGCTCATCGAACCGGTGATCGACACCGCCTCCGTCGCCGCCCAGCGGCCGCGGCCGGCGGTCGACTGACACCGGTACCTGGCTCAGTCCACCTCACCGACGGGACGGCCGTCGCCCATCCGGGCGGCGGCCGTTCCGCTGTCTGCGCCCGCGGGCTGCGGCGGAATGCGGCGCAGCACGAGCGGGGTCACCACGCCATGCAGCACGATGCTCCCCACCACGGTCAGCACCGTCACGCTCAGGACGTCGCCGCTGTCGCTGTCCGGGAGGTGGTTGTAGGCGAGCAGGCCGAACACGATGGAGGCCGTGCCGCGTGGGCCGATCAACCCGATGTAGGTGCGCTCGCGCCAGGTCACCGGCGAGCCGAGCATCGACGCGTAGACGGGCACCGCGCGGAACAGGGTGAGCGCCAGCACCGCGATGACGAGCACCCGCCAGTCGATGCCCTCCACGATCACCGCCATGGTCATCCCGCCGAGGATGAACCAGACGAAGTCGGAGGCGACCTTGCTCGCCTCCTCCACCAGCAGCAGCTCGTCCTCCGGAACCGCGCGCAGCTCGCGGCGGCGGGTGCGGGTGACGCGGAACATCACGCCGGCGACGAAGGCGGCGACGAAGCCGTTCGCCGCCAGGTCGTGGATGGTCGCGATCCCGTAGGTCAGCAGCGGAGCGATGAGCATCACGAAGCGGATGCCGGACGCGTTCGCCCAGCCGCGGTCGGAGGCCCAGCGGGTCAGCAAGCCGAGCACGCCGCCGATCACGATGCCGACGACGATCGCGACGACGGTCGCGGGGATCGCGCCGAAGAAGGCGTACACGGCCTCCGACAGGTTCTTCTCGACCTCCTTCTCGCTGGCGCCGGAGAGCCGCGCGCCGGTGTTCGCGACCTTCAGGATGCTCGGGAGGGCCACGGCGATGGCGACCGACATGGCGAACAGCGGCGAGATGAGGCCGTCGTTGTAGCCGCTCTCCACGTTGAGGATCTGGCGCACCCGGGCGGGGACCCGCCCCGACCGCAGCAGGGCGGTCGCCGGCGCGAAGTCGGTGGGCATCACGATGCAGGCGATGGCGATCAGCACGAAGACGTTGAGCGCGGGCAGGAGCCAGGCGCCGGTCACCACCACGAGCGCGAGCGACAGCGGGAGGGCGATCAGCACCAGCCGCGCGAGGCTCCGGCCCTGGCCGCCGAAGATGCCGCCGCGCACCTCGCACGCATCGACGAAGAGGAGCACGGCGAGGATCAACTCGACCACGTGCTGGGCGACGTCGCTGTCGATGGCCTCGGTGAAGCCCTTCACGTCCACGAGCACGACGATCGAGCCGAGCACCGCGAGCGCCGCCGGCCCGGCGATCCCGTACCGCTCGAACCGGTGCGCGACGAGCGACCAGAGTGCGACCGCCGCGAACCCCACGAGGATGATGACCGGCATCCCGCGCACCTCCCCTCGTCTCCCGAAGCGCGTCCAGTCTGCCTCCCCACCCGCCCGCGCACCAGGGCCGCACATTCGTGCCGAATGTCGTGAATGCGCGCACCAAACGCACCATTCGTGCCGAATGTGCGCGCGGGCGGGAGTCGCGATTCGTGCCGAATGTCGTGAATGGGGGCGCGAAAGGCGACATTCGTGCCGAATGTGCGCGGGGTCAGAGAGTGGCGAGCACGTCGACGGCCAGGGCGCGGGCGTCGCGGAGGCGGCGGCGGTCGGCCTCCAGGCCGGCGCGGACCAGGGCGCCGTTCAGCACGTAGGAGAGGTGCTGCGCGATCCGCTCGGCGCGGGCGCGGTCGGTGAGCTCGCGGAGGCCGGCCGCGAGGATGGCGTCGACCTCCGCCAGGTGGCGGCGCACGGTCTCACGGCCGGGGTCGCCGAGCGGTAGTTCGGCGGCGGCGTTCAGGAGGCCGCTGCCGCGGTAGCCCGGCTCGGGCGCGAGCGCGGCCTGGTCGAGGTAGGCGTCGAAGACGGCGAGGACGCGCGTGAGCGGGTCCGGCGTCCGGCGTGCGCGGCGGGCGTAGAGGGCGAGCCATTCGGCGTGGCGGGCCTCCAGCACGGCCGAGACCAGCGCCGACTTGGAGGCGAAGTTGTTGTAGAGGCTCATCTTCGCGACGGCGGCGTCGGCGGTGATCGCGTCGATCCCGGTGGCGGCGATGCCGTCGGCATAGAACCTGCGGGCGGCCGCTTCGAGGATGCGGCGGCGCGCCGCGCCCGTGCGGGCACCGGTGTTGCGCGCGGACTCCGCCATCGGCGCCCCTCCCCTGTCTAGGTAGATCAGTCTATCTAAAAGACGCACATTCAAGATCACGGTTCGATCACGCCGCGGACCGCGGGTACGCGGAATCCCGCGCATTTCGCCGCACGGTCAACAAATCCTGTGTTTTCAACGATGAGAGCGCGACCACAGGCGCGCTTGACAAGACGATCCTCATCGATCTACATTCTCATCCAACCCGTGAGAGCGCTCTCATGGCCTTCAAAGAGAGCGCTCTCACTGGTCACACCAGACCACGCACACACACGCACAAGGGAGTGATCCGTGAAGCTTTCACGACGCACCAAGGTCGCTGCGGCAGTCGCCGCCACGGCCTCGTTCGCCCTCCTCGCGACTGGCTGCTCAGCGAGCGGCAGCGACGCAGGAACCAGCTCGAATCCCATCACGCTGACCGTCACGACGTTCGGCACGATGGGCTTCGACAAGCTCTACTCGCAGTACGAGAAGGAGCACCCGGGGATCAAGATCAAGGCGACCAACATCGACACCGGTGACAACGCCTTGACCGACTGGCAGACCAAGGAGGCCGCAGGCAGCGGGCTCCCCGACGTCCAGGCGGTCGAAGAAGGCTGGCTCTCCAAGGTCATGCAGGTCTCCGACCAGTTCAACGACCTCAAGGACTACGGCGCCAACGACATCAAGAGCCGCTGGGTCGACTGGAAGCTGAAGCAGGCCACCGACAAGAACGGCCGCATCATCGGCTACGGCACCGACATCGGACCGGAGGGCCTCTGCTACAACAGCAAGCTCTTCGCCGCGGCGGGCCTGCCCAGCGACCGCGACTCCGTCGCCAAGCTGTTCGGCGGCGACAACGCCACCTGGGCCGACTACTTCAAGGTCGGCGAGCAGTACCACGCGGCGACCGGCAAGGCGTTCTACGACCAGTCCGGCTTCCTGTGGAACGCCATGGTGAACCAGCAGCCGGAGGGCTACTACACCAAGGACGGCAAGCTCAACATCGAGAACAACAGCGACCTCAAGGCGCTGTGGGCGCAGCTCGCCGGCGGCGCCGCTGCGGGCCTCTCCTCCAACCAGACCCAGTGGGACTGGGGCAAGGGCAAGGCCTTCACCGACGGCTCGTTCGCCACGTTCGTCTGCCCGGGCTGGATGCTCGGCGTCGTGCAGGGCCAGGTCAAGGCCGGCGGCGGCGACGCCTCCACCGGCTGGGACTTCGCCAACGTGTTCCCGGGCGGCGCGGCCAACTGGGGCGGCTCGTTCCTGACGGTCCCGAAGCAGTCCAAGCACCCGAAGGAGGCCGCGGCCCTCGCCGCGTGGCTCACCTCGGCCAAGTCGCAGGTCGCCACTTTCCAGGCGGCCGGCACGTTCCCCTCGGTCACCGCGGCGCAGTCCGACCCCGGAGTGACCGGCGCGAGCGACCTGACGAAGTTCTTCAACAACGCCCCCGTCGGCCAGATCCTGGCGGAGCGCGCGAAGGGCGTCGTCGCACAGTACAAGGGACCGGACGACTCGGTCATCCAGTCCCAGGTCTTCGGCCCGTCGGTGCAGCAGCTCGACTCGAAGAAGGCGAACGGCGACCAGGCCTGGGCCAACGCGATGACGTTGCTGAACCAGCTCGTCGTCAACAAGTAGTACACCTCACCAGTCGGGCCCCGCTGCTGTCGGCGGCGGGGCCCGAACCCTCCACTCGAACCATCCGCTCCCCTCCCCCACGGAGAACCGCATGACCACCGTCACCCGCACCCCGGAGGCCGCCCCCGCAGCGGCCCCGCGCGACCGCGACGACCGGGCGCTCACGTTCAAGCAGAAGCTCAGCCGCTTCGACGTCAAGGCGTCGCCGTACTTCTACATCGCGCCGTTCTTCGTGCTCTTCGCCCTCGTCGGCCTGTTCCCGCTGATCTACACGTTCGTCGTCTCGCTCAACAACTGGAACCTGCTCACCGGCCCCGGCCAGTGGGTCGGCTTCGCCAACTACGTCACCGAGCTGAAGGACCCGTTCTTCTGGAACTCGCTCTTCAACACGGTCAGCATCTTCCTGCTCTCCGCCATCCCGCAGCTCATCGCCGCCGTGTTCATCGCCGCGATGCTCGACCAGAACCTCCGGGCGAAGACCTTCTGGCGGATGAGCGTGCTGCTCCCCTACGTCGTCACCCCCGTCGCCGTCACGCTGATCTTCTCGAGCGCGTTCGACGAGAAGTACGGGCTGATCAACAACATCCTCCAGGCCGTCGGCCTCCACCCGATCATGTGGAAGACCGAGACCTTCCCGTCGCACATCGCGATCGCGACGATGGTCAACTGGCGCTGGACCGGCTACAACGCGCTCATCCTCCTCGCAGCGATGCAGGCGGTGCCGCGCGACATCCACGAGTCGGCGGCGCTGGACGGTGCGGGATCGTTCCGCCGGTTCTTCTCGATCACGCTGCCGAGCATCCGGCCGACCATGATCTTCGTGATCATCACCGCGACGATCGGCGGACTCCAGATCTTCACAGAGCCCAAGCTGTTCAACCCGTCGAGCGCGGTGCCGGGAGGCCCGCAGCGCCAGTACCAGACCACCGTGCTCTACCTGTGGGACATGGCGTTCAACCGGCAGAACTTCGGGAGGGCGTCCGCGATCGCGTGGATGCTGTTCCTCATCATCGTGCTGTTCGGCGTGCTGAACTTCCTGATCTCGCGGCGGATCGCCTCCACCGAGGCCCGCGTGCACCGGTCGCGGACGGCCAAGCGGTTGGCGCGGAGCCGGGCGGCTGCGGGCTCCACCGCCGACACCGCATCCCTTTCCGACGCCGAGGCTGCGGCGAGCGCCGAGGGCGCCCTGGCGCTGGCCGCGGCGAGCGAGGAGAAGAACGTATGACCACCGCGACTCGCACCCCCGCCACGCAGCGCGCCCCGCGCCGCCGCGCCCTCGGCATCGACCGGCGCCCCGGCTTCCTCACCTACGGCATCCTGCTCGCGATCTTCGTCGGCGGCGCCTACCCGCTGTGGTGGTCGTTCGTCGCCGGCTCCAGCAACAGCACCGTGCTCACCTCGACGTGGCCTCCGCTGCTGCCGGGCGGCCAGTTCTGGACGAACGTGGGCGCCGTGCTCGACACCGTGCCGTTCTGGCAGGCGCTCGGCAACTCGATCATCGTCTCCACCGTCATCACGGTGTCCGTCGTCTCCTTCTCGACGCTCGCCGGGTACGCGTTCGCGAAGCTGCGGTTCCGCGGCCGCGAGGGACTGCTGGTGTTCGTCGTCGGGACGCTCGCCGTGCCGACCCAACTCGGCATCATCCCGCTCTTCATGGTGATGAAGCAGTTCGGTTGGACGGGAACCCTCGGCGCGGTGATCGTGCCGACCCTCGTCACGGCGTTCGGCGTGTTCTTCATGCGGCAGTACCTCGTGGACGTCATCCCGGAGGAACTCATCGAGGCCGCCCGGGTGGACGGCGCCAGCATGATCCGCACCTTCTGGCATGTCGGCGTCCCCGCGGCCCGGCCGGCCATGGCCATCCTCGGCCTGTTCACGTTCATGACCGCGTGGACCGACTACCTCTGGCCGCTGCTGGTCGCCCCGCAGAACCCGACCCTGCAGGTCGCACTGAGCCAGCTCCAGTCCGCCAAGTACGTCGACTACTCGATCGTGCTCGCCGGCGCGGTGCTCGCGACCATCCCCCTGCTCATCCTCTTCGTGCTCGCCGGCCGGCAGCTTGTCTCCGGCATCATGGCCGGCGCGGTGAAAGGCTAATAATGACCGACGACTCCACCGCCGCCTGGCCCGCCGGCTTCCTCTGGGGCTCCGCCACCGCGGCCGCCCAGATCGAAGGCGCCGCGCACGAGGACGGCAAGGAGGACTCGATCTGGGACGCGTTCGCCCGGGTCCCCGGCGCGATCGCGGGAGGCGAGACCCCCGAGCGCGCGATCGACCACTATCACCGCGTACCGCAGGACGTCGCGCTCATGCGGGAGCTCGGCCTCCAGTCGTACCGCTTCTCCACCTCGTGGGCACGGGTCAAGCCCGGCGACCGCTCGGTCAACCGGGCCGGGCTGGACTTCTACAGCCGGCTCGTCGACGAGCTGCTGGAGGCGGACATCCTGCCCTGGCTGACGCTCTACCACTGGGATCTGCCGCAGGCGCTGGAGGAGCGCGGCGGCTGGGCGACCCGGGAGACGGCGTACCGCTTCCGCGACTACGCGGTCGCCGTGTACGACGCCCTCGGCGACCGGGTGACGCACTGGACGACGTTCAACGAGCCGCTCTGCTCGTCCCTGATCGCGTACGCGGCGGGCGAGCACGCGCCGGGCCGCCGGGAGCCGCGCGCGGCACTGGCCGCCCTCCACCACCAGCACCTCGCGCACGGTCTCGCCGCCGCAGCCATCCGCGACCTGGCCGGGGAGCACGAGGGGCGCTTCGAGGCGCTGCACGTCGGCATCACGCTCAACCTGACCAACGCGATCCCCGACGACCCGGAGGACGCCCGCGACCTGGACGCCGCCCGCCGCATCGACGGCCTCTGGAACCGGATGTACCTCGACCCGCTGCTCGACGGGACGTACCCGGCGGACGTGCTGGAGGACCTCCGCGAGCACCGCTTCGAGGAGCTGGTGCACGACGGCGACCTCGGCGTCATCCGGCAGCCGATCGACTTCCTCGGCGTGAACCACTACCACGACGACAACGTCAGCGGCCGGCCGCTGCCCGCGGACACCGTTCACGCGCCGGTGCCGACCGACCGGCCCAAGTCGTCGCCGTTCGTCGGCAGCGAGTTCGTCACGTTCCCGTCCCGCGACCTGCCGACCACCGCGATGGGCTGGGAGGTCAACCCGAATGGCCTCCGGGACCTGCTGGTGCGGCTGACGGCGGAGTACCCGGCGCTGCCTCCGCTCTACATCACCGAGAACGGCGCAGCGTACGACGACGTCGTGGACGACGACGGGCGCATCCGCGATCTGGAGCGGGAGGCGTACATCCTCGATCACCTGGACGCGGTCAGGGAGGCGATCGAGCAGGGCGCCGACGTGCGCGGGTACTTCGTCTGGTCGCTGCTCGACAACTTCGAGTGGGCGTGGGGCTACGCGAAGCGGTTCGGGATCGTGCACGTCGACTACGACACGCTGGAGCG
Organism: Leifsonia sp. EB41; assembly: GCF_041262565.1. Taxonomy (NCBI): domain Bacteria; kingdom Bacillati; phylum Actinomycetota; class Actinomycetes; order Micrococcales; family Microbacteriaceae; genus Leifsonia; species Leifsonia sp. EB41. The sequence goes on along the minus strand of NZ_JBGCCJ010000001.1, from coordinate 2,470,952 downwards.
CACGGTCAAGGACTCCGGGCGGGCGTACGCGCGCGTCATCACGGAGGCCCGCATCGCGGAGGCGGCACGCACCGCCGAGGTCGTGGGCGTGCCCACTGGACCTGCCGCGGCACACGCCTAACATGGGTCGGGCGTCGACCGACGCCCGACGCCCGAGAGGCCCGAGGAGAGGACCCCATGACGACGGAGCAGGTGGACGGCCGCACTGTGCCCACCCTGGAGGCCGTGGCCGCGCGCGCGGGCGTCTCCCGGGCGACCGTGTCCCGTGTCGTGAACGGGTCCACCAAGGTGACTCCGGAGGTCGTGGAGGCCGTCACCCGTGCCATCTCCGACCTCAACTACGTGCCGAACCGCGCCGCGCGCTCGCTGGCCTCCCGCCGCACGCAGGTGATCGCGCTGGTGGTTCCGGAGTCGACGGCCAAGGTGTTCGCCGACCCGTTCTTCGCGTCCATCGTTCAGGGCGTCGCGCTCAGCCTGGCGGACACCGAGTACACGCTCAATATGGTCATCTCGTCGGAGACCAACCCCGACAAGACCCGCCGCTACCTGATGGGCGGCAACGTGGACGGCGCGCTCGTGGTCTCCCACCACTCCGGCGACCACTCGTACGCGCAGCTCGGCTCGACGCTGCCGATCGTGTTCGGCGGCCGGCCGGTGAGCGAGGCCCAGCACGAGTCGTACTTCGTGGACGTGGACAACGTCGCGGGCTCGGCGGGGGCTGCGGAGCACCTGATCGCGCGCGGCCGCAGGAACATCGCGCTCATCACCGGCCCGCAGGACATGCCGGCCGGCCTCGACCGCTACACGGGCTGGCGCCGGGCGCTGGACGCGCACGGGCTGGACCACACGCTGGTCGAGTACGGCGACTTCTCGCCGTACTCCGGCATGGAGGCCATGCGCCGGCTGCTCGCGACCGGCCGCCCGATCGACGGCCTTTTCGCGGCGAACGACCAGATGGCGGCGGGCGCGTACTCGGCCATCCACGAGGCGGGGCTCAGCATCCCCGGCGACATCGCGGTGGTCGGCTTCGACGACGACAACTTCGGACTCACGGCGACGCCGCCGCTCACGACGGTGCACCAGCCGTCCATCGGCCTCGGCGAGGCGATGGCCCGCGTGCTCGTCCGCCGGCTCGCCGGGGAGCCGGTCGAGCGCGTCACCCTCCTCCCGACCGAGCTCGTCGTCCGGCAGAGCTCCTAGCCCGACGCAATCTCTTCCGGAGTTGTGTACGCCCGGCACCGGCGTGTCGCGTACATAGCTCCGGAAGGGATGGCTGCGGTCAGGCGAGGGCGCGGTAGAGGCGGTTGCCGATCACGGCGAGGAAGAATCCCGTGGTCGCGATCGCGGTGACGCCGCCGGCGTACGCGATGAAGAGGTGCTCTGTGCCGTTCTGGGTGGAGTTGTAGGTGACGACGAGCGCCACCGCGGCGACGACGCCGGTGGCGGCGGCGATCCAGACCAGCGCCCACAGCTTCGACCGCACGGGCGGGTCGGCCGGGCGCAGGCGCAGCGCGGCGAGGACGATCCCGGCGATGCACCCCCAGAACGCCACGACGAGCATCCCGGCGATGACGTCGCTCGGCCGGTGCCACTGCTCGACCAGCGTGGAGGCGCCGGCGGCGATGGTGAAGACCGATCCGAGCACCGCGGCGAGCGGCCGCAGGCGCGGCGACGCGACCAGGAAGACGACGAGCGCCGCCGAGGCCGCGACCGAGGTGTGACCGGACGGCAGCGAGTTCGCGAGGCCGGCGTCCACGCCCTTCTCCGGACGGGAGAGGATCGAATACTTCAGCACCTGGGTGCTCACGTTCGCCGCGATGGCCGCGCCGACGGCGACCGCGAACACCAGCCAGTTGCGCCGCACCAGGACGATGATCACCGCGATGATCGCGCCGGCCACGACGGCCGCGACGGGCAGCGCGTTGAGGAACGCGTGCGCGAAGTCGATCAGGTTGCCCTTCCACTCGTCCGCGCCGGCGAAGGACCGCTCGTCGATCACCTGGCCGATGTAGCTCTGCACGAAGAACAGGTAGATCGCGACGAACATCACGGCCGTCCCGAGCGCACCCCAGACGAACGGGAGCAGACGGAGGGGCGCGGGTCGCATAGTAGACAACCCTTCCACACCGTCCCCGGGAACTTCCATGAAGGAACCGGATCGTCGCAGGGAGATTGCCAGTGCGCAACCCGTCCCGCACGGTGTAGGACGGGCGCCATGAAGAGCTTCACCGACACCATCCAGATCGACGCGCCGGCGCACGACGTCTACGCGACCCTGCGGGCGGTCGACGCATACCCCGCATGGCTCGGCCACTCGCTGGTCTACCGCGGGACCCGCGTGCCCACCGCGGCATCCACCGTCCCCGTGCCGGACTCCGCGACCTACGTCGACTCGACGATGGTCGGGCGGATGCGCGGCGAGCTGATCGATGACGTCCCCGACCATGAGCTGCGTTTCCACCAGTCCAAGCCGTCCGGGCGCGTCGACGCGCTCATCGTGTACGGGGTCGAAGACCGGGGAGGCGTCACGCGCGTCACCCGGATCGGCCAGCTCACCACGCACGGCGTGTACCGCGCCGTCGAGCCGATGTTCGCGATGATGGCGGCCAGGGAGAGCCGGCGCACGATGCGGGCGCTGAAGGCGCACGTCGAGGCTCCCGCCTGAGTCGCCATTCGCCGAGGCGGTCAGCCGACGAAACGCACCTCAGGCTGGGCGCCGAACCGCGCGCGCATCACCGCGACCGCGTCCGGACTGCTGTCGACCAGCACGAACCGCCGGCCCAGTGCCGCCGCGACCGCGCCCGTCGTCCCGCTCCCGGCGAAGAAGTCGAGCACCCAATCGCCGTCCCGGCTCGACGCCTGGACGATTCGGCGGAGGACGCCCTCCGGCTTCTGCGTGGGGTAACCGGTCTTCTCGCGCCCGGTCGGGGACACGATGGTGTGCCACCACACGTCGGTGGGCAGCTTGCCGAGCTCGGCCTTCTCGGGGGTGACCAGGCCGGGCGCCATGTATGGCTCGCGGTCGACGGCGGACGAGTCGAAGTAGTACGAGCCCGGGTTCTTCACGTACACGAGGATGGTGTCGTGCTTCGCCGGCCAGCGGTTCTTCGCCTTGGCGCCGTAGTCGTACGCCCAGACGATCTCGTTGAGGAAGGACTCCCGGCCGAACAGTGCGTCGAGCAGCACCTTCGCATAGTGCGACTCGCGGTAGTCCAGGTGCAGGTACAGGGTGCCGGTGTCGGCGAGGAGGCGCCACGCCTCGATCAGCCGCGGCTCCAGGAAGCCCCAGTAGTCCTCGAAGCGGTCGTCGTAGCTGAGGATGTCGCCCTTGATGCGCTCGTAGCTGCGGCCCTTGAAGCCGATGACGCTGCCGACGCCGGCCTCCGTGCGTACCGCGGTCGTTCGCTGCCGCGCCTGCGACCGGCCGGTGTTGAAGGGCGGGTCGAGGTAGATGAGCTGGAAGGCTCCGTCGGGCAGGCCCGCGACGACCTCCAGGTTGTCGCCGTGGACGACCGTGCTCGGCCCGTCGGGGAGCCACAGCGGCTGCGTGGCGGCGACGGGCTCTGACATGTCCTCCATTCTCCCGCATGCGCCGGTGCGCGGCGGCCGGACGGGTAGCCTGGCCGCATGACCCTCACCGTCGAGAACCAGCCCGGCCAGTCGCGCTACGCCCTGCTGAAGGACGGCGAGGTCATCGGGATCGCCGAATACGAGCTCCGCGACGACGCGATCGTGTTCGTGCACACGGAGGTCGACCCCGAGAAGCGCGAACGAGGGATGGCCTCCCAGCTCGTCCAGACGGCGCTCGACGACGTGCGCGACCGGACCGACTTGCGGGTGGTCGCCACCTGCCCGTACGTGCGGCGCTGGCTCGCCGACCACCCCGAGTACCAGGCGCTGCAGCACCGCTGAGGCGCCGGCTGCGTCAGGCGCGGTGGGAGGCGGTCGTGCGCGTGGTGGCGCGACCCTCCTCGGAGGGCGCGCGGCCCTCGGCGCGCTGACCCCGGCCGGCCGAGCCGACGTCGATCGTGATCTTGCCGGCGCCCCACGCACCCGCGTCGCCGCCGTCGCCGGGGAGCGGGGCGGGCGCCGGGAGGAACGACTGGCGGTCGAGCTCCTGCTGGGCCTCGTGGCGCGTCGGCGCGAAGATCTCGTCGAACGAGCCTCCGATCGCGCCGCTCATGCTGTTGGAGCCGCGATTGGCCTTGTTGGAGAGGTCGATCCAGCCGAGCCTCACACCCGTCACGATCACCGCGACGATGCCCACCACCACGACCACGGCCCACCAATTCACGCCGTCCAGGGTACCGGACGGTTCTGAACGCTCCGCGGACGCACAGGAACCACCAAGCTCGCCGGGCCGGCGCCGCCAGGGTCAGGGCACCCGGTAGAGCCACTCCTCCGTCGCGAACTTCGACGTCACGAGCCGCTCGGCCTCTGCGTACTCCGCCTCGGTGAGGTCGCCGTCCGTCGCGCCGTACAGGCTGCGGAACGTCGTCTTCATCTGCTCGATGATCTCGGCGCGGCTGAGCCCGGTCTGACTGCGAAGCGGGTCGACGCGCTTGGCCGCGCTGGTGATGCCCTTGTCGCTGATCTTCTCGCGGCCGATGCGGAGGACCTCCGTCATCTTCTGGCCGTCCATGTCGTAGCTCATCGTCACGTGGTGCAGCACCGCGCCGGAGCCGAGACGCTTCTGGGCGGCGCCGCCGATCTTGCCCTTCGGGCTGGTGATGTCGTTGAGCGGGACGTAGCTCGCGTCGATCCCCAGCGACTTGAGCGCGATGATGGCCCACTCGTCCAGGAACGCGTAGCTGTCGGCGAAGCTCATCCCCTGCACCAGGTCGGCGGGAGCGTAGATCGAGTAGGTGACGACGGAGCCGGCCTCCATGAACATCGCGCCGCCGCCGGTGATGCGGCGGACCACCTCGACGCCGTACTTCTCTGCGTTCACGGGGTCGACCTCGTTCTTCACCGACTGGAAGCTGCCGATGACGACGGCGGGCCGGTCCCACTCCCAGATGCGGAGGGTCGGGCCGCGGCGCCCCTCGCCGACCTCGGTGGTCAGCACCTCGTCGAGGGCCAGGTGCATGAGCGGGGAGACGGCCTTGGCGTGGACGATCTGCCAGTCGTAGTCGCGCCAGCTCGTCGCGCGGGCGAGCGCGCGGCGCACAGCGACGGCGACGGCCTCCGGCGAGAAGCCGAGCAGCGACGCGCCCTCGGGGAGGGCGTCCTTCACGGCGGCGGCGATGGTCTTGGAGTCGGTCTCGGCGGGGAGGCCGTTGACGGCGGCGTCGATCGCCTCCAAGGCGGAGTCGGGCTCCAGGAAGAAGTCGCCCGCCAACCGGAAGCCGGCGATCAGGCCGTCCTCCACCTCCAGGTCGACCACGACGAGCTTGCCGCCAGGGACCTTGTACTCACCATGCATGACCCCAGCCTAGAACCGTCGCGCATCCAGCTATCTCTTCCGGACTTGTGCACGCCCGACGACGGCGTGTCGCGTACACAAGTCCGGAAGAGATTGCTGCTCAGGTGCGGGCCGGGAGGCGGGGGTCGAGCCAGGCGGTGACGTCGGCGAAGACCTCTGCACGGTTGGTCTCGTTGAAGATCTCGTGGCGGGCGCCGGGGTAGACGATGGTCGTCACGTCGCTCAGGCCCGAGCGGGTGCGGTACGAGCGCTCGAGCTTGCGGGCGGAGGCCGGGCCTCCCAGCGGGTCGTCCCCGCCGACCGCGATGAGCAGCGGGAGGTCGCGGGCCAGGTGCCGCGCCGGGCGCCCGATCAGCCGGGCGGCGTCGGCCATCCCGAACAGCTTCTGCAGCGGGACGAGCGTGCACAGCGGGTCGTCCACGAACGCCTGCGCCACAGCCGGGTCGCGGCTCAGCCACTCCGCCCCGGTGGTGCCGAGGTGGGCGTGCCGCTTGTTCAGGTCGCCGCCGTTCATCGAGCCGATCATCCGGTAGGCGGTGCCGGAGAGCACCGCCGCGTCGTACTCGTCGGCGTGGTGGTTCAGGGCCATCTGGCCCATCAGCGAGCCCCAGCTGTGGCCGATGAACACCAGCGGGAGGTCCGGATTCTCGTCGCGGATGAGCCGGCCGAACGTGCGCAGATCGCGGAGGGCGCCGCGCAGCCCGCCCGGGCCGAGCCTCCCGAGCTTGCTCGCGTCGCCGTGCCACTGCTCCATCCCGGTGCGGCCGTGGCCCCGGTGGTCGTCGGCGTACACGGTGTACCCCTCGGCGACGAGGTGCTCGGCGAGCTCGCGGTAGCGGCCGGCGTGCTCCCCCACCCCGTGCGCCACCTGCACGGCGGCTCGCGGGCGCTCGGCCGGGTACACGTCGAAGAAGATGCGGAGGCCGTCGTCGGCGCTGAACTCTCGCTGCACGCGCTCAGTCTGGCACGCCCCCTGGCACGCCGTGGGCGAACGCGGTTTATTTAGCCAGCCTAATTTGTTAGGCTAACTATCTATGGGACGCCTCTCGACGCACGACCTCAGCAGCGCGCTGCGCATCGCCGTTGCGCGTCTGGGGCGACGCCTGCGCGCCGAGAAGGAGGACGACGAGCTGAGCGACACGCAGACCTCCACGCTCGCGTTCCTCGTCCGCGAGGGCTCCGGGACGATCGGGAGGCTGAGCGAGCACGAGCGCGTGACCCCGCCCTCCATGAACCGCACCGTGAACCACCTGGAGCAGGCCGGCTACGTGCAGCGCACCGCGGACGCGGTCGACGGGCGCAAGGTGATCGTCGTCCCCACCGAGTCCGGCCTCCGGCTCGTCACCGAGACGCGCCGCCGCCGCGACGCCTGGCTGAACCAGCGCCTGCGCACGCTCACCCCCGAGCAGCGCGAGACCCTCGCCGAGGCCGCGGCCATCATGAGGGAGATCGCCGACTCGTGAGCGCCATGTTCCGTTCCCTCGCCGGGGTCAACTACCGCATCTGGGCCGGCGGCGCCCTCGTCTCCAACGTCGGCACCTGGATGCAGCGCACGGCGCAGGACTGGATCGTCCTCACCCAGCTCACCCACAACAACGCGGCGGCGGTCGGGTTCGTCATGGCGCTGCAGTTCGGGCCGCAGCTCATCCTCCTGCCGGTTACCGGCTGGGCGGCCGACCACCTCGACCGGCGCAAGCTGCTGATGATGACGCAGGGCATGATGGGGCTGCTCGGTCTGGGGCTCGGCATCCTGACCGTGACCGGGGTGGTGCAGCTCTGGCACGTGTACGTGTTCGCGCTGCTGCTCGGCGTGGTCGCCGCGTTCGACGCTCCGGCGCGGCAGACCTTCGTGTCGGAGCTCGTGGCCGGGCCGAACCTGTCCAATGCGGTGGCGCTCAACTCGGCGTCGTTCAACATGGCCCGGCTCCTCGGCCCTGCCGTCGCCGGCCTCCTGACCGCCGCGGTCGGCGCGGGCTGGGTGTTCCTGATCAACGCGGCCACGTTCGGCGCCGTGCTGCTGTCGCTGATGCTGCTGCGCAAGGAGAAGCTGTACCGGACCGAGCGGGCCAAGCGTTCGCGCGGTGGGCTGGTCGACGGCTTCCGCTACGTGCGGCTGCGGCCCGACATCGTGGTCATCCTGGTGATGGTGTTCCTGATCGGGACCTTCGGGCTCAACTTCCCCATCTTCATCTCGACCATGTCGGTGAGCGTGTTCCATCAGGGCGCGGGCGAGTACGGGCTGCTGTCCTCCATCATGGCGATCGGGTCGGTGGTCGGCGCGCTGCTGTCGGCCCGCCGCGAGCGGCCGCGCGTCTCGCTGCTGTTCGCGGGAGCGGCGTTCTTCGGCGCCGGCTGTGTGATCGCCGCGGTGATGCCCACCTACTGGCTGTTCGCGCTCGCGCTCATCATCATCGGCGTCTCGTCGCAGACCCTGATGACCACCGCGAACGGGACCGTGCAGATGACCACCGACCCGATGCTGCGCGGCCGGGTCATGGCGATCTACATGGCGATCTTCATGGGCGGCACTCCGGTCGGCGCGCCGATCGTCGGCTGGGTGGCCGACACGTTCGGCCCGCGCTGGGCGATGGGCGTCGGCGGCGCGAGCGGGTTCGCGGCGGCGCTGGTGGGTGTGTTCTACCTCGTGAAGTACCGCGGGATGCGGGTGCGGTTCTCGGGGCTCAGGCCTCGCGTCGTCCTCAGCCCGCGCGAGGAAGCTCGCGAAGAGCTCGAGGAGACCGAGGTCACCGCGACGCGCGCAAGCTGAGCGGCCGTCGGCAACGGAGGAGATCGGCGCTGCCCGTCCGCGTGTCGGCAGGCAACGGAGGACATCCGTGGCCGTTCGGGGCGGGGCTCCTCCGTTCGCCGCGGCGGCCGTCGGCCTTGGGGCGTCGGCAGCGGAGGAGATTCGGGGTGGCTGGAGCGGGATGTCCTCCGTTTACCGTCGTGGGGCGGTGGGGCGTGAGGGATCTCCTCCGTTCGCGTCGGCGGGGACGGTGGTGCGCATGACGCAGTTGACGGTGCCCTTCGGGCGGTCGTACTCGAAGCCGGCGTCCTCGAAGACCTGGCGGGTCATGCTGTAGAGGAACGACGGCGAGATGCGCTTGTCGGTCTCGCGCGGATAGCTCTCGACCACGCCGCCGCCGGCCGAGGCGATCAACTCCAGCGCACCGGCGATCGCGACGCGGGCGACGCCCCGGCCGCGGTAGGCGCGGTCGACGAAGATGCAGGTGATCCGGTAGTCCGGGAGGCTGGTCGCCGTCTCCAGGTACTGCTTGCGGTGGTAGATCCCGGGCAGCTCCTCTGGGCTCCCGAACTGCGCCCAGCCGACGGCGCGGTCGCCGTCGAAGACGAGCGCGGCGTGCGCGTCCCCGGCTTTTACGAGGTCGTGCTTGAACTCCCTGGTGAAGTCGGCAGGCCGCTCGGGCTGCGACCCCGGCGCCGAGTGGGCGTCGCGGTGGAACCAGGTGCAGTAGCAGCCGCCGAATCCGCCGCCGCCGTGCCGGTCGCAGAGCGCGACGAAGGCGTCCCAGGTGGAGGTGTCGAGCGGGCGGATCGTGAAAGTGGTGGCGTCGGCGTCGCTCATGGCGGCCTCCCCTCTGGCGCGAAACTACGCTGCGGGGCGTCGACAGGCAAGCGCCATGCGGGGACGCGACGGACGCCGCGTCCCCGCACGCGTCACCCGAACACGCGCGGGAAGAGCCCCGTGTCCAGCCGCTCGGCGGGCACCCGGAAGTGGCTGCCCGGGAACCCGAGCAGCGTCTTCTCGGCCGAGGCGAACGCGTCGAACAGTTCGAGCTGGGACTCCCGGGTGATCTCCGCATCGTCCAGCGGGAACAGGAACTCGATCGGGATGCTCACCTCCCGCGCTGCGTCGAGGACGAAGCGGTGCGCCGCGATCCCGCCGAAGGTGGCGGCGCGGATGCGCGGCTCGGCGGCGGCGAGCGGGATGCCGATGGCCGAGGCCAGCGTCATCCCGGTGAACCCCGCCGGGCCGGCGCCGATGTCGTCGAGCTGCTGGAGCGCGTCGAGCGTCGCCCGCCACTCCGGCACGGCCCGCTCGGCGAGCGAGGCGTTGTACTCGGCGATGACGGGATCGAGCGGCTCGCCCCGCTCGCGGGCGTCGAGCATGGCGTCGACCCACTGCTGGTCGCGCGCCGGGCGCGGACGGTCGCCGTGCCCAGGCGCGTCGATCGCGGCGACGGCGTAGCCATGGTCGAGGACGAGTCGCCGGGCGCGGGCCACCAGCCCGGGAGCCTCCTTGTGGAGGCCGCCGCCATGACCCGAGAGGATCAGCGGCGCGCCGGGGGTAGCGGCGGGAGTGGTCCAGAGGACGCCGGGGACGCCCTCCAGGAGGAAGCCGCGGCGGCGGACGCCGTCCACGGTGGTGTCGTCAGTGAAGAGGTTCATGATGGTCGCCTTTCGAAAGCTGCCTGCTGGCGCTCCCGGCGACCGGTCGATCAGTCGCCGCTCGATGCGAGGACGGGGAGCACCCGTATGTGTGGTCGATCACAGTGCTCACCTCCTCCGCGGTCCTGGACCGTTGATGAGCGTAGCGGGTGCGTGGTCGGGCGTCCAGGGCGCGGCTAGTCGCGGTCACTCCACCACAGCGCCCGGGCGATGAGCGCGCCGACGAACCCGACGACCAGGGCAACGGGCAGCAGCGGAGCGGACGGAAACGCGGGTTGGAGGAACAGCAGCACGATGACGACGGCGCCGCAGACGCCGGCGATCGTGAGCAGCCTGGTCCGGGTCACGGGCGCACCCCGGAGTCGGCGGCGGTCCGGACGGCCTCCAGCGCTTCGAGCGAACTCAGCGAGCGGGGGTACGACCGCGGGACGATGCCGCCGAAGGTGAGTTGCAGCCAGGCATCGCCGTCGACGGTCGTCTCGACGACGTAGAGCGGCAGCGTGTCGGGTGTGGCGGACAGCTCCAGCGGCCCGAGCCGGTCCCACGTGACGGTCGTGAGGCGGCGCGGTGCAGTTCCCGGGTCCCCGGCGGCCCAGGCGACGATTCCCACGCCGTCGGCGACGAGGACCACGAAGTACGGGAGGTCCCGTTCGGCGATGCCCAGCTCATCGACGTCGAGGAGCCCCCGGAAGTCGTCGCGGCGCGCGATGTCGACCACGGCCTCCGGATGGCGACGACCGAATTCGGCGCGGAGCCGCGCGCTCGGCAGGAACCACAGCCAGGCCCCCACGACGAACGCGACCAGGCCGCCCCCTACCACGATCGAGCCGATCAGCAGCTCGATACCCGCCCCGGCCCCGGCCAGTTCGACCCGCGCGACAGTCGTCGTCGCGAGCGTAACCAACGCGCCCACCAGCAGCGCCACGTAGCCGGCCCAGCGCCGCGTCACCCGGGATCGGAGGTCGGATCCGCGCATGGTCACCCTCGGTCCTCCACTCGATCGCACGAAGGTCAGCTTCGCTCACGCTCGCGCGTCCGCCAAGCCCCCGAACGAGTCGGGCGCGGGTGCGATCAGGAGTACTCCGGCGGCGCTGTGCGGTAGCGCCACGCGAGCTCGTTGTCGAGCACGAAGCGCGACAGTGTCTCGTGGCGCGGCAGCGCGCCGCCCACGAACGTCTCCACGGCCTCCAGCAGCGCGGCGGCCGTCGTCGGCGATGGCGAAGCGATCACGTCATCGAGCAAGGAACCGAACCCGGGAGGCGCCGAAGCGAGCCCCGCCACCCGCGCCCGCAGGTACTTCGGCCCGGGGAAGAACACCCGGTTGTGCGCGAGCAGCGCCCGCGCGGCCGACGTCACCAGGTGGACGGAGGCGTGCGCGAGCAGCAGCGGGTCGCCGTGCTCGTGCGCCTGCGGGAGGAAGTAGCCGCCGTGCAGCCGGCACTGCGCCACGAAGCCCGCGACACGATCACGCCAGTCGGCCGCCGAGACCTGCGTCACCCGCGCCAAGCGGTCCGGGAGGTCGGGCACCCGGCTGAACACTACCCGCGCGGAGGCGAAGGAGTCCCGCACCGGGTCGTCGCCGCGCTCGGCCGCGTCGTCCAGGTAGGACAGCGTTGCCAGCTTGACGTCGAAGTAGCCCTCGTCGTAGCCGATGCCCTCCGTGCTGGTGAACATCAGGCGGCGCGCGGCGTACGCCTCGTCCCAGCGCGACTCGGTGACGACCAGGTACAGGTCGACGTCGGAGTCCGCCCGCTCGGCCCCGCGCGCGACCGAGCCGCTCACGACGACCGCCAGCACCTCCGGGTCGGCGGACACGTCCGCGACGTACCGCTCGATCGCCCGCTCGTGATGCTCCATCAGCGCACCATCAACGCACAGTCACCCGCGCCGGCTCGTACCGCACGGGCACATGGTTGCGGGCGACGAGCGCACGCAGTGTCTCCAGGTCGCCGGACACGAGTCCGACGGCACGGGCCTGGACGAGCGCGTTGCCGAGCGCCGTGGCCTCCACCGGCCCGGCGAGCACGGGGACGCCGACCCGGTCGGCGGTCGCCTGGCAGAGATGGGCGTTGCGCGCTCCCCCGCCGACGATGTGCACCGTCTCGACCGGGACGCCGGACAGTTCGGAGGCGGCGCGAACGGAGGCCGCGAAGGCCTCCGCGAGGCTCTCCACGATGACCCGCACCATCCCGGCCGGGCTCGCCGGGGAACGGAGGCCGCGCTCGGCGAACCAGTCCGCGATGCGCGACGGGAGGTCGCCCGGCGCCATGAACCGCGGGTCGTCCGCGTCGAACAGGTCGGCCGGCCGCGGCAGCGCGGCGGCTTCGGCGAGCAGGCTCTCCAGGGTCACCGGGAGGCCGCGCCGCTGCCACTCGCGGATGGACTCGCTCAGCAGCCACAGCCCCATGACGTTGTGGAGGTAGCGGACGCGGCCGTCCACGCCGCCCTCGTTGGTGAAGTTGGCGGCGCGGCCCGCGTCGCTGACGACGCGGCCCTCCAGTTCGACGCCGACCAGACCCCAGGTCCCGCAGGAGATGTACGCGGCGCGGGCGGCGTCCATCGGCACGGCGACGACGGCGGACGCGGTGTCGTGCGCGCCGACTGCCGTGACCGCGGGACCGGCCCCGGCGAACGGGAGGCCGAGCGACGGCAGCAGGGAGCCCACGAGCGTCCCGGCGTCCACGAGCGCCGGGAACAGCGAGCGCCGAAGGCCCAGCCGCTCGATGAGCGCATCGTTCCACGACCCATCGGCGGTGAGCAGCCCGGTGGTGGAGGCGTTGGTGCGCTCGGCGACGGACTGGCCGCTCAGCCAGTACGTGATCAGGTCCGGGACCAGCAGGAGCCCGTCCGCGGCCTTCAGCGCCCCCGACTCCTGGTCGACCGCGAGCTGGTAGAGCGAGTTGAACGGCAGGAACTGGAGGCCGCCCTCGCGGTAGAGCTCCTCGGGCGCGACGCGCGCGTGTACGAGCTCGACGCCCGCGGCGGTGCGCTCGTCGCGGTAGTGGTACGGCTCCCCGAGCAGGCGGCCGGCGCGCAGCAGGCCGTAGTCGACGGCCCACGCGTCCACGCCGACGCTCCGGAGGCCGGGGTCGGCGTCGGCGACTGCGCGAAGCCCGTCCAGGACGTGGGCGTGGAGCCCGGTCACGTCCCAGTGCAGCGCCTCGCGGCCGCCCTCCTGCACCCGCACGGGAGCGTTCGGGAAGCGCGCCGCCTCGGTCAGCTCCAGCGTGTTCGCGCCGACGCGGGCGTGCATGACGCGCCCGCTGGTCGCCCCGAGGTCGACCGCGGCGACCGTGCCCGCCCGCACCGCACTCATCGCAGGAAGGCCGCCGCGACGCCCGCGTCGACGGGGATGTGGAGTCCGGTGGTGTGATCGAGGTCGCTGGAGGTGAGCACCGCGACCGCGTTGGCGACGTTCTCCGGCAGCACCTCGCGCTTGAGCAGGGTGCGCTGCGCGTAGTACTTGCCCAGCTCCTCCTCCGGCACGCCGTAGACCGCGGCGCGCTTGGCGCCCCAGCCGCCGGCGAAGATGCCGGAGCCGCGGACGACGCCGTCGGGGTTGATGCCGTTGACCTTCACGCCGTAGTCGCCGAGCTCGGCCGCGAGCAGCCGTACCTGGTGGGCCTGGTCGGCCTTGGTCGCCGAGTAGGCGATGTTGTTCGGCCCCGCGAACACCGAGTTCTTGGAGGAGATGTAGACGATGTCGCCGCCGAGGCCCTGCTCGATGAGGACCTTCGCTGCCGCCTTGGAGACCAGGAACGACCCCTTGGCCATCACGTCGTGCTGGAGATCCCAGTCGGCTTCGGTGGTCTCCAGCAGCGGCTTGGAGATGGAGAGGCCGGCGTTGTTGACGATCAGGTCGAGGCCGCCGAACTGCAGCAGCGCCTCCTGGATGCCGGCCTGGATGTCGGCCTCGCTGGTGACGTTCGCCGCCACCCCGATCGCGACGTCCGTGCCGCCCAGCTCGGCCGCGGCGGCCTGCGCCTTCGCGAGGTCCAGGTCGGCGATGACGACGCACGCGCCTTCGGCCGCGAGCCGGGTGGCGATGGCCTTGCCGATCCCGGAGGCCGCGCCCGTGACGAGCGCGATGCGGCCCGCGTGCGACTTCGGTTTGGGCATCCGCTGGAGCTTGGCCTCCTCCAGCGACCAGTACTCGATGTTGAACTTCTCGGCGTCCGAGATGGGCGCGTACGTCGAGAGCGCCTCCGCGCCGCGCATCACGTTGATCGCGTTGATGTAGAACTCGCCGGCGACCCGTGCGGTCTGCTTGTCCTTGCCGTAGGAGAACATCCCGACGCCCGGGATGAGCACGATCGCCGGGTCCGCGCCGCGCATGGCCGGGGACTCGGGCGTCGCGTACTGCTCGTAGTACGCGGTGTACTCGGCCCGGTACTGCTCGTGCAGCTCCGTCAGCCGGGCGAGCGAGTCCTCGATGGAGGCGTCGGCCGGGAGGTCGAGGATGAGCGGCTTGACCTTGGTGCGCAGGAAGTGGTCCGGGCAGGAGGTGCCGAGAGCGCCGAGACGGGTGTGCTCGGACGACGCGAGGAAGTCGAGCACCGCGTCGTCGTCGGTGAACGAGCCGACCTGCGGCTTGTCCGTCGAGGCCAGCCCGTGGATGGTCGGCGCGAGTGCTGCTGCCTTGGCCTTCCGCTCAGCCGGGGCCAGCGGCTCGTTCGCCGCGATGCGCGCCCCGAACGGCTCGGGCCGGCCATGCGCCGCGATGTAGTCGGCGGCTGTCTGGATGATCCACAGCGAGTTGGCCTCGGCCTCCTCGGAGGTGTCGCCCCACGCGGTGATGCCGTGACCGCCGAGGACGGTGCCGATCGCGTCGGGGTTCGCCGCCTTGATCGCGGCGATGTCGAGTCCGAGCTGGAAGCCGGGGCGGCGCCACGGCACCCACACCACGCGACCGCCGAAGATCGTCGAGGTCAGCGCCTCCCCGTCCGCTGCAGTCGCGATCGCGATGCCGGAGTCCGGGTGCAGGTGGTCCACGTGCGCCGCATCCACGAGGCCGTGCATGGCCGTGTCGATCGACGGCGCCGCGCCGCCCTTGCCGTGCAGGGTGTAGTCGAACGCCGCGACCATCTCATCCTCGCGGTCCACTCCGAGGTAGACGTTCTGGAGGGCGCGCAACCGGTCCAGCCGCAGCACCGCGAGACCCTGCTCCTTCAGCGTGCCGAGGTCGCCGCCGGAGCCCTTCACCCACAGCAGCTCGACCGGCTCCCCGGTCACCGGGTCGGTCTCCACGCCCTTGGCGGAGGTGTTGCCCCCGGCGTAGTTCGTGTTCTTCGGGTCGGCGCCGAGGCGGTTCGACCGGGCCAGGAGGGCCGCGACGGTCTCGTTCGTCATTCTGCGTGGTTCCTTCTGCGTGGAGGTCTGCGAGTGGATGGTGCGGACGCTCAGGCGCCCCAGCCGGCCTGGGTGCCGCCGACGCGCTCGGTCTCGATCTTCTGCTGGTAGCCGGACGCCTTGTAGGCGGCCATCGGGTCGGCCTGGAGGCCGCGGGTCTCGCGCCAGGCGGCCAGGTCGGCACGGACGTCCGTGTTGAAGGCGTCCATGAACACCGTGTTGGCGGCCAGCACGTCGCCGGCGGACTGCGCGGCGGCGAGCGCCTCGGTGTCGACCAGCAGCGCCTTGGCGGTGGCCTCCTGGACGTTCAGCACCGAGCGGATCTGGCCCGGGATCTTCGCCTCCAGGTTGTGGCACTGGTCGAGCATGAAGGCGACGTCCGGGTTGGCGTAGCCGCCGCCGCGGATGACCTCGAACACGATCCGGAAGAGCTGGAACGGGTCGGCGGCGCCCACGATCAGGTCATCATCCGCGTAGAACCGGCTGTTGAAGTCGAACGAGCCGAGCTTCCCGAGGCGCAGGAGCTGCATCACGATGAACTCGATGTTCGTCCCCGGCGCGTGGTGGCCGGTGTCCAGGCACACCATCGCCCGCTCGCCGAGCGCCGCGGTCTGCACGTAGCTGGTGCCCCAGTCCGGAACATCCGTGTGGTAGAACGACGGCTCGAAGAACTTGTACTCCAGCACCAGGCGCTGGCCCTCGCCGATCCGCTCGTAGATCTTCTGGAGGCTGTCCGCCAGGCGGTCCTGCCGCGCCCGCATCGAGTCCTGACCCGGATAGTTGGTGCCGTCCGCGAGCCAGATCTTCAGGTCACGGGACCCGGTCTCGTTCATGATGTCGATGCACTCGAAGTGGTGGTCGATCGCCTTCTGGCGGATGCGGTCGTCCCAGTGCGTGACCGATCCGAACTTGTAGTCGTCGTCCTGGAACGTGTTCGAGTTGACCGTGCCGAGCTCGACGCCGTTGTCCTCGGCGTGCTTCTTGAGGTCGGCGTAGGAGTCCACCTTGTCCCACGGGATGTGCAGGGCGACCGAGGGCGCGAGACCGGTGTGCGTGTTCACCTGCGCCGCGTCCGAGATCTTCTCGAACGGGTCGCGCGCCGTGCCCGGCGTGCCGAACACCCGGAAGCGCGTCCCCGAGTTGCCGAACGCCCACGAAGGCAGCTCGATCGCCTGCAGCGCGAGCTGCGAGCGGATGTCGTCGGTGAGGGTCATGGTCTCCCTTTCGGTCGGGACTGTCATTCTGAAACCTCGGTCGCAGGCTCCCTCGGCGCTGGGGTCGCGGCATCGCTCCGCGCTGCCCCTGAGCTCCACCGCGCGCGCGCTTCGTCGCGAACGTTGGAAGGTGAGCCGTATCTCTCGGCCTCGATCTGCCGCAGCGACTTCCCCTGCGTGGCCGGAGCCCAGATCACGCCGATGAGCAGCGCGACGGCGAGGAAGCCGATGAGGATGAGGCCGACGGTCGGCACGCCCGTGCTGGCGAGCAGCACCGGGAACACCGAGCTGAGCAGGCCGACGGCGATGCGCGCCGCGAAGAACAGGACGCCCTGCGCGCTCGCCCGGTACGGGGTGGCGAACAGCTCGGCCGTCCAGACGCCGTAGAACGCCTGCGCGCCGATGCCGGAGGCGACGCCCCAGGTGATCGCGAAGGTCAGCAGTGTCGGGAGGCCGGGAGGCGCGAACACGAGCACGAACCAGGCCACGATGCCGAGCACCGCGCCGATCCCATAGAGGATACGGCGCGACATCCGGTCGGCGAGCTGCATGAACCCGAAGTAGGTCGCGGCGACCGTGCAGCCCCAGACCAGCACCTGCAGGAGGTCCTGCTCGACGGCGCTGTGCACGCCCGCGGCCTCGTAGACGCGCGGCATGAAGATGCCCGCCTGGCCCGCGACGAGGTTCCAGAACCCGTAGACGCCGAACAGGAACAGCAGCGCCGTGAGGTTCACCCGCTTGGAGAACAGGGCGCGCATCCCGCGCCCGGAAGCGGCGGTGGAGACGGCGCCGGTCTTGACGTCGGTCCAGAGCTTCGACTCCGGCAGGCCCTGACGGACCCACCACACGATGCCGGCCACCACGAACAGGTGGAAGAAGATGATCCGGCTGCCCAGCAGGCCGAGCGGCGCGAGCGCGGCGGCAAGGGCGAAGCCGATGAGCGGGCCGATCGACCAGGCGAGCTGCGCCATACCGACGTGCTTGGCGCGGGCGTGGTCGGGCGCCTGCTCAGCGATGTAGGTCCAGGAGGCCGGGACTCCCGCGCCGACCGCGATGCCGGTGATCAGGAACGCCGCGAACAGCATCCCCGCGTTGACGGCGAACACCGCGAGGAGGACACCGAGCATGTAGAGCAGGAGGTCGTAGGTGTAGATGAACTTGCGGCCGAGCCGGTCGGTGAGCGGGCCGCCGAGGATCGCGCCGATGGCCGCGCCGAACGCGTTGGCGCTGAATGCGGCGAGGATGCCGACGAACCCGTCGGTCAGGTGGAACTCCGCCTGCCAGAACCCGAGGCTGGTGGCGATCGCGATGATCGAGCCCGACTCGATGTAGTTGCTCATCGCGACGGAGCTGGTGGCCCGCCATCCTGTCGTGCTGCTGCTTCCGACTCTCACGTCTTCGTGTCCTCTCTGCTCAAACCAGACGGAAGTACTCGGTCAGCCGCTTCATCGTGCTGTCCGGAGCGGTCTCCTCCGCGAAGAAGCCGGCCATCGTGGCCTGCCAGCGCGCGTTGACCTCGCGCTCGTTCATCGCGGCGATCGCGCCATCGAAGTCGTCGGTCTCCAGGACACCGACGACGAGCGCTTCCTCCCGGTCGACGAAGAGGGAGTAGTTCGACCAGCCCGTCTCGCGCAGTGCGTCGAGCATCTCCGGCCAGACCGTCTCGTGCGCGGCCAGGTAGTCTGCGACCCGCTCCGGCTTCAGCCGCATCGTGAAGCACACCCGTTCCACGTCAACTCCCTCGTCGTCTGTGTTCTCGTCGTTGATCTGTTGTGAATCGATTCAAGCTGAATCGATTCAAAGCATACCACGCGGCGCGGTGCCGAGCAGAGGCACTCGCGCCGCATGGTCGCTCACCCCCGTCTCTCAGCGCAGCGCGCCCACGGACGAGGGAACCTCCGCGGTGACCGAGACCGGGCCGCCGCTCAGCTGCTGGTCCTCGCGGCCGGGCAGCCGCAGGATGCCGTCGACGCCCTCCGGGAGCTCGGCGTCGACCGTCAGGAGGTCGCCGTCCAGGCTCCAGCGCACCGACACCCGGCCGTGCCGGGTCTCCAGCGAGGTGGCCGCCTCGGTGAGGCCGCCGCCCGGCTGCGGAGCGACGAGCACCGACGCGTAGCCGGGCTTCAGCGGCGCGAGGCCGCCGACGACCCGGTGCATCCAGTCCGCCACCGCGCCGAGGGCGTAGTGGTTGAAGGAGGTCATCTCGCCCGGGTTGATGGTGCCGTCCGGCAGCATCGAGTCCCAGCGCTCCCACACCGTGGTCGCGCCCATTGTCACCGGGTAGAGCCAGGAGGGGCACTCCTTCTCCAGCAGGAGGCGGTAGGCGACGTCGGTGCGGCCGGTCTGCGTCAGTGCGTCCGCGATGAACGGCGTGCCGGCGAACCCGGTGGAGATGCGGTAGCCGGCCTCCGCCGCGAGCTCGGCGAGCCGGTCGCCCGCGAACTCCTCGTCCGCCGCGTCCAGCAGCCCGAAGACGATCGCCAGCGAGTACACCGTGGTGCAGTCGCTCTTCACGACGCCGCCCGACACGTACTCGCGGTTGAATGCGGCGCGGAGGTCCGCGGCGTGCGCCTCGAACTCCGCGTGCTCTGCCGTGCGGCCGAGCAGCGCTGCGGTGTCGGCGAGGATCCGTGCGGACCGGTAGGCGCACGCCGTCGCGACGACGCCCTTGTCGGCCTTCGCCTTCGCCGGGTCCTCCGGCGGGGCGTCCGGGTCGAGCCAGTCGCCGAACTGGAAGTTGCCGTCCCAGACGCCGGCGGGCGAGAGCAGCGACTTCACCCGGCGGACGTGCGAGGCCATCGAGTCGAACTGGCGCTCCAGCACCGCGGTGTCGCCGTACGCCTCGTAGAGGTCCCAGGGCACCCAGACGGCGGCGTCGCTCCAGAGCGCGGTCGTGTTCGGCTTGCCGAAGTCCTCGGGGTGCGGCATGTACTTGAGCACGTCCGGGATGACGAAGCCGACGATCCCCTCGTTGTGCTGCTGCTCCAGGTCGAGGTCGACCAGCCAGTCGGACAGGAACGCCTCCACGTCGTAGAGGTAGGCCGCGGTCGGCGCGAACGCGGCGATGTCGCCGGTCCAGCCCAGGCGCTCGTCGCGCTGCGGGCAGTCGGTGGGGACGTCCACGAAGTTGCCGCGCATCCCCCACACCACGTTCTCGTGGAACTGGTTGAGCAGCGGGTCGGAGCTGCTGAACTCGCCGGTGCGGGTCAGCTCGGAGCCGATCACGACAGCCGTCAGGTCCTCCGCCTTCAGCTCGCCCGGCCAGCCGGTGACCTCGGCGTAGCGGAAGCCGTGGAAGGTGAAGGTCGGCTCGAACTCGTCCACTCCGCCGCTGAGGAGGTAGCGGTCGGTCGCCTGCGCCGAGCGCAGCGGACGCACGCCGAGCTCGCCGTGCTCCAGGACCTCGGCGTGCCGGATGGTCACCTCCGTGCCGGCGGGACCCTGCACGCGCACCTTGATCCAGCCGACCAGGTTCTGCCCGAAGTCGATCAGCGTCTTGCCCGACGGGGAGGTGCTGATCTCCTGCACCGGGAGGGCGGCCCAGCGCTTCACCGAGGGGCCGATGTACGGCTCCAGCTTCGCGGTGTCGAACTCGACGGCGTGCGTTCCCGTCCAGCCGTCGCCGTCGAAGCCGGGCTTCTTCCAGGCGTCGTCGCGAAGGCGCGCGTCGATGGTCTCGCCGTCGTACAGGTCGTTCGCGAGCACCGCGCTCGGGCCGCTGGTCCAGGCGTCGTCGGTGACGATGAGCTGCGTGCTGCCGTCGGCGAACTCCACCACGAGCTGCGCGAACGCGCCCTGGGTGTCGCCGTACCAGGAGCCGCCGCCCGACCAGCCGAGGCGGCCGCCGAACCAGCCCTTGCCGAGGGCGAGGCCGAGCACCGTCGTCTCCTCGACCAGCGCGGTCACATCGTAGGTCGCGTAGCGGAGGCGCCACTCGTAGCTGCTCCAGCCCGGAGTGAGCACGTCGTCCGAGACGGCGCGGCCGTTCAGCCAGGCCTCCACCACCCCCTGGGCGGTGAGCGTGAGGGTCGCGCGGGTGACGGCGCCATGGCCGTCCTCCAGCGCGAACTCCCTGCGCAGCAGCGGGGCTCCGTCGAAGGCCTGGTCGGCGGCGATCATCTGGGCGTGCCAAGTCATGTTTCCGTGTCTCCGGTTTCGTGTTCGGTTTCGGTTATGTGTGTCGGTGGATGGAGCCGTCAGCCCTTGACCGCGCCGCTCGTCATGCCGGCGACGATCTGCCGGTTGAAGAAGATGTATGCGACCAGCGGCGGGATGGTGATGAGCAGGATGTCCATGAAGAGCAGGTTGTAGAAGCTCAGGTTCTGTCCGGCGAAGGTGTAGAGCGTGGTCTGCACTGTCGCATTGTCGGAGCCGGGAAGGAAGTACAGCGGCCCGGCGAAGTCGTTGAAGACGAACACCGACTGCACCACGATCACGGTCACGATCACCGGCTTCAGCAGCGGCAGGATGACCTGGAAGAACAGCCGCACCCGGCCCGCGCCGTCCAGCACCGCCGCCTCGTCCAGCTCCTTGGGCACCGTGTTGAAGAAGGCCCGGAAGAGCAGGATGCAGAACGACAGTCCGAAGGTGGTCTCGATCAGGATCATGCCAGGCATGGTCTTGTAGAGCCCCGTCCCCTGCAGCACCCAGATGGTCGGCACCACGGCGGGCGGCACGATCAGGCCGGCCAGCACGAAGAAGTTCACGACAGGGCCCCACTTGCTGCGCTTGCGGGCGAGGATGTAGCCGGCCATCGCCGACAGCACCACCATGAGCGCCACCGAGCCGACGGTGAGGACGAACGAGTTGAGGAACGCCCGCCAGATCAGTCCGTCGCCGCTCTGCAGCACCGCGATCAGGTTCGGGAAGAACTGCCACTCCTTCGGCCAGGTGAAGGCGAGGCTGGAGGCGTCGTCCGGGGACTTCGACGCCTGCAGCACCACGAAGGCGAACGGGACGAGGAAGACGACGACGGAGACCAGGATCGCGACGACGCCGACGATCCAGGCGCGGACCTTCGTGCGGGTCACAGCTCCACCTGCTTTCTGTTGAGGACGTACGACAGCGGCACCATGATCAGCGTCACCACGAGGAAGAGGACGACGTTGCCCGCCGTCGACAGGCCGTAGAAGCCCGCCTGGTACTGCTTGTAGATCACCGACGCGAGCACGTCGCTGGTGAAGCCGGGGCCGCCCCCCGTGGTCGCCCAGATGATGTCGAACGAGCGCAGGCCGCCGATCAGCGACAGGATGATGACCGTCGCGGTCGCGCCGCGGCTCAGCGGGATGGTGATGCGGCGCAGGATGTTCCAGCCGCCGGCGCCGTCGATGCGGGCCGCCTCGTAGTACTCGGTGGGGATGGCGACCATGCCGGCCATGAAGATGAGCGTCGCGATGCCGACGCCCTTCCAGATGTCGACGCCGGCGATCGTGTAGAGCGCCAGGTTCGGGTCGGTGAACCAGCCGGGCTGCGGGAGGCCGAAGAAGCCGAGCACCGCGTTGACCATGCCGTGGAACGGGTCCAGCAGCGACTTCCACAGGATGCCGACGCCAATCGTCGAGAGCAGGACCGGGAAGAAGACGACGGCCCGCAGGTAGCCGCGGCCCACGACCGGGGAGGTCAGCAGGAGCGCCAGCGCGAAGCCGAGGATCACCTTCGCGCCGGAGGTCAGCACGGCGTAGATGAGGGTGTGGATGAAGCTCGTGTAGAGCTGCGGGTCCTGGAAGAACTGCACGTAGTTCGCGAACCCGATGAACTGGGAGTCGAACAGCGACCAGCGGGTCAGCGAGAAGTAGAAGGACGACACCGTCGGGATCGCGAAGAAGATCACGTAGAGGACGATCGCGGGGATGAAGAACCAGGTCGGATAGTGCGACCGCATCCGGCTCTTCCGTGGTCTGTTCCGTACCGAGGCCCCCACCTCGGTGATGATGTCGGCCGCTTGGGTGGCGGTCGCGGGGCTTGCCGTCGACATAGTCTGCTCCTCGTCGAGTCTTCTGGGGGTGTGTGGTGTCCGGGCCGGCGCCGCAGCGCCGGCCCGGACGGGCTCACCAGCCCTTGATACCGAGCTGCTGGGCCTGAGCCTTCACATCCTGGTCGTAGAGGGCCGCGCCCTGCTGGGCGTTGGAAATGCCCGAGCCGACCTGGATCAGGATCTTCTCCAGGTTCGGGCCCTTGATCGGGGACAGGAACTCGAGCGCGAGGCCCGTCTTCTTGTCGTCCTGGTACTTGAGCTCATCCTTGACCAGCGCGGGGGCGCTGTCCGGGACCTTGCAGGTGCTGATCGCGAACGGGCCGGCCGGGGTGCCTGCGCTGTTCTGGATGTCGCAGCCTGTGGGCGAATTGATGAACGCGACCAGCTTCTTCGCGGCCGTCAGCTTGTCGCCGGTGGTGGTCTTCGGGATGTACGCGCCGCCCGGCTCCCAGACGGTGGCGTGCGGGGCTCCCGAGTCGGTCGGGACCGCGAAGTAGCCGATGTCGTTGATGTTGTCCGGGTTGGACTGCAGCACGTTGCTGATCACGGTGGTGATCATCGGGTACTGCGCGCCTTCGCCGGTCGCCAGCATCTTCAGGGCGTTGACGTTGGTCAGGGACGCATAGTCCTTGTTCATCAGGCCCTTGTCGAAGATCTCCTGCGTGTGCGTGAAGCCCGCCAGCGCCGGCTGCTTCGAGTACTTCGCGTTGGACTTGTTCGCCGTGTAGTCGTCGGCCCACTTCGGGTCGCTCGCGTTGACGTTGGCGAAGTCGGCCAGCACGAAGAGCTGGCTGGTCCAGGTGTCGCCGTAGGACTGGATCACCGGGGTGATGCCTGCGGCCTTGATCTTCTCGCTGTTGGAGATGAACTCGCTCCAGGTGGTGGGCACCGACAGGCCGAGCTTCTCGTAGACCTTCTTGTTGTACATGATGCCGCCGTCGAAGGTCGTGCCGGTCGGGGCGCCGTAGGTGCCCTTCGAGGTGCTGACCGTCTTCTTGAAGTCGTCGGTGATGTCCTTCACCCAGGCCTCGTCGGTGAGCGGCTGGAGCTGGGTGTCGGGGTGCAGCGCCTGGAACAGGGAGCCCGAGTTGTAGAGGAACACGTCGTTCATGTCCCCGGTGGAGAGGCGCGTCTTGATGAGGTTGTCACCGTCCGTGCCCGCGGGCCGCGTCTCGACCTTGACCGTGATCTTGGGGTTGGCCTTGTGGAACGCGGTCGAGAGGTCGTTCGCGAACTTGGTGCTGGCCGGGTCGTTGCCCGCGGCGAGCAGTGAGATGGTCACCGGGCCGTTCGAGTTTCCGCCCGACGAGCTGCAGCCGGCGAGCGCGAGCGCCGCGATGGCGATGCCGCCGAGTGTGGCGACGACCCTGGTCGTCGTCCTGCGAGAGAACATCAAATACCTCCTTGTATTCGGGACGCTTCCGCCCCTGGGTGTTCGGGGTGTTTTGAAACGCTTCACATGAAGATAAGTCTTGTGGAGGATTACGTCAAGAACCAATTGTGTCGATTCAGTAACGGCGGCGAAATTCGACACTGAATCGTGAGTTCAAGTCGACAGGCTTCGTGAACTTGTTGCGGATAATAGTTTTGACCAGGACTTTAATCGTCATGACTGTGGGGTGAAATCATTCTCATCCTGTGTCGACTTGAAAATTGTTTCGATTCAACCCGAGCATCCGTTACGATGACCGGCGAGAGGGGAATCACTATGGCTTCCGCAAGCGTCAAAGACGTCGCAGCACTGGCTCAGGTCTCGGTGGGGACCGTGTCCAATGTGCTCAACCGGCCCGAGATCGTGTCCGCAGAGACGGTCGAACGGGTCCACCTCGCGATGGAGAAGCTCTCCTACGTGCGCAACGAGGCCGCCCGCCAGCTCCGACTCGGGCACAGCCAGGCGATCGGCCTGATCAGCCTCAGCGGCGCCAACCCGTTCTTCACCGACGTGGCCACAGCCGCCGAGAACGCGGCGGCGGACGCCGGCTACTCGGTGATCGTCGGCAACAGCACCGAGCGCCAGGACCGCGAGTCGGGCTACCTCAACCTGTTCGAGGAGCTGCGTGTGCGCGGCGTGCTGCTCGCCCCGGTCGGCGACGCGGCGGCGCGCCTGCGACGGATGCGCGACCGCGGCATCCCGGCCGTGCTGGTCGACCGGGTCAGCAGCGACAGCACCTTCAGCTCGGTCTCGGTTGACGACGTCGCCGGCGGCGCGATGGCCGCGACCCACCTGATCGAGACCGGCCGAACGCGCATCGCCTTCGTCGGCGGCCCGCTCGCCATCCAGCAGGTAGCGGATCGCCTGGCCGGCGCCCGCTCGGTCGTCGAGCGCCATCCCGGGGTGACCCTGGAGGTCGTGGACGTCGACGCGCTCAACGTCCTGGAGGGCCGCCGCGCCGGCCAGACCATCGCCGACCGCGCTGCCGCAGACCGTCCGGACGCGGTCTTCGCCGCCAACGACCTCCTGGCGATCGGACTGCTGCAGACCCTGATCATCGACGGCACCCTCGCGGTCCCGGACGACATCGCCCTGATCGGCTACGACGACATCCAGTTCGCCGGCGCCTCGGTCGTGCCCCTTACGTCGATCCGCCAGCCGAGCCACCTGATCGGCGAGACGGCCGTGCAGATCCTGCTCGAGGAGGCCGCCGACCCGGAGCTGGAGGCGCGGCGGGTGCTGTATCAGCCGGAGCTGGTGGTGCGGGCGAGCACGACGCGGCGGTAGGGCGCGCTCAGCCCTGGCGCTGGCCCTCCAGTCGCCACACTTCGCCCAGCACCATTCCGTCGGGTCCCTCGGCGGTCGTGACGAAGTGATCGACGTGCTGGTTGATGAAGGCCTGCCAGCGCTGGTTCGCGGGATCGTCGTCCAGCGCGTGCATCGCGGCGGCGAAGTCGTCGCACTCGACCAGGTGGAAGAGGTCGCGTCCGCTGCGCCAGATCGTCCAATCGCGGATGCCGAGGCGGGCGAACGAGGCGGCGAGGTCGTCGGGGATGACGACGTGCGCCTCCTCGTAGGCGGCCTCGTGGCCTTCGCGGAGGACGGAGTGCAGGGCGACGCGCATGTGATTCCTTCCGGGAGCCTGATCTTGGATTCCTATAGGAAATAGTAATAGGGTTGCTGCAGACGGCGAAAGGACCCTCATGCGTTTCATGCGACTCGGCGAACCCGGATCGGAGCTCCCGGTCGTCAGCGATGGCGGGACGGCCTGGGACCTGCGCCCGCTGACCGCCGACATCGACGGTGCCTTCCTCGCCGCCGACGGGCTGGCACGCGCGGAGGCCGCCGCCCTCGCCGGCGAGCTCCCGGAACTCGACACGACGGGGCTGCGCATCGGCGCGCCGATCGCCCGCCCGCAGGCCGTCATCTGCATCGGGATGAACTACGCGGCCCACGCCCGCGAGTCCGGCTCCGAGCCTCCCACCGACATCGTGGTGTTCTACAAGCACCCGAACACGGTCGTGGGGCCGCACGACGACATCCTGCTGCCGCCCGGATCCACGACGACCGACTGGGAGGTCGAGCTCGCCGCCGTCATCGGCACCCGCGCCCGCTACCTGACCTCCCCCGAGGAAGCACTGGGGCACATCGCCGGCTTCGCGGTCGCCAACGACGTCTCCGAGCGCGAGTACCAGCTGCAGCGCTCGCTCGGCCAGTGGAGCAAGGGCAAGAGCTTCGAGACCTTCAACCCGCTGGGCCCCTGGCTCGTGCCGACCGCCGAGGTCGGCGACGGGTCCGGGCTGCGGATCTGGTCGCAGGTGAACCGCGAGCCGCGCCAGGACTCGAACACCTCCGACCTGATCTTCGGCGTCGCCGAGATCGTCTACCGGCTCAGCCAGTTCACCGTCCTCGAACCCGGCGACCTCATCAACACCGGCACCCCCGAAGGCGTCGGCCTCTCCGGTCGCTTCCCCTACCTCGGCGCCGGCGACGAAGTCCGGCTGGGCATCGACGGCCTCGGCGAGCAGCACAGCACCGTACGCCCGGCACCCTGACCACCCGCACCACCGACCCCGCACCATCGACAAGGAGACGACGTTGTCCGACTTCGAAGGGCTCGTGGCCGCGGTCACGGGCGGAGCATCCGGCCTCGGCAAGGCCATCGCCGACGAGCTGGCCGCCCGCGGCGCGCGCGTGTACGCGCTCGACCTCGATGCATCCGCGGTCATCGCACCGCATACGGGTATCCGTTGCGACATCGGCGACGACGACTCCGTTCGAGACGCCATCGCCGCGGTGATCGCCGACGCCGGTCGGCTGGATGTGGTCGTCGCCAACGCCGGCATCGGCGCACAGGGCGACGTGGAGGCCAACGACGACGCCGAGTGGGCGCGCGTCCTCAACGTCAACGTCATCGGCTCCGCCCGCACCATCCGGCACGCCATGCCGCACCTGAAGGCGTCGCCCTCCCCGGCCGTCGTGCTCACCAGCTCGATCGCCGCCTGGGCCGGCCTCCCGCAGCGCGTGCTGTACTCCGCCACCAAGGGCGCCATCTCGGCCATGACCCTCGCAATCGCCGCCGACTGCCTGCCGTTCGGGATCCGCGTCAACGCGGTCGCGCCCGGCACTGCCGACACCCCCCCTGGGTCGGCCGCCTGCTCGACAGCGCCGCCGACCCGGACGCCGAGCGCGCCGCGCTGGAAGCCCGCCAGCCGAGCGGCCGGCTTGTGCAGCCGCAGGAGGTCGCGGACGCCGTCGCCTACCTCGCGTCGCCGCGCTCCGCCTCCTCGAACGGCGTCATCCTGGCCGTGGACGGCGGCATGTACTCCCTCCGCCCGCGCCGCTGACCCACGCTCGAAGGGCACGTAAACGCCCCAAAAACCTCGACTTAGGGGCGTTTACGTGCCCTTCGGCGTTGCTCGTCAGGGAGCGGGGACCGCGAGCGGCAGGTATTGGTGGGCGTAGAGGGACTCCGGGAGCATCTCCATGCCGATGCCGGGCGCGAGCGGCGCGCGGTAGCGGCCGCCCTCCAGCTCGACGGGGGTGACGAAGTGCTCGTGCAGGTGCTTGGTGTACTCGATCATCCGGCCCTCCTGGCTGCCGGAGACCGCGACGAAGTCGAACATCGAGAAGTGCTGCACCGCCTCGCAGAGGCCGACGCCGCCCGCGTGCGGGCACACCGGCACGCCGAACTTCGCGGCCAGCAGGAGGATGGCGATGTTCTCATTCACCCCGGCGACGCGGGTGGAGTCGATCTGCACGATGGCGGCGGCTTCGGCCTGCAGGAGCTGCTTGAACAGCACGCGGCTCATCCCGTGCTCCCCGGTGGCGATGCGCACCGGTGCCACTGCGCGCGCGATCGCCGCGTGGGCGAGCACGTCGTCGGGGCTGGTGGGCTCCTCGACCCAGGCCAGATCGAACGGCTCGAGCGCACGGATCCACTCGATGGCCTGGTCGCGGTCCCAGCGCTGGTTGGCGTCGATCGCGATGCGGATGTCCGGCCCGACGGTCTCGCGGGCGATGCGGAGGCGGCGGAGGTCGTCCTCCAGGCGGTCGCCGACCTTGAGCTTGATCTGCTGGAAGCCCTCGTCGACAGCCTCCCGCGCCAGGCGGCGCAGCTTGTCGTCGGAGTAGCCGAGCCAGCCGGGGGTCGTCGTGTAGCCGGGATACCCGATCGCGAGCAGCTCGGCCTCGCGGGCGGGCCGGCCGGGCTCGGCGGCGCGGAGGATCGCCAACGCGTCCTCCCGCGTCAGCGCGTCGCTGAGGTAGCGGAAGTCCACCAGGTCGACCAGCTCCTCCGGCGTCATGCGCGCGAGCAGCTGCCACAGCGGGAGGCCGGCGCGCTTGGCCTTGAGGTCCCAGAACGCGTTGACGACCGCGCCGATCGCCATGTGCATCGCGCCCTTCTCCGGGCCGAGCCAGCGGAGCTGTGAGTCGTGGACGAACTCCCGCCAGAAGCCGCCGAGGTCCTCGAGCACGGCCTCCACGTCCCGGCCGATCACACGGTGTGCGACGGCCTCGATCGCGGCGACCTGGACGTCGTTGCCCCGGCCGATCGTGAAGACGAAGGAGTGGCCCTCCAGCCCGTCGGGAGCGTCGGTGCTCACGCGCAGGTAGGCGGCGGAGTAGTCGGGGTCGGGGTTCATCGCGTCGGAGCCGTCGAGGAGGGCGGACGTCTCGAAGCGCACATCCAGGGTCTCGAAGCCGGTCACGGTACTCATAGGAAACATCCTATTGGATATAGGTCCACATCGCCACCGCAACGATCCCGCATTCGTGCCGAATGTGCGTTTTGCGGCGCGCACAAGCGACATTCGTGACGAATGTGTGAGGAGGGCCTAGTCGTCGAGGCTGGTCGCGATGCGCGTGTACGACTTCGTGATGTGGTCGAGCATCGCCTGCTCGGCGCGCGCTGCGTCGCCGGACCGCAGCGCCTCCAGGACGGCCTCGTGCTCACCCGAGGTCTCGTCAACCACGCCGTGCTTGAAGTAGATGCGGTACTGGTGCATGTGCGAGCGCAGCCGGAAGATCGCGTCGGCCAGCAGCGCGTTGCCGGAGTGCGCCGCGATCAGGCGGTGGAAGTCGGCGTCCGCGTTGGCGAAGTCCTTGTAGTCCTTGAAGCGGTCATCGCCGGTCTGCGCCGCCTCGCCGCTGCGGTGCATGTCCTCGCAGAGCTGCTCCAGCTGGTCCAGCGTCTGGGCGTCGATCTCGCCGGCCGCGTTGCGGGAGGCGTACGGCTCCAGCAGGCGCCGCATCTCGAACAGTTCGCGCAGTCCTTCGCTGTCGAGCAGCGGCGCTGCGGTATACCCCTTCAACGCCTTCTTCACGACCAGTCCCTCGGACTCCAGCCGCGCGAGCGCCTCCCGCACCGGGGTCGGCGAGACGCCGAGCTGGCGGGCGATCCCGTCGATGCTGGCGCGGCTGCCCGGCTCGATCACCTGGTCCATGAGCAGGCCGAGCACGGCGTCGTAGACGTCATCGGCCAGCGCCCGCCGCGCGGGCAGGAAGTGTTCGCTGGGGGAAGGTTCGATGCTCATGTGCACATCCTAGGCTTGCAGGCCTGCTAGATAGAGGAAAGAGGATGCAGGATGTTCGGCGGTGTCAGCCCCGCGGCGTCCAGTTCCGCCCACAGCTCGTCCGGCACCCGCGACGCCGCCAGTCCGGCGTTGCGGACGATCTGCTCCGGGGTCTCGGCGCCGAGTACGACGGTGGAGATCGCGGGATGCCGGAGCGGGAACTGGACGGCCAGCTCCGGGAGGGTGAAACCGTACGGCCGCGCGACGTCCGCGATCCTGCCCGCGCGCTCGACCAGTGCCGCGGGCGCGGCGCCATAGTCGAACGTCGCCCCGGCCCCGGGCCGTTCGGTCGCCAGGATGCCCGAGTTGAAGACGGCGGCGATCACCACGTCCACCCCGCGCTCCAGCGCCGCCGGGAGCAGGTCGGCCCCGGCGGTCCCGTCGAGCAGCGTGTAGCGGCCCGCGCACATGACGACGTCGAGGTCGGTGTTCCGCACGAAGCGCTCCAGCATCGCGGACTGGTTCATCCCGGCGCCGTACGAGCGGATGACGCCCTGCGAGCGCAGCTCCTCCAACGCGGGGAACGCGCCGTCGAGCGCCTCCCGCTCGTGCTGGTCGGGGTCGTGGACGAAGAGGATGTCGATGCGGTCCAGGCCGAGCCGGTTCAGCGAGTCCTCCACCGAGCGCAGCACGCCGTCGCGCGAGTAGTCGAGCCGCCGCCGCCGCGTCGACGGCACCTCGAACAGGTTGGCGATGTCGGTGTCGCCTGGCCGGTGGTCCGGGTTCGGCTCCAGCACCCGGCCGACCTTGGTCGAGACCACGTACTCGTCGCGCGGCAGGCCGCGCAGCCCCTCGCCGAGGCGCTCCTCCGCGAGGCCGAGCCCGTAGTGCGGCGCCACGTCGAAATACCGGATCCCCACCTCCCACGCCGCGGGGACGATCTCGGGCCAGACGTCGTCCGGTCGCGCCGCGTACAGGTTCCCCAGCGCGGCCGCGCCGTAGCCGATCGGCCCCCGCTCGACGCGCGCCATCACGCCACCCTCCGGTCCTCGATCGCGTCGAGGTCCCACTCGATCCCGAGGCCCGGCGCGTCCGAGGCGACGCCGTGGCCGTCGCGGACGACCAGCTCGCGCTTCGTCACCGCGCGAAGCTGCGGGATGTGCTCCAGGTACAGCGCGTTGGGCACGGCGCAGCAGAGCGACACGTGAAGCTCCATCAGGAAGTGCGGCGCCACGGCGACGTTGAACGACTCGGCCAGGTGCGCGACCTTCAGCCACGGCGTGATGCCGCCGACGCGTGCGACGTCCACCTGCACGATGGAGGCGGCGCCGGCCTGCAGATACTCGCGGAAGTGCCCGACCGAGTACATCGACTCCCCCACCGCGATCGGCAGCGTGGTCGACTCGGCGAGCCGGCGGTGGCCGGCTACGTCCTCGGCGGGCAGCGGCTCCTCGAACCAGAAGATGTCCAGCGGCTCGAACAGCGCGGCCCGGCGGATCGCCTCCGCGGCCGTCATCGACTGGTTGGCGTCGACCATGATGTCCATGCCGGGGCCGACAGCGGCCCGCACGGCGGCGAGCCGCTCGGCGTCCTCGTGCCCGCGCGGCTTGCCGACCTTGATCTTCACGCCGTTCAGGCCGCGGCGCTGCGACTCGAGCGCCTGGGCGACCAGCTCGTCGGTGTCGAAGTGCAGCCAGCCGCCCTCGGTGTCGTACAACGGGATGCTCGGCCGCGATCCGCCCGCGGCGACCCAGAGGGGAAGCCCGGAGGCCTTGCAGCGCGCATCCCACACGGCGGTGTCCACGGCGGCGAGCGCCAGCGACGTGATCGCGCCGACTGTGGTCGCTCGCGTAGCCGAGAAGAGAGCGCGCCACACGGCCTCCGGACGATTGGCGTCCATGCCGACCAGCACGTCGAGCAGGCAGGTGCGCAGGAGGCTGAGCACAGCCTCCCCGCCCGTCCCGATCGTGTAGCTGTAGCCGATGCCCTCCACTCCGCCCGCGGTGCGGAGGCGGACGAAGATCGTCTCCTGCTTGAGGAACGACTGCACGGCGTCGGTGCGGACCGTCTCGACCTCGAGGTCGCTCAGCCACGCCTCGGCGCTGACGATGGTGCCGTCGACGGCGGTGCGGGCTGAGGGCGGGGCGAGGGTCATGGTGTCCTGCTTTCTGGTGAAGGTCGGGGCGGTGGCGGGTCAGCGCCCGCCGAAGCCGCCGAGGGCGACGCCCTTGATGAGCTGCCGCTGCAGCACCGCGACGATGATCAGCGACGGGATGATCGCCAGGGTGGAGGCGGCCATCATCAGGCTCCACTGCGTCCCGTGCTCGCCGGTGAACATCGAGAGCCCGAGTGGCACGGTGGCGAGGTCCTGGCTGTTGATGATGATGAGCGGCCAGAGGTACGAGTTGTAGTACCCGACGAACGAGAAGACGCCGAGCACCGAGATGGGCGCGGCGAGCTGCGGCAGGAGCACCGACCACAGCGTGCGGAACCGTGAGGCGCCGTCGATGATCGCGGCCTCCTCGTACTCGATCGGGATGGTCAGGAAGAACTGGCGCAGCAGGAAGGTGCCGAACGCCGTGAACGCGAACGGGATGATGAGCGCCACGTAGGTGTCGACCAGGCCGAGCTGGTTCATCATGATGAACAGCGGCACGACCAGCACCTCCTGGGGCAGCACGAGCGTGAGCACGTACAGCAGGAAGAGCCGGTCGCGGTATTTGAATCGCAGCCGCGAGAACGCGTAGGCCGACAGCACGGCGACGATCACCGAGAGCAGCGAGCCGCAGAGCGCGACGAAGAAGCCATTGAAGATGAACCGGCCGAACGGCACCAGCGTCCACGCGTCGACGAAGTTCGACCACTTGACCTCGGAGCCGATGAACGACGGCGTGGGAGAGAAGACCTCCGACTCGGGCTTGAGCGCCGAGAAGAACATCCAGATGAACGGGAACGTGAACAGCAGCGCCACGACGGCGACCGCCGCCGTGTTCAGCCAGGTCGTCGCGACCACCTTGCGCTGCGCAGGGCGCAGCCGGCGGCGCACCCGGGTTGCCTCACTTGTCATAGTTGACCCACCTCTTCTGTCCGGCGAACTGCAGCGCGGTGATGAGCATGACGACGATGAACAGCATCCACGCGAGCGCGGACGCGTAGCCGAGCCGGTCGAACACGAAGCCGTTGCGGTACAGGTAGAGCACGAAGGTGTTCGTCGACTCGCCCGGCCCGCCCTGCGTCAGGATCTGCGGCTGCACGAACACCTGGAACGCGCCGATCATCGTCATGGTCATGGTGAAGAACAGCGCGGGCGAGATCATCGGGAGGATGATCGAGCGCATCCGCTGCCAGGCGTTCGTGCCGTCCATCCGGGAAGCCTCCAGCAGCTCCTTCGGGATGCCGGCGATGCCCGCCGAGAGCACGATCACGTTGTAGCCGAACGACTGCCACACCGACATCGCGATGACCGACGCCAGCGCGAACCGGGAGTCCGAGAGCCAGCTCGGCCCCTGGATGCCGATGGAGTGCAGCGCCGAGTTGACGATCCCGTTGTCGCTGAGCAGCAGCCGCCAGACCAGCGCGTTGGCCACCATCGGCGTGATGGCCGGCAGGAAGAAGATGACCCGCCAGAAGCCGGCGCCCTTGACCCGCGTGTTCAGCCACAGCGACACCGCGAGGGCGAGCGCCAGGTTGAGCGCGGTGTAGACGAACGCGAAGATCACGGTGTTCAGGAGCACCGTGTAGAAGGTCGGGTCGCTGAACAGCTTCTGGTAGTTGGCGAAGCCGACGAAGGTCGGCGCGCCGAACAAGGGCCACTCGAAGAAGCTGATGACCAGCGACCCGAGCAGCGGCACCACGATGAAGAACGTGAAGCCGGCGAGGCCGGGCCACAGGTAGGCGAGGGCGGTGAGGCCGTCGCCCTTCCGCTTGTTGCGGCCGCGCGGCGGCGTGGGATGCGGGACGTGGAACGGCCGGGTCTCGGGCGCGGCGGGCGCCGCCGTCTCCTCCGAGACGACGGCGCCCGTGATCAGTGGCGAGGACATCCGCCTACTGCCCCACCGAGTTCTGGATCGTGCTCATGACGTCCTTGGCGGTCTTGTCACCCCGGTAGCCCTCGACTCCGTACTGGGTGAAGAGGGTCTCGACCTGGTTCCAGGTCGGGGTGGTGAGCTGCGCCTTGGCGTCCTTCAGCAGGGCCTGCACCGCGCTGTACGCCTCGGCGGACTTGCCGTCCGCCCAGGCCGACTGCGCGTCGGGACGGGACGGGACGATTCCGCGCTTCTCGGCCTGGCCCTTCA
Organism: Leifsonia sp. EB41; assembly: GCF_041262565.1. Classification (NCBI taxonomy): domain Bacteria; kingdom Bacillati; phylum Actinomycetota; class Actinomycetes; order Micrococcales; family Microbacteriaceae; genus Leifsonia; species Leifsonia sp. EB41. The sequence goes on along the minus strand of NZ_JBGCCJ010000001.1, from coordinate 2,437,337 downwards.
GGACGCTCGTGTCGGTCATGGCCATGATCGCCTTGAACGCGCTGTCCGGGTCCTTGCAGTTCTTCGCGATGCCGAAGCCGGAGCCGGCCGTCATGCCCTTGGCCTCGCCCGACACGGTCGGGACGATGGTGACGCCCAGCTTGAACTTGGCGGCGGCGGCGAAGGTGCCGTACATCCACGGTCCCTCGATGAGCATGTCGCTCGCGCCCGAGGTGAACGCCGACTGGGCGACGTCGCTGCCGTCCGCGGCCTCCGGAGCCTTCGCGATCCCGTCCTTGGAGACCAGGTCGAAGTACGACTGCACCGAGTCGACCAGCTTGGAGTTGGTCAGGTCGAGCTTGCCGTTCTTGACCGCCTCCGCGCCGTCGGCGATCGCCCACGCGTTCGGGATGAAGAAGCCCGGCTCGATCGCGAGCGCCTTGTGGTCGGCCGTGGTCAGCTTCTTCGCGTCGGAGAGGAACTGGTCACGGGTGTAGGTCGCGCTCGGGAGGGCGAGACCGGCCTTCTGGAACGCGTCCGCGTTGTAGTAGAGGACGATCGGCTCGGCGTCGTAGGGGATGGCGCGGATGCTGCCGTCCACCGTCATGCCCTTGAGCATGGACGAGTCGAACTTCGACGTGTCGAGGTTGTTCTTCTTGATCAGGTCGGTCAGCGGCATCAGCAGCCCGGAGAGCTCCTGCGCTCGGGCGGCCTGGGTGGTCAGGAGGCAGGGCGGGTTGGATCCGCTCAGCCGGGTCTTGACCTTCGTCCAGTAGTCGTTGAAGCTCGGGCCTTCGATCGTCACGTCCAGCTTGGGGTCGACCTTCTTGCCGAGGTCGATGAAGCCCTGCCACTGGTCGCGGTCGCTCTGGCTGCTGACCCAGGTGTACATGCTGATCGGGCCGCCGGCGGCGTTTCCGCCTCCGCCGCCCGCACAACCGGCGAGCGCGGTGAGCGCTCCTGCCAGCAGAATGGCGGTACCGGCCCGTACCGCTGCGCGCTTGGTTCGTGGTGTCACTTGCTGTGCCTCCTCCATTGGATTCATCAAGGTGATCGCCGTGTTGGCGCGATCCTATAGGGTGTTTGATATAGGTTTCAAGTAGTCCGACTGGTCTATTCCGCGAGCGGCTCGAAGTCGATCGCGATCACGTCGATCGCCGCTCCCGACGCGGTTGGCGCAGGGATGTGCAGCTCCCCGAGCGCTTCGCCGCTCTGCTCCGCCTGCTCGTGGACCTCGACGTTCCGCTCGAACGGGAGCTCCTCGCCCGTCGCGAGCAGCCGCACCGAACGGACCCGCTCCACGGGGATGCCGCGCACGATCACCTGCTCGATCGGACGCATGACGAGGTGCAGGTAGAGCCTGCCCTGCCGCGCGGTCGACGGGCCGTAGAAGTCGACGCCGCTGGTGGGTGCGGCGCCGACGACGCTCTCGGAATGGGCGTCCATCCAGGCGCCGATCTCCTCCAGCGTCGTCACCTGCGACCCGTTGAGGCTGCCGTCGCCCTTCGGGCCGATGTTGAGCAGGAGGTTCCCGCCGCGGGAGGCGACCTCGATCAGCGTGGTCAGCAGGGACACCGTGCTCTTGCTCTTGGTGTCGCCCGGGCGCCACGCCCACATCTGGCCAATGGTGAGGCAGAGCTCCCACGGGCCGTCCGGGGCCGTGACGGGGAAGCCCTGCTCCGGCGTCTTGTAGTCGCCCTGGCCGAGCAGCCGGTCGTTGATGACCACGTCGGGCTGGAGGGACTTGATCAGCGCGCGCAGGCCCGCGCTGTCCCACTCCTCCTCCGAGCGCTCCCACTCGCCGTCGAACCAGAGCAGGTCGATCGTGCCGTAGCCGGTGAGCAGCTCGGTGAGCTGCCCGCGAAGGTAGTCCTGGTAGCGCGCCCACTGCTCGGGCGTCGGGCGGCGGTGCCGGTCGTCGGCGACGGGGGTGCCTGCGTTGGCGGGATCGGCGGCCGCCGGCCAGTGTTCCAGCGGGTACGGCCGGTCGTCCATCGTGAACGCCGGGTAGTCCGGGTGGTTCCAGTCCGGGAGGCTGTAGTAGATGCCGACGCGGATGCCCTCCGCCCGGATGGCCTCCACGAACTCCCTGGTGATGTCGCGGCCGAACGGCGAGTGCTGGATGCCGAAGTCCGAGTGCGCGGTGTGGAACATGGAGTAGCCGGCGTGGTGCCGGGCGGTGAAGACGACGTAACGCGCGCCCGCCTGCTTGGCGAGCCGGGCCAGGGCGACGGCGTCCCACTCGACCGGATCGAACGTCGCAGCAGTCGACTGGTACTGCTCGACCGTCACAGTGTCCTCGACGCGGTCGGAACCGGGGATGATGGAACGACCGACCAGCGGCCAGGAGATCTCGATCCCCTGCTGGCTGGCGTGGTCCCAGTGCACGAACAGGCCGAAGCCTGCTCCGGTGAACCATTCGCCGCCTGGCAGCTTCACGAGGTCGGTGCGCACGAACGAGTCGGGCGCCGCGGTGAGGGTGGGGGTCACGGAACGAACTCTCCTTCGAGTAGGTCTTTCAGGGTGAAGCCTATTGCCTATAGGATATGGGACCAGTGGCCGATCCACAATCGCCCGCCCACCACATCCGTTCAGCGCAGAAGGAGCCTCAGCGTGGCCATGTTCAAAGACGATCCCGTCCGCCCCGAGAACTACCGCCGGTTCGAACGCGACGTGCCGCAGTGGTTCGGAGACGCCAAGCTCGGGGTCTTCGTGCACTGGGGCCCGTACTCGGTGCCCGCCTGGGCGGAGCCGATCGGTGAGCTCGGCACCATCGAGAAGGAGTACTGGTTCCGGCACAACCCGTACGCCGAGTGGTACTACAACACCATCCGCATCGAGGACAGCCCCGCGGCCGAGCACCAGCGCGAGGTCTTCGGCGGCGCCCCGTACGACGACTTCCTCGACCAGTGGGACCCGGCCGAGTTCGATCCCGAGGAGTTCATCGCGCTGGTGAAGAGCACCGGCGCCGGCTACTTCGTGCCGACCACGAAGCATCACGACGGCGTCACCCTCTGGGACGCGCCGGGCACCGACGGCCGCAACACGGTCGCCCGCGGCCCGCGCCGCGACCTCGTTGGCGCGTTCGAGAAGGCCACCCGCGACGCCGGCCTCCGCTTCGGCGTCTACTACTCGGGAGGCCTCGACTGGCACTTCTCGCAGCTCCCGCCGATCACGTCGGAGGGCCAGGCGTTCGGCCGTCCGGTCGACGCGGCCTACGCCGAGTACGCCTACACGCACGTGGACGATCTGATCGAGCGCTACTCCCCCGACATCCTCTGGGGCGACATCGAGTGGCCGGACGCCGGCAAGCCGTCCGGCCCGTTCAGCATGGAGCGGCTGTTCGAGAAGTTCTACGCGGCCCGCCCGGACGGCGTCTCGAACGACCGCTGGGGCGAGACGCACTGGGACTTCCGCACCAGCGAGTACCAGCAGGGCACCGACGTCGAGGCCTCCGGCGCCTGGGAGAACTGCCGCGGCATCGGCTTCTCGTTCGGCTACAACCAGGTCGAGGACGAGACGCACCTGCTCAACGGCCCGGACGCGGTGAAGTCGTTCGTCGACATCGTCTCGCGCGGCGGAAACCTGCTGCTCAACGTGGGGCTGACCGCGCGCGGGACCGTGCCCGACCTGCAGCGGCGGACGCTGGAGCACCTCGCCGCCTGGAACGCCGTGAACGGCGACGCGGTCTTCGGATCGACCACGCTGGACTCGTCTCTCGCGGCCGCGTCGGACGAGCCGTGGGTGCGCTGGACCCGCACGGGCGACACCGCGAACGCCTTCGTGGACGCCACCGGCGAGGTCCGCTTGACGGCCGCCGCTGCGGTGGATGCGGCGAGCGCTCGACTCGCGGACGGCACCCCGGTCGCGGCCTCCCGCGACGGCGAGACGATCACCGTCACGGTGCAGGAGCCCGCCGTGGCCGGCCCGACGCTCATCCGTTTCGACCTGGCCGCCTGAGATGACGGTCGACGCCCACCTGCATCTCTGGGATCTGGACCGGGTCGCGTACCCCTGGCTGACCGACGCGCTGGCGCCGATCAACCGGACGTTCGCGTTCGACGAGGTGCGGCCCCAGCTGGAGCAGGCGGGCATCGACCGGGTCGTCCTGGTGCAGGCGGCGAACTCGGTGGAGGACTCGGCGGCGATGTTCGCCGTGTCCTCGCCGCTGGTCGCCGGGGTCGTGGCGTGGGTGGACCTGCTCGACCCGGCCGCCGCGGCGCGTCAGCTCGACGGGTGGGCGGAGCATCCGACGTTCGTCGGGGTGCGGCACTTGATCCACGACGAGCCCGATGCCGACTGGCTGGGGCGACCGGAGGTGCGCGCGTCGCTCGCGCTGCTCGCCGCGCGCGGCCTCAGCTTCGACGTGATCGGCGTGCTCCCCCGCCACCTGGAGCACGCGCTGTCGATCGCGGACGAACTCCCGTCACTGCGGCTCGTCGTCGACCATCTCGGTACGCCGCCGGTCGGCGCCGACTCCGCGGAGCCGTGGGCCGGACTCCTCGCCGAGTTGTCCCGCCGGCCGAACGTGTCGGTCAAGCTGTCGGGCCTGACCACGCTCGGCGGCGGAGCGGACGCCGCTCAGCTGCGGCCGTACGTCTCACACGCGTTCGACGCATTCGGGCCGGCGCGCGTGCTGTACGGCGGCGACTGGCCCGTCTCGACGCTGGCGGGGCCCTACGCGGAGACATGGGCGACAGCGGATGCGCTGCTCGCGGGACTCTCCGCGGATGAGCGCGCCGACGTGCTCACGCACGCCGCTGAGCGCGCCTACCGGCTGCCCGCGCGGTAGCCCCGAGACCCTACCGCTCCCGCAACCCGGGCGTCATCGCCAGCCCCGCGAACGCGTGCCGCGCGAACCGCGCCACATACCGGCGGAGGTTCTCGACCTCCTGCGGGTCCCAGCCGAGGGTGACCTCGTCCACCTGGGCCTGCGCGACCGCCATGATCCGCTCGCCCAGCTCGCGGCCGGCGGCGGTCAGCGCCACGAGCACGCTCCGCTCGTCGCGCGGCGACGGCACCCGCCCCACCAGATCGATCTCCTCCAGCCGGCGGACGATCTTGGAGATGTTCGCCTTGCCCGTTCCGAGGGTCGCCGCCAGGTCGGTCGGGCGCAGCGCTCCACGGTAGGCGAGCTGGTTGACGACGACGAACATCGGGATGTCGTCGACCGGGAAGCCGATCTGCTCCATGACCCGCACGCGCACGTCCCGGCTGTCGGCCCAGTGCACGATCGACGCGATCGACAGGCGCAGGTCTAGCGGGTCCTGCTCGATGACCGGCGAGAGGTCGGTGTCGTCCGACACGCTGCCACCTCCTTCTCGTCGTGTCGCGCTTCTCGTCTGTCTGGCCAGTATCGCAGCCGGGCTCACCCCTCCCGCACGACGCGCACCGGCCCGAGCAGACCGTGCGGACGCACGACCGTGACGTGCGGCCCCTGCCGCCCCATCAGGAACAGCCCCATGTCCGGGATGTCGTCGTAATACCCGCGCGCGATGAGCCGGTTGTTCAGTGAGCTCGCCACCCGGACCACGACCGTGTTCACTCCCTCCCTCGCAGCGTCGGTGATGTCGACCACCGGGCGCGACGTGTCGAAGCCCACGGCCTCCCCGCCGTTCACGACCACCGAGCCCAGGCCTCCCGCGGTCGAGCCGAGGTCGAGCAGGAGCCGCTCCCCGGACGCCGCGGCCGCGTCGAGCGTGAACGACGTGCGGTACTCCCCGACCCCCGACACCTCGGGGCCGACGCCCGGCAGCTCGCTCCACGGCAGGAGGTCGGAACCAGCCGCCGACAGCGCACTGACCGCCGTCGTCGGCCGCAGCTCCCGGCTCTCGTAGCCGAGGCCGCGGTCCTCCACGATCAGCTCGTTCTCGCCCGCGTCCCAGCTCTCGACGGCGATCGTCCAGCCGTCGACCGCTGTCACGACCTCGCGCTCGACGGGCTGCGACGGCGCGGGACGCTGCGAGCGGTCCACCGTGAGCAGCGCAGTCTCCCCCGGGGCCAGCGCGACCGTCACGAGCGTGCGGTCGCCGTCCGTGCGCACCCCGCGGTGCTCGGCGAGCGCGCCGGTCCACGGGTCGACCCGGTACGGCGTCCCGAGCCCGGGCAGCGCGACCTCCACCACGGTGTCCTCGCCGGTCTCGTACAGGAAGTGGTACAGGTACACGTGCAGCAGCTCGCCGTCCTCGCGCAGGTAGCCGAGCACGTCGCGGTTCTCGGCGGTGAACTCGGCGCGGCCCACCACGCCGAGGTCGCGCAGCGCCGCCACGGTGCGCGCGGGGTCGTCAACCTCCGTCACAGTCGGGAGGCTGCGCAGCTCGGCCATGATCGCGGCGAGCTCATCGTCGCGGTGGTCGAGCCCCGGCGTCCGGGAGGCCGCGCGCTCGTTGACGACGAACTCGCCGGTCATCAGCAGCTTCAGCTCGCGCGCGCCGTTCACGATCAGCACCCGGAGCCCCTGCCGCGCCCAGTCGAGGAGGTGCTGCGCGACGTCCGCGCTCAGGGCCTCCTGGTACACGATCAGCGCCTGGTAGCCCGGGCCCTCCGGCTGCACGAGCCCGTCGCCGAAGACCACCTCGTCGCGCAGCAGCAGCGAGCCGTCGAGGAACTCGTAGCTCCAGCCGGCGTCCTGCATGCCGAGGTCCTGCCACCAGTGGTTCTCGCGGTTCCGCATCCACATCTGCCCGTAGGCGACCTCGTCAGGGATGCGCTCGCCCGCCTCGTCGAGGAAGAACATCCCGGACATGTTGTCCACGAAGTGGTCGGTGCGGAGGATGCCCACGTCGATGCGCGGCATCCCCTGACGCAGCAGGTACTGGAACCGGCCGACCGCCTTGTTCCACTGCGGGTAGAACTCGCTCGCCGGCTGCCGGAGGTCGAACCGCTCGGAGAATCCCGGCCACATCCCCTCGTGCCCCGGCCACTCGGTCGCTCGCTCCGCGCCCGCGGTGCTCGCCCAGCCGTGCAGCACGGTCTTGGTGATGCCGGCCGCGAGCTGGGTCGCGATGATCTGGTCGTAGAAGCGGTGGTCGAGCATGTGGTTGCGCGTCGTCGCGCCGGTCTCCGACGAGTACTGCTTGCCGAACAGGTGCGCCGGCCCGGCGAGCAGCCGGTACGCGTCGATCTGGGAGCCGAACTCGAGCGACTCGGTCTCGATCCCGTCGACCTCCGGCCCGGGACGGGTCAGCTCGAACGGGAGGCCGTAGCTGATCTCCGAGCGCAGCAGGATGCCGTTCTCGTGCAGGAACGCGGCGAACGGCCGCAGCATGTTCTCGATGTAGAGGTCGGTGAGCGTGTCCACGTAGTCGTGCCGCACCTTCTCCACGGTCGCACGCTGGGCCGGGGTCGGCTGGTGGCGGTAGGTCGTCGCCGACGCCATCAGCAGCACGCTGCGGGTGAGGAACGGCAGCCACGGCGTGATGTCGTACCCGCGGCGCTCGCGGAACTCCCGCGCGACCGACGCACCCCAGAACAGGCCGCCGTCGCCCCAGGTGTTCAGCTCAAGGGAGTCCATGTACATCTGCGCACGCGGGTTGCGGGCGATTAGGGCGCGCAGCTCGGGCGTCAGGACGGTCGAGCCCCAGTAGTCGATCACCGCGTCCACGCCGGCGCGCTCCAGATAGTTGACGGTGTAGTTGACGCTCGCGGACGGGGAGGCCGTCTGGCCGGTGCCGTGCGACCAGAAGGTGAAAAGCCTCCACTCGCGGTCGTCGGCGGGCTCCCAGTCGAGGGCGCCGTCGCTGACGAGGGCGGTGAGGTCGAGGACTCCGTCCGCGTCGAGGACCGGGACGTCGCCGTTCTCGACCAGGGGCGCCGCCACCACCGCGAAGAACTCCTGCGTCTTCGGCGCGATGCGGTGCCCGGGCAGGAGGCTCTCCTCCCGCTGCGCGTCCAAGTCGATGCGGCGGAGCGCGCCGCTGCGGCCCGCGCCCGCGCGGACCTCCTCGACCACGACGTTCAGCTCGCGCGCCGCGGCCGGGTGGTCGGGGTCGATCGTCGGCAGGTTCGCGTTCGACCAGTTGGTGCCGGAGGTGAAGCTCACCGACATCCCGCGCGCCGTGGTCTCCTCCACTACGAGCTGCGAGTCGTGCACCCACTCCTCCGAGCCCCAGCCGTACCGCGCGTGGTCGATGGCCTGCTCGTCCATCGCCAGGAACTCCATGCCGCCGAAGCCGAGCCGGTGGGCCGCGTCGATCTCGAAGCGCAGGGTGCGGTCGGTGTGGAGGCCTTCGGCCAGCCACCAGCGCAGCTCCGGGCGGTACTCGATCGGCGGGTCCTGGAGAGCGGCGCGGTGGGCGTCGAACGTGCGGTGCTGGTCTTCTGCGGGCATCGGCGATCTCCTTCGAGCGACGGGCTGGTGTCGTGAGCATAGCATTTGTTTTCCTCACGACACTACTGATCGGCTCCGCCCGACGCCCGCGACAATGTCGGTATGCCTTCACTGTCACCCGCCGACCCGCACACGCTCGCCCGACGCGGCCTCCATCTGGCCGCGGACCGCCGCCGCGCGATCGTGGGGATCGCCGGCAGCCCCGGCTCCGGCAAGACGACGCTGGCCCGCGCGGTGGTGGGTGCAGCGAACGAGCAGGCCGGCGAGCCGGTCGCCGCGTACCTCCCGATGGACGGCTTCCACCTCGCCGACGCCACCCTGGAGGCGCTCGGCCGCCACGACCGCAAGGGCGCGATCGACACCTTCGACGGCTGGGGCTTCGTAGCGCTGCTCGAACGCGTCCACGGCGAGCGCGACCACCCCGTCTACGCACCGGCCTTCGACCGCGCGGTCGGCGAGCCCATCGCCGGGAGCCTGGCCGTCCTGCCCGGCGCGCGGCTGATCGTCGTGGAGGGAAACTACCTGCTGGCGCCGACCGACCCGTGGTCGCGCATCCCACCGCTGCTGGCCGAGTCCTGGTTCGTCACGACGACCGAGGAGGAGCGGCTGCGCCGGCTCGTCGACCGGCACACCCGCCACGGCCGCACCCCGGAGGCCGCCCTCGCCTGGGCGCGCGACGTCGACGGAGCCAACGCCCGCCTCATCGAGCCGACCGCGGCGAGCGCGACACTCATCGTGGACGGCGGACTCCCAGTCGGCGCCGCTTAGCCTGGAGGCATGACCGACACTTTCGACACCGTCACGATGTTCGGCGCGGACTGGTGCCGCGACTGCATCCGCTCCAAGTCCCTCCTCGACCGCCTCGGCGCCGACTACGAGTACATCGACCTCGTCGCCCGCCCGGAGGAGGCCGACCGCGCCCACGCGATCAGCGGCCGCACCAACATCCCGGTGATCGTGTTCCCGGACGGGCGCCACCTCGTGGAGCCGAGCGACGCGGAGCTGCAGGCGGCGCTGGAGGTCTAGCCCGCCAGCACCACCAACTCCCGCGTCGACCGCGTCATCGCCACGTACCGATCGACCGCCCCCTCGATCCCGTCCCCGAACCCGTCGGGATCGAGGAGCACGACCAGGTCGAACTCGAGCCCCTTCGACTGCGCGGGCGTGAGCACGCGAAGGCGGTCGGACGGCGACGACCAGCCCCGCGAGCCCCCGGCCGCGATCACGCACCCGATCCCCGCCGGGTTCTCCTCGAGCCACCGGGCCACGATCCCGTCCAGGTCGTCCCGCCTCCCGCGCACCACCGGCAGGCCGCTGCTGCGGACCGACGTCGGCACGTTCGCGTCCGGGATGGCCGCCCGGATCACCGGCGCGGCCTCGGCCATGATCTCCTCCGGCGTCCGGTAGTTGACGGTCAGCGTGGAGACGCGCACGTCCGGGATGCCCGCAGCCGCCAGCCGCCCGGACCACGAGTCCGTGAACCCGTGCCGCGCCTGCGCCCGGTCGCCCACGATCGTGAAAGCTGCGTGACGGGCAGCGCCGCAGCAGCATCCGCCACTCGGCGTCGGTGAGCTCCTGGGCCTCGTCCACGACGATGTGCGCGAACGGCCCGGCCAGCAGGTCGGGGTCGAGGCTCGGGAGGGCGGCCTCGTCGATGAGGGAGCGCTGTGCGTCCTCGACCTTCAGCATCGTGACCAGCCCCTCGCCGTCGTCGGCGGCGATCAGGTCGTCCACCACGCGGTTGCGGCCCTCGCGCTCGAAGGCGAGCACGGCCTCCCGCTCGCGCGCCACCCGGTTCGCGGCCGGGTCGCCGATCCGCTGCCGTGCGGCGTCGAGCAGCGGGAGGTCGGACAGTGTCCACGCCCGGGGCTCCTCCCGCTGCAGCGCCCGCACCTCCTGGTCGCTCAGCCACGGCGCGCACGCCCGCAGGTAGGCGGGCACCGAGAACAGGTCGCCGAGCACGCCCGCGGGGTCGAGGAGCGGCCACGCGCGGGTGAAGGCCGCGCGGAGCCCGTCGTTCCGCGTGAGCTGGCGGCGCAGGGCGGCCTCCGGGATCGCGTCGCCGGCCTTCGCCACCAGGATCGTCAGCAGTTCCTCCCACACCTCGTCGCGCGCCTCGTCGTGCGGCGCGCCCGCCCCTGCGGCGTCGAACGCGTCCGCCCAGTCGTCGGGCGTCAGCGGGAGGTCGGCCCACTCGGTCTCCACGACCATCCCGCGCGACGGCGGGACCTCGTGATACCGGACGGCCCGCTCGACCGCCGTCACCATCGCGGCCGACGCCTTCAACCGTGCGACCTCCTCGTCGGCCTCGGGCTCGGCGGACGCGCCCTCCGGCAGCAGGTCGCGCAGCGTGCAGAGCTGCACCCCCTCCTCGCCGAGGCTCGGCAGCACGTCGGAGACGTAGGCGAGGTAGGCCGGGCTCGGCCCGACGAACAGCACGCCGCCGTGCCCCTGCGACAGCCGCGGGTCGGAGTACAGCAGGTAGGCCGCGCGGTGCAGCGCGACGACCGTCTTCCCGGTGCCCGGGCCGCCGTCCACAACGAGTGCGCCACGGGAGCCGTCCCGGATGATGGCGTCCTGGTCGGCCTGGATGGTCGCGAGCACGTCCCGCATCCGCGGCGACCGGCTCGCGCCGAGGCTCGCGATGAAGGCGGACTGGTCGTCCAACGCGGCCCGCTCAGTGGCGTCGTCGAGGGCTTCGGCCGCGAAGACTTCATCCCAGTAGTCGGCCACCCGCCCTTTCGTCCAGCGGTACCGTCGCCGGCTGACCAGCCCCATCGGGTCCCCGAGCGTGGCCCCGAAGAACGGCTCGGCCGCGGGCGACCGCCAGTCGACGAGCAGCTTCTCGCCGTCGTCGCCGGTCAGCCCGAAGCGGCCGATGTAGACGGTCTCCGCGGCATCGGTGACCATCCGTCCGAGGCAGACGTCGATCCCGAACCGCCCGAGCGCGCGCAACCGGGAGCTCAACCGCCGGACCTCGGTGTCCCGGTCGAGCGCCTTCTGGCCGTGACCGCCGGGCGCGCGCAGCTCGGCGGCGAGCTGATCGGACAGCTCGGCGATGGTCGTCCGGAGGGTGCCGTCGATGGCGGCGAAGTGCCGTTCGTCGGCGGCGATGAGGGCGGGAACGGACTTGGCGCGGAGGTTCTCGGGCAGGGCGAAGGCAGGCGAGGAGGCAGTCACGATCGACGATTCTCCGCCCGCACCGGGGCCTTGCCGCAAGCCCCCCGCTCTCCCGTATCCTGGAAATGCAGGGGGAGAGCGTCACACCAGTCGTGCAGGTGCGCCGTGACCCGGGCAGACGAGTCGGGGAGCGGACGCCGTGATCGCGGCGAGCGTCGCATCGGCCGCCGCGCGGTCGCTGATCAGAAGGCCCGGGAGGTGCACGAGACGCCCGCCGGCGACACGACCGGCGTCGCCGATGAACGCGACCCCGCGCCAGCGGACAAGGTGGTGCCCAGGCGTGTGGCCCGGCGCCGGGACGGCCACGACACCGGGTGCGACCTCCGTCTCTGCCGTGTCGGGGAGCGCGGTCAGGTCCGGCAGCTCGGAGCGGCCCAGCCACCCGCTCCGGAACATCGCGCGGCGCATGCGCGTGGGCGGCGGCTCCTCGCCGCGCAGGATCCGCGCGTCCGCGGCGCCCAGCCACACCCGCGCGCCCGTCGCGCGCTGCACGGCCGCCGCGCCGCCGACGTGGTCGGGGTCGTAGTGCGTGAGCACGACGTCGGTCACCCTCGGGATGCTGGCCGCCGCGAGTTCGGCGACCACGGCCTCCGCGCTCGACCGGAGTCCGGTGTCGACGAGCACCGCCCGGTCGTCCTCCTCGATCAGGTAGGCGTTGCCGGCGCGGGCGGACTGCAGCCGATGGACTCCGGGGATCACTTCGCGCATGAGTGGGATGCTAGTCCGCGTGCAGCCTCCCGACATCGCCGAGTTGAGACGCGACGCCCGCGAGCGCGCGCTCGCCCGTCCGCGGTGGCCGTTCGACGGCACGGTGTCGGAGGGCGCGGCCTCCGCGGTGCCGACGCGCCGCTACCAGCCGGCACGACCCGCGGCGGGCGGCACAGCCGTGGTCTTCCTCCACGGCGGTTTCGGTCTCTTCGGCGACCTGGAGCTGCAGGACGGGTACTGCCGCCGTATCGCAGGCGGCCTGCACGTCGTCGTGCTCTCGGTCGCCTACCGCCTCGCCCCCGAGGCGACGCTGACCGCGTCGGCGGCCGACGCGGTCGCGGCGGCGGACCTCCTCCGCGCGGACGGCTTCTCCCGCGTCGTGCTCTGGGGCGACTCCGCCGGCGGAACGGTCGCCCTCGCCGCCGCACGCGATGCACGGGCGGACGCTCTCGTGCTCACCAACCCGAACGTCGACCTCACGCTCGCCTCGTACGACGACGCCGCGCCGGGAGGCCCTGGCCGCGAGCTCTCCGAGTGGTCGTTCGCCCGCTGGGCCGGCGGCGGAAACCTCGCCGACGCTCCCGACCTCGCGGCCGACGTCCGCGGCCTGCCGCCCGTCTACGTCGCCGTCGGGCTCGGACGACTCCCTGCTCCCGGACGCGGAGCGCCTCGCCGCGACGTGCGCCGACGCGGGCGTCCCGGCCCGGCTGCGGATCGTCCTCGGCGCCGCCCACGGTTTCATGGGCGGGCCCGACCTCCCGGTCGCGGAGGACGTGATCGCGGAGGCCGGACGCTTCCACGACTTCTGAGCGCCCGGCGATCCATGAGCCGGATCGCACAATCCCATCCACGTCCCCTGTTGGACTTCTCGCCCGTTCCGGCGGAGGCTGGCGCCATGACTGACATGCAGTACACGCAGCTCGGCCGCTCCGGACTGAAGGTGTCGCGCCTCGTGCTCGGCACGATGAACTTCGGGCCGGAGACCACGGCGGAGGACTCGTACGGGATCATGGACGCCGCCCACGCGGCGGGCGTCAACTACTTCGACACCGCGAACGTCTACGGCCGCCATAAGGGTCACGGCGCGACCGAGACGATCGTCGGCGACTGGTTCGCCCAGGGCGACGGCCGCCGGGAGCGCACGGTCCTCGCCACCAAGCTCTACGGCGCGATGGGCGACTGGCCCAACGAGGGCAAGCTGTCCGCGCTGAACATCCGCCGCGCCCTCGACGCCAGCCTGAAGCGGCTGCAGACCGACTACATCGACATCTACCAGTTCCACCACGTCGACAGGGACACCCCGTGGGACGAGATCTGGCAGGCGATCGACGTCGCCGTCACGCAGGGCAAGATCCTGTACGCAGGTTCGAGCAACTTCGCCGGCTGGCACATCGCGACGGCCCAGGCGGAGGCCCGCAGGCGCGACCTCCTCGGCCTGGTCAGCGAGCAGTCCATCTACAACCTCCTCACCCGGCAGGTGGAGCTGGAGGTGCTTCCGGCCGCACAGGCGAACGGCGTCGGCGTGATCGCGTGGTCGCCGCTGCACGGCGGCCTGCTCGGCGGCGTACTGCGCAAGCAGAACGAGGGCCGGCGCCGCCTGGAGGGCCGCGCGGCGGAGACGCTCGCCACCCACCGCGACGCGATCGAGGCATACGAGTCGTTCGCGGCGGAACTGGGCCACGAGCCCGGCGACGTCGCCCTCGCGTGGCTGCTCACCCGCCCCGGTGTGACCGGCCCGATCATCGGCCCGCGCACCCGCGACCAGCTCGACGCCGCCATCCGCGCCCTCGACGTCCACCTGGACGACGCGGCGCTCACGCGGCTGGACGAGATCTTCCCCGGCCACAAGACGGCCCCCGAGGACTACGCCTGGTAGCCCTTCCCCCTTCCCCCTTTCCTCTCCCGCCGAGGGGCACGTTGTTGTCACTTTCGCGCACGAAAGGTGACAACAACGTGCCCCTCGCGCCCCACATGATTCGCACACGCAAGGAGAACGAATGAAGTACCGCGCACTGGCCGACCTGCAGGTGTCCGCGATCGGCCTCGGCGGAATGCCCATGTCGATCGAGGGCCGCCCCGACCGGGCCCGCTCGATCGACACCATCCATGCAGCGCTCGACGCGGGCGTCACCCTGATCGACACGGCCGACGCCTACCACCTCCACGCCGACGAGGTTGGGCACAACGAGGAGCTCATCGCCGAGGCGCTGCGCACGTGGAGCGGCGACGCCTCCACCGTCCTGGTCGCGACGAAGGGCGGTCACCTGCGCCCGGGAGACGGAAGCTGGACCGTCGACGGACGTCCCGAGCACATCCGGGAGGCCGCGCTGGAGTCCCTGCGCCGGCTCGGCGGCGACGCGCTCGGCCTGTACCAGTTCCACCGCCCCGACCCGGGCGTCCCGTACGCCGAGTCGGTCGGCGCCGTCCGCGACCTCCTCGACGAGGGGCTGATCCGCTACGCCGGGATCTCGAACGCCGACCCCGAGCAGATCCGCCAGGCGCAGGACATCCTGGGCGGCCGACTGGCCTCGGTGCAGAACCAGTTCTCGCCGGCCTTCCGCTCCAGCGAGCCCGAGCTGGAGCTGGCGGACGAGCGCGGAATCGCGTTCCTGCCCTGGAGCCCGCTGGGCGGCATCTCGAAGGCGAGCGGACTGGGCGACCGGTTCGCACCGTTCGCCGACGTCGCGTCCGCCCGCGGCGTGAGCCCGCAGGTCGTGGCCCTGGCCTGGCACCTCGCCCAGAGCCCGCGCGTCATCCCGATCCCGGGCTCGTCGCGGCCGAAGACGATTCTGGACTCCCTCACGGCGGTCGACGTGGAGCTCACGTCCGAGGAGCTGGCGACGCTGAACGCGGCGTAGCCTCCCGCGGGACGTCAGGCAGCGGTCGTGGAGGCATCGACGGGAGTCGGCGCCTCCACCCGCGCCAACTGCCGCAGGAACGCGGCCGCCGCCGGACTCGGCTCATCCGACACCGCCACGGCCACCGTCCACTCCGGCACGTCCCCGCTGAGCGCGACCGCCCGGAGCTGCTCCGGCCGCTTGCGCCCGAAGCTCGCCGGGACCACCGCGATGCCGAGGTTGTAGCCGACCAGGTCGAGCAGGGGGTGGACGTCGTTGACCTCCATCGCCGCGCGGTAGTCGAAGCCGGCCGCCGCGAACGCGCGCCTGGCCAGTGTCTGCGCGGCCCAGCCCTCCTGGAAGCCGACCAGCGGCTCGCCGCGCAGGGCCTCGATCGGGACGCTGTCCTGCGCCGCGAACGGGTGCTCCGGGTGGCAGAGCACGAGCAGCGACTGGGTGCTCAGCGGACGCAGGCGCACACCGCTCGGGGTGTGGCCGGTGTCGACGACCACGGCGACGTCCGCGCGGCCGCCGGCGACGGCCTCCACCAGCTCCTCCGACCCCGAGTACCGCAGCCGGACCTCCACGCCGGGGTTCGCCGTGCGGAAGGCCGCGAGCTCGGCCGGGAGGTCGACCGACCCGAGGCACGGTTCGGCGCCGATCGTCAGGCGGCCGCGCAGCAGGCCGCGGACGGCGGCCACGGCGTTGCGGGCCGCAGCGGCGCTGGCCAGCGTGCGCACGGAGTCCGCGAGCAGCGCCTGGCCTGCCGTCGTCAGCTCGACGCGGCGGGTGCTCCGGATGAAGAGCGACGTGCCCAGCTCCTGCTCCAGCGAGCGGATGGAGGCCGACAGCCCGGACTGGGAGATCTGCAGCAGCTCCGCCGCGCGCGTGAAGTGCCGCTCTTCCGCGACGGTGACGAAGTGCTCGAGCTGGCGAAGTTCCATTCAGCAATAGTACGTGTCAATCGCGCGGTCTCCATCACCCTGACGACTGGTCAATTCGGCACGAATGTCGACTCTGCGCGCTTCATTTTCGCGATTCGTGCCGAATCGGTGCCGCGCGGGCACAATGAGCACCATGCGCATCCTGCTGATCGGCGCCGGTGGCGTCGGAAACGCCATCGCGAAGATCGCCGCCCGCCGGTCGTTCTTCGAGTCCATCGTCGTCAGCGACTACGACCTGTCCCGGGCGGAGGCCGCAGTCGCGTGGATCCGCGAGCGGCACGGCGAGAACGTCGCCCGCCGCTTCACCGCGACCCGCATCGACGCCTCCGACCCGAGCTCGGTCGCGGCCGTCGCCCGCGAGCACCGCGCCACCCACGTCATGAACGCCGTCGAGCCCTCCTTCGTGGAGTCGATCTTCGCGGGAGCGCTCTCGGCGGGCGCCGACTACCTCGACATGGCGATGAGCCTCTCCCACCCGCACGAGACCGAGCCGTACCGCCGCACCGGCGTCAAGCTCGGCGACGCCCAGTTCGCGGAGAACCAGCGCTGGGAGGCCGCCGGCCGCCTGGCCCTGGTCGGCATGGGCGTCGAGCCGGGCCTGTCCGACGTGTTCGCCCGGTACGCCTCCGATGAGCTGTTCTCGCACATCGACGAGCTGGGCACGCGCGATGGCGCGAACCTCGTGGTCCGCGACGACGAGGGCAACGAGATCTTCGCGCCCTCCTTCAGCATCTGGACGACCATCGAGGAGTGCCTCAACCCTCCCGTGATCTTAGAGAAGCGCCGGCTGACCGAGGAGGGCGACGGCTGGTTCACCACCCCGCCGTTCAGCGAGCCGGAGGTCTTCGACTTCCCCGAGGGCATCGGCCCTGTCGAGTGCGTCAACGTCGAGCACGAGGAGGTGCTGCTGATGCCGCGGTGGCTGGACGCCGAGCGGGTGACCTTCAAGTACGGGCTCGGCGCGGAGTTCATCGGCGTCCTCAAGACGCTGCACCTGCTGGGGCTGGACTCCACGTCGCCCCTGCGGGTCCGCAGCGCGGCGGGCCCGGTGGAGGTCGCCCCGCGCGACGTGGTCGCCGCCGCCCTCCCCGACCCGGCCGGCATCGGCCCGCGGATGACCGGCAAGACCTGCGCCGGCGTGTGGGTGACCGGCACCGGGAAGGACGGCCTCCCGCGCAGCGTGTATCTCTACCACGTGGCCGACAACGAGTGGACGATGCGCGAGTACGACGCGCAGTGCGTGGTGTGGCAGACGGCGCTCAACCCGGTGATCGCGCTGGAGCTGCTCGCCAACGGGACCTGGACCGGCGCCGGCGTGCTCGGTCCGGAGGCGTTCCCGGCACGGCCGTTCCTGGAGCTGATGGAGCGGCCGGTGACCGAGGGCGGCTACGGGCAGGCCTGGGGGCTGCGGGAGCCCTGACCGCCGGCAGCTACAGGCGCAGCACGCTCGGGCGCGGAAGCCCGAGGTCTTCGAGCAAGTCGCCCAGCTTCCGGTCCAGCTCGTAGCCGGCCTGCGTGATCTTGTTGTTGCCGAACCCGCGCAGCGGCGCGCTCGGCTGCTCGACGCTGAGCACGGTGCGGCCTCCACCCGCGTCGTGCAGTTCGACGCGCAGCGGCGCATAGAGCAGCGCGCCCGCGTCGTGTCGGTACATCCGTGCGGCCGTCGCGTAGTCGCCGACGAGATAGCTGACGCTGGCCGTGTCGACGCCGCCCACCCGCATGACCGGGCGGGGGTCGTCGGTCCAGAACCGCACGAGGCCGTGCGTCCCGGGCCCCTCGAGCATGCGCGTCAGCGTCGACCAGTCCGCGCCCTGGTCCAGGAGGCCGCTCTGCAACCTCCGATCGAGCTCGGGCACCTGCTCCTCGAATGCGCGCCGGAGCTGGGCGAACGGCACCTCGGCCTCCAGCTCGATGCGCCGCGCCTCGACGGTGTGGATGCGCTCGGTCGCTTGGTACGTCACGCGACCACGGTGCCGGCGGCGGACGGCACCGCGAACGGCGGGACGCTCACGCCCTCGCTCAGCGCCTCCGCCGGGTCGGCGCCGACCGCGAGGATGCGGTTGCCGCCGTCGACGTGCACGACCGTCGGCACGAACTCCCGCGCCTCGGCGTTGTCGAGCTGCGCGTAGGAGATGACGATGACGGTGTCGCCGACTTCGGCCAGGTGCGCCGCCGCCCCGTTCACCCCGATGACCCCGCTGCCGCGCTCACCGGCGATCAGGTAGGTCTCGAACCGGGAGCCGTTGGTCACGTCGACGACGGCGACCTGCTCGCCGGGCAGCAGGTCGGCGGCCTCCATCAGGTCGAGGTCGACGGTCAGCGAGCCGACGTAGTGGAGGTCGGCGTGGGTGACGGTGGCGCGGTGGATCTTCGACTTGAACATGGTGCGGAGCACGGGACGTTCCTTTCGTGGCCTGGTATCCATTCTCCCGCGGTTCGGGGCGCACTCGTCCCGCGCGGGAGAATGGAGCGTGCACAACCTCGGACTCCTCTTCGACGTCGACGGCCCGATCGCCAGCCCCGTCACCCGGACCATCGCCATCCGCAGCATCGTCACCGACCTGGTCGCGATGACGGCCGCGGGCGTGCCGATCGCGTTCATCACCGGCCGCTCCGGCGACTTCATCCGCCACCAGGTGGTCGCTCCGCTGTGCGACGCGGGCCTGGGCGACGCGCTGGAGTCGCACGGCGCGCGGATGTTCGGCGTGTTCGAGAAGGGCGGCGCGTGGGCGCCGATCACGGGTGACGGGATGGGTGAGGTCGCGGTCGACGCGTCGGTCGCCCTCCCCGCTGCGGCGGTCGACGGCATCCGGACGCTGGTCCGGGAGCGTTTCGCCGACACGATGTTCTTCGACGAGACGAAGCGCGCGATGATCTCCGTCGAGCAGCGCACCGATGTCGACGCGGAGACGTACCAGGAGGCCCAGTCCCGTTTCCAGGACGCCGCCTTCGACCTCCTGACCGGCCTGGGCCTCGGGCTCCGCTACGGCGAGCGCGTCGTCCCGGACGCTGCGGGGGATGTTCCCTTCCGCATCGACCCGACGATCATCTCCACCGACATCGAGTCCGTGCTGCTCGACAAAGACCGCGGCGCCCAGCGCGCGTTCGACTACTTCGCCGAGCGCGGCGCGCTGCCGCACCGCTGGAGGTCGATCGGCGACTCCCGCAGCGACTACAAGATGGCCGACTACGTCCACAGCACCGGCCGGGAGGTCGCCCACGTGGATGTGCGGCCGGCCGACGGTGTGCTGGACCGGCCGTACGAGGTCATCACGATCGGCGACGCTGTGCACGACACCGCCGGAGCGGAGTTCCTCGCGCACTGGCGGCGCGAGCTGGGGCTGGACGAGGACTAGGCGGCCTCCGCGCGTCACGCCGCGCGGCCGCGCACCGTCGCGATCGACTCCCGCATCTCCCGTGCGAGTTCGAGCCCACCGGCGGCCTCCGCCGCCATCAG
The DNA here is from genome assembly GCF_041262565.1 of Leifsonia sp. EB41. Classification (NCBI taxonomy): domain Bacteria; kingdom Bacillati; phylum Actinomycetota; class Actinomycetes; order Micrococcales; family Microbacteriaceae; genus Leifsonia; species Leifsonia sp. EB41. The sequence continues at coordinate 2,417,903 of NZ_JBGCCJ010000001.1, read as the reverse complement.
CGCCTCGGCCTGGTCGGCGTCCGCCGCCGTGAACCACGACGCGATCGTCACGCCGTGTCCCGGCCGCCGCACGACCTCCACCGCGTCGCCCGCGCCCACCGTCCCGGCGTGCACGACCGACAGGTACGCGCCCACTCGCCCCGCCTCGCTGAACCGGCGCACCCACTGCGGCTCGCCCATCCGGCGCTGGAACGTCGCGCACGGAGTGCGCGGACAGGTCACCTCGACCACCAGCTTCTCGCCGATCCGCCAGCGCTCGCCGATCTCGGCGCCGTCGACGTCCAGGCCGGACGTCCGCAGGTTCTCGCCGAAGAGCCCGGGCGGGATGGGCCGGCCGAGCTCCGCGGCCCACCACGCGGCGGCCTCGTCGGCGTACGCGTAGAGCGCCTTCGTGGAGCCGCCGTGGTGCTTGCGGTCGGCCTGCACGTCGCCGTAGAGTCCGAGCCCGCGCACCTTGAGCCGTGACTCCACCGGCTGCTTGTCGATCGCCGTCACACCCACGTTGCCGTCATCCGGCCGCAGCTGCGCTACCCGGCACACCGCAAGAACCCGAGCCCCGTCACCCCGTTCACCCATGCCCCCAGTATGCCCGCACGCGCCCGCGCCCCGCTCCCGTCGGCAACGGAGGAGATCCGGCCACACCGGCCGCCGATCTCCTCCGTTCACTGCTACGCCACGGAGTGTCGCTCGCGATCTCCTCCGTTGCCGACGGGCTCTACCGCACCCCGCGCATCATCCGCAGCACCCACGGACTCATCACCGCCAGCACCACGCCGATCACCACCGCGACCGCGCCGATCACCCCGAAGTAGATGCCCTCCGTCGCCGGCGAGTACAGCTTCGCGAGCTGCCCCGACATCGCCGTCCCCAGCGCCACCGACAGGAAGTACAGCGCCACCATCTGCGCCTGGAACGCGTGCGGCGCCAGCTTCGTCGACGCCGACAGGCCGACCGGCGAGATCAGCAGCTCCGCGATCGTGAAGACGAGCAGGATGCCGATCATCGCGAGCAGCGGCGTGCTGTTCGCTCCGCCGCCGACCCAGAACAGGAAGAGGAAGAACGCCAGGCCCATGACGACCGTCCCGGCCGCGAACTTCAGCGGCGTCGACGGCTGCTTCGCACCCCACTTGGTCCAGATCGCCGCGAAGACGCCGGACAGGATGATGACGAAGATCGGGTTGATGGACTGCACCCACGAGACCGGGAACTCCCACCCGAACAGCATCCGGTCGAGCCGCTTGTCGGAGTAGATCGTCACCACTGTGAACTGCTGCTGGTACAGCGACCAGAACGCCGCGTTCGTGATGAAGAGCGGGATGAAGGCGACGATCCGGCTGCGCTCCGTGCCGCTCAGCAGCTTCGAGCTGAGGATGACGACGAAGTAGGCGATCGCCGCGACGATGGTGATGCCGATGACCCAGAGGGCGAGGTTGATCGCGTTGATGAGCCCGGTGAGGACGAGGGCGACGATGACGATGACGCCGGCCACGCCGATCCCGATCACCAGCGGGAGACGCGTGCGCGGCAGCGGGTGCGGCACCTCGCGCGCGAGATCGGGGAGGCGCTTGCGACCCAGCGAGTACTGGATGAGGCCGATCGCCATCCCGACCGCGGCGAGCGCGAAGCCCCAGTGGAAGCCGAGCGTGGACTGCAGCAGCCCGGTCAGCAGCGGCCCGAAGAACGCGCCCAGGTTGATGCCGAGGTAGAAGAGCGAGAACCCTGCGTCACGACGGGAGTCGTGCTCGTCGTAGAGCGTCCCGACGATGCGCGTCGCGTTCGCCTTCAAGCCACCGCTGCCGACGGCGACCAGGAGGAGACCGACGATCACGCCGGCGACACCGGGCAGCAGGGCGAGAGAGATGTGCCCCGCCATGATGACGACAGCACTCCAGAACAGCACCCGCTCGGAACCGAACAGCCGGTCCGCCAGCCACGCACCGAGGATCGTGGAAAGGTAGACCGCACCGCCATATGCGCCGACGATGCCGGCAGCGGTCGCCTGGTCGATCCCGAGGCCGCCCTTGGCCGTGCTGTAGTACAAGTAGATGAGAAGGATGCCCTGCATCCCGTAGAAGGAGAACCGCTCCCACATCTCCACCCCGAAGATGTTGGCGAGCGAGCGCGGCTGCCCGAAGAACCCGTGACTGGAGTCGGTGGGGGCGGTGGTGGTGGCGGTCGCTCCGCCGTCCTCCGCTTCGCCTTCGGGTCCGTTGGATCTGTGGGTGTTACTCATGGCGCCCATGTTGCCACTACCCGACGCAGAGGTGAACCCCGGGATTCACATTCTGTACGTAAGACTCCACAGGAGGATAACCACCTTCACCTCTCCCCCAACTCCCGCAGCACCCCCTCCAACTGCTCCACCGCCCAGTCGAGGTCCCCCGGCTCCACCACGATCGGCGGCGCCAGCCGGATGGTCGAGCCGTGCGTATCTTTCGCGAGCACCCCGCGCTCCATCAGCAGCTCGCACACCTCGCGCCCCGTGGCGAGCGCAGGGTCGATGTCGATGCCCGCCCAGAGGCCCGCGCCGCGCACTTCCTGCACTCCGTGGCCGATCAGCCGCGCCAGGTCGCCGTGGAGGCGGCGGCCGAGGAGTTCGGCTCGCTCCTGGGGCTCACCGGTCGCGAGCAGTGCGACGACGGCGCGGCCGACCGCGGCGGCCAGCGGGTTCCCGCCGAACGTCGACCCGTGCTCGCCCGGGTGGAGGACGCCCAGCACGTCGCGGTTCCCGACGACCGCCGACACCGGGACGATCCCGCCGCCGAGCGCCTTGCCGAGCAGGTAGAGGTCGGGCACGACACCCACCAGGTCGCACGCGAACGTCGCCCCGACCCGTCCGAGACCCGACTGGATCTCGTCGGCCACCAGGAGAACGCGTCGCTCGTCGCACAGCGCGCGCAGTGCGGGGAGGAACGACGGCGGCGGCACGACGACACCCGCCTCGCCCTGGATCGGCTCCACCAGCACCGCGACCGTGTCGGCGTCGATCGCGTCGGCGACGGCGGCGGCGTCCCCGTACGGCACGCTGCGGAATCCCGGCGTGTACGGTCCGAACCCGTCACGCGCATCCGGATCGTCGGAGAAGCTCACGATCGTGGTGGTCCTGCCGTGGAAGTTGCCCGCCATCACGACGATGTTCGCGCGCCCGTCCGGCACGCCCTTCACCCGGTAGCCCCACGCCCGCGCCACCTTGATCGCGGTCTCGACGGCCTCCGCGCCCGTGTTCATCGGCAGCACCATGTCCTTGCCGGCGAGCGCGGCGAGCTCGGTGACGAACGGGCCGAGCTGGTCGTTGTGGAAGGCGCGGCTGGTGAGCGTGATCCGGTCGAGCTGGGCACGTGCGGCGTCCAGCAGCAGCGGGTTGGAGTGGCCGAAGTTGACGGCTGAGTACGCGGCCAGGCAGTCCAGGTAGCGGCGGCCGTCGATGTCGGTGACCCAGGCGCCCTGTCCTTCCGCGATGACGACGGGGAGCGGATGGTAGTTGTGCGCCGCGTGCTCGTCCTCGAGCGCGATCGCCTGGGCCTGGCGCCCCGTCGGCGCGGGGGTGGACGGGTGGATGCGGTGGGCGACGGTGTCGGTCATGGTCGTCCTCTCTGGGTCGTGCGGCACGCCATCGTGCGGCAGGTCGTCGTGCGGAGGTCGGCGACGGGCCCAGCCGTCGCGGGCAGGCGTCATCGCCGGCCGGGACGTCACGGCGCGCCACCGAAGCTGTGAGCTAGTCTCACACGCGGATGTCGGCGATTGGCTGCGTCTTCGCGCACGAAATCGCCGCACAAGGCCACGATTCGCAGCATTCGTGCGGGCATTTCGAGACGAACGCAACCCGATTCACCATCGCGCTCATCCGTTGCGAAATCGCGCACGATTCCCGCGTAACCTCCACCTCCGCGCAAAGATTCACCGTATGCTTGCGCCGTGGACAACCTCGATCGCAGCATCCTCGACCTGCTCCGTCAGAACGCGCGCGCCGGCTACGGCGACATCGGCGGGGTCGTCGGCCTGTCCGCTTCGGCGGTCAAGCGCCGCGTCGACAAGCTGGTCGGGGACGGCGTCATCCGCGGCTTCACCATCCAGGTGGACCCGGCCATCGACGGGATGAGCACCGAGGCCTACGTCGAGCTGTTCTGCCGCGGCACCGTCTCACCCGAGGAGCTGCTGCGCATCCTCTCCGCGGTCCCGGAGGTCGTCGACGCGGGCACCGTCACCGGAAGCGCCGACGCGATCGTCCACATCCGCTCGCGCGACATCCCGAGCCTGGAGGCCGCACTCGAGAAGGTGCGCCTGGCGCCGAACGTCGACCACACCCGCAGCGCGATCGTCCTCTCCCGGCTCATCAACCGCGGCAACAGCTGACGTCGCGAATCTTCTATCCGCCGGTGGCCGACGGGTGGATGCTGTCCCCATGACCACGACAGCACGAGCGACCATCCACGTCGACGTCCCGCGCGCCGACGTCTGGCACGCCATCACCGACCCCGACACGATCGCGCGCTACCTGTTCGGCAGCCGCGTGGAGACAGACTGGCAGGAAGGCAGCCCGATCCGCTACCGCGGCGAGTGGGAGGGCAAGCCGTACGAGGACAAGGGCACGATCCTGGAGGTCGTCCCCGGCGAGCGCCTCGTCTCCAGCTACTACAGCCCGCTGAGCGGCAAACCGGACGTTCCGGAGAGCTACCAGACCGTCTCCTACCTGCTCGCCGACGACGCAGGCGGCACCGAGGTGACCATCACCCAGGACGGCTGCGCCGACACGGCGGAGGCCGAGCGGATGAGCGAGAACTGGGGCATGACGTTGGGCTCGCTCAAGTCCGTGGTGGAGGAAACCTGACGACCGTTCTGCGAAAACATTCAGCAGACGTCAAGCCGCCGACCCTCCGATCCGAGCGCGACCACGGCGATCAGTGGCACGATGGGCGCATGAAGCTGCTCGTTGTCGAAGACGATCCGGACATGGGAGGCCTCGTCGAGCGGGGTCTCGCCGCCGAAGGATACGACGTCACCCTGGTCACCAACGGCGTCGACGCCCTCATCGCGCTGCGCGGGGACACCTTCTCCGCCGCCGCGATCGACGTCATGCTGCCCGGGATGAGCGGCTTCGAGCTGTGCCGGCACATCCGGGAGGCCGCCAACCCGATGCCGATCCTGCTCCTCACGGCGCGCGACGCCATCGAGGACCGCGTGCACGGCCTCGACTCGGGCGCCGACGACTACCTGACCAAGCCGTTCGCGTTCGCCGAGCTGGCCGCGCGTGTGCGCGCGCTGCTGCGCCGGGAACCGACCGGGATGCGGCCGCAGGTCAGCGTCGGCCGGCTCACCATCGACTCGCACGAGCACCAGGCGCTGGTCTCCGGGCACGAGATGCCGCTCAGTCGCCGGGAGTTCACTCTGCTCCGGCTGTTCGCCACGAACCCCGACAAGACGCTGTCGCGCGCCGACATCCTCGAGTCGGTGTGGGGCACGACGGACAACATCGGCACCAACGTCATCGACCAGTATGTCTCCTACCTGCGCAAGAAGCTCGACCTGGCGGGCGCGGGCCTGTCCATCGTGACGGAGCGCGGCCGCGGCTACCGGCTGGACGCGAAGAACGCACTGGAGTCGAAGGGCGACAAGACCGAGGCCAAGGCGACGACGGAGACGCCGGCGCCGTGACCTGGCTGCGGCGCCTGTCGATCTCCGCGCGCATCACGATCGGCAGTCTCATCGTCGCCACCCTGTTCGGCCTGGTCGCGGTGGTGGTCATCCGGGTGGGGGTGTCCTCCATCCTCCACAACGCGACCGTCACTCTCCTCAACAACGACGTCACCGCCCCCGCCGCGTCGGTGCTGGCGAACCCGTCCGGGCCGTTCGACCTGCCCGGCGGCGGCCAGGAGCTCGGCATCGTCGACTCGAACGGCGTCATCCTCGACTCCACGCTGCCGACGGGGCTGGAGAACCGGATCGACCACCTGCTGTCCTTCCCGCCCTCGGCGACGACGGTGCAGATCCAGGACGACACCTACGAGGTGCTCGTGAAGCCGGTGGTCACCAAGCGCGGCACGATGCACGTGGTCGCCGCGCGCAACGACGAGACCACCTCGCTCATCCTCGACCGCCTCACCCTCGCGCTGCTGATCGGCGCCGGTGTGCTCATCTTCGGTTTCGGCGGGGCGTCGTGGCTGCTGGCCCGCACAGCGCTGAGACCGGTGAGCCGGATGCGCGAGCAGGCCGACCGGATCGCCGGCGGCGAGCCGACGGGGACCGATGACGCCGCGGGCCTGCTGACGGTGGGCCCGGCCCAGGACGAGCTGTCCGAGCTGGCGACCACCCTGAACGACCTGATCCGCCGGCTGCGGGCGTCCGCCGACCGCGAGCGGCAGATGGTGTCGGACGCCAGCCACGAGCTGCGCACGCCGCTGGCCGTGCTGCGCGGACAGTTGGAGCTGGCCGAGCTGGACGCGGGCGACGCCGACGCGCTGCTGGACGACATCCGCTCCTCCCACTCGACCGCCCTGCGCCTGGGCACGCTCGCCAACAACCTGCTGGAGCTCTCGCGGATCGAGGCCGGCCCGTCCAGCGGCCGCATCGATTGGCGCACGCTGGTGGACGAGTTGACCGACGCGATCGACCGCGCTCGACTCCTGGTCAGCAGCGCCGAGGATGTCGGCTCGATCTCGGTGGACTTCGAGTACGACCCCAAGCGTCGACCGAGCGCGGACGCCAGGGTTGCGCTCTCGCCCACGGACTTCGGGCGCATCCTCGACAACCTGCTCGGCAACGCGATCACGGCGATCCGCGCCAGGGACGCCCGCTCGGACACCGGGCCGGTGCCGCGGTTGAGCGACGTAGTGGACGGCCCGATCGAGGTCGTGCCGCCGGAGCCGCGGCCGGCCGCGGTGGAGGATGTCGTGAGCGCCCGCGCTGCGCGTGGAGCCGGAGTGGGTGGTGCTCACCGTGCACGACTCGGGCCCGGGGATGCCGGAGGAGTTCATCCCGGTGGCCCTTGACCGCTTCACCCGCGCCGACGGGGCCCGCACCACCTCCCGCGCCGGTGGAGGCGGCGGCCTCGGCCTGGCGATCGTGGCGGCGCTGGCAGGCGCAGCGGGAGGCTCGGTCCAGCTTGCGAACGCGCCGACCGGCGGTCTCGTGGTGACGGTGCGGCTGCCGCTCGTCCGGGTCTGACGCGGGACTGACGCGGGTCGACGGGCGCGCAGAAGTGCCGCCGCGTCAGTGCCCGGTGTGGTCGGAGTCCACTCCCGCGTCCGGCCCCTCGTCCAGGCTGTCGATCGCCGCGATGTCGTCCGCGTCGAGTTCGAAGTCGAAGACCGCGAGGTTCTCCGCCATCCGCTCGGGGTTGCGCGACTTCGGGATGGCGACGAGGCCGTTCTGGACATGCCAGCGGAGCACGATCTGCCCCACAGTGCGGTCGTGCTTCGCCGCGACCTCCGCGAGCACCGGCGCCGCGAGCAGGTCGCCGGAGCCGCCGATCGGGCTCCACGACTCGGTGACGATGCCGTGCTCTGACCCGTACGCGCGCTGCTCGCGGCGCGGGATGGCCGGGCTGAGCTGGATCTGGTTGACCGCGGGCGTCACCCCGGTCTCGGCGATGAGCCGGTCGATGTGGCCGGGCTTGAAGTTGGAGACGCCGATCGCGCGCGCCTTGCCGCTCTCCTGGAGCCGGATGAAGGTCTCCCAGGTGGACACGTACCGGTCGCGTCCGGGCAGCGGCCAGTGGATGAGCAGGAGGTCGACGTAGTCGAGTCCGAGCCGTCCGAGGCTCGCGTCGAGCCCGGCGACGGCGCGGTCGTCGCCCTGGTAGCCGCCGTCGAGCTTGGTCGTGACGAACCATTCCTCGCGGTCGAGCCCGCTGCCGCGCACGCCCCGGCCGACGCCGGTCTCGTTGCCGTACTTGGCCGCGGTGTCGACGTGGCGGTAGCCGAGCCCGGCCGCCGCGACGACGGCGCGCTCGACCTCCGCGTCGTCGAGCGGCCAGGTCCCGAGGCCGAGCTGCGGGATGCTGGTCCCGGCGTTGAGGGGGATCGCGGGCACGGCGGCTGTGGGCGGGTTCTCGGTCATGCGCCTCAGCGTAGCCCCGGGTAAGGTGGCGCTCATCGGAAGGAGTGCCATGCCCGCCACACCCCCGCCGGACCCCGGCCCGCCGACCGACGTCCCGCTGCCGTCCGATCCGGACGCCGTCGCCCTCGCCGTCGAGGCCGCCATCGAGGCCGAGGACCTCGCCCTCCTGCGGCGACTCGCCGACGCCGGCAGCTCCGACGCCGAGGATGCCCTGGTCGAACTCGCCGCCGAGCGCGGCGATCTCGACGAGCTGCGCCGGCTGGCGGCTCTCGGCAACCGCGACGCCGCCGACGAACTCCTCGAGCTGGAGGAAGAGGAGGAGTAGCGCGTCGCTTCAGCGGTTCCGATCGCCGGTTACGGCATGATCGACACCATGCACACGATGGCGCAGCAGAAGCTTCGGACGGAGCTGATGCGCCGCATGAACGACGACTGGCATCTCGACGGCGATCTGCGCGCCGAGGAGATGTGGCTGCGCCATCTCGTCATGCCGCCGCCCTGGCGCATGGCGTTGGAAGTGATCAACCCACTGGTGTGGCTCCCGGCCCTCCTCACGGCGGGCTTCCTCACCGGCTCGACGTACCCGACCGTCTACCGCCGCATGCACGTGTGGGTCAGCGATAACGGCGACCTCCATCGCCGCACGACCGGCAGCATCCCGGCGCGCTGGCCGCAGTCGCACTCGTGGGAGCTGCCCGACGGCCCGGTAACCCCCTAGATCACCCCTTCCGAGAACGTCGTCGGGTTGCCGAAGCGGTGGTTGGTGATCGAGATGGCCTGCTCGTGGAGGAACGGCAGGACCTCGATCCGCCCGGACGGGGTGACCGCACCGCTGTGGACAGCGACGTCCGGCGTCCCGCCGAGAGCCGTCGCGAGCGCCACCGGGTCACCGCCGATGAGGCGGATGCGGTGGGCCGCGATACGGCGGCCCCGCACGCGCGACAGCCAGTGCTCGTCCGTCTCGACCACGACCTCCACCTCACGGGCCTTGAGGAGCTGCTGCGTTCCGCGCGGCAGCGCGATGCTCGTGCTCACCGTGAACGCCGACCGCGCGACCGTCGCCGCCGCCATCACGCGCAGCAGCTCGGGCAGGCCGCTGCCCTCCGAGAGCCGGATGGCGACCGGGACCGGCCGGTAGCGGAAGATGTCCCGCTCCACCCCGAGCGCGGAGACGTCCTTCGCCTGGTGGTACTCGGTGGCCACCGCGATCGCGTCGCTGAGCGCCGAGCGGCGGACGAGGTCGAACGCGGGGTAGTCCATCGATGACTGCCCGGATTCGATCAGGTCCTGGACACGGGGCTCCAGACCGCGCAGGTGGAGGCTGGAGCTGGACGCGCCCGACTCCGGCTGCCAGGAGCCGAGGCCGAGCAGGTAGTTGGGGCCGCCCGCCTTGGTGCCGGCGCCGACCGACGAGCGCTTCCAGCCGCCGAACGGCTGACGCCGCACGATCGCACCCGTGATGCCGCGGTTGACGTAGAGGTTGCCCGCTTCCACCGTCTCGAGCCACTGCGCCAGCTCGTCGGAGTCGAGCGAGTGGAGGCCGGCGGTGAGGCCGTACTCGATCGCGTTCTGGTACCGGATCGCCTCTTCGAGGCTGCTCGCGGTCATGATCCCGAGCACCGGGCCGAAGAACTCGGTGAGGTGGAAGTAGGTCCCCGGCTGCACGCCGGTGCGGATGCCCGGTGACCACAGGCGGCCGGTGTCGTCGAGGGGGCGCGGCTCGACGAGCCATTCCTCGTCGGCGCCGAGGGTGGTCAGCGCGTGCAGCAGCTTGCCGGATGCGGGCTCGATCAGCGGCCCCATCTGGCTCACCGGGTCCTGCGGGTAGCCGACGCGCATGCTCTTCGTCGCGTCCACCAGCTGGTTGCGGAAGCGTTCGGAACGCGCTGCGGAGCCGACGAGGATGACCAGGCTCGCCGCCGAGCACTTCTGCCCGGCGTGGCCGAACGCGCTCTTCACGATGTCGGCCACGGCGAGGTCGTAGTCGGCGCTCGGCGTGACGATGATGGCGTTCTTGCCGCTCGTCTCGGCGAGCAGCGGGAGCTCCGGCCGCCAGGAACGGAACAGCTTGGCCGTCTCATACGAGCCGGTCAGGATGACGCGGTCGACGCGGGGGTCCGCCACGAGCCGCCGCCCGAGGTCGTTCTCCGCGACGTCGACGAGCGCGAGCAGGTCCTGCGGGATGCCGGCCTCCCACAGCGCCTCGACCATGACGGCCGCGGCACGACGTGCCTGCGGGGCCGGCTTGATGACGACACCGCTGCCCGCGGCGAGCGCCGCCAGCACGCCGCCGGCGGCGATCGCGACGGGGAAGTTCCACGGTGGCGTGACGACCGTCAGCGCGGAGGGCACGAACACCGCGCCCTGCACCGCGTCGAGCTCGCGCGCGAGCGAGGCGTAGTAGTGCGCGAAGTCGACGGCCTCGCTCACCTCGACGTCCGCCTCGGCGATCGTCTTGCCCGTCTCACTCGCCATGACCTCGATCAGGCGGTCGCGGTTGGCCTCCAGCGCGTGCCCCGCCCGGTCGAGGACGGCTCCGCGCTCGGAGCCCGGCCGGGTGCCCCACGCGGCGCCCGACGAGCGGACGGCGGTCAGGATGCGGTCGAGGTGACCGGCGTCCGTGACCTCCGCCGCCGCGATGGTGTTGACGCCCAGGTCGCTGGTGGCCGAGCGGGCCAGGATGCGCCGCCCCCACGCCCGGTTCGCCGCGAGCGACGGGTCGGTGTCCGCGGTGTTCTGGAATCCGGTCGAAGCGGCGCCCGCGACGGCGGGCGGCTCCAGCGTGACCCCACCCGACCCCCGGGTCAGCCCCAGCACGACGCTGGTGAGCCCCTCCTCCGGCGCTGCCGAGCCACTGCCGAGCGACGCCTCCGCGTCCACCGCAGGCGGTCGCGTGAACGACTCCGCCGTCTCCTGCTCCCACTCGCGCGAGCGGTCCTGCTGCCGGTTGGGCAGCGGAGCCGCCCCGCGCGGCGAGGCGTCCGCCGCCAGCTCGGCGACCGACGCCAGGAAGCGGTCCCGCTCCCGGTCGAACAGCCCGCGGTCCGAGCCCAGCTCGAACACGGCCGACATGAAGTTCTCCTGGCTCGCGTTCTCTTCCAGCCGGCGGATGAGGTACGAGATCGCGACATCGAACTCGCCCGGGTCCACCACGGGCGTGTAGAGCAGGAGCTGCCCGACCGTGCGCTTGACGGCCTCCGCCTGCTCCGTCGCCATGCCGAGAAGCATCTCGAAGTCGATGCGGCCGGTCACGCCGCGGTGCGAGGCGAGTAGCCAGGCGTACGCGACGTCGAACAGGTTGTGCCCGGCGACGCCGATCTTGACGGCGTCGGCGTGCTCCGGGGTCAGCGCCCAGTCGAGGACGCGCTTGTAGTTGGTGTCGGTCGCCTGCTTGCTCCCGTAGGTCGCGAGCGGCCAGCCGTGGATCGCTGCGTCCACGCGCTCCATCGCGAGGTTCGCGCCCTTCACGACGCGAACCTTGATGGGCGCGCCGCCCTGGGCGCGGCGCTGCGCGGCCCACTCCGTCAGCCCCTGGAGTGCGTCCAACGCGTCGGGGAGGTACGCCTGGAGGACGATCCCCGCCTCCAGCCCGAGCAGCCCCGGGCGGCCGAGGATGCGCTCGAAGACCGCGATCGTGAGGTCGAGGTCGCGGTACTCCTCCATGTCGAGGTTGATGAACTTGGGCGACGGCGAGGCCGCGGCGAGCTCGTACAGCGGCACGAGCCGCTCCACGACCCGGTCGACCGTCTCGTCGAACGACCACATCGAGAGCTGGGAGGCGATGGACGACACCTTGATGGAGACATAGTCCACGTCGTCGCGGGACAGGAGCGCACGCGTGCCCTCCAGCCGCCGAGCGGCCTCCTCCTCGCCCAGCACGGCCTCGCCGAGCAGGTTGAGGTTGAGGCGCGCGCCGTGCCCTTCCGGGTCCCTCGGCGAGCGCAGGTGCGCGATCGCCGGCCCGAGCTTTTCGGGCGTCGCATCGACCACCAGGTGCCCGACCATGCTGCGCAGCACGCGCCGCGCGATCGGGATGACGACCCACGGCAGCACCGGCCCGAAGACTCCGCCGAGCCAGATGGCCGCGCGCATGTACCAGGGCAGGAAGGCCGGGATCTTCTTGGCGACCCGCTGGAGGTTGTATCCGGCCACGAACAGGTCCTGCGGCCGTGCCACACCGTCGACGAACCCGACCGCGAAGTCGAGCCCGCGCGGGTCGCGCAGCACGCCGGCCAGTCGCTCGGCGGCGGGATCGCGCGGTGCGGCCTGGCCGCTGCGGGCGCTCTCGGCGAGCCAGCGCCGGACGAGCTCGACGGCCTCCTGAGCCAGTTGCGCGGGCGGCACACCTCGCCGGCAGCGTGCGCGCCGGCCACAGGCGCGCTCGGCGCCTCGGTCCGCAGCGTGCGTGCGTCGTCCGTGTCTTCAACCATGTCCACGACTGTATTCCTCGCTCCTGAGGCGATGCGCGATGTCCGGGAATCCGTGGATAAGTCGCAGTCGCCGATGCCTGTGGATACATTCTCGACGTGGTTTACCATCGGCAATAGCGAACGTTTCCGAACAATATCGTTCACCTAGACCGAATGGTTGGCATGCTCGACATCCGCAGACTCCGCCTCCTCCACGAACTGAGGATCCGCGGCACCGTCGCCGGCGTCGCGGCGGCCCTCTCCTACAGCCCGTCCTCCGTCTCCCAGCAGCTCGCCACGCTGGAGCACGAGGCAGGCGCCGTCCTCCTCGTGAAGTCCGGACGCCGCCTGCAGTTCACGCCGCAGGGCGAGTTGCTCGCCCAGCGCGCCGCCGCCATCCTCGACGCCCTCGACTCCGCGGAGGCCGCCGTCGCCGGCTCCGCCGCGACCGTGGCCGGGGTCGTCCGAGTCGCGGTCTTCCAGTCCGCCGCCCACGCGATCCTCCCTGCGGCAGTCGCGGCCCTCGCCCGCGACTACCCCGAACTGCGGGTGGAGGTCACCGAGCGGGAGCCCGAGCAGGGCCTCTTCGACGTCTCGGCACGTGACTTCGACCTCGCCGTCGCCGAGCAGTACCCCGGCAGCACCCGACCGCTCCGCGCGGACCTCGACCGCACCGCACTGGCCGCCGACGGCATCCACCTCGCCACCTCGGCCGACCGCGCCGCGCGCATCCGCGCGACCTCCCTCACGCACGCCGCCGACCTCCCGTGGGTGCTGGAGCCGGAGGGGACGGTGTCGCGCACCTGGGCCGTCCAGCTCTGCCGCGCCGCCGGCTTCGAGCCGGATGTGCGGTTCGAGACCGCCGACCTGGTGACGCACATCCGGCTGGTCGCGTCGGGCAACGCGGTCGGCCTCCTCCCCGACCTGGTCTGGGCCGGCGCGCGGCCCGAAGTGGCGCTCCTCCCCCTCCCCGGATCGCCCCGGCGCACCATCTTCACGTCCGCGCGGCGCTCGTCGGCGTCGGCCCCCGGCGTGGTCGCCGCCCGCCGGGCGCTGGCCGAGGCGGTGCCCCCGGAGCACATCCCTTAGGCTCTGAGCCATGACCGACCCCGCAGCCTCTCCCGCAGCCGCGAGCCACGATGTCGTGATCGTCGGCGGCGGGCACAACGGCCTCACTGCCGCCGCCTACCTCGCCAAAGCAGGACGCAGCGTCATCCTGCTCGAGCGACTGGACGACGTCGGCGGCGCGGCCGTGAGCGCCCAGGCGTTCCCCGGCGTGGAGGCCCGGCTGTCGCGCTACTCCTATCTGGTCAGCCTGCTGCCGCAGCGGATCATCGAAGACCTCGGCCTCGACATCCGGCTGGCCCGGCGGCGCTACTCCTCCTATACGCCGGTGCCCGGCGACCCCGATGGCGCGGGCCTCCTCATCGACAACACCGATGCGGAGGCCACCGCTGCGTCCTTCGCCCGGATCGGCGCCGCCGACGACGCCGAGGCGTTCGACCGCTTCTACGAGTCCACGGGCGCCGTGGCCCGCGCGCTCTGGCCCACGGTCACCGAGCCTCTGCTCACCCGCAGCGAGGCGAAGGCCCTCGTCGGTGACGACGAGCTCTGGGACGCGCTCATCGAGCGCCCGATCGGCGGCTTCATCGAGTCCCGCCTCCGCAACGACCTCGTGCGCGGCGTCGCGGCGACGGACGCGCTGATCGGCACGTTCGCCAGCGTCGACAGCCCCGACCTGTCCCAGAACCGCTGCTTCCTCTACCACGTGATCGGTCAGGGCACCGGCGAGTGGGACGTCCCGGTCGGCGGCATGGGCTCGGTGACCGGCGAGCTGGCCCGCGTCGCCCGCGAGGCAGGCGCGCGCATCGTCACGGGCGCGGAGGTCACCTCCATCAGCCCGGACGGCACCGTCTCCTACACGCGCAACGGCCACGAGCGCCGGGTGGACGGCGGCACCGTGCTCGTCAACGTCGCTCCGGATGTGCTCGACCGCCTCCTGGGCGAGACCGCCGACCCGCCCCGTCCGCGCGCGGAGGGCGCCCAGGTCAAGGTCAACCTCCTCCTGGAGCGGCTGCCGCGGCTGCGCGACGAGTCGGTGGACCCGGCCGCGGCGTTCGGCGGCACGTTCCACATCAACGAGACGCTCACGCAGCTCGAGTCCGCCCACGACGGGATGCTGCGCGGCGTGATGCCGGAGCTCCTGCCCTGCGAGATCTACTGCCACACGCTCGCGGACCCGAGCATCCTGGACCCCGAGCTCGCGGAGAGCGGCGCGCACACCATCACGGTGTTCGGCCTGCACACCCCCGACCGCTGGCTGACCGACGACAACAACGACGCCACCCGCCAGCGGCTCCAGGACGCCGTGCTCGCCTCCCTGAACTCGGTGCTGGCCGAGCCGGTCGAGAGCCTCCTGCTCACCGACGGCGACGGCAACCCGTGCATCGAGACGAAGACCACCCGCGACCTCGAGCACGCGCTCAACATGCCGGGCGGCAACATCTTCCACGGACCGCTGTCCTGGCCGTTCGCGGAGGACGGCGACGACCTGCGCACCCCGGCCGAGCGCTGGGGCGTCGCGACACGGCACCCGCGCATCCTGCTCTGCGGCTCGGGAGCGCGCCGCGGCGGCGCGGTGAGCGGGCTCGGCGGCCACAACGCGGCGATGGCGGTCCTGGAGGGCTGATCGCACTCGCCTGCGATGTCTGGCCTTCGAGGACTGGAAGGACTCGCACGCGACACCCAGGCGTGGCCCCCTGCCGGAATCGCGAACCGGTGACTAGTGTGTGGATCACGAGGGGGACTCTGTAGGAGGTCACCATGATGCCGCAGCCGACAGGACGACTCGTACGCAAGGACGACGGAGTGTACGTGGTGCTCGACCGCATCTTCAAAGCTCCGATCGAGGAGGTGTGGACCTACTTCAGCAGGTCTCCCCGGCTTGCCGAGTGGATCGGGGAGTACACCGGCACGGGCTCGACCGGCGCGGTCAAGTTCCGGATGAACGCCGAGGGCGACGGCGCGGAGTGGCAGAACGTCGCCGTCATGCTCTGCGACGCCCCGCACCGCCTCCACGTCGACGTCGGCCAAGCGCCGGACTCGCTCGTGATGTTCGTCCACCTGACCGAGGCGAGCGGTCACACGACCGTCACTTTCGGCCAGCGCCTGCGCGCGGTCGGCACCTCGGCGGACTACTGCATCGGCTGGGACTACTACCTCGACCGCCTCGTGGCGGCGCACAACGGCAAGCCGCTGCCGAGCTGGGACGACTACTACCCGGCGATGCGCGAGCACTACGAGACGCTGTGCCGCGAGCTGGACCACGACATCCGCGTCGAGCACCAGACCGCGCAGCGGAACGGCACCACCGGCTGAGCACTCCTGCGCCGGCTGCAGCTCCGGCCGCCGCTCAGTGCCAGCGGTGGTCCTGCAGCGTGATGCGCGGCCCCCGGCGCTGGAACCGGAACCCGCTGGCCAGGATCAGCCGCACGACGCGCTGACGCTGGCCGAGCCACGGCTCCAGCAGTTCGAGCATGCCGTCGTCGTCCACGCGCGAGCCGGTGAGCGCCTCGCCGACCTGATGCGCCAGGTGGTAGTCGCCGACGCTGACCAGGTCGGGATGCGCGTGCGAGCGCTGCAGGGTCTCGGCCGCGGTCCACTGCCCGACGCCGGAGATGGTGCGGAGGGCGGTCTCCGCGGCGTCGAGGGAGGCGGCGGCGCCGATCGCGCGCTCCAGCGACGGAGCCAGCACGAGCACCGCCTGGACGGCACGGGCGCGCCGCGGATCCACCCCGGCGCGATGCCAGTCCCACGACGGGATGCCGCGCCACTGCTGGAGCGTGGGCACCACCCGCATCCCCTCCGGCGCGGGCCCCGGCGCCGGCTCGCCGTACCAGCGCAGCAGCCGCGCCCAGGAGCGGTAGGCCTCCAGGCTGGTGACCCGTTGCTCGATGATCGCCGGGAGGAGCGCCTCCAGCACGAGCCCCGTGCGCGTCAGACGGAGCCCGGGGTTGCGATGCAGGCTCTGCCTCAGCA
The DNA here is from genome assembly GCF_041262565.1 of Leifsonia sp. EB41. NCBI lineage: Bacteria > Bacillati > Actinomycetota > Actinomycetes > Micrococcales > Microbacteriaceae > Leifsonia > Leifsonia sp. EB41. Next base: position 2,401,401 of record NZ_JBGCCJ010000001.1, on the reverse strand, counting down.
GCGGATGCGACCCGACGTCGAGCGCCGACCAGTCGTCGCCGCGGCCGAGCAGCCCGGGCACTGCGGAGATCACCCAGTGCGCGCCGGGACCCCACGCCGCCGCCGCGACACTGCCGTCGGCCGCGGGCCGGAGGACGCGGAGCGTCGCAGGCCCCTCCGGTGTGCGCCAGGTGCGCCACATCCCGCCGAGGTCCCAGGTGGTCGTCGGGTCGTACGCCCCGCGGCCGAGCTGGCCCAGCGTGCCGGAGAGGTCCAGTGGACCGTCCGGGCGGTACACGGTCTCCACGGCGCGCCCGGAGGGGGCGTCGGCGGGGAGCACGGCGGTCATGCACGGCATGCTACGTCACGCGGCTGACTGCGGCGCACTGCGGCGCCGACGACGGGGCTGGCCGCGTGTCGGTGGCCTCCCCTAGGTTCGCCTCATGGGAATCGAGATCGAAGCCGACGCCGTCGCGCGCCTCCGCGACCGCGTCCACGGAACCGTCTACGTGCGCGGCGACGAGGGGCTCGCCGCCGAAGTCGCCTGTTTCAATCCCACCGTCATCCACGACCCGGATGTCGTGGTCGCCGTCGCCGGCGAGGAGGACGTCGCGGAGGCCGTGCGTTTCGCCCGCGAGCAGGGCCTCCCGGTACGCGTCCAGGCCACCGGCCACGGCTCGGAGGCCCCGATCATCGGCGGCCTCATCGTCTCCACCCGCGCACTCGACGCCATCGACGTCGATCCCGCGTCCCGGCTCGTCCGGCTCGGCGCGGGAGTCCGCTGGGCGCCGGTCATCGTCGCGTCCGCCGAGTTCGGGCTGGCCCCGGTCACCGGCTCCTCGACCAGCGTCGGCGCGGTCGGCTACACGCTCGGCGGAGGCCTCGGCCCGCTCGCCCGCACGCACGGTTTCACCGCCGACTGGGTGCGCGGATTCCGCGTCGTCACCGCAGAGGGCGAGATCGTGACGGCCGACGCCGATTCGCACTCTGAGCTGTTCTGGGCGCTCCGCGGCGGCAAGGGCGGCCTCGGTGTCGTCACGGAGATGACGCTCGAACTGGTGCCGCTCACCACCCTCTACGCGGGCAGCGTGTTCTTCGAGGGCGAGGCCATCGAGCCGGCCTTCCGCGCGTGGGTCGACTGGGCGGGCTCGCTCGGCGAGGTGGCCACCACCTCCGTCGTCCTGCTGCGCATCCCCGACGTCGACGGGCCGCCTCCGCCGCTGCGCGGACGCACCGTGCTGAGCGTGCGGTTCGCCTACCCGGGCGACGCAGCGGAGGGCGAGCGCCTGTTCGCCCCCATCCGCTCGGCGGCGCCGGTCTTCCTCGACTTCGTGGGCGAGATCCCGACGACGGCTGTCGCGACCATCCACAATGACCCGGAGGAGGGCTCCCCGGCCTGGATCCGCGGCTTCATGCTCGACGACTTCGACGCCGCGGACGGCGACGCCCTGCTCGACGTCGCCGGCCCGAAGGTCGACTCGCCCTTCCTCGCCGTGGAGATCCGCCAGCTCGGCGGTGCAGCCCGGCGCGACACGAACGACGGCACGGCGGTCGGCGGACGCGACAGCGGCTTCACCCTGAGCGCCATCGCTGCCGATCCCGCGACCTTCGACTCCGCCGCGCCCGCGTCGGCAGAGGCGATCTCCCGCGCGCTGGAGCACCGCATCTCCGCGGTCACCAACGTCAACTGGGCGGCCGACCTGACCGACCCTGCCACGTTCGCGGCCTCCTGGCCGGCCGACGTGGGCGCTCGGCTCACCGAGGCGCGCGCCAGCTACGACCCGGAGGGCGTCTTCGCGTTCGGTCCGGCCTGAGCGGCAGCGCTCAGTCGGCCCACAGCTCAATCGGCCCAGACGCTCGGCGCCTCCGCACGCGTCGAGGGCAGCGCTGCGTCCGCGCCCCACTCCAGCAGCCACTCCGGGATGGTGAAATCGGTCGGCGCGGGCCCGACGGCCTCCAGCAGCTCCTCGATGGAGACCACGCCACCGCTGCGCTTCAGGAAGCGGCCGCGGATGAAAGCCTGGGTGTAGATCTCGCCGTCGACCGTGAAGCGCTGCTCGACGTAGACGGCCTTCTCGTCGAAACCGAGGATGCGCGACTCGACCACGAACGACTGCCAGAGCTCCAGCGACTTGCGGAACGAGATGGTCTCCGACGCGACCACCGGATACCAGCCACGCTGCTCGAAGATCCCCCAGACGCCGTTCCTGCGAAGCAGGTCGAACCGCCCGATATCGGCGATCGACAGGTATACGCCGTTGTTCATGTGCTTGAGGATGTCGAGGTCCGTCGGCAGCACCCGGAAGCGGGTGCGGGCCACGTCCCAGTGGTCGAGGCGCGCGCCGAACCGGGAGAGGAATGCGTGGAGCATCGTCCGGAAGATCATGTGCACGCCGTCATGTTAGTGATGCGCCAAGCGCTCCTCATCTTCGTTGTGGACCCTCTCCAAGCCCGCTAGGGTTCTGCGAGGGGGAAATCGTGCTGAATCGAATATTCCGGGGTCTCACTGCGTCGAAAGCCGCTCGCGCACGCGCTCGACGGACGGCGGCCGTCGCGGTCACCGCTGTCGCCGTCGTCTCGGTGCTGGCGGGCTGCGCGCTGTTCGCGGGCGGAGGCCGACCGGCCGCCGCGCCGACGCACTCGCGGACGCCGAAACCCACCACGACGCCGATGGCGGACGAGCGCAGCTACGGCACGGCGACGGCGACTCCCACACCCACGCCGACGCCGGTTCCGCCGCCGACGCTGACGCCGGTCCCGGCCGGCACCGTGGTCGCGGAGGCGAGCGTCGCGTCGCCCAAGGGCAGCATCCACTTCCACTACCGGGTGGTCTCGAACGGGGACAACACCTACTCGGCGCAGTATTCGAACTTCACCTCGACGGTCCCGGTCCCGGTGTCGGTCACCTTCATCGACATCGCGCCGCGCGTCGGCGACGGCCTGACCTATCACGGCGTCGGGGACCACCAGCTCGGCGGCCCGACCTCCGCCCCTGCCGCGGCGTCCACGGCGCTGCTGGCCGGCGCCGGCCAGCCGTCCTATCTCGGCACGCTCGTGACCTACTCCTCAGCGGCATCGTTCGACGGAGTGCCGCAGGAGCTCGGCCCGGACAAGGTGCTCGCAGTGGACACGGTCCGCTGGTCGGTGCCTGTCCGTCCGTCGAATGTGCACCCCGTCGACTCGGGAGCCCGGCCCAACGCGGCCGGCGCGGTGACGGCGAAGACCGCGAGCGGCGCCCCGCGACGCTACGAGGTCGCGCAGGGCGACACGACGACGGCCGTCGCGGATCGTTTCGGCATCCCGGTGGAGTGGCTCCTCTGGCTCAACCCGGACCTGCCCGGCGACGGCGGCAACCAGTACCTGCTCGCCTCGACGGCGCTCAACCTGGACCCGGACAGCCTGTAGGAGGACTCGCTCTCCCTCCCCGACGGTCGCGACCGCTCAGCGCGCCAGCGGCACCTCGAGGATGCTCGCTCCCGCCGGCGGCGCCGACAACGCCTGGTCGAGCTCACCCTTGGTGCGGGCACGCCCGTACTCCCAGCCGTACGCGCGAGCGAGCGCCGACAGGTCGACCGCCTGCGGCGTGTACAGCACCCGGTCGAACGCCTCGGCCGGCGCGGTCGCCGCGACTTCCAGCCCGTCGAAGATCGTCCCGCCGCCGTCGTTGCCGACCACGACCTGCAGGTGTGGGCGCGCCTCCCCGGCCCCTCCGAGCAACGCGCCCACATCGTGCAGCAGGGCGAGGTCGCCGAGCAGCACCCGGGTGACACCTGCGGCAGCGCCGGCCTCCATCGCCCGCGCCTCGGCGGCGAGCGCGATGCCCGTGGCCGTCGCGATCGTCCCGTCGATGCCCGCGAGGCCACGGTTGGAGTGCACCACGATCTTCTTCCCCGCAACCAGCCGGTCGGCGTCCCGGATGAGGCGGGACGCTCCCAGCACGAGCCGGTCGTGCGGCCAGGTGTACCGCCAGAGGGCCTCCGCCAGCAGCGGCCGGGTGATCGGCGCGCGAACAGCGGCCAGCTCGGCGCGCGCGAACGCGAGCGCGTCGGCCGGCTCGTACGATCGCGCCTTCTCGACGTCGGGGGCGGATGCCGCGGGGTCTGCCGCCCGCTCGGCCTCCTCGGTCAGGCGCCGGCTCGCGAAGACCCAGCTCCCGACCCACGACCGCACCTCCGGGCTGCGGAGGTCGACGCCGGCGGGCGCACTGACTCCGCCGACGACCCGTGCGCGCCGGCCCGGGTTGTACGCTTCGCGACCGGTCGGCGCGACGACCAGCACCTCGACGTCGTCGCGCAGAAGCAGGGCCGGGACCTCCCGGCTGAGCGTGGGATGCCCGAACACGACGGCCCGCTGGACCCGGGCGCCGAAAGACTCGTCCCGCAGCAGCTCGCGGTACGCGACCACCAGCTCCGGCCCGAAGCGGGCGCCGCTCGACACCTCCGCGAGCAACGGATAGCCGCCCGCGCGGGCGTGCTCCGCCGCCGCGACTCCGGCGTCCGCTCCGGCGACCACGACCGTCAACGGGCCATCCGGCAGCTCCACGACCTCACGGCCGAGCGCCGCCGGTCCGGCCGTCGCCGGCAGGTCGCCGGGGGCGACTCCCCGCACGGGCGGGACCGCGACCGACAGCGGCTCGCGGAATCCGACGTTGAGGTGCACAGGCCCGGGATCCGCGGTCGACGCGCCCACGGCCTCCTCGACGGCGGAACGCGCAAGCGTCCGTGCCTCCTCCTGCTCGCCCTCCGCGCCGACGGGCGCCGTGACGTCATGGCTGGCGCGCACGACGGTCCCGTAGAGCCCGTCCTGCCGCGTGGTCTGGTTCGAGCGGATGCCGCGCAGCTCGCTCGGCCGGTCCGCTGTGACGACGATCATCGGGATGCCGGCCTCGTGCGCCTCCAGCACGGCCGGGTGGAGGTTCGCGGTCGCCGTGCCGCTGGTCGTGACGATCACCGTCGGGGCGCCGGTCTCCCGGGTCAGCCCGAGCGCGAGGAAGCCGCCGACGCGCTCGTCGATCCGCACGTGCAGCCGCGCGGCGCCCGCGCGTTCGAGTTCGGCCGCGGCGAGCGCGAGCGCCTGAGAGCGCGATCCCGGGCTCACGACGATGTCGGAGACACCCGCCTCCACGAAGCCGGCGAGGAGCGCGAGCGCGTAGTCGGTCGCCGGGTTCCCGGTCTGCTCCACCGCCGCGGGCTCTTCCGAGACCCGCGGGTCACCCATCCCGTCGGCCGGTCTGGTCGTCCGGACCGTTGTCGTCGAGGTCGGCCAGCTCCTTCTCGAGCCGGCGGATGCGCTCCTCCTGGTCGTGGTCGATCCGGAGCTTGCCGAGGAAGGCGGGGTCGTCGTCCGGGGCGCTGATCCTCCGGCCGACCTCCGTGCGTCGTCGGCCGCGGCCGATCAGGAACCAGAGGATCCCGCCGATGATCGGGAACAGGACGATGACGAGCACCCACACGGGCTTGGGTAGGCCACGCACCCTGGAACGGTCGAAGAGGGCGCAGTCTGCCACCGAATAGATGTAGAAAACCGCGGCTGCGACGCCGAGGACTATCCAGAGGCGAACCATGCCTACATCGTAACTCTCAGCGAGTCTGCCTAAGCTGGGAGGGTGAAGCGGATTCCCTCTTGGTTGACCTACACCGTGCTGCGCCTCGTGCTGTTCGCGGTGCCGCTCGTGATCCTGCTTCTGCTCGGAATCGTCTGGTACGCGTCCGTCATCGCCGCGGCCCTCATCGGCCTGTGCCTCTCGTACATCCTGCTCGCCAAGCAGCGCCACGCTGTCGCGTCCGACCTGTACGCGGCACGCCACCGCGACAAGCCGGCTCCGTCAGCGGACGACGCCGAGGACGAGGCGATCGACGCCGCGCAGGCGGAGGCCGCTGCGGGCGAGGCCCACAAGAACGCGCCGGGTCAGAAGGCGTAGGCCGCGCCGAGCGCGAGCGCCACGAGCAGCCCGGTGAGGCTGGTGAGCTGCAGCGCCGTGATGAGTTCGCGCGGCGTCTTGCCGAACAGGGTGATGACGCACGCCGGCAGCGCCGCGAGCAGCGCGAACATCCCGAACCACGCGAACGGGTAGAACAGCGCCAGCACCGCGAGGATGCCGAACGGCACGAGCAGGAACACGCAGAACACGATCCGGGAGGCGCGGTTGCCGAGCAGGACGGCGAGCGTGCGCTTCTTGGCGAGCCGGTCGGGCTCGATGTCGCGGATGTTGTTGACCATGAGCACCGCGCACGCGATGAGTCCGGCGATCACGCCGCCGAGCCAGGCCTCCTGGTTCACCGTCTTCGCCAGCATGTAGGTCGTGCCCGCCGTGGCGACGATCCCGAAGAAGACGAAGACGAACACCTCGCCGAGGCCGTAATAGCCGTACGGACGCTTGCCCCCGGTGTAGAACCAGGCGGCCGCGATGGCAGCGGCCCCGACGATGAGCACCCACCAGAGTTGGGTGAGCAGGACGAGGATGAGCCCCGCGACCGCCGCGAGGCCGAAGAAGGTGAGGGCGACAGTGAGCACCTTCTTGGGCGCGGCCTTGCCCGAGCTGGTGAGGCGACCCGGCCCGACCCGGTACTGGTCGGTGCCGCGGATGCCGTCCGAGTAGTCGTTGGCGTAGTTGACGCCGATCTGGAGCAGCACGGCGACCGCCAAGCAGAGCAGCGAGCGGATCGGGTGCCAGATGCCCGCGCCCTCCACGACCTTCGCCGCGCCGACGCCGATGAGCACGGGAGCGACAGCGAGCGGAAGCGTCCGCAGCCGCGCGCCGGCGATCCAGTCGGATGCCGTGGCCGGACGCACGGCGGAGGCCTTGGCGCCCGGTCGCCCGCTCCGCCCGCCACGAGGTCCGCGCGCCGGGGGCGGCGCCATCCGCTGCATTCGAGGGTTGTTCTGGCTCATCACAGTGGGAATCGTAACAACAACCGCTATGCCCCAGGCCGTTCGTCGGCGTCGCCACGCGCGAGCCGCGCGGCCGCGATCCGGTCCGGCTTGCCGCTGCTGAGGTGCGGGAGCTCGCCGACGGTCACGATCCGGGCGGGCGCCGCGGCGCGCCCGAGCTGCTCGGCGACCAGGCTCCGGAGTCCGGCGAGCTCGGCACTGCCCGTCGTGACGACGACCGGGACCTGTCCCCACCGCGGGTCCTCGGCCGCGACGACGACCGCGTCCCCGAGCCCGTCCCACGAGCGGACGAGTCTCTCGACCGTGTCCAGCAGCACCTTCTCGCCACCCGAGATGATGACGTTGTCCGACCTCCCGCGGACGATCACGCGCCCATCGCGCACCTCCCCGAGGTCACCCGTGCGGTACCACCGGACGCCGTCCTCCTCGTGGAACGCCGCCGCCGTCCGCTCAGGATCGCCGAGGTAGCCCTCCGCGAGCGTCGGCCCACTGATCTCGAGCAGCCCGTCCACCTCCCGGACGACGGTCGGCCCGATCGGAACCCCGTCGTAGACGCACCCGCCCGCCGTCTCGCTCGACCCGTACGTCGCGAGGAGCCGCGCCCCCAGCGCTTCGGCCCGCTCACGCAGCCCTCGGTCGAGGGCCTGCCCGCCCACGAGGATGCCGTCGAACCTGCGCAAGGCGGCTCCAACCTCGCGGGCCCCGCCTTCGGCCGCGTCGACGAGCCGCGCGAGCTGCACCGGGACGAGCGACGTGTAGCGGAGGTCATCGGCCAGCTCGCCCGCCACCCCGGCGAACCGCAGTGGATCGAAGTGGCCATCGCCGTAGACGACGGGCTCCGTCCCGGCCGCCAGCGACCGGACCAGCACCTGCGCTCCGGCCACGTAGTGCGCCGGGAGGGCGAGCAGCCACTGCCCCTGACCTCCCATCACGCCGGCGGAGGCGGCCGCACTGGCCAGCAGCGCGTCGGCGGAGAGGGCGACCCGCTTCGGCACCCCGGTCGACCCGGACGTCTCGATGACGAGCGCAACATTCTGCGGAGCCCGCTCCATCGCGCTGGGCCACGCACCACCCCCGCCTCCCGCGCCGCTCGGCAGAGCGCCATCCGCGCCCACGTTCCGCGGCACGACCGCCGCACCGCCCTCCGAGAGCGCCTCCCTCAACGCCGCGAAGACCTCCCGCGTCCGGCGGGCGTCCACCACTCGATACGGTCGCGTCACCTCGCCCTCACCACTGCGGCCATCCGCCCGCTCCGATCGCGTGCATCCGCACCGCACCCACTCAGTACTGCCACGGGAACGGCGACCAGTCCGGCTCCCGCTTCTCGAGGAACGCGTCGCGCCCCTCGACCGCCTCGTCGGTCCCGTACGCCAGCCGCGTCGCCTCCCCCGCGAACACCTGCTGCCCGACCATCCCGTCGTCCACCGCGTTGAAGGCGAACTTGAGCATCCGGATCGCCGTGGGCGACTTGGTCAGGATCTCCTGCGCCCATTCGACCGCCGTCGCCTCCAGCTCGGCGTGCGGAACGACTGCGTTCACCGCCCCCATCTCGTACGCGCGCTGCGCCGAGTACTCGCGGGCCAGGAAGAACACCTCGCGCCCGAACTTCTGCCCGACCTGACGCGCGAAGTACGCGCTCCCGTAGCCGGCGTCGAACGACCCCACGTCGGCGTCGGTCTGCTTGAACTTGCCGTACTCCGCACTCGCGATGGAGAGGTCGCACACCACGTGCAGCGAGTGGCCGCCTCCCGCCGCCCACCCGGGGACGACGGCGATGACGACCTTGGGCATGAACCGGATCAGCCGCTGCACCTCGAGGATGTGCAGCCGACCGCTGCGCGCAGCGTCGATGCCGGACGCCGTCTCGCCCTCGGCGTACTTGTACCCGTCCCGGCCGCGGATGCGCTGATCGCCTCCCGAGCAGAACGCCCAGCCGCCGTCCTTCGGGCTCGGCCCGTTGCCCGTCAGCAGCACGACCCCGATCTTCGGGTTCGTGCGGGCGTCGTCCATCGCTGCGTACAGCTCGTCGACCGTGTGCGGGCGGAAGGCATTGCGCACGTCGGGCCGGTCGAACGCGATCCGCGCGATGCGCCCGCTCACGTCGTGGTGGTACGTGATGTCGGTGAGCCCCCCGAATCCGGGGACGTCCGTCCACACCGCGGGGTCGAAGAGGTCTGATACTGCCGAAGACATGCCACAAGCCTACGGTCGAGCGCACTGCGAAATCGGGCCGCGTGCCAAACTGGTGCAATGCTGCCCGAACTCACCGACCTGTTAGGGACAGCGCGCGTCGTCCGGCTCCCGATGCGCTCCCGGTTCCGCGGTATCACCGTCCGGGAGGCCGTCCTCTTCGAGGGCCCCGAGGGCTGGACGGAGTTCTCCCCCTTCGTCGAGTACGACGACCAGGAGTCCGCCGCCTGGCTGCACGCCGCGATCGACTTCGGCTGGCGGACCTCCCCCGCGATTCTTCGCGACAGGATCCCCGTCAACGCCACCGTCCCGGCCGTCGCGGCGGCTGACGTGGCCGCCGTCCTCGACCGATACCCGGGTGCCCGCACCGCCAAGGTGAAGGTCGCCGAACCCGGCCAGACCCTTGCCGAGGATGTGGCCCGCGTCCGAGCGGTCCGCGAGCACCTCGGTCCGGAGGGCCGCGTGCGCATCGACGCGAACGGCCTGTGGAACGTGGACGAGGCCGAGCACGCCATCCACGCGCTCGCCCCGTTCGACCTCGAGTACGTCGAGCAGCCCTGCGCGACCGTTGAGGAGCTGGCCGAGATCCGCCGGCGCACGCGCTACATGGACATCCCGATCGCCGCCGACGAGAGCGTGCGCAAGGCGAGCGACCCGCTGGAGGTCGCGCGCGCCGGTGCCGCAGACCTGCTCGTCATCAAGGCCCAGCCGCTCGGCGGCATCCATGCAGCGCTGCGGATCGTGGCGGAGGCCGGCCTCCCGGTCGTCATCTCCAGCGCACTGGACACCTCGGTCGGCATAGCGATGGGTGCGCAGCTCGCCGCCGCTGTCCCCGACCTCGCGTTCGACTGCGGCCTCGGCACCGTGGCGCTGTTCGAGCACGATGTCGCAGAGTCGCCGCTCATCCCGGTGGACGGTGCGATCCCCGTCGGCCGCCCGCGGGTGTCGACGGCACAGCTCGACCGCCTCGCGGCCCCGGACGATCGGACCGAGTGGTGGCTCGACCGCGTGCGCCGCTGTTACCGGATCGTGGAGCACGCGGCGGCGCTCTGACAGCGGTGCGAGGAACCGAGAGCGTCAGCCGTACAGCCGCTCGGGCACCTCGAGTCCGTAGATCGCGCGTCCCGAATCCCAGATCGCCCGGCACGCCGCCCGCAGCAGGTCGAGCTCATCGTCGCCCTCGCTGAGGATGCGGACATCGTTGCCGTCGATCGCGACGGTCGACTTCCCGACCGTGACCGCACCGTTCTTCGCGGTCTTCGCCTCCGGATACGGCTCATCCAACCCGCGCAGATCGCCCAGGATGTAAGTCGGCCGCGAGTTCGCGTCCCCCGCGAGCAGCTGCTTGGCGCGGTCGATCCCGGTGAGCACGAGCACCGAGTCGATCCCCGCGCGGTTCGCGCCGAGGATGTCCGTGTCGAGCCGATCGCCGATGAACAGCGGCTTCGTGGCATCGAAGCGGGCGACGGCCTCCTCGAAGATCGCCACCTCGGGTTTACCCGCGACGAGCGGGAGCCGGCCGGCAGCGGTGTGGACTGCGGAGACCAGCGTCCCGTTGCCCGGCGCGATGCCGCGCTCGACCGGGATGGTCCAGTCCGTGTTCGTCGCGATCCACGGACGCTCGCTGTCGCTGCGTCCTTGGAGGGCGAACGACGCCTCCGCGAGCTGCGCCCAACCGATGTCGGGCGAGAAGCCCTGGATGACCGCGGCGGGATCGTCGTCGGCCGAGCGCGTGACGGAGAACCCGCCCTTCTGGACTTCGTCCACCAGGCCGTCCCCGCCGACGACGAGGATCGTTGATCCCGCCGGCACATGCTGACTCAGCAGCCGGACGGCGGCCTGCGGCGAGGTGACCACGTCACGCGGCTCGACATGCAGCCCCAGCTCGCGCAGATGCGCGGCCACGGACGCATCGGTCCGAGACGCGTTGTTCGTGATGTAACCGACCCTGACGGTTTCAGCCACACGGTTCAAGCTGTCGACGGCGTACGGGATCGCGTTCGGCCCCGTGTAGACGACCCCGTCGAGGTCGGCCAGCACAAGGTCGACACCGGCCAACGGCGTCACAGTGTCACTCGTCCGTCGAAACAGCGCCATCGTGCGGCTCGTCCTCCGTGGTCTCATCGGTCGCGGCCTCGTCGGTCGACCCGGCGTCGGCTTCGCCGGCCACAGCATCGTCGGCACCTTCGTCCGCTTCCAACGACTCGAGGTCATCCATCACCACGGCCAGCTCGAACTCCTCCTCGATCACGTGGACCGTTTCGAGTTCGGCGTCGGCCTGCGCCTCCTCGAGCGCGAGCTCGGCACGTTCGGCGCGCTCGCGCCAGGACGCGGAGTCGGCGTCGCGGCCGAGTGCTTCGAGCACCTCGGCATAGGCGTGGAAGAGGTCCGGACTCCACGTGAACGCGCGGTTCGGGTCGAGCTGCGGGATCTCCAGCTCGGCCAGTGCGGCCTCCTCCTGCCCCAGGTCGAGCCGGGCGCCCGACATGGCGATCGCCAGCGCGACCTGGACCTCGGACGGCAACGTGCTGCGGTCGATCGACCGTCCCAGCTCGAGCGCGCGGTCGGGTCGGCCGACCCCGCGCTCGCTGTCCACCATCAACGCGATCTGGTCGTTGGATCCGGTGATCCTCCGGTAGGTGCGGAGTTCGCGCAACGCGAGCGCGAAGTCCCCGCTCGCATACGCAGTGATGGCGAGCGTCTCGCGCACCACACCGATGCGTCCGGCACGTCGCGCGGCCGACAGGGCGTGACGGTGCGCGAGCTCCGGGTCCTCGTCGATCAGGCGCCCGGCCATGACCAGGTGCTGCGCGACCCAGTCGGCGTTGTCCTTGCTGAGCGTCTTGAGCTCGACGCGAGCTTCCTTCGGCAGGTCGCGCGCCTCGACATCCGCGGGGAGGTCGGGGTCATCGTGCCGTGGACGTACCGACCGGAGTTCTCGAGCCAGCTCCTCTTCTGCGCTGAGCTCGTACTCGTGCGCACGGGCGTCGCGATCACCGCGCGCGGGACGACCGTCCCTCGTCCACAGCTTGTCGTCGGAGCGGCCATAACCTCGCGAGCCACCGGCGCCGGCCGGACGACCTGCCCGATCACCGTACGAACCCTGACCGCCCCGGGACCCGGCGCCGTCGCGGCCGCCGGCGAACCCACGGGATCCGGACCCATCACGCGAACGCGTGGCGTCCCAGGAACCGCCTCGCTGGCCACGAGCCTGCTCGCCGTCGCGGCGCTGGCCGTCCCGGTTCCACTGGCCTTCACGACGCTGCCCATCGCGGGCCTGACCGCCAGCGCTCTGCGGACCGCGGCCCTGACCGTCGCGATTCCGCTGACCGCCGCCACCCTGACCGTCACGACGCTGACCATCGCGGCTCCACTGGCCCTCGCGACGCTGCCCATCGCGGGCCTGACCGCCACCGGTCCGCGGACCGCGGCCCTGACCGTCACGGTTCCACTGACCGCCACCGCCCTGGCCGTCACGGCGCTGAGCATCGCGGTTCTGACCGCCGCGGTTCTGGTTGTCATGGCTCTGGCCATCACGGTTCTGTCCGCCGCGATATCCGTCGCGTCCCTGCCCTCCGCGGCCCTGCGCGTCACTGCGCTGAGCTCCGCCTCGCTGACCGTCGCGACTCCACTGACCGTCTCGCGGCCGGCTCGGGCCACCGGTGCGGGAGGATCCGCCGGAGCCGCCCTTGCGGTCCGCGCCATCGCGGTCCCGGGACCGCCCATAGCCCTGACCCGAGTCTCGCCGCGGGGCGCCGCCGGAGCGATCGCCGTCCCGGCCGCTGCTGTTGCGTGGGCGATCCGTGCCTCGACCGCGGTCGCTGCCGCTCGAGGCGGACGTCCTGTCGTCGTCTGCCGGTGTGTCGCTCACGACTTCTCCTGTCGGGGTGCCGGGGTTTGCGCCCAGCCTATGTGCGTGGATCGCCCCGGGCATCGCCCGAGCGAATTGTGCCGTTAACGCGAAATGGCCACCCATCACTGGGTGGCCATCTCACAAAGAAGTCCGGCGGTGTCCTACTCTCCCACAGGGTCCCCCCTGCAGTACCATCGGCGCAGAGAGTCTTAGCTTCCGGGTTCGGAATGTAACCGGGCGTTTCCCTCTCGCTATGGCCGCCGAAACACTATTGATGTATCAAAGTGAACGATCAAGCTTTAGCTTGAATCAGTTCTCGACCGTACATCGAGAACCACATAGTGGACGCGGGCAATCTCAGCCCCTCATACCCGCCTTACAACGGTATGAGAGTAGTGATTATCAAATTATCGGCTTATTAGTACCGGTCAGCTCCATGGGTCTTTAGTCCCCACTTCCACATCCGGCCTATCAACCCAGTAGTCTAGCTGGGAGCCTCTCGCCCGAAGGCATGGAAATCTCATCTCAAGGCCGGCTTCCCGCTTAGATGCTTTCAGCGGTTATCCATCCCGAACGTAGCTAATCAGCGGTGCTCCTGGCGGAACAACTGACACACCAGAGGTTCGTCCAACCCGGTCCTCTCGTACTAGGGTCAGATCCTTTCAAATTTCCTACGCGCGCAGCGGATAGGGACCGAACTGTCTCACGACGTTCTAAACCCAGCTCGCGTACCGCTTTAATGGGCGAACAGCCCAACCCTTGGGACCTACTCCAGCCCCAGGATGCGACGAGCCGACATCGAGGTGCCAAACCATGCCGTCGATATGGACTCTTGGGCAAGATCAGCCTGTTATCCCCGAGGTACCTTTTATCCGTTGAGCGACAGCGCTTCCACAAGCCACTGCCGGATCACTAGTCCCGACTTTCGTCCCTGCTCGACTTGTCAGTCTCACAGTCAAGCTCCCTTGTGCACTTACACTCGACACCTGATTGCCAACCAGGTTGAGGGAACCTTTGGGCGCCTCCGTTACTTTTTGGGAGGCAACCGCCCCAGTTAAACTACCCACCAGGCACTGTCCCTGAACCGGATTACGGTTCTAAGTTAGATATCCAAAGTGACCAGAGTGGTATTTCAACATTGACTCCACGAACACTGGCGTGTCCGCTTCAAAGTCTCCCACCTATCCTACACAAGCCACTCCGAACACCAATACCAAGCTGTAGTAAAGGTCACGGGGTCTTTCCGTCCTGCTGCGCGTAACGAGCATCTTTACTCGTAGTGCAATTTCGCCGAGTTCGCGGTTGAGACAGCTGGGAAGTCGTTACGCCATTCGTGCAGGTCGGAACTTACCCGACAAGGAATTTCGCTACCTTAGGATGGTTATAGTTACCACCGCCGTTTACTGGGGCTTAAATTCTGAGCTTCGCCGAAGCTAACCCTTCCTCTTAACCTTCCAGCACCGGGCAGGCGTCAGTCCGTATACATCGTCTTGCGACTTGGCACGGACCTGTGTTTTTAGTAAACAGTCGCTTCCCACTGGTCTCTGCGGCCTTCAAACGCTCCCGGAGCAAGTCCGTTCACGCCTCAGGCCCCCCTTCTCCCGAAGTTACGGGGGCATTTTGCCGAGTTCCTTAACCACGATTCTCTCGATCTCCTTAGTATTCTCTACCTGACCACCTGAGTCGGTTTGGGGTACGGGCGGCTTGAACCTCGCGTCGATGCTTTTCTCGGCAGCATAGGATCACCCATTTCGTCAATGAAGACTACGCATCGTGCCTGGGCCTATGTGAGAGACGGATTTGCCTATCTCTCGGCTTACACACTTACACCGGGACAACCATCGCCCGGCTGGGCTACCTTCCTGCGTCACACCTGTTAATACGCTAGCCGCACCAGCATGGGGTCGAGCGTTAGGCCCGGACCGTCACCCCGAAGGGATCGGTGTCCAGGATTAGGACTCTTAGCACCACTGGATTAGCTTGGGCGGTTCTTCGCCGGTACGGGAATATCAACCCGTTGTCCATCGACTACGCCTGTCGGCCTCGCCTTAGGTCCCGACTTACCCAGGGCGGATTAGCCTGGCCCTGGAACCCTTGGTCTTTCGGAGGACGGGTTTCTCACCCGTCTTTCGCTACTCATGCCTGCATTCTCACTCGTGTGGCGTCCACGGCTGGT
Source organism: Leifsonia sp. EB41 (assembly GCF_041262565.1). Taxonomy (NCBI): domain Bacteria; kingdom Bacillati; phylum Actinomycetota; class Actinomycetes; order Micrococcales; family Microbacteriaceae; genus Leifsonia; species Leifsonia sp. EB41. The sequence continues at coordinate 2,386,312 of NZ_JBGCCJ010000001.1, read as the reverse complement.
TTACACCGCCGCTTCACTCGCCACACGACGCTCTCCTACCCATCAACACGGCTGGACCACGAAGGCCTACCAATAATGTCAATGCCACAACTTCGGTGGCGTGCTTGAGCCCCGTTACATTGTCGGCGCGGAATCACTTGACCAGTGAGCTATTACGCACTCTTTCAAGGGTGGCTGCTTCTAAGCCAACCTCCTGGTTGTCTGTGCAACTCCACATCCTTTCCCACTTAGCACGCGCTTAGGGACCTTAGTTGGTGGTCTGGGTTGTTTCCCTCTCGACGATGAAGCTTATCCCCCACCGTCTCACTGCTGCGCTCTCACTTACCGGCATTCGGAGTTTGGCTGACGTCAGTAACCTTTTGGGGCCCATCGGCCATCCAGTAGCTCTACCTCCGGCAAGAAACACGCAACGCTGCACCTAAATGCATTTCGGAGAGAACCAGCTATCACGAAGTTTGATTGGCCTTTCACCCCTATCCACAGCTCATCCCCTCAGTTTTCAACCTAAGTGGGTTCGGTCCTCCACGACGTCTTACCGTCGCTTCAACCTGGCCATGGATAGATCACTTCGCTTCGGGTCTAGGACATGCGACTGAATCGCCCTATTCAGACTCGCTTTCGCTACGGCTACCCCTCACGGGTTAACCTCGCCACATATCGCTAACTCGCAGGCTCATTCTTCAAAAGGCACGCTGTCACCCCTACAAGGAGGCTCCAACGGTTTGTAAGCAAACGGTTTCAGGTACTATTTCACTCCCCTCCCGGGGTACTTTTCACCTTTCCCTCACGGTACTTGTCCGCTATCGGTCATCTGGGAGTATTTAGGCTTATCAGGTGGTCCTGACAGATTCACACGGGATTTCTCGGGCCCCGTGCTACTTGGGATACTCTTCGCGCCATTGGACCATTTCGGCTACGGGGTTGGCACCCTCTATGACCGGCCTTTCAATGCCGTTCGCCTATGATCCTCTGTAACGCTTGCAGTTCGGCAGAAGCTGCTGAAAAGTCCCGCAACCCCGACCATGCAACGCCTGCCGGCTATCACACATGATCGGTTTAGCCTCTTCCGGTTTCGCTCGCCACTACTAACGGAATCGCTTTTGCTTTCTCTTCCTGTGGGTACTGAGATGTTTCACTTCCCCACGTTCCCTCTACCCGCCCTATATATTCAGGCGGGAGTCACTGGGTCACCTTACGGGCCCAGCGGGGTTTCCCCATTCGGAGATCCTCGGATCAAAGCTCGTTTATCAGCTCCCCGAGGCTTATCGCAGATTACTACGTCCTTCTTCGGCTCCAGATGCCAAGGCATCCACCGTTTGCTCTTAGAAATTTGAAATCACATGAGTTTTATAGAATCGATCGGCTCATCCGAAGATGAGCAGATTGACCAATGATCTAATAAATCAGATCATCTATGTGATTCGAACCCGAAGGTTCGAATCTAAGATGCTCGCGTCCACTGTGTAGTTCTCAAAGTACGGGCGGTACCTTCTCCGCCGGCCTAGTTATGGCCGACCAGAAAAGGTCCAGAGGATTCGGTTCTCATCCGATCGGATGAGGTCCGGTCCCTCAGGACCCAACAGCGTGCATGTGCGGGGCTTCCAGGTCCGAACCGTTCCTATCTACAAGAGATGTACTGAGTTCGAGCCGTTCGGCTCCGCACCAATGTCAATGTTCCACCCATGAGCTAACCGGCTGAGACGTTCGCTCAGATCCGGCGCCTGGACACCCGAGGGTGCCAGATGCTCCTTAGAAAGGAGGTGATCCAGCCGCACCTTCCGGTACGGCTACCTTGTTACGACTTAGTCCTAATCACCGATCCCACCTTCGACAGCTCCCTCCACAAGGGTTGGGCCACTGGCTTCGGGTGTTACCGACTTTCATGACTTGACGGGCGGTGTGTACAAGGCCCGGGAACGTATTCACCGCAGCGTTGCTGATCTGCGATTACTAGCGACTCCGACTTCATGAGGTCGAGTTGCAGACCTCAATCCGAACTGAGACCGGCTTTTTGGGATTCGCTCCACCTTACGGTATTGCAGCCCTTTGTACCGGCCATTGTAGCATGCGTGAAGCCCAAGACATAAGGGGCATGATGATTTGACGTCATCCCCACCTTCCTCCGAGTTGACCCCGGCAGTCTCCTATGAGTTCCCGCCATTACGCGCTGGCAACATAGAACGAGGGTTGCGCTCGTTGCGGGACTTAACCCAACATCTCACGACACGAGCTGACGACAACCATGCACCACCTGTTTACGAGTGTCCAAAGAGTTGACTATTTCTAGCCCGTTCTCGTATATGTCAAGCCTTGGTAAGGTTCTTCGCGTTGCATCGAATTAATCCGCATGCTCCGCCGCTTGTGCGGGCCCCCGTCAATTCCTTTGAGTTTTAGCCTTGCGGCCGTACTCCCCAGGCGGGGCGCTTAATGCGTTAGCTGCGACACGGAAACCGTGGAATGGTCCCCACATCTAGCGCCCAACGTTTACGGCGTGGACTACCAGGGTATCTAATCCTGTTCGCTCCCCACGCTTTCGCTCCTCAGCGTCAGTTACGGCCCAGAGAACTGCCTTCGCCATCGGTGTTCCTCCTGATATCTGCGCATTCCACCGCTACACCAGGAATTCCATTCTCCCCTACCGCACTCTAGTCTGCCCGTACCCACTGCAGGCCCGAGGTTGAGCCTCGGGATTTCACAGCAGACGCGACAGACCGCCTACGAGCTCTTTACGCCCAATAATTCCGGACAACGCTCGCACCCTACGTATTACCGCGGCTGCTGGCACGTAGTTAGCCGGTGCTTTTTCTGCAGGTACCGTCACTTTCGCTTCTTCCCTACTAAAAGAGGTTTACAACCCGAAGGCCGTCGTCCCTCACGCGGCGTTGCTGCATCAGGCTTGCGCCCATTGTGCAATATTCCCCACTGCTGCCTCCCGTAGGAGTCTGGGCCGTGTCTCAGTCCCAGTGTGGCCGGTCACCCTCTCAGGCCGGCTACCCGTCGTAGGCTTGGTGGGCCGTTACCTCACCAACTACCTGATAGGCCGCGAGTCCATCCTTGACCGAAGTTCTTTCCACGCACAGGAGATGCCTCCGTGCGTCATATCCGGTATTAGCTTCCGTTTCCGGAGGTTATCCCAGAGTCAAGGGCAGGTTACTCACGTGTTACTCACCCGTTCGCCACTAATCCCCTAGAGCAAGCTCCAGGTTCATCGTTCGACTTGCATGTGTTAAGCACGCCGCCAGCGTTCGTCCTGAGCCAGGATCAAACTCTCCGTAAAATGTTTTGCTCCAAGTCGCAAGCGACTGGAAACATAGTGCAGGATCGGAGAGGAATATCTCGTCTCCTGCGAGTTTGTCTTGACTAGTTTCGAATATCTACTGACATTCTGTTTCTAATCCAAAGGAATCTCATGCATCGACTTTCAGACCGAGGTCTTCGGGTCAATGCCGAGGTTTTTGGCATTTGACATTGTGCACGCTGTTGAGTTCTCAAGGATCGGACGCTCTCACCTTCAACCCTCTCGGGCTTCTCTGTGAGGCAACTTCTCTACCTTACCACTCTCAGTCAGTTTGTCAAGTTGGCCGTTTCGCGCTCTCTCGTTCATCCATCGTGGGATACATCCGATTTGCACGAACCGAACCGGTCAGACCTGCTCAGTGAGTGGGGTGTTAATCCTAAGCGCAGCAAAGCAACTCTTTCAAGTTGAGATTTGCCGCTAGGCTAAGGATTCGGTCCCGCTTGAGGCCGGGGAGCTCTTCCGCTCTCCCGCACCTTTGGGGTGACAAGTAAGTACTTTACGCAGGCCTCCGGGACGTCGCAAATTCCGGGAACATCCCGGGCGTGTCGCAGGGCCGGATCCGCGTGATTCCGCGGAAGTCTCCCCCTGGAACGCGAAAACGCGGCCGCCCCGAGGGCGACCGCGTCATGCGGGAGGAGCTGATCCGGTCAGGATCCGAGCCCCGAGTAGGCGTGCAGTCCGTGGAAGAACACGTTGACGACGCCGAAGTTGAAGAGCACCGCGGCGAAGCCGATGATCGCGAGCCACGCGGAACGCGATCCGCGCCAGCCGCGCGTCGCCCGCGCGTGGATGTAGCCGGCGTAGATCACCCAGATGATGAACGTCCAGACTTCCTTGGTGTCCCAGCCCCAATACCGACCCCACGCCTTCTCGGCCCAGATGGCTCCGGCGATCAGCGTGAAGGTCCAGGCGATGAAGCCGACGATGTTGATCCGGTACGCGAGGTTCTCCAAAGCGACCGCACTGGGGAGCGTCGCGAGGAACTTGAACTGCTGGGGACGCGACTCCTCGACCTGTCGTTCGCGTCGGTACTGCAGGAGCTGGAGACCGGACAGCGCGAAGCCGAGTGCGAAGAACGCCGTGCCCAGCACGGCGACGATGATATGGATCACGAGCCAATACGACTGCAGCGCCGGCTGCAGCGGGACCACCGGGACGTAGTACCGGAGCAAGGCGATCCCTTGCAGCACCAGGACCAGGCCCATGATGAACGTGCCGAGGTACTTGATGTCCCACTTGAGGTTAGCGACCAGGAAGACGCCGACGATGACCAGCGTGCCGGTCATCGAGAACTCCCACATGTTGGCCCACGGCACCCGGTCGGCCGCGATGCCGCGCAGGACGTCGGCGATCAGGTGGAACCCCCAGCCGACGATGGTGAGACCGAACGCCCACTTGATCGACACCGACGAGGCGGCGCCGTTCATCACGTCGTCCTCGAGCCGGGTGCTGATCCGCGACGACAGCCGGCCGAGCGCGGACGACGGCGGCGTCGAGGGAGGCGCTACTGCACCACCGCCGGACGCGGACATCCGCGCGGCCGTCGCTCCCACCGGTTGGGCGACCTCCGCCCGTCGGGCGACCGCGCTCGGGACGACCGCGGCCTCCTCGGCCGTGGCTCTGGCTCCTCTGCGGGCGAGGTCGAGCGCGAACGCGATGAACGCGGCCGCGTAGAACCCCATCGCCACATAGATAAAGACCGTGGACAACTGGGACAGGGTTTCGGTCACGAGTGCAAGCCTAATTCGTCGGGGTTCGGGTGAGGAGTGCGGTGTGCTCGTCGGCGACGGCGGTCACAGCCGCGAGGAGGTTGGGGTCCTCACCACGGGCGAGGCCAGCGTACTCCAGGGTCAGTGAGCCGTCGCGGTTCTCGACGGCCTTGACCCAGATGCGGCGGCGCGGCACGAAGAGCGATGTCAGCAGGCCGCCGAGGATGAGGATCGCGAAGAGCAGGACCCAGCCCTGCGCGGGATCGTGGTGGACGTCGAGCGACGCGTAGCGCTTGACGTCGCCCATCGAGATCGTGCCGAGCCCGCTCGGGAGTTCGACGGTCTGTCCCGGCTTCAATTGCAGCGCCTTGGTCTTCGTGCCGGGGCCGGCGAGCTGGGACATCTTGTCGGTGTTCAAGCTGTAGACCGATTGCGGGACGCCGCTGTCGACACCGAGGTCGCCGGCGTACACGTTGAGGCTGAGGACGGGATCGTTCAGCCCGGGGAACGTCGAGGTCAGGGCGCCGGCGGCCGTCGCGCTCTTGCCGACCGTCGGGTAGAAGAAGCCGATCATGCCGACCTGCTCCCGGAGGCCGTCCGGCACCTTCACCCAGCCGAGCGAGGTGAGTTGCGCGTCCTCTGCGATGAACGGGACCGAGTCGCTGAACACCACCTTGCCCTTCGGATCGCGGACGGTGATGGTCGGCGCGTAGCCGTTGCCGAGCAGATAGACGTTCGTGCCGCCGATCGCCAGCGGCTCGTTGACCTTGATCGTCGAATCGCTCGAGGTGTCGCCCGGACCCGTCGTCGTCACCTTCGCGGTGTAGTCGAGCGGTGTGCCTTTGGCGTTCGGGTTCTTGGTCTCGTACGCGACATCCAGGCTGTTGACCCGGATGGAGAACGGCTCGAGCGATCCGTCGGAGAAGAACCTCCCCGGGTTGAACGAGTTGTAGGACGGCAGGCTGTTGACGAAGCTCTGGCCGACGACGACCACCTTCTGGCCGGTGTAGCCGAAGCCTCCGCCGATGCCGACGGCGACCAGTACGCCCAGCAGAGCGATGTGGAAGACGAGGTTGCCGGTCTCGCGCAGGTAGCCGCGCTCGGCGGAAACCGAGGTCGATCGGGCGTCCTGGTAGAGGGACACCCGATAGCGCGACCGGCGGAGCACCTGGCGCGCCGCCTCGATCGGGTTCGGGGCGTCCGCGCGGAGCTCGGCGGGGAGGATTCGCGCCTGGAAGGCTGACATCCGGGTGAGCCGGACGGGCGTGCGCGGCGGGCGGGCCCGCAAGGCGCGGAAGTGGTGCGCCGTGCGCGGGATGATGCAGCCGATCAGCGATGCGAAGAGCAGCAGGTAGATGGCCGAGAACCAGAACGACGTGTAGACGTCGAAGAGCTGGAACTTGTCGAGCACCGGTGCGAGCTGCGGGTTGTCGCTGAAGTACTTGGTGACGCCGTTCGGGTCGGCGCCGCGCTGCGGGAACAGCGAGCCGGGGACTGCCGCGATCGCGAGCAGCAGCAGCAGGAACAGCGCCGTGCGCATGCTCGTGAGCTGACGCCAGGCCCAGCGCAGCCAGCCGAGGGGGCCGAGCTTGGGCTGGACGACGTTCGGGTCCTCGCGCGGAGGCGCGACGTCGATGTGGTCAGATGGCCGGGACAAAGCCGGAGATCACCCCCAGGAACTGCGACATCATGGCGGTCCAGAGACCGGTCGCCATCATGACTCCGATGACGACGAGCAGCGCACCGCCGATGATGTTGATGACCCGGATGTGCCGCTTGAGGAAGGCCACGGAGCCGGCGACCCAGTCGAAGCCCAGTGCGACCAACAGGAACGGGATGCCGAGGCCGATGCAATAGAAGAGCCCGAGCAGGGCTCCGCGCCACGGGGATCCGCTGCCGACGCTCAGAGCGCTGATCGCCGCGAGGGTCGGGCCGATGCACGGCGTCCAGCCCAGCCCGAACACGACGCCGAGCAGCGGCGCCCCGATCAGGCCGGTCGCCGGACGCCAGGTCGGCTTGATGGTGCGTTGCAGGAACGAGAACTGGCCGATGAAGACGAGGCCCATCAGGATGACGAGCACGCCGAGCACCCGGATGACCACCTCCTGCCAGCGGACTAGCCACAGGCCGAGCGCGCCGAAAGCGGCTCCGTAGGCGATGAAGACGACGGCGAAGCCGAGGACGAACAGGGCGACCCCGGTCAGGACCCGGCTGCGGTCGCGTTTGCCGCCCGGATCGCTCATCCCGCCGACGTAGGCGAGATAGCCGGGCACGAGCGGGAGCACGCACGGGGAGGCGAACGAGACCAGTCCCGCGAGGAGCGCGATGGGAAGTGCGAGCAGGAGCTGGCCGCTGAAGACGATCTGACCGACGTTCACGGTCACTTCCCGGCCACGGCGTCGGAGATGAGCGAGTCGAGGATGCTCTTGTCCGGGATGGCGCCGAGGATACGGGCGGCCACGCGGCCCTGCTTGTCGATCACGATCGTGGTCGGTGTGGCCTTGGGTGGGACGGTCTTGCTGAAGGCGAGCAGGACGGACCCGGTGTCGCGGTCGAGGACGGAGGGGTAGGTCACTCCCTTGTCCTGCTCGAAGCTGGCCGCGGTGCTCGCGGAGTCGTAGAGGTTGACGCCGAGGAAGCTGACGCCCTGCGACGCGTACTTCTGCGACAGCGACTCGAGGTCGGGCGCCTCCACCCGGCACGGCGGGCAGCCCGCGTACCAGAAGTTCACGACGAGGACCTTGCCTGCGTAGTCCTTCGAGGACACCGAGGTGCCGTCGGCGAGCTTGCCGGAGAAGGCGACCGGGGCGCCGCGGTTCGCCGCCGCGTACTCGCTCACGCTGCCGTCGCCTGCGATGTAGTTCTGGCCGTTGCCGGAGCGGTACTGGTTGGCGAGGGCGTCGTTGGACGTGCACCCGGAGAGGAGGAGCGCCGTGGCCGCGGCGGCCGCGGGAAGGAGGAGCGCTAGGCGGCGGCGCGCGGGGAGTCGGACGGAGGTCACACGGCCCCCACATCGGTCGCGGCGTTGCTCAGGCTGGCGGCAGGCTCGACGTAGCCGACCTCCACCACCCGGACGACGGGCGGGGCATCCGGGTCGGCCGGGACCTGCGCCTCGCCGGGGCGCGGCTGGGGTGCCGGGGCCGGCTCGGTGGTCCGCTCGAAGGTTGTGATGCTGGAGAGCGCGCAGCGCCGCTTGCGCGGGTCGTGCGGGAACCGCTCGCCCGCTGCCGAGAGGTGCATGACCCAGATCGGGAGCTGGTGGCTGACCAGGACGACGTCGCCGGACTCGACGGAGTCGAACGCGTCGTCGACGGCCTCCCGCATCCGCTTCTCGATGCTGGTGTAGGCCTCGCCCCAGCTCGGCCGGGGCGGGTAGACGATGAACGGCCAGTTGGCCGGGTTCTTCAGGGCACGGCGCATGTTGGTGCCCTCGAAGTGGTTGGTGGGCTCGATGATGCGCTCGTCCACCTCGGGCTCCAGGCCGAAGACCGCCGCGATCGGCGCCATCGACTCGCGGGTGCGCTGAAGCGGTGACATGCGCAGCAGGGACACCGGGCGGGAGCGGGCGGCCAGATCGTCGGCGGCGGCCTGCGCCATCCGATGGCCGAGCTTGGACAGCCCGAAGCCCGCCAGCCTGCCGTACAGGATGCCGTCGGGATTGAACACCTCTCCGTGACGGACGAGATGTACCTGGCTTGCTACCACCGCACCAGTCTACGGAGCGCCTTGCCTTGAATTCACTGAGCGTGGGAGTGCTGGGCAGCCGGCCTCCCCTCTCGGGCGGTAATGGCGAGCGGTAGGCTTGTCGATCGTGACCGCACGCGTTTTGATCAAAGACCTCGCCGCTCTGCCCGACGGCCCCGTGAGTGTCGCCGGATGGGTCGAAACCGTCCGCGACCAGAAGAAGGTGCAGTTCGTCGTGCTGCGCGACGAGTCGGGCGCTGTTCAGCTCGTCAATCCGCGCACGGTCGACGAGGACGGCGCCGTGGTGGCCGACGAGCCCGCGACGACCATCTCCGGTCTGTCGCAGGGGTCGTTCGTGCGTGCCACCGGCGAGCTCAAGCACGACGAGCGGGTCAAGCTCGGCGGCATCGAGATCAAGCTGAACACCCTCGAAGTCGAGACGGCCGCCATCCCCGAGACGCCGATCGCCGCAGACAGCGGCATCGACAAGCGCATGGACTGGCGGTTCCTCGACCTCCGCGAGCCGAAGCACAACCTCATCTTCCGCGTGCAGACCACGCTCGAGCACGCGATGCGCCAGTACTGGGTGGACAACGGCTTCATCGAGATCCACACCCCGAAGCTCATGGCGTCGGCGTCCGAGTCGCGCGCGGAGCTCTTCGAGCTGCCCTATTTCGAGACGACCGCCTACCTCGCCCAGAGCCCGCAGATCTTCAAGCAGATGGCGCAGGCCGCCGGCTTCGGCCGCGTGTTCGAGATCGGCCCGGCGTTCCGTGCCGACCCCAGCTTCACCAGCCGGCACGCGACCGAGTTCACGAGCGTCGACACCGAGCTGAGCTGGATCGACAGCCACGAGGACGTCATGAAGGTGCACGAGGACCTGCTGGTCACCGGTTTCACGGCGGTCAAGGAGAAGCACGGCGCGGAGATCGAGGCGCTGTTCGGCGTCGAGGTCACCGTTCCGACGACCCCGTTCCCGCGCATCCCCCTGGCCGAGGCCAAGCGCATCGTGGCCGAGCAGGGCTACGAGGTCCCGCGCGCGGACGACGACATGGACCCCGAGGGCGAGCGCCGCATCTCCGCCTATGTGAAGGAGACCTACGGACACGAGTTCGTGTTCCTGACGGACTACGCCTCGAGCATCCGGCCGTACTACCACATGCGCCACGCCGAGGACCCGTCGATCACCAAGAGCTACGACCTGATCTTCAACGGGGTCGAGATCTCCACGGGCGCCCAGCGCGAGCACCGCGTCGAGGTCCTCGAGGAGCAGGCCGTGGACAAGGGCCTCTCGGTGGAGGAGCTGGAGGACGTGCTCGCGACGTTCCGCTACGGCATCCCGCCGCACGGCGGATTCGGGATGGGGCTGGCGCGCGTGCTCATGCTGATGCTGCACCTCGCCAACCTGCGCGAGACGACCTATCTCTTCCGCGGACCGACGCGACTGACCCCGTAGCCGAGAGCGCGGTCCACTGTTCGCCGGCCACCAGGATGTGGCCGAGGAAGCGGAGCCCGATGGTGGCCGCCGCCTGGTCGAGCCTGCGGGTGAGGACGGTGTCGGCCACGGACGGGTCGAGCGATCCCGCCGGATGATTGTGCGCGACGGCGAACGAGCGCCCGCCGCGAGTGAGCACGGCTTGGAGGATGTCGGCCGGCTGGATGGACCGCTCGTCGACGCCGCCGTCGCGCACGAGCACGAGCTCCAGGGGCCGGGCGGCGCGATCGGCGACGACCACAACGAACCGCTCGCTGTCGCGGTGCAGCAGCTCGGGTCGGACCACCTCCGCGATGGCGTCGTGATCGACCAGCCGCGTCCAGGCGGATGACCGCCCGGCCCTGCGCCAGATCTCGATGATGGCGACGAGCCGGCCGGCGGTCGCGGGGCCGACGCCCGGCAGGGTCTCCAGCCGGGCGAAGTCCATCGTCGCGAGCCCGGGGAACCCGCCGCAGCGGCCCAGGATGGCGCGCGCCAGGGACAGGACGCTCCGCCCCACCTGGCCGGAGCCGAGGACGAGAGCGAGGACTTCGTCGTCGGTGAGCGAACCGACGCCGAGCCGGCGCATCCGCTCCCGTGGACGGTCGTGATTCGGTACATGGGCAAGGGACTCCTCTGCTTCTTCCGACTCGGACATGCGTCCACGCTAGGAACCGGACGGGGTCGTTCGTGGCCGATCGTCTCAATCTGTGGAGAACTGACCAGCGGCCTCCACCTGTGGATGACAATGGGTGGAGAGAATCAGCCGACGAAGGAGTCGCCCCGCAATGACCAGCAGCATCCCCGAACCCCGCCCGAACGATGTCGTCATCCTGTCCGCCGCGCGCACCCCGCTCGGCAAGGTGACCGGCGTGCTCGCGAGCCAGACCGCCGTGCAGCTCGGCACGGTCGCGCTTCGGAAGGCGATCGAGCAGTCCGGGCTCCAGGCGTCCGACATCGACACCGTGATCTTCGGGCAGGTTCTCCAGGCCGGCGCGGGCCAGAACCCGGCCAGGCAGACGGCCATCGCCGCCGGGATCGGCTGGGACGTGCCGGCGACGACCATCAACAAGGTGTGCCTGTCCGGACTGGCGGCCGTGATCGACGCCGCTCGACTCATCCGCGCCGGCGAGGCGACCGTGGGTCGCGGCAGGCGGTCAGGAGTCCATGACGAACGCCCCGCACATCCTCCCCGGCTCGCGGAAGGGCTGGACCTACGGCTCGCTCGAAGCGCTCGACACAGCCGCCTACGACGGGCTGACCGACGCGTTCGACAAGATCTCGATGGGCGCCTCGACCGAGAGCTACACGGAGAAGCTCGGCCTCACGCGAGAGGCGCAGGACGCGTTCGCTGCGTCGTCCCACCAGCGCGCGGGCGCGGCGGCGGCCTCCGGGGTCTTCGCGGACGAGATCGCACCGGTCAGCATCCCGCAGCGCAAGGGCGACCCGATCGTCGTGGCGGTGGATGAGGGCGTGCGTCCGGACTCGACGGTGGACGTGCTGGCCAAGCTGCGGCCGAGCTTCGCGGAGGGCGGGACGCTCACCGCGGGCAACTCGTCGCCGCTGAGCGACGGCGCGGCGGCGCTGATCCTCACCTCGCGGGAGAACGCCGAGCGGCTCGGGCTGGAGTGGCTCGCCGTCGTCGGGGCCAGCGGGCAGGTCGCGGGGCCGGACAACTCCCTGCACTCCCAGCCGTCGAACGCCATCAACGCAGCGCTGAAGCGGGCCGGGTGGAGTGTGGACGACCTCGACCTGGTGGAGATCAACGAGGCGTTCGCGGCGGTGGCCCTGCAGTCGACGGCCGACCTGGACCTCGATGCGGAGAAGGTCAACATCCACGGCGGGGCGATCGCGTTGGGGCATCCCATTGGAGCGTCGGGGGCACGGCTGGCGGGGCATGCGGCGCATGAGCTGGCCAGGCGGGGGTCCGGACGGGCGGCGGTGGCGCTGTGCGGTGGCGGCGGCCAGGGGGATGCGCTGCTGCTGTGGCGTTGACAGCGGAGGAGATCGAGGCGCGCTGACCCCGGAAAAGCAGTCAACGGAGGAGATCCGGCCCATGGTGGGGCGGGTCTCCTCCGTTGCTTGCGGAAGACAGAGTTGGGGTTAGGGGAGGTGGCGCTCGGTGGGGCCGGTGTACAGGGAGAGCGGGCGGATGAGGGAGTTGGCGGCGTACTGCTCGAAGATGTGGGCGGTCCAGCCGGTGACGCGGGCCGCGGCGAACAGCGGGGTGAAGGTCTCGGTGTCGAAGCCCATCAGGTTGTAGGCCGGGCCGGACGGGTAGTCCAGGTTCGGCTTGATGTTCTTGCGGTCGCCCATCGCCTTCTCGAGCGCGTCGTAGAGGTCGAGCATGTCCTGGCGGTCGTAGTGCTCGACCAGCGTCTCCAGGGAGGCGCGCATGGTCGGGACGCGGGAGTCGCCGTTCTTGTAGACGCGGTGGCCGAAGCCCATGATCTTGCGCTTCTCGGCGAGGGCGTCGTCCAGCCACGCCTCGGCCCGCTCGGCGCTGCCGATCTCGTCGAAGGTGTGCATGACGGCCTCGTTCGCGCCGCCGTGCAGCGGGCCTTTCAGTGCGCCGATGGCGCCGGTGACGGCCGAGTAGACATCCGACAGGGTGGACGCGATGACGCGCGCGGTGAACGTCGAGGCGTTGAACGAGTGCTCCGCGTAGAGCACGAGCGAGACGCGGAAGGCGTTCACGACCACGTCGTCCGGCACCTCGCCGAACGTCAGCCAGAGGAAGTTCTCCGCGTAGTCGAGGTCGTCGCGCGACTCCACCGGGTCGAGCCCGCGACGGCGGCGCTGGATGTACGCGACGATCGTCGGGAGCTGGGCGAAGAGGTAGACGGCGCGGCTGTGGTTGAGCTCCGGGTCGAGGATGCCGTTCTCCTGCTCCAGCGTGGGGTCCATGCCGCCGAGCTGGCTGACCGCGGTGCGCAGGGCGTCCATCGGGTGCGCGGACGCCGGGATGTCGTCCAGCACCCGGCGGGTCCGGTCGTCCATGCGGCGGAGGCTGCGCTCCAGGTTCACGAACCCGGCCAGCTCGTCCGGCGTCGGCAGCTCGCCGTTCCACAGCAGCCAGGCGACCTCCTCGAACGAGCAGTTCGCGGCCAGCTCCTGCACCGGGTAGCCGCGGTACAGCAGCGAGTTGGTCTGCGGGTTCACGGACGAGATGTTCGTGGTGTCCACCACGACGCCGGCGAGGCCCTTGTGGATCTCGGGGTCGGTCATTGTGCTGCTCCTTCGCTGCTGTGGTCGTGACTCGTGCTGATGCGGCTGTGAGCAGCGCTCAGCGGCGCACTTCGAAATTGAACACCGAAGTGTCGAACGCGTTGTAGCCCTCGTAGTCAATCAGGTCGTACAGCTCAGCGCGATGCTGCATCGATCCGAGCATCGGCTCCAGGGTGCCCTCCGCCAGGAGCTGGTCGAGGCCGCGCTCGGCGGCTCCCATCGCCAGGCGGAGCAGAGAGACCGGCCAGATGACGATGTTCACGCCGATGTCGCGGAGCTGGTCGACCGTGAACAGGTCGCTCTTGCCGAACTCGGTCATGTTGGCCAGGATCGGCACGTCCACCGCGGCGCGGACTGCCGCGAACTCGGCGAGGTCGGCCATGGCCTCGGGGAAGATCGCGTCGGCGCCAGCGTCGACCAGAGCCTTCGCCCGGTCGATCGCGGCCTCCAGCCCCTCCACGGCGCGGATGTCGGTGCGCGCCATGATCAGTAGGTTCGGGTCGCGGCGGGCGTCGGCGGCGGCGCGGATGCGCTTGAGCGCGGTGTCCTCGTCCACGACCTGCTTGCCGTCGAGGTGACCGCAGCGCTTCGGGTTCACCTGGTCCTCGATGTGGAGGCCGGCGACTCCGGCGTCCTCGAGCGTCTGCACCGTGCGGGCGACGTTCATCGGTTCGCCGAAGCCGGTGTCGGCGTCGACGAGCGTCGGGAGGTCGGTCATCCGCGCGATCTGGGCCGCGCGGCCGGCCACCTCGGTAAGGGTGGTGAGCCCGATGTCCGGGAGGCCGAGGTCGGCGGACAGCACGGCGCCGGAGATGTAGACGCCCTCGAAGCCCTTGCGCTCGATGAGGCGCGCGCTCAGCGGGTTGAAGGCGCCGGGCATCCTGACGAGCTCGCCGGACGCCAGCCGCGCCCGGAACGCCGCGCGCTTCTCATGCGCGGGAAGGGAGGAATACAGCATCAGAACAGTCCTCTCGGCGCGGGGAATCCGGCCAGCAGGCCGGGACGCGCGGTGATGGTGAGGCCGCCGAGCTCGGCGGCGGACAGCTCGGGGAGGCGCTCGGCGAGGGCGAGGAAGCGCTCGATCTCGGCCTCCTCCAGCACCTCCGCCGCCAGCGAGCGGAACTTGGCGACGTAGTCGGCGCGGGCGAACGGCCGGGCGCCGAGCGGGTGGGCGTCCGCGACGGCGATCTGGTCCTCGATCACGCGGCCGTCCGCGAGCGTGATGACGACGCGGCCGCCGAACGCCTTCTCGGCCGGGTCGATCGAGTGGTAGCGGCGGGTCCACTCCGGGTCCTCGGTCGTGGTGACCTTGCCCCACAGCGCGACGGTGTCGGGGCGCGCGGCACGGGTCGGCAGGTAGGACTCCACGTGGTGCCAGCCGCCGTCCTGCAGCGCGACCGTGAAGATGTACGGGATGCTGTGGTCCAGCGTCTCGCGCGACGCGGTGGGGTCGTACTTCTGCGGGTCGTTCGCGCCGGAGCCGATCACGTAATGCGTGTGGTGCGAGGTGTGGATGACGATGCTCTCCACACGCTCCGGGTCGGCGGCCTCCGGGTGCTCCTTGTGGAGCTTGCGCGCGAGGTCGATCCAGGCCTGCGCCTGGTACTCGGCGGAGTGCTCCTTCGTATACGAGTCGAGGATCGCGCGCTTGGCCTCGCCGGCCTCCGGCAGCGGCACGTCGTAGGAGGCGCTCGGGCCGTCGAGCAGCCAGGCGATCACGCCGTCCTCGCCCTCGTAGATCGGGGTGGGGCTGGTCTCGCCGCGCAGCGCCCGGTCGATCGCCTCGACGGCCATCTTGCCGGCGAACGCGGGCGCGTGCGCCTTCCAGCTCGAGATCTCCCCCTTGCGCGACTGGCGGGTGGCAGTCGTGGTGTGGAGCGCCTGGCCGATGGCCTGGAAGATCGTCTCCGGCGGCAGGTGCAGCAGTGTCCCGATGCCGGCCGCGGCGCTCGGGCCGAGGTGGGCCACGTGGTCGATCTTGTGCGCGTGCAGGCTGATCGCCTTCGCGAGGTCGATCTGGATCTCGTAGCCGGTCGCGATGCCGCGCACCAGGTCGCGGCCGGTCAGGCCGTAGGCGCGGGCGGCATGCTGGGCGACGGCGGTGATCGGCGGGATGTTGTCGCCGGGGTGTGAATACTCCGCGGCGAGGAAGGTGTCGTGGTAGTCGAGCTCGCGCACGGCGACGCCGTTCGCCCAGGCGGCCCACTCCGGGCTGACCCGGGTCCGCTGCGGTTCGCCGAACACCGTCGAGCCGTCCTGCGGATGGTCGGCGGAGGCCGTCAGCTCCTCGAGCTGCGCGGACGGCAGCGGGTGGGCCAGCGCCTGCGAGCGGGCCGATACGACCGGCCTGCGGGTGAGGGAGGCCGCGGCCACGGCGGCGTTGTCGATGACGCGGTTGATCACCATGTCGGCGACCTCGGAGTCGACCTCCACAGGGTCGGCGGCGACCTCCGCGATCTTCCAGGCGAGCTGATCCTGACGGGCGAGGTGCTCGTCGCTTCTGTGCACACGAACGTTGTGGAGCTTCACGTAACGAACCTACCTCGCCTACGCTCCTGCTATGGTCCCGCCGCCCTCCCTGCTCGCGTTCGCGCTCGCGTCGATCGCGCTCATCGTGATCCCAGGACCGAGCGTGCTGTTCGTGATCGGGCGGTCGCTGGCGCTCGGGAGGCTCGGCGGCCTGCTGAGCGTGCTCGGCAACGCGCTCGGGATGCTGCCGCTCATCGTCGCGGTCTCGCTCGGCGTGGGGGCGCTCGTCGCGCAGTCGATGGTGGCGTTCACGATCGTGAAGTACGCGGGAGCGGCGTACCTGATGTACCTCGGCGTGCAGGCCATCCGGCACCGCAGGCACACCGCGGTGACGCACGAGGCGACGCCTCCGCGGAGGTCGCGCTGGCGGATCATCGGCGAGGGGATGCTGGTCGGGGTCACCAATCCGAAGTCTCTGGTCTTCTTCGTCGCGGCGCTGCCGCAGTTCGTCGACTACAAGGCGGGCGGCATCCCGGTGCAGCTCTTCGAGCTCGGGGTGGTGTTCCTGCTGCTGGCGCTGACATTCGACAGCGTGTGGGCGCTCGCCGCGGGAACCGCCCGGGCGTGGTTCGGGCGGTCCCCCAAGCGGGTCGAACGGCTCGGTGCGACCGGGGGCGTGATGATGATCGGGCTGGGCGGCGTGCTCGCCCTCACCGGCAACAAGCACTGAGCGGCTAGATGTCCCCTGCGGTCGCGACCGGGGTGACCACGGCGCGGCCCAGCGAGTGGAAGTGCGCGTTGAAGCCCAGCACGGCCGGCGTCGACTCCGGGTCGAGGTCGAGGTGGTCGACGTCGAGGGCGTGCACGACCACGTGATAGTGGTGCGTGCCGGTTCCGGGAGGCGGGCCGGCACCGGTGAAGCTCTTCGAGCGCAGCTCGTTGGAGAGCATGGCGGCGCCCCGCGGGAGGCTCCCGCCGCCCTCCGCTCCCGCGCCGGATGGCAGCGAGGTCACCGACGCCGGGATGTTGTAGACGGCCCAGTGCCAGAAGCCCGAGCCGGTCGGGGCGTCCGGGTCGTGGATGGTGACGGCGAAGCTCTTCGTGTCGGCGGGGAACCCACTCCAGGAAAGCTGCGGCGACACATCGCCACCGCCTCCGCCCGCGCCCCACTGCGCGCGGCCGAGCGGGCGGTCGTCGGCGACGTCGTCGCTCGTGACCGTGAACTGAGGAACGGCGCCGAAGCGCTCCAGCGGATCTTTCGACATAGCGCTCACGCTACGCCCGCTGCGTCGTCTCCGTCACGGTGGCGGGGACGGGACGCCGGCGGAAGCGGCGCGGGAGCCCGACGATCCCCCAGCCGGTCACCCGCAACATGGCCTCGGCGACGATGCCGCCGCTCATCTTGGAGACACCGTGCTCGCGCTCGACGAACGTGATCGGCACTTCCACGACACTGAGGCCGGCGTCGTATGCGCGGCGCAGCATGTCGATCTGGAAGCAGTAGCCCTGGCTCTCGACGTCCTCGAAGTGGATGCGGCGGAGCGCATCGGCGGTGAACGCGCGGTAGCCGCCGGTCACGTCCTTCGCCGGGACGCCCAGCCAGAAGCGGGAGTACGTGCTGCCACCCTTGGAGAGGAACCGCCGGCGCGCGGGCCAGTTGACCACGCCGCCGCCCTGGACCCAGCGGGAGCCCAGCACGAGGTCGGCGCCGTCCGCCGCATCGCCCTGCGGGAGGTGGCGGAGCGCTGCGAGCAGGGAGGGCAGCTCCTCCGGGCGGTGCGAGCCGTCGGCGTCCATCTCGACCACCGCGTCGTACCCGTCGTCGAGCGCCCAGGCCATGCCGGCCCGGTAGGCGGCGCCGAGGCCCTCCTTGCCTGCGCGGTGCAGCACCTTGACGTTGGCGTCGGTCGCGGCGAGCGCGTCCGCGATCTCGCCGGTGCCGTCCGGCGAACCGTCGTCGACCACGAGCACGTCGACCTCCGGGGCCGAGGCGCGGATGCGGCCGACCACGGGTCCGATGTTCTCCCGCTCGTTATACGTGGGCAGGATGACGATGGTTCGCATACAACCACTCTGGTCCATTCCGCTGAACGGATGACTAACGAATCTGTCTGTTCTCGCAGTCGCCGCTGCTAGCATCCCCCGGTGCCCGTCGCGAAAGTCCTCCTCTACTACGCCTTCGCACCGCTGTCGGACCCGGATGCGGTGCGGCTGTGGCAGCGCGATCTGTGTGAGGCGCTCGGGCTGCGCGGGCGCATCCTGCTGTCGAAGGACGGCATCAACGGGACGCTGGGCGGGGAGCTCGGCGCGCTCAAGCGGTACCTGCGCAAGACCAAGGACTACGCGGCCTTCCACGACCTCGACGTGAAGTGGAGCGACGGGTCGGGGCTGGACGTCTCGGGAGGGAGCCTGGACTTCCCTCGGCTGTCGGTGCGCGTTCGCGAGGAGATCGTGTCGTTCGGTGCGCCGTCGGAGCTCCGGGTGGATGCGTCCGGCGTCGTCGGCGGAGGCTCACGGCTGGACCCGGATGCGCTGCACGCGCTCCTGGACTCCCGCGACGACGTGGTGTTCTTCGACGGACGCAACCGGTTCGAGGCGGAGATCGGCCGGTTCCGCGGGGCGGTCGTGCCCGAGGTGGCGACGACCCGCGAGTTCGTCGCCGAGCTCGAAAGCGGACGGTACGACCACCTCAAGGACAAGCCGGTCGTGACGTACTGCACCGGCGGAATCCGCTGCGAGGTGCTGTCCGGGCTGATGCGTTCGCGCGGGTTCGGCGAGGTCTACCAGCTCGACGGCGGCGTGGTCCGCTACGGCGAGCGCTTCGGGGACGACGGGCTGTGGGAAGGGTCGCTGTACGTGTTCGACGGGCGCGGGTCGGTGCGGTTCTCGGACCACTCCGCGGTGGTCGGGCGCTGCGCGGCGTGCGGGACGGCGACCGACCGGATGCGGAACTGCAGCGATCCGTCGTGCCGGGAGCAGCTGGTGGTGTGCGAGGAGTGCGACGTGGTGGAGTGCGCCGCGCACGCCGCATGACGCAGCCGTAGTCCTCCACAGTCTCCGGCTTCGGCGAGTTCTCCACCGATTCGTGGGAACCATTGCTGGCCGTTTCGCGTTGCGGCCAAGATGAACCTCATGGATCCGGTCACCACCATCGTCTGGATCGTGTCCTTCGTCGTCGTCACGGTCACGGTCACTGGCCTCTCGCGGCGCGTCAACTGGTCGGCGCCCGTCGTGCTGGTGGTCGTGGGCGCGATCGCGTCCTTCATCCCCGGGGTGCCGCAGGTGGCGCTGGAGCCGGAGGTCGTGCTCTACGGGCTGCTGCCTCCGTTGCTGTTCGCGGCGGCCATCCAGACGTCGATCGTGGACGTGCGCGCCAGGCGCGACGGCATCCTCCTGCTCTCGGTCGGGCTCGTGGTGTTCACGGTGGTCGTGGTCGGCTTCACGACATGGCTGGTGGTGCCGGCGATCACGGTCGCGGCGGCCTTCGCGTTCGGGGCGGTGGTGGCGCCGACGGACACGGTGGCGGTGACGGCGATCGCGGGCCGGGTGCACCTCCCGCGGCGACTCGTCACCGTGCTGGAGGGCGAGAGCCTGCTCAACGACGCGACCGCCCTGGTGGCGCTGAACGCGAGCATCGCCGCGATCGTCAGCATCGTGAACCCGTGGGCCATCGCCGGCGACTTCGTGATCGCGGTCGTGGTCGGGGTCGGGATGGGCCTCCTTGTGGGGTGGGTGCTCTCGCTCATCCGCAAGCAGCTCCGCTCCCCCGTGCTGGACACGTCCATCGGATTGATCACGCCGTACCTGGCGTTCATCCCGTCGCAGTTCCTTCACGGGTCGGGCATCCTGTCGGTCGTCGTGGCCGGCCTGTACCTCGGCTACCGCTCGCCCACCATCCAGACGGCGGAGGCCAGGATCGCGGAGACGATCAACTGGCGAACGATCGAGTTCCTGCTCGAGAACGCGGTCTTCCTCTTCATCGGGCTGGAGCTGTCGAGCATCCTGAACTCGGCGTTCCGTTCGGGCATCACGGTTTCCGAGACCGTGTGGATCTGCATCGCCGTGCTGCTCGCGCTGTTCCTGGCGCGGTTCCTGTGGATGGTCGGGACGACCGCGCTGTACCGGTACGGGCCGCAACGCCTCCGGGAGCGCGGCTGGACCTGGCCGACCGGCATCGCGGTGTCGTTCGCCGGGATCCGCGGTGTGGTGACGCTCGCGGCGGTGTTCCTGCTGCCGGAGTCGACGCCGCATCGCGAATTCCTGCAGTTCCTGGCGTTCGTGGTGGTGGTGGCGACTCTGCTGGAGGGACTCGCGCTGCCGTGGGTCATCCGCCGGCTGAAGCTGCCGCCCCCGGACTTCGCTCAGGAGGCGGGCGAGATGGAGCGGCTCCTCGCCGAGGCGCAGGCGGCCGGGCTGGAGCACCTGGAGTCGCGGGTGACCGGGCAGGAGGACGAGCGGGTGATCGAACGGCTGCGCGTCAACGCGGTCTTCCTCTCGGAAGCGCTCGAGAACCCGGTTCCGGACGCGGAGGTCCCTGCCCCGCTCGAGTACCGGAAGCTGCGGCGGTCGATGATCGTGGCGGAACGGCAGGCGGTCCTCGAAGCGCGGGCCGAAGGGCGGTACCAGGAGCCGGCCGTGCGGTCGGTGCTCGCCTTCCTGGACGCCGAGGAGTCGGCGCTGAAGGCGGGAGGGGCGGAGGGGAAGAAGTTGATGTGAAGGTGGAGTACCGGGTGGCGGCCTCCTAGGTGACGGGCTGCTGGGCGGCGGGCTCCTGGGCGGGCGTGGCCGATCCCTGGGCGCTCGCGTCGGAGGGCCTTCCGCGTCGCTCGCGCAAGCGGGGGCGCCGGGCCCACAACCGTGCGCGCTGGGATGACAGGGCGAGCACCACCAGGATGTCGAGCGGGAGGCCGAGGATGTTGGTGCGAAGGGTGACCTGCTCGCCGCCGTTGAAGAAGTCGATCGCGGCGAGGACGATCAGCAGGGCGCTGTACGACATGGCGACGATCCGGGCCCAGTTGCTCCCTGTGAAGACGAGCAGAGCGATCGCGAAATAGAACACCAGGCCCGCGGCGAACAGTCCCATCGCGATCCCGAAGACCAGGTCGGCGCTCTGCTGTTCCGCGGCGGTCAGGGCTTTGCCGGTCGCGGATACGAGCTCCGACCGGATGAACAGCGGCCAGGCCAGGACGGTGAGCACCACGGTCAGCACGCCCGCCAGCACACGCAGCACCATGAGCAGGAAGCCAAGCGTCGTGGGCACCGGGCGGTGCTCGACGCGGGCGAGCCTTCGCTGGTCCGCGTCCGAGGCGACTGCGACGGCGCGGGGCTCCACCAGCACCTCCGACAGGTCGACGACAGGGAGGTCGCCGTCGGTCTCGATGGCGTCGCCGCCGCCGTTGCGGGCGTGATAGCCGGACGAGAAGTCCCGGATCACAGCGACCTCCGCGCCGATGTCGGCGCTCGTCAGCGTCGAGACGATGTGGTCGCGTTCGATGTCCGTGTTCGCGTCGATCTTGTGCGTGATCTGGAGTGTGAACAACGAGAAGCCCACCGAGCGGTCGAAGGTCCCGGCCGCCAGCCAGTCGACGCGGTGGCCTCCCGGTAGCAGCCAGCCCTCCGGGCACCGCCAGAACCGGACGTGGTGACGCTTGGCCGGATTGCCCTTCACCTCCTGCTGGTACGCGACGTCCTGCTGGTGCCCGAACAGGAAGAGCGGGCTCACCGGCGCCTCGTCATAGCTCCGGCGCAACAGCGTGGAGGTGATGATGCGACGGCTCGAGGCGGCGGTCACATCGTCGGCGCGCGTCCACCCGGCAGCGGTCATCGCCTCGTCGAGCTGCGCCTCCGACCCCAGCAGCGCCAGGTTGATCGGGTCTCCGAGGAGGCCGTCGCTGGTGCGGGCGCGGCCGATGAAGTAGTCCGGCACGTAGATCTGGGTGAGGATGCGGTGCAGGCGCGGAAGCACCAGGTAGGCGAGCACGATCCAGAAGACGACGAAGAAGAGCAGCAGGAACCAGCCCCACGAGAAGCTCTCGGTGAAGATGAGGAACGCGAGCCAGACGGCCGCGACGCCCCCGAACACGAAGAAGAGGTTGTCGACGACGGCGTTGACGGACACCCGACGGCCGGTGGCGGAGAGGGTCTTGACCGGGCCGGGTGCGGCCGCGGCAGAAAGGGCGGTCGGCGCGTCGGACGGCCCTCCCCCGCCCACCGCGGGCTCCGCTCGCGGCGGCCCCTCCGGCTCAGCGGCACCCGCCATGCGCTCATCCTAGAGCGCGTCGGGCGCGGGTCGTAGGGTGGCGTCATGACCACCATCACGGAACGCGGCGCCGAGCTGCGCCGTCTCCACGACGCCCCCGAACTGCTGCAGGTCGTCAACGTCTGGGACGCGATCAGCGCGAAAGCCGTCGCGGCCCTCCCGGAGACCCGCGCGCTCGCGACGGCCAGCCACTCGATCGCGGCGGCGCTCGGGTACGAGGACGGCGAGAACATCCCGCTCGACCTGATGCTCGACATGGTCGGGCGCATCGTCGCGACCACCGACCTCCCGGTGAGCGCGGACCTCGAAGCCGGGTACGGCGACCCGGGCGAGACGATCCGCCGGGCGATCGGCGTCGGCGCGGTCGGGGCGAACCTGGAAGACCAGGTGAGTCCGTTCGAGGACGCGGTCGCGCACGTCCGGGCGGCCGTCGCGGCGGCCGACGCCGAGGGCGTGCCGTTCGCGCTCAACGCACGCACGGACGTCTGGATCAGGAACGCCTACCCGACGGCGGCGGAGAAGACCGAGGAGGCGATCCGGCGCGGGCGGGCGTTCCTGGACGAGGGTGCGACCTGCGTGTTCGTGCCCGGCCGCCTCGACGAGGAGACGGTGACGCAGCTCGTCGCCGGGCTCGGGGCGCGCAAGCTGAGCGTGATCGCGGTGCCCGGGTCGCTGCCGCCGGCGCGGCTGCACGAGCTGGGGGTCGCGCGGGTCTCGTACGGGCCGTGGCCGCAGCGGGTGGCGCTCGCCGCCGTGCAGCGGACGGCCGCGGAGCTGTACGCGGGCGGGGAGCTGCCGCGGGATGTCCCGACGCTGAACTGAGTCGGGCGCGATCGCCCACCCCGTCGCCACGACCGAAGGACAAGAATGAACGACTTCCGCGCCATCGTCATCGAACAGGAGAAGGAGGGGTCCCGCATCCTCGCGCACACCGCTGAGGTGCGGCGACTGACCGACGCCTTCCTCATGCCGGGGGACGTCACGGTCGCCGTCGAGTTCTCCGACCTCAACTTCAAGGACGGGCTCGCCATCGCCGGGAAGCCGGGGGTCGCGCGGGTGTCGCCGCTCATCCCGGGGATCGATCTGGTGGGCGTGGTGGAGGCCTCCGACGATCCGCGGTGGAGGCCGGGAGACCGGGTCGTGCTCAACGGCGACGGGATCGGGGAGAGCCACCACGGCGGGCTGGCCGAGCGGGCGCGAGTGCGCGGGGACGCGCTGGTGCGGGTGCCGGACGCGCTGAGCTCCGAGCAGGCCGCGGCGATCGGGACGGCGGGGTTCACGGCGATGCTGGCCGTGCTCGCGCTGGAGCGCAACGGGGTCCTGCCGGAGGCCGTGCACGCCGCCGGTTCGAGTGTGCTGGTCACGGGAGCGGCGGGCGGGGTCGGGTCGGTCGCCATCGCCCTGCTGGCGAAACTCGGCTATCCGGTTACGGCCTCCACGGGTCGCCCGGAGGAGCTCGAGGGCTACCTCACGGACCTCGGGGCGACGGCGATCGTCGACCGGGGCGAGCTGTCCCTGGAGGGCCGGCCGTTGCAGAGCCAGAAGTGGGCCGGCGCCGTGGACTCCGTCGGCAGCCACACGCTCGCGAACGTGCTCGCGCAGACCCGGTACGGCGGGACGGTCGCGGCGTGCGGGCTCGCGCAGGGGCCGGACCTCCCGGCCACGGTGATGCCGTTCATCCTGCGGGCGGTGACGCTGGTCGGGATCAACTCCGTGGAGGCGCCTGCCGCGGTCCGCGAGACGGCCTGGCGGCGGCTGGCGACCGACCTGGACGAGGAGGCGCTCGCCGCGATGACGCGGTTCGTCCCGCTCGCGGAGGCCATCGCGGCGGCGGAGGACATCCTGGCCGGACGGCTGCGTGGGCGGACCGTGGTCGACGTTCGGGCCTGATTCGCGTCGCTGCCGTTAGGCTGACCGCATGATCGTGCTCGCGACCGTCGTCGTCACGCTGGCTGCTGCGCTCCACGTCGGGATCTTCTTCATGGAGAGCGTCGGATGGGTGCGGCCCGCCGTGTGGAAGCGGTTCGGGGTCGCCGATCAGGCGGCGGCGAACACCACGCGGCCGATGGCCTACAACCAGGGGTTCTACAACCTCTTCCTCGCGATCGGCGCGATCATCGGGCTGATCCTGTTCGGCGTGGGGGCCCACCCGGCCGGGCTGGCGCTCATCTACTTCACGATGGGGAGCATGCTGGCGGCGTCCGTCGTGCTCGTGACGACCGGGCGCGGGTATCTGCGGCCGGCGCTCATCCAGGGCATCCTGCCGCTGATCGGCATCGTCCTCATGCTGTTCTCGTAGCCCGGCGCTCAGCGCAGGGACGGCGCGACCGACTCGGGTCGGAGGCCGCGGCCGATCAGGCGCGCGGTGAGACGTTGCGCGACGGGGGTGGCCGCGCCGATGGCCAGCCGCAGCGCGGGCGACGGCGAGCGCGAGAGCAGCGGCCCGGCGCCGGGGCGGGAGATGCCGCGGTGGGCTGCGAGCTGGATGCGCTGCATCCACTCGACCGGCGGGAGGCGACGTCGCTGCACGGCGTCGAGGAGGCGGAGGTCGACGGGACCGTCGCGGAGCGCTGCGGCGAGCGCGTTCGCGGCGGCGACGGCGTCCTGCACGGCGTAGTTGACGCCGACGCCGAAGGCCGGGGACATCGCGTGCGCGGCGTCCCCGATGGCGAGGAAGCCGTGCCGGTACCAGCGCGGCAGCCGGTCGATCTGGACGCTCAGCAGCTTCAGGGGCTCCCAGTCGGTGATCGTCTCCAACGACTCGCGCAGGAACGGAGCGGCGCCCGCCACAGCCGAGCGGAAGGCCGGGAGGCCGGCGGAGCGCAGCGCGTCGATGCCGCGCTTCGCGATCACGAGGCCGGTCTGGAAGTAGTCGCCGCGGTCGATCGTGATCACCATCGCGCCGTCGCCCAGGTAGGCGAGCGTCGACGGCTGGGTCTGCGCGGGCTTCGGGAGGCGGAACCAGATGACGTCGATGGGCACGCCGAACCGCCGGGGACGCAGGCCCGCGGCGGCGCGGAGGACGGAGTCGCGGCCGTCCGCCGCGACGGTGAGGTCGGCCTCCACCCGCACGGGTCCGTCCGGTCCCTCCGCGGTGAGCCCCCGCACCGCGTCGCCGTCGCGGATCAGCCCCGTCGCCTCGGTGCGCATCAGCAGCCGGAAGTTCGGATACTGCTCGGCCTGCCCGGCGAGGAACGTCAGGAAGTCCCACTGCGGCGCGAGGACGAGGAAGTCGTCGGGCGGCGGCAGTCTCCCGAAGTCGATCGGGTGCAGCCGGGTGCCGTCGACGACAGCGTCGAGCGTGCGGATGCTGGTGTGCGGGAGGCCGAGGAAGGCGTCCCGCAGTCCGAGCTCGCCGAGCACGCCGACGGTCGACGGGTGGATGGTGTCGCCGCGGAAGTCGCGGAAGAAGTCGGCGTGCTTCTCCAGCACGACCACGTCGAGCCCGGCGCGGGCGAGGATCAGCCCGAGCATCATCCCGGCGGGTCCGCCCCCGGAGATGGCGCAGGATGCCTGCAGCGATTCCATCACCACGCAGCGTAGTCTCCCCCCATGACGATCCTCGGCTCCGTCCTCCTCGCGATCGCGGCCGTCGTGCACCTCGTGTTCTTCGCGATGGAGAGCATGCTGTGGTCGTCGCCGAACGTCTGGCGCCGATTCGGGCTCACGACGCAGCGGGACGCCGACGTGGTGCGGCCGATGGCCTACAACCAGGGGTTCTACAACCTGTTCCTCGCGGGCGGCACGGCCGTCGGGCTGGTGCTGTACTGGACTACCCTGCGACACGTCGGCTTCGGGATCATGTTCTTCACGGGGGCGTGCATGGTCCTGGCCGCGATCGTGCTGCTCACGACGGGGCGCCGGTTCTGGGGCGCGGCGCTGCTGCAAGGGGTGCCGCCGCTGGTGGGGCTGGTGCTGTTCTCGGTCGCGCACGCGGGGTGAGCCGCGCCCGCGGTCGGTCGACATGCGTACGACCTCCCACCGCTTCGCAGGCACGACTGTTATGTTGTCTGTAAGTGCTGAGCCCGGCGTATGCCGGGGGTAGGCGCTTCCCGCCCCCGGCACAGGCCGGGGGCCTTCTCGTTAACGGAACACGATCCCTGGAGGACCGCCCGAATAGCGGTTCACGGCCGAGTGAGCAGCAGTTCCGACCTGCATCCACGTCGTTTGCGGGGCAACCGCCGCGACCGAGCGACTCGGAGGCACAATTGCGCGCAAACCTGCGTAGGCGACCAGGTCGGCCAGTTGAATCCAATAACTCTCGTGCGATGCCCTCGCGACCGGGTCGTCCACGAAACGCTTAGCATCGACGCGAACAGTCCCTCCGCCGCCGAGGACCCCAGCGGTGAGGAACCGGCGTGCCTTGCGGACGATCCGCCGGACCGCATCATGCTCGCCGTCATCATGGATGAGCATCATCGTCTGATTCTCGTAATGGGTCGTGCGCTCGAGCCGCTGCAGCAACGTCGTCCACGCGAACTCGAAGCACGCCGGACCGCTCAAGCCGTTCTGCTGCTTGTCGATGACGACTGCGAAAGCTCGTGCTTCAACCTTCGCGAGCATGTCGAGATGCGCTCGATAGATAAGCGAACGCTCGGCGGGTGCCAGGGCAAGCGGTCGAAACGGACCGCTGGCCCGGATCAAATAGTTCGCCTTGACTTCAGCCCGCACCGGAACGGCGAATCGGATCGTCGCGAAGTCGTCGCCGGAAATCGACCAGCTCGTCGAAGCCCGACGACCACTTGGCGGCATCCACGAGTACACAGCCCAGCACATAGTGGGAGGTGGCCCCTCCTAGAGCCACGTCACCCGTGTTTCCCGATTCGTCGATGTACGCAAGGAGCATCGACCCAGGTTCCCGCACGGGGTGTTCACCCGAGCGGAGCCGCGCCCATCTGACTCAAATTGAAATGAAAGATCATTTCCCGCTCGCGCGGCCGTCGTCAGTCGATGATCTCCCCGTCGGCCGGGATCTGCCCCACGTCCACGCGCAGCGCCTCCACCAGCTTCGCGGCGTGCGGCGTCGACACGATCACGCGCGAGAACTCCTCGCCGTCGAGGTCGACGACGACCGCGGCGCGCTGCTTGCCCTTGATGAGCAGGAAGTCCTTGCCGCCGTGGAACTTCCAGGTGCCGACCGAGAGCGTGAGCGGGACGGCGGCTCCCGGGGCGCGGATGCCGCGGATCCAGATCCACGGGTCCTCCGTGATCGCGACCGATCGGATGCTCTCGCGCGGGATCACCAGATCCTCCCGACGCACGGAGAGCACCTTCTCGGCCCTGGTGAGGTGGATCTCCAGGCGGTCGGGGTGAACGTGCAGGTCGGCCATAGGTCTATCCTGCCCGCCGACCGGGGTCGGCGGGGGTCGTGAATCTCACAAACCCGTAACCGTTGGCTTGGAGGGCCGCGAAGGAGGGCGCCGAGCGGTGGCAGGACTCTCATGATCCGCGTGCCCGAGCGGCATGTATCCTTCTCGTCGTGGCAACGCAGCGGCGAACTCCGGGCTCGCAGACTTCACTTCGTGAAGCCAACCGGGCTCGGATTGTCGACGCCATCAAGAAACACGGCGGACTGACGCAGGTGGAGCTGGCCGGCGCTACGGGGCTCTCCCCCGCCACGGTCTCCAACATCGTCAAGGAGCTCGCCACCTCCGGCGTGCTGCACACCGCGCAGAGCATCCGTTCGGGCCGGCGCGCCCAGCACGTCACCCTCGCGCACGCGCTCGGGCTCGTGGTCGGCGTCCACTTCTCCACCCGGCACCTGCGCGTCGCGCTGGCGGACGTGGCGAACACGGTCGTCGCCGAGAACCACATGCCGCTGGCCAAGGACCACCGCGCGGACAACGAGCTCGACAAGGTCGCGCTGCTGCTGAACGACATGCTCGACTCGGTCGACGCGTCCCGCGACGAGGTTCTGGCGGTCGGCCTCGCGGTGCCGGCGCCGCTCGACAGGGCCACCGGCACGATCGCGCGCAGCGGCATC
Organism: Leifsonia sp. EB41; assembly: GCF_041262565.1. Lineage (NCBI taxonomy): Bacteria > Bacillati > Actinomycetota > Actinomycetes > Micrococcales > Microbacteriaceae > Leifsonia > Leifsonia sp. EB41. The sequence continues at coordinate 2,358,208 of NZ_JBGCCJ010000001.1, read as the reverse complement.
ATGCGCGGCTGGGACGGCGTGGTGATCGCGGACGCCCTGGAGCGCCGGGTGAAGCGCCCGGTCTTCATCGACAACGCCGCCAACCTCACGGCTCTGGCGGAGTCGCGCCTCGGCGCCGGCCGCGGCAAGCGCACCTCGATCACGCTCGACGTCGGCGACGGGATCGGCGCGGGCCTGCTGCTCAACGGCCAGCTCTTCCGTGGGAACAACGGCGTGGCCGGCGAGTTCGGCCACACCACGATCCGGGAGAACGGCCCGCTCTGCCGCTGCGGCAACCGCGGCTGCCTGGAGGCCATCGCCGGGGGCCCCGCCGTCCTCGACGAGCTGCGCGACCACCTCGGCAGCCTGAAGCTGGGCGACGTCGTCCTGCAGGCGATGGCCGGCGACGCCCGCTGCATCCGCGCGATCGCGGACGCCGGCCGGCACATCGGGATCGCCACAGCCAACCTCTGCAACCTCCTCGACCCGGAGCGGGTCGTCGTCGGTGGCGAACTCGCCCGCGCCGGGGAGCTGCTGCTCGGCCCGATGCGTCATGCGGTCGAACGCTCGATCATCGTCAGCGAGGACCTGATGCCCGACATCGTCCAGGGCCAGCTCGGCGTCCGGGCGGCGACCCTCGGCGCGGTCGCGCACGCGGTCGACAGCATCTCGATCACGGGCGGCGGCGTCGCCGTCTGAGACCGCGACGAGCCGGTGTCCCCCGTTGACCCCCGTCCGTGACGAACCGTTATCGAAAGCTTGAATTCAAGTATTGACGCCAAGCCGCGGCCCCTGACACACTCAACCCAGTCGCCAACGTCGGCGGCTTCGAATCGGAGGTTTTTCAATGAAGATCGCCACCAAGAGAGCGGTCATGGTGTCCGCTGCGATCCTGGCCACAGCACTCACCCTCACAGCCTGTTCGAACGGTTCCGGCAACACCTCTACGAACAACGCGTCGGGCGCCGCGAACGCCAAGATCGGTCTCCTCCTCCCCGACTCCGTCACGGCCCGCTACGAGGCGGCGGACAAGCCCTACTTCGAGGCGAAGGTCAAGTCGCTCTGCTCCGGCTGCACCGTCCTGTACGCGAACGCGGACGGCGACGCCAGCAAGCAGCAGCAGCAGGCCGAGTCCATGCTGACCCAGGGCGTCAAGGTGCTCGTCCTCGACCCGTTCGACGGGCAGGCCGCCGCGTCGATCGTCGGAGAGGCCAAGGCCAAGAACATCCCGGTCATCTCCTACGACCGCCTCATCAACAGCCCGGACCTCAACTACTACATCTCGTTCGACAACGAGAAGGTGGGACAGCTCCAGGCGACCGCGCTGGTCGACAAGCTGAAGAAGGACGGCGTCCCGTCCGGCAGCGGCATCCTGATGGTCAACGGCTCGCCGACCGACAACAACGCCACCCTGTTCAAGAAGGGCGCGCACAGCGTCATCGACAGCAGCGGCTACAAGGTCCTCGCCGAGTACGACACACCAGGATGGGACCCGGCCCAGGCCCAGAACTGGGTGTCCGGCCAGGTGTCGCAGTTCGGTAAGAAGATCACCGGCGTCTACGCCGCCAACGACGGCACGGGCGGCGGCGCGATCGCCGCTATGAAGGCCGCCAACGTGAGCCCGCTCCCGCCTGTCACCGGTCAGGACGCCGAGCTCGCCGGTATCCAGCGGATCCTCGCCGGCGACCAGTACATGACGGTCTACAAGGCGCTGAAGCCGGAGGCTGAGCAGGCGGCGACGCTCGCCATCGCTCTGACCAAGGGCCAGAAGCCGTCCGAGCAGACCGTTCAGGTGGCCACGGCGGGCGGCGCGAAGATCGCGTCCATCCTGCTGACCCCGGTCGCGGTGACCACGGACAACATCGAGTCCACGGTCGTGAAGGACCAGTTCTACGGTCCCAACTCCGCTGCGATGATCTGCACCGCGGACTACAAGGCGGCGTGCGACAAGTACGGCATCAAGTAGTCGTCGAACCACCAGGGGCCACCCGGCCCGGGGCGCGGAATCCCGCATCCCCGGACCGGGTGGTTCCGCCATACAGTTAGCCCAAGCACCGACAGCTACACGCGTACGACGCGTCAGGCCCGAAGGAGAACGCCGTGACGATGGAATCCGCGGTCACCGACCAGGAGCGGTCCAGCCGAGAGCCCATCCTCTCTCTACGAGGAGTGTCGAAGGGATTCGGTGCCGTCCAGGCGCTCACCGACATCCACCTCGACGTCTACCCGGGGGAGGTCGTCGCGCTCGTCGGCGACAACGGGGCAGGCAAGTCGACCCTGGTCAAGATCCTCGCGGGAGTGCACCCGCAGGACGCCGGAACGATCACGTTCGACGGACAGGATGTTAACATCCCCTCGCCGTCGGCGTCCCGCGGGCTCGGCATCGCCACGGTGTTCCAGGACCTCGCGCTCTGCGACAACCTGGACGTCGTGTCCAATCTCTTCCTCGGACGGGAGGTCACCCGAGGAACGCTCGACGAGGAGGAGATGGAGAAGCGGTCGTGGAGCCTGCTGCGGCAGCTCTCGGCGCGCATCCCGTCGGTGCGCATCGCGGTCGCGTCGCTCTCTGGCGGTCAGCGCCAGACGGTCGCGATCGCCCGCTCGCTGATCGGCGAACCGCGCGTCGTCATCCTCGACGAGCCGACTGCGGCCCTCGGCGTCGCCCAGACCGCTGAGGTTCTGAACCTCATCGAGCGGCTGCGCGAACGCGGGCTCGGGGTCATCCTGATCAGCCACAACATGGCCGACGTCCAAGCCGTCGCCGACCGGGTCGCCGTGCTGCGCCTCGGCCGCAACAACGGGGACTTCCGCGTCCCCGACGTCAGTTACGAAGAGATCATCTCGGCGATCACCGGCGCCACCGATAACGTCGTCGCGCAGCGAGCCGAACGCATCGAGGAACGCGTGGAGCACGTCGAGCACAGCGAAGGGAAGCAGGACTGATGACCAAGGCACCAGAGACTCCGGCCCAGGTCGCGGCCGACCTCCAGGACGAGCGGCTCATCCGCGAGGAGGGGCTCGGCGGCGCGGTCCGCGCCTTCGGGCGCCGTGTGCGCGGCGGCGACCTCGGCTCCCTGCCGGTCGTCGTCGGGCTCGTCGTGATCTGGGTGGTCTTCCAGATCCTCAACCCGAACTTCCTCAGCGCCAACAACCTGGTCAACCTGACACTGCAGTGCGCGGCGATCGGGACCATCTCCATCGGCATCGTGCTCGTGCTGCTGCTGGGTCAGATCGACCTGTCGGTGGGCTCGGTGAGCGGTGTGTCCGCGGCCATCCTCGGCGTCGGATTCACGCAGCTGCACTGGCCGCTGGCGCTCACCGTGATCGTCGCCATCCTGGCGGGCGCGGCGATCGGCTTCCTGTACGGCCAGCTCTTCACCCGGTTCGGCGTGCCGAGCTTCGTGATCACGCTGGCCGGTCTGCTGGGCTTCCTGGGCGTGCAGCTCTGGATCCTCGGACCGAACAGCTCGATCAACATCCCCTACAACTCGTGGATCGTCAACTTCGCCCAGCAGACGTTCCTCCCGCCGTGGGCGGCGTACGCGCTGGCGGTCATCGCCGCGGGCTCGATGTTCTGGTCCGACTGGCGCCGCAACGTCCGCCGTCGCAACGCCGGGCTGTCCGAGGGGTCGATGGCCGTCGTCCTGATCAAGGCGGGACTGCTCCTGATCGGCCTGTGCATCGCCGTCTGGTACCTCTCGACGGACCGCGGCACCGGAGCGATGTTCCTGTTCTTCGTCGTGCTCGTCATCATCATGAACTTCTTCCTGACGCGCACGAAGTGGGGCCGTTCGGTCTTCGCCGTCGGAGGTTCGGTGGAGGCCGCACGACGTGCCGGTATCAAGGTGAACCGGGTGTTCATCAGCGTGTTCATCCTGTGTTCGACGTTCGCGGCGATCGGCGGCCTGCTCGCCGCTGCGCGACTCGCGTCGGTGAGCGCCGGATCGGGCGGCACCGACACGAACCTGAACGCGATCGCTGCGGCCGTCATCGGCGGTACGAGCCTCTTCGGCGGACGCGGGTCGGCGTGGTCGGCGCTGCTCGGCATCCTGGTCATCCAGTCCATCTCGAACGGTCTGACGCTGATGAACCTCGACTCGTCGTACCGCTTCATGATCACCGGAGCGGTGCTTCTGCTGGCCGTGATCATCGACTCGCTGTCCCGCCGCTCGCGCGAATCGCACGGGCAAGCCTAGGCGGACAGCCCTCTGGGCGGGTGTGAGAAGGTGGACCGGTGACCCGAACCACCACCTTCCACGCCCGCCTTCTCCGTTCGGGCGTCGACCCGCAGACGGTGACCGTGCGGGCGTCGTCGGACATCCCGCCGCGGACGTTGCGGCGCGCGGCTGGTGGCGGCGGGGAGCTCAACTTCGACGTCTACGCGCTCCTCGACGCCGACGGCTGGCCGAGTTCGGCCACCTACACCTACGTCGAATCCCTCTCCCGCACCCCCTCCCCCGCCGACACCTGACGAGACGTGAGTAATCGTGGGAATCCGCGATTGGATTCCCGCGATTACTCACGTCTCGAGTGAGGTCAGGCCGGGGTGGCTTGGGCGGCGGCGCGGGCGGCGGCGGGGAGGGCGTCGAGGATGCGCGCGACGGCGGTGTCGTCGTGGGCGGCGGTGACGAACCAGGCCTCGAAGACGCTCGGCGGCAGTGAGACGCCCGCGTCGAGCATCGCGTGGAAGAACGGCCGGTAGCGGAACGCCTCCTGCGACAGCACCTCGGCGTAGGTCCGCGGAGCGGCCGCGAAGTCGCCGAAGACGAAGCTGAACAGGTTGCCCGCACGCTGAACGCGGTGGGCGACACCCTCCGCGGCCAGCGCATCCGAGACCGCGGCCGACAGCGTCTCGGCCACGACGTCCAGCCGGTCGTAGACGGCCTCGTCGGCGTGGGCCAGCGTGGCGAGGCCCGCGGCGACCGCGACCGGGTTCCCCGAGAGGGTGCCCGCCTGGTAGACCGGGCCGGTCGGTGCGAGGAAGTCCATCAGCTCCGCGCGTCCACCGACGGCCGCCAGCGGCATCCCGCCGCCGATGACCTTGCCGAAGGTGACCAGATCGGGCGTGTAGCCGCGATCCAGACCCCAGTAGCCCGCATCGCTCACGCGGAAGCCGGTGAGCACCTCGTCGAGGATGAGCAGCGCGCCGTACTCGTGGGCGAGGTCGGTCAGCGCGGCGTTGAAGCCTTCGTCGGGGGCGACGACGCCCATGTTCGCGGCCGCGGCCTCGGTGATGACGGCCGCGATGTCCGGACCGTTCGCCTCGAAGGCGGCGCGCACGGCGTCCAGATCGTTGTACGGGAGGACCAGGGTCTGCGCGGCGGTGGCCTCGGTGACGCCGGCGGAGCCGGGCAGCGACAGCGTCGCGAGCCCAGAGCCGGCCTCGGCGAGGAGGCTGTCGGAGTGGCCGTGGTAGTGCCCGGCGAACTTGATCAGCAGCGGACGGCCCGTGAAGCCGCGCGCCAGGCGGATCGCGGTCATGGTCGCCTCGGTGCCGGTGGAGACGAGCCGCAGCTTGTCGATGAACGGCACCCGCCTGAGCACGGCCTCCGCCAGCTCGGTCTCGGCCGGTGTCGAGGCGCCGAACGAGAGCCCGCGCGCGGCGGCCGCCTGCACGGCGTCGATCACGGCCGGGTGCGCGTGGCCGAGGATCGCCGGACCCCATGACGCGACCAGGTCGACGTACTCGCGCCCCTCCGCGTCCACGATGTAGGGCCCGTGTGCCGACACCATGAAGCGCGGCGTGCCGCCGACCGAGCGGAAGGCGCGGACCGGGGAGTTCACGCCGCCGGGGATCACGCGCTGCGCGCGCTCGAACTGGGCCAGGTTCACGTCGCCGATGGCGGCGCCGTCGGCCAGGCCCTGCAGGTCCTGGGAGTCGGTGTTGTTCATCGGAGCCATCCTGCGACCTCGGTCGCCCAGTAGGTGAGCACGGCGTCGGCGCCCGCTCGGCGGGTGCCGATCAGGGTCTCCTCGATGACGCGCTCGCGGTCGATCCAGCCGTTCGCGGCTGCGGCCTCCACCATCGCGTACTCGCCGGAGACCTGGTAGGCCCAGACCGGCACGTCGCTGATGGCGGCGACGTCGCTGAGGACGTCGAGGTAGCTGAGGGCCGGCTTCACCATGAGGATGTCGGCGCCTTCGTCCAGGTCGAGCTGCGCCTCGCGCAGACCCTCGCGGCGGTTGGCCGGGTCCTGCTGGTAGGCGCGGCGGTCGCCGGAGAGCTGCGAGTCGACGGCCTCCCGGAACGGACCGTAGAAGCCGGAGGCGTACTTGGCGGCGTAGGCGAGGATGACGACATCGATGCGGCCGGCGGCGTCGAGCGCGTCGCGCACGGCGGCGACCTGGCCGTCCATCATCCCGCTCAGGCCGAGGAGCTGCGAGCCGGCCTCCGCCTGCGCGATGGCCATGTCCCGGTAGCGCAGCAGGGTGGCGTCGTTGTCGACGTGGCCCTCGCCGTCGAGCACGCCGCAGTGGCCGTGGTCGGTGAACTCGTCCAGGCACAGGTCGGTCTGCACGACGAGCGCGTCGCCGACTTCGGAGGCGAGCGCGCGGGTGGCGACGTTGAGGATGCCGTCCGGGTCGGTCGCGGCGGTGCCGGTCGCGTCGCGGGTCTCCGGGACGCCGAAGAGCATGACGCCGCCGACCCCTGCCTCCGCGGCCTCCACGGCCGCGCGCTTCAGGGAGTCGAGGCTGTGCTGCACGACGCCCGGCATGGAGCCGATCGGCTGCGGCTCGGAGGCGCCCTCCCGCACGAACAGCGGGAGGATCAGCTCGGCCGGGTGGAGGCGGGTCTCGGCCGTCAGACGGCGCATGGCAGGTGACTGCCGGAGGCGCCGGGGCCGTACGACGGGATGCAACTCACTCACTCTCCCCAGCCTACGCCGCGCCGCTGGGTGCCAGCGCACGCTCAGGAGGCGGCGGACCGGTGCGCGGTCGCGGCGGCGGCGACCGCCTCGATGAGGGAGGCCGCCGTGCGCTCGTCGGCGATCACGTCGACGCGGAGGCCGTACTCCCTGGCGTCGCGCGCGGTCTGCGGGCCGATCGCGGCGACGAGGGTGGTCTCGGGGATCGGGCCGAGCTGCACCTGCACCTGCTCGGCCACGGAGCCGCTCGTGACGAGGATGGCCTGGACGAGGCCGTCCCGCACGTCAGAGACGATGTTCTCCGGAACGCGGATGCCGATCGTGCGGTACGCGACGACGGACTCCACGTCGTGCCCGATACGGCGCAGCCCCTCGGTGAGGAGGGGCTTGGCGATCTCGGAGCGGAGGGTGAGGATGCGCAGCGGGACGACGCCCTCGGTCGCGGCCTCCCACTCGGCGAGCAGTCCGCGCGCGGAGTTGTCCTCCGCCGGGACCAGGTCGACGGCGTACCCCGCGGCGGCCAGCGCGGCGGCGGTGGTCTCGCCGACGGCCGCGATCCGCGTGGAGGGCGGGACGACCGCGCGGGCGGCGCTCAGCACGTCGACGGTGGTGGCGCTGGTGACCGTCACCCAGTCGAATCCGCCGGCCGCGAGCCGCGCGAGGGCGGCCTCCAGAGCCGGGGCGTCGGCGGTCGGCGCGAAGTTGATCATCGCGGCCACGACCGGCGACGCGCCCTTGGCGCGGAGGTCGGCGGCGACCGAGTCGCCCCAGGGCCCTCCCCGGGGCACGAGCACCCGCCAGCCGGCGAGCGGTTTCGGAGAGGACGGCGTTGAGGGCATCATTCGCTCCCGAGCGGGGCCAGGTCGGCAGCCCCCGCGCCGAGCAGTTCGGCCACCACGCGGGCGCCGACCTCGCGCGCGGCCTCGTCGAGGTCGGCGAGGCCGAAGGAGTCCGGAGTAGCGGCGTGGGATGCCGTGAGCCGCTCGGTCCCGTCCGGGCGGTACACGGTGGCGGTGAGGAACAGGAGGCCGTCGTCGACGAGCGCGGACGCTCCGATCGGGGCGGCGCAGCCGGCTTCGAGCCCCGCGAGCACGGCGCGCTCGGCGGAGGCGCAGGCGTGCGTGGTCGCGTGGTCGACGGCCTTGAGCGCCCGGGCGACGTCGCCGCGGCCGGTCTGCTCGCCCGCGCGCACCTCCAGCGCGAGCGCGCCCTGGCCGGGAGCGGTCGGCACCTGCGACAGCGCGAAGAAGTCGGTCACCGCGTCGAGGCGGCCGAGCCGGCCGAGGCCGGCCGCGGCGAGCACGACGGCGTCGAGGTCGCCCTCCGCGACCCTGCCGAGCCGGGTGTCCACGTTGCCGCGGATGTCCACGACCTCCAGGTCAGGGCGCACCGACTTGAGCTGGGCGACGCGGCGCGGCGAGCCGGTGCCCACCTTCGCGCCCTGCGGCAGCGTGTCGAGCGTGAGGCCGTCGCGCGCGCAGAGCGCGTCCCGGGCGTCCGCCCGCTTGGGCACGGCGCCGATGACCAGGCCGGGGGCCGGGGCGGTCGGGAGGTCTTTGAGCGAGTGGACGAGGAGGTCGCACTCGTCGGCGAGGAGGGCCTCCCGCAGCGCGGTGGCGAACACCCCCGTGCCGCCGAGCTCCGACAGCGACTCGCGCGAGGTGTCGCCGTGCGTGGTGATCGTGACCAGCTCGATGTCGAGGCCGGTCGCCCGGGCGATCGACTCGGCGACGGCGGTCGTCTGCGCGACAGCGAGCGCGCTGCCCCGCGTGCCGATGCGCAGCACGCCGTCACGGCGCGCGGACGCGCCGTCGGCCCTGCTCACCGTGCCGTTCACGGCGCGAGTCCCGCGGCGGCCGGCTTGAAGCCGAGGCGGACGTTCTCGCAGCAGCCCGGGCGGCACACGTCGTACCAGGGGCCGAGCGTGGTCAGCGCTGGGCGCTGCTCGACCGGGACGCCGTCGCGGCGCTCCAGCACGAGGTCGACCAGGCCCTTCACGTAGCGGGCGTGGGTACCGGGGGTGGGCACGCGGACGGCGACGAGGCCGTTCTCCTCGCTGGTCTCCATCGCCTCGTTGTCGAGGTCCCAGAGCACCTCCATGTGGTCGCTCACGAAACCGAGCGGGACGATGATCACGGCCTTGACGCCGAGCGCCGGGAGCTCCGCGATGCGGTCGTTGATGTCGGGCTCCAGCCACGGCATCGACGGCGGGCCCGAGCGGGACTGGTAGACCAGATCCCAGCCGATGACGCCGCCGGCGGCCTCCTGCGAGACGACCTCCGCGACGGCGAGATGCTGGGCCGCGTAGGCTCCACCCTCACCGAAGCCGCGGTCGGCGGGGCCGGACTTGGCGGCGTCCGTCGACGGGATGGAGTGCGTCGAGTACAGGATGCGGATCTCCGTCGCCGGGTCGATGCCCGGGACGCGCTCGCGCAGCTCGTCCACGGCGTTGCGGACGCCCTCGATGAACGGCTCGACGAAGCCGGGGTGGTCGAAGAACTGGCGCACCTTGTCGATCTGGATGGTGCCCTCCAATCCCTTCTCCTCCAGCACGCGGGCGAAGTCCTCGCGGTACTGCCGGCAGCTCGAGTAGGAGGAGTACGCGCTCGTCGCGATGGCGATCAGCTTGGTGAGGCCGCGCTCCTGCGCCTCGGCGAGGGCGTCCTCCAGGTACGGGTCCCAGTTGCGGTTGCCCCACAGCACGGGGAGGTCGATGCCGCGGGAGGCGAGCTCGGCCTCCAGCGCCGCCTTCAGCTCGCGGTTCTGGTCGTTGATCGGGCTCACGCCGCCGAAATGGCGGTAGTGGTGGGCGACCTCCTCCAGGCGCTCCTCCGGGATGCCGCGGCCGCGGGTCACGTTGCGGAGGAACGGGATGACGTCGTCCTGACCCTCCGGGCCGCCGAACCCGGCGAGCAGGATCGCGTCGTACGCGACCGGCTCGGTCACGTGCTCCGGGCCGGACGCGGCGGCGTCCGTCGCACCGAGCACTCGCGGTACGGCCTCCGTGTCCGTCACTGCAGCACCTCGACGACCTCGGCGGGCTGGATGCGGCGGCCGGTGAAGAACGGGACCTCTTCGCGCACGTGGCGGCGCGCGTCGGTGTAGCGGAGCTCGCGCATCACGTCGACCAGGTCGGTGAGCTCGTCGGCCTCCAGCGGCAGGATCCACTCGTAGTCGCCGAGCGCGAACGACGCGACCGTGTTGGCCAGCACCCCGCGGAATGCGGCGCCCTTGCGGCCGTGCTCGGCGAGCATCTTCGAGCGCTCCTCGTCGGGCAGCAGATACCACTCGTAGCTGCGCACGAACGGGTAGACGCACAGCCAGCCCTTCGGCTCCTTGCCGCGCAGGAAGCCGGGGACGTGCTGGCGGTTGAACTCGGCGTCGCGGTGCACGCCCATCGCGTTCCAGGTCGGGAGGAGCGCCTTGAACAGGCGGGTGCGGCGGAGCTGGCGGAGACCCCACTGCAGGGCCTCGGCCTCCGGTCCGTGCAGCCAGATCATGATGTCGGCGTCGGCCTTGAGGCCGCTCACGTCGTAGAGTCCGCGGGTGACGACGCCCTGCAGCTCGATGTCGGCGATGACGCCTTCGAGCTCCTGGACGGCCTTGGGGACGTCGGTTCCGTCGAGGTCGTCAGGACGGGCGGGGTCCCGGCGCAGGACGGCCCACAGCGTGAAGCCGCTGGGGCTTTCGGGGGCGGTGTCTTCGGGGGCGGTCGACTCTGCCGGAACGGCAGCCGGGGTACTCATACCGACAGTCTCCCTCGCAAAGCTGAGAAGGCAAAAACCAGGCTCAGCGGCGGGAGGCCGCGACGATCCCCCAGACCGCGCCTCCCACGACGACGGCCACCCCGACCGCCAGTCCGACGAGCGCCAGCGGGTTGTCGTCGCGGAGCCTGCGGAACCGCTCGGACGCCCGCGCGGGCACGTTGACCTTGTACTGGATGGCGTCGATGGTCGCGGCCAGGTCGGCGCGGGCCTTCTCGACGCCGCTTCGGTCAGTTGTCATACTTGCCCAGCCCCTTCACGGCGTCGATGTCGGACTTGACGCTGGCGATGGTCTCTTTGGGCGCGGCGCCGTCCACCCGTTTGAGCGAGCCGACGCCGATGAGCGCGAGGATCACCGCGATCACGACCAGCCCGCCGAAGACGATGAGCGCGGCGGCCCAGCCGGGCAGCACGAGCGAGAGCCCGAGGATCGCCGCGGCGACGAGCACCCCGAGCGCGAAGAACAGGAAGGCAGCGGCCACCACGAAGAGGCCTATGCCGATCCCGGCATACTTCGCCTTCTCGGAGTACTCGGCCTTCAGGTTCGCCAGCTCGGCCTTGACGAGCTGGATCAGCAGCCGCGGGAGCGACGCGATCAGCTCACCGAGCGACTGCGACCTGGCACGTTCCCGATCGGTCATCGGCTCACCGCCCTTCCGTGACACTCGTACTGACTGCGCTACCGGATCACTTCGTCAGGATCATCTCGCGTGACGGCGACCACGGCCACCCCCGTCGTGCGGGAGTCGGCGCGAGCCTCCTTGCGGCGATCGTTCGCCCGGACCACGGCCTTCTTGATCGTGATGTAGATCGCCTCCGGCGCCTCGCCGATCTTCGCCGCGACGAAGTCCTCCACGGCGTTCACCTGCTTTTGCACCCCCGGCGACTCCCAGACCTTGAGGGCGGCCGACTTCATCTGGTCGTAACGCTTGCGACCGGCGCGCGTGCCGAGCACGTAGCCCACCGCCGCCCCCGTCACGAAGAGAATCTTGCCCCGCATTCCGTCCTCACCCCTCCAGGTCGTCGGTCAGTGCCTTCCAGCGTAGACCCCTGGCCCGTTCCGCCACCCGGCGCGCGTCCGGAATGACGGACGCGAGACCGGTTCCGGTCAGCCAGGAGCCGGTCACCTCGAGCCCGTCGACGTTCTCAGCTCCGTCGCGGACGCGCTGGATGCGCTCCCGCTGCCCCACTGTCGCATAGGGGAGGGCGTTCGTCCAGGGGGTCCGGGCGAACGCGGAGACAGCGGATTCCGTGAGCGGAATATTCAGCAGCGCGGCGGCGTCGGCGATCGCACGCTCCCGGAGCTCGGCGTCGGAGAGGGCGAGCGTCTCGGACGCGCGGCCGGCGCGGCCGTACGAGAGCCGCACGACGTGGCGGCCCGGACCGGCGGCCTCCGCGACCCACGCCCACTTGGCGCTGGAGTGCGTCATCGCCTTGGCGGCGACGCCGGAGTCCGGCCCGTCGGCGACCAGCACGCCGGTGCCGCGCGGTGCGGCGCCGACCCGGTCGTCGGTGAGGACCAGCGTGACCAGCTCCACGCTGGACGCGGGAGGCCAGTCGAGACCGGCGAGGTCCCCGAGGGCGGCGTCAATGCCGGGGAGGAGCGCAAGGGCGGCGTCGGCGGGGGCGGTGACCACCACGGCGTCGGCGTCGAGGGCAGAGCCGTCCGCGAGCGTGACGGTCCAGCGGGCCGGGCGCGAGGTGGCGGGCTCCGCGGCAGGTTCGGTCGGCTCCGCGGGGAGCTGCCCGGCGAGCTCGAGCCCGTCGAGCGCCGCCTCGTCGACGGCGTCGGCCATCGCCGCCTCCACCGCCGCAGCGGCGACGTCCTCCGGGTCGGGTGCGACCCACGGCGACACCGACGCGACCGCCGCATCGGTGCGGATGATCCCGCCCCGCGCCTCGATGTCCGCGGCGAGCGCCGCCGGAAGGCGCCACATGCCCCCGCGGATGCCCCCCACGGCACTCCCCGCCTTGGCGGCCGAGCGCAGCTCGCCCACGGCGCCGGACAGCGATCCGAGCCGCGTGAGCGCCGCGTTGAGTCCGGGGGCGACGACATCCACGTCGAGGTCGTCGGGATCGGCCGAGTACACGCCGGTCACGACCGGGGATACCAGCTCGGTGAGGACCTTCGACCCCATGCGCTTGCGCACCAGGGTGCCGAGCTTGCGCTCCTGGCCGATCTTCAGCACGGGGAGGAGCCGGTCCATATAGGCGCGCACCGCGCCGCCCCAGCCGATCGCGGCGACGACGTCCGTCGCCAACGGCGAGCTCGGGATGCCGAGCAGGCCGGCCTTCGGCAGTGGGACCGTGCGCGTTCCGTTGCGCACCCACGCGCCTGCCGGGTTCGGCTCCACGACGTCGTCCGCGAGGCCCAGGTCGGCGAGGAGTGCGGCGACGTGGCCGCCGCGGGTCGCGAAGCTCTCTGCGCCGGCGTCGACCGTGATGCCGCCGAGCTCCAGCGGCGCCACCGAACCGCCCACCCGAGCGGAGGCCTCCAGCACGGTGACCTCGAAGCCCGGGCGGGCGCACTCGCGCGCGACGACCAGTCCCGAGACGCCGCCGCCGATCACGACGATGCGCGTCGGCGGGGCCTCCACCGCGTGCCGGATGCTCTCCGTGACGGCGTCGTGATCGAGCGGCTCGGAGGTCATGCCCGCCATCCGTGGACGAGCTCGACCACGCGGGTCAGCACCGTCGGGTCGGTCTCCGGCGGGACGCCGTGGCCCAGGTTCAGCACGTGCGCCGGCGCCTCCCGGCCGCGCTCCAGGACGTCCACGACGTGAGCCGACAGGACCTCCCACGGCGCGTCGAGCATCGCCGGGTCGACGTTGCCCTGCACCGGGACGACGTGCCCGAGCCGGCGGGCGGCCTCGTCCAGCGGCGTGCGGTAGTCGACCCCGACCGCGTCGGCGCCCACCTCGTGCATGGCTTTGAGGAGCTCGCCGGTCCCGACGCCGAAGTGCACGATCGGCACGTTGCGCACCAGCGGCTCGTCGTTCACGGGAGCGTCGGTGTCGGCGTCCTGCGGTCGCGGCACCTCGTAGGTGAGATCGCGGATGTGCGAGAGCGCACGCGCGGAGGCGGGGGCGACGTGCTCGACGTAGTCGTGCAGCGACAGCGACCCCGCCCACGAGTCGAACAGCTGGGCGGCGCTCGCGCCCGCCAGGAGCTGCGCCCGCAGGAAGGCTCCCGTCACGTCGGCGCTCCACGCCATCAGGCGGGCCCAGGTCTCCGGGTCGGCGTGCATGAGCGTCCGCGCGCGGATGTGGTCCTTGGAGGGGCCGCCCTCCACGAGGTAGGCGGCGAGGGTGAAGGGGGCGCCGGCGAAGCCGATCAGCGGGGTGTCGCCGAGCTCGGCCGTCGTCAGGCGCACGGCCTCCGCGATCGGCGCGAACGTGTCGGCGCCGAGGGAGGCCGGGTCGACCTCCTCCAGCCGTGCGACGTCGTCGGAGGTGCGCACCGGGCTCTCGAACACCGGACCCTTGCCGGGCTGGATCTCCACGGCCACGCCGGCGAGCTTCAGCGGCACCACGATGTCGCTGAAGAAGATGCCCGCGTCCACGCCGTGCCTGCGCACCGGTTGCAGCGTGATCTCGCTCGCCATCGCGGGGTCGAGGCAGGCGTCGAGCATGCGCGTGCCGACGCGCAGCTCCCGGTACTCGGGCAGCGACCGTCCGGCCTGGCGCATGAACCAGACGGGGACGGTCTCCTGCCGTTCGCCCTGATAGGAGCGGATCAGGCGACTGCCCGCTGTTCGGCCTTCGGAGAGCGGGTGGGTCGGGTCGAGGGAGGTCACCCGATGATTCTGCCAGGGCCGAATCTGCCAATCCCCCGGGAATCATGTCGAACAGCCACAGGACGGGGTATCCCGATTCGAGTCTGGTCGGCGCCGAGCGTATTCTTTCCCCCGTGCTTCTCTGCTTCTCGTCGAGCCACCGCACTGCGGAGTTCGACCTCCTCGAACGGCTCGAGCGCCATGCGCCCGCCGTCACCGCGGCACTCGCGGAGCAGCACGGAATCGTCGCAGGCTCGGTCGTCCTCGCCACCTGCAACCGCTTCGAGGCCTATCTCGACGTACACGCGCTCGACGTGGACGCGCAGCCGCTCGCCGCGGGCGCGACCACGGACCAGGTGATCGAGACCGTCGCCGCCGCCAGCGGCATCGACGCCGCCCTGCTCCGCTCCTCCAGCGCCGTCTACAGCGACGACGCCGTCGCCGAGCACCTCTTCTCCGTCTCCAGCGGCCTCGAGTCGGTCGTGGTCGGGGAGGGCGAGATCGCCGGGCAGGTGCGCAGGGCGTTGGAGTCGGCCCGCGCCTCCGGCACCGTGACCGCAAGCCTGGAGCGCGTCTTCCAGGTCGCGTCGCGGACCTCCCGCGGGGTCAAGAACCAGACCGGCATCATGACGGCCGGCCGCTCGATGGTCCGCCTCGCGCTCGAGCTGGCGGAGAGCCGGATCAGCGACTGGGCCGCCGTGCGCGTGCTCCTCGTCGGGACCGGCAAGTACGCCGGCGCCAGCCTGGCCGCACTGCGCGAGCGCGGCGTGGTCGACGTGCAGGTGTTCTCGCCGACCGGGCGCGCGGCGAAGTTCGCCCTCTCGCACGATGTCGTCCCCGTCGAGTCCGACGACCTCCTGGAGGCGCTCGGCGCCGCGGACCTCGTCGTCACCTGCTCGGCCGTCACCGATCACGTCATCACCCGCTCCCTGCTGGCCGATGCCATCGCCGCGCCGGACGCCGCCGAGCGCCGCCTCGTCATCGACCTCGGCCTCCCCCGCAACGTCGACCCGGCCGTCGCCGCGCTCCGCGACGTCGAGCTGCTCGACCTGGAGACCATCAGCATCCACGCGCCGGTCGAGGAGCTGAACGCCGCGGCCGACGCCCGCGAGCTCGTCGGCGCCGCCGCCGCGGAGTTCGCGGCGCAGAACGCCGAGCAGGCCGTCACGCCCGCGCTCGTCGCCCTCCGCACCCACGTCTTCGGCATCCTGGACGCGGAGATCGCCCGGGCCCGCTCGCGCGGCGACTCCTCCGAGCAGACCGAGGCGGCGCTGCGCCACCTGGCCGGTGTGCTCCTGCACACCCCGTCGGTCCGAGGGCGCGAGCTCGCCAGGAACGGCGAGGCGCAGGCGTTCGTGGACGCGACGTCGGCGCTGTTCGGCGTGGAGGTCGAAGAGGCGCCCCGCCCGCACGCGCTCCGAGCCGTCGACGACGAGACCGCCGCCTCCTGACGTCCGTCCAGGAGCACCCACCAGAGGAGGACACGTGAGCGACGAGGCCACGATCACCGCCACCGAGCCGCACGCGGCCACCGGCCTGCCCTACGCCGCGGAGGAGCTGCGCGCCGAGCGCCTGCTGCTCCGCCCGCTGAACAGCGGCGACCTGGAGAACGGGCACGAGTTCGAGCGCCTGAAGGATGTCGCCCGCTACCTCTTCTGGGAGGTGCACGACCACGACGAGTCGGCGGAGCACCTGCGCAAGCGCATCGCGATGAACCGCCTCGCCGCCGACGGCGACGGCATCGTGTACGCGGTCGAGCTCCCGGACCCGGAGGGCGGCCACAGCCGGGTGATCGGCCACGTGAGCCTGTTCCTCAAGAAGGCGGAGTGGGCGAAGTTCGAGATGGGCTGGGTGTTCCACCCCGCTGTGCACGGCCGCGGCTACGCCACCGAGGCGACGACCCGCCTCCTCGAGCTCTGCTTCGACACGCTCGGCGGCCACCGCGTCTTCGCCCAGCTCGACGCCCGCAACGAGGCGTCGGCGCGGCTCTGCGGGATCATCGGGATGAAGCAGGAGGCACTGCTGCGCCAGAGCGAGATCTTCAAGGGCGAGTGGTCGGACACCGCCGTGTACGCGATCCTGGAGGACGACTTCCGCGCGGGCCGGTGAGGTCGGCGCATCCTCAGTAGGATGGACGGGTCCCCCACAACCCCCGGCACCGAACAGGGAGCACCCATGGCCGCACCGTCGAGACTGGAATCCGTCATCACGCTGGCGCAGCACCGCGGATTCGTCTTCCCCTCCGGGGAGATCTACGGCGGCACCCGCTCGGCGTGGGACTACGGTCCCCTCGGCGTCGAGCTCAAGGAGAACATCAAGCGCGAGTGGTGGAACTCCTTCGTGCGCGGCCGCGGCGACATGGTCGGCCTCGACTCGGCGATCATCCTGCCGACCGCCGTGTGGGAGGCCTCCGGTCACGTCCAGGTGTTCAGCGACCCGCTGACCGAGTCGCTCATCACGCACAAGCGCTACCGCGCCGACCACCTCTTCGAGGCGTACGAGGCCGAGCACGGCCACGCGCCGGCGAACGGCCTCGACGACATCGCCGACCCGGACCACCCGGACAAGGTGGGCCAGTGGACGCCGATCCGGCAGTTCTCCGGCCTGATGAAGACCTTCCTCGGCGTCGTGGACGACGAGTCCGGCCTCCACTACATGCGCCCGGAGACCGCTCAGGGCATCTTCACCGACTTCGCGCACGTGCTGCAGGCCGCGCGCAAGAAACCGCCGTTCGGCATCGGCCAGATCGGCAAGGCCTTCCGCAACGAGATCACGCCGGGCAACTTCATCTTCCGCACCCGTGAGTTCGAGCAGATGGAGATCGAGTTCTTCGTCGAGCCCGGTACCGACGAGGACTGGTTCCAGACCTGGATCGACCTCTGCTGGGACTGGTTCGTGGACCTCGGCATCGACCCGGCGAACATCCGCCGCCTGGAGCACGAGAAGGACAAGCTCGCGCACTACTCCAAGCGCACGATCGACATCGAGTACAAGTTCGACTTCGTCGGCAGCGAGTGGGGCGAGCTGATGGGCGTCGCCAACCGCACCGACTTCGACCTGAAGACGCACATCGAGCACTCGGGCAAAGACCTCAGCTACTTCGACCAGAACAAGAACGAGCGCTATGTCCCGTATGTGATCGAGCCGTCCTTCGGCCTCACCCGCGCGCTGATGGCGTTCCTGGTCGACGCGTACGACGAGGAGGAGGTGCCGAACGCCAAGGGCGGCACCGACAAGCGCACGGTCCTTCACCTCGACCCGCGCCTGGCGCCCGTCAAGGTCGCCGTCCTCCCGCTGTCCCGCAACGAGGCGCTGTCGCCGCTCGCGCGCGGCCTGGCCGACAAGCTCCGCAAGCGCCGCAACGTCGACTTCGACGACTCGGGCGCGATCGGCCGCCGGTACCGCCGCCAGGACGAGATCGGCACGCCGCTCGCGGTCACGGTCGACTTCGACTCGCTCGAGGACGACGCGGTGACCGTGCGCGATCGCGACACGATGAAGCAGGAGCGCATCCCGCTCGAAGGCCTCGACCGCTACCTCGCGGAGCGTCTGCGCGAGATCTGACCCTCCGCAAACGGAGGGCGACCGCTAGGGTGGGGGCCACCGCGACGGAGACACGATGAGCACGGCCCCCACGAACACCGCACCAGCGCCGCAGGCGGATCCGCCCCCAGGGCGACCCCCGGCGTTGGCGATGCTGCGCGCCTACGTGCAGGTCGCGCCCGCGAGCGTCGCCCTCGCCCTGATCGTGCTCGCGACCTCCATCGCGACCGGCACGCTGTGGAGCGCCGCAAGCGTGGGCGGCGGCTCGCTGGTCTGGGCGGCGGGCGTACCGACGACCATCCGGGCCGGGTACTGGTGGACGCCGTTCACGGCGCTCTTCGTGCCGGAGGACCCGATCCAGCTCGTGGTCTCGTTCCTGCTGGCGCTGACGGTGCTCGCGGCGGCCGAACGGCTGCTCGGCACCGTGCGCCTGATCGTCGCCTTCCTGGTCACCGGGGTGCTGGGCATCACGCTCGGCGTGCTCGGCCAGTGGGCGGCGGCGAACGTGGGCGAGATCCTCGCGCACGCCACCGAATTCGATTTCACCCTGGACCCGACCATCGGGATCGTCGGGGCGCTGGTCACGGCGAGCGCGTTCGCGACGACCCTGTGGCGACGCCGGATCCGGCTGCTCACCTTCGCCACCGTCATCATGTTCGTGCTCTACAACGGCGACCAGAACAACGTCTATCGCTTGTTCGCGGCGTTGCTCGGCCTCGCGCTCGGCGTCATCCTCCGCCGTGGCCCACTGCACCGGATGCGCCGCAGCTCGCACGGGGAGACCCGCAACCTGGTCGCCGCGATCGTCGCGATCACCGCGATCGGCCCGCTCGCCGCGCTCCTGCCGCCCGGCGGACTCGGCCCGCTCTCGTTCGTCTCGGCGCTGTTCCAGCATCGGGAGGTCGCCGCGGCAACGGTGCTGGCGGCGTGCAAGGCCGCCGACACGACCAACTGCCATGACGAGCTCGCAGCCGTCTCGGTGCAGGGGGTCGGCCCGCTGCTGCTCAGCCTGCTGCCGCTCGTGCTGCTGATCGTGACGGCCATCGGCCTCCGCCGCGGCCGGCACTTCGCGTGGCTGCTCGGGATCGTCGTGAACGCGGCGATGATCCTCCTCCCGTTCACGGCGCTGCCCGGCGGCGACATCTCGATCAACGTGGACAGCATCGACGCCCTCGCGCCCGCGATCGAGGTGCTGCTGTGGCTGCTGGCGACGCTGCTGGTTCCGCTGGCGTCGATCGCGCTGCTGGTGGCGACGCGGCGCCAGTTCCAGATCCGCGCGCCCAGGGACGCGGTCGTGCGCTTCACCATCCTGGCGGTCGTCGCGTTCGCGCTGCTCGCGGTCCTGTACCTGATCGCGGGCCTGGCCACGCTGTCGTCGTTCGTGCCGGAGGCCTCCATCGGCGACGTGTTCGCGTCCGCGCTGCGCCGGTTCGTGCCCTCGGGCTTCGAGTCCGTGCTGGGCCCCGTCATCGTGCCGACGTCGCCGTTCACGCTGCTGCTCTACCAGTGGGTCGGCCCGGTGTTCTGGCTGATCTTCGTGATCGGCACGATGCGGCTGTACCGGGCGACCTCCACCGGCCGCACGGTCGGCGACGAGCTGCGCTTCCGGGAGCTCCTGCGCGCGGGCGGCGGCGGGACGCTCGGCTTCATGGGCACCTGGCCCGACAACGTCTACTGGTTCTCGGAGGACGGGGAGGCCGCCGTCGCCTACCGGGTGATCAACGGGGTGGCGATCACCCTGTCCGACCCGGTGTGCCGCCCCGACCGTGCCGAGCAGACGATCATCGACTTCATCGGCTTCTGCGACGCGAACAGCTGGACGCCCGCGTTCTACAGCATCCACGGCGCGTTCCTCCCGGTGTTCGAGTCGCTCGGCTGGCAGAGCGTGTCGGTCGGCGAGGAGACGCTGATGCACCCGCAGACCTTCGACATGCAGGGCAAGCCCTGGCAGAAGGTTCGCCAGGCGCACAACCGGGGGGTGAAGGAGCGCATCTCGACGCTGTGGACGACGTGGGCCGAGCTGGCCCCGATCCAGCAGAACCAGATCGTCGCGCTGAGCGAGCAGTGGGTGTCCGAGAAGGAGCTGCCCGAGATGGGCTTCACCCTCGGCGGGATGGCCGAGCTGAAGGACCCCGAGGTGCGGCTCTACCTCGCCTACAACCCGCAGGGCGACCTCCAGGCGGTCACGAGCTGGCTGCCGAGCTGGCACGACGACCGGGTGGTCGGCTACACGATCGACTTCATGCGCCGGGCGGACAAGAGCATCCCGGGCATCATGGAGTTCGTCATCGCGTCGGCGGCCCAGCGGATGCGCGGCGAGGGGGTGGAGGTGCTGAGTCTGTCGGGGGCGCCCCTGGCGACGAAGCCGGCGGGGCCTGCCGCTGCCGATGCAGACTCCTCTGCCGAGGGACCGGCAGTGATGGACCGACTGCTCGCGTTCCTGGCTCGGACGCTGGAGCCGGCCTACGGGTTCGCCTCGCTGTTCGCGTTCAAGAGCAAGTTCAACCCGACGTACGA
Organism: Leifsonia sp. EB41; assembly: GCF_041262565.1. Classification (NCBI taxonomy): domain Bacteria; kingdom Bacillati; phylum Actinomycetota; class Actinomycetes; order Micrococcales; family Microbacteriaceae; genus Leifsonia; species Leifsonia sp. EB41. The sequence goes on along the minus strand of NZ_JBGCCJ010000001.1, from coordinate 2,337,764 downwards.
GACGCTGTGGCTGGCGTACCCGGACGCGGTGTCGCTGCCGGCGATCGGCAACGCGATCGGGCGGGCGTACCTGCCCGACGCGAACGCGCGGGAGTACCTGGCGCTGGCGCGGACGCTGCTGGGGTGAGGGGCGTGCGCACCGCGATGGTCATCGGCGGGACCGGGCAGATCGGCTCGGCCGCCGCGCGCCGGCTCGCCGCCGACGGCTGGTCGGTGCTGGTCGCCCACCGCGGCCGCCACCCCGGCGACACCGCCCTGAACGACCTGGACGTCACGACCGTCCGCCTCGACCGCGACGACACGGACGCACTGCTCGCGCTGGCCCGCGGCCACGATCTTGTCCTCGACACGGTGGCGTACGAGCCGAAGCACGCCGATCAGCTCGCCGCGCTCGCGGGCGACGTCGGCTCGCTCGTGGTGATCTCCACCGGCTCCGTCTACGTCGGCCGGGAGGGCGGCTACCTGGACATCGTGACCGGGCCGGACGACTTCCCCGACTATCCCCTCCCGCTGCGCGAGACCGATCCGACGGTCGACAACGACGAGCGAACGTACTCACCGCTCAAGGCGGCGATGGAGCGCCGGCTGCTGGCGGTCGAAGGGTTGCCAGTGAGCATCCTCCGCCCCGGCGCGATCCACGGCCCGCTCAGCCCGGCGCTGCGGGAGTGGTACTTCATCAAGCGCGCGCTGGACGGCCGCCGCACGGTGCTGCTCTCCGACGACGGCGCCAACCGGTTCAGCACGTCGTCCACCGTGAACATCGCCGAGCTGATCGCGCTGTGCGCCGCGCACCCCGGCCACCGCGTGCTCAACGCGGTGGACGAGGACGCCGTCAGTGTCGCGGAGATCGCCCGCGCGGTGTACGCGGCGCTCGACCAGGACGTGGAAGTCGTCGGCTTCCCCGGGCCGCCCGTGGACGGGGTCGGCGGCACGCCCTGGAGCGTCGCGAACCCGCTGCTGCTCAGCATGGCGGCGGCCACGGTGCAGCTCGGGTATCGCCAGCCGGTCCCGTACCGGGAGGCCGTCGTGGATGCGGTGGACTGGGCCGTGCGGGAGGCGCGCTCGGCCGAGCGCCGCGGTGAGGGCTGGGAGGAGGCGTTCCCGACGCTCGCGCAGCGCGCCAGGGACGACCGCTGGTTCGACTATGCGGCGGAGGATGGGTTCATCGCGGGGCGCTGACCCTCAGAACACATACTCCAGCAGATCCAGCCCCACCGTCCGCATCCCGTCGATCACCGACAGCCGCGCCGGCAGCGCGGTGTCGTCGAAGTACGTCGACACCGCATACGTCACCCCGGCTCGCGGCCCGCGCAGCACGCCGACCTCGCTGCGGACTCCCGCGTCGGTGCCGGTCTTGTTGACCAGCAGGATGCCGTGCTCCGGGTGGCGGTGCGAGTGCGGGTCGAGGCCGAACGCGCTCGACACCAGGGAGAAGTCGCTGTTCAGGGACAGCCAGGAGATGACCTGGCGGCTGGTCGCGGCGTCCACGACCTCGCCGCGGGCCAGCGCCGAGAACAGCCAGGTGAGCTCGTTCGCGCTGCCGACCGAGAGCTGCGGGGCGTCGTCCGGGCCGCGGTGGTCGCGGACCAGGTCGAGGAGGGCGGTGCGGGTGAGGCCGAGGGACTCCGTGCGGGCGCTCACGGCCTCCAGGCCGACGCGGCGCAGCAGGACGTTGGTCGCGAGGTTGTCGCTCGTCGCCCCGACGAGGGCTGCCAGGTCGGCGACCGGGAGGGCGGGGACCTGGAGGTGCTGCCAGATGCCGGACTCCCCCGCCGTGTCCTGCGGGGCGCGGTCGAGCTGGGCCAGCGGGCTGAGCTGCCGGGACTGGAGGCGCGCGGCGACCTCCACCAGCAGGAGCACCTTGCCGATGCTCGCCGTCGGCATCACGACGTGGTCGTCCACCGAGAACAGCACCTCGCCGGTGGACAGGTCCGTCGCCCGCGCCGAGACCTGGACGCCCTGCATGGCCAGCCGGCCGAGCGCGTCGAAGCCGCGGCTGAACACCTCCGGAGCGGCGGCAGCAGTCCGGCGGTGCCGTCCACGGCGTGGGCTCGCGTGCCGGCGGCGGTGGTCGGTCTCCGGGGTCTGGATCGTCACAGTCGCGCTGGGTCTTTCTTCCGAGTCGGGGCTTCGGTCCGTGCTGCGGTCCCCCCGGCCCGCGACGCGGCGAGGCAGGGTTTCCTCGACGCGATAGGGACGATGTTACCTCGCCGGAGGGGTGGCTGGGCGATCCCTTTCACGCACTCCCCCACGCGTCACCAGATGGTCACGCGCTCCTCCGGCGACAGCCATAGCGCATCGCCGTCCGCGACCCCGAACGTCTCGTAGAAGGCGTCGATGTTGCGGACGATCTGGTTGCAGCGGAACTCGTTCGGCGAGTGCGGGTCGATCGCCAGCAGGCGGATGACCTCCTCGTCGCGACCCTTCTGCTGCCAGGCCTGCGCCCAGCTCAGGAAGAACCGCTCCGCGCCGCTCAGACCATCCACCACGGGAGGCTGCTCGCCGCCGAGCGAGAGGAGGTACGCCTTCCAGGCGATGCCGAGACCGCCGAGGTCGCCGATGTTCTCGCCGATGGTGAGGGCGCCGTTCACGTGGTGGTCGGGCACCTGCGCCGGGGCGAGCGCGTCGTACTGGGCGATCAGACTGCCGGTGCGCTTCTCGAACGCGGCACGGTCGGCGGCGGTCCACCAGTCGTCCAGCTTGCCGTCGCCGTCGAACTTGGAGCCCTGGTCGTCGAAGCCGTGGCCGATCTCGTGACCGATGACCGCGCCGATCGCGCCGTAGTTCGCGGCGGCGTCCCTGCTCTCGTCGAAGAACGGGTACTGCAGGATGGCCGCGGGGAACACGATCTCGTTGAAGCCGGGGTTGTAGTACGCGTTGATCGTCTGCGGGGTCATGAACCACTCGTCGCGGTCGATCGGCTTGCCGATCTTGTTCAGCTCGCGGTTGAACTCGAACAGCGCGGCGGCGCGCACATTTGCGACCAGGTCGGTGGGGTCGATGACGAGCGCGGAGTAGTCGCGCCACTTCACCGGGAAGCCGATCTTCGGCGTGAACTTGCCGAGCTTGTCGAGGGCGCGGTGGCGGGTGTCCTCGCCCATCCACTCCAGCTTCTGGATGCTCTGCCGGTAGGCCTCGATCAGGTTGGCGACCAGCTCGTCCATCTCCTGCTTGGCGGCGGGCGGGAAGTGCTTCTCGACGTAGATGCGGCCGACGGCCTCCCCCATCACGCCCTCCACGAGTGAGACGCCGCGCTTCCAGCGGGCCCGCATCTCCGGCGTGCCGGTGAGGGTGCGGCCGTAGAAGTCGAAGTTGGCGTCCACGAAGTCGCCGGTCAGGTACGGGGCGGAGTCGTGGATGATCTGCCAGGCCAGCCAGTCCTTCCAGGACTGCAGCTTGTCTTCGGTGAGGAGGCCGGCGACGCCGGAGGTGAAGGACGGCTGGCGCAGGACCACCTCGGCGAGCGCGCCCTGCGGTGCGCCCAGACCGGCGGCCCAGTCGTCCAGGTCCGTCGAGCCGAACAGGGCCGTGGCGTCGGCCCACGAGAACAGGTTGTAGGTCTTCTCGGAGTCGCGGGAGGTCACGTTGTCCCAGTGCTGCGCCGCGATCTCCACCTCGAGGTCGTAGACCCGCTGGGCGCGCTCGGGGGCGTCCTGGAAGCCGGCCAGCTCGAACATCCGCTGCACGTGCGCGGCGAAGGCCTCCCGGATCGGCGCGAACCGCTCCTCGCGGAAGTAGGACTCGTCGGGCAGCGAGATGCCCGCCTGCTCGGCGAACACGAGGTAGCGGCTGGGGTCGCCCGGGTCGTTGTCGACGAACAGCTGGTAGATGCCGCCGACGCCGTGCCGCTCCAGCTCGCCGAGGGTCTTCAGGAACTCCGGGATGCTGGCGACGTCGTCGGCGATCGCGAGCTGCGCCCGGATCGGCTCGACGCCGAGCGCGTCGACGCGGTCCTCGTCGAGGAAGCTCGTGTAGAGGTCGCCGAACTTGCGCTCCTCTGTGCCCTCGGGGGCGGTCTGCGCGGCCTCCACGATCTCGCGGACGGCGGCCTCCGACTTCTCGGCGAGCTCCATGAAGGAGCCCCAGCGCGCCTTGTCGCCGGGGATCTCTGTACGGTCGATCCAGGTGCCGTTCACGTGCCGGAACAGGTCGTCCTGCGGGCGGATCGTGGGATCGAGTTCGTCGGTGGCGATGCCGGAGGAGAGCGTCATGCGCTCCAGCCTACGGCGCGGGCGCCCCGCCTGTCAGGTGCGCGCGCCGCCGGGGACGCGCGGGCGGGACTGCCGCCGGGCAGGGACCTGTCGAGGCGCGCCGCGCCGCGGACGGAGGCAGGCGTACGAGTTCAGGAAGAGCGCCGCCAGGACCAGCTCGGCGAGGATCGAGACCGTGCCGGAGAGGCTGCCGAACCCGGCGAGCGAGAACCCGATGTTGACCACGGCGAGCAGCGCATAGCCGACGCCGAAGACCCCGGACAGGAGCGGCCGGTTCGTCATCCGCCACCACGGGCGCGCGGCGCGCACAGCCTCCCCCGGCCCGCGGAACATCCTGGAGACGATGTACCACCCGGCGACCTGCAGCACGGTCAGCACGATGGAGGCCGGCTCCGAGTGGAGGGCGTCGAACAGCAGCGCGAGCGCCACGTTGACCGCGAGCAGCACCGCGACCACCAGCGCCTTCCGCGCCGGAGTGGTGAAACGCATGTCGATCCCCCTGGTGAGTCCGATCATTAGCATTTCAGATGTTCACGAGCGGTCGGCGAGGCACGCCGGTCGCCGAACCGATCCGCGTGCCGACGCGCTCACGCATCCCGGGATGCCCGGATCTGCTCCCACTCGTTCAGCATCTCCGGCAGCCGGTCCTGCATGAAGCGGTAGAAGCCGGCCATGTCGCGCAGCCGCTCCGTTGCAGGGTCGTCCGGGTCGTCGACCGCCGCGAGGCCGGCGTCCGCCTGGTCGGCGAGCACGCCGTAGATCGGGCTGTTGCGGACCATCAGCGCGTACCAGTCGGCCGGCATCTGGTAGAGGTCGCGGCGGCTGCCGTTCTGCGACAGGCGCCGGACGATCCCGAGGGTCTGGAGGTAGCGGACCGCCCCGGAGATCGCCGCCGGGCTCGCGTCCAGCCGCTCGGCGAGCTGGGCCGCCGTGAGCCCGGCCGAGTCGGTGACCGTGAGCGCCATCAGCACGCGGGCGGGCATCTTCGGGAACCCCGCGGCGGTCAGCACCGCCGCGGAGTGCTCCATCATCTCCGTCAGAGCCCGTTCGTCCCTGGCCATGCCCGTCCCTAACCGATCGCGAAGTCCCGGCGTCGGATGAGCGCCGCGGCGGCGGCGAGCGCGACCACCGCGATGCCGAACATCCAGTATCCACCGGTCCAATCGACCTTCCCGACGACGACAGGGGCGTCGGCGAACGGGGAGAAGTGGCGCAGCCAGTCCGGCACCTTGATCAGGGCGCCGAAGATGCCGAGGAAGGCGCCGGCGCCGAGGGCGGCCCAGCCGACCGGGACGGTCCAGCTCGGCAGCACCACGAACACCAGCGTCAGCACGCAGAGGTAGACGAGCGCCACCGGGAACTGGGCCGCCGCGGCGGCGAACGCGTCGTTGAAGACGGTCGCCTTCTCCCCGGCCGCCGTCGCAGACAGGCCCGCCGCGAGTGCCGCCGCCAGCAGCACGAGCACGATCGCGATCAGTCCGACCAGCACGAAGTCGAGCAGCCAGCGGACCCGGGAGACCGGGGTCGACATCATCACCTCGGCCGAGCCGCCGACCTCCTCCTGGCGCAGCCGGATGACCGCCTGCACCGCGCACGCCGCGGCGAGCACGCCGACGATCGACATGATCGCGGAGAGGAAGAGCGCCGTCATCGGGCCGGAGCCGCCCGCGCCCAGGTGGGCGACGGCATCCCGGATGTTCCCCAGGCTCGGGTCGTTCGCGATGGACGTGCTGACCACACTGCCGAGCGCGCCGGCGAGCACGCCGGTGGCGAGGCCGCCGATCGTCCAGCCGAGGACGGTCGGCCACTGGAGGCGCCAGGCCAGCCCGAGCGGGCCGTTCAGCGTCGGGAGGGCGTCCCGCCTGCCCGCACGCTCCGGGACGATTCCCGCACCCGAGTCGCGCACGGCCTGGAGGCCGAACACCGCCGCGAGGAGCACGGCCGCGAAGCCGAGCTGGAGGAGCAGCGGCGTCCAGTCGTTGCGGACGTACGGCGAGAACTGCTCGCCCCAGCCGATCGGGGTGAGCCAGGTCGGCCAGCCGGAGACCATCGTCGTGCCGGAGCCGGTGACCGTGCCGATCGCGTCGCCGATCCCGCGCAGCACCCAGGCGAGCACCACGACCGCGGAGGCGTAGCCGTTCGCGCCGCGCGAGGTGCTCATCACCTGGGCGAGCAGGAGGCCGACGGCGAGGAAGGCGATGCCCGCCCCTCCGACCGCGGCTCCCGCGACGAGCGAGCCGTACGCCGGGAGACCGGACGCCATGAAGCCGAGCGCCGTGGCCAGCGCGAGCACGATGTCCGCGAGGACGCCGTGGATGACCGTCGCGACCGTGGGGGTGATCCGCGCAGCGGGGGTCGAGCCGACGAGCTCGGCGCGACCCGACTCCTCCTCCGCCCGGGAGTGCCGGACGGCGAGGAACGTGTTCATCAGCCCGGCCAGCAGCGCGAGGAAGGTGTAGATCTCGAAGAAGGTGACCGCGGCGAGGCCCGTGCCCTGCGGGAGGCCGCGGAGGACGAGGACCGTCGGGTTCGCGATCGCGAGCCGGATCAGCTCCGCGCGGCCGGACGCCGACCCGTAGGTCTGGTCGATGCTCGCCGCCGAGAACAGCGCGAGGAACGCGATGCAGAGGATCCAGATGAGGAGCTGCCAGCGGTCGCGGCGCAGGCGCTGGCGGAGCAGGACGCCCAGGGTCGCGACGCGTCCGCGTTCAGGGACCGCGGTGTGCCCGGCGCGCGTGGCCGGGAGGTCGGTGGTCGTGGTGCTCATCGCCCCTTCGCCTCCGCCTCCAGCTCGGTCACACCGGCGAGCTCGTCGCCGTAGTGGCGGAGGAAGAGCTCCTCCAGCGACGGCGGGGCGACGGTCAGGCTCTTGACGTTCAGGTCCGCGAGCGCCGCGAGTACGGGCGGGAGGCGGTCGCTGTCGGCGGTGAACTTCACGCGGCCGTTGTCGGTGCGCAGATCGTGGGCGTCCGGGATGCGGGCGAGCTGCTCGTCCGTCGTCCCGTCGGCCGCGAACGAGATCTCGGTGCGGGTCAGGTGGCGGAGCTCGTCGAGCGTACCGGTCTCGACCGTCTTGCCCTCGCGGATGATGCTGACCCGGTCGCAGAGCTGCTCCACCTCGGAGAGGATGTGGCTGGACAGCAGGACGGTCGCGCCGTCCCGGGAGATGCGGGCGATCTCGGCGTTGAAGGTGGCCTCCATCAGCGGGTCGAGTCCACTGGTCGGCTCGTCGAGGATGTAGAGGTCGGCCGGGGTCGCGAAGGCGGCGACGAGCGCGACCTTCTGCCGGTTGCCTTTGGAGTAGGCGCGGCCCTTCTTGGTCGGGTCGAGCTGGAACACCTCGATCAGCCGCTTCTTGCGCTCGGCGTAGGCGGCCTTGTCGGCGGTGCCTCCGCGCAGCCGCGCGAGGAGGTCGATGGCCTCGCCGCCGGAGAGGTTCGGCCAGAGGCTGACGTCGCCGGGGACGTAGGCGATGCGGCGGTGCAGGGCGACGGCGTCCCGCCAGGGGTCGCTGCCGAAGACGCGGGCGGTGCCGCCGTTGGAGCGCGCGAGGCCGAGGAGGACGCGGATGGTCGTCGACTTGCCTGCGCCGTTCGGCCCGAGGAATCCGTGGACTTCACCCTCGGTGACGGTGAGGTCGAGCCCGTCGAGTGCCCGGACCCGGCCGAATCGCTTCTCGAGGCCCGAGGCCTCAATCACTGTGGTCATGTGCGTGACTCTACGCTTGATTCAGTAAATTGTGAAAACTTTTAACGGAATCCTTACGCGTGTCCGGGTCAGGTCGGGATGCACTGCAGGTCGTCGATGCCCGCGTACTGGTGCGTGGAGGCCGTGTCGGGAACCGTGTAGGTGTATGGGACGCCCGCCTTCAGCGACACGGTGTCGGTGTGCTGATCGATGGAGTCGCCGTCGACGGTGTCCGCGAATCCGACGATCACCTCGGCGGCGGGGCAGTCGCGCTGGGAGGTCAGCAGGAAGGTCCACCCCTGCTCCGGCTGGATCGTCACGCCGTCGATGACGTAACTCTGGTCGGCCGCCGACGGGTCGCCGCTCGACGGGACCGTGGACGGCGCGGCTGCGGAGCCGTTCTGGGAGGCGCCCGCGAGGCTGCGCTGGGCATTGCCGGTAAGGGCGATGACCGCGACGAGCAGGACGACGAGAAGGAGGGCGGTGCTGCCGAGGGCGATGCCGATGATGGCGCCGTTGGAGAGGGGTTTGCGGGGGTGGGCGGGGGCCTGGGGGTAGCCGGGGTAGGGCTGTTGGTATGCGGGCTGCTGAGGAGTGGTGTACTGCGGCGCGGGGGCAGTCTGCGAGTGGAACCCGGGCTGCGGCGGCGGGTATGCGGCGTGCCGGGGTGCTCCCTGCGGCGCTGGAGTCGGCTGAGGCGCATAGGCGGGCTGATTCGTGTTCGGCGTCGGCGGCATGAATCCGCCCTGCGGCGCACCAGCCGGCGGCGTCGGCGGCACTCCCCCTCCCGGCTGCGTCCCGAGCCCGATCGGCGTCGTCCCACCCTGCGGCCGTCCCCAGTCCTGCGGCGCACCAGCGCTCTGCGGCGGCTGCCAGCGGACCCCGGCGAGCAGGGCGTCCCTCGCCCGCGCGAGCGCGTCGACGGCGGCGATGTCCCTTTCCGGGACGGTCGCGATGTGTGCGGCGTACGCTTCGCCGATCTGCGCTTCCGTCGCGTTCTCGGGGAGCCCGAGCAGGGCGGCCGCCTCGGCGGGCGTCACGGTCGCACCGCGGTGACGCCGGACTGGCCGGGGATCATGCGCTCTGGCTGCTGCATGCGTTGATCGTAGCGGCCGGTCGCGGCCCGACACAGTGCCGACGCGGCGCTCAACACCCCGCCAGGATCCCCTTGAGCGCTGCGCCCTCCGCGGCCGTCACCCACAGTCCGTACTTCGCCTTCACCGCGACCTGGCGGGCCGCGTACTCGCAGCGGAATCCGCGGTTCGGCGGCAGCCAGGTCGCGGCGTCGCCCGCGCCTTTCGCCTGGTTCGTCGCCCCGTCCACCGCCAGCAGCTCGAGCGGGTCGTTCGCGAGCTGGACGCGCGCCCTCTTGGCTCAACCCCTGGGCGCCGGTCTGCCAGGCGTCGAGCAGCGCGACGACGTGGTCGATCTGGACGAGCGCCGACGTCTGCACCCCACGGGTGAACGCGATGCTGCGGCCGGTGTACGGGTCGCTCAGGGTGCCGGTGAGGACCGCGCAGTCCGCGCGCCGGGTGGCCGCGGCGAGGTCGCGGGCGAGGATGTCGTCCCGCGTGTCGCAGCCGTTCCTGTCGACGTCGAGCCACGCCTCGCCGAAGCGGGCGACGCGGTCGTACCCGGTCGCGGGCGCGCGGCCCTTCACCGGGAGCTGAGCGAGCGCGGCACGTGCGCCTGACGCGTCGAGCACGCCCGCAGCCGTGCGGGCGCCGGGCGGGGAGGGGAGCGCCGGCGTCGAGGCGCCTGCCGCCGTCGGTCCGGCCGGAGCGCCTCCGCCGTTCAGCGCGGCGTAGCCTCCCGCTCCGGCGAGGGCCAGCAGCAGCGCGACCGCAGCGACCGGCCACGGCGCCGCACGACGGCGCCGCGCCGACGTCCTGCTCACAGGAACGAGTCGTCGGAGAGGCCGCGGTGGAGCCCGCGGCGGGAGAGGTGGACTCCCGGCCGCTGGGAGGTCGCGATCTCGCCGAGCTCCCGCATCACCCTCCCGAAGTACGGCGCCGCGGTCGCGTTGCGGTAGGCGCCCGGGTTGAGGTCGGCCTCGTTGCGCAGCCGGATCTCGGCGCGCGCGGCTTCGACCGGGGCGATGATCTTGGCGCCGCTGCGGAAGCGGATGAGCCGGTGCACCCACTGGTCCAGAGCCTCCGGGAGCCCCGCCGGAACGCGATCGTGCTCGGCGGCGAGGGAGGCGCGCTGCGCTCCCGCGCTGTCGGGCGCTGTGGCGTACCGTTCGCGCGGCGGGCCGTCGGCCTGCCGCCGCTCGGAACGCAGCACCGAGAGGAGGTCGTCGCTGCGGTTGGCCTGCTGCGCGAGCACGCCCAGCGCGTCGACAGCCGAGCTGTACTCCTCCTCGTAGCCCGAGTAGTCGGCCGGATGCGCGGACCGATCGTGGAGGAGGTCGGTGCGCGCGGACGCCGCCTGCCCCTTGGTGAGCACCGTGCGCCCATTGCGGACCCGCTCGAGACGCCAGGACCAGGTGGACAGCAGTTCCGGCATCAGGTGGCTCATCCCTCCACTGTAGGAACAGCCACCGACACCGGGGCGACCGACACGAGGTCACCGGGACGCTCGGCGGCGACCGGTGGTGGAAGCGCTGTGTTCTGCGACGGTATTCCGGGACGGTATTGGGATATCGGTCACCGGCACCGCCCGTGTCATCCCCTCGCGGTAGCGTTGTCCCCGCCGTGAACGTCCTCCCCCGCCGCCCGCTCGATCGCGAGATCCTGCAGCTCGCCGTCCCTGCGCTCGGCGCGCTCGTGGCCGAGCCGCTGTTCCTGCTGGCCGACTCGGCCATGGTCGGGCACCTCGGGGTTGCGCCACTCGCCGGGCTCGGGATCGCGAGTGCCATCCTGCAGACCGTCGTGGGGCTCATGGTGTTCCTCGCCTACTCGACCACGCCCGCCGTCGCGCGCCGGCTGGGCGCGGGTGACGAACGGGGGGCGGTCGCCGCCGGGGTGGACGGGAGCTGGCTGGCGCTCGCCCTCGGAGTCGTGCTCGCGGCGGCCGGATGGGCGGCCTCCCCGCTGCTGGTGGGGCTGTTCGGCGCGTCGGCCGAGGTCGCCTCCCAGGCGGAGACCTATCTCTCGATCTCGATGCTCGGCCTCCCGGCCATGCTGCTCGTGTTCGCGATGACCGGGCTGCTCCGCGGCCTCCAGGACACGCGCACCCCGCTCGCAGTCGCCGTCGCGGGGTTCGGGGCGAACATCCTGCTCAACTTCTGCTTCATCTATCTGGCCGGACTCGGTATCGCCGGCTCCGCGCTCGGGACCGTCGTGGCGCAGTGGGCGATGGTCGTCGTGTACGCGGTCGTGGTGGTCCGGCACGCGCGACGCGTCGGCTCACCGCTGCTCCCGCACCATGCCGGGATCGGCCGGACCGCCCGCGCGGGAGGGTGGCTGTTCCTGCGCACGGCGAGCCTGCGCGCGGCGATGCTGCTGGCCGTGTTCTGCGCGACCCGGCTGGGACCGGACGAGCTCGCGGCCTTCCAGGTGACGATGACCGTCTTCGCGACGCTCGCGTTCGCCCTTGATGCGCTCGCGATCGCGGCGCAGGCGCTGGTCGGCAAGGGGCTCGGCGCCGGGGAGCCCGGCGACGTCCGCGAGGTCCTGCGCCGGTGCGTGCAGTGGGGGCTCGGCGCCGGCGTGGTCCTCGGCGCGGCGACCGTCGCGCTCAGCCCGGTCGCGGCGGGACTGTTCACGAGCAGCCCGTCGGTGGCGGCGCTGCTGCCGGCGGCGCTCGCCATCATCGGGGTGAGCGCGCCGCTGGGCGGCTACGTGTTCGTGCTCGACGGTGTGCTGATCGGCGCGGGAGACGCGCGTTATCTTGCGCTGACGGGGGTGCTGAACGTCGCGGTGTTCGTGCCGCTGGCGCTCGCGGTGGTGGCCTGGGGGTCGCCTGACGCGGGCGGGCTCGCGGCGCTGACGGCGGCGTTCGCGTTCGGGTACCTCGGGGCGCGGGCGGTGACGCTGGGGTTGCGGGCGCGCGGGCGGGTGTGGATGCGGGCGGGGGCGGAGCGGTAGCGGGGCGCAGGCGCACCCCGCTACCTCCGGCTTAGCCCAACCACTCCCGCGCCGCCGCCACCAGCGCCCGCACGCCCACGTCGATCGTCGGCTGCGCCACCGGCGCGAAGAACGGCGAGTGGTTGGACGGGATGTCCGTCTCCACGGTCCCCGCCGCGATCGCCGCGCGCACGGTCTCCGGGTCGCCACCGCCGAGCAGCCAGTAGACGAGCGGGACGCCCGCGGCCGTCGCCAGGTTGCCGACGTCCTCGCTGCCGGACAGCGCACCCGGCTCGAGGACGGCCTCCTCGCCGAACTCGGACGCGAACGCGGCGTTCACGCGGGCCGTGGCCTCCGGATCGTTGACCGTGACCGGGTAGCGCTCGCCCCACTCCGTCGTCGGCTCGTGCGGGGAGCCGCTGGCCAGCAGCTCGGCGCGGAGGATGCGGTCGACGCCCTCCAGCACGCGGGCGCGGACGGTCTCGTCGAAGCTGCGCACGCTGATCCCGAGGGTCGCCGACGGCGCGATGATGTTGTTCTTGGTGCCGGCGTGGAGGGTGCCGACCGTGACCACCGCTGTGTCCTGCGGTGCTGTCTCGCGCGACACGACGGTCTGCAGGCGCATGACCGCTGAGGCCGCCATGACCACCGGGTCGATGGTCGTCTCCGGGCGCGAGCCGTGACCGCCACGGCCGTGCAGCGTCACCTCGAAGGCGTCGACCGCGGCCATCGCGGGGCCGGGATGGGCGCCCACCATGCCGGCGGGGAACGGGGTGACGTGCTGGCCGAGCACGATGTCCGGCGTGGGGACCTTCGCGTAGAGGCCGTCCTGGACCATCACGTCCGCGCCGCCGCCGTGCTCCTCCGCCGGCTGGAACACGGCCACGACCGTCCCCGACCAGTCGTCGGTGGAGGTGGCGAAGCGCTCGACGGCGCCGAGCAGGCAGGTGATGTGGATGTCGTGGCCGCACGCGTGCATGACCGGGACGGGGTTGCCATCGTCGCCGGGCGCGGTCTGGGTCGACGCCCACGGGAGGCCGGTCTCCTCGCGGACGGGCAGCGCGTCCATGTCGGCGCGCAGCAGCACGGTCGGGCCGTCGCCGTTGCGGAGCACGCCGGCGACGCCGGTGCGGCCGATGCCGGTGTGCACCTCCAGACCGAGGGCGGACAGGTGCTCGGCGACGATGCCAGCGGTGCGGTGCTCCTGGAACGAGAGCTCAGGGTGGGCGTGGAGGTCGCGGTAGAGGGCTTCGAGGTCCATGCGGTCCACCCTATGCGGGTGTCGGCAACGGAGGAGATCGGTGGGGCTGTGGCACGGGAAGTCGGTCAGCGGAGGAGATCCGAGCGGTGGCGGGGTGGAAGTCCTCCGTTGGCGACGGGGGGGGGACGGGAGCGGGGTGGGGCGGGGTGAGGGGTTAGGGGTTAGGGGTGGGGTTCGGCGGTGGTGTTGCCGGGGTGGAACTCGCTGGTGAAGGAGGTGGGGGTCGGGGCGCGGCCCTCCAGCATGTCGACGATGGCGCGGCCGGCGGCGCGGCCCTTCTCGACGGCGGGCTGGACCAGGGTGGTGAGGTCGTAGGGCCAGAGGCCGTCGACGCGGACGCCGTCGAAGCCGACAACGCTGACGTCGCCCGGCACCGACAGGCCGAGCTCCTCGGCGGCGCGGATCACGCCGGCGGCGAGCAGGTCGCTCTGGGCGACGATCGCGGTGGGGCGGTGGGACGGGTCGCCGAGCAGCGCGGCGCCGGCGATCCGGCCCTCCTCCACGAACGAGCCGCGGGTCGTCCAGCCGCCCGCGTCGGGGAACACGTCCCTGGCGCCGGCGAGGCGCTCGGTGGCGGTGGTGGAGCTGCTGGCGCGCACGATCGCGGGGGTCAGCGGACCGCGCACGCGGTCGCGCGGGAGCGGCAGTGTGACGACCGCGACGTCGCGGTGGCCGAGGTCGTGGAGGTGCTGGGCGGCGAGGCGGGTGGCCTCCCGGTTGTCCTGGCCGATCGAGGGGACGTCGTCGGCCGGGTCGCCCTCGATCGCCACGAGCGGGATGCCGCGCTGGCGCAGCATCGCGACCGACTCGTCGAGGCGCGGGCTGCAGCCGACCAGCACCACCGCGTCCATCGGGGCGTCCTCGATGCGCTGGGCGGTCTCCCCCGCGTCGGTGAGGATGAGGAGGCCGGCGTCGACGGCGGCGATCTCGTCGGAGATGCCGTCGAGCAGGGCGATCTTGATCGGGTCGCGGAACGCGTCGCCGACCCGCTCCTCCATCACGACGCCGACGATCCCCGACCGGCCGCGGCGCAGCGAGCGGGCGCGTGGGTCGGGCCCGGCGTAGTTGAGCTGCTTGGCGGCGTCCAGGACACGCTCGCGCGTGGAGTCCGAGACGGGGCCCGTGCCGGAGAAGGCGAGGGAGGCGGTGGAGTTGGAGACACCGGCCAGGCGGGCGACGGCGGCCAGCGTCGGCCGGGTGCCCGCGAGGGGTGTGCTGCTGTCGTTCACGTGTGGTAGCTTAGTCGAATCGTTTCGATCGAAACGATTCGAGTGGCGAAATCCGCTCCCCCACCAGAACCCGCCGGCCGCTCGCGGCCCCCGCTCCTCCCAGGACAGCCGATGTCACAGCCGACCCCGACGACGACCCGCGACCGCGGCGAACTGCGCGCCTGGCGCAACGCGGTCTTCGTCATCTTCATCCTCAGCGGACTCGCGATGGCGACCTGGGTGGCCCGCATCCCCGGCGTGCGCGACGACCTCGACCTCGGCCGCGACCCGTCGTCGGTCGGACTGCTCATCCTCGGGATGTCGGCCGGCGCCATCGTCGGGCTGTCGGTGTCCTCCCTCGTGCTGGTGCGCTTCGGCCCGCACAAGGGGATGGTCGGGAGCCTGGTGATCGTAGCGATCGGCACGCTGGCGATCGGCTTCGGCTCGACTGTGTTCCACGCGGTGCCGATGGTGGCGGTCGGCCTCATCCTGCTCGGCTTCGGCAACGGGATGGTCGACGTGATGATGAACGTCGAGGGCACGGCGGTCGAGCGGGAGATCGGCAAGACGCTGATGCCGCTCATGCACGCCTTCTTCAGCCTGGGCACGGTGCTCGGCGCCGGGATGGGCGCGGCCGCCGCGGCCCTCCACATCGGCGTCGTCTGGCACCTCTCCTTCATCGCCGTCGTGCTCGTCGTGGTGGCGCTGGTCGCGATCCGCTTCATCCCGCGGGAGGCCGACCTCGGCGACGAGACGGCCGAGAAGCCGCGCGTCCCGTTCGGTCAGCGGCTGCGCGCGTCGCTGGCGGTGTGGGCGGACTGGCGGCTCATCCTCATCGGCGTGGTCATGCTCGGCATGGCGTTCGGCGAGGGCTCGGCCAACGACTGGATCGCGCTGGCCACGGTCGACGGCCACGGCCAGTCCAACTCCACCGGCGCGCTCGTATTCGGCTTCTTCGTCGCGGCGATGACGCTCGGCCGCGTGCTCGGCGGACCGATCGTCGACCGGGTAGGACGCGTCGCCGCGATCCGCGTGACGGCGGCGATGGGCGTGGCCGGCCTGCTGCTCTTCATCCTCGGCGGCCCGCTTTGGGTGGCCGTGATCGGCACGGTGCTGTGGGGCTTCGGCGTCTCGCTGGGCTTCCCGCTCGGGATGTCGGCCGCGTCGGAGGGCAACGAGAACCCGGCCGCTCGCGTGTCGGCGGTGGCGATCATCGGGTACTGCGCGTTCCTGGTCGGGCCGCCGCTGATCGGGTTCCTGGGCAAGGAGTTCGGCCTCCTGAACGCGCTGTACCTCATCCTCGTGCTGCTGGTCGCGTCGTTCCTCGCGGCGCCAGCGGTGCGCCCCGCTGCGCAGCGCCGGACGCGCCTGGAGCCCGCCGCCGAGTAGCCCGCCGCACATTCGGCACGAATGTTGGGTATCGCGGCGCGAAACGTGACATTCGGCACGAATGTGCGTGCGCTACGCGAACGCCAGGCAGACGGGGGTCGGGACCGGCGACGAGCCGAGCCGGCGCAGCGCGCGCGACGCGGCGTCGAACGCGAAGACGACCACCTCGTCGCTGTCCTGGCACGCGGCGAGCACGCGGTCGCCCTCCGGCGACAGCACGAGGTCTCGCGGGGCGCGGCCGCCCACCGGCACGACATCCACGAGGTCGACGGCCGACGACGCCGCGTCGAAGGCGAACACCGCGATCGTGTCGTCCCCGCGGTTGGTGACGAGCACCGTGCGCCCGTCGTCCGTCACCCGCACGGCGGCGGGCAGGTTCGCGCCCGCGGTGTCCGGGCCGCGCGTGCCCGCCGAGGCGACCCGCTCGAACCGGTCGCCCTCCCGGCGCAGCACGTCGAGCGTGCTGTCCAGCTCGTTCAACAGGAGGGCGTGCCGACCGTCCGGGTGGAACGCGAGATGGCGCGAGCCCGCCGCGCCGACCGTGACGGTCGCCTCGGGGCGCAGTGTCAGCGAACCGGACGACGACAGCTCGTACCAGCGCACCTCCCCCAGCCCGAGGTCGACCACCACGACATCCCCGGTCACCGGGTCGACCGAGAGCTGATGGACGTGCGGAACCTCCTGGCGCGCAGGGTCCGGGCCATGGCCTTCGTGCTGGATGAAGGCCGTCCGCTCGCCGATCGCACCGCCGCCGAGAGCGAAGACCGAGACCGTGCCGCCGACGTAGGTCCCGGTCAGCAAGAACTGACCGGAGGGATGCAGCGCCAGGTGCGCGGGCGAGTCCCCGCCGCTCGACACCCGGCCGAGCAGGCGCAGCGAGCCGTCCGCCGAGCGCGCGAACGCCGAGACGCCGCCGTCGGGTCCGGTCTCCTCGACCGCGTAGACGTGGGAGCCGTCCGCCGCCACCGCCACCCACGACGGGTTCGGCAGCTCGGCCGCCACGGCCACCTCCACGACCGCCGTGCCGTCGAAGCGCGCTGAGAGCACGCCATCGGCGTGACCGTCGACGTGCGGGAGGCGCTGCGTGTACGTGCCGATGAGGAGGTCGTGGGCCATCCTCACATCCTGCCAGCACCGTACACTTGACCGGTGCGCCTCGTGATAGCCAACTGTTCCGTCGATTACGCCGGCCGCCTGAGCGCCCACCTCCCGCTCGCCAAGCGCCTGCTCATGCTCAAGGCCGACGGCAGCCTCCTCGTCCACTCCGACGGCGGCTCCTACAAGCCGCTCAACTGGATGAGCCCGCCCTGCACGCTCACGGTCGACGAGCCGGACGAGCTGCAGCAGGAGGCCGGGATCACCGAGGTCTGGCGCGTCACCCAGGCGAAGACGGCCGACATGCTCATCGTGTCCATCCACGAGGTGCTGCACGACTCCGCGCACGAGCTGGGCGTCGACCCCGGGCTGCAGAAGGACGGCGTGGAGGCGCACCTCCAAAAGCTGCTTGCCGAGCAGATCCACCTCCTCGGCGACGGCCACGTGCTGGTCCGCCGCGAGTACATGACCGCGATCGGCCCGGTGGACATCCTGGCCCGCGACGAGCACGGGGCGTCGGTTGCGGTCGAGCTGAAGCGCCGCGGCGACATCGACGGCGTCGAGCAGCTCACCCGCTACCTGGAGCTGATGAACCGCGACCCGCTGCTGGCGCCGGTGTCCGGGGTGTTCGCGGCGCAGGAGATCAAACCTCAGGCCCGCACACTGGCCGAGGACCGGGGCATCCGCTGCCTGGTGCTCGACTACGACGCCATGCGGGGCCTGGACGACAGCGACAGCAGGCTCTTCTGATGGCCGCCCCCGCCGGCCGCTTCCCGCAGACCTACGAGAACGGCCCCGTCCGCAAGGCCCTCGCCGCGATCGCCGCCGAGCCGACGCTGGAGAACCTCCAGGCGCTGCTCGACGCCGCGACGAAGGGCGGCCTCGTTGTCGACGTCACCGGGTCCGAGCCCGGGGAGGTGCGGCTGCGGACCATCCAGTCCACAGCGGGCGAGCCGGTGCTGCCGCTGTTCACCTCGATGAAGGCGCTGCGCAACGCCGTCGGCGCCGCGGGAGGGAAGGGCACGCGGGTGCAGGCCGTGATCGTCCCGGCTGCCGAAGCGCTCGGCTACATCGCCAACGCCGACTTCGTGGCCGTGCAGTTCGACCCGGGAGCCGCCCACACGATGGTCGTCGCGCGCTCGCACATCGAGTCGGCTCTCAGCGAGCACTGACGATACATTCGTACATCTCACATAGCATTAGACGGCTATGACGAACCCGACCACGATCACCGAGGCCCCCGCGCCCGTCGCGCGCACCTGGACCTGCGTCCTCTTCGACCTCGACGGCACCCTCACGGACTCCGCGCCGGGCATCACGTCCTCCCTGGTGCGTATGTTCGAGACGCTCGGCCTCCCGATCCCCACCCCCGCCGAACTCGTGGAGTACGTCGGGCCTCCCCTGCTCGACTCGCTGCAGGAGATGGCCGGCTTCGACGAGGCCGGCGCTCGCGCCGCCCTCACGGTCTACCGCGCGGACTACGCGGCCAACGGCGCGTTCGACAGCGCCGTGTTCCCCGGCGTCCGGGGCCTCCTGCAGCGTCTGCAGGCCGCCGGCATCCCGCTCGCCGTCGCCACCAGCAAGCCGGAGGCCCAGGCCACGCGCATCCTGGAGCACTTCGAGCTCGCGCAGTTCTTCGACGTGATCGCCGGCGCGACCGAGGACGAGAGCCGCAGCGCGAAGGCGGATGTCGTGGCCGACGCGCTGCGTCGCCTCGGCGAGCTGGGCGTCGCGCTCGACCACACCGTGATGGTGGGCGACCGGGCATACGACGTGGAGGGTGCGGGCGAGCACGGCATCCCGACGATCCTCGTGGAGTGGGGCTACGGCTCCCCGGCCGAGGCGGCGGGCGCGATCGCGGTCGTGCACTCGGCCGACCAGCTCAGCACGCTGCTGCTGGGCTGAGCCGGGCGCCGGAGGCCCGCGGCGATCAGTGTCGGAGGCTGCGCAGTACGCTGGAGTGTTGTACTACCGAACCGCATACAGCACTAGGAAGAATGATGCGCACCAACAGCAAACTGCTCGTCCCCGCCGCCCTCGTCGCGGCACTGTCCATCGCCGCACTGACCGGCTGCTCCGGCAGCGGTAACGGCTCCAGCTCGACGCCCTCGGCGTCGGCTTCCCAGGAGGCGACCTCCATGTCGCTCCCGTCCGACTTCCCGAAGTCGGACGTCCCGATCGTCGCGGGCACCGTCCTCGTGGCCAACGGCGACAAGAACGACGGCTGGTCCGTCACCGTCCAGCCGAAGGACAAGAACGGCTTCGCCGACGCGAAGGCCGCTCTCGAGAAGGCCGGTTACACGGTCCAGCCCGGCGCGACCGACAGCAAGGCCGTCTACAAGAACGCCACGTACACCGTCGCCGTGGGCACCCCCGGCGTCGCCGTGACGTATCTCGTCACCGCCAACTGACGATCGAACAGTGAGTAGTCGCGGGAATCGCACGGTCGATTCCCGCGACTTCTCACGTTTCGGCGGCTACGCGTCGATGATGCGGACGAGTTCGTCGATGAAGGCGGTGAAGGTGTCGGCGCGGCGGATGAGGCCGAGGACGGCCTCCCGGTCGGAGAAGACCTCCACGAACTGATCGAAGACGGTCTGGAACGCCGCCCGGCCGCCCTCCGAGAACGCGATGAACGCGATCACGTTCACCCGCGCGTCACCCCAGTCCATCGCGGTGTCGTTGACGACGATCGCGATCGCCGTCCGCTTGGCGTTCATCGTCATCGCGTGCGGCACTGCGAGGGTGTCCGTGAAGGCCGTGGACGACATCTGCTCGCGCTCGACCGCCTGCTCCACGTAGTCGCGGCCGATCGCGTCCGTCGCGATCATCCTGTCCCCGAGGGCGCGGATCATCGTGATCGCGTCGCGCGCGTAGAAGTTGCGCAGGAACAGGCTCTCGTCGAAGTACTCCAGCAGCTCGTTCTTGATCCCGGCCCTGCGGCGCTGCCGGCGGATGCGCGCGACCGACTGCCGGATGTGCTCCACGTCGGTCGCGGTGAGGAACGGCTGCACGATGACCGTGTTCTCCCGCCGCCCGCGCGGGTCGATCGTGGTCAGCACCAGGTCGGCGTCGATCGCTGACCAGTCGGCGTCGGTGGAGGTGATGACGCTCACGATGTCCAACTCGTCGCCGAGCGCGCTCTCCAGCTTCTCGCGCAGCAGGATGTGCATGTCGTAGTAGTTCGGGCAGACGACCGCGGTGCGCACGGCGTCCCTGCGGCGCGACTGCTGCTCCAGATAGGCGCCGACATGCATCGCGATGTAGGCGATCTCGTCGTCGTTGACCGCGATCCCCTCGGCCGCCTGCAACCGGCTGGCGATGTAGACGGCCAGCTCGTAGGTCATCGGGTACGAGCTCTTGATGGAGCGGGTGAGCGGGTTGCGCGAGTAGGTGTTCTCGTGCGCCCTCGCCACCAGGTTCTGGACGTGCAGGGTGAGCCGCACGATGAAGTCCTCGTCGCGGAGGTCGACCAGGTACTCGGTGGAGGCCCGCGCGACGATCCCGCGCACGGTCTCGAGGTCGGCCTCGCTGACGAACTCGGCGACACTGTCGGCGCGCGCTCCCGGCGCGATGACCCGCGTGCGCAGCAGGATGGCGAGGTAGCGCAGCTCGGTCGGGTCGAGCTCCACGTCGAAGTGGGTGCGCACGAGCCCGCCGAGGTCGTCCGCCAGCCCGCGCAGGGCCTCCCCCGCCTCCGCCGCGCCCGCCGCCGGGAGCACCCGGTCCTTGGCGACGCGGTCGAGGGCGACGGCCATGTGCAGCAGCACGTCGTTGATGCCGTACTCGTTGACGAAGAACCCGCGCGCGTCCAGCATCTCGACCAGATCGGATTTGAACGCGGCCAGCCCCTCCGACTCGAACGCCTCCTGGATGCGCGAGATGTCGACGACGCCCTGCCGCATCTCGTCCCGGAACAGCCGGCTGATCAGCTTGCGCCGCGCGATCTCCGGCCCGTTCAACCGCGCGACCGGACCGTGCCGGTCGAGTTCGAGCTCGGTGTCGGCGAGGAGGCTGCGGACCCGGGTGAGGTCCGACTCGATGGTCGAATCGCTCACGAAGAGGCTCTCCGCCGTCTCGTAGACGTCGATCCCCTCCGGCTCGTCGAGCAGCCGCCGGGCGAGGAAGGCGAGGCGCTCCTGCGGCGAACCCGCCGACGGGGAGGACCCTGGTGTGTCGGCGAGGTAGGCGGCGTAGGCCTCCCCCTTCACGCGGTAGCCGTTCGGCCCCGACTCGACCAGCTCGCCGAGCGCGGCGGAGTAACTGCGGATGCTGCGGGAGGTCACGCCCAGGTCGTGCGCCAGCTCGGCGGCCGTCACCCAGGCAGCACGACGCGACAGGATGTCGAGCATCCTCGTCTGCTTCGCCGAGAGCGCCATGCGACGCGACCACCTTTCCGCAACCGAGTCAATCACTCGGCCGGGGTTACCGCAGGCGGGCCGCGCCAGATTTCCGGCCCTCAGGAAGAACGGCTGGGCGCTCGCTCAGCCCGCATCCACAAGGTAGATGCGCAGGGCACTACCCGACGCCGGAAAGTATTCCGCACTAGGCCACACATTGTTGGAGACATACCCTCCTGCTTCCCATCGCATGATGATGCGTGCCGTCCTTCCGGTGAGTTCGGGAGCCCATCCGGTGCCTGCCTCGACCACGAAGGGCGCCGTGCTGGCGTAGCGGGTGGCCAACGGGTATCGGCCCGTCGACGAGTCTCGTTCGCTTATCTCCTCAGGGATTTCCCGCTTGCTGTCGAACGTGTCTTCCATGCCGAAGGTCACCCCGGAAATGCCCGTGTCTGACGCCTTGAACATTCGAAATTCGGTCTGCCAGGTCACCGGATTCGTGCATGCGTAGCGGACGATCAATCGCCCGCCTCCGAGGGAGACCGGCGAGGGGTGCCACATCCGCGGCTGCTCCAGCGTCTGGGCACCGTTCCAGGTGGAGATGTAGGTCGCGAGAGGCTCGCCCGCGACGTTGTTCATATCGTTCGCCACCGCGGTGAGGTCGCTGATCCGCCATGTCGTCCCGGCAGAGTTGACCTGCCCGGTCGGGCGCGCTGCGTAGAGCTTCGTGTCACCGTGCGGATTGTTGCGCGGGTAGGTGAGCATCACGCGGCCGGAGTAGTCGAAGCCGACTTGAACCTGACCATTCACCAACCCCCCGTGAGTACCGGCATCGACCAACGTCTCAGACCTCATTGGAGTGAAAGGAAGACTCAACGCAATTCCTGGGTCAACCGGATTCCGATTCATCGGATACCAGTCCTTCAGGTTCCTCGACCATGCATACGAAAGGTTCGTGTTCTTGCTGTCGTGGCCTCGCCAAACCCAAGCCACGTGGAACATCCCACCCGACTTATCGTCCCGCCACACCGGTGTGGTCGGGTATGCCCCGTACACGCCGGGCGCCGTCTTGAAGTCTTTGCCGTCACCGTTCCAGAGGGGGGCAAGCCCCGTCACACTCGACCAGCGGGTCGAAGCGGCGTCGTACGAATAGATGAAGTTGTTCGCTGCGTTCGTGATCCCATCTCGGAAGATCATGTGCAGCGCTCCGTCCCCACCCTGAAAGAAGGTGGGATAGCTTGCAACGCGCTCATTGGAAAGAGATGACATCCAGCCGTTCTTCGACGCGCCGGGCAGCTCCGAACGGAATGTCAGCGATCCAAGGTCCCCGGGTACGGTTTCGCGCCAGTACAGGATGTCCTCGTTGTGGATGGCGCCTGCCAGATGAAGCGCGCCGGAAGAGTCGACTGCGATGCTCAGTTCCTGGTGCGAATCGCTACGATCCCTCTCCAGGGTCACCTCGGACCAACCCACGCGGTTATCGGACGCATCCAACAGCAGCTTTCGTGGTTTCTCGGTCGACCACGCACCGTCTGCAGTCTGAGCGGCGACCGTCAAGGTGAACGTCGCGTCGTAGTACGCGACGTAGGTGATCCCCCGGGGTTCATCTCGAACCACCGCTTGATTCAGCGAGAACGCTGCGGCCGTGTTCTCCTGCCTCCCGGTGGCATCGGTGACTGGACGTGAGGCGAGGACCTCCGGGCCGTCTTCAAGCACGGGCGCCGCGACATTCGCGGGGTTGCAGTTGAGAGCTGCGGCCGCCTGCACGGGCGTGGCTCGCATAGAGCCGCCGGCCAGAACGGTCAGGACCGCTCCGAACGCCAGAAAGTTGGTAATACTCTTGTGATTCACATTGAAACACTAATGCATGATGAACTGTCTGTCGGTTTCCGCACCCCCAGGAAGAAACCCTCCTGGCCCCCACCTGGGCGTCAGGGCGAGCATGGTCACGATCCACCGGACCACCCGTTCCACCCCGTTTCACCCGTTCGTGCACCACCGGAAGGCATGAGGTCGATGAAGATCATCGTTGTCTGCGGCGCCGGCGCCTCCAGCACCTTCGTCGCTGTGAAGCTCCGCAGCGCCGCTGCGGCACGCGGGCTGCGGGTGCAGGTCGCCGCGGGCAGCGCGAGCCAGCTCGACTCGCTCGCCGCGGTGGACGTCGTGCTCGTCGGCGCGCACCTGGAGTCCGTGGTCCCCGCGCTGCGTGCGCGGGCCGCCGCCACCGGCACCGCCGTCGCCGTCCTGCCGCCCGTGTCGCCCGCCGCACTCGACGGTGCACTCGCGCTGGATCTGGCCCTGAACGCGAAGGCCGGGGCACGATGAGAGCCACTGGCACCGCGGAACTGCGGCGTACCGTGCCACTCGACAACGAAGGAGACCGGAACAATGGCTGAGCGGATCATCACCGTCGGATCGACCCACGGGCTGCACGCCCGTCCCGCCAAGCTCTTCGTGGAGGCCGTCGGCGCCTCCGGTGCGAAGGTGTCGCTGTCGAAGGAGGGCGGCCGCACGGTGGACGCCGGCAGCATCCTCGGCGTCATCTCGCTGGGCATCGACCACGGCGACAAGATCGTGCTGACGACCGACGCCGCGAACGGCGAATCCGTCCTCGACGACCTGGCCGTGATCCTCACCACGGACCACGACGCCTGATCATGTCCGAGACCACAGACCAGACAGCGGCGACGACGCAACTCACCGGGGCCGGCATCGGGCAGGGCATCGCGCTGGGCCGCGTGCTCCGGATGTCCGACCCGCTGCCCGAGCCGGAGGCGACCCCGAGCACCCGCACCCCGGACGAGGAGAAGGCCCGCGTCGCGCAGGCCGTCGCGACCGTCGCCGCCGACCTGCGCGAGCGCGCCGGCCGGGTGACCGGGACCGCGGCGGACGTTCTGGAGGCGCAGTCGATGATGGCGGAGGACTCCTCCCTCGCCGACGACGTGGCCTCCCGGATCGACGGCGGCACGACAGCCGAGCGAGCGGTGTTCGAGGGCTTCGGGGTGTTCCGCGACATGCTCATCGGCCTCGGCGGCTACATGGGCGAGCGCGCCACCGACCTGGACGACGTGGCCCAGCGGGTGATCGCGGCTCTGGAGGGCCACGCCGCGCCGGGCGTTCCGGAGTCGGACGAGCCGTACATCCTGGTGGCCCGCGACCTCGCTCCGGCCGACACGGCGCTGCTCGACCTGACGAAGGTCCTCGGCCTCGTCACCCGGGAGGGCGGGCCGACCTCCCACACCGCGATCCTGGCCCGCGAGAAGGCGATCGTCGCGATCGTCGGCGTCGCAGGCGCTGACGACCTGGCTGCGGGCACCGAGGTGATCCTCGACGCCGGAGCCGGCGCCGTCACCGTCGCCCCGACCGCGGCGCAGTCCGACGACGCCCGCCGCCGCATCGCCGAGCGGGAGGCCGCCCTCTCCGGCGGTCTCGAGCCCGGCGCGCTGGCCGACGGCACCGCGATCCCGCTGCTGGCCAACCTCGGCTCGGCCGAGGGCGCGCAAAAGGCGATCGACGCAGGAGCGGAGGGCGTCGGCCTGTTCCGCACCGAGTTCCTCTTCCTCGACGCGCGCATGGCGCCGACCGTGGAGCAGCAGCGCGAGCAGTACGTGAAGCTGCTGCATGCGTTCCCCGGCAAGAAGGTCGTCGTGCGGGTGCTCGACGCGGGCGCGGACAAGCCGCTGGAGTTCCTCAACGACGCCCACGAGGACAACCCGGCGCTGGGCCTGCGCGGCATCCGGGCGCTCCGCGCCAACGAGGACATCCTCCGCGAGCAGCTCACCGCCCTCGCCGAGGCCGACGCGCTGACGAAGGCCGACCTGTGGGTGATGGCCCCGATGGTCGCGACCGTCGAGGAGACCCGCTACTTCATGACGCTGGCCGGCGAGTTCGGGCTGAAGACCGTGGGCGTCATGGTGGAGGTCCCGTCCGCCGCGCTGCTGGCCGACCGGGTGCTGCGGGAGGCCTCCTTCGCCTCCATCGGCACCAACGACCTCACCCAGTACACGATGGCCGCCGACCGCCTGCTCGGCTCGGTCGCCGGCTTCCAGGACCCGTGGCACCCTGCCGTCCTCCGCCTCGTCGGCGAGGTCGGCGCTGCCGGGGCCGCGCACGGCAAGCCGGTCGGGATCTGCGGCGAGGCCGCGGCCGACCCGCTGCTCGCGGTGGTGCTCGTCGGCCTCGGCGCGACCACCCTCTCGATGTCGCCCGCGGCCCTCGCCGACGTGCGGCTGTCCCTCACGCGTTACACCCTCGACCAGGCGAGAGCCCTGGCCGGGGCAGCACTGGCCGCCGATGGCGCGGCCGAAGCCCGGGAGGCCGTCCGAACCACGGCCGCCGGGTTCGCCCAACCACCTGCCTAGGCAGGACCGACACAGAAACGAGGCACCATCATGACATCGGCGACAGCGACGACGCCGAAGCAGCCCAGTAGCGCTCGCGTCCACGTGCAGCGCTTCGGGACCTTCCTCTCGAACATGGTCATGCCGAACATCCCGGCGTTCATCGCCTGGGGGTTCATCACGGCCCTCTTCATCGCCACCGGCTGGCTCCAGAACACCGGCTGGGCGATCAGCGGAATCCTGGGCGGCTTCGGCGACCAGGCCAAGATCGGCTGGAGCGGCGCGGCCACCGTGCTCGCCCAGGACCCGAGCGGCCACACCTTCCAGCAGTACGTGGGCCTCGTCGGCCCGATGATCACCTACCTGCTGCCCCTGCTGATCGCGAACACCGGAGGCCGCATGGTCTACGGCGTCCGCGGCGGCGTGGTCGGCGCGATCGCGACCATGGGTGTCATCGTCGGCTCGAACATCCCGATGTTCATCGGCGCGATGATCATGGGCCCGCTCGGCGCCTGGGTGATGAAGCAGGTGGACCGCCTGTGGGAGGGGAAGATCAAAGCCGGCTTCGAGATGCTGGTGAACAACTTCTCCGCCGGCATCGTCGGAATGCTGTTGTCGATCGGCGCCTTCTTCGGCATCGCGCCGCTCGTCGAGTGGCTGAGCTCGATCCTGAGCAACGCGGTCAACTGGCTGGTCACGGCGCACCTGCTGCCGTTCGCGAGCCTCCTGATCGAGCCGGGCAAGGTGCTGTTCCTCAACAACGCCATCAACCACGGCGTGCTCACCCCGCTCGGCATCGAGCAGGCGCAGCAGCAGGGCAAGTCGATCCTGTTCCTGCTGGAGGCCAACCCCGGCCCCGGCTTCGGCATCCTGATCGCCTACTCGATCTTCGGCCTCGGCATCGCCAAGGCGAGCGCCCCGGGCGCCGCGCTGATCCAGTTCGTCGGCGGAATCCACGAGATCTACTTCCCGTACGTTCTGATGAAGCCGATGATCGTCATCGCGGCGATCCTCGGCGGCATGACCGGCATCGCGATCAACGTGACGTTCAATTCGGGCCTGCGCGCTCCCGCGTCGCCCGGATCGATCATCGCGGTGCTCATCCAGTCGCCGGCCAGCAGCATCGTGGGCGTCACGCTCTCGGTGATCGGCGCCGCGACGGTGTCGTTCGTGGTCGCCTCGATCATCCTGCGGGCCAGCCGCAAGCGCGACCTGGCCAGCGGCAACGCGGGCGACCTGCACGCCGCCGTCGCGCAGACCGAGGCCAACAAGGGCAAAGAGTCCTCGATCCTCGAGGGCCTGGTCCAGGAGGGCGAGCACGACACCGGCGACGCGCAGGGCGACGGCACCGACCGGCTGGTGCGCAACATCGTCTTCGCGTGCGACGCTGGGATGGGTTCGTCCGCGATGGGCGCGTCCGTGCTGCGGAACAAGATCAAGAAGGCCGGCGTGGAGGGGGTCACGGTGACGAATCAGGCCATCAGCAACCTCGACGGCACGGCCGACCTGGTGATCACGCAGCGGGAGCTCACCGACCGGGCCAAGGGCCAGTCGCCTGACTCGCTGCACGTGTCCGTCGACAACTTCATGAACAGCCCCAAGTACGACGAGGTCGTCGACCTCGTCGCCAAGCAGCAGACCGTCACGGAGGACGCCACCAAATGACCGACACGATTCTCGACCGGGCGAACGTCGTGGCCGCGGGCAGCGCGACCACGCGGGAGGACGCGATCCGGGAGGCGGGTGAGCTGCTCGTCAGGGCGGGCGCCGTGCAGCCGGGGTACGTCGACTCGATGGGGCAGCGGGAGGCGACCGTCTCCACCTTCATGGGGAACGGCCTGGCCATCCCGCACGGCACCAACGAGTCCAAGGACGAGATCGTGCGCTCGGCGCTCTCCTTCATCCGCTACTCCTCGCCGCTCGACTGGGGCGGCGAGGAGGTGCGGTTCGTCGTCGGCATCGCCGGGAAGAACAACGAGCACCTCGACATCCTGAGCAAGATCGCCATCCTCTTCTCGGAGGAGGACGATGTGCAGCAGCTCATCGACGCGCCGGACGCGGACGCCCTGTTCGCGCTGCTCGGCGACGTCAACGACTGAGACGGGGGTCGCATGAAAGCCGTTCACTTCGGCGCGGGCAACATCGGGCGCGGCTTCGTGGGGCTCCTGCTCCACGAGGCCGGGTACGAGGTGGTGTTCGCGGACGTCAACGCCGAACTGATCGACGCGCTCGACGCGGCGGACTCGTACGAGGTCCACCTGGTCGGGGACGACGCGGAGACCAAGACCGTCACGGGCTTCCGGGCGATCAACAGCGCGACCGCGGAGGACGCGCTGGTCGCGGAGATCGCGACCGCGGACGTGGTGACCACCGCCGTCGGCCCGCGCATCCTGCGCTTCGTCGCGCCGGTGATCGCACGCGGGCTCGCCGCCCGGGCGTCCGACGCTCCGCGGCTCGCGGTGATGGCGTGCGAGAACGCCATCGGCGCGACCGACCTGCTCGCGGCCGAACTGATGGACGGCCTCCCGGACGACGACACCCGCGACGAGCTGGCCGCGCGCGCGGTGTTCGCGAACACGGCCGTCGACCGGATCGTGCCGGCCCAGGCGCCGGACGCGGGGATCGACGTGACGGTGGAGACGTTCTACGAGTGGGTGGTCGACCGCAGCCCGTTCAACGGGAACGTGCCGCCGATCCCGGGCGCGCACTTCGTGGACTCCCTCGGGCCGTACATCGAGCGCAAGCTGTTCACGGTCAACACGGGGCACGCCACGGTGGCCTACACGGGCTTCCTGGCGGGCGCCACGATCATCAGCGAGGCGATCGGCATCCCGTCGGTGCTGGCGGCGACGGAGGCCGCACTGGAGGAGACGTCGGCTGCGCTGAGCGCCAAGCACGGGCTCGACCCGGAGGAACTGGCCGCGTACCGGGCGAAGATCCTGAACCGGTTCCGCAACCCGTACCTGGTGGACGAGGTGACCCGCGTCGGCCGCGAGCCGCTGCGCAAGCTCGGCCGCAACGACCGGTTCG
Organism: Leifsonia sp. EB41; assembly: GCF_041262565.1. Classification (NCBI taxonomy): domain Bacteria; kingdom Bacillati; phylum Actinomycetota; class Actinomycetes; order Micrococcales; family Microbacteriaceae; genus Leifsonia; species Leifsonia sp. EB41. The sequence goes on along the minus strand of NZ_JBGCCJ010000001.1, from coordinate 2,309,193 downwards.
TCGGCCCGGCCGCCGACTACGTGCAGTACGTCGGCGGCGTCCCGGAGGCGCTGCTCGCCGCGATCGGCGCTGCGCTCCGCTTCGACGTGCCCGAGGACACGCAGAGCGTGGAGCTGCAACTGCTGCTCCAGCGCGCCGAGCCGGAGGACATCGTGGACGAGGTCATGGACGTCCAGCGCGGCGACCCGCTGTTCGAGCCCCTTGTGGCGGTCGTGCGCGCCGCCGAACGCTGAGCGTTCCGCCCCCGCGGCGCTAGCGCGGGACGATCGTGGCCGTCGGGTCGAGACACCAGTCGAGAACCGACGGCCACCTCCCGTATCCGGACGCGGGCGTGAGATGCCCGCCGCCCGGGATGGTCGTGAGCGGGATGCCGAGCGGCTCGGCATAGACGGCGACCGCGCCCTCCGGGTTGCACGGGTCGGCGTCGGACGCGACGATGCGGGTCCCTGCCGCGGGGCGGGTCGGTTCGAGCGCGGCGAACGCGGCGACCTCCGGATTCTCACGCAGGTAACCCGGCGACGGCGGTGCGACGAGGAGGACGCGCTCCACGGCCGACCCGGCCTCCGTGTCGTCAGGCCGCGCGCCCAGCCAGAGCATCGCGCTCAGGCTGTGGGCGATCACAGTCACCCGGGCTTCGCCCTCCGACGCCTCTGCGAGAGCTGCCGCCGCGGCCTCGCGCCACGCGCTCAGGTCCGGTTGTTGCGCGTCCGGGAGCTGCGGGTAGACGACGCGCTCACCGCGCTCGCGCAGCGCGGCGGCGAGCTCGTACTGCCAATGCCCCGGCGGGCGGAAGTTGCCCCAGCCGTGCAGGATCAGGAAGGCGCGCATGAGGCCGAGCGTAGCGCCCGGCCGGGCGTGGCCTCCGTCCGGTGACCGTCCGCGACGACCGGGACGCCCGCGACGAGCACCCACGGAATGCCGGCAGCCTGGAGGCGCGGCTCGGCGAAAGTGGCGCGGTCGGTGACGGTGTCCGGGTCGAACAGCACGAGGTCGGCGACCATCCCCGGCGCGATCCTGCCCCGGTCGGTGAGCCCGAGCCGCGCTGCCGGCCGCGCCGACAGGTGGACGATCGCGTCCTCCAGGGTCAGGACGCCCTCCTCGCGGACGTAGTGACCGAGGTAGCGCGGGAAGGTCCCCCACGCGCGCGGGTGCGGCTTGTCCCCGACGAGGAGGCCGTCGCTGCCGCCGGTGTGCCGCGGATGGCGCATCACCGTGCGGACGTTGTCCTCGTCGCCGACGTGCTGGAGGATGCCGGTGCCGAGCCGGTCGGCGGCCAGGAGGTCGAGGGCGAGGCCGGCGGGAGGCCGGCCCTCCCGGGCGGCGAGGTCGGCGATCGTGCGACCCACCCGGTTCGAGAGCACGGGATCGCGGACCCCGGAGACCTCCACGGCACTCCAGTCGACGGGGACGCCGTGCGCGCCGTCGGAGCCTGCGACATCCAGCTCGTGGACGATGCGTGCCCGGTCCGCGGGGTCCCGAAGTCGTCGCAGCGTGACATCGGGGCCGCCGGCCGCCGCCCAACCGGGCAGCAGGGCGGAGAGCGTGGTCGACCCGGCGAGGTACGGATAGCTGTCGAGGGTGATGTCCACGCCGACCGCGAGCGCCCCGTCGATGAGGGCGAGCAGCTCGCCCGCGCGCCCGCGGTTGACGGCGAAGTTCATGGTCGCGTGCGTGAGGTGGAGGGCGCAGCCGGAGCGGCGGGCGATCCCGATCATCTCCGCGTAGCCCTCCAGCGCACCCGCGCCGTAGGAGCGCTGGTGCGGGGCGAAGTACCCGCCGCGCGCCGCGACGACCTCGCAGAGCGCGACCAGCTCCGCGGTGTCCGCGAACATCCCCGGAGCGTAGCTGAGGCCCGCCGACAGACCGAAGGCCCCCTGGCGCATCCCGCGGTCGACCTGGGCGCGCATCGCCGCGAGCTCGGCCGGTGTCGCCGGCCGGTCGTCCGTCCCGACGACGTTGAGGCGGACCGTGCCGTGCGGGACCAGGTAGGCGACATTCGCCGCGGGTCCGCGCCGATCGACCTCGGCCAGGTAGCCGGCGACCTCCGCCCAGCCGGCCTCCGGACCCCGCGGGCCGTTCCAGCCGGCGAGTTGCTCGCGCAGGACGCCGAGCGTCCCCTCGCTCGCCGGTGCGTACGACAGGCCGTCCTGGCCGACGACCTGCGTCGTCACGCCCTGGGTGACGGCGGCCAGGTTCAGCGGATCGTCGAGGACGGCCAGGTCGGCGTGCGCGTGCATGTCGATGAAGCCGGGAGCCACAGCGAGACCGGCGGCGTCTATCGTACGGGCGCCGGTGGCGTTCAGCGGGCGGCCGGCCTCCACGATCCGGTCGCCCACCACGAGCACGTCCCCGACGCGTCCGGGCCGGCCGCTGCCGTCGAGGAGGAGGCCGCCGCGGATGAGCAGCGGCGCGGCATCCACGGCAGCGCTCACCCGGCCGCCGCCGCGGTGAACGCGCGCGCCTTCTCGGTCACCGCGTCCCACGCCGCCGACTCGATGTCCCCCACCCCGACCACGCTCGACCCGGCCGTGACGGCGAGGGCGCCCGCCGCCATCCACTCGCGCGCGTTGCCCGCGTGGAGGCCGCCCGACGGCACGAACGGGGTGCCGGGGAACGGCCCGCGCAGATCCTTCAGGTAGCCGGGCCCGACAGCGGACGCCGGGAACACCTTCACCGCGGCCGATCCCAGCTCGACCGCCCGCATGACCTCCGACGGGCTGAGCGCCCCGAGCATGATCGGCACCCCCGCCTCGCGCGCGACCGCTGCCGCGCCCGCGCTGAGCCCGGGCGTCACCAAGAACTGCGCGCCCGCCGCGATGGCCGCCTCCGCGGTGCGTTCGTCCGTCACGGTGCCCGCCCCGACCAGCGCGCCGTGCGGGTCGGCGGCGGCCGCCTCGATCACGGCCTCCACGTCCGGAGTGGTGAAGGTGAACTCGACGGTGCGGATGCCGCCGGCGACGAGCGCGCGGCAGAGCGCGGCGGGATCGTCGATGCGCGGCGCGCGGACCACCGCGAGCGCGCGGTCGGCGGTGAGGGTCTCGATCAGCATGGGGCTCCCTGTCGTGTCGAGCGTGGTCATCCGAACGTCGTCTCCAGCATCCCGATCACCCTCGGCTCGTCCGCGAGCGCGTCGTCCACCACGGCGAGCGCGCGCCACTTGTCGAACGTCGTGCACGGGTGCGAGAGCCCGAAGCGGATGACGTCGCCGACCTCCACCGCTGTGCCGTCCCGCACCCGCACGAACGCGTGCTGGTCGTTGAGCGCGCTGACGGCGGCGCCCTCCAGCGGGACGGCCACGGGCTCCCCGAACCGCCGGATGGCCTGCGGGATCGGCAGTCCCTCGTCGTACGGGAGGTCGCGCTTGCCCGCGTCCACGAGCACCAGCCCCGGCTCGGGGCGGGAGACCACGGTCGCCCAGCCGTGGATCGCGGCGTGGAACTCGCGCCGTCCGCCTCCGACACGGCGCAGCGGAGTGATCGAGCGGTAGAAGCCGTCGTCGTGCGTGATGTAGGCGCCCGACCGCAGCAGCACCTCCACGTCCCGGGCGCCGCCTCCCGTCGTGCGGCGCGGCGCGAGCACGTCAGCGACCTGGTCGAAGTAGGCGCTGCCTCCCGCCGTGAGGATGACCGGCCCGCCCGGCGGGTAGAGCCCGGCGGCCTCGATCGCGTCGTGCAGGGCAAGCAGCTCTTCCAGGTAGCGCTGGACGCGGTCGAGCGACTCCGGCGTCGCGTCGTGCGCGAGGGCGCCCTCGTACCCGGCGACCCCGGCGAGTCGCAGGACCGGGGAGCCCGCGACCGCCGCAGCGACGGCGAGCGCCGCCTCCACCCCGCGAGCCCCCGTGCGCCCGCCGGCCCCGCCGAGTTCGACCAGGACCGCGAGCGGGGCAGCCGGGTCGGCGTCCGTCAGCGCCTCCGTCATGATCTCCACCGAGCGCGGCGAGTCGGCCCACACGGTCAGCCGGTCCGCGTCGGGCGCGAGCGCACGCAGCGCCGCCGGCTGCACCAGCGCGTTCGCCAGCAGCACCCGCGGGATACCCCAGCCGAGCGCGACCGACGCCTGCCACGGCGTCGCCACCGTGATGCCCCAGGCGCCCGCGTCGAGCTGGCGCTGCCAGAGCTCGCGGCTCATCGTCGTCTTGCCGTGCGGCGCGACGGCGACGCCCGCCTCAGCGCACCAGTCGGCCATCGTCGCGAGGTTGTGGGCGACCGCGGACTCGCTCAGGGTCACGATCGGCGTCGGGAAGTCGCGCAGCAGCGGGCGCGTGCGCGGGAGGTCGACGACGTCGGCGGAGGTGAAGCCGAGCGGCACCGCCTTGAACTCGTCCATGCGTCTCCTCGTCATTGCACGATGCGCAACGCTCGTTGCGCATCCAGTGCACTCTTGTCTAGCATGAGCCCAGTCCCTCGCGAAAGGCCGACGGTACGAGAAGGGGAGCACGGATGGCGACGCCTGCAGCTCTGGTCACCATCGGCGAAGCGATGGTCGTGCTCTATCCCGACCACCACCTCCCGCTGGCGGAGGCGCACAGCTTCGGGTCCGACGTCGGCGGCGCGGAGTTCAACGTCGCCACCACGCTCGCCCGCCTCGGCCTCCCGACCGCGTGGGTGTCACGGCTCGGGGTGGACGGCTTCGGCGACCGCGTCCTCGCGGCCGCGCGCGAGGCCGGCGTCGACACCTCGGCCGTCGAGCGGGACTCCGGCCGCCCGACCGGCCTCTACGTGAAGGAGCCCGTGGCCGGCCCCGGCGGCGTACGGACCCGGATGCACTACTACCGGAGCTGGTCGGCGGCCTCCGCGCTCGGCGTGGAGCAGCTCCGCGCCGAACCCACCGCCGCGCTGCTCGGCGGCGCGACCATCGTCCACACCTCGGGCATCACGCCGGCGCTCTCGGACTCCACCGCGGAGGTGGCGGCGAACCTCCGCACGCTCGTCGGCCCGGACACCCTCGTCAGCGTCGACCTCAACCTCCGCCCCGCCCTCTGGACCGGCCGCGACCGCGCGGCGCTCGACAGCCTCCTCGGCCAGGCCGACCTGCTCTTCGCCGGGCACGAGGAGGCGCACGCCCACTTCGGGCACGCGGACCCCGCCCGGCTCTTCGCCGACCTCCCGCACCTGCGGACGCTCGTGCTCAAGGACGAGGAGCGCCGCGCCTCCGCGTACCGGCGCGACGGCGGCGAGACCCATGTGCCATGCCTGACCGTGGAGGTCGTGGAGCCGGTCGGCGCAGGCGACGCGTTCGCGGCGGGGTTCCTCGCCGGGTTCGCGGAGGGCCGGGACGACACGGCCGCGCTCCGCCTCGGGCACTCGCTCGCCGCACTGACGCTGATCGGCCACGGCGACCGGCCGCTGACCGTGCCGACCTTCGGCGAGCGCGACGCGATCGCGGGCGCGGCGGACGACGTGTGGGAGCGCTGGCGGGTTCATCCGGGCGAGATCCCGTGGCACGCGGCGCCACCGTCCTCGGCGCCCCTGGCCGCCGCGCCCGTGGATCGCATCCGATGAGCCAGTCCGTCGCCCGCGCGCTCGACGTCCTCGACCTCCTGTCGCGGGGCGTGCGCACACTGGATGCGCTGTCGGCCGAGCTGGGCGTCCACAAGTCGACCGTCCTGCGACTGCTGCAGACACTGGAGTCGCGCGGGTTCGCCGCCCACGACACCGCGCACCGCTACCGCGTCGGCCCGGCGGTGTTCGCGCTGGCGTCCGACGCGCTCGACGCCGTCGACGTGCGCACCGCGGCGGCGCCGATCCTGCGCGCACTGGCCGCCGAGACCGGCCAGACCGTCCACCTGGCGACCTACCAGGACGGCGTCGTCACCTACATCGACAAGGTCGAGTCCCGCCAGGGCTTGCGGATGTACAGCCGGATCGGCCTCCCCGCGGCCATTCACGCGACCGCGGTCGGCAAGGTTCTGCTGGGCGGCCTCGACCCGGCCGAGCGCGAGCGCGTCGCCGCCGGCCTCGACCTCCACGCCTTCACCCCGCGGACGCACGTCACCGTCGCCGGGCTGCTCGCCGACGTCGCGGTCAGCACCGAGCGCGGCTGGGCGGAGGACCACGAGGAGCACGAGACCTTCATGAACTGCGTCGGCGCGCCCGTCCACGGACCGGACGGACGGGTCGCCGCCGCCGTGTCGATCTCCGTGCCGAACGTGGTGCTGCCGCACGACGGCGTGCTCGCGCTGCTGCCGGTGCTGCGCGAGGCGACCGAGCGCATCTCGGGTGAGTTGGGGGCGTCGCCTGCGACCGCCTCCGCGCCCACGCCGTCCCACGCCCCACCGAAGGAGACCCCATGACCGACCGCATCGCTGTCACCACCACCGACGCCCCCGCTCCCGCCCACACCTTCTCGCAAGGGGTGAGGCGCGGCCCGTTCCTGCAGGTCTCGGGCCAGGGTCCGGTGGACCCGGAAACGAACGAGTACCTCCACCCCGGCGACGTGAAGGCGCAGACCGAGCGCACCCTCCGCAACGTGGAGACCGTGCTCGCGGCGGGCGGCGCCGGCTTCGACGACGTGATGATGCTCCGCGTCTACCTGACCACGCGCGACGACTTCGCGGCCATGAACGAGGCGTACGGGGAGTTCCTGGCGGGCCGCGTCGCCTCCGGGGTGCTTCCCGCACGCACCACGGTGTTCACGGGGCTGCCGCGGGCGGAGATGCTGGTGGAGATCGACGCGTTCGCCATCGTGAGCTGACCGCGCCGCCCCGGTCTGGCAGTTCACCCCGACCTCACACTCCGGAACCACCCCGGTGGTACGTTTCGCATGTGAGCCGTATCGTCGCCGTGGCGCCTGTGCTGCCCGCCCGCAGCTACAGCCAGGGCGAGATCACCGCCGCGCTCCTCGCGATGATCACCAGCGACCCGCAGCGGCAGGCCGTCATGCGGCGCATCCACGCCGCCAGCGGGGTCGAGACGCGCAGCCTCGTGATGCCGCTCGAGCGGTACAGCTCGATCGCATCGTTCCGCGAGTCGAACGACTTCTTCATCGCCGAGGGCACCACGCTCGCCGAGCGCGCCGTGACCCAGGCGCTCGCGACCGCGGGCCTGCAGGCCACGGACGTCGACTACCTCCTCTTCACCTCCGTCACCGGGATCGCCGCCCCCTCCATCGACGCCCAGCTCGTGCAGCGGCTCGGGATGCGGCCCGACGTCAAGCGGCTACCGAGCTTCGGGCTCGGCTGCGTCGCCGGCGCGGCCGGGATCGCCCGCGTGCACGACTACCTGGCCGGGCACCCCGGCGAGATCGCGGTGCTGCTCTCGGTGGAGCTGTGCTCGCTGACCGTGCAGGCGCGCGACGACTCGATGGCGAACATCGTCGCGAGCGGGCTCTTCGGCGACGGCGCCGCAGCGGTCGTGATGGCGGGCGACGATCGCGCCCGCGAGCTCGGCCTCCCCGGCCCGGAGGTCGTCGACACCCGCAGCCGCATCTACCCCGACACCGAGAACGTGATCGGCTGGGACATCGGCGGGACCGGCTTCCGCATCGTCTTGAGCGCCGGTGTGCCCGACGTGATCGACAACAACTTCGCCGACGATGCCCGCGGCCTCCTCGCCGAGCACGATCTGGAGGTGTCCGACGTCAGCGCCTGGGCCGCGCACCCCGGCGGCCCGAAGGTGCTGGAAGCCTTCGCCCGGGCGCTCGACCTGCCGGAGGACGCCCTGGAGGCGAGCTGGCGGTCGCTGGCGCGCGTGGGCAACCTGTCGTCGGCGGCGGTGCTGCACGTGCTGGCCGAGCAGTTGGACGCGCACCCGGCCGGGACGGTCGGGCTGCTGTTCGCGCTCGGGCCCGGCGTGACCAGCGAGCTGGTGCTGCTGAGGTGGGCGGCGGGGACGGAGGCCGCGGACACCGCCGCGCGCACGATCGGCTCGGCCGCGTGATCTGGTACACCGTCCTCATCCTCGCCACCGGCGCCGAGCGGATCGCCGAGCTCGTCGTCTCCGCGCGCAACGCCCGCTGGTCGTTCGCCCGCGGCGGCGTCGAGTACGGTCGCGCGCACTTCCCGCCGATGGTCGCCCTCCACACCGGCCTCCTGCTCGCGTGCCTCGCCGAGGTCTGGCTGCTCGACCGGCCGTTCCTGCCGTGGCTCGGCTGGCCCATGCTCGTGCTCGTGCTGGCGAGCCAGGCGCTGCGCTGGTGGTGCATCGCGACGCTCGGCCCGCGCTGGAACACGCGCGTCATCGTGGTCCCCGGCCTCCCGCTGGTCGAGCGCGGCCCGTACCGGTGGCTGCGTCACCCGAATTACGTCGCCGTCGTCGTGGAGGGGTTCGCCCTCCCGCTCGTGCACACGGCGTGGATCACCGCGCTCGCCTTCACCGTGCTGAACGCGGTGCTGCTGCTCGCCTTCCGGCTCCCGTGCGAGAACCGGGCGCTCGCCTCCCCCGCCGCCGCGTCCGCCTCGTCGGCCTCCTCCGCCTCAGCATGACGACCGAGCTCGTCGTGGTCGGCGGTGGTCCGATCGGCTTGGCGTGCGCCATCGAAGCGCGGCTCGCGGGCATGGAGGTCGTCGTGGTGGAGCCCCGCGACGATCCGATCGACAAGGCCTGCGGGGAGGGCCTCATGCCTGGCGCCCTCGCCGCCCTCCACCGCATCGGGGTCGACCCGCCCGGCCACCGGCTCGACGGGATCGCCTACCTGGACGGCGCGCGACGCGTCGAGCACCGCTTCGCCGAGCGGCCGGGACGCGGCGTCCGCCGCACGGTGCTGCACCGCGAGCTGGCCCGGCGCGCCGCCGAGCTGGGGACGCCGGTGGTCCGCGGACGCGTGGCCGCGCTGACCCAGCGCAGGGACGGTGTGGAGCTGAGCCTCGCCGGCGGGGAGACGATCGACGCACCGTGGGTGATCGCCGCGGACGGCCTCCACTCCCCCGTCCGGCGGCTGCTCGGGCTGGAGGGGCGCGCGCAGCACCCCGTCCGGCGGCGGTACGGGCTGCGCCGGCACTACGCGGTCGCGCCGTGGACGGACCTGGTCGAGGTGCACTGGTCCCCCCTCGTGGAGGCCTACGTGACGCCTGTGGACGACCGCACCGTCGGCGTCGCCGTGCTCGGCCCGCGCCCGCTCGACCAGGAGGGCGCGATCGCCACGATCCCGGAGCTCGCCGACCGCCTGGCGGGTGCGGAACCGGTGACGGACGCGCGCGGCGCCGGACCGCTCCTGCAACGCTCGCGCTCCCGGGCGTCCGGCCGCGTGCTCCTGGCGGGGGACGCCTCCGGGTACGTCGACGCGCTCACCGGCGAGGGGATGCGGGTGGGGTTCGCGCAGGCGCGCGCCGCCGTCGCCGCCGTGCGCGCGGGGAACACCGAGCAGTACGAGCGTGCGTGGCGGGCGACGACGCGGGACTTCCGGATGCTGACGACCGGGCTGGTGGTCGCCGCGCGGTCGCCGTTCCGTCCGCGGATCGTGCCGACCGCGACCGCGCGGCCGCAGCTCTTCGGCGCGATCGTCGAGCGCCTGTCGCGCTGAGACAGGCGTCTGCTCCTTCTCTGGTCTCCTGCCATCTCATCTCGTAGTATGTTGCCGGTAGATGACACATGCGGTATTTTGCGAGGTTCGTTCGTGACTCTTCAAGACCTCTCCCCGGCCATCCCGGACGCGGAGGACATCCTGGACGTGCAGGAGGAGTGCCCGCTCGCGGATGAGCGTCCGGCGGAGACGCCCGAGCGGCCGACCGCTGTCGCCGGCACCGTGACCACGGCCCGGAGGACGACGGTCACGTTCTACCTGTCCGAGACGCTGCGCAACCGCGCCCGCGCGGCCTACCGCTCGACCTCCTTCGAAGAGAAGGACAGCAGCTGGTCCGAGATGCTGAACAAGGCCCTGATCGCGGAGGTCGAACGGCGGGAGGCCGAATACAACTGCGGGGAGATGTTCGACGCAAGCGAGGCGCCGCTGACACCGGGGCGGCCGATCGGGTTCTGAGGAGTGCGGAGTGCGCGCGGCGATGGGCCGGGCCGGTCCTGCGACCGACCCAGCCCTGTCGCGTAGTGCGAGAGCCTCCGTCACCGCGTGTGGTGGCGGCGCTCCCTGTTCGCCGCTCCGAAGAGCAGCACGGTTCCGAGCATCGCCAGCAGTGCGGCGATCGACCCGAAGGTCAGCGCGTCCGAACCGGTCGACGCCAGCACGGATGCGGTCGGCCCGGTGGATCCGAGCGCGGTCGAACCCAGCGCCGATGAACCCAGCGCTGACGAGCCCAGGGCTGACGAGCCCAGCGCTGACGAGCCCAGGGCGGTTCCGCCGAGCGCCGTCGAGCCCAGTGCGGCGGAGGCCCCCGTTGCCGGGTCGGTCACGATCCCGGTCGTGGCTCCGGGCCCTGCGGTCCCGTCGGTCTGACCCGTCCCCGTGATCGTCGTACCGGACGCGACCGGAGTGGTCACGGCGCCGGTCGTCGCATTCCCGCCGACAGCCACGGCGTCGCCGCCCGCTGTGACCGGAAGTGCGACACCGATCGGCACCTGCGCGCCACCGAGGATGCTGCCGTCACCCGTCGTGACCGGCATGACCGCGCCCGACGTGGCAGGAGCGGTCACGCCACCGGTGCTGCTCGCGTCACCCAACACCGCCACCGAGTCGCCGGAAGCGGTCACAGGAGCCACCGCGCCCACCGGAACCTGCGCCCCGGACAGCACACCGTTCGCGCCCGAGGTGGAAGGAGTGCCAGCAGCAGACGCAGGAGCGGACGTCGAAGATCCGCCGCTACTCGCGTCACCCAACACCGCCACCGAGTTGCCGGTCGCGTTCACCGGAACCGCCGCGGCGACCGGCGCCTGAGCACCCGACAGCACACCATCGGAACCTGAGGTCGTCAGACCTGAGGCGGGAGCGGTGGAGGTGGTGGACGCCGGAGCGGCCGAACCTCCGCTGCTCGCGTCACCCAACACCGCCACCGAGTTGCCGGTCGCGTTCACCGGAACCGCCGCGGCGACCGGCGCCTGCGCGCCGGACAGCACACCACCCGAACCCGAGGTCGTCGCAGGCTCGGGCGCGGCAGCCGCGGGCGCAGGTGCCACGGCCGCCGGCGCAGCGCCGCTGGTCGCGTCGCCCGCCGCACTCGCCGCGTTCCCGGACACCGTGACCGGCACGGACACGCTGAGCAGGGCCTGGTCGCCGCCGGCCACGGACCCGAGTCCGCTGGTGGTGACGACGGGAGCCTGCGCAGGCGCTGCCGGAGCGGCGGAGGTGCCGGAGGCCGTGGAGTCGCCGAGCACGGCGATCCCGTTTCCGGTCACGGTCACCGGCGCCGTGACGCCGATCGCAGTCTGGTCGCCGGATGCGACGCCGCCGGATCCTGTTGTTATCGGTTGTTCCGCGGCGTTCGCGGCCGCGGTGCCGGCGAGCCAGAGCCCGCCGACGCAGAGGGTGAACCACAACCCTCTGGAGACATACTTGTTCATCGTTCAGCCTTTCGAGTGAGTTCGTGACTCCCGGTCGGGAGCTCGGGTCCGTTTCTGCGTCGCGCGGATGCGCTCAGCAGAAGGGGCCCACTCAGTCGGGGCTGATGTCGTGATCGAATCCGGGTGAAGTCGGGAGGTCGTCGTCCGCCGGGAGGCCGGCGCGGCCACTCACGGCCGTTGCGGGCCAGGCCGCGCTGCCTCCGAGCGTGGCGAACCCTGAGCTGTAACCGCCAGCCTGGGCGGCGCCCGGGCTCGTGCCGAGCACACCCGAAGGGGTTCCCGGCGATGGCACGTCGGAGTCGCCGCGCGGGGCGTCAGCTAGCAGCGCGGAGGGCGCGCCGGCGGTCGACACGAAGGTCGGCGAGTAGGGAGCATCGGCACGCACAGTGCTCGCCGCAGCGGCAGACACAGGAGCGACGGCCGGCTGGACGTCGACCGACGGGATGGCGGACTGCTCGCCCGCGGGCCCAGCGACTCCGGGAACGGCAACCGGTCGGACGGTGCCCACCACGACTCCCGCGACGCCCGCGAGGACGCCGTCAGCGGCGGCCGCGATCGGCGCGGTGAGCGTGCCGACGGGGTGGTTCGCGAGCACCGACGTCACCTGAGTGAGCGGCGCGGCAAGAGTTCTCACCAGTGCGAGGGTGCTCGGCGCCAGTGAAGCAGTGGTGTCGGCGGCCTGCCCGGACGCTCCGGAGGTCGAGGACCCAGCGCCCGAGGCCCCGCCACCCGAGGCCGGTGCCGCAGCGGCGGGAGCGACCAGCTCCGCCGGCGCCGCCACCACCCGATCCGCCACGTGGGCGACCGGACTCACCACGGCCTCCACCGGCGCGGCGGCGGCCACCTGCTGCACCACGCTCGCCACCGGCTGGACGACCTGCGCCGCCACCTCCCGCACGGGAGCCGGAGCCGCAGGCGTCACCGACGCAACAGTCGCGGCCACTCCGCCCAGCGGGCCGGGGGCCGGCGAATCGACCGCGTTCGCGGTGCCGCCGCCGAACAGCAGTCCCAGCGCGACGATGCCGCCGCCGAGGACGAGGGATCCGATCAGAAGCCGCAGGGGAGCGAGAGAGGAGCGCCGCACTTCGGGCACATCCACCACACGATCACCCCCTGATCGTCGGTCTTCCGTTCGAGACAGGTGCGAGTGTACCCCCCCGTCTACTGGACCGGAAGCGTCCGCTTCGGGCGGCCGCCGCGACCGCGACGACGCCGAGGGCTGCGACGGTCATCGCCGCTCCGACCCACAGCGGCGACGCGTAGCCGAGCCCGGCCGCGATGGTGAGGCCGCCCAGCCAGGCGCCGAGGGCGTTTCCGACATTGAACGCGGCGATGTTCGCGCCGGAGGCCAGCGTCGGAGCGGCGTCGGCCGAGCGGAGGACGCGGAGCTGGAGGCCGGGGACCGTCGCGAAGCCGAACGCCCCCATCAGCACGAGCGCGATGACGGCGGCGACCGGTTGGGCGGCGAGCAGCGCGAACGCGGCGAGGATCACCGCGAGCACGCCCAGCACCACGAGCAGCGTCCCGTCGATCGAGCGGTCGGCGAACCTCCCCCCGACCGCGTTCCCGGCGAACAGCCCGAGCCCGAACAGGATCAGCAGCCACGGGACCGCGGCCGCGGGGAAGCCCGAGAGCCCGGTCAGTGTGTAGGCGATGTAGGTGAAGGCGCCGAACATCCCGCCGAAGCCGAGGACGGTCGCCGCCAGCGAGAGCCAGAGCTGGCCGGAGCGGAAGGCGCGGAGCTCGGTGCGGAGACCGGAGGCAGCACCGGAGTCCTGGCCGGAAGCCGCGGAGCCGCCCGGCACCAGCACCGCCACACCCGCCAACGCCACTACTCCCACGACCGTGATCGCCCAGAACGTCGACCGCCACCCGAACTGCTGACCGAGCAGCGTCCCGAACGGCACGCCGAGGACGTTTGCGGCCGTCAGACCGGTGAACATGATGGCGATGGCCCGCGCCTTGCGGCTGGGGTCGACCAGGCTCGCGGCGACGACCGAGCCGATGCCGAAGAAGGCGCCGTGGCAGAGGGCGGCGACGAGGCGTCCGGTGAGCATCGTCGGGTAGTCGGTCGCCAGGGCGGAGATCGCGTTGCCGAGGATGAACAGCACCATCAATCCCAGCAGCACGGTCTTGCGCGGGAGGCGGGTGACGGCGGCGGTGAGGCCGATCGCGCCGGCGGCGACGGCGAGCGCGTAGCCGGAGATGAGCCAGCCGGCCGCGGCGGCGTCGACGTGGAAGTCGGCGGCCACCTCGGGCAGCAGGCCGGCGATGACGAACTCGGTGAGGCCGATGCCGAAGCCGCCCAGCGCGAGGGCGATCAGGCCAGCAGGCATGAGAACTCCTGGGAAAGTCGGGGATGGGAGGGGCGACCGCGTACACTAAGTACTTGCAGACGCGTCATAAATAGTTGCACATGCAATTACTTTGCGCAAGCACGAGCCACCAACAGAACACGAGGAGACCGCACATGGGCATCGCCGACGACGCCGTCGAGGTGCGCGCACAGGGCTGGCGCACCCTCGCCGCACTGCACAACTTCATCGAGAACGAGCTGGAGAAGGCGCTCTCCCGCGCAGCCGGCCTCTCCGTCGTCGAGTACACCGTCCTCGACGCACTCAGCCGGCAGGACGGCTGGCACATGCGCATGCAGCAGCTCGCCCGCGCCAGCGCGCTGAGCCCGTCAGCGACCACCCGACTGGTCAACCGCCTGGAGGAGCGCGGCCTCCTGACCCGCATCGACTGCCTGGACGACCGGCGCGGCATCTACACCGAGCTGACCTCCGGAGGCCACGAACTGCTCGACAGCGCCCGTCCGGTGCACGACGACGCGCTGGAGGCCGCCCTCCAGGAGGCGCACAGCATCCCCGAGCTCGCGCCGCTGCTCGACGCCCTGCCGCAGCTCGCCCTCGCGCGAAGCTGATCGGGCCCGGAGCTGACCGCGCGACCTACCGCAGCACCTCCACCAGCGCCACCCACGAGAAGACCACGGTGGTCACGATCGCGAGGATCGTCGCCACCGCAACGAGCACGAGCCCGGCCGCCGCGACCCCGCTGAGCAGCAGCACTCCGCCGGCCAGGTCCAGCAGCAACGGCACCGTGAACAGGGAGATGCGCTCGGCGTCGTACCGTCCGTACCCCGTCGTCGCCGAGTCCCGCCGGATCGCGATCGACGACCGGACGGCGACGAACCCGCCGATCAGCGTCCCCACGACCACCTGCACGCCGAACCCCCACGGCACCTGCCCGGGGATGAGCGCCGCGCAGCTCAGCGCGACGCCGAGGATGAGGGTCGCGATCGACGCACCGGCCCGCGCGGCGAGCCCCCGCGACTCCGCGATCTGCCGGATGTTGACCGACAGCGCCACGATCAGGAGGCCGCCCAGGGCCGCGCCGGCGCCCGCGACAGCGACGTTGAACTCCGACCACTCGCGGAAGATCCCCACCATGCGCCCAGAGTAGCGGCGCGCTGTCAAGTCTGGCGGGCGCGCACGGCCTGGGCGTATAACGGGGAACATGGCCGACGCGATCACGTCCTGGATCGACCGCTATCGCCGCGCGTGGGAGACGAACGACCCCGACGACATCCGGGCCCTCTTCACCGAGGACGCGAGCTACCGCACCGAGCCGTTCGCCGAGCCGTGGGACGGTCACCTCGAGATCGTGGAGGGCTGGCTCGACGCGCAGGACGACCCCGGCTCGGTCGACTTCGAGTGGCGGCTGCTCGGCCAGGACGGGTCGCAATACTTCGTGGAGGGCGTCACCGACTACCACGACGGGCCCACCTACTCGAACCTGTGGGTGGTGGTGCTGGCCGACGACGGCCGAGCCGGGGAGTTCACCGAGTGGTGGATGGAGCAGCAGGCCTGAGCCTGCGCGGCGACGGCCTCAGAGCAGGCCGCCCAGCCACAGTCCCAGTCCGGCCGCGGCGAGCGCGAGGATCAGCATGCCCACGCCGTTGAACAGCGCCGCCCGGTACCGCCGCTGCTGCGCCAGCCGCACGGTCTCGTAGCTCGCGGTGCTGAACGTCGTGTAGCCGCCGAGGAACCCGGTCCCCAGGATGGCCCGCCACTCGGGCGGCAGGCCGTGCGCGAGCGCCAGCCCGGTGACGAGACCCAGCAGGAACGACCCCGTCACGTTGATGACCGTCGTGCCGAACGGGAAGTTGATCCGGAACCGGCTGCGCAGCACGCCGTCGAACACCAGCCGCGCCACCGCTCCGAGGCCGCCCGCGACCGCGACGGCGAGCACCAGCAGCGGCGTCACTCGACCGCCCCCGCCCGGCGCGCACGTCGCCTCCCGAGCGCAGCAGCAGCGGCGATCCCCGCCACCGACGCCAACGCGCCGATCAGGATCGTCGCCACCGCGTACCCGATGCCGCCGCCGGGGTTGTGCGCCACGAACAGCCCGTCCGTGTCCACCGCGAACGAGCTGTAGGTCGTGTACCCGCCCAGGATGCCGGTGCCGGCGAACAGCCGCAGGTCGCGGCGCCGCCCGGCGTCCGGTCCCCGCAGGGCCAGCGCCTCCAGCAGCCAGCCGAGCACGAACGCGCCGGTCACGTTGATGACGAGCGTGATGAGCGGGATGCCGCCCACGGTCGGCACGGCGGCCGACAGCAGGTAGCGCACGGTGGTGCCGATCGCACCGCCGGCGAAGACGAGCAGGACGGAGCGCCAGTGCAGGTGCACAGGCAACGGGGTTCTCGCGGGCAAGCGGCATCCACCCTTCACAATGAAGCGCAGGAACTATCAGCGACCGTCGCGGTTCGGGCCGTGGGCCCCGGCGAGATCCATCGCCGCTGGACCACTATACCGGCGGGTCCTCCCACGGCAGCGCGCCCGACCCGCTGACCGGCGCCAGCGGCACCACGATCACGGGCCGGTGCTGCCGATGCGCCAGGTGCACCGCGACGGAGCCGTTGAAGAACTCGCGGAGGCTGCCACGCAGGCCCGCCTCGCGCGTGCCCACCACGATGTACCGCGCGTCCATCTCGTCCGCCAGGCGGGCGAGCGCCCAGGCCGGGTCGCCCGCGAGCTGCTTGAGGGAGTACGGGACGCCGCGGCCGTTCAGCGCCTCCCGGATGTCGGACTCCAGCTCGGCGTCGAAGGTCTCGTCCTCCACTTCGGGGAGGTCGGGGTCGTACGGCAGCGCGACGACGGTGCCGTCGACGTAGCTGGAGACCAGGTACCGGTTGGGGTCGACGTTGGCGCACACCAGCGGGACGTCCAGGTCGTCGGCGAGCCGCGCCGCCGCGTCGAGCACCGCAGTCGGCTGACCGGGGACGACCGCGACGAGCACTCCCCCGGGTCTGATGCCGGCCGATCCGCCGCCGCCCGCCCCCTTGCCGCCGATGCCGCTCATGCGACTAGTGTGCACCATCGCGTGGGCCACGCGGTGAGGGCGCTCCCTTGGCACCTCCCCAGCCGTGGGGTACGTTCGGACGCGAACCCAGGGAGGCCACGCAATGACCGAGAACAAGGCCGCGCTCCCCCGCGAGCGCCGCCGGACCACCCGCGGACTCCGGCCGCTGCCGGAGCTGACGCGCGACGCGACAGCCCAGCTCAAGCGGCTGCTCAGCGCCGAGCTGGCCCTGTTCAAAGCCGAGATGACGGCGAAGGCGAAGGCCGCGGGGGTGGGAGCCGGACTCCTCGTCGGCGCCCTGGTGTTCGTGTTCTTCGCGCTCGGCGTCCTCGTCGCGGCCGCCGTGTTCGCGTTCGCGCTCATCGTGCCCGGTTGGCTGGCGGCGCTCATCGTCGCAGGCATCCTGATCGTGCTGGCGATCATCATCGCCCTCATCGGCCGGGGGATGCTGAAGCGCGGGATGCCGCCGGTCCCGGAGGATCTGGGGCCGGAGCTGAAGGCCGACGTGCAGGCGCTGAAGGGGGAACGGCCGTGAGCGGCAAGGGGATGAACACACTGAAGCTCGAGCTGGAGGAGACGCGCGACCAGCTCGCCGGGACGCTCGACGACATCTTCGCCACCTTCAACGTGCGTGTGCAGATCCGGTCGCACCCCGTCATCGCCGCTGCGGCGTTCCTGACGGTGCTGGGTGGCGCCGCCGCTCTTGTGGCGCGAGGGATGACGCGTGGCCGCTGAGGCCTCCCGGCGCCGCCTGCCGTGGGGCTACATCCTCAAGCGCACGCTGCGCAGCTTCGGCCAGGCGTCGTGCACCGACCTCGCGGCGGGACTCACCTACTTCGGCGTGCTGTCGCTGTTCCCGGCCATGATCGCGCTCGTCAGCGTGCTCGGTCTGGTCGGTCAGAGCAAGTCGGGCATCGATGCGCTGTTCGGGATGATCGACCAGCTCGCTCCCGGGATGCTCACTGTGATCCAGGCCCCCATCGAGGCACTCGCCACCTCCCCCGCCACCGGCGTCGCGCTGGTGATCGGCATCGTCGGCGCGATCTGGTCGGCGTCCGGGTACGTGGGCGGCTTCGGGCGCGCGCTCAACCGGGTGTACGGCGTGCGGGAGGGCCGGTCGGCGTTCGCGCTGCGCCCGGTCCAGCTCGGCGTGACACTCGCGTCGCTGGTTCTCATCGCCATCGTGGCTGTGCTGCTCGTGATCTCCGGGCCGGTCCTCCAGGCGCTCGGCAACGTTCTCGGTGTCGGGGACGCGGCCAAGACGGCGTGGTCGATCCTGCGCTGGCCGGTGGTCGTGTTCGCACTGGTGCTGCTGGTCGCGCTGCTGTACTCGGCGACGCCGAACATCCGACAACCGAAGTTCCGCTGGCTGACCCCCGGGGCCGTCGTGGCCATCGTCCTGCTCGGCGTCGCCTCCGCCCTGTTCGCCTTCTACGTGGCGAACTTCGGGCACTACGACAAGACGTACGGCACGCTCGCCGGGATCATCGTGTTCCTGCTGTGGATCTGGATCGCCAACGTCGTGCTGCTGCTTGGCGCGGTCTTCGACGCGGAGATCGCCCGTGCCCGGCTGATCCTGGCCGGGGTGGAGGTCGAAAACGGCTACGACCTGCCGCTCAAGTCGGACAAGGCCATCGTGAAGGCGCAGGATGCCGACGCGGCCGACATCCTGGCCGTGCGTGCCATGCGGCGGAAACTGCGCTGACGCTGTCGAATCCGCACCGGCCGGTTCGACGTCCTGGTGACGACAGAGAGGATCGCTCATGGCCCAGTTCGCCATCTTCATCTACGGCAACGGCGTCGCCGGCACTCCCGAGGAGCTCGCCGAGCACGACCGGCACTCGGAGGACCTGATCGGCGACGGATCGCTGACCGCGGCGTTCGCGCTCGCCCCGTTCACGGAGGCGACCTCCGTGCGCGGCGACGGCGTCACGGACGGGCCGTACACCGAGAGCAAGGAGATCATCGCGGGCATCGGCATCGTGGAGGCCGCCGACCGGGAGGCCGCGCTCGCGATCGCCCGCCGCAACCCCGCCACCTGGCAAGGCGGCGGTGTCGAGGTCCGCGAGATCGTCGGCTCGTACATTCGCCCGGGAGAGAGGTCCGATACCCTCCTGCCATGAGCGGTGAGGGATCCACGGAGCACGACGCACGACCCGGGCACGACGTCCCGGACAGCAGGGGACGCACCGGGCTGCATCGCACCGGCCTCGACGCGACCGGAAATCCGTCCGTCCAAGTCACCGACGTGGAGGTCGTGTCCGACGGCTGGCACGTCCTGCGCCGGACCACCTTCGACTACCGCGGGCGCGACGGCGCGTGGGTGACGCAGGCGCGCGAGACCTACGACCGCGGCAACGGCGCGACCGTGCTGCTTTACGACCCAGCCGCGCGCACCCTGCTGCTCACCCGGCAGTTCCGCTTCCCGGCGTACGTCAACGGCCACCCGGACGGGATGCTGGTGGAGGCTGCCGCCGGCCTGCTGGACGGGGACGCCCCGGAGGAGGCGATCCGCCGTGAGGCCGCCGAGGAGCTGGGCGTGCGGGTGGGCGACCTCCGCCACCTGTTCGACCTGTTCATGAGCCCGGGCTCGGTGACCGAGCGCGTGCACTTCTACGCGGCCGAGTACCGGCCCGGCGAGATCGTCGGCGGGGGCGGCGTGGCCGAGGAGGGCGAGGAGATTGAACCGGTCGTCGTCCGCTACGACGAGGCTCTCGCGATGGTGGCGGACGGGCGGATCGTGGACGGGAAGACCGTCATCCTGCTGCAGTGGGCGGCGCTGAACCTGTTCTGAGTTCGGCGCGGCCGACGCGGGTCAGTGCTGCAGGAACCGCTCGACGAGCAGGCTCACGCCGATGAGCACCATCATCGCACCGGACAGCTTCCCCACGATCACGAGAGCGCGCGGCCGGGACCGCAGCAACCGCCGCGCGAGCAGGGCCACCATCGTGTAGATGACTGCGATGTCGGCCAGCTGGATCGCACCGAGCACCAGCATCTGGACCGCCGCCGGCATCCCGGTCGGCGACGTGAACTGCGGCAGCAGCGCGAGCAGCAGCAGCAGGCCCTTCGGGTTGAACCCGGAGACCCCCGCGCCGCGGAGGAACTGCGAGGTCGCGCTCCCGACGATCGGCTCGCCGTGCGGCCCGACCGGCTCGGCCCGCTTGACGAGGGCGGTGATCCCGAGCCAGACCAGGTACGCGCCGCCGCCGAGCGTGAGCGTCGTGAGGACGACGGGGAACCGCGTGACGAGCGCGCCGACACCGAGCGCGACGGCCGCGATGACCACTGCGTAGGCGGTCAGCATCCCGAGGATCGAGGGCGCTGCGGACTTCGCGCGCACGCCGGCGCCCATGATGTAGGCCCAGTCGGCGCCGGGCGTCAGCGTCAGCAGGACGCCGATCGTCCAGAACTGCGCGACCAGTGCGGGATTCATGACGCAGAAGCTACGGCAATATCTGCGAAAGGTGCTTCGATATCTGCGGCGGAATCGCCGAAACAGCGGGAGAATAGTTTTCATGGACAGCCTCGACCGGGAGATTCTTTCAACCCTCCAACAGGACGGCCGCATCAGCGTCACAGAACTGGCCTCCACGGTCGGGCTGAGCCTGTCGGCCTGCCACCGCCGGGTGCGCGAACTGGAGCAGTCGGGCGTCATCGAGCAGTACCGCGCGGTCGTGTCGCCGACCGCGGTCGGACTGACGTTCGAGGCGATCGTGTTCGTGACGGTCAGCCGCACCGACCCGGACACGGTCGGGGCGTTCGAGGAGGCGGTGGTCGCCATCCCGAACGTGATCGAGGCCGAACGCCTCTTCGGCGACCCGGACTACATGCTGCGCATCCTGACGCCGAGCCTGGCGGCCTACCAGGAGCTCTACGACGGCGAGCTCGGCGGGCTGCCGGGCATCCAGCGGATGACGTCGACGCTGGTCATGAAGCGGCTGGGGTCGGGGGTTTCGGTGCCGTTGGGGTGAGCTCCGGTGCTGGACAGGGCGAGCCGCGAGCGTGTAAGGTCTGGAATCCTGCGCCGACCGGCGCAGGACGGCCCCAGCGGAACGCTCACGGCGGAAGGATCAGGATGCGGCACGACAGCCTCGACCTGAAGCGCTATCAGCGCGCCCTCCCGCAGAATGAGCGCTCTCGGGGGCTGTAGCACCGCATCCACGGATGCCGCACAGCCCCGACCGTTCCCGGGGCTGTCCTCTCCTCCTCGCTTCGAGGTGCGTGGGCCGTTCCCGGACCACCCCGAGAAGAGACGAAAGGACAATGGAGAGAATCTCGAACCGCCTGCTGAACTGGGCCTCCCTGCTGGAGGACAACACCAGAGACCAGGCGGTCACCACATCGCGGATGCCATTCATCCACCCGCACCTCGCCCTGATGCCGGATGCGCATCTGGGCCTCGGCGCGACCGTGGGCTCGGTCATCCCCACCCTCGGCGCGGTGATGCCCGCTGCCGTCGGCGTGGACATCGGCTGCGGCATGATCGCCGTGCGCACCCAGTTCACCCGCGACGACGTCGAGGCGGCGCCGACGCCGCTGTCGGCACTGCGCGAGGCGATCGAGCGTGCCATCCCGCTCTCGGCGGGCGGCAAGAACAACCGCGTCGTCGCGACCGCGGAACCACGCGTTGACGAGCTCACCCGGATGGCCGCGGAGGTCGGCTTCGACCCGGCCGGCTACGTGAAGGACTGGCAGCGCCAGCTCGGCTCGCTCGGCTCGGGCAACCACTTCATCGAGGTGAGCCTGGACGAGACCGACACGGTGTGGCTCTTCCTGCACTCGGGCTCCCGCGGCGTCGGGAACCGGATCGCCGGGCACCACATCACGGTCGCTCAGGGGTTGATGGCGAAGTGGTGGATCGACCTCCCGGACCGCGATCTGGCCTACCTGGTGGAGGGGACGCCGGAGTTCGACGCGTACATCGCCGAGCTGCGGTGGGCGCAGCACTTCGCACTGCTGAACCGCGAGGAGATGATGGACCGCGTCATCCGGCAGACCGCCGAGTACTTCGGGACGGCTGTGCTCGAGCAGGAGCGGATCAACTGCCACCACAACTTCACGGAGCGCGAGCGGCACTTCAGCAAGGATGTGTGGGTGTCCCGCAAGGGCGCCATCTCGGCCCGCGAGGGCCAGCTCGGGCTCATCCCCGGCTCGATGGGGACGGCGTCCTACGTCGTCGCCGGCCTCGGGAACCCGCTCGCACTGCACTCGTCGCCGCACGGCGCCGGGAGGCAGTACTCGCGGTCGGCCGCGCGGAGGACGTTCACGATCGACCAGCTGCGGGAGGCCATGACGGGGATCGAGTTCCGTGACACGGACGCGTTCCTCGACGAGATCCCGCAGGCGTACAAGCCGATCGACCAGGTGATGGCGGACGCCGCCGACCTGGTCGAGGTCCGGCACACGCTGCGTCAGATCGTCAACGTGAAGGGCGACTGACCCATCGGGTCGGCGTGGTCGCGTCGCTTCGGCGGCGCGGCCACGGCCGGCTCAGCCGTAGCGGAGCGTCGCCCCCTGCGACTTCAGGAAGTCGATGTGAACGTGGTTACAGGTGTCGTCGAACGGGGCGAAGTTCTGGACGCTGATCGAGCCGCGGCACTCCGACTGGCCCAGGCCGGATCCCTTGGGGACCAGCGGGTCGAGGAGGCGGATGAGCTGGAGGGACTTGGAGTCGCCGCCGGTGAGGGCCGAGCCGTTGAGGAGGTAGAAGTCGACCGCGTGGCCGCCGCCGTCCGCGTAGTGCGCGGAGTCGGTGCCCGCGCCCTCGATCTGGCCGGTGCACTTGCGGTTGATGTCGCTGATGCCGACCTGGCTGAAGTTGTCCAGCGCGACCGAAATCGCCTGCAGCACGCGGTAGTCGACGCCGCAGTTCGGGACGACCTTGCCCTCGGCGAGGTTCGCGATCTCGGGGATGTGGTTCGGCGTGGAGCCGACCAGGCGGCCCGCGGCGACCGCGCCCATGAGCTGCACCGCCAGGGCCTGCACAGTGGGCGACACGCTGCTGTTGGTGGTCGAGTCGAGGGCCTGCGGGCTCTCGGCGATGCCGAGGCCGTCGCGGGAGACGACCTGCGCGGTCGCGTTGCCGCCGGTCAGGGTCTGGACGGCGAGTGCGGTGCGCGCTGCCCCACCGACGGAGGCCTCGCCCGACGTCGCATAGGCCGGGAGGGAGGCGGTGCCGAAGAACGCGGTCAGCGCGACGAGCACGAAGAGGTGGAAGCCGCGGCGGTGGCGGCCCTCGGTGTGGAGCTTGCGGTAGATGCCGAGACGCGGGTGGCGGGGGTTCGTGCGGTCGGCGACCGACGGACCGGCGGCGACCTGCGCGGCGGGGACGGACGACTGCTGCGCGGCGGCACGCCGTTCGGCGCGGGAGGGGCGGGTCGGCTTGACGACGACGCGCTCGCGGACGACGCGCTTCTTCTTCCGCGACGGGGTGTGCTGCTCGGCGCGACGGCGGGCCACCGTGCTCTCGGCGGCGACGCTCTCGGCCGCAACACTCTCCACCGCAACACGCTCGGCTGCGGGGGTCTCAGCCCCCAAGGTCTCGGCGAACAGCGACGCGATGCCGTCCTCCGGAGCGGCCTGCGGAGCCGGTGCGACCGACTGCGGCGCGACGACCTGCGCCGCCTGCGCCTTCTCAGCGTCCCGCGTCCGGCGCGCCTGGGCACGCTCGGCCTCCAGAGCGGCACGGCGGCTCATCGGCGCCGGAGCGGCGGGCGCCACCGGGACGACCGTCGCGGGCGGGGCCAGCGACTCGGCCCGCGTGAAGTCCATGATCGGGTCGGCGACTGCCTGCGTCTGCTCGTCCACGTCGAGTACGACGGGTCCCCGAGTACTGCGGCGAGGCCGCAAGGGGGCAGAGGACTCGGGCAAACTGGCCTTCCTGGGAAGAACGGAACTCGCCTGGGACGGTCGGGTCCGAGCGTCGCGGGGGGACGACGCAATCAGGCGTACCGATCATTCTTATCAAATTTCCGCTGAACGTTCTATCAATGCAGACGAATAGATCGCACCAATTCCGGGCACGACACCGGCGAACGGACGAACTCGCGCAGGAAAGCGGACAGCCGGAGAATGCCGCGGGATGCCGGGGGCGGGGCGCATCCCGCGCGTTCGGGTCGCGCGGAAACACCCCGGCCCTGACGAAGACGGATGCGGGTTCCGATCACCTCGAAGGTAACCCTGCGAGTCCACTCAGACGCCGCCGGGTACGGCTGGTACGACTGACGTTCGCACCGCAGACGGGATGCTAGGGAATCGCCACGGCGAGCTCGACGCGGCCGGCGGCCTCCTGCAGTGCAACGGCCCCGCGCTCGGCGAGCTGACGGAGCCCGATCCCCGGCACGGCGGCGGACAGCGCCCCTCCGGAGACGATCACGACCGAGACGCCGTCTCCGGGTGCGGCGAGGACGTCGAGCGTGACCTCCGACCCGTCGCCGTGGCGCACCGCGTTCGCCAGGCCCTCCGAGATCGTGTCGATCACCGCGGCGGCGCGCACGGGCTCGCGCAGACGCTCCCAGACGTCGTCGCCGAACGACGACCGCAACGGGATGGCGCATCCCCAGCTCTCGACCAGGGCAGCGATCCGCTCGGCGGCGTCCGGCTCCACGCGCGGCGCGCTCAGCTCGGCGCGGATGCTCGACACCACCCTGCGCAACTCGGCCGACGCATCCGCCGAGGGACCGGCAGCCAGGGCGAGCGCGGAGGCGATCAGCTCGGACTGGACTCCCGAATGCAGCAGTCTCGCGAGCGCGGCCCGTTCCGTCTCGAAGGTGCCTCGGATGGCGGCCGCCGCGCGGATGTTGTCCTGGACCGCCTCCTCGAGCTCGCTCTGATCCCGGCGCACCTGGGCCGTGAGCGAGGCGACGAAGGCGACCCCGAGGCCGACCAGCCAGTACGAGGCGGCCTCGAACCAGACCAGCTCGGGATCGCCGCCCATCACGCGGACCGTGGCCTCGCTGCTCGCGGAGAGCAGCACACCGATCAGGCCGTACCCGGTCAGCAGGGCGACAACACGCAGGGCGGGAGGGGTCCGCGTCGCCGCTCGCGCCAACAGCACATTCCCTCCCCACATCACGAGAAGGCCGCACAGCAGTGGGGGGAGGCAGAACAGCAGCCCGTACTGCCAGACGCCGAACGGCAGCACCATCACCGCGAACAGCACGGCGAGCAGGAGCGGTGGGGCCGCCTGCATCCCGCCGAGCACCGAGGCGATCCAGTCGCGCTTGCGCACCCGGCCGGCTTCGGACTCCTCGCCCGCCGGGGCGTCGGTGTCGAAGACCCGGTGGCTGGCCGGGCGCACGATCTGCTCGGCCACTTCGCGAAGCAGGTTCGCCGCATCGGCGGGACGGATGCCGTGGCTCTCGGCCGCGACGGTGGCGCGCTCCAGTCCTTCGGAGACGGCGTCCAGGGCCGAGTCCCGCAGTGCGCGCGCACGGTCCGCCGCCAGCACCGCATCACGCGCCGACGCCTCCTGCGCCGCACGGAGCCGTCGATAGACGCCGAGATGGTCTTCGACGAGCTGGACACCGATCGCGATGAGCGAGAACACGGCGACGGACGTGACCAGGTTGATCGACATCCGGCCGCCGAGGTCACCGGCGGCGGCAGGGATGCCCAGCAGCCATCCGGCGGCGAGGAAGAGGAGGGGACGGAGGACGCCGATCACAGCGAACACGGCGATCACCGTCGCGGCACGCACCGGCGCCGGCGTGACGCGCAGCAGCGCCCAGCCCACGAGCATGAGGAGGCCGACCCCCAGGTGCTCGACGGCGGCCACCGCGACGACCGCCCAGGGGCCGCCGGTGACGTACTGAAGCCCCGACATCACGGTCAGCGCGACCGGGGCCGTGATCAGCCACGTCCACCAGGTGATGGCGTGACGGCCGGTCGCCTGCGCGACGATGCGCCGTATCCGCGACGCGACGGACGGGTTCACAACCCCGACCCCGGGTCGCCGAACGTCGCCGTGTAGAGGGTCGCGGCCGCCACCCTCGGGGCGATGCCGTCGTCCCCGGTGAGGCCGAGCGCCTGGAAGACGCGCTCCACGCTCTTCTCGACCGCCCGCACCGAGACGCCGCGCCGGCGTGCGATCTCCGCGTTCGTGAGGCCCGCGGCGAGCAGCCGGGTCGTCTCGCGCTGGGCAGGGCTCAGCCGCAGGAGCGCGCCCTGCGAGCCGGTCGAGCCGGTCAGGTGCTCGACGGGCCGGTCGGCCAGGACGGCCTCCGCGGCGTCGACCAGCTCGGCGACCGAACCGATCGCGCCCTTGTTGACGAAGGAGGCCCCCTCGACGGTGTCGCGGGCCTGGGCCGCCGCGGCCTCCCGCGACAGGTTGCTGAGGAACATCACCGCGACGTGCGGGGCGCGCTCGCGGACGATCGTCGCCAGCTCCACGCCGTTGGGCCGGGAGCCGAGGTCGATGTCGGTCACGAGCAGGTCGGGGTCGGCGTCGTCCACGAGCCGCAGCGCGTCCAGCGCGGAGGGCGCGGTGGTGATCTCGAATCCGCGCTGCCCGAAGGCGTCGGCCACGAGCGAACGCATCAGGGCGTGGTCCTCGACCACGAGCACCCGCCTGCGCCACATACCGACCGCCACGTTGGAAAGACTAACCGGGCGTGCAGTATGTATTGCCCGCATTACGCGCCCCCCGTTCGGGATCAGAACGGTGCAGGTCGCTGGATGTTGCCCGCCCCGGGGTTCGCGCGGCCCGGGGCGGGCGGTCTGGGTCAGCCGCGGACGAACCGCAGCGTGACGAGTTCGAAGGGGCGCAGCGCGAGCGTCGTCCCGGCGTCGCCGGTCACCCGCTCCAGCAGGTCGGTGCGCTCGATCCGCTCGTACGGGAAGCCGACCGCGAGCGTGGTCGACGTCCGCGAGCCGTGCGCCTCGTACAGCCGGACGACAACGTCGCCCGAGCCGTCCTCGGCGAGCTTGACGGTCTCGACCACGACGCCCGCCGACGAGGAGGCGACGAGCGGCTCGACCGCGGCAGCGGCCGACCGCAGCGGGAGGTTCAGCCGGTAGCCCGCCTCGATCGCCTCGTCCACGCCGCCGACCACGAGGGAGCTGCGCAGCGTGTGCTCGCCCTGGTCGGCCTCCGGGTCCGGGAACAGCGGCGCGCGCAGGAGGGTCTGGCGCACCAGCGAGTAGGTGCCGCCACCCTCGCGCTCGTGCCGGGTGATGTCGTGGCCGTAGGTCGCGTCGTTGGCGACGCCGACGCCGAAGCCGGGCTCCGCCACGTGCACCCAGCGGTGCGCGCTGGTCTCGAACCGGGCGACGTCCCAGCTGGTGTTGGTGTGCGTCGGCCGCTCGATGTGCCCGAACTGGATCTCCGAGCGCGCCGACGTGGTGTGGACGTCGACCGGGAAGCCGAGCTTCAGCATCCGCTGGCGCTCGTGCCAGTCGACGTGGGTCTCGATGTCGAGCGCGGGCGACCCGGCGGCGAGGGTCAGTGTCTGGGTCACTGTGGAGGCGCCGAAGCGGCGGACCAGGCGCAGCGACACCGACTCGGGCGTCTCGGCGGCGACCTCGAGGGACTCCACCCGCGTGAGGTCCTCCCCCGCGAGCCGGTACTCGATGTCGACGTCCCAGGCGTCCCACTGCGTGGGAGTGTCCCGGAAGAGCTGGAGGAGGTTGGCGCGGGTGCCGGCGGGGACGACCTCCCGGCCGGTCGCGAGCTCCACGATCGACGGGATGAGCCCCTCGGCGTCGACCGTGACCGCGATGCGGTCGTTGACGAGCCGGTGGCCGTCGCCGTCGCGCTCGACGCGGGCGTCCGAGCCGCGGGCCGGCACGCCGATGGCACCGGGCGCGATCCCGTCCACGCTGTAGGGCGAGGCGTTGGCGACAGCATCGCGGTCGGTCGCCCCCGCGGCGAGCGCCGCCAGCGACCTCCCGATCAGATCCTCCAGGCTGCGCGCCACGGCGGCGTAGTTCTCGACGGCCTGGTCGTGCACCCAGCCGATGGACGACCCGGGCAGGATGTCGTGGAACTGCTGCAGCAGCACCGTCCTCCAAGCCTCGCGCAGCTCCTCCGCCGGATACGCCGCGCCGGCCCTGACCGCCGCGGTCGCCGCCCACAGCTCGGCCTCGTGCAGCAGCGCCTCGCTGCGGCGGTTGCCCTGCTTGGTGCGCGCCTGGGAGGTGTAGGTGCCGCGGTGGAACTCCAGGTAGAGCTCCCCCGCCCAGACCGGCGCCGGGTCGAACTCGGCGCGCGCGGCGGCGAAGAACGCGGACGGCGCCGCGACGCGGACGGTCGGCGAGCCCTCCAGGTCGGCCGTGCGCGCGGCCGCGGCGACCATCTCGCGGGTCGGCCCGCCGCCGCCGTCGCCGAACCCGAACGGCACGAGCGAGGTGTTCGCGCGGCCCTTGTCGGCGAAGTTCTGCTCGGCGTGGGCGAGCTCTCCCCCGGAGAGGATGGAGTTGTAGGTGTCGACCGGCGGGAAGTGCGTGAAGATGCGCGTGCCGTCGATGCCCTCCCAGTCGAAGGTGTGGTGCGGGAACTTATTCGTCTCGTTCCACGAGATCTTCTGGGTGAGGAAGTAGTCCATCCCCGCCTCGCGCGCGATCTGCGGCAGGGCGCCCGAGTAGCCGAACGAGTCGGGCAGCCAGACCTCGCGCGGCTCGTAGCCGAGCTCCTCCAGGAAGAACCGCTTGCCCTCCACGAACTGGCGGGCCATCGCCTCCGAGCCGGGCATGTTGGTGTCCGACTCCACCCACATCCCACCGACCGGGACGAAGCGGCCCTCGGCGACGCGGACGCGGATGCGCTCGAACAGCTCGGGGTAGAACTGCTGCATCCACGCGAACTGCTGCGCCGACGAGCACGCGAACACGAAGCCCCGGTCCTGGTCCATGAGGTCGAGGACGTTGGAGAACGTGCGCGCGCACTTGCGGATCGTCTCGCGCACCGGCCACAGCCAGGCGGAGTCGATGTGCGCGTGGCCCACCGCGAACACCCGGTGCGCCGTCGCGGCGGCGGGCGACACCAGCACGTCGGCGAGCGCCGCGCGACCGGCCGAGGCGTTCGCGCCGACGTCGAACGGGTCGACCGCCGTCACCGCGTCCTCCAGCGCAGCGAACAAGGCCGCGCGGCGCGGGGAGGTCGCCGGAAGCTCGGCGGCCAGGCCGCGCGCCGTGAAGATGTCCTGGATGAGCTCCCACACCTCCCGGTCGCGGTGGACGACGTCCACCCGTCGCAGCGTGTAGATGGAGTCCGTCGGCGCGGTCGACTTGCGGCCGACCGGCGTGGGCCGGAACGACCAGTCCGACCCCACGTCGGGGTTGGATGCCGCCTCCACGAACAGCTCGAACGACTCCCCCGGCGCCGCCTGCAGCCGCACGTAGTTGTTGAGCGGCTCCAGCGCCTTGACGATCGTGCCGTCCGTCGCCCAGACCAGCCCCTCCGCCTGGAAGCCGACCTGGCCCGCGGTGAAGCCGAGGTCGACGACCAGCTCCACCTCATCGGCGGTGGCCTCCCATTCGGCCGGGACCGTCCCGGTCACGCGGAACCAGACCGTGCCCCACGGCCGCCCCCACGGCCTCCCGACGGCGAACGGCTCGAAGGCGCCCTCCATCGCCTGCGCGAACGGCACCGGCTCGTCCGGCACCTCCCACGCCTCCACGGTCACCGGGACGGACGCCCGTTCGAGGGCGGGCGTCAGGCGCTCGCGGACGAAACGGTCGACCCGCAACTCGGCGAGCTGGTTCTGCTGGTACAAGGAGGACTC
The DNA here is from genome assembly GCF_041262565.1 of Leifsonia sp. EB41. Lineage (NCBI taxonomy): Bacteria > Bacillati > Actinomycetota > Actinomycetes > Micrococcales > Microbacteriaceae > Leifsonia > Leifsonia sp. EB41. The sequence continues at coordinate 2,279,720 of NZ_JBGCCJ010000001.1, read as the reverse complement.
CTTCTATATAAGAGGTACGGCTAGCCCTTGACCGCGCCGGCGAGCGCGGACGAGCCGCCCAGCGCACGGGACACGATCACGTAGAGCGCGATGACGGGCACGGAGTAGATGAGCGAGTAGGCGGCGAGCTGGCCGTAGGCGACCGCGCCGTACTGCCCGAAGAACGTGAAGATGCTCACCGCCGCCGGCTGGTTGCCGGGGCTGAGCAGCAGCACGAACGGGACGAAGAAGTTGCCCCACGCGGCGACGAACACGTAGATGAACACCACCGCGATCCCGGGCCGCACGAGCGGGACCACGACGGTCCACAGTGTCTTCATGCTGGACGCGCCGTCGACCCAGGCCGCCTCCTCCAGGGAGATCGGCACGGAGTCGACGAAGTTCTTCGTCATCCAGATGGCCATGGGGAGCGATGACGCCGCCATGAACAGGATCGTCCCACCGAGCGAGTCGATCAGGTTGAGCGACACGAAGAGGCTGTAGACCGGCACCATCATCGCGGTGATCGGCAGACAGGTCCCGAACAGGATCGCGTAGAGGAACGGCCGGTTGAACCGGTTGCGGTAGCGCGACAGCGGGTAGGCGGCGAGCACCGCGATGACCACGGTGAGGATCGCGCACCCGGCCGACAGCAGGAGGCTGTTCCACAGCGGCACGAACGCCAGCTCGGGCGTGAGCACCTTCTGGAAGTTCTCCAGCGTCCACTGCTTCGGCCACGCGACCGAGAGGGTCGCGCTGCCGTCGAACGAGGCCAGCACCACCCACACCAGCGGCAGCACGAAGACCACGCCGATGAGCAGCAGGAGGACGTTGGCCGTCCATTTGAGGGCGATGCCGTTGGGCGACGAGAGTCTCATCAGTCCACCTCCGTCTTGAGCGCTCGCACGTAGACGATCGCGAAGACCGCCCCGACGAGCAGCAGGATGGTCGCGATCGCGGTGCCGTAGCCGAGCTCGGAGAACTTGAACGCCTCCTGGTAGGCCAGCACCGGCAGGGTCATGCTCTTGTTGCCCGGCCCGCCGCCGGTCATCACGTAGATGAGCGTGAAGACGGAGAGGGTCTGGAGCGTGATGAGCATGAGGTTGGTGGAGATGCTGCGCCGGATCATCGGCAGCGTCACGAGGAAGAACCGCTTGGCCCCGTTGGCGCCGTCGACCTCCGCCGCCTCGGTGATCTCCGGCGGCACCTCCTGCAGCGCCGCCGAGTAGACCAGCATCGAGAACGCCGCGCCGCGCCAGGTGTTGGCGAGGATGATCGACAGCATCGGGAAGGCGAACAGCCAGGACGGCCCGACGATGCCGAACCCGGCGAGGATGGCGTTGAGCGTGCCGTGCTGGCTGAAGAACGCGTACGACGCGAACGCCGCCACGATCTCCGGCAGCACCCAGGCGCCGACCACGAAGGTCGAGACGAGCGCGCCGACCCACCGGCTGCCGCTGCGCATCAGCAGGGCGAGCACCATGCCGACGATGTTCTGGCCGATCACGGCCGAGCCGATCAGGAAGACCAGGGTCAGCCACACCGAGACCGGGAAGTCCGGGCTCGTGAACAGGTCGATGTAGTTCTGGAGGCCCACCCACTGCGCCGACGCCGCCGCAGAGCCGGTGAGCGACATGTTGGTGAACGAGCCGTAGAACGACGACAGGATCGGCCCGACCAGGAAGACGACCAGCAGGCCGATCGCCGGGACCAGGGGGACGGCCCGGGCGAGCGAGCGCCGGGCGTGTGCGCGCGAACGTGTCCTCGGACCGCGCGGCGGCCGGACCGGGGTGGTCCGGCCGCGCGCGTCGGTGCCGACGGCATCCAGAGTGGAGGTCACGTTACTTCGACTCCGTCTTGTCCTTACCGACGATCCCCACGACCGAGTCGTCGTAGGTCTTGGCGGCCTGGGCCGGAGTGGCCTGCCCGGTCATCACCGACTCCATCGCCACCTGGATGCCGTTGGAGATCTTCGGGTAGTCCGGGGTCGCCGGGCGGAACTTGGTGACCGCGACCAGGGAGGAGAAGAACTCCGACGTCGGGTTGGACGTCTTGTACTTCTCGTCGTCCGCGACGTCCTTGCGCACCGGGATGCCGGCCGTGTTGATGTTGTACTCGAGCGAGCGCTGCTTGTCGGTCACGAAGGTGATGAACTTCCAGGCCGTGTCCTTCGCCGAGCTCTTGGAGCCCATCGAGAACGTCCAGCCGCCGGAGAGGCTGATCGAGCCGGGCGCGCCGCCGTTCTGCGTCGGCATCTTCGCCGTGCCCATCACCGTGTCCCAGTCGGCCCACGGGGTGGCGCCGGTGGGCAGCCACGCGTTGGAGGCCCAGGAGCCGTCGAGGTTGATCGCCAGCTTGCCCTGCGGCACCAGCTCGTTGTTGATCGTGTTCTGGTAGTTGGTGTCGCTGGTGACCTCCTGGCTCGGGCCGAGGCCGCCCTGGTAGACCTCCTTGATCACGTCGAGCGCGTCGATGAACGCCTTCGAGCCGGTGATCCACTTGGAGTTGGAGTCGTCGTACAGACCCTTCTGGCTCGCCCCGTACATGAGCATCTCGAAGCCCTGCATCGAGCTGGCCTCACCCGCGGCTTTGCCGGAGAAGATGTTGAGCGGGATGACGCCGGGGTCGGCGGCCTTGATCTTCTTGGCCGCGCTGATCACGTCCGCCCAGTTCTTCGGCTGCCACGGCGTGGGGATGCCGGCCTTGGCGAAGATCTGCTTGTTGTACCAGAGCCCGCGGGTGTCGGTGCCGGTGGGGATGCCGTACACCTTGCCGTCGTCACCCTTGCCCGCGTCCTTGGCGTTGTCGAAGAAGTTGGACCAGTCCGACCACTTCGAGACGTAGGAGTCGAGCGGCGCGAGGTACCCGGCCTGGGCGTCGGCGCGGATGAGGAAGGTGTCCTCGCTCATCACGTCAGGCGCGGTGGTGGCGGCCCGGTTCATGAGAGCGAGCTTGGTGTAGTAGTCGTTCTCCGCGGCCTTGATGGGCACCAGGTCGACCGTAGTGCCGGGATTGGCCTTCTCGAAGTCGGTCTTGGCCTTGTTCATGAAGTTGGCCATGATGTCCGACCCGAAATCCTGGAAGGCGACCTTGATGGTCTTGCCGTCACCACCCCCGGACGACGACGAACAGCCCGCCAGTGCGACGAGTGCGGCGGCGGCGACTGCTGCGACCACAACCCTGCTTCGCTTCATCGATGCTCCTTTGCATTGGGGTCCTCCGGCTCCCATGCCGCGGACTCTTCGTAATTTATAAATCAAATTGATTTATAAGTAAAGAGCGCAGAGCAAATCGCGTGTCCACCCTCGAGTGGGGGACGTGAGAGGAGGCGGCTCAGCCGCGCCCCACCCGCGGCGAGAACGTCTCATTCAGCACCAGACACGCCGCCCCCACGGCCGCCACGTCCTCCCCCACAGCACTCCCCTCGAGAAGCACCGGATGGGTCAGGATCCCCATGTCGATCTCGGCGAGACGGTCGTCGAGCTGGCCGAGGTAGCGCCGCTCCACGCGCGACCATGACGGGCCGCCGAACACCACCCGGTCGAGATCGAGCAACGCCGTGAGGTTCGACAGGTAGTACGCCGTGTTGCGGATGGAGCGGTCGATGATCGCCGCCGCCCGTTCGTCGCCCGCGTCGGCGGCCTCGGTCAGCTGCGTGAAGAGCGCGTCGACGACCTCCACGTCGAGGTCCGGATCGACCCCATCGACGACCGACAACCCCGCCGGCGCTGTCAGCACTCCGGCCCAGAGCCCCTGCGTCACCAGGCGCTGCGGCCGCACCGACTCGCCCCAGCAGCCGCGGCGGCCGCATGCGCACAGCGCTCCGCCCGGGTCCACCAGCACGTGGCCGGCGTCGCCCGCGTTGTCGGTCGATCCCGTGTAGACCTCGCCGCCGAGGACAAGGCCGATGCCGGCGCCGGTGCCGTAGTAGATGAACGCGTAGTCCTTGCTCGCGCCCGCGGGGTCGCGCCAGCGTTCGGCAACGGCGGCGCTGATCACGTCCTTCGCGACCAGCGACGGGAGGCCGGTCGCGGCGGTGAGCTCGTCGCGGAGGTGGAAGTCGTTCCAGCCGGGGACGAGCGGCGGACGGACGACGACGCCGGTCGCGGTGTCGAGAGGGCCGGGAGCGGCGACACCCACGCCGATCACCCGCGACGCGTCGACGCCCGGTGTCGCGAGCAGCACGCGGATGGCCTCCAGGGTGACGGCGAGCGTCGCCTTCGCGTCACCGTCCGGAGGGGACGGCCGGCGCAGGTGCTCGACCACCTCGCCCTCGAGGTCGAGGAGCACGCAGGTGATCACGGTGGGGTCCAGATGCACACCGACCGCGTACGCGCCGGCGGGGTCCAGGCGGAGCAGGGTGCGCGGCTTGCCCGGGCTGCCCTCGCTCTGCTTTCCGGCCTCCCGGATCAGGCCCTGGCCGAGCAGCCGGCGGGTCACGTTCGTCACGGTCTGCGCCGACAAGCCCGTGACCGAGGCGAGCTCGACACGGCTGAGGCCGCCCTCCGAGCGCCGCACGGCGTCCAGCACCACGGTCTCGTTGAACGCGGCGATCGCCGGGAGGTTCGCTCCCTTCGGCACGGCATCCTCCTCCACGCTCGGGTCGGGAACCCGGCGTCCCTCGTAATATACCCACGCACATCCAGGTTTCCGGCTCCGTACATCTGTACCCCAGCCCGCGCCCAGCCTGGTGGGGCATGGTGAGAGCCGTGGAGATCGTGGTCGACGTCGTGCTGCTGGTGCTCGCCGTCCTCGCGATGGCGGCAGGCTGGAGCAATGGCGCCATCCGCGCAGCGGGGGCGCTGATCGGGCTCGGAGTGGGGCTCTCGCTCGGGCTCCTGCTGGCGCCGATGGTCGTGAACTGGATGGCCGCCTCCGGGCTGACCGGCGTCAGCCAGCGCTCGATCGTGGCCGCGGTGGTCCTGGTCGTGTGCGCCGGCATCGTCTACGCGCTCGCGACCGCGGCGGCGTCGGTGATCGGCAAGGTGCTCCGGCACGGGCCGGTCAAGTGGGTGGACTCGCTGATCGGCGCGGTCCTCGGCTTCGTCACTTGGGCCGTCGTCGTCTGGCTCGTCGCCGGCTTCGCGATGGCCACCAGCCTCGCGACCGTTGTACAGGCCGCGAACTCGTCGCAGGTCGTCTCCACCCTGAACAGCATCGCGCCGATCCCCTCCTCGACCGTGCTCGGCGCTGTGGACGACGCCCTCGCCGGGGCCGGACTGCCGAAGGTCTTCGAGGGCGGCGAGTCGATCAAGACGATCGGCGCACCCGACCCGAACGTCCCCGCCGCGGTCGCCTCGGCGCAGCAGTCCACCGTCACCATTCTCGCGTCCAAGCCGGCCTGCGGCGTGGACTCCGAAGGCAGCGGCTGGGTCGTGCAGCCGGGCCGTGTGGTCACCAACGCGCACGTCGTCGCGGGCGCCTCGTCGGTCGTGGTCCGCGAGTCCGGCGGCACGACGGTCGACCGGGCCACGCTCGTGGCGTTCGACCCGGAGCGCGACCTGGCCGTGCTCGACGTCACCGACCTCCGGGCGCCTGCGCTGCACCTCGGTCAGAACCTGGGCGCCGGCGATTCGGCGTACGCGGCCGGCTACCCCGGTGACGGGCCGTTCACGATCAGCCCGCAGCGCGTCCGCGACCAGGTCACCGCCCGCGGAACGGACATCTACCAGAGCGGCTCGGTCGAGCGCCAGATCTACTCGCTGCGCGGAACGATCCGCCCGGGCAACTCCGGTGGCCCGCTGCTCGACCAGGCGGGCGATGTGGTCGGCGTCGTCTTCGCCCGCTCCACCATCGACCCGCAGACCGGCTACGCGCTGACCCTGGACGAGCTCCACCCGGTGCTCGCCTCGGTCGGCTCGGCGCCGATCAGCTCGGGAGCCTGCTCCGCGGGCTGACGACGGGCGCCGCCACGTGGTTGGCTTGAGCCATGAAGGCTGTCAGCTACACCTCGACCGGCGACTCCGACGTCCTCGTCCTCGGCGAACGCGCCGAGCCGCACCCCGGAGACGGCGAGGTGCGCGTGCGCATCCATGTCTCGGGCGTCAACCCGACTGACTGGAAGGCGCGACAGGGCAGCGGCCCGGCCGACCTCCCGCGGGCGCAGGTGCCGAACCAGGACGGCGCCGGAGTGGTCGACGAGGTCGGCGCGGGTGTCGGCGCGGTCCGTCCGGGCGACCGGGTCTGGGTGTGGGACGCCGCCTACCAGCGCCCGGACGGCACGGCCCAGGAGCTCGTCGTCCTCCCGGAGGCGCTCGTCGTGCCGCTACCGGAGAGCGCTAGCTTCGACGTCGGGGCGTCGCTCGGCATCCCCGCTCTCACGGCGCACCGCGCGCTCACGGCGCACGAGGGCGTGGCGGCAGAACTCGCGCCGGGCACGCTCGACGGGCGGACGGTGCTCGTCGCGGGAGGCGCGGGAGCGGTCGGCCACGCGGCCATCCAGCTCGCCGTCTGGGCGGGCGCCACGGTGATCGCGACCGTCAGCAGCCACGAGAAGGCCGAGCTCGCGCGTGCCGCGGGCGCCCACCATGTCGTCAACTACCGCGAGCCGGACACGGCCGAGGCGATCGGCGCACTCGCCCCGCGCGGCGTCGATATCGTCGTGGAGGTCAACGCCAGCGCGAACGCCGAACTCGACACGAAGGTCGCCGCCCGGGGCGCCACGATCTCGGTCTACGCCGACGCTCCCGGCTCGACCGAGGTGACGATGCCGATCCGCCCGGCCATGCAGAAGAACCTGCGCTGGCAGTTCCTGCTCACCTACACGGTCACGCCGGAGGCCAAGGCGGCCGCGGTGCGCGCAGTGTCGGCGGCTGTCGCGGCGGGCGCGCTGCCCGTGGGGGCCGAGCACGGCCTCCCGATCACGCGCTTCCCATTGGAGGAGACGGCGGCCGCCCACGACGCTGTGAAGGACGGCGCCGTGGGCAAGGTGCTCATCGACCTGGCGTGAGGGCGGGCTCCGCGGAGGCCGCCGCCTCGGCACGCACACCGCGCGCCAGCCGCACGATCTGCACCACCATCGCGACCGCGGCGGCTACGGCGATGGCCGCCGCGTAGCCGAGCGCGGTGGGCAGCAGACCGACGACGCCGATCAGCTCGCCCGCCGCCAGCGCGGGGACGCCGTAGGCCAGGTAGCTCACCAGGAACACCCCGGCGAACAGCTCGGCGCGCTGGTCGTTCGGCGCGAGCGGGGCGATGATCCGCAGCATCGCCGAGAACCCGGCGCCGAAGCCCGCTCCCGCGACGACCGCGCCCGCGAACAGCACGGGCAGGAGGCCGGCGCCGATCCCGACGGCGGTCAGCGCGATCCCGGCCATGATCGCCGCCATCGCCCAGACCGTTGTTGTCCGGGCCGGCGCGCGGGTCAGCAGCAGCCCGGCGATGGCGCCGACCGCGGGCGGCACCGCGACGATCGCGCCGTTCAGGAGGCCGGAGTCCAGGTGGAAGACGCCGTGCAGGATCGACGGGGACAGTCCGATGAACAGCCCGGCGAGCATCCAGGTCGCGAGGAAGAGCGGCAGCGCCGCCACGAACTCACCGCGTGCGGCCCGCGGGATGAACAGCCGCGGCGTCAGCGAGCGCAGAGCGCCGGGACGGGCCGCGACGGTCTCCGGCGACGCCAGCACGACGAGGATGCCCGCGGCGAAGAGCAGCGCCAGCGTCACGAAGACGAGCGTCGTCGGCTGGGCCGTGAACTGCACGGCCAGCCCGGTGAAGAACGCACCGAGCGCGATCCCGCCGACCGGGGCTGTCGAGCCGATGGTCGCGCCCAGCTTCTTCTGCCTCTCGGGGGCCAGCTCGACCAGGGAGGCGGTGAAGGTGCTCATCGCGGCGCCGGTGGCCACGCCCTGCACCGAGCGGGCGGCGATGATCGACCCGATGTCCTTCGAGAACAGGAACATCAGCATCGCCGCGATCTGAAGCGCGAGCGCGCCGACCAGCACCGGACGGCGGCCGATGTGGTCGGACAGCGAACCGGCGACGAGCAGGGTGATCAGCAGCGTCACCGCGTAGATCGCGAAGGCGACCGTCAGCAGCCAGGACGGGAAGCCCCACTCCTGCTGGTACAGGACGAACAGCGGGCTGGGCGCGCCGACGGCGAGCGCCACGGCGACGAACGCCAGGGCTGTGCCGGTGAACGCGGCGGTCGGGCGCAGCCGCAGCGAGCGAGCGCGCGGCCGGGTGGCTGTGATGGACCCGGTCGTGAGGGTCGGGCAGCTCTCTCCTGCAGTGGACATCTCGGCCTCCTAAAAGCAAATTTGATTGCTTTAATGGACTATAAAGCGCGGTCTGGTAAAAAGCAACAATCTTTGCTTTAAGCTATTCCCATGACTACGACCACACCGTCGAAGCGGACGGGCGGACGCAGCGCCGCGGTCATCCACAGCGTCCGCACCGCCGTCGAGGACCTCGTCCGCGAGAAGGGCAGCGAGCGCGTCACCGTGCCGATGATCGCCGAGCGCGCCGGGGTCAACCCGACCAGCATCTACCGGCGCTGGGGCGACCTCCCGACCCTCCTCAACGACATCGCCACCTACCACCTCGACACCGACCGTCCGCTCGCCGACCGCGGCGACCTGCGCGACGACCTCACCGACTGGGCGAGCGGGATCGTCACCCACTTCCGCAAGCCGGTCAACGCGGCCTTGCTGCGCGGCGGCGCGGGCGCGGCGGGCGAGCGCACCTCCGACTGCCTCCGCAACCGGCGCACGGAGGCGGGGATGCTGCTCGCGCGGCACCCCGAGACCGGCGTGACCGAGGACGACGTGATGGACGTCGTGATCGCCCCGATCGTCAACCGCGTCATCTTCCAGCCGTGGACGCTCGGCGACACCACGGCGGAGGACATGGTCGCGCGGCTGTTCCGGCCGGGCGCCGGCTCCGCCCGGTAGGCGTCGTCCCGGCCCGCTAGTCTCGTCAGAATGGCACGCCGTCCCCGCACCGAACAGGAGCGCGCCGCCGCCCGCTCAGGCTGGGCGGTCGGCGTCGCGACGGCGCTGTACGGCATCTCGTTCGGCGCGCTCGCGACCGCGTCGGGACTCGACGTGTGGCAGGCGTGCGTCCTCAGCCTCGTCATGTTCAGCGGCGGCTCGCAGTTCGCCCTCATCGGCGTGCTCGCGTCGGGCGGGGTCGCGGCCGGCGGCACGGCCATCGCCTCCGCCGCCCTCCTCGGCGTGCGCAACTCCTTCTATGCGCTGCGCCTGTCACGCATCATCGGCCCCGGTTTCTGGAGGCGATCCGCGGCCACCCAGCTCACCATCGACGAGTCCACTGCGGTCGCCACCGCCCAGACCGAGCCGCGCGCGCAGCGCATCGGGTTCTGGGTGACCGGCCTCGTCGTCTATCTCGGCTGGAACCTGATGACCCTTGCCGGGGCGCTCCTCGGTAACCTGATCGGCGATGTGAAGGCGTACGGCCTGGACGCGGCGGCGGCCGCCGCGTTCCTCGGACTCCTCTGGCCACGGCTGAAGGCACGCCAGACCCAGGCTGTCGCCGTCGCCGCCGGGTTCGTCGCGACCCTGCTGACGCCCGTCCTCATGCCAGGTCTGCCCGTGCTCGCAGCTGCGGTCGTCGCGATCGTGTTCGGCGTCCTCAACCTGTTCGGCCGGGGCGACGACCGGCCGCATCCCGACCCCATCCCGATGGAGCGGGAGGTCGAGCCGTGACGACCTGGAACATCATCCTGCTCGGCTCGATCGCCGTGCTCGCACTCAAGGCCGTGGGCTGGCTGGTCCCGCCCAAGGCGCTCGACCATCCCGTCGTCGCGCGCACGAGCGACCTGCTGACGGCCGCCCTGCTCGCCGCGCTGATCTGCGTGCAGACCTTCGGCGCCGGCGAGTCGCTGCACCTGGACGCGCGGCTGCCCGCGGTCGCCATCGCCGCGGGGCTGTACGCGTTGCGCGTGCCGTTCATCGTGGTGGTGCCCGCGGCGGCCGTCGTCGCGGCGCTCATCCGGCTGCTGACCTGAGGCCCGGCGGCGCCGCGTACCCGGTGTCGGCGGCCGTCTCTAACGTTCTGACGTGACCGTATCCTGGCATCCCGTGGCGAACGCGCAGCCCTCGGAATGGGTGCTGAGCCAGGGTGCCCTCGGCACGCCGTATGCGGTCGTCCGCCGGTTCGCGTTCGGCGACCCGAACCGGCCCGACGTCTGGTACCGCGTCGTCACCTGGGCGCCGGGCTCGGACGGCCGGGAGCTGATCGGCTGGTGCCGGACGCTGGAGGCCGCGGCGGCCGTCGCGTGGGACCACCGGTGCGCCGCGGAGTCGTGGCGGCACCACATGGCCGCGCGGAGGTCGGACACCGCGACGATGGCGGCGAAGCGGCCCAGCGCCGCCGAGCTCGTGCGGTTCTACCGCGCGGCACTGGCGGCGCAAGGAGTCCACCCGTTGCGTGGGTCCCCTCCCCGGACGACGATGGAGCGATGACCCAGACTCCGGAACCGCAGCCGCCGGGCCGGGACGACATCGACCCGGACGACGGACGCCCGGAGTCGGCGACGCAGCGCGCCGACCGCAACTGGAACGAGATCCTGCAGGAGCTCCGGGTCACCCAGACGGGCACCCAGCTCATCAGCGGCTTCCTGCTCGCGATCGCGTTCCAGGCGCGCTTCGGCACACTGGACGCGTTCCAGGTCGGCTTCTACCTGGTCCTCGTCGTGCTCGCCGCCGGCAGCACCGCGCTCGGGCTCGCACCCGTAGCGCTGCACCGCCAGCTCTTCCGGCACCACGAGAAGGCGCAGTCCGTCGCCATCGCCAACCGGCTGCTGAGGATCAACCTGACCCTCGTGGCCCTGCTGACCTCCGGCGTGGTCTTCTTCGTCTTCGACGTGACGCTGGGCATCACCCCGGCGATCGTCGCGGGCGCCGGGATCCTGCTTGGTGCTCGTGCTCCTGCTGCTGGTGTTCCCGGCGGCCGTGCTCAGCCGGCTCCGCCGACGCGCGGACTGAGCACCCCGGAGAGCTCGAGGAGCATCTCTTCCAGGACGGCCGCCGCCTTGTCGTCGCGCAGGACCACCGCCCGCACGAACTCGAGAACGCGCTCCCGCGAGACCGCAGCCGCGCCCTCGTCCGACAGCGTGACGTAGCGGACGAAACGCGGAATGAGGTTCTCGATCGTCTCGGCGAGCACGCGGTCGGGGATCACGGCCAGGATGGCCGCGGTCGAGCGCTGGAACGCGTCGATCGGCGAGGTGTCGCCCATTCCGTCGCTCTCGCGCTCGAGCCGCTCGGCCACGACCGTCAGCTCCAGCTCCGTATCCACATCGACACCCTGGACCGCGTGGCGGATCGCCGGGGGCATCAGGAGGCGCAGCACGCCGATGACGTCGACGATCTCGCGGATCTCGAGGGGCGACACCAGGGTGTAGCGGTTGGGGGCCGTGCGGATCAGTCCGACTTGCTGCAGCCTGCCTATCGCCTCGCGCACCGGGGTGCGGGAGACGCGCAGCGCATCGGTGAGCTCCCCGTCTTTGAGGCGCTCGCCTGGTGCGAGGTCTCCTGTGATGATGCCGGCGAGGAGTACCGCGTAGACATCGTTTCGGAGGAGACGCCGGTCGGCCGCGAGCGAGGGGAAGCGCTGGCGGAGTTCTTCGAGGGTCATGGGGGGAACTCGTTTCATGAACTCAGTTTTGCTCTGGTATATTTATAGATTACCAGTAAGCATCTGACCAGAGCAAACTGCTCGTTCCACCCCCCGACCCAGGAGCACCCGACCATGCCAATGCCCACCGCCCACGTCGCCCGCATCTCCCTCTCCGAAGAGGCCTATGTGCGCATCGAAGCCGCCATCATGGACGGCACCCTCGAACCGGGTGAACGCCTCCGCGACGCCGACCTCGTCGAGTGGCTGGGGATCTCCCGCACCCCCATCCGCCACGCGCTCGACCGACTCGCCGAGCAGGGCCTCGTCGAGATGGAGCGCAACCGCTTCACACGCGTGGCCCCGTTCGACATCCACGGCGTCCTCGATTCCGTGCAGGTCGCCGGCGACCTGTGGGCCGGCGCGGCGTTGCGCGGACTCCCGCTCTGGGAGGCCGCGGACGATGAGGTCATCGGGGACATCCAGACCGAGCTCCTCGAGGCGGCCTCGCAGGACGACACCGTCAAGTTCATCACCGTGTGGGCGCACCTCGTCAGCACCTTCACGCGCATCGAAGGCAACCAGGTCCGCCTCCGAGCGCTCAACAACGTGCTCCCCCAGGTCCGCCGGCTCGGCCGCAAGCTGCACGGCCGCCTCGACCCGCTCGCCCTCGAAGGCTTCACGCGCGATCTCCGCGAGGCCATCGCACGCCGCGACGGTCGCGCCGCGGTCACGCTCATCGACGACTCCGTGACGCGGATCGGGGAGGTCCTCGCGGAGCTCTGACCACGGCTCCCTCCGAGCCACCACGGGCGGCGATATCCGTGCTGCCCCGGATGCCCGAGACCGTTCGCCGGCGTTACCGTGTGATCAGTCCGGCCAGAGGGGGCAGTCCAGGGGGGACGACAGAAGGCCGGTCCCGAGAGGGACCGGCCTTCTGCTCTGCGCTGACGACTACTTGGTCAGCGGCTCCAGGGTCGGGTCGTTGGCGTAGGCCTCCGCCGCGTTCGCCTTGGTGACGATGATCGGCTTCAGGAGGTAGGCCGGGACGACCTTGACGCCGTTGTCGTACGACTTGTCGTCGTTCGTCGCCGGCTTCTTGCCCGCCTGCAGGTCCTTGACCATGTCGATGGCCTGCTTGACCAGGTTGCGGGTGTCCTTGTTGATGGTCGAGTACTGCTCGCCCGCCATGATGGACTTGACCGACTCGGCCTCCGAGTCCTGACCGGTGACGATCGGGACCGCCTTGCCTGCACCCTTCACCGAGGTGATGATGGCGCGGGCCAGGGTGTCGTTCGGCGACAGGACGCCGTCGAGCTCGGTCGAGCCGTAGCTCTTCGCGAGCAGGGTGTCCATGCGGGTCTGCGCGTTCGCCGGCAGCCAGCCCTGGGTCGCGGTCTGCTTGATGTCGGTCTCACCGGAGACGACCTTCAGCGTGCCGTCGTCGATCTTCGGCTGCAGGATCTTCATGGCGCCGTCGAAGAAGACCTTCGAGTTGGCGTCGTCGGGCGAGCCCGAGAACAGCTCGATGTTGAACTTGGTCTTGCCCGGGTACTTGGCCTTCATGCCGTCGAGGAGGGCCTGACCCTGCAGCTCGCCGACCTTCTCGTTGTCGTACGCGACGTAGTAGTCGACGTCCTTGGTGTTGAGGATGAGGCGGTCGTACGCGATGACGGTCGCGCCGGCGTCGTGCGCGGCCTTGGCCTGCGCGGCGAGCTGGCCGCCGTCGACGGCGCCGATGATGACGACCTTGGCGCCGTTGGTGATCATCGACTGGATCTGCGACTGCTGGTCGGAGACGCCCGAGCCACCGGCGTACTGCACGTCGCCCTTGAAACCGGCCGCCTTGAGGCCGTCGGTGAACAGGCCACCGGCGAGGACCCAGTTCTCCGACGTCTTGGTCGGGAGGGCGACGCCGATGGAGGCGTCCTTGGCGAAGCCCGAGGCGGTCGAGGCGGTGCCGGAGCCGTCACGGCTCGAGCAGCCCGACAGGGCCAGCGCGGCGGCAGCGGCGACAGCCACGGTCGCGAGTGCGATCTTGCGCATTCGTATCTCTTTCTCTGGTTGTGATGGTGCAGGGTTCTTCGAAGGGAGGTGCGGGTCAGGAGGTCAGCGACCGCGCCGAGTCCTCGGCAGGGTCGGACGTGGGGAGCACGGCGGGCTGCTCGGCGCCGGCCGCGTCGACCGCGGACTCCCGGCGACCTCGGCCGCCGAGCAGGCGCCCGATCAGCGAGGGGCCGCCGCGGCGGTGCGAGTAGACGTCGATGCCGACGGCGATCAGGAGGACGAGGCCCTTGATGATCTGCACCCAGTCGCTCGTCACGCCGAGGAGCTGGAGGCCGTTGTTGAGGACCGCGATGACGAGACCACCGACGATCGAGCCGGCCACGGTGCCGATGCCGCCGGAGACCGCGGCGCCACCGATGAAGACGGCGGCGATCGCGTCGAGCTCCCAGCCGAGGCCGTCCTGCGGGCCGGAGGAGACCGATCGGGCGACGGCGATCATGCCGGCCAGCGCGGCGAGCACGGACATGTTCATCATCACGTAGAAGTTGACGCGCTTGATCTTGACGCCGGACAGCTCCGCGGCGTGCGAGTTGCCGCCGACCGCGTAGATGTGGCGGCCGAAGATCGTGTTCCGGGTGACGAACGAGTAGAGGATGATCAGAACGCCGAGGATGATGCCCGAGACCGGGAACGACGTGCCGACGCGGCCTCCCGCGAACAGGAACGTGAAGTAGATCACGACGGCGTCGAGCACGACGACCTTGAAGACGCTCACCCACAGCGGGGCCTTGTCGGAGCCCATCTTCGTCTGGCTGCGGCGGGTGCGGACCTCCAGCAGCGCGATGACGACGGCGATGACGATGCCGAGCAGGAGGGTCGAGTTGTTATAGCCGGTGTCCGGGCCCCACTCGGGGAGGAAGCCGCCGCCGATGAAGGTGAAGCCGTCCGGCACCGGGATGGTGTTGGCATTTCCGATGAGCTGGTTGAGGCCGCGGAAGATGAGCATGCCCGCGAGGGTCACGATGAACGCGGGAACCCCGACATAGGCGACCCACCAGCCCTGCCAGGCTCCGATCACTGCGCCCACCACGAGGCCGAGCAGGATCGCGAGCGGCCAGGGGAAGTTCCACTGCGTCATCGACTGCGCGACGATGATGCCGACGACCGCTGCCACCGACCCGACCGACAGGTCGATGTGGCCGGCGATGATCACCATGACCATGCCGATCGCCAGCACCAGCACGTACGCGTTCTGGTTGACCAGGTTGATCAGGTTGACCGGGTCGAGGGTCTTGCCGCCGGTGAGCAGCTCGAACAGCAGGACGATGACGACGAGCGCGCCCAGGATGCCGAACTGGCGACCGGTGGACTGGCCGCCGCCGAACATCTTGCCGAGGTCGCGGATTCCGCCGGACTTCTTCTTCTCTTCGATCTGAGTGGTCATTATCGGGTGGCCTTCTTCTTGGCGGACGTCATGCTTTTCAGCAGGGTCTCGGGGGTCGCCTCCGCGATCGGAAGCTCGTTGGTGATCTGGCCCTCGAAGATCGTGTAGATGCGGTCCGAGATGCCGAGCAGCTCCGGCAGCTCGGAGGAGATGACGATGACGCCCTTCCCCTGCGCCGCGAGGGCCTGGATGATGCCGTAGATCTCGTACTTGGCGCCGACGTCGATGCCGCGGGTGGGCTCGTCGAGGATGAGGATGTCGGGATCGGTGAACATCCACTTGGCCAGCACGACCTTCTGCTGGTTGCCGCCCGACAGGGTCGCGACGCCGCGGTCGACGTCCGGGGTCTTGATCCGGAGGCTCTTGCGGTACTCGTCCGCGACCGCGTACTCCTGCTGGTCGTTCACGACGCCGCGTTTCGCGATCTTCTTCAGCTTGGCGGCGACGATCGACTGCTTGATGTCGTCCAGGAGGTTGAGGCCGAGCACCTTGCGGTCCTCGCTCACATAGGCGAGGCCGTTGTCGATCGCCTCGGAGACGTTGCGGACCTGGATCTCCTTGCCGTCCTTGTAGATCTCGCCGGAGACGAAGGTGCCGTAGGAGCGGCCGAAGACGCTCATCGCGAGCTCGGTGCGGCCGGCGCCCATGAGCCCGGCGAAGCCGACGATCTCTCCGCGGCGGACGGTGAAGCTGGAGTTCTTGACGACGAGCCGGTCGGCGACCTGCGGGTGCTGCACGACCCAGTCGCGCACCTCGAAGAGGACGTCGCCGATGTCCGGCGTGCGGTCGGGGAAGCGGCTCTCGAGGGTGCGGCCGACCATCCCGCGGATGATGCGGTCCTCGTCCACGCCATCGCCCTTCACGTCGAGGGTCTCGATCGCGCGGCCGTCGCGGATGATCGTGATCTGGTCGGCGACCTTCTCGATCTCGTTGAGCTTGTGGCTGATGATGATGGAGCTGACGCCCTTGTGCTTGAGACCGACGATCAGGTCGAGCAGGTGGGCGGACTCGGCCTCGTTGAGTGCGGCGGTCGGCTCGTCGAGGATGAGGAGCTTGACGTCCTTGTTGAGCGCCTTGGCGATCTCCACGAGCTGCTGCTTGCCGACGCCGATGTTCTTGATCTGCGTGTCCGGGTCGTCGTTCAGGCCGACGCGCGCGAGCAGCTCGATGGCGCGGCGCTTGGCCGCGCTCCAGTCGATGACGCCGCCGCGGCCCGGCTCGTTGCCGAGGAAGATGTTCTCGGTGATCGAGAGCTCCGGGATCAGCGCCAGCTCCTGGTGGATGATCACGATGCCGCGCTGCTCGGAGGACTTGATGTCCTTGAAGCGCATGACCTCGCCCTGGTAGACGATGTCCCCCGTATAAGTCCCGAACGGGTACACGCCGGAGAGGACTTTCATCAGCGTGGACTTGCCTGCGCCGTTCTCGCCGCAGATAGCGTGGATCTCGTTGGCGTGGACGGTGAGGGAGACATCCTCGAGCGCCTTCACTCCCGGGAATTCCTTGGTGATGGCGCGCATCTGCAGGATGACTGCGTTCGACGGCATCGTCGCTCCTTGGTGTGCTGTTCGGGCTGGGTGGTCGCTGCGCGGGTGACTCGCTTGCGCCTAAGTAGTAAACGCTAAGTTCAGTCTTGACGTCAAATAGTGAAGACAACGGATGCATAACGGTATCCCGTGCACGGGATGCGGCGCCTACTCGTTGCCGTCGAGGGCGCCCTGGATGACCAGGGCAGCAGCGCCGAGCGATTCGGCGCGGTCGCCGAGCGACGAGATCCGCACGACCGTCGTCTCGGCGATGACCGGGATGGCGTTGTGCTGGATGCCGCGCCGGATCGGCTCGAGGAGCGCGTCCCCGAGCCCGACCAGCGGCCCGCCGATGAGCACCAGCTCCGGGTTGATGACGTTCGCGATGCTGCCGATGGCCTGGCCGATCGCCGTCCCGGCGTCGCTCACCACCCGCAGCACGGCCGGGTCCCGCTCGCGTCCGCGCCGCAGGATGTCCGCCGTGCTGACCGGGGCGTTGACCCCGTGCCCGAGCGTCTCGAGCATCACGCTCGTGGACGCGATCGTCTCCAGGCAGCCGCGGTTGCCGCACCGGCAGATCACGCCCTGCTCGGTGACCGGTGTGTGGCCGAGCTCGCCCGTGATCCCGAGGAACCCGTAGTACGGCAGGCCGTTGAGGATCAGCCCGGCGCCGATGCCGGTGCCGATCTTC
The DNA here is from genome assembly GCF_041262565.1 of Leifsonia sp. EB41. Taxonomy (NCBI): domain Bacteria; kingdom Bacillati; phylum Actinomycetota; class Actinomycetes; order Micrococcales; family Microbacteriaceae; genus Leifsonia; species Leifsonia sp. EB41. The sequence continues at coordinate 2,262,496 of NZ_JBGCCJ010000001.1, read as the reverse complement.
ACGAAGATCAGGTTGCGGACACCGCGGTTGGCGCCCCACGTCACTTCCGCGAGCGCGCCGAGGTTGGCATCGTTGTCCACGACCACCGGGAACCGGAACGCGTCCTCCAGGTCGCGCAGCCGCACGCCCACCCACTCCGGGAGGATGGCGCCCTGCAGCACGGTTCCGGTGCGCCGGTCGATGGGGCCGGGGATGCCGATCCCGACCGACAGGACGGCCTGCCGGTCGTGCCCGCCGTCCGCCAGCATCCGGTCGAGGAGCTCGGCTGCCTGCCGCACCGCGTCGGACACGTCGTAGCCCAGCGGGAGCGCCATCGCCTCCTCCGCGATCACCTCGTAGCCGAGGGTGGAGAGGACGATGCGCGCGTGCCGGCGGCCGAAGTCCACACCGACCGCGATGTCCCCGGTGTCGGTGAGCTGGACGAGCAGCGCGCGGCGGCCGCTGGAGGTCACCGGCGAGGTCTCGACGACGCCTTTCGCGGCCATGTCCCGGACGATGTTGGACACGGTTGCGGTGGAGAGCCCCGTCCCGCGCGCCAGCTCAGCCTGGGTGGATGGTCCGTTGGCCAGGAGGAACTCGACGAGCCGCTCCTGGTTCAAGTGCCTCAGCGCGCCTTGCGACCCGGGATTGCGTGCGCCACGCGAGGGAAGACCCTGTGTGGCGGTCATGCGATAAGAGTGAATGATGTCTGAGATGTAGTCAAGTTGTGAACGTAACGGTTGGACAGGGGCGGCTGCGAAGGTGTTCAGGCGGGCTGCGACAATGGACGCATGCCCATCCTGAACAAGGACATGCAGGTCTGCATCTCGCTCTCCGGCCGTCCCAGCAACATCGGCACGCGGTTCCACAACTTCCTGTACGACGAGCTCGGGCTGAACTTCGTCTACAAGGCGTTCACCACCGACGACCTGGAGGGCGCCGTCCGCGGCATCCGGGCGCTCGGCTTCCGCGGGTGCTCGGTGTCGATGCCGTTCAAGGAGGCCATCATCCCGCTGGTCGACAACCTCGAGCCGTCGGCGCTGGCGATCGAGTCGGTCAACACCGTCGTCAACGAGGACGGGCTGCTCACGGCCTCCAACACCGACTACGAGGCGGTTGCCCAGCTCCTCTCCGAGCACGCGGTCGATCCGGCGTCGCGCGTCGTCGTGCGCGGGTCCGGCGGCATGGCCAAGGCGGTCGTCGCGGCGTTCCGCGGCGCCGGGTTCGACGACCTGACGGTGCTGGCCCGCAACGAGGAGGCCGGCACGGCGCTAGCCGGCAAGTATGGCTACACCTGGACCGCGAGCGAGCCCGAGCCGGACTTCGACGTGATCGTGAACGTCACGCCGCTCGGGATGCGCGGAGCCGACGAGTCCGCGCGGTCGTTCGGCGACGCGTTCGTGGAGCGCTCGTCCGTCGTCTTCGACGTCGTCGCGTTCCCGTCCGAGACGCCGCTCATCGCGGCGGGACGGGCGGCGGGCAAGCGGCTGATCACCGGCGCGGAGGTCATCGCCCTGCAGGCGGCGCGTCAGTTCGAGCGGTACACCGGCGTCGCGCTCACCCCGGACCAGGTGTCGCGGGCGTCCGAGTTCTCCCGGGCCGAGTGATCAGGCAGACCGAGTGATCAGGCAGCATGGCCGGGCCGGAGCCTAGACTTACCGACGTGTCAGAAGACCTCCTCGCCCTGGAGAATCAGGTCTGCTTCGGCCTCGCCGTCGCCGCGCGCAGCGTGATCGCGTTGTACCGGCCCGTGCTGGAGCCCCTCAACCTGACCCACCCGCAATACCTGGTGATGCTCGCCCTCTGGGAGCGCGAGCCGCGGTCGGTGAAGGAACTCAGCGACGCGCTGCAGCTCGAGCCGGCCACCCTCTCCCCGCTGCTCAAGCGGCTGGAGGCGAACGGCTACGTCGAACGCAGGAGGAGTTCGGCCGACGAGCGAGCGCTGGAGGTCACCCTCACCCGCGCAGGGCGCGAGCTGCGCGCCGAGGCGGAGAAGATCCCGCCGCGGATCGTGGAACGGCTCGGTCTGCCGGTGGACGACATCCTGAACCTGCGCGAGAGCCTGCGGACGATCATCGCGGCGGCCGTCCGGGAGTCCTGAGCGCGTCAGGCGCGATCGGGCTTCAGGCGGCGATAGGACAGACCAGCCGGCTGGCGTCGCGTTGCCCCTCGGGCCGCAGCACGGAGTGCTCGGTCATCGGGTGCCCGCAGATCGGGCACGGCGCGGCCGGCGAACGGAGGTCGGGACCTTCGGGATGCCCGGCGCCGAGCTGCGCGGGACCGGCCACGCGGATCAGCTTGGCGTTCCAGCTCGCGTACCACTGCGCGAAGCGACCGGACATCTCGACTCTCCCACCGACGTGTAACTAGTTAGGGCACTAACTAATAGTGTAGCGCGATTCGACCATGACCCGGGGGTCAGGGTTTAAGCTGACGGCGGAGCGAATCATCCCGGCTCCGCGAGGTGGAACATGCAGATCGGCGAGCTGGCCGGCCGCGCCGGCGTGACGGTGAAGGCCGTCCGCTACTACGAGCGCCTCGGTCTCGTCGCGCCCGGGCGGCTGCCGAACGGCTACCGCGACTACGACGACGCCCAGCTGCGCGCGGTCCGGGAGATCCGCGAGCTGGCGGCCACCGGCATCCCGCCGGGGAAGGCCGCGCCCTTCATCGCCTGCCTCGGCTCTGGGCACGCCCGCAGCGACGAGTGCCCGGCCTCCGTCGCCGCCTACCTCGACGGCCTCGCGGAGGTGGAGGCCGCGATCGCGGTCCTGGAGGCGCGCCGCGAGCAGCTCGCCCGGCGCCTCGCCTCGGCGACCGGCGACGTCCCGCAGGCGCCCGACACCGGGTACGGCTGCACGGTGGCCGGAGATCATCCCACGGGATGACCCCCTCCCGACCATCGACCGATGCCCCCGGCGCCCTCCCCCGCTTGACTTGATGTCGTGGCCGCTCCGCCCGGCGGACGGCCACCCATCAGCCGGACGAGGGGCCGGCCGAGGAGGGGGAGACGATGACCACGCTGGAGCACCGCCACCACCAGGGGGGCCTGGTGCGAGCACGGGGAACGCTCGCGGAGGTGGCGGACAACGCCTACCTCAGGCTGTTCTCCACGCTGGTCATCCTCGCGGCCGGCGCCGCGTCGCTGGTTCTCGTGATCGGATTCGTGCTCGACGTGGTCGTGCCGCTGGTCTTCGGGAACGAGCTGCGGGCGCTGGCCGTGCTCTTCCCGCACTGAGGTACCCCTCCCCTCCGCCGCTCCGGAGGCCTAGAGTCGCCGCATGTCGCTCGTCTTCTCGGCTCTCGCGTCCCTTGACGGCTACACCGTCGACACCTCCGGCTCCTTCGACTGGGCCACTCCCGACGCGGAGGTGCACGCCGCGGTGAACGCCCGGGAGCGCGGCATCGGGACCTACCTCTACGGCCGTCGCATGTTCGAGACCATGCACGTGTGGCAGGACATCGGATCCCACGACGAGCCGGCGGTCATGCGCGAGTACGCCGACATCTGGCGCGACGCCGACAAGGTCGTGTACTCGTCCTCGCTCACCGGTGTCACGACGCCCCGCACCACCGTCGAGCCGGTGTTCGATCCGGCCGCCGTCCGCACACTGGTGGAGGCCGCGCCCGGCGACGTGTCCATCGGCGGCCCGACGCTCGCGGCCGAGGCCTTCCGCGCCGGACTGGTCGACGAGGTCGTGCTCTACCTCGTCCCGGTGTCCGTCGGCGGCGGCACGGCCGCGCTGCCGACCGACCTCATGCTGAACCTCGAACTGCTTGAGGAGCACGCCTTCCCGTCCGGGACCGTGATGCTGCGCTACCGGGTCAGTTCACCCGCAGCGTGACGCTGGGCCGGTCGAGCGCGACCTCCAGGTCGTGCAGCGTGACGCCGTGCTCGCCGAGGATGGCGACCGGGTAGAAGAAGGCGTCGTACCCGGTTGCCGTGCCGGGGAGGTGCACGCCGTCCGACTCGAACGGGAGCGGGTGGCCGGAGGTGCGGGTCACCAGGTCGCCGTCGTCGCCCAGCTCCACCGAGACCGAGCGGGTCGGCGCTCCGCGCTCCAGGAAGCTCCAGCTCATCGCCGGCAGCCGCACGTCGATCGTCGCCCGGTAGAGGTCCCGCTGCTCGCTCAGGAGCCCGGCGGCCCAGCCGACCGTCTCGGTGGCGCCGTGCAGCAGCATCCAGCCGTTCATGGCGGAGGTGAGGACGAGCAGCCCTGAGCCTTCACCGAGGTGCGGGTTCTCGCACCAGGAGAACTGCTCGTCGAGGATTTCGGCCTCCAGCTCGGTCGCGACGCCGCGTGCGGGACCGGCGGGCAGGAAGATCCAGCTCCCGCTCGCGAACACGTCGAAGAGCTGCTCGCTCAGCACCGGGACGTCCTCGGACACGAGAGGATTCTACGGCGCGAGGCAATCAACCGCCGAGGGGCACGTCAACGCCCCTAAAACCCGCTTTTAGGGGCAACGACGTGCCCTTCGGCGACGGGGCGATCAGTGGCCGGCGACCCCGGTCGCGAGCCGGTCGACCCGTCGCAGGGAGCGGTCCACGAGCGTGATCACCAGGAACAGCGCGCCGGCGCCGAGCATGAACCAGGCCAGGTCGTGCAGGCCGCCGGTGTCTGCCGTCGTGTGGAAGAACGCTCCGGTGGCCGCCGAGGCGAGCATCGCGCCCAGGTACATGAAGGTGCGCAGCAGACCCGACGTCGCGCCCATCCGGGTCGGGTCGGCCTGGTGGTAGAGGGTGTTCTGGATGGCGAGGTTCACCAGGCCCTGCGGGATGCCGGTGACGATCGCGATGAGCACGAGGAACCAGATCGCGGCCTCCGCTCCCACCAGGAGCAGCAGCACGGCCATCACGATCTGACCGGCCGCGCCCACGATGAGCTTCCAGCGGATCTCCGGCTTGCGTCCGAACAGGGACGCGACCACGATCCCGACCCCGAAAGTCGGCAGCAGGATGAGGCCCGCGGCCGCCGGCGACAGGCCGCGGCCGCCCTCCAGCCACTGCGTGAACCCGTTAGAGGTAGCAGTACGAGACGGTCGCCGCGAGCACGGCGCGCGCATACGTGACCAACAGCGGAATATTGCCCGCGAACACCCGCACGTCGATGAACGGGTCGGGGCGGCGCAGCTCCCAGAGCGCGAAGGCCGCACCGAACACCGCGGCGAGCCCGAGCAGCCAGAGCTGCGCGAGATGGATGTCCATCAGGAAGAGCAGGAGGCTCACCAGCGTGCCGGCGAACAGGGCGACGCCGAGGTAGTCGAGCCGTCCCCGCGGCGGCCGGGTCGCGTCCAGCGCCGTCGACTTCGGGAGGAAGAGCAGGCTGAGCACCAGCGACGCGATCGCCAGCGGGATGTTCACAGCGAACGTCGCCCGCCAGCCGCCCACCTGGATGAGGAGGCCGCCGAGCGTCGGCCCGATGACCGCGATGGTCTGGGTCGTCACCGACAGCGCGGTCAGCACGCCCGCCGGGCTCCGCATCCCGGTGCGGGTCGCCTCGCTGCGGATGAGGTACATGGCCGCCGGGTAGCCGGCGCAGGTGCCGAAGCCGAGGATGACGCGCGCGATCACCAGCACGGCGATGTTCGGCGCGAACACGCCGATCACCCCGGCCAGCCCGGTCAGGATGGCGCCGGCGACGGACAGCTTCCGCGGCCCGAACATGTCCACCAGCCGGCCGACGAGCGGCTGCCCGATCGAGGTCGCCAGGTAGAGGGAGGACACCAGCCAGGCCGTCTCGGAGGCCGGCGCGCCGAGCGCGGTGGCGATGGGGACGAGCGCGACCGCGATGATCGACGAGTTGACCGGGTTGAGCACGGCGCCGATCATCATCGGCGCGAGCAGCCGCCGGTCGAACCGGTCGGCGGGGCCGGGCTTGGCGGCGATCAGGTCGATCACGCGCTCACCAGCTTGTCGATGAGCACGGTCGCGGCGAGCACAGTCTGGCGTTCGTCCTCGGTGAGCCGCTCCTCCATCGCCTGCACGAGCCACTCGCGCCGGGCATCCAGGTTGCCGCTCTCAGCCTCCCGCCCGGCGTCGGTCAGTGAGACGAGCTGGCGGCGGCCGTCGGTGGGGTCGGGCGTGCGGACGACGAGGCCGAGCTCCTCGAGCGACGCGATCGTGGTGGCCATCGACTGCGGGCGCACGCCCTCCAGCTCCGCCAGGCGGGAGGCCGTGTTGCCCTCGCCCTTGCCGATGCGCGCCAGCGCGGACGACTGCTGCGCGCTGAGACCGGCCGGCTCGGTCGCCACCTCGCGCAGCCGGCGGCGGAGCCGCGCGAAGGCGACCCGGAGGTCGAGGGCCGCGCGGATGGAGGAGACGGAGGGATCGGGCATATCGACAGTCTAGCTGTTCAGTCGTAACTGTGCAGCTCAGACTGTCTAATTGCGATTCACGCGCGGCGGCTAGGCTGCCGCCCGTGACCACCCCCGCCTCCCCGCCACCTGGCGCGCTCGCCCGGAGGCTGACCCTCGGCGACGCCGTGACGATCGGCCTCGGCTCGATGATCGGCGCCGGGATCTTCGCGTCGTTCGCCCCCGCCGCCGCGGCCGCCGGCGTCGGGCTGCTGGTCGGCCTGGTCATCGCCGGCTTCATCGCCTTCTGCAACGCGACCTCTTCCGCGCAGCTCGCTGCCCAGTACCCGACCTCGGGCGGCACATACGTCTACGGGCGCGAGCGGCTGGGCGAGTGGCCCGGCTTCCTCGCCGGCTGGTCGTTCGTGGTCGGCAAGACCGCCAGCTCGGCCGCGATGGCGATCACGTTCGCCACCTACGCGGTGCCCGCGGCCTGGGTGAAGCCCGTCGCCATCCTCGCGGTCGTGGTGCTGACGGTCGTCAACACGCTCGGGATCACGCGGACGGCCCTCCTCACCCGCATCCTGGTCGGGGTGGCCCTCCTCGCGCTTACCGTGGCCGTTGTCATCGGCTTCACCCACGCCGCGGCGAGCGCGGCCGCCCCCGGCGTCACCCCGACGGTCTACGGCGTCCTCCAGTCGGCCGGCTTCCTCTTCTTCGCGTTCGCCGGCTACGCCCGCATCGCCACGATGGGCGAGGAGGTCGTCGACCCGGCGCGCACCATCCCGCGCGCGATCACGACCGCCCTGACGATCGCGCTCGTGGTCTACGCGCTCGTCGCGCTGTCCGCGCTCCACGCGCTCGGCGCCGCAGGACTCGCGTCGGCGACCGCCCCGCTCAGCGCCGTGGCCGACACCACGGGAGCGGACTGGCCGGGCATCGTGATCCGCGTCGGCGCAGCCGCGGCAGCGCTCGGCGCCCTGCTCGCGATGATCGCCGGCATCGGGCGGACGAGCCTCGCGATGGCCCGCAACCGTGACCTCCCGAGCTGGTTCGCCGCCGTGCACCCGCGCTTCCGCGTCCCTTACCGCGCCGAGCTCGCGCTCGGGCTCGTGGTCTGCGTGCTCGTCGCGGTGACCGACCTCCGCGGCGCGATCGGCTTCTCGTCGTTCGGCGTTCTCCTCTATTACGTCGTGGCGAACCTGTCGGCCTGGACGCAGGACCCGACGAACCGGCGGTACCCGCGCGCGCTGACGGTCGCGGGAGCGGTGGGATGCCTGGTGCTGGTGGTGACGCTGCCGGTGGCGTCGATCGTGGCGGGCGTCCTGGTACTGGCGGTGGGAGTCGTCTACCGAGCCGTGCGGCTGCGTGTCGCGCGGTGAGGCGCGAGCATCCTCAGATCCGTTCGAGCTGATCCTCGACGTCGGTGTCTGCCGGGATCGGCCCGCGGGGCTGGCCGAACGTGATCGTGACATCGAGGCCGCCATCGGGCGAGCCGAGCACGTCGAGGGTCGCGTCGTGCGCGCGCGCAATCGTGGCCACGATGCTCAGGCCCAGCCCGAAGCCCTCCCCGACTCGGTCGTTGAGCCGGGTGAAGGGTTCTAGGAGCCGGGCGACTTCCTCCTGCGGAATCGCGGGCCCGGTGTTCTGGATCCGGAACACGGTGTGCTCGTCGCTCTCCGCGATGGAGATAGTCACGGCGCCATCCGGCGCGTTGTAGCGGACGGCGTTGTCGACCAGGTTGCCGATCAGTCGTTCCAGCAGGTCGGGGTCGCCCGTGATGTCACCGGGATCGCCCGTGAGCGAGACCGTGATGCCGGGGGCGCTCGTGCGGTCGACCACCCGGCGGGTGAGTTCGGCGAGCCGGATCCGCTCCTCGCGGTGCGGGCCGAAGTCGCTGCGGCTGAGGGTGAGGAGGGCCTCGACGAGGTCTCCGGCGTGCTCGGTCTCGGCGCGGACGTCCTCGCCCATCCGCTGGAGGTCGGCGATCGACGCCTCCGGTTTGGCGAGGGCGACGTCCACCCGGGTGCGGATGACGGTGAGCGGGGTGCGCAGTTCGTGGCTCGCGTTCGCGATGAAGCGGCGCTGCGCGGCGAACGCCTCCTCCAGCGTGTCCAACATGCCGTCGAAGGTGTCGGCGAGCTCCCGGATCTCGTCACGGGGTCCGCCCAGGGCGAGGCGGGCGGTGAGGTCTCCGTCGCCGGCGGCCCGGGCCGCCGCCGTGATGCACCGCACCGGTCGCAGGATGCGGCCCGCGACGAACCAACCGGCGAAGCCGGCCGCGACGGTCAGCACCGCGAGGACGAGGAGTGCGTCCACCGCGAGCGTCTGCAGCATGTCGGCGCGCTGGGCGGCGGCAGCTGCGGCGGTCGAATGCGAGAGCAGCGTGCCGCACTTCATCTTGAGGGTCGGATCCACCGGAGCACCGTTCGCACCGAGTTCGGCGCAGGTCTTCACAAAGCTCTTGCTGTCTGCGGGGGTGCTGATGTCCGTCGACTTCACGTTCGACGCGACGAGCACGTAGGTCAGCGCGACGAGGACGAAACCGGCGATCGCGAACAGGCCGGAGAACAGGAGAGCCAGCTTCATGCGGGCCGTCATCGCGAACCTCCTCATAACCGGTACCCGACCCCGACGACGGTCTCGATCAGCGGGGGCTCACCGAGCTTCTTGCGCAGTCTCGCGATCGTCACGGCGACCGTGTTGCTGAACGGGTCGGCGTTGACGTCCCACACGTGCTCGAGGAGCTCCTCCGCGCTCACCACACCGCCGTCGGCGGCGGCGAGCGCCTCCAGCACCCCGAACTCCTTGCGGGTGAGGGCGAGCGGCCGGCCGGCGCGGGAGCAGCGAACACGAGGGCGGTCGATCACGAGGTCCCCACGGCGGACCACCGCGGCTTTCGACGCCTCCCTCCGGCCGAGCGCGCGCACCCGGGCGATCAGCTCCTCGAAGGCGAACGGTTTGCCGAGATAGTCGTCCGCGCCCAGCTCGAGGCCGTCCACACGGTCCGACACGTCCGCTGCGGCGGTGAGCATGATTATCCGCACGGCGGGATCCCGGCTCGCCAGCTCGCGGCAGACCCGGTCGCCGTGCACCCCCGGGAGATCACGGTCGAGCACGACGACGTCGTAGTCCTCCTCTTCGGTCTGCTCCAGCGCGCGGGCCCCGTCGTAGACCGCGTCCGCCGCCAGACCCGCGTCCGCCAGGCCCTCGACGATCAGGTCCGCGAGCTGACGGTGATCCTCCACCACGAGTACACGCATGACCACATTGTCGCCGCGCCCGTGTGACACCGCGATAACAGCGTGCGTTCGGAAGGTGTCACCGCCCTCCGCCTAGAACGGAGTCGAGTGTCCCGGATCCGCCGGGACGAGATGATCGGGAGGCCGACATGACACGCACGCCTGGGTCCGCACTCGCCGCGCTCGCCACCGGGTTCGCCGTGCTCGCGCTCGCACTCGGCGGCTGCACCTCCGGCTCCGGGCCGACCGTCCCTGTGCTGGGATCGGCGCGGGCGACGTCCGGGACCGGGACGGACAGGGTCGCGGCGATCCACGCGGTCGCCGAGTGCATCCGCTCGCACGGCGCCCCCACCTACAGCGAGCCGGTCCTCGACGCCGAGGGCCACGTGTACTCCGACCGTCGCAGCCTCGACAACCTCAGCCGGGGGACGCTGTCGGATCTCGAACACGCCTGCGGTCCGCTTGCCGCGGCGGCCGGCTTCAGCCCGAGCGACGAACCGCCTGCACCTCCTGCCCTGGTCGCCGCGGGAGTCCGCTCCGCCCAATGCCTGCGCCAGAATGGCATGCCGAACATGCACGATCCGACGAGCAGCAGCACCTACACACCGGGCCACGGCTTCGGGCTGAGGGCCCAGGACCTGCCGAACAACGGCAGCCTCGGGAAGGCCGACCCGGCCGTGCAACGGGCTTTCCACGCGTGCAGGACCGTACTGGACGCCGAGATCCGCGCTTCGGAGCTGACGAGCCTTGCCAAGGACTAGGCGCAACCGCGCGCTCTGGATCGCGGCGGCGGCCGTGGCGATCGTGGCAGCCGGCGCCGGGGGTGCGGCGTGGGCGTCCGGTCGCACGCCGCCCCCCGCTCCTCCGGCGGTGCCGACAGCGTCGGCGAAGGTGATCGCGACCACGCTGTCCAGCACGACGCAGCTCTCCGGCACGCTCGGCCACGGGGCAGCGCGCACCATCTTCAGTCCGGCCTCCGGAACGGTGACGGCGACCGCGACGGTCGGCTCGACCGTGACCCAGGGCGCGACCCTGTTCGCGGTCGACGACAGGCCCGTCGTCCTCCTCGCCGGGACCATCCCCGCCTGGCGCGACCTGAGCGCGGGGGTCCCGCCGGGACCGGACGTCACCCAGCTGGAACAGGATCTGGTCGCCCTCGGCTACGCGACAGGACTCGACCTCACCGTCGACGGGGTGTTCACCGGCACGACTGCGATCGCGGTGGAGCGCTGGCAGCGTTCACTCGGGATGCCTGCCACCGGCGCCGTGAGCCGTTCCGCGATCGTGTTCGAGGCATCGCCGCTGCGCATCCTCGGCGTCGCAGCACCTCCGGGCTCCCGGATCGGGGACGGCCAGCCCGCCCTGTCGGTCGGTTCGACCCAGGTCGTGGTCAGCGCGGATGTGCCGGTGACGCAGACCTCCCTCGTCCACATCGGCGACGCCGTCACGGTCACGCTTCCGGCCGGAACGGAGGTGAAGGCGCACGTGACCACGGTGTCTGCCGTGGCGGCGAACCCGGACGCATCGGGGTCCGGGTCCGGTCAGCAGAACGGCCCCCCGACCGTGCCGGCCACGATCGTGCTCGACGACCCCGCCGCGGCGGCCGGACTGGATCAGGCGCCCGTCACGATCGACGTCACCGACCGCACGGTGCACGACGTCCTCGCCGTCCCGGTCACGGCGCTGGTCGCGCTCCAGGGAGGCGGCTACGGGGTCTACGTCCGGCACGGCGTGACGCGGAGGCTTGTCGGCGTCACTCCCGGTCTCTTCGCCGACACACTGGTGCAAGTGACATCGAGCGGCCTGCACGCCGGCGACGAGGTGGTGGTCCCGTCCTCATGACACTCGTCGTCCTCGACCGGGTCGGGATGGTCTACCGCTCACCCGTGCCTATCTCCGCCCTCACCGGGGCGACGCTGTCCATCGATGCCGGGGAGACGGTCGCCGTCGTGGGGCCGTCCGGCTCCGGGAAGACAACCCTCCTGAGCATCCTCGGCGGGCTGGAGCGTCCCACCGCCGGGAGCGTGCTGTTCGCCGGTCACGACCTGTCCGCGCTCGCCGACCGCGACATCGCCGCGCTGCGCGCGTTCGGCATCGGCTTCGTCTTCCAGCAGTTCCACCTGATCGAGCACCTCAGCGTGCTGGAGAACGTCGCGACGGGACTGCTCTATCGCGGCGGACCCGCGTCCTGGCGCCGCTCTGCCGCATTCACGGCCCTGGAGCGCGTCGGGCTCGCCCACCGCGCCGGCGAAAGAGTGGTGCACCTGTCCGGCGGGGAGCGCCAGCGGGTCGCCATCGCCCGGGCGGTCTCCGGGCGCCCGAGCCTCGTGCTGGCCGACGAACCGACCGGCAATCTGGACTCGGTCAACGGGCGGGCGGTGATGGAGTTACTGTGCGGTCTCGCCGACGGGACGACCGCCGTCGTCGTGGTCACCCACGATCCGGGGGTGGCGGCCGGGCTGGGCCGCACGGTCACCGTGGTGGACGGCCGGATCGTCTCCGACACGGGGGGCACGCGATGAGACCGCGTGCGACCTCCCAACGGTCCACGCTCCGGGCGCTCGACGCCCTGGCAGCCGGCTGGGGAGGCCTCGCCGCACGCAGGCTGCGGAGCGCCCTCTCGGTGACCGGGATCGCGATCGCGGTCGCGTCGCTGGTCTGTGTCACCGGACTGGCGGCGTCCGCGCAGTCGGCGCTGCTCGACGAGTTAGGACAAGAGGGCAACCTCCTCACCGTCGCCGCCGGCCAGACCTTCAGCGGGAACGCGACAGAGCTCCCGCTCACCGCCGAGACGATGGTGCGGGCGATTGCTCCCGTCGAAGCCGTCACCGCGGTCGGCACCGTCGCGGGCGTCACCGTGCGCCGCAGCGCCGTCATCCCCGAGTTGCAGACCAGCGGCATCTCCGTGCTCGCCGCCGAGCCGACCCTGTTGCGGGTGATGGGAACCCACCCCGTCCTCGGCCGGTACCTCGACCGCGTCGCCGAGGCCTACCCCGAGGTGGTGCTGGGTTTCGGCGCCGCCCGCAACCTCGGGATCGACCGGGTCGACCCCGCGACGACGGTCCTCATCGACGGGCGGCTGTGGCCCGTGGCCGGCGTGCTCGCCGCCTCGGCGGTCGCGCCGGAGATCGACGACGCGGCGCTGATCTCCTTTCCGATCGCCGAACGGCTCCTCGGCTTCGACGGAGCCGCGACCCGCATCTACGTGCGCAGCGATCCCGACCAGGTGGCTGCGGTGGCCGCCGTCCTCCCCTTCACCGTGTCACCGCAGCAGCCGGAGGCGATCGAGGTGCGTCATCCGTCCGACCTGCTGATCGCGCGGATCACCGCCCGGAACGCTTTCGTCGACCTCTTCCTCGCCCTCGCCGGCGTCGCGCTCCTCGTCGGCGGGATCAGCATCGCCAACGTGATGATCGTGTCGGTCATCGAGCGACGCTCGGAGATCGGGCTCCGACGGGCGCTCGGCGCACGCGCCCGGCACATCGCCGCGCAGTTCCTCACCGAGGCACTGCTGCTCGCGGCCGCCGGCGGTCTGGCCGGCGCACTCCTGGGGGCCGCGGCGACGGCGGTCATCGCGTCCACCCAAGGGGAGACGGTTGTCATCCCGCCCGCGGCGCTCGCGGTGGCGCTGACGGCGTCGGTGCTCACCGGAGCGATCGCGGGCGTTTACCCGGCGATCCGTGCGTCGCGGCTTTCGCCGTCGGAGGCGCTGCGAGCACCGGAATGAGCGCCGCCGCGACACAGCCTCGCCACGGAACCGCGTCGGGGGTTCCGCGGTCGCTAAGCTCCGAACGTGGACGATGCCTTGCTCGACTCCCTCCGGCGCGCCGTCGACGCTGCGCCGGACGATGTCGCTCTGCGGTTGCACCTTGCGAGACTGCTGCTCGAGCGCGGCCTCGGCGAGGAGGCCGTCTCCGTGATGGGTTCCGTGCTCCAGTCGGACCCGGCGAATCAGGAGGCCCGAGAGCTGATGGCTTGGTCGTTGAGCGGCCGGCCTCCCGTTCCGGCCGCTGAGACCGCTCCGGCCCCGGAGGCCGCCCCACCCGGTCGACCGGACGAATTCGACTGGAAGGCCGCGGAGCAGGAGGTGGATGGTGTCGCCCTGCCGGCGTTCGTCCGCGGCGACGAGCCGGATGGGGAGCCTGCGTTCGACGCCGAGTCGCCGAGCGTGACCCTCCGCGATGTGGGCGGGATGCAGAGCGTGAAGGACCGCCTGCAGGCATCTTTCCTCGCGCCGCTCGGAAACCCCGAGCTCCGGAAGCTGTACGCCAAGAGCCTGCGCGGCGGCCTCCTGATGTACGGACCTCCCGGGTGCGGGAAGACGTTCATCGCCCGCGCCGTCGCCGGCGAGATCGGGGCCCGTTTCATCTCGATCGGGCTGACCGACATCCTCGATCCGTACATGGGGAACAGCGAGCACAACGTCCACGAGGCGTTCCAGCTCGCGCGGCGCGAGGCGCCGTGCGTCCTCTTCTTCGACGAGATCGACGCGCTCGGCCAGCGCCGGTCGCAGACCAGGAACAGCGCGATCCGCGGAACGGTCAACCAACTCCTGACCGAACTCGACGGTGTGGACGGCACCAACGAGGGCGTCTTCGTGCTGGCCGCCACCAACCAGCCGTGGGACGTCGATCCGGCCATGCGCCGCCCCGGCCGGCTGGACCGCACGGTTCTCGTGCTGCCGCCGGACCACGACGCGAGGATGGCCATCTTCCGGACGCATCTCGCCTCCCGCCCCGTGGAAGGCATCGACCTCGAGAAGCTCGCCAAACGGACGGAGCTGTTCTCCGGGGCGGACATCGCGTACGTCTGCGAGCTCGCGGCGGAGCGGGCACTGCTCGACAGCGTGCGGAGCGGCGTGCCGCGCCTGATCGCGATGGCCGACCTCCTCGCCGCGCTGGATCAGGTCAAGCCGTCGACGACCTCCTGGCTGGACAGCGCGCGGAATGTCGTCGCCTTCGGCAACGACGACGGCACCTACTCCGAGCTCGGCGCCTATCTGCGTCGGATGCGACGACTGTAGTGGCCGACGCGAGTGTCACCGAGCGCGCGGCCGTCTACCTCGACGCCTCCCGGCCACTCGACGCCTTGCGACTGCTCGGCCCCTACCTCGCCTCGGCGCCGGAGGACGTTCGCGCGCTGTGCCTGCACGCGCGCGCCCTGGTCGACTCCGGCGACGCGCGCAGAGGGGCCGAGAGCGCGCGGCGTGCGGTCTCCCTCGCTCCGGAGGACGAATGGGCGTGGCGGGTCCTCGCCCTCGCCGAGTCGGATGCGGGCAACCACCATGCTGCGGCGGGGGCCGCCGCCCGGGCGCGGGAGCTCGCGCCACTGACCTGGCAGACCCACATGCAGGCGGCCTCGGTCGACCTCGTGGCAGGGACCGCGACCCGCGCCACCCTCGCGGCCGCCCTCCGCGCCGTCGAGCTCGCGCCGCACCAAGCCGTCACCCACTTCATGGTCGGCAACGTGCACCTCGCGCAGCACTCCCCGAAGGACGCCGAGAAGGCGTTCCGCCGGGCCCTTGCGCTGGATCCCCAGATGGAGTCGGCCAGGAACAACCTCGCCGTCGCGTCGATGCGCCAGGGAGCGACCGGCGCGGCCGCGGCGGGCTTCGTGGATGTCCTCGCCGCGAATCCCGTCTCCGATCTCGCCCGGCGCAATGTCCTCGCCGCGGTCGCGGCGACGGTGAACCGCGGCCGCATCCTCCTCGGCGCCGGAGTCGTGGCGTCCGTCGTGCTCCGGAACGCGTCCATCGCAGCCGCTGAGGGCTCTTCGAGCGTCGCCGCACTCGACGCCAAGGTCGCGACCATCCTGGTCGTGATCGCCATCGGCCTCGGCTGGACGGTGCTCGGCGTGCGCTTCGTCGCGGGTGCGGGCATCCGGCTGAGACAGATCCTCCGCGCGGCGTGGCGGTTCGACCGCTGGATCTGCTGGATCGCACTCCTCGGAGTCGCGGTCTACGCCGCGCTCATCGTGACTGCGGTCTCACCGACGGGCTCCAGCGGCGTATGGCTGACGGGCGCGCTGCTCTGCTACGCGGTGCTCATCCTGTGCACGTACATACGGCGATCGAGACAGCTGTGAGCAGCCTTTCCTCGTGCCTGAGGCCGTCCGGCCCGCCGTCGACGCAGGAGTACAGCGACAAGAAACAGAAAGGGCCGCTCCCGACATTCCGTCGAGGCGACCCTCTCGTTCGTGCGCGAGGGGGGACTTGAACCCCCACGCCCTTGCGGGCACTGGCACCTGAAGCCAGCGCGTCTGCCAATTCCGCCACTCGCGCGAACCCAGGAAGACTAACACGACAGCGTCTCCGAGAACGAATCCGCGAGCCCTCTGAAAAGGCTCTTCACCTGGGAGGCAGCCGTGCAGGGTCGTCTTCCAGGGGGTTCCGACTAACATGCATGTAGCTGGCCAAGCCGGGAGCGGGAGACTAGTGGGCATTCTGGACAACTTCGAGCGGGGGCTCGAGCGCGCCGTCAATGGCGCGTTCGCGAAGACCTTCCGTTCCGGGCTGCAACCCGTGGAGCTCACCAGCGCCATCCGCAAGGAGATGGACACCAAGGCGGCCGTCGTCTCCCGAGACAGGGTCCTAGCGCCGAACCGCTTCGTGCTGAGGATGTCGGGCGCCGACTACAAGCGCATGAGCTCGATGGGCGCAGCGCTCACCGACGAACTCGTGGCGTTCGCGCAGAAGCACGCCACCAGCCAGCACTACGCGTTCGCCGGCGGGCTCTCCATCGACCTCCGGGAGGACCCCGACATCAGCGTGGGGATGCTCCAGATCGACTCCGAGAACGTGAAAGGCGACGTCGCCTGGACGCCGGTGCTCGACATCGACGGCCGGCACTACCCGCTCACCGGGGGCCGCACGGTCGTCGGCCGCGGACAGGACGCCGACATCACGGTCGACGACACCGGCATCTCGCGCCGGCACGTCATGATCATCTGGGACGGCCGCCGCGCCCAGGTGGAGGACCTCGGCTCCACCAACGGATCGAAGCTGAACGGGCAGCCGGTGAAGAAGGCGATCCTCGAACCCGACTCCGTCGTCACCATCGGCCGCACCCGCATCGTCTTCCGCGTGCTCCCGCAGGCGGCGCCCTCCCCCGGCTCCGCGCAGGGCGACAACTTCTGGAGCACCTCGTGAATCCGAGCGAGCTCACCCTCCTGGTGCTGCGGTTCGGCTTCCTGCTGCTGCTGTGGCTGTTCGTGTTCGGCATCGTCTACGCCCTCCGCACCGACCTGTTCGGCCAGCGCGTGCGCAAGCTCCCGGAGTCGCAGGCTGCCGCCTCGCCGTTCCCGACGCCGGCAGCCGCGCCCGCCGCAGCCCCCGCAGCGGTCCCCGTTCCCGCCGGCCCGACCGAGCCGGTCATGCAGCACGCGCCCGTCTCCAACCTCCCGGCCGGCGCCAACACCGCAGGGGGCGGCACGAAGGCCAGCGTCCAGACGGCCCACCGCCTCGTCCTCACCTCCGGGCCGCGCGCGGGCACCGAGCTCGCGCTCGGCCGCGACCCCATCACGATCGGCCGGTCCAGCGAGTCCGGGCTGGTCATCCGCGACGACTACACCTCCACCCACCACGCCCGCCTGCTCCTGTGGAACGACGAGTGGATGATCCAGGATCTGGACTCGACCAACGGCACGTTCCTCGACGGCCGGCGTGTCACCGTCCCGACCCAGGTCCCGCTCGACACCCCGATCAAGATCGGGACCACCACATTCGAGCTGCGACGGTAACCCGTGGCAGGCAATCGGGCAGCGGCCGTCTCCCACGTCGGGAAGATCCGCTCGAACAACCAGGACTCCGGTTACGCGGGTCATGAGCTGTTCGTGGTGGCCGACGGCATGGGCGGCCATGCCGGCGGGGACGTCGCCAGCGCGATCGCGGTCAACCGCATCAAGGAGGCAGACGGCGAGTACGAGACGGCTCCGGAGGCGGAGTTCGCCCTCCAGTCCGCGCTGATCGCCGCCAACTCGCTGCTCGCCGAGACCGTCTTCGAGCATCCGGAGCTCACCGGGATGGGCACCACCGTCAGCGCGCTCATGCGGGTCGGCGACGAGATGGCCATCGCCCACATCGGCGACTCCCGGATCTATCTCTTCCGCGACGGCGAGCTCAGCCAGGTCTCGGTCGACCACACCTTCGTGCAGCGGCTGGTCGACAGCGGCCGCATCACGGAGGAGGAGGCGATGGTCCACCCGCGCCGCTCTGTGCTGATGCGCGTGCTCGGCGACGTCGACGCCTCCCCCGAGATCGACACCCTCATCCTCGCGACGCGACCGGGCGATCGCTGGCTGATCTGCTCGGACGGGCTCAGCGGCGTCGTGAAGAACGACGACCTCCTCGCGGCCCTCGGCGCGCGCGACGCGCCCAAGCAGGTCGCGGACAAGCTCCTCAAGCAGAGCCTCGACGCCGGGGCGCCCGACAACGTCACCGTGGTGATCCTCGACATCGCGGACGTCGCCCGCGGCGACGTCGTGAAGGAGCCGATCACGGTCGGCTCGGCGGCCGCCCCCCTCCAGTTCGGCGAGCCCAAGCCCGCGACCCGCGCCACGCGCCTCCCGACCCTCCGCCTCCACCCGGTGCGGCCCGCCACCGGACCGACGCACTTCGAGCCGCAGTCGGACGACTACTTCGACGAGCTGATCGAGGAGGACGAGCGCCGGGCGCGCCGCCGCCGGCTCACGTGGATGATCGGGCTGGCTGTGCTCGTCGTCGCGATCGTGCTCGCGGTGCTCTTCGGGTACCAGTGGACCCAGTCCCGCTTCTTCGTCGGCTCGTCGCCCACCGGCAAGGTCGCGATCTACCAGGGCGTGCAGCAGAACCTCGGGCCGATCGTGCTCTCGCACGTGTACGAGGAGTCCGATGTGCCGGTGAAGAGCCTCCCGCAGTACGACAAGCAGCTCGTGCAGCAGACCATCAACGCGGACGACCTGGCGGCCGCCCGCGCGATCGTGGACCAGTTGACCGATGCCGCAAAACAGTAGCGTGAGCGAGCGGAAGCAGGCCAGGCCGGCCACCGGCCCGGTCAAGCGGCTGCGCCTGCCCGCCAAACAGCGCAACCTCGAGCTGTTCCTCCTGGTCATCGCCTGCGGCATCAACGCGGCCGCGATCGTGCTCGTGCAGCTCGGCGCGCTCGGCCACGTCGACCTCACGCTCGTCTACCTCGGCGCCGGCCTGGCGGCCCTCGTGCTCGGGATGCACATCGCGTTGCGGATCGTCGCCCCGCAGGCCGACCCGTTCCTGCTCCCGATCGCCACCGTCCTGACCGGGCTCGGGATCGCAGAGATCTACCGCATCGACATCCATTTCAAGGACTCCGGCTGGAACAGCGCGGGCGTCAAGCAGATCGCCTGGGCCGGCATCGCCATCGCCTGCGCCATCGCGGTCATCGTCGTCATCCGCAACCACCGCGTGCTGCAGCGCTACACCTACATCTTCGGCCTCGCCGCGCTCGTGCTGCTGCTCCTGCCGATGCTGCCCGGCATCGGTCGGGAGATCTACGGGGCGCGGGTGTGGATCGGCATCGGCCCGTTCAGCTTCCAGCCGGGCGAGCTCGCCAAGCTCTGCCTCGCGATCTTCTTCGCCGGCTACCTGGTGCAGGCCAGGGATTCGCTGTCGATGGTGGGCAAGAAGTTCCTCGGCATCCGCTTCCCGCGCGCCCGCGACCTCGGCCCCCTGCTGATCGTCTGGCTGATGTCGATGGCCGTCATCGTGTTCCAGCGCGACCTCGGCACCGGCCTCCTCATCTTCGGGCTGTTCCTCGTTATGGTGTACGTCGCCACCGCCCGGATCAGCTGGGTGATCCTCGGTCTGCTGCTTATCGGCGGAGGCGCGATCATCGCCAGCCAGCTCCTCCCCTACGTCCACGACCGGTTCGCGAACTGGCTCGACCCGTTCTCCCAGAAGGTCTACGACGCGCAGGGCGGAAGCTTCCAGCTCGTCCAGGGCCTCTTCGGCCTCGCGCACGGCGGCCTGATCGGCACCGGGCTCGGCCAGGGAGAACCCTGGGTCACCCCGGTGGCGCAGAGCGACTACATCATCGCGAGCATCGGAGAGGAGCTCGGGCTGGCCGGCCTGTTCGCGATCTTCGCGCTGTACCTGATCTTCGTCGCGCGCGGCCTCCGGATCGGCTTCGCCGGGCAGGACGACTTCGGAAAGCTGCTCGCGGTGGGGCTGTCGTTCACGGTGGGCCTGCAGTGCTTCATCGTCATCGGCGGCGTGACGCGGGTCATCCCGCTCACGGGCCTGACGACGCCGTTCCTCGCCGCGGGAGGCTCGTCCCTGGTGGCCAACTGGATCATCGTGGCACTGCTGCTGCGACTCTCCGACACCGTCCGCAACCAACCCCGTCTGGTGGTGAGCTGAACGATGAATCGTGAGATCAAGCGGGTCAGCACGATCGTGCTGGTGATGTTCCTGGCACTCCTGGTGTCCACGTCCATCCTGCAGGCGTTCCAGGCGGACAGCCTGGCCGCCGACGCACGGAACACCCGCGCGCGGAACGACAGCTACGCAGCTCAGCGCGGCGCGATCCTGGTCGCCGGCCAGCCGATCGCGCAGTCCGTGCCCTCGAGCGACGTCTACAAGTGGCAGCGCGAGTACAGCAACGGGCCGCTGTACTCGGCCGTGACCGGCTTCTACCCGGTCAACGGCGAGGCGACCGGTCTGGAGGGCGCCCTCGACGACCGGCTGTCCGGCACCTCCAACTCGCAGTTCTTCGAGCGGATCAACTCGATCCTGACCGGCAAGAACCCGCAGGGCGCGACGGTCGAGACGACGATCGACCCGAAGGCCCAGCAGGCGGCCTGGGACGCGCTCGGCAACTACCAGGGCGCCGTGGTGCTGCTGGAGCCGAAGACCGGCAAGATCCTCGCGATGGTGTCGAAGCCCACCTACGACCCGAATGTTCTGGCCTCCCACGACACCGCGGCCGTCAACACGGCCTACCAGCAGCTTCTGGACACCGCGGGCAGCCCACTCACCAACCGCACCATCGGCGGCAACCTCAACCCGCCCGGCTCCACGTTCAAGCCGGTGATGAGCGCCTCCGCCTTCGGGACGGGCCAGTACACCAAGGACAGCCAGCTCCCGAACGTGGCCTCGCTTCCCCTCCCGGGCTCCCCGACCATCGTCAAGAACGACTCGCTGACCACCTGCGGCCCGGGCGCGACGGTGTCGATCGCGACCGCGCAGATCCTGTCCTGCAACATCCCGTTCGCGGAGCTCGGGATGCAGCTGCAGCCGCAGGTGATCAAGGACCAGGCCGACAAGTTCGGCTTCAACCAGTCGCTGAGCATCCCGATCCCGGTCGAGAAGAGCGTCTACCCGCTCTACACCGACCCCGCGGAGCGGGCGCTCGGCTCCTTCGGGCAGAAGGACGACCGCGCGACCCCGCTGCAGATGGCGATGGTGTCGGCAGCGGTCGCCAACGGCGGCAAGCTGATGACGCCGAACCTGGTCGACTCCATCCGCTCGTCGGATCTGCAGCCGATCGAGACGTTCCAGCCCCAGCAGTTCTCGCAGCCGATGACCCAGCAGAACGCCGACACCATCAAGCAGATGATGGTCGACGGCGTCGATCACGGCGTTGCGAGCAATGCAAGAATAGACGGGGTCGAGGTCGGCGGTAAGACGGGGACGGCGCAGAACGGGTCGACCGACCCGTACACCCTGTGGTTCACAGGATTCGCGCCGGCGAACGACCCTCAGTTCGCTGTTGCGGTAGTCGTTGAAAATGGCGGTGGACGCGGTCAGAGCGGCACGGGTAACTCCATCGCCGCGCCGATCGCGAAAAAAGTACTAGAGGCGGTGCTGAATAAATGAGACCCACAGCAGGGCTCACCTTCGGAGGACGTTACGAGCTGCAGTCGCGCATCGCGATCGGCGGCATGGGCGAGGTCTGGCAGGCGACCGATCTGGTCATCGGCCGTACCGTCGCGATCAAGATCCTCAAGGACGAGTACCTCGGCGACCCCGGCTTCCTCGAGCGCTTCCGCGCTGAGGCCAGGCACGCCGCGCTCGTCAACCACGAAGGCATCGCGAACGTCTACGACTACGGCGAGGAGGAGGGCAGCGCCTTCCTCGTGATGGAGCTGGTGCCCGGTGAGGCGCTCTCCACCGTCCTCGAGCGCGAGCACGTGCTCAGCACCGACCGCACCCTCGACATCGTCGCGCAGACCGCCGCCGCCCTGCACGCCGCGCACGCCGCCGGGCTGGTCCACCGCGACATCAAGCCGGGAAACCTCCTGATCACGCCGGACGGCCGGGTCAAGATCACCGACTTCGGCATCGCCCGCATCGCGGACCAGGTCCCACTCACCGCCACCGGCCAGGTCATGGGGACGGTGCAGTACCTGTCGCCCGAGCAGGCGTCCGGCCACCCGGCGTCGCCGACCACCGACATCTATTCGCTCGGCATCGTCGCCTACGAGTGCCTCGCGGGCCGGCGGCCGTTCACCGGCGAGTCGCAGGTCGCCATCGCGATGGCGCAGATCAACGAGGCGCCGCCGGAGCTGCCGGCCACGGTCGCCGAGCCGGTCCGCAACCTCGTCTTCGCCTGCATCGCCAAGAACCCCGCCGACCGCCCCGCCTCGGCGGCGCACCTGGCGCGTGCGGCGCAGGCGCTGCGCCGCGGCGACATCCGTGCCGCGGCCGCGTCGGTGCCCGCGGTGCTCGGCGCCGCTGTCGCCGCCGACGCCGCGACCGTGCTGATGACCTCCCCGAACGCCGCCCCGACGCAGGCCACCACGGTGCTGCCCGCCGCGGCCGCCGGTGCGGCCGTCGAGGAGACGGAGACCGAGGAGCCGGTCGAGGAGAAGAAGCGCAGTCCGTGGACCTGGCCGCTCATCGCCCTCATCGCACTCCTGGCCCTGGTCCTCATCGGGACGATCATCGCGCTGCTCGCGCAGCCCAAGACCCCGGTCGCGACCTCGACGACGCCCCCCGTCGTCCACACGACCCCGCCGCCCCCGTCACCGACCCCCTCGGCCACCCCCACCAGCACGACGGTGCAGATCAACGAGGGCGACTACCTCGGTCTGACCGGCGACCAGGCCAGGCAGAAGCTCCAGGGCGTCGGGATGGTCGCCGACGTGCAGACCGGCTCGGCGGCCTCCTCCTCCGGCCAGGTCAACACGGTCTACTCGGTCAACCCGACCGGACCGGTGCAGAAGGGCACGACGATCACCATCAAGGTCTACGGACCGGTGACGCCGATCCCGACGCCGAGCGACACGGTCTCGGCCAACCCGCCGTCCGGCCAGGGAGCGGCCAACTCGCAGATCACGGTGTCATTCGGCTCCGCGACCTGCCCGGCGGGCCAGAACCTCACCGGGCGCCGGCTGTTCGTCAACGGGCAGCCGCAGGCCCCCGTCAACGACTCCAAGTTCACCTGGTCGCCGACGGCAGCGGGCAACTACACGCTCAGCTACTCGATCTTCTGCAACCAGGGCGAGTCCGTGGAGTCCGCCCAGTCGCCCACGACCCCGTACACGGTCGTGGCCGCCAGCGGCTCGACCTCCCTGCCGACGCCGTGATGGGAGCCGCGCCGCGCTGACGACGACCGGTCTGCCCCCACCCGGGGGAGACATCCAGAGTCGGCCCGCTACACTATCCGGAGCCACCAGCCACCACCCGAAAAGGAGCCCGTCTTGAGCCCAGATAGCCGCCTGCTCGCAGGCCGATATCAGGTGGGCGAGCTCGTCGGTCGCGGCGGCATGTCCGACGTGCACCGCGGGACGGACACCCGGCTGGGCCGCACGGTCGCCATCAAGCTGCTCAAGCCGTCCCTGGCGACCGATCCGGCGTTCCGCACGCGCTTCCGTCAGGAGGCCCAGGCCGCGGCGCGGATGACGCACCCGACCATCGTGCGCGTGTTCGACGCGGGCGAGGAGACCGTCCGCGAGCCGAACGGTCACGAGGCGCAGCTCCCCTTCATCGTGATGGAGTACGTCGACGGCGTTCTTCTGAAAGATCTCATCAAGCGCGGCCCGCTGGAGGTCGCCGAGGCGGTCCGGATCACCGAGGGAATCCTGACGGCCCTCGAGTACTCGCACCGCGCGGGCGTGGTGCACCGTGACATCAAGCCGGGCAACGTCATGATCACGACGACCGGCCAGGTCAAGGTGATGGACTTCGGCATCGCCCGCGCCATCAGCGACTCCTCCGCCACGGTCGCGCAGACGACCGCGGTGCTCGGCACCGCCAGCTACTTCTCGCCCGAGCAGGCCAAGGGCGAGACGGTCGACGCTCGCACCGACCTCTACTCGACCGGCGTCGTCCTGTTCGAGATGCTGACCGGCCGGCCGCCGTTCCGCGGCGACACCCCGGTCGCGGTCGCCTACCAGCACGTCAGCGAGACGGCCGTCGCGCCGAGCACCGTGAACCCCAAGGTCTCCCCGGCGATGGACACCGTGGTCGCCCATGCCCTCACCAAGGACCGCTTCGAGCGCTACCAGACCGTCGCCGACTTCCGTCACGACCTGGAGGAGGCCGCTGCCGGGCGCGTGCCCGTCCACAAGCATCCCGACGAGTTCTCCGAGACGCTCTTCGGGGCGCCGCCGAGCTCGGTCTCGGGCCCGGAGGCCGCGTTCCGTCAGCTCGCGGAGGACCAGACGATGGTCCGCACGCAGCGCCGCCCACCGGTCATCTGGATCTGGGCCGGCATCGCGGTGATGGCGGTCGTGATCGTCGCCGTCCTCGCCTGGGTGCTGCGGATCGCACCGGGCACGACCATGCCGGACACCTCCCGCGAGGTCCCCAACCTGTCCGGCCAGACGCTCGACAAAGCGACGAAGCAGCTCGAGGACCTCAAGCTCAAGTGGACGCAGTCCACGGAGGCCAGCTCGACTTACGGCAATGGTCAGGTCATCCGCACCGATCCCGCCGCCGGGATCGTCGTGGCCACCGGCGACACCATCAACGTCTTCGTGTCGACGGGCAAGAAGTCCGTGGCCGTCCCCGACCTCACCAACATGACGCAGGACGCCGCGAAACAGGCGCTGACGACGGCAGGGCTCACCCTCGGCCCGGTCACGACGCAGAACTCGCCGACGGTGCCTGCCAACGTCGTCATCCAGACCTCGCCCGCCGCCGGCAGCAACGCGCACGAAGGCGACGCGATCGGTCTCACGGTCTCCAGCGGCAAGGTCACGCTGACCGACCTCACCGGCCAATCCCTGCCCGCTGCGACCTCACTGCTCCAGCAGCTCGGGCTGACAGCCGATCCGAAGGCCGACACCACGTGCAAGCAGAACGCCGGCGCGCCGCTGGTGCACACGCAGACGGTCGCGCCGGGCGACGTGCCCCAGGGGAGCACTGTCGGCCTCACCTACTGCTCGGGCTGACCGACCGGGAGGCTCGGCTCAGCCCAGCTTCACGAGCGGGTTGAGCGAACGGGACGCCTCCGCGGCGCCGGCGAGACCGCACTTCTCGAGCCAGTTGCCGAGCATCCGGTAGCCGCCCTCGGTGAGCACCGACTCCGGGTGGAACTGCACACCGTAGATGGGCGCGGTCGTGTGCTGCAGCGCCATGATGACGCCGCCGGCCGTGCGCGCCGTGACCACGAGCTCATCGGGGAGGGTACCGTCCACGACCGCCAGCGAGTGGTAGCGCGTCGCCGTGAACGGCTGAGGCACGCCGTCGAACAGCAGGCTGTCGTCGTGCTCGACCTGCGAGGTCTTGCCGTGCATCAGCTCCTCGGCGTTGGTCACCACGCCGCCGAACGCCTCAGCGATCGCCTGGTGGCCGAGGCAGACCCCGAGCAGCGGCATCCCGGCCTTCAGCGCGAGCTCGACGACCGGGATGGACACCCCGGCGTCGGCCGGCTTGCCCGGCCCTGGCGACACCAGCACCGCGTCGAACTCGGACACGCGTGCCTGCAGGTCCTCGATCGCGATGTCGTCGTTGCGCACGACCTCGGTCTCGGCGCCGAGCTCACGCAGGTAGCCGTTGAGCGTGTAGACGAAGCTGTCGTAGTTGTCGATGACGAGTACGCGGGTCACGGCCCAACGGTACCTTCCTGGGGTCCGAGGAGCGAATCCACCCAGGGGAAGACCCAGGTCACCAGCGCCCACAGCACGACCGCGAACAGGACCACCAGGATGACGATGCGCAGCCAGACCGGCCCGGGGAGGATGCGCCACAGTGCTCCGTACATGGTTCAGCCTCCCGTCACCGCGGCGCGGATCTCATTCGGAACGTCCTGTGTCGGCTGGTAGCCCGCATAGACGTTGTAGGCGATCAGCCGCTCGCCCGCGTGGAACGGCGGGTTGCACGTCGTGATCGTCATGAGCCTGTCGATGGGCTGCACGTCGGGATGGTGCGGCACCGACGCGATCACCTGCACCTGCGTGGGTTGCACGTACTCGAAGTTGCGGAAGAGGTAGGTGTACCAGCCGTCCTTGGTCTGCACGTAGATGCGGTCGCCGATGTGCAGCTTGGACAGGTCGATGAAGGTGTTGCCCCAGCCCGAGTCGTGGCCCGCGACGGCGAAGTTGCCGACCTCCCCCGGCATCGCCGTGCCGGCATAGTGGCCGACGCCCGCGGTGTAGCTGTTGAGCACCTTGTCGACGTCGACCGTCTCGCGGATCGTGCGCTTCCAGTCCGGCCCGAGGCGGGGGATGTAGATGACGGCGAACGGCTCGTAGTCCCCGGGCTGCGCCATCACGGGAGGATCGACCGCCTCGGGAGACGACGGGTCCGTCGGCGTGGGCCGCGGGGCCTTGATCGCGTCGTCGATCCACTTCTTGCTCTGCTCTTGCGCCGCCGAGGTCTGCTGACCCGACAGGACGAGGTTGTTCCACCACACCTGCCAGCCGAGGAAGAGGCCGACCAGCACTCCGGCCGTGATGAGCAGCTCGCCGATGACGGTGAGGACCACCTCGCCCGCGCTGCGCGTGCGGCGGGGCCGGGCCGCGCGTCGCGAGCCGGCGCGATGGCGCTCTGGCTCTGCGGGGTCGGTCATATGACACAATCTAAGCGGGACGCAGCCCCGCCAAACCGGGTGTTTCCCGGGAACTGCACGCCTCCATCGCCACGAACGTTCAGACCGCTCCCGCTACACTTGTGTGCTATGGCACGCACCAAGTCCAAGACCAAGCTCGAGCGCTCCGCCCGTCCCGAGCGCAGCTCGGCCGCAACCGGCGAGGACGCCCCCAACCCCGTCTGGTTCAAGCCCGTCATGTTCGGCTTCATGCTGCTCGGGCTCATCTGGATCATCGTCTTCTACGTCAGCCAGAACCAGTACCCGATCCCCGCCCTCGGCGCGTGGAACATCCTGGTCGGCTTCGGGATCGCCTTCATCGGCTTCCTGATGACCACCCGCTGGCGCTGACCTCGCTCCAGCCGCAGTCCTCCACTTATCCACAGCAGTTCTCCCCACCGCCCACAGCCCCGCAGTCGGCTTCTCCCCAGTGTTAATAAGCCTGTGGAGAGTTACACCGGTGTAATTATCCCCACTGTTAATAAGGCTGTGGATAACTTATCCACGCGTTGTGGGGAAGTGCCCGGCGTCAGACGAAATGCAGCAGGCTCGCGCCGACGAGCACCACGCAGAGCACCACGATGAGCGGTGTCTGCCAGCGACGGCGAGACGGCATGCGCGTCTCGACGTAGATCAGCCCGGCCAGGGCCCCGCCGACCAGACCGCCGACGTGCGCCTGCCAGGCGATGTTCATGCCGGGCAGGAAGCCGATCGCCAGGTTGAGGCCGACCAGCACGAGGATCTGCATCCCGTTGCCGCCGAGCCGGCGCTGGATGATGAAGAAAGCGCCCAGCATGCCGAAGATCGCGCCGGACGCGCCGATCACCGGCTGGTTGGCCGGGGAGAGCAGCAGCACGCCGAGCGACCCGGCGAACCCGCTGATCAGGAACAGGGTGAGGAAGCGCGCCCGGCCGAGCACGGGCTCCAGCGCCATCCCGAAGATCCACAGCGTGTACATGTTGAGCGCGATGTGGATGATGTTCGCGTGCAGGAAGACCGAGGTCAGCATCCGCCACGGCTCGAACCCGAGCGCCGGCGACAGCGAGCCGGACGGGTAGGAGTAGGCGCCGGCGTAGAGCAGCGAGTTCGTGACCTGACTTCCGATCACGGGCAGGTTCTGCAGGATGAACACCACGATGCAGACGCCGATGATCGCGTACGTGACGACCGGCGCGCCCGGCCCGGTGAGCCGGGACACCCACGGCGAGCGGGTGCGCGGTGCTGTGGCGCGCTGCTGCGCCATGCACTCCGGGCAGATCACCCCCACCGCGGCGGGAGTCTGGCACTCACCGCAGATCGGCCGGCCGCAGCGCTGGCAGCGCACATGGCTGACGCGATCGGGGTGCCGGTAGCAGACGGTCGCCGGAGCGTCGACGGGCTGAGACATGGTTCCCTCTCCGCCCTCCAGCAGAACTCAGGCCTGGTCGATCTCGACCGACTCGATCACGACGTCGTCGAGGGGACGGTCACGGGCGTCGGTCGGCAGCTCCGCGAGCTTGTCGACGATCTTGCGGGACGCGTCGTCCGCGATCTCGCCGAAGATCGTGTGCTTGCCCTGCAGCCACGTGGTGGGTGCGACGGTGATGAAGAACTGCGAGCCGTTCGTTCCGCGGCCGCCCTGGATGCCGGCGTTGGCCATCGCGAGGATGTACGGCTGGGTGAAGTCGAGCTCGGGGTTGATCTCGTCGTCGAACTGGTAGCCCGGGCCGCCGATGCCCTGACCGAGCGGGTCGCCGCCCTGGATCATGAAGCCGGGGATGATGCGGTGGAAGACCACGCCGTCGTAGAGCGGCTTGTTCGTCTTCTCGCCGGTGGCGGGGTGCGTCCACTCGATCTCACCGGTCGCGAGGCCCACGAAGTTACGGACCGTCTTCGGAGCGTGGTTGCCGAAGAGGTTGACCTTGATGTCTCCGTAGTTAGTGTGGAGCGTGGCGACAGCGGTGTGCTTAGACATGCCACTAATTCTTGCACAGGGCCCAGTTGGGTTTCGGGAGCGCACTTCGGCTCTCGGGCCATCCTCAGGGCTTTCGGTGGCAAGATGGAGTCAGTTCGCCCAGCCGACGCAATGGAGGTCCAGAATGAGCCTGACACGGAAGCGCCAGAAGGAGCTCGACCGTCTGCGGAGTGACGCGCAGGAGCTGTGGGGGCAGCAGCAGGAAGTGATCGCGAACGCCAACGCTCTGGCTGCCGCTGCCCGCAAGCAGGCTGCCCACTACTCCCGTGAGGAGCTCGCGCCGCGAGTGCGCGAGGGCTACGACTCGTACGTCCGTCCCGCGGCCCAGTCGGCCAAGGACTCGGCCGGCCGTTACGCGGGCGTCGCACGCGATCGCCTCGTCGGCGACGTGATCCCGGCCGTCGGCACCGCCGTCGGCACCGCGCTCTCGGTCGTCGACCACGCGCGGGCCGCACGCAGCGCCGCCTTCGCCGGTGATTTCACCAAGGCGCGCAAGGAGATCACGAAGAAGGCCTCCGCGGCCTCCCGCAACTCGGGTCCCGGCGCCGGCACGGTCATCGCGGTCGGCCTCGGGGTCATCGCGGCTGCCGGGCTGCTCTACGCCGTCTGGCAGACCTTCCGGGCGGACGACGAGCTCTGGGTCGCCGACGAGGAGCCGATGACTCCCGCTACGGAGTAGTCCTTCGTAGTACAGCCGTCGGTCCACCCCAGGGTCGAATCGGGGGTTTCCCGGATGGTGCTCCGGTCTCGTGACGGCGAGGCTGGAGGCATGAACACTCTGCAACGACCCCTCGACGGCCGCATCCTCGGCGGCGTCTGCGCCGGACTGGCCAACCGTTTCGGTGTGAAGCCGCTGACGGTGCGGCTGCTCTTCCTGCTGTCTCTGCTGCTGCCCGGCCCGCAGTTCATCGCCTACATCGCGATGTGGATCATCATCCCGTCCGAGCAGCGTCCGGTCACCCGGGTGGCCTGACCGCCGTTCAGCGCTGCGGGCGGGCCAGGTCGCCGAGACCGGCCATGCGCAGCGCGACGTCGACCAGGTCGACCCGCCGGTTCGGGATGCTCGCGAGCGCGAACCAGGCGGCCTCGTCCGTCGTCCCGTCCAGCTCGTTCCTCAGGCTCCCGCCGGTGACGGTCGCGCGATAGACGATGCGCAGCGCGTGAAGCGGCCCAGCCTCCGGGACGAAGCGCGCCTCGGCAGGGACGATCTTCGAGTCGATGCCGAGCAGCTCGTCCGCCCGCGCCTCGAAGCCGGTCTCCTCCTCGATCTCGCGCACGACCGCGTCGAGCGGGTCCTCGCCGGGCTCGATCCCTCCGCCGGGCAGCGTCCATCCGGAGCGGCCGCCCTCGTTCCAGTGCGCGAGCAGGATGCGCGGCCCGTCCACGATGACGCCGTAGGCGGCGACCCTGATGTCCATTCCGTCACCCTACTGCCGCTCGCCGGTGGAGAGCGGCAGTATGGGGTGGTGCCCGAACTGCCGGAAGTCACCGCCCTCGCCGCCGACCTGGGCGAGCGGCTGACCGGTCGCGTCATCGACCGGCTGAGCATCGTCGCGTTCTCCGCGCTGAAGACCTTCGATCCCCCGCCCGAGGCCCTGAAAGGGCTGACGATCACCGGGGTCAGCCGGCACGGCAAGTTCCTCGACATCGCGGCCGGCGACCTCCATGTCGTCATCCATCTCGCGCGGGCCGGCTGGATCCGCTGGCGTGAGACTCCCCCGCCCCCGCCGACCGGGCGCCCGAGCAGGGGTCCGCTGGCGGCACGCCTGGTGCTCGACGGCGGCTCCGGCCTGGACATCACCGAGGCCGGCACGAAGAAGAGCCTCGCCATCTCCATCGTCCGCGACCCGGCGGAGGTGCCCGGCGTCGCCCGCCTCGGCCCCGACCCGCTCGACGCGGCGTTCACACGGGACGCGTTCGCCGCCATCCTCGCCGGCCAGGGCCGCGCGCAGATCAAGGGTGTGCTGCGCAACCAGGCTCTGATCGCCGGAATCGGCAACGCCTACTCCGACGAGATCCTGCACGTCGCGAAGATGTCCCCCTTCAAACCCGCCTCGATGAGCGCCGACGAGGTCGACCGCCTCTACGCCGCGCTCGAGGAGACGCTCCACGAGGCCCTCGCCCGCTCGGAGGGCCTGGCCGCGTCGGAACTGAAGAGCGAGAAGAAGTCGGGGATGCGCGTCCACGGCCGCACGGGCCAGCCGTGCCCGGTCTGCGGCGACACGATCCGGCAGGTGATCTTCGCGGACTCCACGCTGCAGTACTGCCCGACGTGCCAGACAGGCGGGAAGCCGCTGGCGGATCGGGTGCTGTCACGGTTGCTCAAGTAGAGTTTCAGTTCGGGATTTCAGTAATCTGTTGGCGTGCGTCTGGTCTATGTCGATGAATCCGCTCGAAGCGACCGTTTCTACTTCATCGGTGCGCTGATCGCGGACCCGAACGCCGTCCGTTCGATCGAAGCCGGCTTGAACGACATCGCTGGTCTCGTCTCCACGCATGTCCCGTCATTTGATACTCGCTCCGAATTTCATGCGGTCGACATGTTTCACGGGCGTCGCGACTGGCGGACTGTTCCACTGGCGTGGAGGGTGAAGGCGTGCGACCTCGTCGCCAAGGTTCTCGCACGGTCAACCGCGACGTTTGTGTTCCGCGGCGTCGACCTCATCGCACTGCACGCCCGATATCGTCGACCGCATCCACCCCATCTCCTCACACTCGCGCACACGCTCTCGGAGGTTCAGCGTCAGCTCGGGCGTCACGATCAGGATGCGTTGGGATTGGTACTGGCTGATGAGCATCACGCTGGCACAGGTGCTCGTCGCAGTCTCCGCGACTTCAAATACGCTGCAGCGCCCGGCTACACAACCGACGCCCTCCACTGCATTGCGGACACGATCTACTTCGGGCCATCCCACGAAAGCAGGCTCCTCCAGGCGGCCGACGTGGCGACGTTCTTCGTCAACCGCGCTCGAACGATCGAAGAACGCGATCCACGATCGCGGCGTGCTGTCGACAAGATCGTCGCCAATGTGCGATCGATCACCGTCGACGAATACATCTGGCGCCCGTGAAAACACAACGCCCCGCGTGGGCGGGGCGTTGGCAGGTGCGGGAGGCCTTTCGGAGTCCTGCGGTAAATATCTTATCCCAGCAGGCCGACGGTGTCCATCACCCTCAACACGCGCAACTCACCGCGCCCACCGGCGCGGTCAGCGGGTCCGCCGCGCGCTCCACCGGCCCGTTGTCGTCTTCGACCGGGAGGCCTTCGCGAGCCCAGTACTCGAAGCCGCCGATCAGCTCGCGCACCTCGTAGCCCAGGAGGCTGAATGCGAGGGCGGCACGGGTGGACCCGTTGCAGCCGGGGCCCCAGCAGTAGACCACCACCGGCAGGTCGCGCGGCACGAGCGCGACGGCGCGCGCGGCGATCTCCGCCGTCGGGAGGTGGACGGCGCCCACGATGCGACCCTGCGCCCAGGCGGCGTCGCCGCGGCTGTCGATCAGTGTGAAGTGCTCCCCCGCCACCTGCGCCGCGCGCACGTCGGAGGGGTCGGTCTCGAAGCGGAGCTTGGCCGCGAAGTGCTCCGCGGCCTCCGAGGTGGAGGCTGTCGTCGTGGTCGTCGTCATGGACACCACAGTAGGGAGGTCGAAGCGTGATTTGAACAGACGATCCACGCCATCCGACCTCACCAGCCGTGAATTCCGTGCCAGAATCCCGTCATGACCGTGAATCCGCCATTCACCGCCGACGGAGTCGATCGCGCGCTCCTCGCCGAGCTGCAGCGCGACGGCCGGCAGTCGATAGCGGAGCTCGCCCGTACCGTCCACATGTCGAACAGCGCGGTCGCCGAACGCGTTCGGAGGTTGGAGGAAGCGGGCGTCGTCTCGGGTTACCGCGCCGTCGTGGACCCCGAGCGCCTGGGGTACGGGATCCTCGCGTTCCTGCGGCTGCGCTACCCGAGCAGCCAGTACAAGCCGCTGCACGACCTGCTCGCGATCACCCCGGAGGTCGTGGAGGCCCACCACGTCACGGGAGACGACTGCTTCATCCTGAAGGTCGTCGCGACCTCGATGCGCCACCTCGAACAGGTGTCGGGCACGATCGGGACGCTCGGCAGTGTGACGACGAGCATCGCGTACTCGAGCACCGTGCCGGCTCGGCCGATAGCGCCTCCGGCGGCTGAGCGCGCCTGATGGCGACGAAATACGCCTGATGGCGACGAAAATAAAACTGTGGAGCCTAGGAGATTCGAACTCCTGACATCCTGCTTGCAAAGCAGGCGCTCTACCAACTGAGCTAAGGCCCCGCGAGGATGGTGTCCGTCACGACACATGGTGGGGATACGAGGACTTGAACCTCGGACCTCTTCGTTATCAGCGAAGCGCTCTAACCGCCTGAGCTATATCCCCGAATGGGCAACAGATAAGAGGGTACCTGATCTGAGCCCGGATGGTGAAATCGAGTGGAGGCCGCCGCTCAGTTGTTGGTGAAGCCCACGAGCAGGCCGCCCGTGATCTTGACCGACAGGTTGTAGAGCAGCGCGAACACGGCTCCGAGAGCGGTCACCACGACGATGTCGAGGATGCCCACGACCAGCGAGAAGCCCATGACCTGGCCGAGGCCGAGCACGGAGCGGAGGTCGCCGCCGCTGGCGCCGGAGACGTCCTTGACCAGGCCGTTGAGCTGGTCGAAGATGCCCGTACGGTCGAGGACGGTCCAGATCAGGAACGTGCCGACGATCGCGATGATCGCCAGGCAGATGCCTGCGAGGAACGAGAGCTTGACGGTCGACCAGAAGTCGACGTAGACGAGCTTCAGTCGCACCTGCTTGGCGGACGTGGGTCGTCGGGTCGACTTCCTCGCGAGTTTCTCGGCGACGCTACTGCTCATCTACGGCTTCATCCTTCCCGGCACGACCGGTTTCATCGTCGGCTACCGATTCTGCATCGGCTTCCTGGGAATCCAGGTTGCGCTCGGTGTTCTTCGCCAGAGCGATGATCTTGTCTGTCTCGGCGAAACGTGCAAAAACGACACCCATAGTGTCTCGGCCCTTGGCGGGTACCTCGGCCACGGAGGAGCGTACCACCTTGCCGCTGGCAAGAACCACCAGGACCTCGTCGTCCTCGTCGACGATGAGAGAACCCACCAGATCCCCTCGGTCGTCGCTCAGTTTGGCGACCTTGATGCCCAGTCCGCCGCGGTTCTGCAGGCGGTACTGGTCGGCCGAGGTGCGCTTGGCATAGCCTCCCTCGGTGACCACGAAGACGTAGCCCTCGTCGGAGACCACGGCCGCGTCGAGCAACCGGTCCTCGCCGCGGAAGTGCATCCCGATGACGCCGGACGTGGAGCGGCCCATCGGACGCAGCGCCTCGTCGCTGGCCGTGAAGCGGATCGACATGCCCTTGCGGGAGACGAGCAGGAGGTCGGAGTCCTCCTCGACCAGCAGCGCGGAGACGAGCTCGTCGTCCTCGCGGAGCTTGATCGCGATGATGCCGCCGGAGCGGTTGGTGTCGTACTCCTCCAGCGCGGTCTTCTTGATGAGCCCGTCGCGGGTGGCGAGCACCAGGTACTGCGCGGCCTTGTAGTCGCGGATGTCCAGGATCTCCGCGATCTCCTCGTCCGGCTGCATGGCGAGCAGGTTCGCGACGTGCTGGCCCTTCGCGTCGCGGCCGGCCTCCTGCAGCTCGTACGCCTTGGCGCGGTAGACGCGGCCCTTGTTCGTGAAGAAGAGGAGCCAGTGGTGCGTCGTCGTGACGAAGAAGTGGTCGACCACGTCCTCGCCGCGGAGCTGGGCGCCCTTGACGCCCTTGCCGCCGCGGTGCTGGCTGCGGTAGTTGTCGCTGCGGGTGCGCTTGATGTAGCCGCCGCGCGTGACCGTGACCACCATCTCCTCTTCGGGGATGAGGTCCTCCATGCTCATGTCGCCGTCGAAGCCGAACATGATCTCGGTGCGGCGGTCGTCGCCGAAGCGGTCGACGATCTCGGTGAGCTCCTCGCTCACGATCGTTCGCTGTCGGACCGGGTCCGCGAGGATCGCCTTGAGGTCGAGGATCTCGAGCTCGATCTGGTCGTGCTCCTCGATGATCTTCTGGCGCTCCAGCGCGGCGAGGCGGCGGAGCTGCATGGCGAGGATGGCGTCGGCCTGGGTGTCGTCGACGTCGAGGAGCCCCTTCAGGCCCTCTCGCGCGTCCTCAACGGTCGGCGACCGGCGGATGAGCGCGATGACCTCGTCCAGCGCGTCGAGCGCCTTGAGGTAGCCGCGCAGGATGTGCGCCCGCTCCTCTTTCTTACGCAGGCGGAAACGGGTGCGGCGGACGATGACTTCGATCTGGTGCTCGACCCACGCCGTGATGAAGCCGTCGAGCGCGAGCGTGCGCGGGACGTTGTCCACGATCGCCAGCATGTTGGCGCCGAAGTTCTCCTGAAGCTGGGTGTGCTTGTAGAGGTTGTTCAGCACGACCTTCGCGACCGCGTCGCGCTTGAGGACGATCACGAGACGCTGACCGGTGCGGCCCGAGGTCTCGTCACGGATGTCGGCGATGCCGCCGACGCGGCCGTCCTTCACCAGCTCCGCGATCTTGATCGCGAGGTTGTCCGGGTTCACCTGGTACGGCAACTCCGTGACGACCAGGCAGACGCGACCCTGGAGCTCCTCGATGCTGACGACCGCGCGCATCGTGATCGAGCCGCGGCCGGTGCGGTAGGTGTCCTGGATGCCCTTGATGCCGAGGATCTGCGCGCCGGTCGGGAAGTCGGGGCCCTTGATCCGCTTGATGAGCTCTTCCAGCAGCTCCTCGCGCGGGGCCTCCGGGTGTGCGAGGTGCCAGAGGGCGCCGTCGGCGACCTCCCGGAGGTTGTGCGGCGGGATGTTCGTGGCCATGCCGACCGCGATTCCGACCGACCCGTTGACGAGGAGGTTCGGGAAGCGGGCGGGGAGGACGGCCGGCTCCTGCGTACGGCCGTCGTAGTTGTCCTGGAAGTCGACGGTCTCCTCGTCGATGTCCCTGACCATCTCCAGCGCCAGCGGGGCCATCTTGGTCTCGGTGTACCGCGGGGCCGCGGCGCCGTCGTTGCCGGGAGAGCCGAAGTTGCCCTGGCCGAGCGCGAGCGGGTAGCGGAGGCTCCACGGCTGCACGAGACGCACGAGCGCGTCGTAGATGGCGGAGTCACCGTGCGGGTGGAACTGCCCCATCACGTCGCCGACGACGCGGGCGCACTTGGAGAACGCCTTGTCAGGCCGGTAGCCGCCGTCGAACATCGCGTAGATCACGCGCCGGTGGACCGGCTTCAGGCCGTCGCGTACCTCGGGCAGCGCGCGCCCGACGATGACGCTCATCGCGTAGTCGAGGTACGACCGCTGCATCTCCGACTGCAGGTCGACCTGGTCGATCCTGCCGTGGATGCCGAAGCTCTCGCCGGTGGGGGTCTCGTCCGTCACAGTGCTCTCTTCTCAGACCGTGGGGTCTCTTCGTCGCGGAACCTCAGATGTCGAGGAACCGCACGTCCTTTGCGTTCTTCTGGATGAACGAACGGCGCGACTCGACGTCCTCGCCCATGAGGGTGGCGAAGATCTCGTCGGCGGCGGCCGCGTCGTCGAGCGTCACCTGGAGCAGCGTGCGCGTCTCCGGGTTCATCGTGGTCTCCCACAGCTCCTTGTAGTCCATCTCGCCCAGACCCTTGTAGCGCTGCACGCCGTTGTCCTTCGGGATGCGCTTGCCGGCGGCCAGGCCCTCCGCGAGGAACGCGTCGCGCTCACGGTCGGAGTAGACGTACTCGTGCTCGGAGTTCGACCACTTGAGCCGGTAGAGCGGCGGCTGCGCGAGGTACACGTAGCCGAGCTCGATGAGCGGCCGCATATAGCGGAACAGCAGCGTCAGCAGCAGGGTCGTGATGTGCTGGCCGTCCACATCGGCGTCGGCCATCAGCACGATCTTGTGGTACCGCGCCTTCTCCGGGTTGAAGTCCTCGCCGATGCCGGCGCCGAACGCCGTGATCATGGCCTGGACCTCGTTGTTCGCGAGGGCGCGGTCGAGCCGTGCCTTCTCGACGTTGAGGATCTTGCCGCGCAGCGGGAGGATCGCCTGCGTCTCGGGGTTGCGGCCCTGAACGGCCGAGCCGCCTGCCGAGTCGCCCTCCACGATGAAGATCTCCGACAGCGTCGGGTCCTTCGAGGCGCAGTCCTTGAGCTTGCCCGGCATCCCGCCGCTCTCGAGCAGGCCCTTGCGTCGGGCCGTCTCGCGGGCCTTGCGGGCGGCGAGGCGGGCGGTCGCGGCCTGGAGCGACTTGCGGATGATCTCCCTGGCCTGGTTCGGGTTGCGGTCGAACCAGTCGCCGAGCTGGTCGCCGACGACCTTCTGCACGAACGCCTTGGCCTCCGTGTTGCCGAGCTTGGTCTTGGTCTGGCCCTCGAACTGCGGCTCTGACAGCTTGACCGAGATGACGGCGGTGAGGCCCTCGCGCACGTCCTCGCCGGAGAGGTTGTCGTCCTTCTCCTTGAGGATGTTCTTCTCGCGCGCGTACTTGTTGACCAGCGTGGTCAGCGCAGCGCGGAAGCCTTCCTCGTGTGTGCCGCCCTCGTGGGTGTTGATGGTGTTCGCGTAGGTGAAGACGGACTCGTTGTAGCTCGTGGTCCACTGCATCGCGACCTCGAGCGCGATCTTGCGCTCGGTGTCCTCCGACTCGAACGAGATGATCTCGTCGTGGACCACATCGGCCTTCTTGGCGGAGTTGAGGTAGTGCACGTAGTCCATCAGGCCGCGCTCGTAGAGGAAGACCTCCGAGCGCGCGGCGAACACCGTCGCGTCCTCCTCGACCTCGCCCTCCACGGGCTCGACCTCGGGCGCGCGCTCGTCGGTGATCGCGATGCGCAGTCCCTTGTTGAGGAAGGCCATCTGCTGGAAGCGTGTGCGGAGCGTGTCGTAGTCGAACACGACCGTCTCGAAGGTGTCGGGGCTCGGCCAGAACGTGATGATCGTGCCCTGACGGTCGGACGCCTCGCCCTTCTCGAGCGGAGCCTGCGGAACGCCGTTGCGGTAGCTCTGCCGCCACACATGCTCCTGCCGGTGGACCTCGACGTCGAGCCGAGAGGAGAGCGCGTTCACGACCGAGCTGCCGACGCCGTGGAGACCGCCGGAGACCGCGTAGCCGCCACCGCCGAACTTTCCACCGGCGTGCAGGATCGTGAGGACGACCTCCACCGTGGACTTCTTCTCGGTCGGGTGCTCGTCCACGGGGATGCCGCGGCCGTTGTCGTCCACCCGCACAGCGCCGTCGGGGAGGATCGTCACCTCGATGTTGTCGGCGTGACCGGCGAGCGCCTCGTCGACGGAGTTGTCGACGATCTCGTACACCAGGTGGTGGAGGCCGCGGGGGCCGGTGGAGCCGATGTACATTCCGGGTCGTTTGCGGACGGCTTCGAGACCTTCGAGGATCTGGATCTCATTCGCGCCGTAGTCGTGTTCCGCCTCGGCCCTGTTCGGTTCCATCGTCATATGAAATTTGGCTCCTGACCGCACCTGACAGTGACTCTCCATTCTACCAAGGGCAGGGAGCCAGAATGCCCGAAATCGCCCCTCTGAGGCGTTTTCTTTGGACGGGCGACCTCTTTTGTGCTGTCAGCCGTAAGTATCG
Organism: Leifsonia sp. EB41; assembly: GCF_041262565.1. NCBI lineage: Bacteria > Bacillati > Actinomycetota > Actinomycetes > Micrococcales > Microbacteriaceae > Leifsonia > Leifsonia sp. EB41. The sequence continues at coordinate 2,224,417 of NZ_JBGCCJ010000001.1, read as the reverse complement.
CGCGGACCGCGCCCTGGAATCGACCTGGGACCGCGTTTCCAGGAGGGGGCGTCCGGGCCTTGAAAACGGATCGACTGGATGTCCGCGTCCGGGAACCGCTCGCCGATGCGCACCAGGAGCTCGGAGCGCATCATCCGGAGCTGCGTCGCCCAGGCCGTCGACTCGCAGCGCACGACCAGGACGCCGTCGGTGATCTGGTCGGGCACGGCGTGCTTGGCGGTCTCCTCGCCGGCGAGCTGCTCCCAGCCCTCCAGGAGGTCGGACTTCGCGAGCGGGGCGGTCCAGCCGAGCTGCTGCGCGAGGGCGTCGACCACGTCGCCGAGTCCGCGCGGGTCGCGCCCCGACCCGAACGGCTTGGACGCCGACGGGTCGTCCGCGCCGCGTTTCGCGCGCCGGCTACGGGAGGGGGTGCCCGTAAAGAGCTCCTTCATCCGCAGGTAGACGGCCGATGCCTCGCTCACGATCCCACGATAGTCCCGGCCTCGATCCGCACGGTGTGGGCGGTGAGGGTCTCCGGGACGTCGTCGTAGACCGCAGCAGTGATGAGGACCTGCTCGTAACCGGCTACGGCGGTTGCGAGCATACGCCGGCGGGCCTGGTCCAGCTCCGCGAAGACGTCGTCGAGGATCAGCACGGGGTCGCCGGTCGAGGACTCCCGGCGCAGCAGCTCGGCGGAGGCCAGCTTCAGCGCGAGGGCGAACGACCAGGACTCGCCGTGGCTGGCGTAGCCCTTGGCCGGGAGACCGTTGAGCTCGAACAGCAGGTCATCGCGGTGCGGGCCGACCAGCGTGAGCCCGCGCTCCAACTCTTTCGCGCGCACCGCGGCCAAAGCGCCGCGGAACACGTCCGCCGTGTCACCGGCTGAGCTGGTTACCGTCGTGTCGGCGTCGTCGTCCTCCTCGTCCACGTGCGCGCCCCTGATCGTGAGCTGCGGGATCAGCCGGGGATGGTGGTCGTCGCCTGCGACCGAACGGTACGCGGCGACGAGCGGGTCGCTGAGTCGTGCGACCAGGTCCAGCCGGGCATCCACCAGCTCGGTGCCGAGGGCGACCAGTCGCTCGTCCCAGATGTCGAGGGTCCCGAGCTGGTCGGCCTTCACCCGGGAGGCGCGGGCCGACTTCAGCAGGGTGTTCCGCTGCTTGAGCACGCGCTCGTAGTCGGCGATCACCGCAGAGAAGCGCGGGTTCCGCTGGATCAGGAGCTGATCCAGGAACCGGCGCCGGATGCCGGGCTCGCCGCGGACCAGCGCGAGGTCCTCCGGGGCGAACAGCACGCTGGAGAAGTAGCGCGGCAGCTCGCGCGGCTTGATCGCGCCGCGGTTCACCTGCGCTCGGTTCGGCGAGGAGCGGTTGAGCTGCACCTCCACGAGGAGCTCGCGGCTGTCGTGCTCGATTCGCGCCCGGACGATCGCCGAGTCGGCGTCCTTGCGGATCATCGCCTGATCGCTCGACACCCGATGCGACCCGAGGGTGCTCAGGTAGGCGAGCGATTCGACGAGGTTGGTCTTGCCCTGACCGTTGCGGCCGACGAACAGATTGGCGCCGGCCGCGAACGGGACATCCGCGGTGCGATAGTTGCGGAAATCAGTCAGGGAAAGATGTGTAACTCTCAATGAGGGTTAGTCCACGGCCTTCACGGCGTGGCCGCCGAACTGGTTGCGGAGGGCGGCGACCGCCTTCATCGCGGGCGAGTCCTTCTGGCGGGAGACGAAGCGCGCGAAGATCGAGGCGCTGATCGTGGGGACGGGGACGGCGTTGTTGAGCGCCTCCTCGACGGTCCAGCGGCCCTCGCCCGAATCATCCACGAAGCCCTCGATGTGCTCGAACTCCGGGTCCTGCTCCAGAGCGCGCACCAGCAGGTCGAGCAGCCAGGAGCGCACGACCGTGCCGCGCTGCCACGCCTTGAAGGTGCCGGTGACGTCCTTGATGATGTCCTTGCGGGTGTCGAGCAGCTCATAACCCTCGGCGTATGCCTGCATCAGCGCGTACTCGATGCCGTTGTGCACCATCTTCGCGTAGTGGCCGGCGCCCACCTCGCCGACGTGGACAAAGCCCTCGTCGCGCGGACCCTCCGGACGCAGCGCGTCGAACACGGGCATGACGCGCTCGACCTGCTCCTTGGAGCCGCCGACCATCAGGCCGTAGCCGTTGTCGAGACCCCAGATGCCGCCGGAGACACCGGCGTCCATGAAGTCGACGCCCTTCGGCGCGAGCTGCTCGGCGTGCTTGAAGTCCTCGGTGAACTTCGAGTTGCCACCGTCGATGACGAGGTCGCCCTTCTCGAGCAGCGGCTCGAGGTCGGTGATGACCGAGTCCGTGACCTGGCCGGCCGGCACCATGACCCACACGGTGCGCGGAGCGGGGAGGGCCGCGACGAGGTCCGCGAGCGTCGCCACATCCGACACATCGCGGTTGGTGTCGTAGCCGGTGACCTCGATGCCCTTCTTCTCCAGGCGAGCACGCATGTTGTTGCCCATGCGTCCGAGACCGATGAGGCCGATGTGCATGATTGTCCTTCTTCTCTCGTGGAGCGGGACCGGGTCCTAGCGAAGCAGCAGGTTGGGCTGCAGCAGGTACTTGTAAGAGTCCGAACCGGACTGATCCTTCGAGGTCTGACTCGTGATGAGCACCGGACCCGGCTTGTTGGGGTTCTCGGTCTTGGTGAAGGAGATGCGCACGAATTCCGAGTGCACGGCACCGAGACCATCGAGCAGGAACTGCGGCTTCAATGAAACCACCGTCTCCTGGCCAGTGAGGAGAGCGTCGATGCTCTCGGATGCTTGCGCCTGCTCCGAGCCGATCGCTTCCAGCGTCAGCCCGTCGGCGGTGAAGGTGTAGCGGAGCGCGGCCTCGCGTTCCAGGACGAGGGAGACGCGCCTGGTCGCCTCGATGAGCTCGGCGGTGTTGATCACCGCGTAGTTGTCGACCTGCTCGGGAAAGAGCCGGCGGACCGGCGGGAAATTGCCCTTGATCAGCAACGACGTCACCGTCTTCTTGTCCGCCGTGAACGCGATGAGCTCGCGGTCGTCGCGGTTGGTGATCGAGATGGACACCGTCCCGGAGTGGCCGAACGTCTTGCCGATCTCGGTCAGGGTGCGAGCGGGGACGAGTGCGGTCTGCGCCTCGCCGGAGGTGGTCCCGTTGTCCCAGTCGATCTCTCGGACGGCGACGCGGTAGCGGTCGGTGGCGACCAGACCGAGCGTGTTGTTGCCGACCTCGAGCTGCACTCCGGTGATCACCGGGGTGACATCGTCGCGCGACGCGGCGACACCGACCTGGGCGACGGCCTCGGCGAATTCCTCGGCAGGAACGAGCCCGGCCTCCCCGTCGACCTGCGGGATGCTCGGGTATTCCTCGACCGGCATGGACAGCAGCGTGAAGTTCGCCGACCCGGCCCGGACGACGATCTTCGATTCCTCGGTCGAGAACTGGACGGGCGCGTTCGGGAGCTTGGCTGCGATCTCCGCCAGGAGCCGGCCGGAGACGAGCACGCGGCCCGGCTCCTCGACCTCGGCCGCGATCTGGGTCTGCGCCGAGACCTCGTAGTCGAAGGACGAGAGCTGCAGTCCGGTGTCGGTCGTCTCGATCAACACGCCGCTCAGGATGGGAAGGGTGGTCCTCTGCGGAAGAAGCTTCACGGCGAAGGAGACGGCCTCACTGAAGACATCCCGATTGGCTTGGAACTTCACGAAGTCTCCCCTGGTCGGCGCTCGGATACGAACGTCACCGATCCTAGCGCTTGGCCTCCGGCGCAGAAGTTGTCATTCGAGCCAGCGCTTGAGGTTGTCGGCCGGCCTTAACTGAGAAGGATTAATCATTAATGGTGTTAACCGCTGTGGAAACTGTGGATAACTCGGTGGATACCTTGCAATCAGTGGGAACTACAGCCTCGTGACTTGTTGATGACCGGTGGAATCCCGCTGTTGACAGGGATGTCGAGCGATCGGCCGAGCGACGGCTTTTCACAGCCCAGCGTCCGTCGTCCCCATTAATCGAGCGACTTTCCGGAACTTCTCCACAAGTTATCCCCAGGTGTTAATAACGAACTCTCCCCACTCTGGGGATCGATCTGTGGATAACTTTCTCGAGCGCCGCGGCGTGGCGTGCTCCGGGACCGTCCGCCGGCCTACTTGCCGTAGCGGTGGTTCTGCTTGATCCGGCTGGTGAGCTCCGTCACCTGGTTGTAGATCGAGCGCCGCTCCTTCATGAGCTCGCTGATCTTCTTGTTCGCGTACATCACGGTCGTGTGGTCGCGGCCGCCGAAGAGCTGTCCGATCTTCGGCAGGGAGAGGTTCGTCAGCTCGCGGCAGAGGTACATCGCGATCTGGCGGGCGGTCGCGACGGCCTGTGAGCGGCTCGACCCGTACAGGTCGTCGACGCTGAGCTTGAAGTACTCCGCGGTGTTGGTGATGATGTCCGTCGGCGCGATCACGTTGTCGTCGTCGAGCGTGATCAGGTCCTTCAGCACCGTCTGCACCAGCGGCATGTCGACCGGCGTGCGGTTCAGGCTCGCGAACGCGGTGACGCGGATGAGCGTCCCCTCCAGCTCGCGGATGTTGCTCGACACCTTCGACGCCATGAACTCGAGGATGTCGTCCGGGACGAGGATCTTCTCGCTCTGCGCCTTCTTGCGCAGGATCGCGATGCGGGTCTCGAGGTCGGGCACCTGGACGTCGGTGATCAGGCCCCACTCGAAGCGCGACCGCATCCGGTCCTCGAAGCCGGTCAGGTGCTTCGGCGGGAGGTCGCTGGTGATGACCACCTGCTTGTTGTGGTCGTGGAGGGTGTTGAACGTGTGGAAGAACGCCTCCTGCGTCTCGACCGCCCGCTGGAGGAACTGGATGTCGTCGATCAGCAGGATGTCGATGTTCCGGTAGCGCGCCTGGAACGACGAGCCGCGGTTGTTCGCGATCGAGTTGATGAAGTCGTTCGTGAACTCCTCACTCGACACGTACCGCACGCGGATCCCCGGGTAGAGGCTCATCGCGTAGTGGCCGATGGCGTGCAGGAGGTGGGTCTTGCCCAGACCGGAGTCGCCGTAGATGAAGAGCGGGTTGTAGGCCTTGGCCGGCGCCTCCGCGACGGCGACCGCCGCAGCGTGCGCGAACCGGTTGGACTGGCCGATGACGAAGTTGTCGAAGCTGTACTTCGAGTTGAGCCGGGTGTCGCCGTTGCGCGGGGGTGCGGTGATCTCGGTCGGCGGCGCCACCATCGGCGCCACGGCGTCCAGATACGGCGCCGGCTCCGGCTCGGAGGGGCCGACCATCGACTCCTGCTGGATCTCCGGGTTCACCACGATCGCGAAGGTGTTCACCTCGAGCGCCTGGTCGAGGGAGCCGATCGCGTTGAGGAGCGGGACCCGGCTGCGCTGCTCGATCATTCCGCGCGTGAACTCGTTGGGCACCTCCAGGTAGAAGGTGCCGGCCATGATGCCCTTGGGCTCGACCAGGCTGAGGAAGCCGTGCAACTGCGGGGTGATGCGGTCGTCCGTCTCGAGATTGTCGAGCACGCTCTGCCATGCCGCAGAAATGGACTCTTCGCCGCCTGCCATCGTTCCCCGTCTTCGAATTTCGTGGATGCCGTCGGCCCGGCGCGAGACGAGTCGTCCCCCGTGTGACTCGCGCTGGGCTGGCGGCAAGGATGCCGCCGTGGGGTATTCACAGAGTTATCCACCGCTGTGTGTGCAATACCGTAGCGATCTCCAGCCGTTTTTGGGATGGCCTGGGGATAACTTTGGAGTTCACGCTAACTTGTCCACAGGTGTGGATCAAATTCGGTTCCCGGAATACTCCGGCGCGTCGCTCACGCGCTTCCTGCCAATCCCGTGCATAATCAAGGGTTTCGGGGCGATCAGTTTGACCTCGGTTGCCTCAGGACGTAGTTTTAATAAGTTGACTTCAGCCGTTTCGGCTGCCCAGAAACTTTCCTGGCCTCCCCGTGCTGGCCGAAATCCTTTCAGCACCGGCCTGTGAAGAGACCACCACGGAGATTGATATGAGCAAGAGAACGTTCCAGCCGAACAACCGCAAGCGCGCGAAGACCCACGGCTTCCGCCTCCGCATGCGCACGCGTGCCGGCCGCGCCATCCTGTCGGCGCGCCGCTCCAAGGGCCGCGAGAAGCTTTCGGCCTGACCCCTTCCGGGTCAGAGCCCCTTCCGGCGTAGGTCGCGGCGCGTGCTCGCGAAGAACCATCGCATCACGCGGGGCGCGGAGTACCGGGCGACCGTGCGACGAGGTGCTCGCTTCAACGAAGCGAGCACGATCGCGTACGTCCGCTTCAACCGCGACTCCGACGTGGTGCGATTCGGTTTCATCGTGAGCAAGGCGGTCGGGAACGCGGTCGTCCGCAATCGCGTGCGGCGCCGGCTCAAAGCCGCGGCGTACGACCTCCTCCCCCGCCTGTCGCCGGCGGTCTCCGAGGGTGCCGGCATCGATGTGGTGATCCGGGCATTGCCAGCGTCCGCCCAACTGACGTGGGCTAATCTGCACGGTGAGGTCTCGCGGGCCACCGACCGTTTCCTCAGCCGTCACACCACCAGTCCGCGCGACAACCGTCCACGGGACACCACCGAAGGCAACGTCCGTCCATGAACACCGCGATTGCAGCTGTGCTCCTCGCTCCGAGGAACGCTGCCGTGCTGGTGCTTCGGGCGTACCGAGCGGTGATCTCCCCGCTGTACGGCGATGTCTGCCGGTACTACCCCTCTTGCTCCGCCTATGCTCTGCAGGCGATTCAGGAGCATGGAGTGATCATCGGGAGCGCGCTCGGCATCCGCCGGATCGCGCGCTGTCACCCGTGGGCAGCCGGAGGGGTCGATGACGTCCCCCTCAAGAAGAAGCACCGCTACCGGGTCACTCCGTTCGGATTCGTCGTCGCCATCAGCCAGGGAAAGGCCTAGCACCTCAACATGCCTGACATTTTCGGTACCATCCTCTGGCCCATCAAATGGGTCGTGGAGCTCATCCTCGTCGCCTGGCACTGGGTGTTCAGCAACATCGGTATGGACCCGGCGGCAGGTATCACCTGGGTGCTGTCCATCGTCGGCCTGACCGTCGTCGTGCGCGCGGCCCTCATCCCGATCTTCGTCCGGCAGATCAAGAACCAGCGACGAATGCTGGAGATCGCGCCGCAACTCAAGAAGATCCAGGACAAGTACAAGGGCAAGAAGGACCAGTTCTCCCGCGAGGCGATGTCACGCGAGACGATGGAGCTCTACAAGAAGACGGGCACCAACCCGCTGAGCTCGTGCCTCCCGCTGCTGCTGCAGATGCCGGTGTTCTTCGCGCTGTTCCAGGTGCTCAACGGAGCCCAGAGCGGCAAGGCCGGCGTCGGCCCGCTGAACGCGACGCTCGCCGAGCAGTTCGGCAGCGCGACCCTGTTCGGCGTAGCCCCGCTGCACCAGAGCTTCTCGGGCGCCCAGCACGCCAACCCGCCGCAGGTCGCCGTCATGGTGATCGCCGCGATCATGGTCGTGCTGATGACGGGATCGCAGTTCCTCACCCAGCTCCAGATCGTCTCCAAGAACATGTCGCCGGAGACCAAGGCGAGCCCGCAGTTCAAGCAGCAGCGCATCCTGCTCTACCTGCTCCCCTTCGTGTTCCTGTTCTCCGGCTACGCGTTCCCGCTCGGCGTCATGTTCTACTGGCTGACCTCGAACCTCTGGACGATGGGTCAGCAGTTCCTCGTGATCCGGAACCTGCCGACGCCGGGGTCCGACGCGGCCAAGGCCCGCGAGGCCCGCCTGGCCCGAAAGGGCAAGCTGGTGCAGGACGGCGCCATCGTCCTCCAGGTGGACGAAGTGCCGCAGAAGCCGGTGACCACGCAACGCGTGCAGCCGGTGAACAAGAACCGCGCGAAGAAGCAGGCCGGAAAGAAGTAGGGATATGACCGACGTGCAGACCGAGTTCACGCCTTCCGAGGAGGAAGCCGTCCACTCCCCCATCACCGCAGACGTGGACGGCGACGCCGAGTCGACGCCCCCTGCTGACCTCGACCGTGAGGGCGACATCGCCGCGGACTACATCGAGGAGCTGCTGGACATCGCCGATATCGATGGCGACATTGACATCGACACCCGCAACGGCCGCGCGTACATCTCAGTGAACGCTGAAGAGGGCACCAACCTTCGCCTGCTGTCGAAGCCCGATACGGTCGCGGCACTGCAGGAGCTGACCCGCCTTGCGGTTCAGAACCAGACGGGTGGATTCTCCCGGCTGATCCTCGACATCGCCGGCTCGCGTGACGCGCGCCAGGCGGAGCTCGCCACTCTGGTGGACCGGGCGATCGCGCGACTGGAGGAAGGTTCGGCCGAGGCTTCGCTGCCCGCGATGTCCTCGTACGAGCGCAAGCTCGTGCACGACATCGTGTCCGAGCGGGGATACGTCTCCAACTCCCGCGGCGAGGGTCGTGACCGCCACACGGTCATCACCCCCGCGTAGTTTCACGTGAAACGGTGACTGATTCCGTCGAGACCGAACCCGCGGTCGCTGGAACTCTCTTCGGTGAGCGAATCGATGTCGCTCGCGCATTTACGGCCAACCTCGTTGCCCAGGGCGAGGAGCGTGGGTTGATCGGACCCCTTGAGCTCCCCCGGATCTGGTCGCGTCACATCCTGAACTGCGCGATCGTCGCGCCGCTGCTCAAGCCGGGACGCGTTGGGGATGTCGGAAGCGGCGCCGGCTTGCCTGGGCTCGTGCTCGCGATTGCCCGGCCCGACGTTGATTTCGTGCTCATCGAGCCGATGGAGCGCCGCGTCGCGTGGCTGAATGAGCAGGTGGCTGAGCTCGGACTCGCCAACGTGACCGTCGTGCGCGATCGGGCCGAGGATGCACGGTTGACGGAGCCGTTGGACCAGGTCACCGCCCGGGCCGTGAGTGCCTTCCGCAAACTCATCCCGCTGACCGCTCCCCTGCTCCGAGCTGGTGGCGAACTGGTGCTGATGAAGGGCGCCGGTGCGCCCGCGGAGGTCGAAGCGGCCTCCAAAGAGATGCGCAAGTACGGTGTGCATGACGTCGAGGTACTGACGCTCGGTGATGGCGTCCTCGACGATGTCACCCGCGTCATTCGGGCACAGGTTCGCTGAGGATAACTGCGTTCTCCACAGCTTCCGCGATGCTGAAGGGTGTCGCCGAACAGTCAAGCTAGAGTTGACGAGTGGTTCGCACTGCGTTCCAGCATCTCCCCGCGGCGAGGCCGTAGACCGTACCAAGCAACGAGGTTTCACGTGAAACAACCCGACCAGGATGCTCCCGCTGAGGTGGGTGAAATCACCTTCGATGCGTCGACGCCGCTTGCCCGGGAAATGCAGGATCTGGCCAGGAGGAGACAAGCCATCGCTTCAGCGACGTTGCCGTTGCCATCACGAACTCGGATCTTCACGATCTCCAATCAGAAAGGTGGCGTCGGTAAGACGACCACTGTCGTGAACCTCGCAGCCGCCCTGGCAAAATCAGGCGCGCGGGTCCTTGCGATCGACCTCGACCCGCAGGGGAACGCCTCCACTGCACTGAGCGTGGAGCATCGGGAGGGCACTCCGAGCGTCTACGATGTGATCGTCAACGACAAGGAGCTCGAGGAGGTCATCCAGAAGAGCCCGGAATTCGATGGTCTCTTCGTGATTCCCGCGACCATCGACCTCGCCGGCGCTGAGATCGAGCTTGTCTCGATGGTCGCCCGTGAGCAGCGTCTTTCCCGCGCACTCAGTCGTTTCCTGGACGAGTTCGACATCGATTACGTCCTCATCGACTGCCCGCCCTCACTCGGGCTGCTCACCATCAACGCCTTCGTCGCTGCCACCGAGGTGCTCATCCCGATTCAGTGCGAGTACTACGCGCTCGAGGGCCTGAGCCAGCTCCTGAAGAACATCCAGCTCATCGAGCGACACCTCAATCCGAAGCTGCAGGTGTCGACGATCCTGCTGACCATGTACGACTCCAGGACCAACCTCGCCCATCAGGTGGCGGATGATGTCCGGCAACACTTCCCCGACGAGGTCCTCGAGACGATCATTCCGCGCTCCGTGCGGATCTCGGAGGCACCGAGCTACGGGCAGAGCGTCATCAGCTATGACGCGAACTCGTCCGGCTCGCTCTCGTACCTCGAGGCGGCCGCTGAAATCGCACGAAGAGGAGTACCCCGCTAATGGCAGCGAAGCGCACTGGTTTGGGACGCGGTATCGGCGCACTGATCCCCACGAGTGATCAGTCGGCGCGACCGGTGGATGTCTTCTTCCCGGAGACGTCCGCAGTGGCGACGGCGGAGCTCGTCGCGGTGCCCGGCGCCCGGCTCGCGAACCTCTCCCCCGCTGACATCGTGCCCAACGCGGCGCAGCCGCGCGTCGAGTTCGATCGCGATGCGCTGGACGAGCTCGTCGCGAGCATCCGCGAGGTCGGAGTGCTCCAGCCGGTGGTCGTCCGTCCGATTGCCGGCCAGGTGGACAAGTACGAGCTCATCATGGGCGAGCGGCGACTGCGGGCGACCAAGGAGCTCGGCTTCGACAGCATCCCGGCGGTCATCAAGGACACCGCCGACGAGGACATGCTGCGGGACGCCCTCCTGGAGAACTTGCACCGGTCGCAGCTCAACCCGCTCGAGGAGGCGTCGGCCTACCAGCAGCTCCTCGCGGACTTCGGGATCACCCAAGAGCAGCTCGCGACCCGGATCGGCCGGTCGCGGCCGCAGATCACCAACACGATCCGCTTGCTGAAGCTCCCGGCGCCGGTGCAGTCGCGCGTGGCGGCCGGCGTCCTCAGCGCAGGACACGCTCGCGCGATCCTCTCGGTCGGTGACGACGAGGACGCGATGGTGCGGCTGGCAGACAAGATCGTCAACGAGGACCTCTCGGTTCGCGCGGCGGAGGCTGTCGCAAGCAGGTCGCCGAAGCCGGTCCGGACCAAGGCCTCCCCCGGCAAGCACCGCGGACACCTGGATGAGGTCGCAGAGCGTCTCGGAGATCGGCTGAATACCCGTGTCAAGATCAGCCTGGGCGCTCGAAAAGGCCAGATCGTGGTCGATTTCGCCACGATTCAGGACCTGAACCGGATTCTGGACGAGATCGGCCAGCCGACCTACAGTTCGCCGGTCCGTTTCACGTGAAACCCCTCCATCAATAAACGGGAGGGAGGCTGATTCAGCCTCCCTCCCGTTTCACGTGAAACCCCCTACTACTCCCCCGCATCCGCGATCGCCGCTGCCGCGAGCGACGCGTAGACGTCACCAAGGTCCCGACCGGACGCCGCGATCGCCTGGGGCATGATCGACGTCTCCGTGAGACCCGGCAGCACATTCGCCTCCAGGAACCACGGGACGCCCGCCGCGTCGACGATCAGGTCGACCCGGGACAGGTGCCGGAGGCCGAGCGCTGCATGTGCTGCGGTCGCCGCGGCCGAGACCGCCTCGGTGGTCGCCCCGTCCAGCCGCGCCGGCACATAGAACCGGGTCTCCCCCGCGTTGTACCGAGCATCGAACGTGTAGGTGCCCTCGACCGGCTCGATTTCCACCGGCGGAAGCGCGATCGGGCCGTCTCCCGTGTCGAGCACGGCGACGGAGACCTCCACGCCGGCGATCTTCCGCTCGATGAGGGCGACGTCGGCGTAGGTGTACGCGTCGACCATCGCGCGCGGGAGCTCCTCAGCAGCCGTGACGATGGTGACGCCCTGCGCCGAACCGCCGTGGGCCGGCTTCACTACGAGCGGGACATCGAACGCGCCGAGCACCGTCGCCAGCACACTGTTGGCACCGAGCTCGCGGAAGGTCTCCTTCGGAAGCGTGACCGACGCGGGCGTGGCGACGCCGGCACGGGACACGACGGTCTTGGCGGTCGGCTTCGACCAGGCGAGTCGGGCGGCGTCCGTCGTCGACCCGACGAACGGCACGCCGGCGAGTTCCAGCAGCGCGCGGAGGGCGCCGTCCTCACCACTCGATCCGTGGAGCGCCGGCCAGACGACATCCGGGCCGCTCTCGCTGAGGTAACCGAGCAACTCGCCGTCCGGCTCGCGCACGGTGACGTGGTGTCCGAACGACTGGAGGCCGTCGGCGACACGTCGTCCGCTCCGCAGTGAGATGTCTCGCTCGTGCGAGATTCCGCCGGCGAGAACGACGATGTCAAGTGCTTCTTTTTCGGCCATGATCTGCTCTTTCTTCGGCAAATGGATGCGCGGACGAGAGGATCAGCGCAGATCCGTCGGCGGGTTCGGGCTGGTGCGGCTGGCGCGCGACGCCGTGAGCGGGCCGGTGCCGGCGAAGGTGTCCAGGAGGTCCTGCTCGCCGTTGATGACGTTGGCGAGCCGGCGGACCCCGACCTTGATGCTCTCCGGCGTGGGATAGCAGAACGACAGCCGGATGTTCTGCGCGCCCGACCCGTCCCCATAGAACGCTGTGCCCGGCGTGTACGCGACGAGCTCGGTCACGGCGCGCGGCAGCATGGCCTTGGAGTCGAGGTGCGACGGCAGCGTGAGCCACACGTAGAAGCCGCCGTTCGGGTTGGTCCAGGACAGCTCGGGGAGGTACTCCTCGAGCGCGGAGATCATGGCCTCCTTGCGCTCCCGGTACACACCGCGGAACGTGTCGATCTGGCCGCGCCAGTCGGCGTCGCGCAGATACTCGGAGATGACGAGCTGACTGAACGAGCTCGGGCTCAACACAGCCGCCTCGTTGGCGAGGATGAGCTTCTCCCTAATCGCGTGGGGTGCGAGCGCCCAGCCGACCCGGAACCCGGGTGCGAGGGTCTTCGAGAAGGTGCCCAGGTAGACGACGCCCTCGCGCTCGACCGACCGCATCGCGGCAGGAGGCTTCTCACCGAAGTAGAGCAGTCCGTACGGGTTGTCCTCCAGCACCAGGATGTCGTTCTGGCGGGCGATCTCGAGGATCTCGAGCCGCCGCTCCCACGACAGGGTGACTCCGGCCGGATTGTGGAAGGTCGGCACCGTGTAGAGGAACTTCACCCGCCGGCCCGCTGCCTTCAGCCGCGCGATGTGCTCTCGCAGGGCCTCCGGAATGAGCCCGTGCTCGTCCATCGGGATGTGGTCGACCTCCGCCTGGTACGAGCGGAAGATGACCATCGCGGTCACGTAGCTGGGGCCTTCGGCGAGCACGACGTCGCCCGGGTCGATGAACAGCTTGCTGAACAGTTCGAGCGCGTGCTGCGAGCCGGTCGTCACGATGACGTCATCGGCGCTGCCGCTGATCCCCTCGAGGGCCATCACGTCCAGGATCTGCTCCCGCAGCGCGGGAACGCCCTGGCCGGACCCGTACTGGAGGGCGACCGCACCCTGCTCGCGCATCACCCGGTCCATCGCCCCCACGACGAGATCCTCGGGGAGCGCCGCGACGTACGGCATGCCGCCGGCCAGCGAGACCACCTCGGGGCGGCTGGCGACGGCGAACAGGGCTCGGACCTCACTGGCGGCCAGGCCGCTGGTGCGCTGCGCGTAGTGGTGATACCACGGGTCCAGATTGTTGCCCTGCTGACGAGGGCTGCCCTGTTCTGTCACGAATCGTCCGTTTCTCGTGTCGTTCATTCATGCTAGGGGCGGCACGCATCCCGCTGGAAATCGAGCCGACTCCCGGGTACACGAAAGACCCGCCCGGCAGATGAGCGCCGGACGGGTCTGACAGTGTGTGGAAGCTGCCTGGCTGTCGCGCTACGCGAGGTAGGCGGCCAGGTCGGCCTCGAGGGCGGGCTTCGGCTTGGCGCCGATGACGGTCTTGACGACCTCTCCACCCTGGTAGACCTTCATCGCCGGGATCGACGTGATCTGGTACTTCGCCGCGGTCTGCGGGTTCTCGTCCACGTTGAGCTTGACGATCTCGATCTTGTCCGCGTGCTCGGCGGCGATCTGGTCGAGGATCGGGCCCACGGCGCGACACGGACCGCACCACTCGGCCCAGAAGTCGACGAGGACGGTCTTTCCGCTGCTGAGGACGTCCTGCTCGAAAGTGGCGTCCGTGACGGAACGTGCTGCTGACATAGTTGCTGATTCTCCTTATGCGGTGGTGGTGAGTTCGAGATCGCCGGACGCGCCCTCCGCCGCGCGCTCCAGCAGGTCCTTGGGGAGGGTCGTGAGGTAGTGCTCGGCGTCGAGCGCGGCGACCGTACCCGACGCGGCGGCGGTGACCGCCTGGCGGTAGGTGGGGTCGATCACGTCGCCCGCGGCGAACACGCCCGCGACCTTCGTCTTGGAGCTCCGGCCGGCGACCGCGATGGTCCCCTCCGGAGTGAGGTCGAGCTGGCCGTGGACCAGGTGGACCCGCGGGTCGTTGCCGATCGCGATGAACAGGCCCTGCAGCTCCAGCTCGCTCTGCTCGCCGGTCTCCAGGTTGCGCAGCGTCACCGCGCGCACCTGCTCGTCGCCGCTGATGCCGACGACCTCCGAGTTCCAGACGAACTCGATCTTCTCGTTGGCGAACGCGCGCTCCTGCATGATCTTGGAGGCGCGCAGCGAGTCGCGGCGGTGGATGACGTACACCTTGTCCGCGAAGCGGGTCAGGAAGGTCGCCTCCTCCATCGCGGAGTCGCCGCCGCCGACGACGGCGATCGTGCGCTCACGGAAGAAGAACCCGTCGCAGGTGGCGCACCAGGAGACGCCGTGACCGGACAGGCGCTCCTCGTCCTCCAGCCCGAGCTTGCGGTACGCGGAGCCTGTGGCGAAGATGACCGACAGCGCCTCGTGGACGGCGCCGGAGCCGAGTGTGACCGTCTTGACGTCGCCGGAGAGGTCGACGGACACGACGTCGTCGAGGACGATGTCGGTGCCGAACTTCTCGGCCTGCGCCTGCATCTTGAACATGAGGTCGGGGCCCATGACACCGTCGGGGAAGCCGGGGAAGTTCTCGACCTCCGTGGTGTTCATCAGCTCGCCGCCGGCCTCGACAGAGGAGGCGATCAGCAGCGGCTTGAGGTTGGCGCGAGCGGCGTAGATGGCCGCCGTGTAACCGGCTGGGCCGGAACCGATGATGATGATCTGCCGCACGGAGGAACTCCTTGATGGTCTGCGGTGCTCCGTCCGGAGACACCGCCCTGTAGAACACATCCTAGGCGGATGCTATTCCGTGTCACCTGCGAGCGGAGGATCGGGCCGCGGCGCGCTCCAGAATGGGTGCGAGACCGGCCTCCAGATCGCTCGAACGCAGGATGGCGAGGAAGCCGACGTAGACGACGAGCATGATCACGCCGACGATCGCCGACGAGACGACGGCGGCGACGGGACCGCTCACAGGGAAGGATCCGTGGCCCACTCCGCCGAGGATGACGAGGAACCCGCCGCCCGCCACCATCGCCGCGAGTCCTGCCACGATGAAGCGCCACATCCCGTCCAGGATGCGCCGGCCGTCCACTCCCCCGGTGCGGCGGCGTAGCAAGGCGAACGCCAGGCCCGCCTGCACGACGCTCGCGCCGGAGACCACGAAGGCGATCGCGGCGGCGCGGAAGTCCGCGGGCACCGAGAAGCACGCGAGCACGCCCACGATGATGACCACCGTCTGCACGAGGGTGAACATGAACGGCGTTCGGGTGTCCCCGAGGGAGTAGAAGGCGCGCTGGGCCATGAACACGAGAGAGAACGGGACCAGACCGATGAGGTAGGCGATGAGCACGTTGCCCATCGACTGGTACGACGAGGTGAAGACCCGGGCGACCGGATAGGCGAGGACGATCAGCACGGCCGACGCCAGCACGATCAGGAACATGATCGACCGTGCGGCGCTCGAGAAGTCGTCGCGGAACGAGTCGACGGCTCCGCGGTGGGCGTGCTCCGCCATCCGCGTGTAGAAGGCGGTCACGATCGACACGGCGATGATGCCGTGCGGGAGCATGAAGACGAGCCAGGCGTTCGTCATCGCGAACGAGCCGGCGTGCCCCTCGCCGACCGAGTTGGCGACGTTGGTCTCCACGAGTCCCGCGACCTGCGTGGCGATGAGCATGGCGAAGGTCCAGCCCGCTGCCTTGCCGGCCGAGCCGAGGTTCACCCCGCGCCAACCGAAGTCGAAGCGGAAACGTAGGCCGATCCGTCGCCAGAACAGGAAGAGCACGAGCGCCTGCGCCGCCAGCCCCAGCGTCGCCCCGCCGGCGAGCAGCGCCACCATCCCCGGCGACCACACCGCATGGCTGTTCCCGGTGGCGTAGGCGCCGAAGGCGAGCACGAACACGCCGAGCATGACGACGCCGACGAGGTTGTTGACCACCGGCGCCCAGGTGAACGGGCCGAACGACTTGCGCGCGTTCAAGACCTCCCCGAGCAGCGTGTACAGCCCGAGGAAGAAGATCTGCGGCAGCGACCAGTACGCGAACGCGGTCGCGAGCTCCGCCTGGGCCCCGCGCAGGCCGTAGAGGGACATCAGGACCGGGGAGAGCACAGTGGCGACGGCGGCCACACCCGCGAACACCACCATCCCGAGCGTGATGAGCTTGTTGATGTAGGCGCGTCCGCCATCGGGGTTGACGGAGGCGCGAACGATCTGCGGCACCAGGATCGCGTTGAGGATGCCCTGGGCGATGATGGCGTACACGCTGTTCGGCACGATCGTGGCGGTGTTGTACGCGTTCGCGGCGATGCTCGACAGGCCGATCGCCTGGACGAGCAGCCACGCCCTGCCGAAGCCGAGGAGGCGTGACACGAAGGTGCCGGACGCGAGCATCGCGCTCGCCCGGCCCACGCTAGCCATCGGCGCCTCCCGGGGTGGGGCGGGTGTCCGCTTCCGCTGTGTCACCGGAGGCCTCACCGGCGGCGGCGTCTGAGCCATTCCCGTCCTCCGTCGCAGCCTCGTCCTCGTCCCTCCGACGCTGGTCACGCCGGCGCAGGATGTTCCGCACGATCCCGAAGCCGAACAGCAGCACCAGCAGGCCGCCGAAGATCAGCGCCCCGATGCCCTCCCAATCGGCGTGCACATCCACCGTGACCGAGCTGGGCTCGCCGATCGGCACTCCCGTCGGGCTGTAGAGCTGCAGCGACAGGATGACCTGGCCGTTTCCGACCTTGGCCTTCACCGGCACGAGCATCGTCGCCCGGGAGTCCTGCGGGATGGTCTTCGTGGTCGGCGCGTCGATCTCCAGACGGCTGTTCGACGGCGACGCGCTGAGCACGACCGTGACGGCCTCCGTGCTCAGCTCGTTGCTGACCGTGAACGGGATGGAACCCTGCGCGCTCACCAGATTCACGTTCTCGGTGGGCAGGACGTGGACCGAATGAAGGGTCTTCACGGTCGCCTGTCTGCTCGAGTTGACCGCCGTGCTCCACTGCGTGCGCGGGTTCTGCCAGGAGACAGCGAGGAGCGTGAGCAACTGCGCCCTGGTCTGCCCGGTGAGTGTCGTCGGGTCGCTGAGGATGGTCGCGAAGGCGTCGATCGACTTCTCGTCCTGCAGGAGCAGGTGGATGCTGTCGATCCGGGTCTGCGACTCGGGGGCGTCGGTCATCGCGAGCTCGGACGACGGGGCGGACGACAGCAGGGCGGGGAACGTCGACGGCGCCGCGAACGGGCTGGTGAACAGGGCGTCCAGCGTGCGCTGGAGCTGCGTCCCGCTCGACGGCCAGGAGCGGTCGAGGGCGAGGAGGAGGTGGCGGGGCGTCGTGCCCTCCGCGCTGATGAGCTGGAGCTGGGCGTTCAGCTTCGACATCGCGGCGTTCCAGGCGAGGTCGCTCGGCGCCGAGACGGCCTGGCGGAGCGCCTCGGAGAGCCGCTGGTCGGAGACCGCGAGCGTCGACGATCCGCTGTGCTGCGGCGCGTTCGGGGTCGAGTCGAGCTTGTCGGCGTTGGTGTTGCTGCCCGACACGACGACGGTCCCGAGGCCTGCCGCCGCGAGGGGGGCGAGGTCGGCCGAGCGGAGGGTGTCGTCGCCGGGCCACGCGACGCCGCGGAGGCTGTAGTTCCAGGCCAGCAGCCGGTCGAGGGTGGGGAGCGCCGTCCCGGTGCCGGGCGTGGGCGTCGGGCTGGGCGTCGCCGCGGGAGTGGAGGTCGGGTTCTGCGGCTCCCCGATCGCTGTCGGGGTCGGCGAGAAGTTCTTGGGGTCGAGCGCGTAGCCGAGCGCCGTCGGCTGCAGCGGCGCGGGAAGGCCGGCCTGGATCTGACCGGCCACGTCCGCGTCGCCGTAACCGAGTGAGAAGGTGTCGTTCGGGAGGGCGCTCAGCCGGTCGAGCCAGGCCGTCGCGCTGGCGGGCGCGGAGTTCCCGAGCGCGCGGATCGACGCGAGGATCATCGGATCGATGCCGATCGCGACTGTCGCGTGGTTCTGGAGGCCATCGAGGTCGCGGGTCAGCACTCCGTTCGGCGCCGTGTAGGTCGCCAGGTCCTGCGCGGCGATGAGGCCGTCACCGGTCGACGGGCTCACTATCGGCATCACGACGCCGACCGTGGAGCGGGTCGCGGCATCCCCGGGGCTCCAGACGACCGATCCCCGGGCGTTCGCGACGGCCGGGCCGATGTCGACCGTCGCGCCGAGCCCGTAGACGGCCGAGGTGGTCCTCGTGGCGAACGGGACGGCCGTCGCCGGCACGTTCACGCGAACCACGACGCTGGAGCCGGGCTCGAGGATGGGGAGGGTCGCCTTGCCGAGGTCGACGCGGTTCGAGACCGCATCCGTCGAGGTGAGCCAGGAGGCGAGATCCGCTCGCGTCTTCTGCGGCTGCGGATCGAGCCAGAGCCCGACCGCGCCGGCCGTGTAGGCGGTGTCCGTCGGGTTGGTCACTGTGACGGATGCGACCAGCTCCTGCCCCGGCGCGAGCACCCCGCCGTTGTCGGCGGTCAATGAGGCGCCGATCGAGGCGTTCGTCGCCGTGCGGACGGAGGCCGCGGCGACGGACGAGGGGCCGGAGGACGCTGCCGCCGGTCCCGCGGCGGGGCCCGCGAGCAGGGCGACGACGGCGACTCCCGCGCCGATCAGGGCAGCAGGCAGTCGCGCACCCCGGAAGGTGAAGCCGGATACGCTCATGCGCCGACGCACGATACCGGTTCCGCCTCCATGTCGACGATTCTAGGGGCCGCCCCCTGGGAGAGCCCGGCGAGCACGCGGCCTCGCGCCGACGCGAGCGGCGCATCCGGCCTCCCATTAAACTGAGTGACCATGCAGTCCGTCGCCGAATCCCTCGACCGCCTCGGCGCCCTGGCGGCGACCCCGACGGTCGATCGGCTCGCCCAGGCGTTCGCCGCGGCCGGCTTCGAGCTCTCGCTCGTGGGAGGCCCCGTGCGCGACGCCCTCCTGGGCCGCGCGGTGCACGATCTGGACTTCACCACCGACGCGCGTCCGGACGACATCCTGGGCGTCGTCCGGCCGATCGCCGACGCCGTGTGGGACATCGGCCGCGCGTTCGGGACGATCGGGGCACGCTTCGGCGACGACACGGTCGAGATCACGACCTACCGCAGCGACAGCTACGACGGCGCGACGCGCAAGCCGGAGGTGGAGTTCGGGGACACGCTCGAAGGCGACCTCCTGCGCCGGGACTTCACCGTCAACGCGCTCGCCCTGCGCATCCCGGAGGTGCGGCTGGTGGACCCGTCCGGCGGCGTGGAGGACCTCCTGGCCCGGCGCATCACCACGCCGTCGAGCCCCGAGGTGTCGTTCGGCGACGATCCACTGCGGATGATGCGCGCCGCCCGGTTCGCCTCCCAGCTCGGTTTCGCCGTCGACGAGCAGACACGTGAGGCGATGGCGGACATGGCCGAGCGCATCGGCATCGTCAGCGCCGAGCGCGTGCGCGACGAGCTCACGAAGCTGCTGGCGTCCGACGACCCGCGGCCCGGCATCGAGCTCCTCGTGGACTCCGGACTCGCCGACCAGGTGCTCCCGGAGCTGCCTGCGCTGCGGCTGGAGGTGGACGAGCACCACCACCACAAGGACGTGTACCAGCACAGCCTGACCGTGCTCGACCAGGCGATCGGCTACGAGAAGGACCGCCACCCCGGCACGGCGCCCGACCTGGTGCTGCGGATCGCCGCGCTCCTGCACGACATCGGCAAGCCCGCGACGCGGCGGTTCGAGCCAGGTGGCGCCGTCTCCTTCTATCACCACGACGTCGTCGGGGCGAAGCTCGCCAAGAAGCGGCTGACCGCCCTGCGCTTCGACAAGGCCACGATCGACTCGGTCGCGCGCCTCATCGAGCTGCACCTCCGCTTCTTCGGGTACTCCGACGCCCACTGGACCGACTCGGCCGTCCGCCGGTACGTGCGCGACGCCGGCGGCGAGCTGGAGCGCCTACACATGCTGACCCGCGCCGACGTGACGACGCGCAACCGGCGCAAGGCCGACCGGCTCGGCTTCGCGTACGACGACCTTGAGCAGCGCATCGCCGAGCTGAAGGCGCAGGAGGAGTTGGACGCCGTCCGGCCCGACCTCGACGGCGAGCAGGTGATGCGGCTGCTGGGGCTGAGGCCCGGACGCGACGTCGGTCAGGCGCTCTCATTCCTCCTGGAGCTGCGGCTCGATGAAGGACCGCTCGGCGAGGAGGAGGCCACGCGGCGGCTGCTCGCGTGGTGGGAGGCGCGGTAGGTCGCCGCAGCTTCGGTCCTCCACAGAGTCGGCACCCGGGCGAGTTGTCCACAGATCAGCGAACCCGGCCCCGAAGGCCTCCCGTCATCGCGAGGCTGGACGCATGAGCATCGCAGAGACCGTCGCAGACACCACCACCCAGCGCCCCGGTTGGCGCGGGACCAGCGCATCCGCTACCCTAGATAAGTTGCCCTGGCAGAGTCCTGCCTACGCAACCGATGTCAAACCCTCCTGCTGCAGAACGTCTGCAGCCGCTGAGACCAGAGGAGGTGGGTTAGTCATGCATCAGTACGAGTTGATGGTCATCCTCGATCCCGAGATCGATGAGCGCACCGTAGCTCCGAGCCTCGACAAGTTCCTCAACGTCGTTCGTAACGACGGCGGATCTGTCGACAACATCGACATCTGGGGTCGTCGTCGCCTGGCGTACGAGATCAACAAGAAGTCCGAGGGCATCTACGCCGTCGTGCAGCTCACCGCGACCGGTGACACCACGAAGGAGCTCGACCGCCAGCTGAAGCTCAGCGAGGCCGTCATGCGCACCAAGGTGCTCCGTGCCGAAGAGGCCATCGCGCAGGTCGCGGCCGCTCAGAAGCGTGCCGACGAGAAGGCCGCCCGCAAGGCGTCCACCTCCGCCGACAAGGCCGCTGCCGCCGAGAAGGCTGCCGCCCCCGAGAAGGCCGGCGCCTAGTCCCATGGCCGGCGAGACCGTCATCACCGTGGTGGGCAACCTCACGGCCGACCCCGAGCTGCGCTACACGCAGAACGGGCTGGCTGTCGCCAACTTCACCATCGCATCCACTCCCCGTACGTTCGACCGTCAGGCGAACGACTGGAAGGACGGTGAGGCTCTCTTCCTGCGCGCGAGCGTCTGGCGTGAGTTCGCCGAGCACGTCGCAGGGTCGCTGACCAAGGGGTCCCGTGTCATCGCTCAGGGGCGGCTCAAGCAGCGCTCCTACGAGACGAAAGAGGGCGAGAAGCGTACCTCCATCGAGCTCGAGATCGATGAGATCGGGCCGTCGCTGCGCTACGCCACCGCTCAGGTGACCCGCGCGCAGTCGTCCGGTCGTGGCGCCGCTGGTGGCTTCGGTGGCGGTGCTCCCGCCGTCGAGGAGCCGTGGGCCGCTTCCGCGCCGGCTGACCCGTCCGCGGGCGCCGACGTCTGGAACACTCCGGGCTCCTACAACGACGAGACCCCGTTCTAAAGGGTCCCTCCAACTGAGTTTGCCTGACCGGCCACGGTCACGTCAGGCGAGAAAGCAAAGGAAATCATGGCTGGAAAGTCGAGCGGCGACCGCCGCAAGCCGATCCGCAAGGGCAAGGACGGGAAGAACGCCGCACCGGCGAAGTCCGTCCGCGTTGGCGTCATTGACTACAAGGACGTCGCCACCCTGCGGAAGTTCATCTCCGAGCGTGGAAAGATCCGCGCCCGCCGCATCACCGGTGTCTCCGTGCAGGAGCAGCGCCTCATCGCCCGCGCAGTCAAGAACGCGCGCGAGATGGCACTCCTCCCCTACGCCGGCTCTGGCCGTTAAGGAGTAGGGACAGAATGTCGAAGGTTATTCTCACGCACGAGGTCACCGGCCTCGGCTCCGCCGGTGACGTCGTCGACGTCAAGAACGGCTACGCACGCAACTACCTCGTCCCCCAGGGCTTCGCCATCGTGTGGAGCCGTGGTGGCGAGAAGCAGGTCGATCAGATCAAGGCGGCCCGCGCCGCTCGCGAGCTGCACACGATCGAGGCCGCCCAGGACCTCAAGGCGAAGCTCGAGGCGACCCGCGTCAAGCTGGTCGTCAAGGCCGGCCGCGAGGGCCGTCTGTTCGGCTCCGTGAAGACGGGCGACGTCGCCGACGCGGTCAAGGCCGCGGGCATCGGCGAGCTCGACAAGCGCAAGATCGAGCTCCCCAACCCCATCAAGGTGACCGGTGACCACGAGGCCACCGTCCGCCTGCACGACGACCTCTCGGCCGTCATCGCACTGCAGGTGGTCGCCGCCAAGTAGCGGACGAAACCTCATAGTGTAGCGGCGGGCGAGAGCCCGCCGCTACACCTCGTTAAGCGGAGTTTTCCCCGGCTCCATCCACAGTGCACAGGCCTCGCCGGACAGCGTCGACCACAGGCCGCAGGGAACTTTTTACACACAGCCTGTGGAAACAAAAACCCCTGATCAAACCCGCGTTTCATCGCAAAGATTTTTGGTTTTCCACAGCGTATCCCACACCTTCTGCACAGCCGCGTCGGCGTTTCGCCCAGATTATCCCCAGAGTTATCCACAGGTGGAGTTGTGGGCGCGTCGAGCGGTTCGTAGGGTGGAACGACGTCGACGGAAGACCGCCGAGGATCGGCTCGCAGAAGGCTGCGGGACGTTGTCGGTGGCCGTCCGTAGTCTGCGAGCGGACGCGCTTCGGCGCGGCCACTCCGGCACGGTCGCGACGGCTGTGCGGGGGCGGCCGTGCTCGGCGTGCCCGCGTGCCGTCCGGACGTGGGCGGCGCAGGCTTGAGGGGGGAGCATCGACCGGTGCGCGCCCGATGCAGGAGAACTGAGGAGAGCACGTGTCGATCGCCCATATCGGTCTCGCCGACAGCCGCGAGCCGGGCGAGGCCCGCTCCCCCGAGCGCACCCCTCCTCACGACCTCCTCGCCGAGCAGAGCGCCCTCGGCGGCATGCTGCTCAGCAAGGACGCCGTCGCCGACGTCGTCGAGGTCGTGCGCGGCACGGACTTCTACATCCCGAAGCACGAGATCATCTACGACGCGATCCTCTCGCTGTACTCGCACGGCGAGCCGACCGACGTCATCACCGTCACCGACGAGCTGACCAAGCTGGGCGAGCTGTCCCGGGCCGGCGGCGCCGAGTACCTCCACACGCTCACGAGCCTCGTCCCCACGGCCGCGAACGCCGGCTACTACGCCAACATCGTCACCGAGAAGGCGCTGCTGCGCCGCCTCGTGGAGGCCGGCACGCGCATCACGCAGATGGGCTACAAGGCGGAGGGCGAGGTCCTCGACCTCGTCAACAACGCGCAGGCCGAGATCTACTCGGTCACCGGCCACCAGGAGGTCGAGGACTACGTCCCGCTCACCGAGGCCGTGACGGTCGCCATCGACGAGATCGAGGCGGCCAAGCACAAGGACGGCTCGATGACCGGCGTGCCGACCGGCTTCGCCGAGCTCGACGAGCTGACCAACGGCCTCCACCCCGGCCAGATGGTCATCGTCGCCGCCCGACCCGCCCTCGGAAAGTCGACGCTCGCGCTCGACTTCGCGCGCGCCGCCGCCATCAAGCACGACATGCCGACCATCTTCTTCTCGCTCGAGATGGGTCGAAGCGAGATCGCGATGCGCCTCCTCTCCGCCGAGGCCACGGTCCCGCTGCAGCACATGCGCAAGGGCACCGTCGACAACCGCGACTGGACGACCATCGCCTCCACACGCGGCCGCATCAACGACGCCCCGCTCTACATCGACGACAGCCCGAACATGACGCTGGTCGAGATCCGCGCCAAGTGCCGTCGCCTCAAACAGCGCGTCGGCCTCAAGATGGTGATCATCGACTACCTCCAGCTCATGACGAGCGGCAAGCGCGTCGAGAGCCGCCAGCAGGAGGTCAGCGAGTTCTCCCGTGCGCTGAAGCTGCTCGCCAAGGAGCTGCAGGTCCCCGTGATCGCGCTGTCCCAGCTGAACCGTGGCCCGGAGCAGCGCGCCGACAAGCTCCCCGCCCTCAGCGACCTCCGCGAGTCGGGCTCGATCGAGCAGGACGCGGACGTCGTCATCCTCCTCCACCGCGAATCCGCCTACGAGAAGGACAACCCCCGCGCGGGCGAGGCCGACCTGATCGTCGCCAAGCACCGCAACGGGCCGACGAAGACCGTCACGGTGGCGTTCCAGGGCATGTACTCGCGGTTCGCGGACATGGCGCCGATGTGATCGGCGTGTCGACCGCCAACATAGATTGTCTTTCCGCCGCGTAGATTGTTCGAGCTGGGCCGGGATGGGGTAACGCCGGTCTAGGTTTTGCCCGCAAGCCGATCCCGGATTGCGTCCCACCGCGGGTCGGTCCCATCACCTCGAAGGCCGTGCGCCCCGGTGAAGTACTGCCAGCACACGCCCGCAAGAGCAGGCGCATCCAGCATCGGAGTCACCGCCGCGATCGCCTCGGTCAACGCTCGCCGGGTCCGATCCAGTTCGACGGTGAAATCACTGAGCCGCGGCTCCCACCCTTTCTTCGCAACCGGTTCAGCCGCCCCGAGAGCGATGTACGCGTAGCCGCGGTCGTTCATCGCGAAGTAGACGGTGTCCGACGAGAGATCGCCGAAGTCGAGCGCCCACAGAACGGGGGTCCGTTCCGCGTTCCATTCGGGGATCATCGCCTCCACGAGGTAATTCGTTGCGTGTCTGACTGGCTCGACTAGGCCGCATGAGAAGCCATCCGCGTCGCTGCCCACCCAGAAGTCCCATCCGGGGTCGTCCACTGAAAGGGAGTAGGTCCAACCGTGCTCGTTGCGGAACCTCGACATTGGCTGCTCTAAGAACTCTTTGGAACGGATGACGGAGAGGGCGGCCCGCAAGCCATCTTTCCTACCGGCGAGCTTCGCTGGCTTGTCCTCCTCGTTCAGGACCGCGTCGAGTTCCATCCCGGTGCGCGCGTTCGAACGGGCGAGCACTCGCACCGCGTCCACGTAGTTGGTTCTTGCTTCGAACTGCGACCGCTTCACCGCTTCCAGCATCCGCTCGCGATCCCTGATCTTCATCGTGCGCCTCCCGTGACTAACCAGGTTTACGCTCCGGGGTTCGCTTGCGCCATATCGGGAAGACGACGGGCGCCGAGCCGACGAGCGCCCGTCGTAGCCGGCACGGAGCGAACCGCGTTTCACACTGCCGCAGACAACTCGGCGTGACCACCTCAACTAAGCCCCGTCAGCCTTCACGCGGTCCACTAGGGGATCCTCTAGAGGGCCGGCTTGCACGTTGCGGCGCGCGGACAATCTATTTGGCGGCGATCTCGGACAGCCTGTTGGCGAAAGCCGCTTGAGGGTCACTGATTGGGACAACCTGCCGGCGGTGCCGACAGGTGGTGGTTCCGCCGTGGTGGTGCTGGTCTACATCTCGATGACTTCGCCCACCTCGACGCTGCCCCCGTAGGAGAGGCCGGGGCATCCTTCGGCCAGTGCGGTCGCCGCAGTCAGGTCGGCTGCGTCGACAAGCGCGTAGCCGGACAGGGCGTTGGCTCCGGCGGACGTTCCGAGCAGCGTGGTCGCCCCGACGCGGCTACCCATGTCGGTCACCGCCGAGTCGAGCTTCTGGAACCAAGCGCCCCAAGCAGCGACCTCCTCCTCGGTGGCGTTCACGGCGGGGTCGTTGCGGAAAGCAAAAATGAAAGCAGACATGATGGGCTCCTTCTGAATTCTGGTCGACCTTAGATGTCGACTCAGCAGTACGACGTGAGAGCGCGGCCAAAATCGACACGTCAGAGCACATGGTTCTGTTACGATACGGGACGTGTCGTATCCAATCAGTGACCTTCCGCGCCCGACCGGACGCCCCCGCGATCATGCCCGCGAGGCGGAGCTGCTCGCTATCGCGTACGACGTGCTGCTCGAACGCGGGTACGAGGGTGTGACCTTCGAGGAGGTCGCCCGCCGGGCGCGGGCCTCCAAACCCACGCTGTACCGGCGGTGGAAGAGCAAGCGCGAGCTGGTCGTGGCCGCATTGAAGGCCGGCCCCGCGCGGCGCGACGACGCCGGTCCGATCGACACCGGGAGCCTGCGCGGCGACCTGCTGGCGCTGACCCGGCGGCTGCGCACGACGATCGAGTCGACCGATGGGCACGCGGCGCTCGCTTTGTTGCAATCGGGGTTCGAGGACCCGACGCTCGGGGATGCGATCGAGGAGACCATCGGGCCGACGGGCGGCCGGCTTCCGCACGAGGTCATCCAGGCGGCCGTCTCCCGCGGTGAGCTCGCCGACGGCGCCGACCCCTTCGCGTACGAGGAGGTCACCGGATCGGTGCTCCTCCTTCGCCGGCTCACTGGACTCACAACGATCGACGACTACCTCGAGCAGCTGGTCGACGCGATCCTGATCCCCGCGCTTCAGTCCAGCGCCTCCCTGTCCGCGCTGCGCGAACCGGGCATCTTCTCGAACCGCGCCCAGCCCGCGCAGCGCACCACCGAAGACGAAGGACCACACGCATGATGACCTCGACCGACCCGTTCACCATCCGCGGCTTCTCGTACGAGCGTCTGGCCGCCGCCGGCGGCGTGCGTCTGAACGTCGCGATCGGCGGCAATGGACCGGCCGTCGTGCTCCTGCACGGCTTCCCGCAGACTCACTACATGTGGCGGGAGGTCGCGACGCGCCTGGCGAGCACCCACACCGTCATCGTCCCGGACCTGCGAGGGTACGGCGCGAGCGACAAACCCGCCGAGACGGGACCGGACACCTACTCGAAGCGGACGATGGGTGAGGACGTCGCTCGCATCGCGGCGGGCCTCGGG
Organism: Leifsonia sp. EB41; assembly: GCF_041262565.1. Taxonomy (NCBI): domain Bacteria; kingdom Bacillati; phylum Actinomycetota; class Actinomycetes; order Micrococcales; family Microbacteriaceae; genus Leifsonia; species Leifsonia sp. EB41. The sequence continues at coordinate 2,197,444 of NZ_JBGCCJ010000001.1, read as the reverse complement.
CACGAGCGGTTCGGGTTGATCGGCCACGACAGGGGCGCTCTCGTCGGGGTGCGCGCCGCGCTCGATCACCCGGACGCGGTGGAGTACCTCGGGATCCTGGACGTGCTCCCCACGCTGGACACCTGGGAGGTGCTGCACGGCGTCGACGCGAAGGTCGCCTGGCACCTGTACCTGATGGCGCAGCCCGCCGGACTCCCCGAGCGGATGATCGCGGCCGTGGCCGAGGAATTCTTCGCCTCGTTCCTCGACGCCTGGGACGCCGACGGGTCGACCTTCAGTCCGGACGTCCGCCGCCACTACATCGAGAGCTCCATGCGGGCGGTCGACTCGATCGTCGCGGACTACCGCGCCAGCGCGGGAATCGATGTGGAGCAGGATCGCGTCGACCGGGAGGGCGGACGAAAGCTCGCGATGCCGGTCGGGGTGATCTCCCAGGACTGGGGCTCACAACTCGGCTTCGACCCGATCGCCATCTGGGGCGCGTGGTCGTCCGACCTGACCTACGAACCGATCGCGGCGGGCCATTTCATGGCGGAGGAGAAGCCGGAGGATGTGACCCGCTTCGTGCGGACGCTCGCCGCACGCTCCTCGACGCCGAGCTGATCCGACGCGTGGTGCTCTGAGCGACTCCGCCGCGGATGAAGATGAGCAGGATGAGCCCCGTGACGATGACAGCCGGGTTCCCGAGCCCGGCGAAGGCCGCTACCGCGCCGTGGGTCGGATAGAGGGTGGAGAGGAAGATCGACGGGTCGGTCGACGCGTGCAGGAGGATCGGCCAGACCAGGTTGCCGGTGACGCGCAGCGCCAGGTACATGAGGACGCCGAACGCGAAGGTGTAGACCAGCTGGAGCGCGGTGGCGAACACCGACTGGCCCGTCAGGAGGTTGCCCGCGTGGAGGGCGGCGAAGAGGGCGGCCGAGACGGAGGCCACGGCGATCTCGCGGTAGCCGTGCTTGCGCATCAGGGTCACGACGAAGCCACGGGTCAACGTCTCTTCGGCGAAACCGATGCACAGTCCGGCGACCAGCCAGGCGACGACCACGCCCGCTCCGGCCTTGGCGTAGTCCACGGCGGCGAAACGCAGGATGTTGAAGAGCAGGACGACGGCGACCGCGATCCACATCCAGCCACGACCGCGGATCGGTTGAGGGCCGAACAGCTCGCGCAACCAGCCGAGCGACCAGGCGAAGGCGACCAGCACGAGACCGCCGAAGGCGATCGGGATGACCGTGAAGAGCCAGATCGTGGCCGCGGGCCCGGGCCTGGCCGGGAAGAGCGGAGCGAACAGCAGCGGGACGCCCTGGTAGACGACGAAGTAGGCGACGACGACGAGCAGCGAGCGCCACCAGCCGCCTTTCTCCCAGAAGCGCCGCCAGGGTGAGGACGTCTCGTGTTCGGACATGCCTCGAACCTATTGGGGCGGGAGGCACCCGGTCGAGACCGCACTCCCAGCGCTAGACTCCCCGCATGTCCCAGCACCGCGTCGTCGCTCCCGTGATCGCACCCGGCGAGAAGGTCATGGGGCCGCCGTCGTACTTCCCGAGCATCGAGAAGAACTACGGGCGGCCGGTCCAGGAGTGGCTGGACCTCGTGGTCGAGCGACTGGATGGCGGGGCCACGCACATGGAGGCCGTCGGCTGGCTGAAGTCCGAGTACGGGATGGGGCACGGGCACGCCAACGCCCTCGTCGGCTACGCCAAGGGCAAGCTGGCCGAGCAGGCGTGACCGGCTCGCCGGCGCTGGGCCACTCGAAAGCGGACGCATAGCGTTCTCCGAGCGCGGATCATCCTCAGGGAGGACGCGCGGCCCCGCCCGGCGGAGTCGAATGGGAGAGTGAACACCATCCTCATCCCGTTGCTGCAGGGCGCAGGCGCCGTCGCCCTCGCGGTGGTGTCGTTCGCGCTCGCGTTCACCTGGCCCTCCCTGATCGAACCGATCGTGCGGTTGCGGTCCGAGCGCGGGCGGCTGGCCGGCTTCGCCGCGGTCGGCGCCCTGCTCCTGCTCGCGGCGAGCATCGTCTACGTCGTGCCCGGCGTCCTGCTGAGCGACGACTTCGGCGCGGTCGTGGTGGCGCCGCTCGCCGTCACCTGGATCATCCTGGCCGCGGCGCTCGGCTTCCGCTCGCTCTTCCAGACCGGTATTGCGCGCGTCGTCTCGGCGACGTTCTCGATCGTGACCGTCTTCGGGGCCGCGGCCGGCGTGCTCATCGCGCTGAGCTGGCACCACCCGATCAGCTCCACCGTCCTGCCGACCGGAGCGTTCGTCCTCGTCGTCGGAGCCATCGCCGGGATCGTCGCCTGGGCCCGACCGGACGGTGACGACCTCCCCGTCGTCGCCTAGCTCCCGACCCGCCGCGTCACGCGGTCAGGCCGTCGCGGAGTCGCCCGGGAGGGTTCGGCCGGCCCGCCAGCGCCGGGACACCCAGACCACGCCGTAGCCCGCGCACAGGATCACGGAGGCGATCAGCACGACGTAGAACGCGACAGACAGGTAACCGTTCGGCGATGTCTGAGGGTTCAGGAAGGGATACGGATACCACGGCTGCTTCCCGGTGACGGGGTCGGCCGCGAACGGGCCGCGCAGCAGCGTGTAGCCGGCCCAGACGATCGGGAACGCCGCTATCCCCCACACCGTGCGGCGGCGCAGCGGGATCCGGCCGGGCGCGAGCAGCCAGTCCAGCACCAGATACAGCGGCGCCACGACATGCAGCACCTCGTTCGACCAGGGGACGGTCGTGCCCTGCGGGAGCGGGATGTTCCGCAGCAGGAGGTTGTAGACGACCCCGGTGGTCAGCATGTAGGTGACGACGGCGGCGCGCAGCCCGGCGAACCAGAAGGGATCGTCGGCGCGACCGGTCAGCAGCAGGACAGCGCCGATCCCGAGGACGACGACCGAGGCGACGTTGGACTCGATGGTGAAGAAGCTGAAGAAGTTCACGACGAAGCCGGCGACGTTCCCGCCCTTGTCCGCGATCAGCCGGACACTGGTCGCGAACTGGGCGACGATCGCTGCGAGCACGAGCAGCGCGACGAGCGCGCGGAGCACCCCGAAACCGATCCGCATCCCGCGATCGTAGCGGCGACGGGAGGCTGTCGCGCGGCAAACGCGCAGGTAGCCCGCGACTAGACTGAGACCGAATCCTGACTGAGAGAGGTCGCCGAGTGGCACCCGCCGTTCCCCAGAATCAGGGCGATCCGAACTCGAGCCGTTATTGGGTCGTCCCCGCCGTGCGCGCGATCGTCGCGCTCGCCGCGGCCGCCGTCATCACCTTCACCCGCGACGCGCACACTCCGCAGTTCGGACTCATCGTCTTCGGCGTCTTCGCGGTGGCCGACGGACTCGCGACGAGCGTCCTCAGCCTCCTGTTCGCCCCGAAGGGCCTCAGCAGGACCCTCTTCGCCGTGCAGGGCTGCATCGGCATCCTCGCCGGAGTGTTCGCCATCGCCCTCAACACCAGCGGGATGGGCCTCTACCTCTACGTCGTGACCGTGTGGGCGGCGCTCACCGGCATCCTCGAGCTCTACAGCGGCGTGCGCGAGCGCCGGAACGACGCGGCCGCGCGTGACTGGCTCATCACCGGAGCGCTCACCGCGATCCTGGCCCTGGTGCTCGTCTTCGTGCCGGCCGACGCCGTGCTCGCCATCGGCCTGTTCGGGGCCTGGGCGGTGATCGTCGGCGTCTTCCAGGGCATCGGCGCGGCCTCCCTGCGATCGGCGGCCCGCTCCGCCGCGGCTGCCCGCCGGACGGAGAGCGGAACGTGACCAAGCGCGACAAGAAAGACCCCAGCGTGACCAACAGCCTCCAGCCGACCCGCCGCGACCGCTTCCTGCCCGCCGAGCTGCTCGGCATCTCCGCGGGACTCGGCGTCTTCGTCGGACTCATCGTCCTGATCGCGACGCGCGAGTTCATCCTCGCCGCCGTCGCGCTCGGGATCGCGTTCATCCTGTCGCTCGTGCTGATGGCGCTGTTCGCCCTCGCGTTCAAGCCGACCGCGGCCGAGGTGGAGGACATCCACGAGCAGGACGTGGAGGCCGAGGAGAAGGCCGCTGGCCACGGCGACGCCGCGAAGCCGGGCACCCCGAACGACGGCGACGACCGGGAGCCCCGCGGGCACTGAGCTCCGCGGCGCCCGGCGCCTGCGGCGTCAGAGCCGGTCGACCAGCTCCGACGCCAGCCCCACATACCCGGCGGGCGTGAGCGCCAGCAGGCGGTTCTTCGCCGCCTGGCCGATCTCGAGCCCGTCGACGAATGCCGTGAGCGCCTCGTGGTCGACGCGCTTGCCGCGGGTCAGCTCCTTGAGCAGCGCGTACGGGTCGGAGATCGTGGAGCGGCCGGCGGTGACCTCCGCTCGGATCACGGTCTGGATGGCCTCCGCCAGCACCTCCCAGTTGAGGTCGAGGTCGGTCGCCAGCGCTGCGCGGTCGAGCGAGATCTGGGCGAGGCCGCGCTGGATGTTGTCGAGCGCCAGAAGCGAGTGGCCGAGGCCCACGCCGATGTTGCGCTGCGTGGTCGAGTCGGTGAGGTCGCGCTGGAGGCGGCTGGTCACCAGCGTCGAGGCGAGCGAGTCGAGGACGGCGCTGGAGAGCTCGAGGTTGGCCTCCGCGTTCTCGAAGCGGATCGGGTTGACCTTGTGCGGCATGGTCGAGGAGCCGGTCGCGCCGGGCTCCGGGGTCTGCCGGAAGTAGCCGAGCGAGATGTACGTCCAGACGTCCGTGCACAGGTTGTGCAGGACGCGGTTGGCGTGCGAGATGCGGGAGTACAGCTCCGCCTGCCAGTCGTGCGACTCGATCTGCGTGGTGAGCGGGTTCCAGTCGAGGCCGAGGCTCTCCACGAACTCCTGCGAGATGCGGGGCCAGTCGGCGTCGGGGTCCGCGACGAGGTGCGCCGCGAAGGTGCCGGTCGCGCCGCTGAACTTGCCCAGGTACTCGGTGGCCTCCACCTGCGTGCGGATACGGTCGAGGCGGTGCACGAAGACGGCGAGCTCCTTGCCCATCGTCGTCGGCGTCGCGGGCTGGCCGTGCGTGCGGGCGAGCATGGCGTCGTCGCGGTACTGCACCGCCTGCGCGCGCAGCTCGCCGATGACGGCGCGGAACGCGGGCAACCACACCTGGGCGACGGCGGCGCTGACCGTGAGCGCGTAGGAGAGGTTGTTGATGTCCTCGCTGGTCGCGGCGAAGTGCGTGAGCTCGGCGATGTGGTCGAGGCCGAGGGCGTGCAGGCGCTCGCGCACCAGGTACTCGACGGCCTTCACGTCGTGCTTGGTGGTGGCCTCCAGCTCGGCGAGCCGGTCGATCTCGGGCTGGCCGAACTCGTCGGCGAGGGCGCGCAGCTGGCCGACCTGCTCGTCGGTGAGCGGGGAGGAGCCGAACATCCGGTGGCCCGTCAGGTAGATGAGCCACTCCACCTCGACCTGCACGCGCGCCCGGTTGAGGCCCGCCTCCGACAGGTGGTCGCCGAGGCCGAGCACCGCGGACCGGTAGCGGCCGTCCAGGGGGCTGAGCGGCTGGGGAGGCAGGGCGGTCATGAGGCTCCTCGCGGAATCGGCGTGGTGGGATCGCCTCTATTCTCCCGCACTCGCGAGGGGCTCAGCGCTCGCGAGTGAATGGCCGGAAGATCAGGCCGATCAGCCAGGAGATGATCCCGAGCACCAGGGCGCCGAGGACGCCCCACCAGAAGCCGGCGACGTGGAGGCCGAACCCCATCAGGCCGCTGATCCACGACACCAGGAGCAGCAGCAGTCCGTTCACGATGAACGAGATGAGCCCCAGCGTGAGGATGTAGATCGGGAAGGCCACGATGCGGATCGCCGTGCCGACGATCGCGTTGACCACGCCGAAGATGAGCGCGACGAGCAGGTAGGTCAGGACGGTCGCCGTGGTGCCGGGGGCGTAGGGGACGACGGTGATGCCGCTGACGATGAGAGTCGTCAGCCACAGGGCCACCGCGTTGATGATCACCTTGAGCAGGAATCGCATGGGCACATCCTCCCAAACGGGAGGCGCGGGGGACAGGGGCTCGCCGCTAGAGTCGCGAGCGTGCCCAGTAGAGATGGCCTTGCGGTGCCGGAGCCTTTCCCGGCTCAACGCGAGAAGAAGGTGTACCCGCCGCTGCAGTGGTGGCCGCTGCGGGTGATGAATCCGTGGCACAAGTTCGCGTTCATCGTGGTGCTGGAGGCGGCGGTGAGGGCGGTTTCTCAACTCACTGCGCTCGGGATCCCGCAGACGGCGATCACGGTGGTCAACGACATCGTCTGGCCGGTCGCGGTCATCGCGCTTGCACGCTCGTTCCGTGGTGACGGCGAGCCCGTGCAGCCACCGAGACCGTGGTGGCGCTTGACCGCCCGACCGAGGATCGGGTGGTTCATCGGCGGCTTCTATGTCCTCGGGGAACTCTGGGCATTCTTCCTCCCGGTGCGCGTCGATCACTACCTCGTGACGGCGGTCAGTGTGGTCTGCGGGCTGTTCCTCGGCGCCGCTTTCCTCAACTCCTCCATCCGCCTCACCATCCTGCGTCGTCGCCTCCAATAAAGAGGAATGCTCCCGCGGGTATGCGCCCGCGACTAAGTTGGGTCTGTGACTGACGAAGACGCGCTTGGCGTTCGGCTGCGGCCCGAGATCGTGGCGGTCCCCGCCTACAAGCAGGGGCGGCCCGCGCCGGCGGACGGGTTCAAGCTGTCCAGCAACGAGAACCCCTACCCCCCGCTCCCCTCCGTCGTGGAGGCCGTGGCCGGCACCCTGGCCGAGCTCAACCGATACCCGAACGCGGGCGGCGCCGACCTCCGGGAGCGGCTTGCCGAGCGGCACGGCGTGGAGGTCGACCAGGTCCACCTCGGCAGCGGGTCGGTCGCGCTGCTCGCGCAGCTCATCTCCGCCGCCGCGGGCACGGGCGACGAGGTCGTCTACTCGTGGCGGTCGTTCGAGGCCTACCCGGGCCTGGTCACCGTCGCGGGCGCGACCAGCGTCCAGGTACCGAACCGGGCGGACGGCGGGCACGACCTCCCGGCGATGGCCGCGGCGATCACGGACCGCACGCGCGTCGTCATCGTCTGCACGCCCAACAACCCGACAGGCCCGGTCGTCTCGGCCGCCGAGTTCGAGGCGTTCATGGCCTCCGTGCCGCGCGACCTCCTGGTGCTGCTCGACGAGGCCTACTACGAGTTCGTCACCGACGACGCCTCCGTGGACGGCATCCCGCTGCTCCCCCGCTACCCGAACCTCGTGGTGCTGCGCACGTTCTCGAAGGCCTACGGTCTCGCCGCGCTGCGGATCGGCTATGCGGTCGGCCCGGCGGCGGTGCTGAACGCGGCGCGGTCGGCGGCCATCCCGCTGTCCGTGACCGATGCGTCCCGGGTCGCGGCGCTCGCCTCGATCGAGGCGGAGGACGAGCTCATGGAGCGTGTGGCGCGCATCGCGATGCGCCGCGACAAGCTGCGCAACGCCCTGATCGACCAGGGCTGGAACGTCCCGGAGGCCAACGGCAACTTCGTCTGGCTGGTCACCGGCGAGGAGACCGCCGCTGCCAACGACGCGTTCTTCGACGCGGGGCTCACCGTGCGGGCGTTCCCGCCGGAGGGCATCCGGATCAGCATCGGCGAGCAGGAATCTGTGGAGAAACTCCTGCAGGTCACCGCCGATCTTGTGCGGAACCTACCAAATGGGCACCCCGGCAAGCGGTTAGGTTAGAACGGTGGCTGCGACGAACGATACCCCGCGCCCGGCGAACACCGTCCAGCTGCTGACCGCAGACGGCCGGTTCCAGCCGAGCGACCCGGCCGGAGAGTACCTCCCCTACCTCGAGCGACTCGGGGAGGAGGACTACCGCACCTTCTACCGCGACATGGTCCGCGTCCGGGCGGTCGACAACGAAGGTGCCAACCTCCAGCGCCAGGGCCAGCTCGGCCTGTGGGTGCCGAGCCGCGGCCAGGAGGGCGCCCAGGTGGGCTCCGCCCGCGCGGCCAAGCCGCAGGACAACCTCTTCCCGTCGTACCGGGAGCACGTTGTCGGCATGATCCGCGGCATCGACCCGGTCGGCATCATGGGCCTGCTGCGCGGCACCACCCACGGCGGCTGGGACCCGACGGACCCGGCGATCCACGGCTTCCACCTCTACACGCTCGTGATCGGCTCGCACACGTTGCACGCCACCGGCTACGCGATGGGCGTCAAGCTCGACGGCAAGGTCGGCACCGGCGACCCGGGCGTGGACGAGGCGGTGATCGCCTACTTCGGCGACGGCGCGACCAGCCAGGGCGACGTCAGCGAGGCGTTCGTCTTCGCGGCCAGCTACCAGACGCCCCAGGTGTTCTTCCTGCAGAACAACCACTGGGCCATCTCGGTGCCGGTGAAGACACAGTCGCGCACCCCGCTCTACCTGCGCTCGAGCGGCTTCGGCATCCCGGGCGTGCAGCTCGACGGCAACGACGTGCTCGCCGCCTACGCGGTGACCGCGAAGCACCTCGACGACGCCCGCAACGGCGAGGGCCCGAGCATGATCGAGGCGCTCACCTACCGGATGGGCGCGCACACGTCGAGTGACGACCCGACCAAGTACCGCACCGACGAAGAGGTGGCGTACTGGGCGGAGCGCGACCCGATCCTGCGGTTCAGGGCGTTCCTGGAGAACCAGGGCGTCGGCCAGGCGTTCTTCGACACGGCGCAGGAGGAGGCGGCCGACCTGGCCGCCGACGTCCGCCGGCGCACGCTCGCCCTCGAGGTTCCGCCCATCGAGAGCATGTTCGACAACGTCTACAGTGAGCCGCATCCCGTGATGGACGAGCAGCGACGCTGGCTGCAGGAGTACGAAGCGTCGTTCGGAGGTGACGCATGAGCGACCTGAGAGGCGAGACCGGATACGTGGAGGCCGAGCTGGTGGAGGACGAGACGCCGCAGCGCGACGAGCCGTTCGACGACACGCAGGCCATCGACGTGGTGGAGATCGTGGAGAGCGAGCCCGGTTCGCTCGTGCTCGAGGAGCACGTGGCCGAGCAGGAGTGGACGCGCGAGTTCGTGGTCGAGAACGAGAAGGTGCCGGAGCAGGCTGAAGCGATCGACACGGAGTCGGAGGTCGGTGAGCCGCAGGAGACCGCGGCGGCCGAGGCAGAGGCCCCCGCCGAGCCGGCCGGCCCGCGCATCCAGTCGATGCCGATGGTGAAGGCGCTCAACGCCGGCCTCCGGCGCGCGCTCGCCGAGGACCCGAAGGTCCTGCTCATGGGCGAGGACATCGGTCCGCTCGGCGGCGTGTTCCGCGTCACCGAGGGCCTGCAGGCCGAGTTCGGCGCGAAGCGAGTTCTCGACACCCCGCTCGCGGAGGCGGGCATCATCGGCTCGGCTATCGGCCTGGCGATGCGCGGCTACCGCCCGGTGGTGGAGATCCAGTTCAACGGCTTCGTGTTCCCCGGCTTCGACCAGATCACGACGCAGCTCGCCAAGCTGACCAACCGGCACAGCGGTGCGGTCTCGATGCCCGTCGTCATCCGCATCCCGCACGGTGGCCACATCGGCGCGGTCGAGCACCACCAGGAGTCGCCGGAAGCGTACTTCGCGCACACCGCCGGCCTGCGGATCGTCGCGCCGTCGACGCCGAACGACGCGTACTGGATGATCCAGGAGGCCATCGCCTCCGACGACCCGGTGATCTTCTTCGAGCCGATGAGCCGCTACTGGCCGAAGGGCGACGTCGACACCGAGGAGAACCCGGTGCCGCTGCACTCCAGCCGCGTCGTGCGCACCGGCACAGACGCGACGATCGTGGCGTGGGCGGGCATGGTCCCGGTCGCGCTGCGCGCCGCCGAGGTCGCCGCCGAGGAGGGTCGCAGCCTGGAGGTCGTCGACCTGCGCTCGCTCGCGCCCATCGACTACGCACCCGTGCTGCAGTCCGTGCAGAAGACCGGCCGGCTCATCGTGGCGCAGGAGGCGCCCGGCACCGTGTCCGTCGCCTCGGAGGTCGCCGCGGTGGTCGCCGAGAAGGCCTTCTACTCGCTGGAGTCGCCCGTGCTCCGCGTCGCCGGCTTCGACACCCCCTTCCCGCCGGCCAAGCTGGAGGGCGTCTACCTGCCCGACGCCGACCGGATCCTCGAAGCCGTCGACCGCGCGCTCGCGTACTGAGCTCCGCCGAACGAAAGAAGCCGTACATGAGCGAGTCCCAGTTCCTGCTGCCCGACGTCGGCGAGGGTCTGACCGAGGCGGAGATCGTCTCGTGGAAGGTCGCGCCCGGTGAGCCTGTCGCGGTCAACCAGGTGATCGTGGAGATCGAGACGGCGAAGTCGCTCGTGGAGCTGCCGTCGCCGTTCGAGGGGACCGTCGCCGAGCTGCTCGTGTCCGAGGGCCAGACCGTGGAGGTCGGAACGCCGATCATCACCGTCACCGGCAGCGAGTCCGCGCCCGCCGCTCCGGCCGAGCCGGTCGGCGAGGTCGAGGAGGCCGAGGCCGACGCCGCGCAGAGCGTCTCGCACGAGGTGGACGAACCGAAGCCGGGCGCCGTGCTCGTCGGGTACGGTGCGGCCGGCCACGGGACCAGCCGCCGGCGCCGGGTGACGCACCCGGGCACCGCCGCCATCCCGGTGACGTTCACGCCGGCGCCTGCCGCGCCCGCGCCGTCGCGGGCTGCTGCGCCTGCCGCCGCCTCCGCTCCGTCCGCCCCGGCCGGCGCCTCCCCCATCGGCAGCGCGCCCGTGATCGCCAAGCCGCCGATCCGCAAGCTGGCGAAGGACCTCGGCGTCGACCTCGCGCTGGTCACCCCGACCGGGCCGATCGGCGACATCACCCGGGAGGACGTGCTCCGCGAGGCGACCCAGGCGAGCGTGTTCCGCAACATCCAGACGCCCGCGTGGCCGGACGACCGCGAGGACCGCATCCCCGTCAAGGGCGTGCGCAAGGCGATCGCCAACGCGATGACCACCAGCGCCTTCAGCGCCCCGCACGTCAGCCTGTTCGTCGACATCGACGCTACGCGCACGATGGAGTTCGTCAAACGCCTCAAGACGTCGCCCGACTTCGTCGGGGTCAAGGTGTCGCCGCTGCTCATCGTGGCGAAGGCGATCATCTGGGCCGTGCGCCGCAACCCGACCGTGAACTCCACGTGGACCGACGAGGAGATCATCGTCCGGCACTACGTGAACCTCGGCATCGCCGCTGCGACGCCGCGCGGCCTGATCGTCCCGAACGTCAAGGAGGCGCAGGAGATGACGCTGCTCGAGCTCGCCAAGGCGCTCGAGGAGCTGACGCTGATCGCCCGCGAGGGTAAGACTCCCCCGGCGGACATGGCGGGCGGCACGATCACCATCACGAACATCGGTGTGTTCGGGATGGACACCGGAACGCCCATCCTGAACCCGGGCGAGGTCGGCATCGTCGCGCTCGGCACGATCAAGCAGAAGCCGTGGGTCGTGGACGGCGAGGTGCGCCCGCGCTACGTCACGACCGTGGGCGCCTCGTTCGACCACCGCGTGGTGGACGGGGATGTCGCCTCGCGGTTCCTTGCCGACGTGGCCTCCATCATCGAGGAGCCCGCGCTGCTGCTGGACTGAGCCCTGCACATTCGTGCCGAATGTGGCGTTTGGCCGCGCTATTCGCGACATTCGGCACGAATCTGCGCGGGCGGCTTAGTGATTTTGACAATCGTTCTCAATTAGGGATACATTCGTGGGGACAACCACGAATTAGACAGGTCCCTATGTTGAAGCGCTCCGTCTTCACCCTCGCCCTCGCCGCCGCGACCGTCGCCGCCCTCACCGGGTGCTCGGCCGGCTCCGCCGCCGACGACGGAAAGGTCCGCGTCGTCGCCAGCACCAACGTCTACGGCGACATCGCCTCCACCATCGCCGGGAACGCCGTCGAGGTGACCGCCCTGATGTCCGACCCCGCCCAGGACCCGCACTCGTTCGAGGCGAGCGCCCAGAGCCAGCTCGCCGTGTCGAAGGCCGACATCCTCATCGAGAACGGCGGCGGCTACGACGACTTCATGAACACACTCCGCACCGGCTCGAAGAACACGAAGGCGACGGTGCTGAACGTGGTCGACCTCTCGGGCAAGAAGGCCGAGGGCGGTGACCTCAACGAGCACGTCTGGTACGACTTCCCGACCATCCAGAAGTTCACGACCGCCCTGACCGACGCGCTCTCGAAGGCCGACCCGGCGCAGAAGGCGACCTTCGCGAAGAACGCCGCGACTTTCTCCGGCAAGCTGGCCGCCCTCCAGGCCCGGGAGGCCGAGCTGAAGTCGAAGTACGCGGGAGAAGGGGTCGCGATCACGGAGCCCGTCCCGCTCTACCTGCTGGAGTCCGCCGGGCTCGTGAACAAGACGCCCGAGAAGTTCAGTGCCGCCATCGAGGCGGGCACCGACGTGTCCCCGCTCGTGCTGCAGCAGACGCTCGCGCTGTTCGGCGGCCACACGGTGAGACTGCTCGCCTACAACGAGCAGACCAGCGGGCCGGAGACCGACCGCGTGCGGGCGGCGGCCACGGCGGCGGGAATCCCCGTCGTCCCCGTCACCGAGACCCTGCCGAAGGGCAAGGACTACGTGAGCTGGATGAACGCCAACCTCGACGCCGTGGGAGCGGCGCTGGCGAAGTGAGCGAGCCGATCGAACGCGTGGCCGCGCCGGCGGAACGCGATGTCGTGCTCAGCCTGCGCGACGCCGCCCTCGGCTTCGGGGACCGCACGCTGTGGAGCGGGCTCGACCTCGACGTGCACGCCGGCGAGTTCGTCGCCGTGCTCGGGCCGAACGGCTCGGGCAAGACCAGCCTGCTCAAGACGATCCTCGGCCAGCAGTCGCTGGACTCCGGGAGCATCGTGCTCGACGGCCACGCCGTGCGGCGCGGCGATCGGCGCATCGGGTACATCCCGCAGCAGAAGCTCATCCCCGCCGGCACTCCGATGCGCGCCCGCGACCTCGTCGCGCTCGGCGTGAACGGGCACCGCTGGGGCCTCCCGATCCCGAACCGCGCGGACCGCGCGCAGGTGGACCGGCTCATCGACTCGGTCGGGGCGCGCCGCTACGCGGACACCCCGGTCGGATCGCTGTCCGGCGGCGAGCAGCAGCGGCTCCGCGTCGCGCAGGCGCTCGCCGGGGACCCGGCCCTGCTGCTGTGCGACGAGCCGCTGCTGTCGCTCGACCTCCAGCACCAGCGCGGGGTCAGCGAGCTCATCGACCGGCGCCGGCGCGACCACGGGAGCGCGGTGGTCTTCGTCACGCACGACGTGAACCCGGTGCTCGGGATGGTCGACCGCGTGCTCTACCTGGCCGGCGGCCGCTTCCGCACCGGAACCCCCGACGAGGTGCTGCGCAGCGAGGTGCTCACCGACCTGTACGGCACGCCCGTGGATGTCATCCGGAGCCGCGGCCGCATCGTGGTCGTCGGCATCCCGGACGCCGAGACCCACGAGCACCACGACCACACCCGCACCTCGCACCCGGAGCCGGCCGCATGAACGATCTCTGGTCGCAGCTCTTCAACTTCACCGACTACGGCGAGCTGCTCGCGCTGGTGCGCAACTCGATCTTCGCGGGCGCGGTGCTCGGCGTCGTCGGCGGCCTGATCGGCGTCTTCGTGATGCAGCGCGACATGGCGTTCGCCGTGCACGGGATCAGCGAGCTCTCGTTCGCCGGAGCGGCCGTCGCGCTGCTGTTCGGCGTGAACGTCGTCGCCGGGTCGCTGGTCGGATCGCTGATCGCCGCCATCCTGATCGGCCTCCTCGGCGCGAAGGCGCGGGACCGCAACTCGATCATCGCGGTGCTGATGCCCTTCGGGCTGGGACTCGGGATCCTCGCCCTGGCGCTGTATCCCGGCCGCAGCGCCAACAAGTTCGGCCTGCTGACCGGCCAGATCGTGTCGGTCGACGACCCGCAGCTCGGATCGCTGCTCGTCATCGGCGCGCTGGTGCTGATCGGCCTCCTGCTGATGTGGCGCCCGCTCATGTTCGACAGCCTGGACGCCGACGTCGCCGCCTCCCGCGGCGTCCCGACCCGCTTCGTCGCGCTCGCCTTCATGGTGCTGCTCGGCCTCGCGGTCGCCGTGTCGGTGCAGATCGTCGGTGCGCTCCTCGTACTGTCGCTGCTCGTGACGCCCGCGGCCGCGGCGATGCGCATCTCATCGTCGCCGCTGCTGGTGCCGCTGCTGAGCGTGGGCTTCGCCCTCCTCTCGATCGTGGGGGGCATCCTGCTGGCGCTCGGCAGCTCCCTGCCGATCAGCCCGTACGTAACGACGATCTCCTTCCTGATCTACGTGGTCTGCCGGCTCGTGGGCGCCCGGGGTTCCCGGCGACTCGTGAGCCAGAGAGGCTAGCCTGGAACAGTGAAGCGCAACACCTGGCAGCGGGAGGCCGTCCGAGAGGCCCTGTCCTCGACGGAAGGCTTCATCAGCGCGCAGGGGCTCCACCTGACGCTGCACGAGACAGGCTCCCCGATCGGCCTGGCGACCGTCTACCGCGCGCTCGCCGACCTGGCGGCGGAAGGCGACGCGGACTCGCTGCAGTCGCCGGAGGGCGAGAGCCTCTATCGTGCGTGCACGACGGGGCACCACCACCACCTGATCTGCCGCAAGTGCGGGCTGACGGTGGAGATCGAAGCCGACGAGGTCGAGCAGTGGGCGCGTGCTGCGGCGGCGTCGCACGGGTTCACGCAGGCGCAGCATGTGGTGGACGTGTTCGGGTTGTGCGCAGGGTGCACGGCGAAGGCCGCCGGCGAGTAGATCGCACCGCGATTTGGCCGCATCTACCCGCATGCCGTAGCATAGATGTTTGGCTGAGTGGGCTCCTCCCACTCCGTTAGCCGTGTACGAAACCCCACAACGAGAATGCGTGGGAAGTCGTGCGCCGACAAGTGACCTTGGGTGGTGCCGGAAGGCATCACGGTATTGGAGAAGAAAGCAATGGCAGCAGTGTGCCAGGTGACTGGAGCCGTTCCCGGCTTCGGTCACAACATCTCGCACTCGCACCGTCGCACGAAGCGCCGGTTCGACCCGAACATCCAGAAGAAGACGTACTACGTCCCGTCTCTTCGTCGTAACGTCACCCTGACGCTGAGCGCCAAGGGTATCAAGGTCATCGACGCCCGCGGCATCGAGTCCGTGGTCAAGGACCTCCTGGCCCGTGGGGAGAAGATCTAATGGCGAAGCAGCAGGACATCCGTCCGATCATCAAGCTCCGTTCGACGGCGGGCACCGGTTACACCTACGTGACCAAGAAGAACCGTCGCAACGACCCCGACCGCCTCGTGCTCAAGAAGTACGACCCTGTCGTGCGCAAGCACGTCGACTTCCGAGAGGAGCGCTAAACATGGCCAAGACGTCCAAGATCGCCAAGAACGAGCAGCGTAAGGTCATCGTCGAGCGCTGGGCCGCGAAGCGTGCCGAGCTGAAGAAGGCGCTCGTCGACCCGAACGGCACCGACGAGTCCCGCGAGGCCGCCCGCCTGGGCCTCCAGAAGCTCCCCCGTGACGCCTCCCCCATCCGCGTGCGCAACCGCGACGCGGTGGACGGCCGTCCCCGTGGAAACCTCAGCAAGTTCGGCATCTCGCGTGTCCGCTTCCGCGACATGGCGCACCGAGGCGAGCTGCCCGGCATCACCAAGTCGAGCTGGTAACTCCCAGCGTCGGCTGCTGAGAAGCAGCGAACGACACCCTTTGGAGGGGCGTCCGGCATCCGCCGGGCGCCCCTTCGTCGTCCCCGGGGCTGGACACGCCCTGTCAACAGGCGAAAAATCCGCGAGAATCCGCGTAATTCCGCGGGATTCTGATACATTCGAGGCGGTCAACCGACCAAACGTTATGGCCCACTGTGGCCTCAACCGTTCCACAAGACAGCTGAACTACCAGCACAAGGTCCGAGGAGGACACTCAATGGCTGACAACCTGAACAAGACCGAGCTCGTTGCTGCCGTCGCCGCGGCGTCGGGTCAGAGCCAGGCCACCGTCTCGAGCGTCGTCGACGCGTTCTTCGCCACGATCAGCGAGACCGTCAAGGGTGGCGGCAAGGTCACCATCCCGGGCTGGCTCGCCGCCGAGCGCACCGAGACCGCCGCTCGCACCGGCCGCAACCCGCAGACGGGCGCCGAGATCTCGATCCCGGCCGGCCACCGCGTCAAGCTGACCGCGGGCTCCAAGCTCAAGGCTGCCGTCAAGTAACAGCCTGAACAGGCTCCACGGGGGCGGCGTCGCGACTGCGACGCCGCCCCCGTTCCGTTGTGCCGACAGGGATCTGCGCCCCCGTGCTGTGGGCGGGCGCACAGCAGCGGAGACGTAGGCTTGACGGGTGCCCAGACTTCTCCGCGTGATCGGTCCCGCCGTGCTCCTGGCGGCCGCTCTGCTGTCGGTCGTCGCGGCTCTCGCCTTCGGCGGAGGGGCCGCCGCGCCCCTGCTGCTCGACCCCGGCGCGCTGGTGCGCTGGGGACTCCCGATCTCGACGCTCGTCGTCAACCTCAGCCTCTCGGGGACGGTCGGCGCGCTGGTCCTGGCCTGCTTCGCGTTCAAGGCGGACAGGGACGAGTACGGCACGGCCCTCGACTTCGCCGCGGCCTGCGCCGCGATCATGACGGTGGCCTCCGCCGTGACCGGGCTGTTCACATTCGTCAGCGTCGCCAACGTGCCGTGGTCGTTCGACCAGACCTTCACCAACGGGCTGAGCTCGTTCATCACCAGCGTGTCGCTCGGTCAGGCCTGGCTCGGCATCACGCTGATCGCCGCCGCCGTCACGGTGCTCTGCTTCGCCGTCCGCAACCAGACGGCGATCGTCTTCGTCACGCTGCTCGCAATGGCCGCGGTCGTGCCGATGGCGCAGCAGGGGCACAGCTCGGAAGCCGCAGGCCACGACGCCGCGGTGACCTCCTTCGGGCTGCACGTGCTGTTCGCCGCGATCTGGCTGGGCGGCCTCCTGACGCTCATCGTCATCAAGCGCACGCTGGGCGGCGGCCGGCTGGTGACGGTGCTGGAGCGGTACTCCAGCATCGCGCTCATCTGCTTCATCGTGGTGGCCCTGTCGGGGTACGTGAACGCCGAGCTGCGCGTCGGGACGCTGGCCGAGCTGGCGACGCCGTACGGCATCCTGGTGCTCGTCAAGGTCGCTGCGCTCGGCGTCCTCGGGCTGTTCGGGCTCATGCAGCGCCGCGTCCTCATCGAACGGCTGAAGCGGCTGGGCGAGGGCCGGACGTTCTGGTGGATCGTCACCGCCGAGCTGGCCTTCATGGGCATCGCCTCTGGTGTGGCGGCGGCGCTCGCCCGCACCGTGACGCCGGTTCCGCAGACCCGGGCCGCGGTGCCGACGCCCGCGGAGATCCTCACCGGCGAGAAGCTCCCGCCGGAGCTCACCTGGGGCCGGCTCTTCACGACGTGGAACTTCGACCTGCTCTGGGTGCTCGCCTGCGGCTTCGCGCTGTTCTTCTACCTGGCCGGCGTGTGGAGGCTCCACAAGCGCGGCGACAAGTGGCCGGTCTACCGGACGGTGCTCTGGACGCTCGGCATCGTCCTGCTCTTCTACATCACCAACGGCGGTGTGAACGTCTACGAGAAGTACCTGTTCTCGGCGCACATGTCGGCGCACATGGTCCTGACGATGGCGGTCCCGCTGCTGCTGGTGCCCGGGGCCCCGGTGACGCTGGCCGTCCGGGCGATCCGCAAGCGTCAGGACGGCACGCGCGGCGGCCGCGAGTGGATCCTGCTCGCGGTGCACTCCCGGTTCGCAGGGATCATCTCGCATCCGCTCGTCGCGGCCGGACTGTTCGCCGGGTCGCTGTGGGCGTTCTACTACACGCCGCTCATCCGCTGGGCGACGACCGACCACATCGGGCACGAGTGGATGGTCGTGCACTTCGTGATCACGGGCTATTTGTTCGTGCAGTCGCTGATCGGCATCGACCCGGTCAAGTACCGGCTCCCGTACCCGTTCCGGTTGCTGCTGCTGCTCGGCACGATGGCGTTCCACGCGTTCTTCGGGCTGTCCATCATGCAGATGCACGGTCTCCTGCTGGCCGACTGGTTCGGCGCGATGGGCCGGACCTGGGGCGCGACGCCGCTGGTCGACCAGCAGACGGGCGGCGGGATCGCGTGGAGCATCGGCGAGATCCCGACGGTCATCCTGGCGATCGTGGTGGCCATCCAGTGGAGCCGCAGCGACGAGCGCGATTCGAGGCGGCAGGACAGGAACGCCGACCGCACGAACGACGCGGAGCTGAGGGCGTACAACGAGCAGCTCGCCCGGCTGGCGGCGCGCGACGGCACGGTGCAGCGGTAGCCGCTACTCACCCACGACGATGTCGAGGGATCCGTCCGGGCGGATGACGACGCTGGTCAGCGAGACGGCGAACTTCTCGTCGGACTCCCTATGTTCGATGCTGCCGTCGAAGATGGACTGCACCGTCACGGAGAGGTGCGCGATCCCGACCGCCTGCGACATCGTCCACGAGGCGTCGCCCGGGACGAGGTGTACGGCGGGGTACTGCGTCATCTTCCAGGTGGGCGCACCCTGCACGCGGTCGTCGATCACCACGCCGAAGGGGCAGCCGGCCGGCTGCAGGACCTGCTGCTTGGCGCACTCGTCGAGGAAGCCGTTCAGCTCCTTCTGCACTGCCGCAGTGAAGGCGTCGTTCGGCTGTGCGTCGACCGTCGCCGCCACCGTGGCGGCCGGGGCGGTCGCCACGTTGACCGGCGCGGCATGCGTGTACCTGTCGGAGTGGCCCAGGACGTAGAGCGACGGCGCGGGGACCAGATACCCGGCACTCACGCTGAACGCGGTCGCCGGCTGCGACGGGGCGGCGGCCCGCGGGCTCACCGTATGGCTGCCGACGGTGAAGGTCTGCGCATGCGCGACGGTGATGTGCGCGACACCGACGGGCGTGCGCGCGAACTCCCAGGTCGGCAGGAGGCCGAGGATGGCGCCGGTCTGGCGGAGCTCGAACGCGGCGACGACCGGGTGGCCGTCCGCGACGACGTGCACCGTGACCGTGCGGCGGCCGCCCGGGCCGGCCGTGTCGGAGACGACGCGGGTGTCGGTGTAGTCCGGGAGCAGGTCCGAGCGCAGCAGCTCGGCGGAGGCGTCCGCCGGGAGTCCGGCGGCGGCCAGGGCCTGCTTCGTCGGCGCCGCGCCCGGCATGGCGAGCGCGCTGGTCAGGTCGTGCGAGGCGAGCGCGCCGACGTAGGCGGAGACGAACCCCTCCGGGCTGTAGAAGGTCCGCTGGACGGCGCCGAGCGCGGCGAGGAACGCGGCGACCAGGAGGACGCCGACGCCGGCCCAGAGCAGCACCGGCCGGAGTCCGCCGACCCTGCCGTCCCCACCCATAGCTGCCATCCTATGGGCCTGTGGATAAGCCGCCCTGGCGCTGCGCGCGGGGTTAGAGTAGTTCGGCAGGTCGCGCGAGGGAAGGGATCCGGATGGGCGGACTCTCGCTCTCGCCCGAGCAGCGGGCGGTGTTCGAGCTGATCGAGCACACGCGGGACCATGTGTTCGTGACGGGCAGGGCCGGAACCGGCAAGTCCACGCTGCTCAACCACCTGTCGTGGAACACCGAGAAGTCGATCGTCATCGCCGCGCCGACCGGGGTCGCCGCGCTGAACGTCGGCGGGCAGACCATCCACTCGCTGTTCAAGCTGCCGATCGGGGTCATCGCCGACCACGACATCGATCAGACCAGTGAGCTGCGCAAGCTGCTGAACAGCATCGACACCCTGGTGATCGACGAGGTCTCGATGGTGAACGCCGACCTGATGGACGCGGTCGACCGCAGTCTCCGTCAGGCCAGGCAGCGGCCGAAGGAGGTGTTCGGCGGCGTCCAGATCGTGCTGTTCGGCGACCCGTACCAGCTCGCGCCCGTGCCGGGCGACCACGAGGAGCGCGCGTACTTCGCCGACACCTACCGCTCGATGTGGTTCTTCGACGCGAAGGTGTGGCGGGAGGCCGACCTCCAGATCGTCGAGCTGCTGCAGGTGCACCGGCAGCACGAGTCCGACTTCCGCTACATGCTCAACGCGGTCCGGCACGGGCAGGTGACGAAGGAGATCGCCGACCGGCTGAACGAGGTCGGCGCGCGCCCGGCGCCGCGGGACGGCACGATCACGCTCGCGACGCGCAACGACACGGTGAACCGCATCAACGCGCAGGCCCTGGAGCAGCTGCCCGGCCGGCCGCTGACGGCGAAGGCCGAGGTGAGCGGCGACTTCGGCGGCCGCAACTACCCGGCCGACGAGGTGCTGGAGCTGAAGGTCGGCGCGCAGGTGATGTTCCTGCGCAACGACGTCGGACAGGGCGACGGACCGCGCTGGGTGAACGGCACCATCGGCACCGTCACCCGCATCGACTCCAACGTCTACGTGGACGTCGACGGCCAGGTGCACGAGGTCGAGCCGGCGATCTGGGAGAAGTACCGGTACAGCTACTCCCCCGAGACCAAGAAGCTCACCAAGGACGTGGTCGCCGACTTCACGCAGTTCCCGCTGCGGCTCGCGTGGGCGGTCACCATCCACAAGTCGCAGGGCAAGACGTACGACGCGGCGATCGTGGACCTCGGTGCGCGTGCGTTCACCTCGGGCCAGACGTACGTCGCGCTGAGCCGGATCACCAGCCTGGAGGGTCTCTACCTGACCCGTCCGCTGCGCCCGAGCGACATCACAGTGGACCCGGACGTGGAGCGCTTCATGCGCGACGCCCGGTCGATGCGGGTGCCGATCGCGGCGGAGTGACCGGGCTCCGGCCTGATCCCTAGGGAGCGCGGCCCGGGTCATGGCATGCTGGGCGGGGCGCTTTCGGGTGCGCCGAGGAGAGGAGACGCCGATGGCGGTCATGTTCGCACTGGATCTGAGCGACGGGCAGCACGTCGAGACGGCGGGCAACGGCGTGATCGGGCGCAATCCGGCATCCCACACGCCGGGCACCGAGTTCGACGACCCTGCGAACGTCGAGCTGGTGACGGTGGCGGACGACGCCAAGTCGGTCTCCCGCGCGCACCTCGCGTTCGGGCAGTACGACGGGGTCTTCTGGGTGATGGACCTCGGCTCCGCCAACGGGACGACGATCACCTACCCGGGCGAGGGCACCTTCGCGTGCGACCCGAACACGCGGCACGAGGTCGATCCCGGGTCGATCGTGCGGTTCGGGAACGCGTCGTTCGCGCTGAGCCGCCGGAGCTGAGCCGAGCCCGCACTCAGTGGTGGTGGTGCACCGTCACCGCTGCGACACCGGCGTCGGTGGCGCCGAGAGCGGGAATGGTCACCGCACAGACCGCGCACGCGCTGACCAGGAGCGCCGAGACGAACCGCAGCGCGCTGTTCGCGTGACGCGCAGGCCGGCCGCGCCGCAGGATGACCGCGGCGACCGCCGCAACAGCGACGTCGAGCAGCGATGCCGCGCCCATCGGCAGGAGAGGGAGCGTGAGCACCGTGCCCGACGTCGCCGTGGCGCCGGCCGTGGCGAGCGCGGCCCAGATCCCGAGCGGCGCCAGCGCCAGTGCCGGGATCAGGCCGAACAGGGGAGGTCGCTCGCGGGCCAGCGTGAGGACTGCCCAGGTCAGCTCCGCGGCGGCGACCGCCACGAAGAGCGCGAGCAGCGGGAGGGGTGCGCTGGGGGCGAGGGCGGCGTGTAGCAGCCCGGCCCCCAGCGCGGCCACGGCGAGGAAGGCCCTGGTCGCCGGGGCGACCGGGGCTGACCCCTTCATCCTGCTCATGGGAAGCGCCGTGGCCTGGTCGGTCAGGCGGCGACCGAAGAGGAGCGCACAGTCCGCTCGGCGCCGAGACCGACACCGAGGAGCACGATGGCGCTCACCAAGTGGAGGAAGTGGTCGGGGGTGTTCAGGGCGAGGATGTTCGCCCCGGTCCCGACCAGGAAGAAGCCGACGATGCCCAGGAGCAGGTAGACGGCTCCGACGGTGGTGTTGACGGCCTTCGCCGCGGCTGCCCTGGTGAGGCCGGCGATGAGCAGCGCCGCGCCGATGAGCAGGTGGGCGATGTTGTGCAGCGGGTTGACCTCGAAGATGCCGAGGATCAGGCCACCCTGGGTGGCGACGAAGCCGACGCCGCCGGTGAAGGCGAAGCCGAGCAGGCCGACGAGCAGGTAGACGGCGCCGAAAATGGTGGCGACGAGGCGGTTCGGTGATGTGCGCATGTGTCGTTCCTCCTTGGAAGACGGCGCGCGGCGTGCGCGCCTCATCCAGGAATTCGGCGCAGTGAGCGGATCGGATTGGACACGGTCCGGGGGGACTCCGCGCGGGCGTCGCCGCACGCTACAATCGCTGCCACAGGAGCGTCGGGGGGATGCGATGGGACGAGGGAGAAGTCTCCGCAGAATCGTTCTCGCGGCGTTCGCCGCCACGCTCGCCTTCACCCTCGCCGCGTGCGGCAACACCGGTGCGAACCCCGACTTCCCGCCGCAGCAGCCGGGCGCCCTCCCGGCCGCCACGGTGACGCAGCTCACCACAGCGGTGACGGACGCGATCCAGCTCTCCGGAGGGTCGGCCGCCCTCGTCGGAGTCTGGGCGCCGTGGGCGGGCAGCTGGACGACCGCGATCGGGACCACGACCCGCGGCGGGTCCGTGCCGGTCACCCCCGCCATGACGTTCCGCGCGGGCCAGCTCACCACCGCGATGACGTGCACAGTGCTCCTCGAACTGGTCGACGAGGGCACGGTGGAGCTCGACGACCCGGTCGCGCAGTGGATTCCGGGCCTCGTGGGCGTCGGCGGGGTGACCCTGCGCGAGCTGTGCCAGGACACCTCCGGCTTCGGCGACTACGCGTCGGTCCTGCACCGCGAGTTCCTGGCCAACCCGCAGCGCTACTGGCCGCCGCTCGAGCTCGTGAGCGACGGCGTCGCGATGGCGCGCACCGGGAACCCGGGCGAGAAGTACAGCCCGTCGCAGACGAACGCGCTGCTGCTCGGGATGGCGCTGCAGAACGCGGCCGGCCGCAACTGGGAGCAGCTCTACCAGAGCTACGTGTTCGGCCGGCTCGGGATGTCGGCGAGCGTCCTCCCCGACGACGGCGTCTTCACCGTGCCCGGCCCGCATCCCGCGGGCTACGTGGCCCCGCTCGACGCCACCGGCGCTCCGGTGTGCGCCAAGCCGCAGGACATCACCGCGCTGTCGCCGTCGCTGGGCTGGACGGCGGCGGGGGTGGTCTCGAACGTCACGGACCTCAAGGTGTTCGCGCAGGCGCTCGCCAGCGGCTCGCTGCTGAGCAGCAGCTCGGCGGACGCGCAGGCGAAGACGGTCGGCGCGGGCGCGTCCTGGCTGGGCTACGGACTCGGCATGCAGGTCGTCGGGCCGCTCCGCGGCGCGTCGGGGGCGGTCCCCGGTTACCTGTCGGCGGCGTACGCCGACCCGTCGTCGGGGCTGACCGTCGTCGTGGCGCTCAACGACTCGACGCCGGGCGCGGGGTTCGCGCAGGCGCTGGCCGAGCGGCTGGCGTCGATCGCGTCCAAGGTGCCCGCGGTGCAGAAGGGCGCGAAGGTCGTGGCGACGCTGCCCTGGTCGGAGGACCAGGCCACGGCCGCCATGAAGGCCGCGGCGCCCTGCCCGGCGAAGACCGCTGCGGGCTGACCGCCGGAGCATAGCGGATGGCTCCGCGAATGCAATGCATTCATTTGTCACCCGACTTGGGTCGTTACAGGATGCTGGTCAGCCCGCTAATTTCAAGAGTGCCGAAGCGTCTACCCCTAATCGGGCGCAGAGGTGAACTGCGCACCCGAGCGTGATTTACACCCACCGAAACCCGCCGTGGTCCTGCCCTAAGACCGCGAACGACAGAGGAACACGTGAACACACACTCGCGCGATCAGCTCGTCATCGAGCACCTGCCGCTCGTCGGCTACATCGTCTCCGACCTGTGCAACCGCGGCACGCATCTCGACAGGGATGAGCTGGCCTCCGCAGGCCAGTTCGCCCTGTTCCAGGCGTCCCGCTCCTTCGACCCCGACCGCGGCGTGCCATTCGGCGCCTACGCCCGCACCCGCATCTCCGGTGCGCTGGCGGACGAGCTGCGCTCGCAGGACTGGGTCTCCCGCGGCACCCGCAAGACGATCAAGGAGACGCTGGCGATCCGGGACGGGCTCTACCAGACGCTCGGCCGGACGCCCACCATCGACGAGATGGCCGTCTCCCTCGGCGTCGACCGCGCGACGGTCGTCGCCACCCTCCGCGAGTCCGCGACCGGACCGGTCGCGATCGAGGAGCGCTCCGAGGAGCTGGTCTCGGCGATCCTCGGCCCGGAGGAGTCGGCGGAGACGTCGGAGCGCGAGACGTTCCTGCGGGCGGCCGTCGAGGCCCTCCCCGAGCGGCTGCACCTGATCGTCACCCGCCTCTTCTTCGAGGACCGGCAGGTCAAGGACGTGGCCGCCGAGCTCGGCGTCACGCACGCGGCCGTGTCGCTGGCCCGGAGCGAGGCGATGAAGCTGCTGCACGAGGGCTGGCTCCTGCACTTCGACCGGGACGCCGGCGTGCTCCCGATGCCCGACAGGAACCCCCGCACGAAGCGGTCGGCCTACCTCGCCAAGCTCGCGGAGTTCACCGCGCACCCGGCTTCGGTCACCCAGCGGGTCACCGCCTGACCGATCGTCAGAGGACCGTGTCGATCAGCCGCGCGCTCTGCTCGGTGTGGTCGATCTCACCGTTCGAGCGGTAGGTCGCGGTCGTCTGCGCCCGCACCTCGCGGATCTCGGTGATGACCTCGACCAGGGCGCGCAGATGGTCGGTGAAGATCTCCGCCCACATCGGGCTCGGCGCGCCCTCGGCGAGGTCGCGCAGGAGGGCGCCGTGCGTCAGCCCCCAGGACTCGCCGAGGCTCGAGATCGCGACGGCGGTCGAGAGGCTGGATTTGCTGAGCCGCGCGGTCACGACGTCGATCTCGCGGGAGGCGTGCGCGAGCCAGCGGGTCATCCCGGCCGTGCGCAGCAGCCGCTCCTCCTCGTACTTGAACAGCAGCATCTCCAGGAGCTCCCGCTGCCGCCAGAGCTGGGCCGTCAGCTCGTTGGCCTCGTTCGTCGTCATCGGCTGTTCCATTCGTGAAGCGCACTCGGGTGTGCGGACCGTAGCCCGCGTTGCGTACACACTACTTGCCGTCCCGGCGTGAACCGAGGGTCTGTCAGGCCGTCCGGCGCAGCGGCACCTGCACCCGGTCGAGGTCGTCCGTGGCGATCACCTGCGCGCCGGTGCGCGTGACCGGGTCGATGAAGATGGGCGCGAGGAGGTTGGCGGTGATTCCGTCGGCGTGCGGCGTCACGACCAGGAAGACACCCGGCTCCCCGTCGGCCGGCCGGTCGAGCTCCCCCACGAAGTCCGGCAGGTAGGCGGCCGCGTCTACCAGGAACAGCCGGATCGCCGGCTGCGCGCTCGCCCGGAGGGTGTAGGTGTCGCGGGCGCCGTCGAGCGGGGCGAAGTCGTACTCGGTGAACGACCCGAGGCCGGCGAGCGGTTCCTGGAAGCTGATCTGCACTGTCATCTGAGGTAGTCCATCAAGGTCGGCTGGATGCTTTTGGCTGTGACGGCCAGGGCGGTCTGGTAGGCGACCTGCTGCGTCTGCATCTTCAGGATGGCATGCGCGGCGTCCACGTTCTGGATTCCGTTCTGCGTGGTCTGCAGCGTCGTGGCCTGCGTGGTGAGCGCCGAGGTCGCGCCGGTGAGCTGGTTCTGTGCGCTGCCGACGGTCGCCTCGGCGCCCCGGATGTTCGCGGCGACGGCGTCGATCGCGGTGAGCTGCCCGCCCACGTTCCCTCCGCTGCTCACGGCGCTGGCGATCGAGTCGATCAGCGCGAAGACCGAGGTCGCCCCGGCGCCGAGCACCGACGACCCGTCGACGTCGACCCGGACGGTCGTGTCCGTGCCCACGCGCCGGTTCACCGACGAGCCGGCCGTCCCGTTGAAGGTGTAGTCGGCGTTGAACGCGCTGCCTGCGTCGGAGGTGCCGGCGAAGACGCTGCGGCCCTGGTACTGCGTGTTCGCCAGAGTGAGCAGCGTCTGCTTCAGCGACTGCAGCTGGGTGGCGATGGCCGTGCGCGAGCTCGGGGTCTGGGTGGCCGTGTTCGCGGCCTGCACCGTCAGGTCGCGCACCTGGTTGAGGGTGTCGTTCATCGAGGTGAGGGCCGTGCCCGCGGTCGCGAGCCAGGCCGTCCCGTCGCCGGCGTTCCGCTGGTACTGCGTGTTCTGCGCGAGCTGCCGTTGCAGGTCGAGCAGGGTCGCGGCGCCCGCGGGGTCGTCGGAGGTCTTGCTGATCGCGAGCCCGCTGGCGACCTGCTGGTCGAGCTGGTTGAGCCGCTGGGCGCTGAGCTGGAGATTGCGCTGGGCCGACGCGAGCTGCGTCGACTCGGTGACACGGAATGACATGTTCGGCCTATCCCAATCCGACGAGTCCGGTGTGGTTGATGAGCTGATCGAGGATGGAGTCGAGTGCGGTCATGACGCGCGCAGAGCCCTGGTAGGCGTGCTGGTACGCGATCAGGTTCATGTTCTCCTCGTCGAGGCTGACCGACTCCTGCGAGGACTGCGCGCCCGTCGCGGCGGCCTGGGCGCTCTGATCGAGGGTGGACTGCTGCGTCGCGTTGCTGGTCGCGGTGCCGAGCGCGATGACGCCCGTCGACCAGGCGACGTCGGGCGAGCCCGCGCCGGTGCCGAGCTGCCCGATCGCGTCCGCGATCGACCCGTCCGCCGCGCCTGCGCCGGCTGCGGCGACGGCGACACCGGAGGCGTCGGTCGGGAGCACGCTCAGGCCGAGCGCCGCCGGGCCGGTCGCCGACATCCCGAAGAACGCGACGTTCGTGGCGCCGGTGGAGGTCGTCCCGGTGACGCTGACGGCGTTCACCTGCTGGGCGAGGGAGGTCGCGAGGCTGTTGAGCTTCGCCGCGGTCTCCGCGATCGCGCCGCCATTGCCGGTGGCGGTCGCGGGCGCAAGGAGCGAGAGGTCGCCGGCGAGCTTGCCGGAGTTGAGCGAGACCGGGCCGGCGCCGTCGGACCACTGCACTCCGGCCGGCGACCCTGCGGCGCCCTCCAGAGTGGTCGATCCGGTGACCGACAGGGACCGGGCGATGGTGCCCTGCACCAGGTTCGCCCCGCCGATGCTCACGGTCACGGTCTGGTCCGCGTTGTTCACGACGGACGCGCCGGAGAGCGAGGCGAGCTCGGTCAGGATGTTGCTGCGCTGGGTGATGAGCGCGTTGACGTCGCCGCCCGAGGCGGCCACCGAGCGGATCTGCCCGTTGAGCTGGGCGACCTTGGACGCGTCGGAGTTCACCTGCGCCGCCGTGTTCGCCAGATCCTGCTGGGTCTGCGACCACTGCGACTGCACCGACCGGTAGGCGGTGGCGATCTGCCCGACCAGGGAGCCCGCCTTGCCGAGCAGGGCGGCGACAGGGGCGGGCGCGCCCGGCTGGTTGGAGACGTCCTGCCAGGACGACCAGAACTTCGAGAGCGAGCCGGAGATGGCGTCGCCGCTCGGCTCGCCGAGCGTCGACTCGAGCGCGCTCAGCCCCGAGGCCGTGACGCCGCTGTAGCCGGCGGCGGCGCCGGCGGACCGGGCCTGGGCGTCGAGCAGGGACGAGCCGAGCTGGACGATGCCGGCAACGCGCACGCCCTGGCCGGCGGTGGCCGCCTGCGCGAAGGGGCCGACCTGGGCGGGGCCGCCGACGGCCTCCAGGTCGACCTGCTGGCGGACGTAGCCGGGGGTGGTCGCGTTGGCGATGTTGTCGCCGGTGACCTCGATGCCGGCCTGAGCGGCGGCGAGGCCGGAGAAGGCGGTGTTGAGGGAGCCGAGAAGGTTGCCGGACACGGTCGTCTCCTACAGGGTCGCGTCGACGAGGCGGGCGCGTGCAGAAGGCAGGTCCGTCGTCCCGTCGGAGGTGTAGACCGACGCGCCGTCCGAGACGGCGTCGAAGGTGTCCTGGGCGGCGCGGAGGGCGTTCCGCAGCAGGCGGTCGTTGCCGGCGCGGACGGTGCGGATCTCGCGGGTCAGCGTGACGAGCGCCTCCAGGTGGGCCGCGAAGATGCCCTGCCAGGCTCCTTCCGGGGCGCCGGCCGCGAGCTCGCGGAGCCGGGTGTCCGCGGGCAGGCTCCATTCGATCGCCAGGGCGGACGCGGAGACGCTCATCGAGAGCGTCGCGGTCCGCAGCCGCTCGATCACGACCTCCGCCTCGCGGGTCGCGTGCGGCACCCAGCGGGCCTTGCCGGAGGCGAGGAGCAACTGCTCGACCTCGAATTTGTAGAGCAGCAGCTCCAGGAGCTCTCTCTGACGCCAGAGCTCGTTCGACAGTTCGTTGGCGCCCACCGCGCTCCACGCTCCCATCAGCCATCCATAGCAAAGGGCACACACGTTGTCTGCCGTACCTTCCGCTATCGGCAGGAACGGGGCGCTTGTAAGCATTTCGGGGGACACGGAACTCATTTCGATCGGGCGCTTACATCCGTGGCAGAGCTGCCGATAGGTCCATTCGTCGGCCCACGGATGGACCGGCTCTGCACACTCTCACGGAGGATTCGAACATCATGGCTATGACCATCAACACCAACCTGAGCGCTCTCTCGGTCACGAACTCGCTCAACTCCAACCAGGCTGCTCTGCAGAGCAGCATGAACAAGCTGTCGTCGGGCTCGCAGCTCAACACGGCTGCGGACAACCCGGCCGGCCTCGCGATCTCGCAGGGCCTGCAGGCGCAGATCGGCGGCCTCAACCAGGCCGGGCAGAACACCGCCAGCGGCATCAACCTGATCCAGACCGCCTCCGGCGCGCTGTCCCAGGTGTCCAACATCCTGCAGACGATCAACAGCCTCGCCGTCCAGGCCGCGAACGACACGAACAACGTCGCCTCGCGCACGGACATCCAGACGCAGGTCACCGCTCTGGCCGCCCAGCTCAGCTCGATCGGCTCGTCGACGAACTTCAACGGCGTCAAGCTGCTCGACGGCTCGGCCACCGGCGCTGCTGCGCTGAACTTCCAGACCGGCGCCAACGCAGCGGACAAGGTCTCCCTCGACCTCGGCCCCGCCAACGTCAGCACCATCGGCACGGCCGTCGCCGCCCTGAAGTTCGACAACGCGACCGACGCGCAGGCCTCGATCACCGCGATCCAGGCCCAGATCCAGACCGTCTCGACCGCTCAGGCCACCCTCGGCGCGACCCAGAACGTGCTGACGGCGACCGCGCAGTCCATCGCGGTCAACTCGCAGAACCTGACCGCCGCCAACTCGCAGATCGCGGACACCGACATGGCGTCCGAGATGGCGAAGTACAGCAAGGAGAACGTGCTCATGCAGGCCGGCACCGCGATGCTCTCGCAGGCCAACCAGCAGAGCCAGCTCATCCTCAAGCTGCTCCAGGGCTGACACCCTCTGGCGGGCGGCGACTGATTCGGGTTCAGTCGCCGCCCGCACCCCAGTTGCCTGATCGCGGATCGGAGGAGGAATTCGGATGAGCTCTGTAGGAACGATCTCGCTGCCCTCCCTCACCGTGGGCAGCAACGGCCAGGTCACGGTCTCCAACCTGGTCAACAACCTCGACCCCACGGCCATCGTGAACGCGCTGATGACCGCGGAGTCCATTCCGCAGACCCAGCTCCAGGCCAAGGTCAAGACCGAGCAGACCGCCCTCTCGGCCTTCCAGAACCTCAACGTGACGCTTCAGGCGCTCCAGACGAGCGCGACGGGAGCCGCGGCCACGAACGGCCTCAACCTCCTCACCGTCGCGAGCACGGATTCGTCCGTCATGGCCACCGCGACCACCGCGGCGTCGCCGACGTCCTTCTCGATGCAGGTGAACCAGGTGGCGCAGGCGCAGGTGTCCGTCACCGGCGTCATGACGACCTGGCCGGACGCGAGCGGCGCCATCACGATCGTCGACTCGACGGGCGCCGCGCACGACATCACGGCCGCGTCCTCGAGCATCTCGGACGTGGTCACCGCCATCAACGCCGCCGGAGCCGGTGTCACGGCCGCGCAGGTCGCCTCGGGCACCGACGCCTCCGGCAACCCGCAGTACCGGCTCCAGCTCACCTCGACGCAGACCGGCGCGGCGGCGGCCTTCCAGGTCTACGCCGGCACCAGCGCCGCCTACACGGCAGGCACCGCCACGAACCTCCTCACCCAGACCGGCGCCGCCACCGTCACCGCCGCGCAGGACGCGACGGTCACCCTCTGGCCGGGCACCGCGGCGGCGCAGACGGTCTCGTCGTCCACCGACACCTTCGCGAACCTCGTCCAGGGCGTCACCGTCACGGTCGCGAAGCCCACCGCCGCGCCGGTGACGCTCACCTCCACGATGGACAGCGGCAGCATCACCTCGACCGCGTCCTCTTTGGTCTCCGGCGTGAACACGCTGCTCTCGTACATCACGCAGCAGTCCGCCGTCACGACGACCCAGAACACGGACGGCTCCAGCACGACGACCGCGGGGACCTTCACGGGCAGCCTCCTCATCCAGGGTGTCTATCGCAACCTGCAGTCGGCGGTGTCCGCCCCGGTCGGGCCCGGCGGCACCGTCTCCCCCGCCACCTACGGCATCGCGATCCAGTCGGACGGGTCGATCAAGTTCGACAGCGCGAAGTTCCAGGCCGCCCTCGCGAGCGACCCCACGGGGACCATCGCCGCGGTGCAGACGATCGCCTCCCGTGTTCAGGCCGTCAGCTCCACGGCCTCCGACCCGGTGACCGGCACGGTGACCGCCTCCATCACGTCGCAGCAGACCCAGATCTCCAACGACCAGTCGGGCGTGAGCAACTGGACGACGATGCTCGCGGCCAAACGCAAGCTGCTGACCGCGCAGTACACGGCCCTCGTGACGACCCTCGGCCAGCTCCAGAACGAGCAGAACTACCTGACCCAGCAGATCAACGCGATGAACCCCTCGTCGTCGAACTGACGCGGCCCCCAGAGAAAGCACAAGGATCGACATGCCATCTGCGGCGCAGACCTACCGCGACAACGCCATCCTCTCCGCGTCGCCGTCGCGACTGCTCACCATGCTGTACGACCGGCTGCTGCTCGACCTGAACTGCGCGAAGGACGCCCTCGACGCCGGCGACCTCGCGGTCGCCGATTACCGGCTCACCCACGCGGTCGACATCCTCACGGCGCTGGCGGGCTCGCTGCGCGTGGACGTCTGGAACGCGGCGGAGAGCCTCCTCGGCCTCTACATCTACGTCTCGAACGCCCTCATCCACTGCCGAGTGACCCGGGATGTCGCCCTGGTCATCGAGGCGATCGCGTTGCTGGAGCCGCTGCGCCAGGCCTGGCACCAGGCGGCGGACTCGCTGTCGGCGGGGACCTCGTGGGAGGTCGACGGCGCCGACGACAACAGCGAGGTCGTGGCGATTGCCTGAAACGGCCGCCGGCGCGTGGGCCTCGCTGCTCGACGAGCTGGAGACGCGCGCACAGGCGGCCGGCCCGGCGGGACTCGGCGCCTGGCGTCCCGGTGCGCCGCTGCCCGCGCTGCCGGCGGAGCTCGCCGAGCGCGCCCGTGACGTGCAGGCGGCGCAGCAGCGGGCGATCGACGGGCTGCGCGACCAGCAGCAGCGGATCCGCGCCGAGCTGGAGTCGCTGGGCAGCGTGCAGACGCCGCGCCCGGACGCAGAACCTCCGGTCTACCTCGATCTGATCGGCTAGGACGCTAACGCGGCAGCCGTTCCTGCCGATAGGCCACTACGAGCACGGATAGCTCACTGCGGGCCACGGATCGGCCTCCTCCCCTGGAATTCCACCATTCATGAGGTGAGCCTTGCTCGAATCCGTGACGATGAACGCGATGTCCTCCGCCCTCGACGGCTATGCCGCGGCGCAGACCGCGATCTCGAACAACATCGCGAACATCAATACGCCCGGCTACCACGCCCAGGTCGTGGACTTCGCGTCGGCCCTCGAGAAGTCGGTCGCGGCGCACAGCGGTGCGCTGCCGGCCTCCGCCATCGCGCCGACGACGAGCATGGACCCGACCCGGCTGAACGGCAACAACGTCTCGCTGGAGCAGGAGACGCTCGCCGAGGTCAGCAACGGGCTGAAGTTCCAGGCGGCCTCGCAGGCGATGTCCCAGCAGTTCAGTGAGATCCGAGCCGCTGCGACGGTGAACTGACCATGAGCTACGACGCCATCGGCATCTCCGGCACGGGCATGACGCTCAACCAGACCTGGCTGGACTCGATCAGCGACAACCTCGCGAACATCAACGACACCACCTCCCCGAACAACCCCGCCTTCCAGGAGCGCTTCGTCCAGGCGCAGGCCAACCCCGGGATGAACGGAGTCTCGATCGGCGGCATCGTCTACGGCTCGGCTGCGGGTCAGCTCGTCTACTCCCCCGGCGACCCGAACGCCAACGCGCAGGGCTACGTGAAGCAGACGACCATCGACATGGCGAGCCAGATGACCGACCTCATCGAGGCGCAGCGCGCGTACCAGGCGAACTCGAACGCGGTGACCGCCGCGAAGGACATGTACCAGTCGGCACTGCAGATCGGAGCCAAGTGATGAGCATTCCGGCCATCGGAGCGATCTCGCTCGGAAACGTCCAGCAGGCGGCTCCGGCCGTCGCCGCCCCGTCCTCCGGCTCGGGCGCAGGTGGGTTCGGCGCCGCGCTGACGGGGGCGGTCAACAACCTCCAGCAGCTGCAGAGCACGTCCGACGCGGCCAACGTGAAGGCGGTCACCGGCAACCTCAACGACATCCAGGACGCGACCGTCGCCGCTGCCCGCGTGCAGACGACCGTGCAGCTCATGGCGACGCTGCGCAACCAGGCCGTGGACGCGTTCAACACCATCATGCGGATGGGTGGCTAGATGCCGGCCCGGCTCCAGGCGGTCCTCAAGCGCATCGGCGCGACGATCGCCGGCTTCAGCTTCGCGCAGAAGACCGTCTCGGTCCTCGCGCTGCTCGTGCTCGTCCTGGGCGTCACCGGCCTGTCGGTCTGGCTGACCCAGCCGCAGTACGTGCCGCTGTTCAGCGGGATCTCCGCCTCCGACGCCTCCGCGATCACCACGCAGCTCCACACCGACAACGTTCCGTATCAGCTCACGGACGGCGGCAACACGATCCTCGTGCCGCAGGCGCAGGTCTACCAGGAGCGGTTGAAGGCGGCCGCGGCCAACCTCCCGGCGAGCAGCAACCAGGGCTACTCCCTGCTCGACAACATGGGCGTCACGACCTCCGAGTTCCAGCAGGACGTCACCTACAAGCGTGCGATGGAGGGCGAGCTCGCGAGCACGATCGACGCGATGCAGGGGGTCAAGACGGCCTCGGTCAAGCTGGCCATCCCGCAGCCGACGGTGTTCACCGACCAGGCGCAGGACCCGACGGCCAGCGTCTTCGTGGACGAGAGCGCCGGCACCACGCTGACTCCCGCGCAGGTGCAGGCCATCGTCCACCTCGTCTCGTCCTCGACCGTGGGGATGAAGCCCACCGACGTCTCCGTGATCGACGCCGCGGGCAACGTGCTCTCGGCGACGGGCGGGGCCACGGCCGGCTCGACCGGCGACCAGGCGAAGGCCTACGACAGCGCCGTCCAGTCCAGCGTGCAGTCGATGCTCGACAAGGTGCTCGGCTCGGGCAACTCCACGGTCGTCGTCAGCGCGCTGATGGACAACTCGACCTCCACGAAGACGACCGACAGCTACAGCATCCCGACCGGGGCGCCGCAGACCAGCTCGTCGTCGCAGAAGGAGACCTACACCGGCACCGGCGCGGCCGCCCAGTCCGGCGTGCTCGGCACCAGCTCCACCACGAACGGCGTCTCCAACACCGCCGCGAACAGCGGAGGCAACGGCAGCTACAGCTCCGACAACACGACGAGCGACAACGCGCTGAACAAGACCAGCGTCACGCAGCAGATCCCGGCCGGCGGCGTCCAGCGGCAGACGGTCTCCGTCGCCGTCGACAGCGCGGCCGCGAACAAGGCCGGGGTGAGCACGGGCCAGCTCCAGACGATGGTGGCCAACGCCTCCGGCATCGACACGACCCGCGGCGACGCGGTGGGCGTGCAGCTCGTCAACTTCTCGCAGGCGAACGCGCAGGCCGCGAAGCAGGCGCTGGCGCAGGCCGCGGCGCAGACCCAGCAGGCGCAGCTCGACTCCCTGGTCCGCACCGGCCTGATCGCCGCGGGCATCATCGTCGCGATGATCATCGCGCTCCTCGTCTTCCGCCGCCGTCGCCGCAACGCGGAGGCCGACGGCGACGACCGCTACGACGAGCTGGCCGCCCCGACGCTCGCCTTCACGCAGGTCACCGCTCCGACCGTGCCGCTGAAGACCCCTCCGCCGACCCCGGTGTCGATCGAGTCGGAGCAGCGCAGGGCCGAGATCGAGCAGCTCGCCGTGGACGACCCGCGCCGCGCGGCGGACTTCCTGCTCAGCCTGATGGGTGAGAAGGAGACGACGCCGTGACGGACACCAAGGCCGCCGCTCCGCTGACGGGCGCGCAGAAGGCCGCCCTGATCCTGATGAACCTGGATCAGGCGGCCGCCGCGCGCGTCATGCAGCAGTTCAGCGAGTCGGAGTCCGAGGAGATCGCAGCGGAGATCGTCGCGCTCAAGCGCGTCGACCGGCAGCAGGCCGAGGCGGCGCTCGTGGAGTTCCACGAGCTCGCCCTCCAGCCGGCCGCGCGCGTCAGCGGAGGCCGGAGCGCGGCCATCGGGCTGCTGGAGGCCTCGTTCGGCACCGAGCGGGCCGCCGGCGTGATGTCCCGCGTGGCATCCTCGCTCGCCGGACGCGCCTTCGAGTTCCTGGACACCGCCGACCCTGCGCAGGTCGCCCTCCTGCTCGACGGCGAGCTGTCGCAGACGATGGCCACCGTGCTCGCCCACCTGCGGGCCGACCAGGCCTCGCGGGTCCTCGCGGCGCTCAAGCCCGAGATCCGCACCGACGTCGCGCACTGCATCGCGACGATGGGCAGCGTGAGCCCCGAGGTGGCCCGCACCGTCGCCGACACGCTGCGCAGCCGCGCCGGATCGGTCGTCAAGACCAAGGACCAGCAGGACGCCGTCGGCGGCGTGCAGCCCCTGGTGGACATCATCAACCGCTCCAGCGTCGCCAACGAGCGCGCACTGCTGGACGAACTGGACCAGCGCGATCCCGAGCTCGCCGCCGAGGTGCGCTCGCGGATGCTGACCTTCGCCGACATCGTGAAGCTGGAGCCGCGCGACGTCCAGCAGGTGCTCCGCGGCATCGACGTCTCCATGCTCGCCATCGCGATGAAGGGCTCGCCGGAGGCGACGAGGGACGTCATCCGCGCCAACCTCTCCGAGCGCAACCTCGAGGTCCTCGACGAGGAGTCGTCGGTGCTCGGCTCGATCCGGCTCTCCCGCGTCGAGGAGGCCAGGGCGGAGATCGTCCGCGCGATCCGCGACCTCGAAGCGGAGGGCACGATCACGGTGCATCGCTCGGACGAGGACGAATATGTCGAGTAGCGCGTTCGCCCCTGTGCGGTATCCCGAGGTCGGTTCGTCCGGCGCGGCCGTCTCGGTCGACGCCGAGGGCGGCGCGTCGAGCGCGCGGGCCCGCGGGTTCGCCGCCGGCTACAGCGAGGGTCTGCGCCGCGCGGAGGCCGAGCACGAGGCGGCCGAGCGCGCCCGGCTCCAGCACTGGCAGGCGGCGGAGGCGGATTCCGCCGCAGCGACCCGGCGCGCCCTGGCGGCGCTCGCCGCGGCCGCGGAGGGGGTGCGCGCGCTCGCCGTCCCGGTCGTCGCCACCGCCGACGACGCCCTGGTGGAGGCGGCGCTCGCGCTCGCCGAGGCCGTGCTCCAGCGCGAGGTGGCCGACGGGCACGTCGACGCGGCCGACACCCTGCGCCGCGTCATCGCCGCCACGCCGGCCGGAGAGCTGGTCTCGGTGCGGATGCACCCGGACGACGCCCGCGCGGTCGCGCAGGAGACCGGCGCCTTCCCGGAGATCGTGCCCGACCCGTCCATCGCTCCGAGCGACGCCATCGCCGTCCTGCGCGACGGCTGGCTGGACGCCAGGATCGACGCGGGGCTCGCACGGGCGCGCACCGTCCTGACGGGAGACCGCGCATGACCGGGTACGCGCCGGGGGGCGCCCGGTTGGCGGTCGCCGTCCGGTCGGCAGCGCCGGAGCGGATCGGCCGCGTGGCCTCCGTCGTCGGCCTGGGCATCGAGGTGGCCGGGCTGGAGGGCGCGGTCGGCGACCTGGTGGCGATCGGCGAGCCCGGCGTGGACACCGCGGCCCAGGTCGTCGCCGTGCGACCGGGGCTGCTCACCTGCATGGTGCTGTCCGGCTCGGCCGCGCATCCCATCGGCACGCCCGTGCACTCCGCTCCGGCGGCTCCCGCCGTCCCGGTGGGCGACGCGCTGCTCGGCCGAGTCATCGACGGCCTCGGCCGTCCCATCGACGGCAAGGGGCCGCTCCCGCCGACGCAGCATGTCGGCCTGGCCAAGACCGCGCCCGGCCCGCTGGAGCGCGCACGGATCACGTCGCCCCTCCAGCTCGGGGTGCGCGCCCTCGACACCCTGGTGTCCACCGGCCGCGGGCAGCGGCTGGGCCTCTTCGCCGGCTCGGGCGTCGGCAAGTCGTCGCTGCTGTCGATGATCGCCCGCGGGACCGACGCCGAGGTGTCCGTGATCGCCCTGATCGGCGAGCGCGGCCGCGAGGTGCGCGAGTTCATCGAGGACGACCTCGGCGCCGAGGGGCTGGCCCGCTCGATCGTCGTCGTCTCCACCTCCGACGAGCCCGCGCTGATGCGGCTGCGGGCCTCCCTCGTCGCCACCCGGATCGCGGAGTGGCACCGCGACCGCGGCCAGCACGTCGTCCTGATGATGGACTCGCTGACCCGCGTGGCGATGGCCCAGCGGGAGATCGGGCTCTCCGCGGGCGAGCCCCCGGCGACCCGCGGGTACCCGCCGTCGACCTTCTCCACGCTGGCGTCGCTCCTGGAGCGCGCAGGCGCTGCGGCCACGGGATCGATCACCGGCCTCTACACCGTCCTGGTCGACGGCGACGACCACAACGAGCCCATCGCCGACGCGGCACGGTCGATCCTCGACGGGCACGTCGTCCTGGACCGCGCTCTCGCGATCACGGGCCACTTCCCCTCGATCGACGTGCTGGGCTCCATCTCCCGGCTCGCCTCCAAGATCACCCCGAAGGACCGGCTGGCCGACGCGACGGCGCTCCGTTCGGTGCTCTCCGCGCGTAGAAGCGCCCAGGACCTGCTCGACGTCGGCGCGTACAAGCCGGGTGCGAACGCCCGGGTCGACGCCGCGGTGCGGTTCGAGGAGGCCATCGACGGCTTCCTCCGGCAGGGCATGGATCAGCGGTCCACCGCGGACGGGGCGTGGGATTCGCTCCGCGAGCTGACCCGAGCGTTCGGAGCAGCGGCATGAAGCGTTTCGGATTGGCCGGCCTCCTGCGCGTGCGCGACCTGGAGGAACAGCGGGCGGCGGCGGAGCTCGCCGACGCGAACCGGGCGGTGGACGCTGTGCGCGCCCGGGGAGCCAGGACGCGCGCGTCGCTGGCCGGGGTCCGCTCCGACGCCGTCGACTCCGCGACCCTCTCGGCCGTGGTCGCGGCCCGGTCGAGCGCGCAGGTGCTGCTCGGCGAGCTGTCGGCGCTGCACGAGCTCGCCGCCCGGGAGGCCGGGGACGCCAGGTCGGCTCACGGAGCCGCCCGTGCGTCCGCCGTCTCGCTGGAGAAGCTCCGCAAGCGGCACACCGAGGCCGAGGTCGCCCGCGAGCTGCGCGAGGAGCAGTCCGCGCTCGACGAGGTGGCCATCCAGGGTTGGCGCGAGAGCAGGAGGGACGCGGTATGAGCATCACGGAGGCCGTGGGCCGCATCCAGCAGATCGAGTCGCAGATGGTGCAGCTCGTCGGCGGGCAGCCGACGCCCGCGGCGCAGGCTGCGCAGACCACCAGCTCGTCCGCCTTCGCGACGAGCCTGGCCGCGGCGACCGGGACGACCGGCGCGCAGGTCACCCCGGCGGCCGGCCAGCAGGCGAACAACGGGACCACCGGCGCGGACATCGTGGCGGACGCCCGCAAGTACATCGGCGTCCCGTACGTCTTCGGCGGGACGACGAGCGCCGGCCTGGACTGCTCCGGGCTCGTGCAGCGCGTCTACGGCGACATGGGCATCTCGCTGCCGCGGCTGGTCTCCGGCCAGGGGACGATCGGCCAGAGCGTTCCGTCGCTGGCCGACGCGCAGCCGGGCGACCTCATCGTCTGCAACGGCGGCGAGCACATCGTCATCTACGCCGGGAACGGCAAGATCATCCAGGCGCCCAAGCCGGGCGGCCAGGTCGAAGAGATGGACAACTGGATCTCGCCCTCGAACGTGGTGACCATCCGCCGGATCGTGCCGAACGCGACCGCGCCGACACCGGCCGCCTCTGGCACGACGTCGGCCTCCGCGCTGGCGGCGCTGCTCGGGTCGAGTGGAGGGTCGTCGCTGGCCAGGCTGCTGGGCTCGGGTGGCGCGTCGTCGTCCTCGTCCGCGTTGGCGGCGCTGCTCGGGTCGAGCGGAGGGTCGTCGCTGCTCGGACTGCTCGGGTCGAGCGGCGGGTCGTCGCTCTCCGGCCTCCTGGGGTCGGGAGGCGGCAGCGCACTGACGGCGCTGCTCGGTCAGAGCTCGGGGGCGAACTCGTGAGCGCGGTCGTCTCGGGGTTCGCGGGCGCCGCGGCCCTGCTCGCGCCCGCCTCGCCGTCCGATGCCTCGTCGACCGGCAGTGGGACCGCGTTCGGCACCGCCCTCCTCTCGGCGCTGGCCGGCGACGCCGCAGCGCCGACCCCTCCTGCGCCTCCCTCCGACCCCGCGCCCTCTGCCGACGCCGCAGCGACCGCGCCGACGACACCGCCGCCCGCGCCGCCTGTGCAGCCCGCGCCGGCTCCTGCCACGTTCCTCGGTCTGGCGACATCCGCCCCGGCGCCGCTCGCCGACGCCGCGTCGACGGCCTCCCCGTCCACTCCGGACGAGGGACCACACGGCAAGAGCGCGTCCACGCGGCCGACCGACGCGGATCAGCACCACGACGCCCCCTCCCCTGCGGTCGCCGATGTTCTCGCGGCCGGTCAGCTCGCGGTGCAGCAGGCGCTCGCCGCCGCGCCGGTCCCTCCGGCGACGCCGATGCCCGCGCCCCCGGTGCAGACGTCAGCGTCGCCCGCTCCCGTCGAAGCGCCGACCACTCCCACGGCCGCGGTCATGGCACCCGCGGCGGCTCCGGCACCGACCCGCGAGGCAAGCGCCCAGCCGATCGCGACGGCCGATCCCGCCACTGGTGCGCAGCCCTCCGTGCCTGCTCCAGCCTCCGTGGCTGCTCCAGCCTCCGTGCCTGCCCGGCCGGCCGCCAGGACGCCGTCCGCACCCGCGACACCGAGCGCGGGCCCCGAGCAGTCGACCACCCCCGCAGCGGCACCCGTTCTCACGCAGGCTCCGACCTTCGCAACCGCGCTTGCTGCGGCCGCGCCCTCGGCCTCCACCGCGCCGACCCCGGCGCCGCCGCTCCAGCAGCAGCTCGCCCAGCCGGTCATGACCCTCGCGCGGCAACCCGACGGCGACCACATCGTGGTCGTGCGGGTCGCCCCCGACGATCTCGGCCCCGTCACGGTGCACGCGCGCGTCAGCGACACCGGCGTGCACATCGAGCTGTTCGCGCCGAGCGACGCCGGTCGCGACGCCATCCGGCAGATCCTCACGGACCTGCGGCGCGACCTCAACGCGACGACGGCGAACGCCTCGGTCTCCGTCTCCGACCAGAACGCGCCGGGGGCCGAGAGCGGTGGAGGCGGCCGGTCGCCGTGGGCCTCCGCCGAGGAGCGCGGAACGACCGCTCGGGCCGAACTGCCGGAGGAGCCGGCCGAAGCGTCCGTCCGAAGCGCCGCGCCGGACCTGCCCACCACGACCGTCGCCCTCCCCGGCGCCCGAACCCTCGACATCGTCGTCTGACCACGAAGGAGAACACATGGTCACCCCCATCTCGACCGATCCCGCCTCGACCGCCTCGACGACCTCGCTCTGGTCGACGCAGCCCACCCGGGCTCCGCACCAGTCGCTGACCGCCGACGACTTCATGAACCTGCTCGTCACGCAGCTCAAGAACCAGGACCCCAGCTCGCCGATGGACTCGGCGGCGATGGTCCAGCAGACGACCCAGCTCGGGATGATGCAGCAGATGACCGCGCTGGGCTCCAGCAGCAACACCGCCCTGAACCTGCAGATGCAGACCGCGGCCGCCGACCTCATCGGCAAGACCGTGAGCTACAACGACCTCGCGGGCAAGGCCCAGACGGGCGTCGTCACGGGCGTCTCGTTCTCGGGGGCGACCCCGACCGTGTCCGTCAACGGCGGCACCTTCCCCCTCTCCGGCATCCTCGGCGTCCAGCAGACTCCGGCCTCCTAGTCCCCACCACCGAAAGGCACACTCCCATGCTCCGTTCTCTCGACTCCGGCGTCTCGGGCCTCCAGGCGCAGCAGACCATGCTCGACGTGGTCGGCAACAACATCGCCAACGTCAACACTACCGGTTACAAGTCCTCCTCGGTCGAGTTCGAGGACACCCTGTCCCAGATGATCGGGACGGCCTCCGCGCCGACGGCCAACCAGGGCGGCACGTCGCCGGCTCAGGTCGGCCTCGGCGTGCGCGTCGCGGCGACCGCGACCAACTTCACCGAGGGCGCGGCGCAGACCACCGGCGTCGGCACCAACCTGATGATCAACGGCGACGGCTTCTTCATCGTCAACAACGGAGGCCAGACCCAGTACACGCGCTCCGGCGCGTTCACCACGGACGCCTCCGGCAACCTAGTCAGCCCGGACGGCGCGATCGTGCAGGGCTGGCCGGCCGTCAACGGCGTCGTCAACTCGTCCGCCCCGGTCTCCAACCTCACCCTCTCGACGAGCGGGCTGTCCGCGGCGCGGGCGACCTCGAACGCCACGATGTCCGGCAACCTGGCCGACGATGCGGCCGCGGGCTCGACGCTCAACGGCCAGGTGACCGTCTACGACGCCACCGGGGCGCAGCGCAACCTCAGCACCACGTTCACCCGCACCGCCGCCGGCTGGGACGTCACCGCGACCGACGCCTCCGGCGCCACCGCCAGCGGCTCGATCACGTTCACGAACGGCGCGATGACCAGCGGTCAGACCCTCACGGTCGGCGGCGTCACCATCGACATGTCCAAGGTCACCGGGTTCGCGGGCTCGGGCGGCGTCAACTTCGCCTCGCAGGACGGGACGGCCGCCGGCTCGCTCCAGTCGTTCTCGCTCGAGGGCGACGGGACGATCATGGGGTCGTTCTCGAACGGTCAGAAGCAGGCCATCGGTCGCGTCGCCCTGGCCAACTTCACCAACCCGGGCGGCCTGCAGAAGGCCGGCAACTCCAACTTCGTCGCCACCCCGAACTCCGGGCTCCCGCAGGTGGGCGTGGCCGGGAGCGGCAGCCTCGGCACGCTGACGAGCGGCGCGATCGAAGGCTCCAACGTCGACCTGGCGCGGGAGTTCACCAACCTCATCGTGGCGCAGCGTGCATTCCAGGCCTCCGCCCGGGTGATCACGACCTCCGACGACGTGCTGCAGGAGCTCCTGCAGCTCAAGACGCAGTGACCCTGAGCGAGTAGCGACGCCGGGCTAACGGAACCGCCCGACCTGCCGATAGGGGAAGGCGAGCACCTCCGTCACGGAGGCGATCGATCCCTTCCCCTCTCTGCGGAGTCCTCATGATCACGGTGACCAGGCTGAACCACGTGCCGTTCGCCGTGAACCCGGACCTCATCGAGCGCATCAACGCCGACCCCGACACCACCCTGACGATGGTCGACGGCGTGCGCTACGTGGTGACCGAGACGATGGCGGAGGTCATCGACCGCATCGCGGACTACCGCGCGGACGTGCTCGACCGCGCGTACCGGCTGGGACGTCCGGCCGACTCGGGCGAAGGGAGCTGAGCATGGATCTGGCATTGATCATCGGGATCGTCGCGGCCTTCGGCTCGCTGGCGACGATGGTGACGATCGAGGGGGCGAGCTTCGCGTCGCTCCTGCTGGTGGGCCCCGTCGTCTTCGTGCTCGGCGCCACCGTCTCCGTCGGCATCGCCGGCGCGACCGTGAAGGACGCACTCGACTCGTTCAAGGCGGTCCCCGGGGCGTTCAAGGGCAAGAAGCCGGACTTCGCCGGCACGGTCGCCACCCTCCTCGACCTCGCCGACGTCGCCCGCCAGCGCGGGCTGCTCTCGCTGGAGTCGTCGGCGGAGGAGGTCAAGGACCCGTTCCTGTCCAGCGCCCTTCAGGGCGTCGCCGACGGCGCCGACTCCGAGGACCTCCGCATCCTGCTCGAGGACCAAATCGCGACCTGGTCGAAGGCCACCCGCGTCTCCTCCTCGTTCTTCTCGGCGCTCGGCGGCTACGCGCCGACCATCGGCATCGTCGGCACCGTCGTCTCGCTGACCCACGTGCTCGGCAACCTCTCCACACCCGACAAGCTCGGCCCGATGATCGCCAGCGCGTTCGTCGCCACGCTCTGGGGCCTGCTCTCCGCCAACTTCATCTGGCTCCCGCTCGGCACGCGCCTGCGCCGCCTCGCCGAGCTCGAAGCCGAGCGCAGGCAGATCGTGGTGGAGGGCGTGCTCGCCATCCAGTCCGGCACCTCCTCGCGCGCGCTGTCCGAGCGCCTCACCGCGATGGTCCCCTACAGTCCCAAGCCGAAGCGCAGCAAGGCCAAGAACGACGCGTCAGCCCCGGTCTCCGAGGCAGCGTCCGCGGTCGGGCCGTGAGCCGCGGGCGTCGCAGGCCGGCCGCCGACGGCCACGGCGAGGGTCACGCCAACGACGAACGCTGGATGGCCTCCTACATGGACATGGTCACCGTGCTGATGTGCACGTTCATCGTCCTGTTCTCGATGTCCTCCATCGATGCGCACAAGTTCAACGAGCTGAAGAACTCGCTCCAGACCGGCTTCGGCGAGAAGGTGAGCCAGAAGGTGGACACGGCCAAGGGCGTGATCGTCGCGGCGAAGGACGCCGAACCCACCCCGGTGCCGTCGTCGGCCTCCACCGCTCCCCCGATGTCGCCCCTCGAAGCCGCCAAGGTCGAGATCGCCGACCTGCGCGCGATCGAGGCGGCGATCAACGCCCGGCTGACCTCCCAGGGGCTGCAGGGCTCGGTCTCCTACACGATCGACGCCCGCGGCCTGACGATCGGTCTGATCGGCGGGAACGCGTTCTTCGACTCCAACCTCGCCTCGCTCACCCCGCTGGCGGTGCGGATCATCGACAACGTCGGGCCGGTCCTGTACCCGACGTCGTACACGATCTCGGTCGAGGGGCACGCCGACACCCGGCCCGCCGGTCCGCCCTATGCCGACAACTGGGACCTCGCGGCGGCTCGCGCCATCTCGGTGCTCCGCCGGCTCACCGATGTCTCCGGCATCCAGGCGACGCGGATCTACGCGGTCAGCGACGGCTCCGCGACCGCGACGGCCACCGGGTCGGACGCGGCGCAGCTCGCCCAGGACCGGCGGGTCGACATCGTGGTCCGGTCGGCCCAGCCGCAGGAGGTCCGCGACCTCATCCCGGGGCTCGTCGCGGCGAAGGGAGCAGGCGGATGACCCAGACCATGACCCAGCCGGCCGAGCGCGAGGTGCGGCCGTACGACTTCCGTCGGCCGACCACCCTGGCCCGCGAGCACTCCCGCGTGCTCGAGCTCGCCTTCGCGACCTTCGCGCGCCAGTGGGGCACCCAGCTCACCGCGAAGGTCCGTGTGCTGTCCCAGGTGACGTGCGAGCAGGTCACCATGCACACCTACGACGAGTACGCGGCGGCGCTCCCGTCCAGCACCGCGATGGTGCTGTGCTCGATCAGCGACGTGGACCCCCGTGGCGTCATCCAGCTCCCCACCGGAGCGGCGCTGCGCTGGGTGAACGCGATGCTCGGCGGCAACCGCCCGCTCCCCCTGCTCGACCGCACCTTCACCCCGATCGAGCACGCCCTGGTCGTCGGCCTGATGAACGACGCGCTCGAAGACCTGCAGTACTCGCTCGGCCCGCTGTTCACCAACGCGGTGCGGATCGACGCAATCCAGTACAACTCGCAGTTCGCCCAGGCGGCGCCCACCAGCGAGCTCATGATCGTGGCGCGGTTCGCCGCACGCGTCGGGGAGGACGTCGCGGAGGCGACGATCGCCCTCCCGGCCCGGGTCCTGCTGGAGCGGCTGGGCGAGACGAACCCGACCGTGGAGGTCGACAACGCCAAGCAGCTC
The DNA here is from genome assembly GCF_041262565.1 of Leifsonia sp. EB41. Classification (NCBI taxonomy): domain Bacteria; kingdom Bacillati; phylum Actinomycetota; class Actinomycetes; order Micrococcales; family Microbacteriaceae; genus Leifsonia; species Leifsonia sp. EB41. Next base: position 2,153,321 of record NZ_JBGCCJ010000001.1, on the reverse strand, counting down.
CTGCACGCCCAGCTCGCGCAGGTCCCGGTCGAGGTGAGCGCCCGGCTCGCCTCCGCGTACGTCACCCCCGCCTCCGTGCTCGGGATGGCGGTGGGCGATGTCATCCGCCTGCCCCACCCGGTCAGCAGGCCGATCCAGGTCGCGGCGGGCGGCGAGCCGGTCGGGACCGCCGCCATCGGCGCCGCCGGGTCGCGCCTCGCCGTCGTCGTCACCACCGCTGAGGACAAGAACTGATGGAGAACCCCTCGATGCCCCAGAACGCATATGCCGCCGCCGCGCAGACTCTGACACATGCCCCGTTGGGCATAGGCGAGCTCACCGTCACGGCAGCCTTCGACCCGGCCGTGGCGCCGGCGAGCGCCGCGAACGCGGTCGTCGCGACCTTCATCGGCTCGCCGTCCGCCGAGCTCGCGCTCGCCGTGCGCGACCAGGAGGTCGTCCTCGCCGAGACCGGCGGTCAGCTCGGGGTCGGCCTCGCCGACGTCCTGCAGCCGACCCTCGCCGCCGCGGCCGAGCACCTCGGGTCGGGCGTGCTCGGCGACTCCCGGGTCGAGGACGCAACGCACCTGTTCTCCGACGCCGCCGCGCACCGCTTCACTGTCACCGACCGGTCGGGCCAGGAAGTCGCCTGGTTCGCCATCCGCGGCGACGCCGTGCGTGCGTCGTCCGCCGGGGCCACGTCGGACGTCGCAGGGCGGCTCGGCCGCATCTCCAACGTCGAGATGGCGCTCACGGTCGAGATCGGCCGCACCCGCATGTCGGTGCGCGACGTCCTCGGGGTCGAGCCGGGCACCGTGATCGAGCTCGACCGCTCCGCCGGGTCCCCCGCCGACATCCTGCTCAACGGCCGCCTGATCGCGCACGGCGAGATCGTCGTCGTCGACCAGGACTACGCCGTGCGCGTCACCCAGATCCTCGACACCGCCGACGCCCTGGTCTGACCCGTGGACACCCTCTTCACCGCCCTCCGCGTCGCCGTCTCCCTCGCGCTGATCATCGGACTCATCTGGTTCGTGCAGCGCAGGAGCGCGAAGTGGAGCAAGAAGAGGACCAAGCGCGCGGTCACCGTCATCGGCCGCCAGTCGCTGGGCGGCAAGTCGCGGGTCGTGATCGTGGAGGCCGACGGCACCCACTTCGTGCTCGGCGTGACCGACAGCTCCGTCGTCGTGCTGAAGTCGCGCGAGCTGGACACGTTCGCGGACGCGCTCGCGGCCGAGGAGTCGATCGAGGTCCCCGACGACCTGGGCGAGCTGGACGACACGCCGGAACTCTCCCCCGCGCCCGTCACGACCCCGACCTTCGCGCAGGCGATCACCTCCCCCGACACCTGGCGGAGGGCTGCCCAATCCCTCCGAACTCCGCGGTGAGCGCCGCAGCGCTCACGGGCGCGCGCCGCAGCGCAGCGCTTACGGGCGGGCGCCGCAGCTATGGGCGCCCGATCGTCCTCGCGCTCCTGGTGCTGGCGGCGGTGGCCGGCATCGTGCTGCTCACCGCGGGCAGCGCGCACGCCGTCCCCACGCCGTTGCCGTCGCCGACCCCGCCGGCCGGGCCGTCCGGACCCGCGGCCGGCACCGGCGGGCCGACCATCTCGATCAACGGCATCAACGGCACGCCCGCCGACACCATCGTCACCCTGCTCGGCGTCACGCTCATCTCCGTCGCGCCCGGCCTGCTCGTCATGGTCTCGTCGTTCACCAAGGTGTTCGTGGTGCTCTCGATGGCCCGCAACGCCCTCGGTCTCCAGTCGGTGCCGCCGAACCAGGTGCTGGCCGGGCTCGCCCTGTTCCTGAGCCTGTTCATCATGGCGCCGACCATCACCGACATCAACGTCCACGCCGTGCAGCCCTACCTGGCCGGGCACCTCGACTTCGGCGGCGCGCTGCAGGCCGCGGAGGCGCCGCTCAAAGCCTTCCTCGGCGCGCACACCCGGCAGGAGGACATCGCGCTGATGACCCGCGCAGCGGGCCGCGCCAACCCGGCGAACCTCCACGCGGTCCCGCTGACGACACTCGTCCCGGCGTTCGTCATCTCGGAGCTCCGGGCCGCCTTCATCATCGGCTTCGTGATCTACGTGCCGTTCCTGGTGATCGACCTCGTGGTCTCCGCCGGCCTGATGTCGCTGGGCATGATGATGCTCCCGCCCGTCATGGTGTCGCTGCCGTTCAAGATCCTGCTCTTCGTCCTGGTCGACGGCTGGGGCCTGATCATCCAGTCCCTCGTCGCGAGTTACAAATAGGGGGCCGCCGTGAACTCCGCCGCCGTCCTCAAGATCGCCACGCAGGCCCTCCTGCTCATGGCGCAGCTCGCCGCGCCGATGGTGCTGACCGCGCTCGCCATCGGCTTCGCGGTGTCGCTCATCCAGTCGATCACCCAGATCCAGGAGGTCACCCTCTCGTTCGTGCCGAAGGCGATCGGCGTCTCCATCGCGCTGATCGTGTGCGGCAACTGGATGATCGAGCAGCTCGTGACGTTCACCCAGTACCTGTTCCAGCAGATCCCCACGCTGCTGGGAGGCTGACGATGAACATCCCCATCGACTTGAGCGCGATCGAGGCCACGGCGTTGGTCTCGGTGCGCATCCTGCTGTTCGTGCTGATCGCGCCGCCGTTCTCGTACCAGGCGTTCCCCCTCCAGATCAAAGGCATGCTCGCCGTCCTGCTCGGGATCGTCGTCGCGCCCCAGGCGGCGCAGCACTACTCCCCCGGCTCGACCGGCCAGTTCCTGCTCGACTTCGTCGGCGAGGCCGCGACGGGCGCTGTGCTCGGCTTCCTCGTCTACCTGGTGTTCTCCGCCATCGAGTCCGCCGGGTCGCTGCTCGACTTCTCGGGCGGCCTGCAGGCGGCGCAGCAATACGATCCGGCCGCCGACATCAACGCCGCCCAGTTCTCCCGGCTGTTCCAGATGACCGCGCTGGCGCTGCTGTTCGTCAGCGACGGCTACCAGCTCGTGCTCGGCGGCCTGGTCCGCTCGTTCACGGCGGTGCCCCTGACGATGTCGGTCGACTGGAGGTCGATCACGCAGACCCTGAGCGGCTCCGTGACCCAGATGCTGCTCGCCGCGCTGCAGATCGCCGGCCCCATCATGGCCGTGCTCTTCGTCGCGAACGCGGCGCTCGGCCTGCTCTCCCGCGTCGCGCCGGCGCTCAACGTGTACTCGCTCGGGCCGCCCGCGCTGGTCCTCCTCGCCGTCGTGCTGTGCGCGCTCGGGATCGTCGCGCTCCCGATGATCGTCCAGGCGCTCGCCGGGCAGGCCGTCCACGCGATGGGAGGCCCCTGATGTCCGCCCAGGAGCGCACCGAGCAGGCCACGGAGAAGCACCTCAAGTCGGTGCGCTCGAAGGGACAGCTGCAGAAGGCCCGCGACCTCCCCGCCTGGCTGTCGGTCGGCGTGGCGACGGCGCTGATCCCGATGATCATCGCGAGCGCGCAGCAGGCTGCGGAGTCGCAGATCTTCGCGTTCCGCGACATCATCCGCGACCCGACGCCCGCGAGCGCGCTCGCCTCGCTCGGCACGGGCCTCCTGTCGGTGCTCGGCACGGTGTGGCCGCTGTTGCTCGTCGTCGCGCTGACGGTGATCGCCGCGACGGCCGCGCAGGGCGGCATCCACCTCAAGAAGCTGAAACCGCACTTCGAGCAGTTCGACCTGCTCAAGGGCATCCGCAACATGTTCGGCGCGCGCAGCGCGTGGGAGCTGGGCAAAACCCTCGGGAAGGCCGCCCTGGTCGGGATCGGGCTGTACGTGGTCATCCAGGGACTGATCCCGCTCGTCCTCCAGACCGGCGGGCTCTCCGTCCCCGCACTCGTCGCGACCGCGCAGGGCGCGATGGGCTCCCTGCTCCAGCTCGCCATCGGCGGCGGCCTGCTCTTCGCCGCCATCGACCTCGTCGTGGTGATGCGCCGCAACCGCACGGCGAGCCGGATGACCAAGCGCGAGGTCAAGGACGAGCACAAGAGCGCAGAGGGCGACCCGATGATCCGGGCGCAGCGCCGCAGCAGGCAGCTCGCGATGAGCCGCAACCGGATGATCGCCGCCGTCGCCGACGCGAGCGTCGTGCTGGTCAACCCCACCCACGTCGCCGTCGCCCTGAAGTACGAGCCGGGTGCGTCGGCGCCGAAGGTGGTCGCGAAGGGCGCGGACCTGATCGCCGCCCGCATCCGCGAGGAGGCCCTGGCGAAGGGCGTGCCGATGGTCTCCGACGTGCCCCTCGCCCGGGCGCTGCATGCCGCCTGCGACCTCGGTCAGGAGATCCCGGCCGAGTTCTTCACGCCGGTCGCCCACGTGCTCGCGTTCGTCATGGCCCTGAAGCGGCGCGGCGGCTCGCTCACCGACATCCACACCCTGCCCGCAGCCACGCGGGCGCGCACTCCGATCGACAGCAGGAGGCTGGCCCACTCGTGAAGAACAAGAACCTGTCGCTCCTGGCCGTGCCGGTCGGCGTCGTCGGCATCGTGCTCCTGCTCGTCGTCTCGATCCCGGCCTGGCTGCTCGACACGCTGATCGTGGTCAACATCGCCTTCGCCCTCGTCGTGCTGCTGACCACGATGTTCGCCCGCAAGCCGCTCGACTTCTCGGTCTTCCCCTCGCTGCTGCTCATCGCGACCCTGCTCCGGCTGGGACTCAACGTCGCCTCCACCCGGCTCGTGCTCGGCCAGGGCTATGCGGGCCAGGTGATCGAGACGTTCGGCAACGTCGCGGTCGGCGGCAACATCATCATCGGCGCCGTCGTCTTCCTCATCCTCGTCGTCATCCAGTTCGTGGTCATCACGAAGGGCGCGGAGCGCGTGGCCGAGGTCGGCGCCCGGTTCACGCTCGACGCCATGCCCGGCAAGCAGATGGCGATCGACGCCGACCTCAACGCCGGACTGATCACCAACGCCCAGGCCAGGGAGCGCCGGGCGGAGGTCGCCGCCGAGTCGGACTTCTACGGCGCGATGGACGGCGCCTCCAAGTTCGTCAAGGGCGACGCCATCGCCGGCATCCTCATCATCGTCATCAACGTGATCGGCGGCATCGGCATCGGGATGCTGCAGAACGGCATGCAGATCACCGACGCCCTCAACAAGTACACGCTGCTCACCATCGGCGACGGCCTCACCGCGCAGATCCCGGCGCTGCTCATGGCGGTGTCCACCGGCATGATCGTCACGCGGTCGGGCGCCGACTCCGACATGGGCTCGCAGGCCGGAGCGCAGCTGACACAGTCCCGCGTCGCGCTCGCGATCGCCGCCGCCGCCGCCATCGCGCTCTCGCTGATCCCCGGCATGCCGATGATCCCGTTCCTCGCGGTCGGCGGCATCCTGATCTGGGCCTCCCAGCGCATCAAGGCGCGCGCGGCGAAGGCCGCCGCCGAGGAGCGCGCGAAGGCGGTCGCGGAGAAGACGACGGGTGCGAGCGACACCACAGACGACCTCCTGGAGCACATGCGGGTGCACCCGCTGGAGATCCAGCTCGCCACCGACCTGATCGACATCGTCTCCGGGGGCTCGGACGACCTGCTCGGCCGCGTGCGCGCACTGCGGCGCAAGCTGGCGATCGAGCTCGGCATCGTCGTCCCGCCGGTGCGCACGCGCGACAACGGCGAACTCCCGTCGGCCACGTACTGCATCACGGTGGCCGGCGTGGAGGTCGGCCGCGGCCAGGCGCCGCGCGGCAAGGTGCTCGCCCTCGGCGACGACCTCACCGCGCTCGCCGGAGTCGACACGATCGAGCCGGTGTTCGGCCTCCCCGCCAAGTGGATCGCCGCCGAACTGCGCTACACCGCCGAGCTGTCCGGTGCGACGGTCATCGACCGCGTCTCCGTCGTCGTCACGCACCTCTCGTCGGCGGTCACCGCCAACGCGGCCCGCCTGCTGTCCCGCGAGGACGTCCGCGTGCTCACCGAGGGCGTGAAGCGGGTGAACCCGTCCGCGGTCGACGAGCTCGTCCCCGCCCTGCTCAGCCTCGCGGAGGTGCAGCGCGTGCTCCAGGGGCTGCTCTCCGAGCGCGTGCCGATCAACGACCTCGCGCGCATCTACGAGGCGCTCACGCTCCGGGCCAAGGTCTCGCTCGAACCCGAGGGCCTGGTCGAAGCAGCCCGGCTCGCGCTCGGCGCCGCGCTCTCCAACCCCTACGTGGACGACGGCACCCTCCGCGTCATCACCCTCGATCCCATGCTCGAGCAGGCGATGCTGGAGGGCCAGCGCCAGACCGAGTACGGCTCGCAGCTCGTCCTCGATCCCCCGGTGCTCGAGCAGGTCCTCAGCGAGGTCCGCTCCGCCGCCACCGAGCACGAAGGCGCCGTACTCGTCTGCGCGCCGCAGCTCCGCCCCTCCGTCCGCCGGCTCATCGCCGCGCAGGCGCCCGCTCTCCCCGTCCTGTCATACAACGAGGCCACCACCTCCCCGGCGCCCATCGAAACGATCGGAGTAATTCGAATTGTCACCCCGACTCTGGCCTCATAACGCCTGGCGTCCGAAGAAGGACCTCCACGAGCTCGCCCCGTCCGACATGATCGCCGGCCTGCTGGCCGACGCCGACGAGCAGGAGGTCCGCTTCCAGCACGCGAACGCCTCCTCGCAGTTCGAGGAGGTCATGGAGGAGATCATCGCCGAGACCGATCCGGAGGCGCTCGTCCCGGCCCGGTACCTGCCCGTGCCGGTGGAGCCCACGACCATCGTCATCGACTCGACGCCCTCCCCCGCTCCCGCGCGGCGGCCCGAGCGCTTCGAGGAGCCGACCCGCCCGGCGCCGCGACTCGCGACGAACCCCGGCGACCTCGTCTTCGTGTTCGGCCTCCGGGAAGACGCGCTGTCCGTCGCGCAGGCGATGGCGCTGGCCACCCCGGCGATCGAGGTGGCCGTGGCCGGCACGGTCGGACGAACCGGCTCCCGTCACGTCGGCGGCCGCCGGGAGGCCCTGCAGGCGCGGGCGGACGGCGTGCGGCGCAACGGCTCGACGATCGTCGCGATCGGCGTCGGCGAAGCCCCCTCCGACGCCGCCCGCTACGCCGGCATCCTCCACGATGTGGTCCCCGACCAGGTCTGGATCGCCGTCGACGTCACCCGCAAGCCCGAGGACACCCGGGTGTGGGCGAACCTGGTCGCGGAGGCCGGCAGCGGCGTCGACGCGATCGCCGCGATCGGCGTCGCGTACACGACGACGCCGGACTCGACCTCCTTTTTGGGGGTACCGGTCGGGTGGAGCGACCGCTGACTTTCTCCACCTGTGGATAACTCTGTTGAAAACGGGTGGAACAACTGCCCTCAGGTGTGGAGGACACGCCCGAGATTAGAGGGCTCTCAGACTGCCTTTCAGGATGATTCAGGCTCTGATCTGCATTTTCTCCGAGACTATCGGGAATTCGAAGACAGCTTCGAAATTACATCCTCGTAATTCACACGGTGTGAAACCCTGTGGATGATCATGTGTGAAACACGCCCGGATTAGGGTGGGACGTGCCCATTTTCGCCGAGCTCGCGCCGACCCTCCTCGGGGTCGCCGTGCTCGCGTTGCTGGCCACCGTCGTCCTCGCCACGTACCGCGTGCCGCACCGCTGGGCCCCGGCCCTGGCGATCCTCCGCGGGGCCGCCCAGCTCGCGATCATCAGTGTGGTCCTCGCCGGGGTCATCACCGATCCGGTCTGGGTCGCACTGGCCCTCCTGGTCATGTTCGGCGTCGCGGCGGCGACCGCCACGCACCGCATCGGCTGGTCGGGGGAGCACGCGCTCATGATGGGGACGGCGATGCTCACCGGCGTCGTCGTCTCCTTCTCCGTCGTCTTCCTGACCGGCGCGATCGAGTTCTCGGCGCGCTATGCGCTCGCCATCGGCGGCATCGTCATCGGCAACTCCATGAGCATCGCGACACTCTCCGGCCGCCGGTTCACCGAGGCGGTCGACGACCACTGGGACGAGGTGGAGGGCTGGCTGGCGCTGGGCGCGACGCCACGGCAGTCGACTCTGGAGCAGGCCAGGGGAGCGGTGTACTCGGCGCTGATCCCGTCCGTCGACCAGACGAAGACGACGGGCCTTGTCACCCTGCCGGGCGCGTTCGTCGGCGCGATCTTCGGCGGGGTCTCGCCGCTGGAGGCGGGGCGGTTCCAGGTGGTCGTGCTCGCCGCGATCATGGCGGCCGGATCGATCACCGCAGTGATTGTCGCGGCCTGGCTCGCGCCGGTGCGGGTCCGCCCGGCCCGGCTGCGCTGACCGCGGGAATCGGGCGGGCCGATGGGGGAGTGGGCGCGGGGTCGACTGCCCGATAGGCTGGATCAATGCTGGTATTGACCCGGAAGGTCGGCGAGCGCGTGCTCATCGGGGACGACATCGTCGTCACGATCCTCGACGTCCGCGGCGACGGCGTGCGGGTCGGCATCGAGGCCCCGCGCGGCATTCGCATCCAGCGCGACGAAGTGGTCAAGGCCGTCACCGAGGCGAACCGGGAGGCCACCGCTCCGGCCGTCGGGCCGGACGACGCTGAGACGCTGATCAAGCGCTCGCTCGGGCTCTGAGACTTCCCGCGCTAGCGGCGCGGCGTCCAGCCCGGCGGGAGCGGGAACTCCAGCGCCGCGCGCTCGCGGTCGGCCTCCGCAGACCAGCCCTGGGCCGCGCCCTCCGCGTCGAAGCCGCCGCGCGCGACCCGGAAGCCGAGGTCCTCGTGCCGGGTCCGCGGCGAACCGCCGCGGCGCACCGACGCGCGCACGCTCCAGGCGTCGTCGGCGAAGCCTCCGCCGCGGAACACCCGGTAGTCGTCATAGCGTGCCGGGTCGAGGTAGTCCCAGCACCACTCCCACACGTTCCCGAGCGTGTCGAACAGGCCGTGCAGGTTGGGCAGCCTTCCGCCCACGTCGTGCGGAGCACTGAGGCCGTCCGCGCTGGTCCAGGCCACCTCGGCCAGCGGCCCGTAGTGCGGTCCGGTCGAGCCCGCGCGGCAGGCGTACTCCCACTCGGCCTCGGTGGGGAGGCGGTAGCCGTCGGAGTCGACGTGCCAGGTGACCTCCTCGCCGTCGACGGCGTACGCCGGGTCGAGCCCCTCCCACTCGGACGCCGCGTTGCAGAACCGGATCGCGCGCAGCCAACTCACCCCGGTCGCGGGCCGGCGGGGATGCGTCGCGGGCTCGCCGATCAGCTCGGCGACCTGCTCCTCCGTCACCGGGAACACCCCGATCTCGAACGACTCCAGCTCGACGGTCCAGCGCCGCTTCTGCCGGGCGTCGTGGAGCTGCACCGCGCCGGGCGGGATGTACGCCAGGTCGATGTCCGCGCCTTCCACATCCCCACCCTGGCACAGGATCCCGTCGGGTTACGCGATCCCGCCGCCGTCCGCCACGAGGGCGGTGCCGGTGACGTACGACGACTCGTCGCTCGCCAGCCAGACGACGGCCGCGGCGATCTCGGACGGCTCGCCCATCCGGCGCAGCGGGCGGTCGGCCGCCTCCGCGAGGAACGAGCCGGCCTCCTGGCCGAGCTGGCGGGCCTCGTCGCGCAGCATGCCGGTGTTCACATCGCCCGGGTTGATCGAGTTGACGCGGATGCCCTGCGGGCCGTGGTCGATCGCCAGCGCGCGGGTCATGTTGACGACCGCTCCCTTGGAGGCGCAGTACGAGATGGCCTGGCCGCCGCCCTTCAGCCCCCAGCCGCTGCCGGTGTTGATGATGGAGCCCTTCCCGGCGGCCGCCATGACGGGCACGACGTGCTTGCACATCAGGAAGACGCCGCGCACGTTGACGCCGAAGACGCGGTCCCACTCCTCGACGGTGGTCTCGACCGCGGTCGTGCGGCGGATGATGCCCGCGTTGTTGAACGAGACGTCGACACCGCCGAACGCCTCCACCACGGCGGCGACCACGCGCTGCACGTCGGCCTCGGCGGACACATCGGCGCCGAGCGCGATGGCCTCGCCGCCTGCCGCACGGATCTCGGCGGCGACGGCCTCGGCGGCCTCCTGCTGCAGGTCGACGACGGCGACGCGCGCGCCCTCCGCCGCGAAGGCGAGGGAGGTGGCGCGGCCGATGCCGCCTGCCCCTCCGGTGACGATGGCGGACTTGCCGGCTAGACGCATTCGGGTTCTCCTTCGATGGGGGCCGCTGACGCGGCACTGACAGGGTAGAGGCTCGCGGTCGCAGGCCCGGTGGTCACGCGGACGTGACCGGCCAGCCGCAGGTCGAGAGCCGCGTCGCCGGTGTCGACCAGGAGTGGCCGGCCGGCGAGGTCGATGAGTTTCTGCTCGGTGGCGACGACGAGCAGGGGAGCGGCGCCCAGCGCGGCGATCACGCGCGCGGAGAGCTGCTGGTTTCCCCGGCCGAGCAGGAAGCCCTGGCCACCGATGACGGTCACGACCGCCTGGGCGTCGTGGCCGGCGACGGCGTCGTAGGTCTGCTGCTCGGTGAGGTCTCGGGCGAGGAGGCGGCCGTCCTGCACGAGGTCGACGCCGAGCGGCGAGGTGTCGAGCCCGAGCAGGCGGCCCAGCTCAGTGGTGGTCCCGCCGGGGCCGAGGAGGTAGCGGACACCCGGGCGCATCGCCGCGGCAGCACCCGCGGCGGCGCGGCGGACGGCCTCCCTGGCGGATGCCGGGGTGGCGGCCTTGCGGGCCTGGGTTCGTCCGGCGGCGACGGGGACCGCGACCAGCGCGAAGAGGCGCGGATCGGGGCGGCCGGCGCGCAGGAGGGCCTCATCGAGGTCGAGCACTTCGGCCTCGGCGGTGGAGAGCGGGGAGCGGAGCCAGTCGGCGGCGGGAACGCCGGCGGCGGCGGGGGAGACGGCGAAGCAGCCGGAGTACATCTTGACTCCGGCGGGGATGCCGAGGACGGGCGAGCCGGCAGGGAGGCCGCGAGCGACATCCCGGGCCGTGCCGTCCCCGCCCGCGAACAGGATGAGAGATGCGCCAGCGGCCCGCAGCGCCGCCGCCGCCCGAGCCGTGTCATCCCCATCAGTACCGCCGAGGGGCACGTTCTTGTCACTTTTCGCCCCCGGAAGTGACGACAACGTGCCCTTCGCGGGGTGGTGAGGGGTGTATGCCACGCGGGGAATGAGTCCGGCGGCACGCACGGCGTCCTCTCCCAGTGCGCCGGAGGCGGTGAGGACTTCGGCGCCGGGGTGCGCGGCCGCGAGCACGCGCAGCGCCTCCAGCGCACGCTCTCCCGCACGCGGCCGGCCGCCGCGGCGCAGCGCCTCACGCTGCACCGCGGCGCCGTCGCTGCCGGCGAGCCCGGCCGGGCCGCCGACGCCCGCGACCGGGTTCACGATGAGCCCGATCGTCACACGACCGCTGCTTCCAGCTCGGGCTCCGGCGCCGTGACTCCCGAACCGTCGCCGAAGTGCTTCCGACGGTAGGCCCGCCACGTCACGGCCCAGCGCTCCGGGTCGTCCAGGTCGTCGTGGTGCGTGTGGTGCACTGTCTGGTTGTGCGGGGCGGTGCGGACGACCTCCGGGGTCTCCCGCGCCTCGCGCGCGACCTCGGCGAGCACGCGCGCGTACTCCTCCAGCTCGGCCTTCGAGTACGACTCGGTCGGCTCCAGCGTGAACGGCTGCGGCACCACGTAGGGGTGGTGGCTCGTCCAGTAGTGCATCCCGAAGTCGCTCGCGCGGATGCCGATCTCCTCGGAGCTGATGCCGGTCTCCTCGAACAGCTCCTGCCACGAGTAGCGCACCTGCTCGATGCGGCGGCGGCCGGTCGCGTACGGTGCGCTGGCACCGGGGATGTCGAGCACGAGCTTCATCAGGTAGTTGTTGTTGAGCACGGCCGTCTCCGCGACGGCGCGCAGACCGGGAGCCCCGAGGGCGCGGAGCCACGCGTAGGTGCGCACGATGTTCGGGATGACGCCGTAGAAGGGCGCGACCGACCCGATCGACTGCGGCCGGTCCGCGTCCAGCACGTACCGGACGCCCACCTTCTCGACCACGGGCCCGGGCAGGAAGGGCGCGAGCGCCTCCGACACCGCGTTGGCGCCGGAGCCGGGGCCGCCGCAGCCGTGCGGGGTGCCGAACGTCTTGTGCAGGTTGAAGTGGCACACGTCGAACCCGGCGTCGCGGGCGCGGGTTATCCCGAGGATGCCGTTGGCGTTCGCCTGGTCGTACGACGCGAGCGCGCCCACCGAGTGCGCCAGCTCGACCCACTCGCGGATGCGCGGGTTGTAGATGCCGGTGTCCTCGGGATTCGTGACCATGATCGCGGCCGTGCGCTCCGAAAGGGCGGCCCGCAGCGCCTCCACGTCGGGGTAGCCGTCGGCGTCCGGGAAGATCGTGATGACCTTGTAGCCGGCCATCTTGGCGGCTGCCGCGTTGGACGGGTGCGAGAAGATCGTCGTGATCACCTCGTCCCGCTGCTCCGCCTCGCCGCGGGACGCGTGGTAGGCGCGGATCATCGAGATGTTCGCCCAGATCGCCTCCGAGCCGCCGCTGGTCTGCAGCGAGACGCGGCTCATCCCGGAGATCTCGGTGAGCATCCGCTCGGTGCGCCAGACGATCTCCAGCACGCCCTGTGCCGTCTCCGGGTCCTGCAGCGGGTGCAGCTCGGTGAGGTCGGGCGTGCGGATGATCGCCTCGTTGACCTTCGGTGCGTACTTCATCGTGCAGGTGCCCTGGCCCACGTCGACGTTGAGGTCGGCGCCGAGGTTCTCCTGGCTGAGCCGGAGGTAGTGCTTGAGTACGCGCATCTGGCCGACCTCCGGCAGCGCGGGCGCGGAGGCGCGGCGCAGGGAGGCCGGCAATTCGGCGACGACGTCTCCGACGGCGCCGCGCACACCGTCCTCGGTGCGCGACGGGATCACGCCGCGCTCGCCTGGCGCGTGCAGCTCGAAGACGATCGGCTCGTCCCAGCGCGCCTGGTGGAACCGGCGCAGGGCGGGCTTGGGGGCGACGGGGAGGCTCATCGGGCGTTCTCCTTCAGGGCGGCGCCGAGGGCGGCGGCGAGGTCGTCGATGTCGGTCTGGGTGTTCTGCTCGGTGACGCATACCAGAAGGCGCATGTCATCCAGGGCGAGGCCCGGCTCGAAGCCGCGGGCACGCAGCGCGGCCACCAGCTCGGGGGCGGTGAGGGAGGTGGCGCTTACGTCGAGCACGAACTCCCGGAAATGGATGGCGCCGTCGGCGCGCTGCACCCCGGGGAGGGCGGTGAGCGCATCGCGAGCATATGCCGTTCGCGACATGAGCGTGTCGCCGAGCTCGGCCATCCCCTGCGGCCCCATCAGCGAGAGGTACACGCCCGCGGCGATTCCCCACAGTGCGGCTGCGGTGCCGACCCACTCCTTGCCCTCCTCGCGCACCGCGAAGGAGGTGCGGTCGTAGGCGACGTCCCCGAAGCCGTACTCGCCGGGCACGTCGGTGGACTCCAGCCCGAAAAGCCGCGACGGCATCTCCATCACGAAACGGGTGTCGTCGCGGACGGCGATGAAGCCGCCGTGCGCGCCGCCGAACCACGGGTGCAGGCCGAGCGACTGGATGTCGCCGTGCACGATGTCCGCGCCGAGGTCGGCGGGGGAGGCGAGCACACCGAGGCCGATCGGGTCGGTCCCCGCGACGAGAACCGCACCGGCCGCGTGCGCGGCATCGGCGAGCTCGCGAACCGCGGTCTCCAGCGCCCCGTGGAAGCTCGGCGTCTCGATCCAGACCGCTGCGGTGTCCGGGCCGATGAGGGCGGAGGCCGCGGCAACGTCGGCCACCCCGTCCACCGTCGGCACGATCGTGAGGTCGGCGACCGGCAGCAGGTAGTCCCGCACCTTCGACAGCTTGTCCGGGTGCGCGTCGCTGACCAGCAGGATGCCGCGACGGCCGGTGATGCGCGTCGCCATCGCCAGCGCGGTCGCCGCCGCCTGGTAACCGTCATAGGTGGGTACGTTCACGACGTCGAGGTTCAGCAGCTCGCCCATCAGCGACTGGTACTCGAACAGCGCCTGGAACCTGCCGTGATCCTCGTACGGCTCGCCCGCGTACGCGGTGAGGAACTCGCTGCGGTTGATGACCTCGTCGACGACCGCGGGCACCGCGTGGTGGTACGTGCCGGCACCGAGGAAGAGGCGACCGGGCTCCACCGCGCGGTTGCGGCGCAGCAACCCTCCGACGTGGCGGACGAGGTCCTGCTCCGCGATGAGCGGCTCCGGGAGGTCGAGATCGCGGCCGAGCCGCAGGTCCGCCGGAACGTCGGCGTAGAACTCCTCGACGGAGGTCGCGCCGACCGCGTCGAGCATGGCCTGCCGTGACTCGGGCGCCGTGTTCGGCACATACGGATGGACGAAGGGGTGGGTCATGCTTGCCTCTCGCTGTCGGTGCGGGTCGGGTGCTGGATCACGGCGACGCCGAACGCGTCGAGCGGCAGCCCGTCGCCGGCGTCCGCGCCGGTGAGCAGGTCCACGCCGCCCGGGATGCGCGGAGCGGTCCGCGTCTCCCGGCCGTGGTTGAGCACGAAGGTGAAGTCGGTGGCGCCGTCGGTGCGGGTGACGACCTCCAGCGCGGTGTCGGGCTCGCGGGCCTCCACATCGGCGGCTGCGAACACGGTGGAGAGAACGGCGCGCATCCCCGCCTGGTCCAGCCCGGCGGCCAGGTACCAGGCGGCGCCGTCACCGTGCGACCGGCGGGTGAAGGCCGGGAGGCCGGCAAGGTCGCCGTCGGCGAACCGGCCGAGAACCTCGGTGCCCGTGCCCGCCTCGATCCACTCGCCCCAGACCCGGGTCGAGTGGACGACGCCGCCGAGCTCGACCGCGCGCTGGGCGCCGTCGGCCAGCGGCCACCACTCGTCCACCTCCACGCCCAGGAGGTCGCGGAGCGGTCCCGGAGCGCCGCCCTCGTGCACCTGCTCGCGGTGGTCGACCACGCCGGAGAACGGCCCAACGACCACGTGGCCGCCACCGGCGACGAACGCGCTCAGCGCCTCGGCCTGCTCGGCGGTCGCCGCGTACAGGTTGGGGACGAGCACCACCCGGTGCGCGCCGAACGGGCCGGCAGCCCGGGCGACATCCACCGGCTGCCCGAGCGCGAACGCGGCGGCGTGCCAGGCGCGCGCCTCGGTCAGCCAGTCCAGGCGCTGCGACGGCATCGACTCGGTCTGCGTCACGCCCCACCAGGCGTCCCAGTCGGCCACCAGCGCGACCGAGGAGCGGACGCGCGTGCCGCGCACGGCCTCCAGCTTCTTCAGCTCCGCGCCGAGCGCTGTGGACTCCCGGTAGCTGCGGCTGCGCTCGCCGCGGTGCCCGAGCATCGCCGAGTGGAACTTCTCCGGCCCGAACTTCGCCTGCCGCCACTGGAAGAACATCACGCCGTCCGAGCCGTGCGCGACCGCCTGGAGGCTGCCGAGCCGGAGCTGCCCCGGCGCCTTCGGGACGTTGACGTCGCGCCAGCTCACCGCGCTCGGAGCCTGCTCCAGCAGCAGCCAGGGCCGGCCGTCCTTCAGGCTGCGCATCAGCCCGTAGTTGAGCGCGGCGCCGACATGCGCGTGCGGGTCGGCGGGGTCCGGATAGGCGTCGTCGGTGACGAGGTCCTCCGCGTCGGCGAAGTCCCAGTAGTTCAGCTCGCGGAACAGGCTCATGAAGTTGGTGGTCACCGCGATCTCGGGCGTGACCTCCCGCAGCACGTCGACCTCGGACTGGAAGAGCTCCAGGAGCGCGTCGGACGAGAACCGCTCGAAGTCCACCACCTGGGCGGGGTTGATCGGCCCGGTCGCGGTGCGCGGCGGCTCGATCTGGTCGAAGCTCAGGTAGTGCTGGCCCCAGCAGCTCGTGCCCCAGGCCTCGTTGAGGCCGGCGATGTCGCCGTAGCGGGCCTCCAGCCAACGGCGGAAGTGCCGCGCGGACTCCGGGCACCAGCACCGCGCGACGTGGTCACCGTACTCGTTGGAGACGTGCCAGAGCGCGAGCGCGGGGTGCTCGCCGTAGCGCTCGGCGAGGGCGCGGGTGAGCCGGAGGGCGGCCTCCCGGAACACGGGCGAGCTCGGGCAGTACGACTGCCGGGATCCGAACTCCAGCCGGACGCCGTCGACGTTCCACGGCAGCACCTCGGGATGCTCGCGGACGAGCCACGCGGGCGGCGTCGCGGTCGCGGTGGCCAGGTCGACCGTGATGCCGTGGGCCCAGAGGAGGTCGATGATGCGGTCCAGTCCGGCGAAGTCCCAGCTGCCGGGCTCCGGCTCCAGCAGCGGCCAGGAGAAGACGGGGAGCGTGACGATGTTGACGCCGGCCTCCACCATGAGGCGCACGTCCTCCGCCCAGACCTCCTCGGGCCACTGGTCGGGGTTGTAGTCGCCGCCGTAGGCGAGCGCGTCGAGCCGGATGCTCCGGGGCTCGGGGATCGTCATCGGTCTCCTTGTGTTCTCTGCCGTGTCGACTGTATTCTGTATACAGTAACGCTAAAGGGATCGAAGCGACGGGTCAACCCCTAAGCTGGCGACCACGAGTCCGGCCGGGAGGTCACATGGCGATCGAGCGCAAGAACCTGCGTTCACAGGTGCGCGAGGAACTCCTCGCGCGGATGCGCGCCGGCGAGGTCCGCCCGGGGGAGAGCATCAACGAGGTGCAGCTCGCGGCCGAGCTCGGCGTCTCCCGCACGCCGCTGCGCGAGGCCCTCATCGCCCTGGAGTCCGAGGGCCAGATCGAGAGCGAGAACGGCAAGGGCTTCCGCTTCGTGCCGCTCAGCGCGCAGGAGTTCGAGGACCTCTGCCCGATCATCGTCACCCTGGAGGGCCTGGCGCTCGACCTGTCGCCGGTGGACGAGCTCGCCGCCCTCGGCCAGCGCCTCGCCGCCCTGGCCGCTGCCTTCTCGGACGACCTCGCCGAGCACGCGATCGTCAACCGCAAGGACGACGAGTGGCACAACCTCATGCTGAGCGCCTGCCCCAACCGCACGCTGCTGGAGCAGATCGCCCAGGTCCGCAGCGCCATCCACCGTTACGAGAGCCTCCTCGTGGGCGACGACGTGCTCGTGGAGCGCTCGGCAGAGGAGCATGCGCAGATCGCCCGGCACCTGGTCGAGCGCGACGTCCCGGCCGCGAAGGCCGCCCTGGCCGAGAACTGGACGAACGGCATGCGCCGCTTGCTGGCCGACGCCGGCATCAACTGGGAGCGGCTGAGCTGACCCGCGCGTGGATTCGTCACGAATCGTCGCTCTCGACGACGGATAGCCGCGATTCGTGACGAATCTCAGGCGCTGACCTGTACGGCTAGGTCCACGAACAGCGCCGCCGACCACCCGAACGCGGTCGTCGCGCGCGGAGGCTTGCCGCCCGTCGACGGGTTGTAGTACTCGTGCGGACCGCCGCCGTGCATGACCAGACGCAGCGTCTCCTCGATGAGTGCCCGCGACCGCTCCGGCTGGCCCGAGACCGCGAGGCCCTCGGCGAGGAGCGCGTTGACGTTCACCCAGACCGGGCCGCGCCACATGCGCTCGTCTGAGTAGTCCGGCTCTCGGCGCGCCACCGTCGGCACGCTCCACGGCGTCGCGAAGCGGGTCGGGTCGTCCAGGGCGGCGAGGATGCCGGCCACGTAGCGCCCCGGCAGGCGGCCGGTCAGCAGCGGCAGCAGCGAGACGGCCGTCTCCGCGTCCACGGGAGCCCCCGCGCCGTACGAGCGGAAGTAGCCGGCCGACTCGTCCCACATCGCCTCCAGCAGTGCGAGGGTGCGCGACGCCCGCGCGGTGTGACGGGTGGCGCCGTCCGCGTCCCCGACAGCACGTGCGCGTCCGGCCAGCAGGTCGTCCTGCAGGATCAGGTAGGCCGCGAGGTCGGGGGAGGCCACCGGCAGCTCCGCGTCGAAGACGGGGCTGTCGTCCAGCCCGGACGAGTACGGGTGGCCGTACTCCGGCATCCCATCGCCGTCGAGGTCGGAGTGCGTGAACCACCAGTCCTGGCTGCGGGCCACGGCCTCCCAGGCGCTGTCGAAGAACGCCGGGTCGTCCACGTAGCCCTCCAGCCGGCGCAGCGCCCACGCGGCGAGCGGCGGCTTGGTCAGCGGGATGGGCGCGGTCGGGTCGGCGATGGCGGACCCCGCGCGGCGGAGGTTGTCGCGGTCACCCGGCGGGAGGTCGTCGCTCGACGCGAGGATGCCCTCGTCGTGCACGACGTCCGGGAGCTGCCCGTCCGCCCCGGCGTACCCGAAGGCGAGTTCGAGCTGCTCGCGGGCCAGGTCGGGGTCGCCGTGCCGCAGGCCGGAGGCGATGAAGTACGCGTCCCACTGCCAGAGCCCGACGTAGCCGATCTTCGACGGGACGACGGCACGGGCCCCGCGGCCGGGGAGGGAGACGATGTTGGCGCCGAGCACCCACCAGCAGAACGCGGTCATGTCGGCGAGGTCGGCCCGGACGGCGGGCGTGCGGGCGAACCAGTCCTCCCAGATCCGGGAGGTCGCGGCGAGGGCGTCGGCGTGCGCGGCCCCGCGCGCGACTCCGGTGGAGGTGATCCGCACGGCGCCGTCCGCCGAGGCGAGCGCGACGGGCGAGTCGCCGGAGGGGAGGTCGACCTCCACCGTCCACACGCCGTCGCCGCCGACGCTCAGCGCGGACGGCCCGTCGAAGGTCAGCGTCACGTCCGGGCCGAACGAGATGCGGTCGGGATGCACCGCGGACACCGCGACCGCGCGCCCGTCGCCGTCGAGCACCCGCAGCGTCCGCACGAGCACGCAGTCGTCCAGGTCGCGCTCGTACTCCGCGAGCCGCACCGTCAGAGCGTCCGGCAGCCCGGCGTCACGGAACACCAGGATCCGCGACCCCGGCAGCGTGAACGGCGCCGACTCCAGGTCGAGGAACGGCGAGACCCGGTCCGCGGCCCTCACCGGCCGCCCAGCCCCGACGCCGCCATGCTGTTCAGGATGCGCCGCTGACCGATCACGAACGCGATGAGCATCGGGATGGTGGCGATCGCCGACGCCGCCATGATCAGGCCGTAGTTCACCGACCCGAACTGACCGCGGAAGCTCTGCAGCAGCAGCGGCACCGTGAAGTTGTCCTGCGTGTTGAGGATGACCAGCGGCAGCAGGAAGTTGTTCCAGGTGCTCAGCGCCACGATGATCGCGAGCGCACCGAGCCCGGGCTTCAGGTTGGGGAGGACGACGCTCCAGAAGATCCGCCAGCGGCCGGCGCCGTCGACGATGGCGGCCTCCTCCAGCTCCTTCGGCAGCGACAGCACGAACTGGCGCATCAGGAACACCGCGAACGGGTTGGCCAGCGCGGCCGGCACGATCAGCGCGAGGTGCGAGTCCACCCAGCCGAGCCTCGCCATCAGGAAGTAGAACGGGATGAGCGTCACCTGCATCGGGATCATCTGCGTCGCCAGGAAGACGACGAACAGCACCCGGCTGCCGCGGAACGGGATGCGCGCGAACGCGTACCCGGCCATCGCGGCGGTGATCAGCGTGCCGACGACGACGAGCACCGCGATGTAGATCGTGTTCCAGTAGGCGCTGCCGAACGGGACGTCGTTCCAGGCGTCCACGTAGTTCTGCAGCGTGAACGGCTGCGGCCAGAAGCTCAGCGGGTCGTTCAGCAGCTGCGGCAGCGACTTGAACGAGGTGATCAGCATCCAGAGGAACGGGAACACCATCGCGATCCCGCCGGCGAGCAGCACGACGTGGAGGGCGGCATTGCGGGCGCGGGAGGCGCCGCGGCCGGTGCGGGGCGCCCGGGGCGCGGAGGCCGGCGGGGCGGCGGTCGGGGTGGGCGTCCGGAGCTCAGCGGTGGTCATGCTGCACCATCCTCGTAGTGGACGAACTTCTTCTGCGCGGTGAACTGGATCCCCGTGATGATCAGCGTGATGACCAGCAGGATGATGGAGGCCGCGCTCGCGGGGCCGAACTGGAACTTCCCGAAGCCCAGGTCGTAGATGTGGTAGACGATCGTCCGGGTCGCGTTGTCCGGCCCGGCGTTCGCCGTGAGGATGAAGACGGTGTCGAAGGTCTGCAGCGAACTGATGAACGCGATGACCGTCGAGAAGAAGATGATCGGCGACAGCAGCGGCAGCCGCACCCGGAAGAACAGGGTGAGCGCGCCGGCGCCGTCGAGCCGTGCGGCCTCGATGACCGCGGGCGAGATGTTCTGGAGGCCGGCCAGGAAGATGATGACGTTGAGGCCGACCGACGACCAGATCGTCACGATGCACACGGCGAGCAGGGCCAGGTGCGGGTCGCCGAGCCAGTCCGGCGGAGCGACGTGGAAGACGGAGGCGATGAAACCGCTGATCACGCCGTCCTTGCGGAAGAGCTGCTGCCAGATCATGGCGACCGCGACCGACGAGGTGACGACCGGCGCGAAGAACAGGATCAGGTAGAGCGTCCGCGTCTTGAGCCGTTCGAGCGCGACCGCGAGCACGACGGCGAGCCCGAGGCCGATCGGCACCGTGATGAGCGCGATCAGCAGGGTGTTGAGGATCGACCTCCCGAACAGCGGGTCGGTCAGCTCCGTTTTGAAGTTGTCGAAGCCGACCCAGCTCAGGTCGTTGAGGCCATCCCAGTGCGCGAAGGCGAGCACCATGCTCGCCGCGAACGGCACGACGACGAAGAGCGCCATCCCGAGCAGCTGCGGGCCGACGAAGACGTAGCCCCAGCGGCGGTCGCGACGCCGCCAGGCGGACTCCTTGCGGAGCCCGCCCGGCGAGACGGGGGTGACCTCGGCCTCGGTGACGACGGCCGCTTCTCCCAGTGCGCTCACGTCCGTCGCCTCACTTGCCGCCGGTCTTGTCGGCGATCATCTTCGCGACGTCGTCGAGCGTGGCCTGCGTGGACTCCTTGCCCTGGTACAGCGCCAGCATCTTGTCGCTGATGTCGCTGGAGAGCCCGGGCACGGAGGCCTCGGTGGTCGGGTCCTCGAACCCGATGTCCCGCATGTCGATCATGGTCTGCGCGTGTGCCGGGTAGCCGTCCAGGACGACCGAGTCGGCGCCCTTGATGGACGGGACCGCGTTGCCGCCGCCCTTCAGACGGAAGGTCTGGCCCTCCGCAGACAGGAAGTTCGTCCAGAACGTGAACGCGGCGTCCTGGTTCTTCGTCTTGGCGTTGATCGCGAGGTAGCTGACCGCGACGCCGGTGGGAGCGGCCTTGCCGGATGGCGTCGGCCAGGGCGCGACGTCGTAGTTCTCCGGGTCGCCCGCGGCCTTCACGGTGCCGATCGTGTAGCGGCCCTGGACGAAGAAGCCGGCCTTATGGGTGACGAACACGCTGTCCGCGCCGGCGCCCGTCGGAAGGGTGTCGGCGACGACGAAGGTGCCGTTCTGGAAGTTCTTGGCCAGTACGTCCATCGCCTTGACGCTGGTCGGGTCGGTGTTGGCGACGAACTTCCCGCTGGAGTCGAAGGCCGTGCCGCCCTGGGAGGAGATCCAGCCGTAGTGGGTGGACCAGTAGTTCCAGAACATGGAGCCGGTCAGTCCGGCCTTGTGCAGCTTCTCGTTCATGTCGAGGAAGGCCGCGGTGGTCCACTTGCCCTCGGCCGCGAGCTTCGCCGGGTCCTCGGTGACGCCGGCCTTCTTCAGGGCCGCCTTGTCGTACCAGAGGGCGTCCGGGTTGGAGTCGTTGGGCGCCGCGTAGAGCTCGTCGCCCTTCTTGGTGGCGCCGAACAGGCCCTGCGCGAAGTCGGCGGGCTTGGTCTTGCTGGCCGAGGAGTTCATCAGCGCGTTCAGCGGCAGCAGCGCCTTGGAGTTGACGAACTGCCCGATCTTGTCGTCTCCGATGTAGAAGACGTCAGGAGCCGTGCCGGATGCGAGCTCGGCGAGCAGCTTGGTGTGGTAGTCGCCGTAGTCGGCGACCGGCTGCAGCACGACCTTGATGTCGGGGTGCTGCTTCATGAACTGGGTGTCGAATTCCTTGTACCGGGTGAGTTCCTCGGGGGTTCCCCAGGTGGACCAGACGACGGTCTTGGTGCCGGATCCGCCGTTGCCGGAGCAGGCGGCGAGTCCGAGAGCCAATGCGGCGGCCGCCGTGATGGCCAGCGCCCTTCTCACCTTTGAGTCGACGCGAGACATGAGTACCTCGTTCCTTGAGAGTCTCTGCTGTGGGGTGGTGCTGAATTGATCTGTATTCTGTATACAGTAGGCAGAAAGCGAATGCAAGTGTTCGGGCAGCACCGAAAACCCACTCCTTGCACCCTCCAGGAAGGCACGCGATGATGCGGTCATGCCCGACTTCCGCCGCGTCCTCGACCTCGTGGACAGTCGCGGGGGCGCGTCATGGCTCACCGTCGTCCACAGCGGGGAGGTCGTCCTCGACCGCCGGGTCGGGTGCGATCGCGACGCTCTGTTCTACACGTTCTCGGTGAGCAAACCCTTCGTGGCCCTCGCCGTGCATCTGCTCGCCGAGCGGGGGATGCTGCGGCTGGACGACCCGGTGGCTGCGCACTGGCCCGCGTACGCGCGCGGCGGGAAGTCGGACATCACCATCCGGCACGTCCTCTCGCACCGCGCAGGCGTGCCGTACTCGACCGGCACGCTGCTGGGCGACACCGTGCGCATGACCGACCCGCGGCGGTCCGTGGCGGCGGCGGAGGACGCGCGCCCGCGCTGGGCTGCGGGTGAAGTCGTGGGCTACCACGTGCTGAGCTTCGGCTTCATCCTCGGCGAGCTGGTGCGCCGTGTCAGCGGGATGCCGGCCGAGCGCTTCATCGCCGAGAACCTCCTGCGCCCGGCCGGGCTGACCGAGACGACGCTCGGCCTCCCGGAGGCGGCGGCCGGCCGGGCCGTCCCGCTCCGCGCCCTGAGCGCTCCCGAGCGGGCGAGGACCCTCCTCTTCAACCGGCCGCGCACCCGCGCGGTGCCGGTGCCGGCCGCGGCGGTCAGCACCAACGGCCGCGAGCTGGCGGAGTTCTACCACCTGCTGCTGGCGGGCGGCGAGGGCGTGCTCCGCCCCGAGACGATCGCCGCGGCTCGTGCCGTCTCCAGCGACGGCGAGCCCGACCGGATCATGGGCCACCCGGTGCGCTGGGCGTACGGCTTCCAGCTCGGCGGCCCGATCGGCCTGGCGCGCCCGACCGGCTCCCGAGCGGACCCGCGCACGTTCGGCCACAACGGCAGCAGCATCTGCAACGTCTGGGCCGACCCGGCGCGGGACGTCGTGCTCGCCTACCTGACCAACACCGCCGACGAGCGTCGCCGCGCCCTCCGCCACCTCAGCGACGTGAGCGACGCGGTACTGGTGGCCTGCGACTGAGCGGGTCCAGACTTCTCGCAGAGACACTAGGAGGAACCATGAGCGCAGGCACGAAGGACGATCCGTGGCGGCTGACCACGGCGCCGGGCACTTCGGAGTACACGATGTACCGCGACGACGCGGCCGACCCGCCCGCACTGGTCTGCCAGGTCGGCTCGACCCGGCTGAGCTACCACGCGAGCGCGATCGACGACCTCGCGACGTGGTTGCGCGCGCAGGGCGACTGGGTGCCGTTGGGCGCCGCGGACGAGAACAAGCCGGTGGTCGCCGGCACGATCGAGGCCTGGGGCCGCGACCCGGTGAACCCGGTCGGCGGCTGGTACGGACTCCGCAAGGGCTACCGCGGCCGGTTCGGGATGTACCTGCCGCCGCTACTGGAGCAGCTCGGGCTGATCGAGCTGACGCACGACTCGCGCAACAACAAGGCGCGGGCGAAGTAGCGAGGTAGTTTATCCATGTGAACGATCTCGCCTTGAACCCCGCCACGACCGCGCTCCTGCTCATGGACCTCCAGCCGGGCATCCTCTCCCGCATGCCCGATGCCGACGCGTTCCTCGCCGGGCTGACGCGCGCCAGGGAGGCCGCCCGCGCCGCCGGTGTCACCGTCGGCTATGTCCGCGTCGCCCTCACCGCGGAGGAGGCCGCCGCCATCCCGCCGCGCTCCCGGTTCGCCGGCGCGGCCGAGCGTCTCGACGCGAGCCGCCCCGAGACGCAGATCGATCCGCGCATCGCTCCCGCCGACGGCGAGATCGTCGTGCGCAAGAAGCGCGTCGGCGCGTTCAGCACCACCGACCTGAAGGAGCAGCTCGACGCGCGCGGCATCGACACCCTCGTGCTCGCGGGCGTCGCGACGAGCGGCGTCGTCCTCTCGACCGTGCGCGATGCGTCCGACCGCGACTACCGGCTGGTCGTGCTGGAGGACGGCTGCTGGGACTCCGATCCCGAGGTCCACCAGGTGCTCACCGCGAAGGTGTTCGCCCGCGGCGGCGTGACCGTCACCAGCATCGACGACCTCATCGCGTCGATCGCGTAGAGCGCGACCTCCGCCAGTCCCGGTGCCAGGTCGGCCGGTGCATCCGGACCGGCCAGGGAGTCCACCGGCAGCCAGTGCAGCTCCTGCGACTCGTCCTCGCCGGGCGCCCCGGCCGGGTCGGTGGTCGCGACGAACGCGTACACGATGTCGGTGTGCGCGTGGTCGTCGGTGATCGGGTGCACGTCCACGACGAGCGGCGTCGGGAGCACGGCGATGCCCTCGGCGCGCTCGATCCGGTGCGCCGGCTGGAGCAGCAGGAGCTGCTCCAGGTCGAAGCCGGACTCCTCGCGCAGCTCGTGCGCGACCGCGGCCCACGGGTCCTCCGCGCGCTCGACGTGCCCGCCCGGCTGCATCAGGATGCCGCGCTTGCGGTGACGGTGCACGAGCAGGCAGGTGCGTCCGTCGAGCTCGCGGAAGATCAGCGCGCTCGCCGTGAGGTCGTACTCGCCCGGTCCGGTGTTGAGGTGCGGCATCCCCGCAGTCTCGCATGAACGGGCGACCGTCAGGCAGTATGTGCGTATGGCGGTGGTGCGGACACAGCGGGGATTCGACCGGTTGGTCAACTTCTCCGACGCCGTCGTGGCCATCGCGATCACCCTGCTCATCCTCCCGCTGGTCGATGCGGGGCCGGAGGTCGCGAGGGAAGGCATCGGTCCGTACTTCCAGCACAACTTCTGGCAGCTCCTGGCCTTCGTGATCTCCTTCGTCGTCATCGCGCGGCTCTGGATGGTGCACCACCAGGTCTTCGGCTGGATCGAGAGCTACACGCCCGCGCTGCTGTGGCTCAACATGCTGTGGCTGGCGTGCATCGTGTTCATGCCGTTCACCGCGAACGTCCTCTCCGACAGCCCGAACGAGAAGCCGGACGTCTACGCGCTCTACATCGGCAATCTGCTGCTGACGACCCTGGCCATGCAGCTCATGGAGCTCCTCATCGTGCGCACGCCGGGGATGCTGTCGGAGGAGGGCGCCGCCCAGTCCGATCCCCTGCGCGGCTGGACCTTCATCATCCTGTTGGTCGTCTCCGGGGTGCTGGCGGTGCTCTTCCCGGGCGTCGGGATGCTGTGGCTGCTGCTGCTGTTCCTCTCGCGACCGCTCCACATCCTCCTGAGCAGGCTGACGCGCTCGCGCGAGCACGCGGGCGCCTGACCGGACGACCCTTCCCACGGGCGTGGCCGGGGGCTATCGTCGCGGCATGCGACCCAAGACCTTTTTCGTGCTCCTCCTCATCGCGGTGGCCTACCTCCTGGGCTCACGGGCCGGCCGGGAGCGCTACGACCAGATCGTCGAGTCGGTGACCGCGTTCTGGAACAACCCGGACGTCAAGAAGGCGCGCAAGAACGCCAAGAAGCAGGCCGAGAAGGCCCGCAAGCGCTACGCCTGACCCGCGAGGGGCACGTTGTTGTCACTTTTGGGCGCTAAAAGTGACAACAACGTGCCCCTCGACGGTCGGATTCGGGGCGCGGGCTCAGGGCTCGCGGTAGTCGCCGTCGGTGTACTCGCCCTCGGGTGCGTCGGCCGGCTCGTCGACGTCGGTGTACGAGCCCTCGACCTCGGGCTCAGGGCCGGGGTTCTCCTCGGTCTCCGTATACTGACCGTGGACCGTGCGCTCGTGCGGTCCTTCGTCGTCGGACTCGGTGTAGCTGCCCTCGAGGTTCTCGCGGGCGTCGCCGGTGGGCTCTTCAGGGTTGCTCATAGCGAGGAGATTACGCTTTCGCGGCCCGCGCGACCAGAGTCCTGCACAGGCGCGCACTCCCTGTAGACGCACCTGTCCGCCCCCCGGTACCCTGCGGGCATGGCGCGGTCGCCGTCGGTCTTCGCCACGCGCGGGCCGACCGTCCTGGAGCTGAGGATCCACGGGATCAAGAACACGCCGCCGGCGGAGATGCTCGGCGTCGCGCCAGGTGACGTGCGCCCGGACCAGGCCGACGAGAACGGCGGCTTCTACGTCCCGACCGTCGACCCGTCCGATCCGTCCGATCCGGCGACGCCTCCGACCGTGATCCGCCGCGAGGGCTACTCGTGGGGGATGCTGGCCCGCTACGGCGGCGGCGCGCTCGTGGCGATCGGCCAGTTCTTCGTGCAGCTCGCCTGGCTGCTCATCCTGCCGTTCGGGCTGTGCAACACCGCCTACTGGACGCGCCGCATCCCCGACCAGCCGCGCACCGGCGAATGGCAGGCCGGCCGCGGTGCTGCGTCGCTGAGGGTGTTCGCGCTCGGCCTCACCCTCCTGTACGTGTGCGCGCTGGCCTCGGTGAGCCTGGACCTGATCGGGACGCAGTGCCTGGCGCGCCCGTCGCTGTGCCCGGCGCTGCCCGGCTGGGTGACCGCGTTCTTCACCTCGCCCGGGCTCGACCACCGCGGCATCCGGGTCGCCTTGCTCTCTCTCGTCCCGATCGCGGGCGTGCTGCTGCTGTTCTTCGTCTCTCACCAGGCGCGCACCCGGTACGAGGCCGGGATCTTCGGCACCGCCGCCAAGATCCGTGCCGCCAGCGACCTCAGCGGTGTGACGGAGGGTCAGGCCGCCGCCCCGCGCCGCCCGCTCGCGACGGACGGGTTCTGGGGGATCACCCGGGTGAAGGCGCCGAGCGAACTGCTGCACACAGCGGCTGCGTTCTTCCTGATGGCGCTGCTGGTCGGCTGGGACGGCGTGTTCTGGACGTGCGCGCCCGCCGGTGTCGACGTCCCGCCGGAGTGCCTGGACCCGGCGACCACTCCGCTCCTGTCGCGGTGGTGGCTGACCCTCGGCGCGGTTCTCGGCGCGGCCGGACTGGTCCTGGTCATCGCCCTTGTCGTGCGCAATGTGGACACCACCGTGCACGGCCGCGCCGAGCGGGGGATGGCGGGGGTCCAGCCCGACCTCCGGAACGCCCGCCGGCACACGCTCATCCGGTTGACGCTGCGGCGCAGGGAGGCCGTGGCCGGGTGGATGCTGCTGGCCGCGATCGTGGTCTACGCCGCGGTCGCCGTGGCGGTGGCGGTGCCCGCCGGGCCGACCGTGGAGCACGCGCCCTCGTTCCTGGGCCTGGTGATCGCGCCCTCCATCATCCTCGGCGTGCTGCTCGCCATCGCCCTCTCGGCCCTCGGCTGGCGCCGCGGGGTGCCGCGCTGGCTGTCCGTGATCGTGGTGGCGGTCGGCGGCGTCTCCCTGCTGGTCGCGGTCGTGTCCACTCCGAAGGATCTGCGCCTCGCGCCGCTCACCATGGCCGCGTACCTGCTCGCCGCCCTCGCCGCGGTGCTGCTCGCCGCGCTGGTGATCTTCTGGCCGATGGGCCGCCGCCGCAGCTTCGCCTACCAGGGCTGGCGCGGGACCGGCCCCGGCGTGATCATGCTGCTCTCGCTCGGCGGCGCCATGCTGCTGTCGACCCTCCTCGTGCTCGGGACGCAGTGCGCGCTCGCCTCCACCGGCGGTCCGACCCCGATCTGCCCGCTCACCCCCGGCGGCCTGACGACGCCGGTCGCGTACCGCAACTTCGGCGGGACGGTGCCGGTGCTCGCCGTCGCGCTCGTGCTCTTCGTGCTCGTCGTCGCCGTGCTGCGGATGCGCACGACGCCGCGCCTGACGACGCCGGAGACCGTCGGAGGCCGGGCGATCCGCGAGCCGCTGCGCAGCTACCGCGACGGGCGGGTGCCGCAGGTGAAGTCGGCGGGGAAGCTGGACTTCCGGATGCTGAACGCCCGCCGGTCGGCCGCCCTGTTCCACCGCGGGGAGCCGGTGCTCGGCCTCCTCGCCGCGCTGCTCGCGCTCGGCGTCGGCGTCGCGATCGCCCTTCCGCAACCGCTGCGTCCCGCCCTGCTGGACCTCGCCCTCCCGGCGCTCGGCGTGATCTCGGTCGCCGCCGTCGTGACGATCGCGGAGAACGCGCTGACGACGAAGGAACGCCCGATCGGCGTGATGTGGGACCTGATGTGCTTCCTCCCGCGCGCCGGCCACCCGTTCGGGCCGCCCTGCTACGCCGAGCGCGTCATCCCGGAGCTGCGCGACCGGATGGTCGCGTGGCTGGAGGCCGACATCGCCCCGGGCGCGGGGACGGTGGGGGACCGCCGCACCGCCGAGGAGCGCGCCCGCGACGAGCTGCGGGCGCTGACGACGCGCCAGCGCCGCAAGGTCGTCGTCAGCGCGCACAGCCTCGGCGCAGTCCTCGCCGTCTCCACGATCTTCACCCTCGGCGCCGACACCACCGACGGCCTCAAGAACGTCGCCCTGCTCACCTACGGCACGCAGCTCCGCGCCTACTTCGGCCGCTTCTTCCCCGAGCTGTTCGGCCCTGCCGCGCTCGGCACCCTCCCGAGCCGCGCGCCGTCGCTGTGGAAGGCCGACCCCTGGCTGAGGCAGGTCGTGGAGGACCACAACGCCGAGGGCTCAGGAGGCCGCGACCCCGCCGAACGCGACAAGCCCACGCTGCGCGAGCTGCTGACCCAGCCGGACGGCTCGGTGGCTTGGGTGAATCTGTGGCGCCGCACCGACTACCTCGGCTTCCCCGACGCGTCCTTCAAGGACAACGAAATCGACCGCGGCGCGGACGAGTTCGGCCCACCGCTCTACCTCGTGAAAGTGGCGACCCACCCCGGCTACCAGGCCTCCACCCAGTACATGACCGCCCTCCGCGACCTCATACGGCGACTCTGACGCGGCGTACATTCGTGCCGAATGTCGCCTTACGCGCGCCCAGAACGTACATTCGGCACGAATGTCCTTCCTTAAAACCGAGTGGTGTAAGGTATTGCCACCCACGACCGCATCCGAAGGAGAATCATGGTCGACAGCCTTGCCCGAGCATCCGAACTCACCGTCGAGGAGAAGGCGTCGCTCACGAGCGGTCGCAGCTTCTGGGAGACCGAGGGCGTCGACCGCGCCGGCATCCCCTCCATCTACCTGACCGACGGCCCGCACGGCGTGCGCAAGCAGGCGCAGGGCGGCGACCACCTCGGCATCGGGGACAGCGTCCCCGCCACCTGCTTCCCGCCTGCGGTGGCGCTCGGCTCCTCCTGGGACGCCGAGCTGCTGGAGCGGGTCGGCGCGGCGCTCGGCGAGGAGGCCAAGGCCGAGGGCGTCGGCGTGCTGCTCGGGCCGGGCATCAACATCAAGCGCTCGCCGCTGTGCGGGCGCAACTTCGAGTACCTCTCCGAGGACCCGATCGTCTCCGGCCGCCTCGGCGCCGCCCTGGTCCGCGGCCTCCAGTCGCAGGGCGTCGGTGCCTCGCTCAAGCACTTCGCCGCCAACAACCAGGAGACCGACCGCCTGCGCGTGAGCGCCGACGTGGACGAGCGCCCGCTGCGCGAGATCTACCTGCGCGGCTTCCAGCACGTCGTGACGCACGCCCAGCCGTGGACGGTGATGTGCTCCTACAACCGGATCAACGGCGTCTACGCGAGCGAGGACCCGTGGCTGCTCACCTCGGTCCTCCGCGACGAGTGGGGCTTCGAGGGGCTCGTCGTCTCCGACTGGGGCGCGGTCAACGACCGGGTGAGCGCGCTCGTGGCCGGGCTCGACCTGGAGATGCCGTCCACCGGCGGCGTCACCGACGCCCAGCTCGTCGCCGCCGTGCGCGACGGCTCGCTGGCGGAGTCCGTGCTCGACACCGCCGCCGACCGCGTGATCGACCTGGTCGGCAAGGCGCTCGCCGGGGCCGACGCGGGCGCGACCTACGACGCGGAGGCGCACCACGCCCTCGCCAGGGAGGTCGCCGGGCGCACCATCGTGCTGCTCAAGAACGAGGGCGTCCTCCCGCTCGCGACCGACGCCGGCCGCACGATCGCGGTCGTCGGCGAGTTCGCGCGGACGCCGCGCTACCAGGGCGCCGGCTCCTCCCAGATCGTCCCGACCCGCCTCGACAACGCGCTCGACGAGCTGCACGCGCTCGCCGGAGACGCGACCGTCGTGTTCGCCCCGGGTTACGCGCTCGGCGCGGACGCCGACGAGGTGGCGCTGACGGCGGAGGCCGTCGGGGTCGCGTCCGGCGCCGACGACGTCGTGGTCTTCCTCGGCCTCCCCGGCGAGGACGAGTCGGAGGGCTTCGACCGCGAGCACCTTGAACTGCCGGCCGCGCAGACCGCGCTGCTGGAGGCCGTGATCGCCGCCAACCCGCGGGTCACTGTCGTGCTCTCCAACGGCGGCGTCGTGCGCGTCTCCGGCTGGGCGGATCGTGTGCCCGCGATCGTGGAAGGCTGGCTGCTCGGCCAGGCCGGCGGCGGCGCGGTCGCGGACGTGCTGTTCGGCGTCGTCAACCCGTCCGGCCGGCTGGCGGAGACCATTCCGGTGCGCCTGGAGGACACCGCCTCGTACCTCAACTTCCCCGGCGAGAAGGGCCACGTCCGCTACGGCGAGGGTCTCTTCGTGGGCTACCGCGACGTCGACGCGCGCGACGCGGCGGTCGCCTTCCCGTTCGGCCACGGCCTCTCGTACACGACGTTCGCGTTCGGGGCGCCCACGGCGACCGCGACGGCCGAGGGCATCCGTGTGACGGTGGACGTCACCAACACCGGCGACCGCGACGGCCGGGAGGTCGTCCAGGTCTACGTGTCCGTGCCGGCCTCCCGTGTGCAGCGCCCGGTGCGCGAGCTGAAGGGCTTCGCCAGCCTCGCCGTGGCCGCCGGCGCCACCGCGACGGCGGTGATCGACCTGGCCGCCGAGGACCTCGCCTACTTCGACACCGAGCTCGGCGGCTGGACCGTGGAGGGCGGTGACTACGTCGTGGAGGTCGGGGCGTCGTCCCGCGACCTGCGCGGCTCGGCCGTCGTGACGCTCGCCGGCGACGGGCGCGCGGCGCCGCTCACCGTCGACTCGACGCTCGGCGAGTGGCTCAGCCACCCGGTCGGCGGCCCCATCCTGAGCGCGGCGCTTGCCCAGAGCGCGGAGGCTCAGGGGATGGGCGCCATGCTCAACGACCCGGGCCTGCGCCGGATGGCGGAGTCCATCCCGCTGGTCCGAGCGGCTTCGTTCCCGGGCAGCCCGGTCACCGCCGAGCAGCTCGACCAGCTCGTGGCCGCGGCGAACCGGTAGGGTACGCCCCTTTCGGCGACGCTGAACCCCCTTGCGGACGCAGGGGGGTTCGGCGTTTCGTGGGCCGCATGAGCGACACGAGCGGACTCCCGAACCCGGACGCTGATCACGGCGACGACGACGACGGCGCCGAGCCGCCACCCGCGGACTTCGACCCGGCCGAGCAGCCGTCCAACCCCGACCTCGTCGGCGATCCTGAGTCGCCGGACGAGTGACCGGCCGCGTGGTCGTGCGACCGCGCCCAGAGACTGCAGCCCCGCTCCGTCATCCCGGGCGGGGCTGCACTGCGTCTCGGTGTCTCGGCGTCTCAGGATCTCTGCGCCTCAGCGCTTCGGCCGCCGGCTCGCGTACAGCCACACCGCGCCGACGATCGCGCCGACCACGAGCATCCCGATCCCGACCTCCAGGATCGACGCGTCGCCGGAGCGGGGCACGATCAGGCCCACCACGAAGAGCACAGCGCCGAGGTTGAGCAGCACCGCGGCCACCCAGCCGAGCGTCGTGCGCAGCGCTGCGTTCATTGCGGGTATCGTAGCCGCCGCCTCTCCGCGAACGCCCCCAAGGGGAGATATTCGGGGCATCCGCGCGCCCCGGTCGGTGTCCGACCCGAGCGTCAGGCCTCGCCCGGGTGGACGACCGACGGCGTGGGCGGCTCGTCGAGCGCCTCGTTGATGAGTGCGGCCACCAGGAACTTCCAGTCCGACCCCTCGTGCAGCGTCTCCAGATAGCCCACGGGGATCGCGCCGAACACCGGCTCGTGCTCCTCGCCCTCCGCCGACACCCGGACCAGCCGCCCCAGCTCGGCGTGCGACTCGTCGAGCACGACCCACTCGCCCGGCGCCTTCTTCTCCACGTGGAAGATGCGCTCCCGATACGGGTACCGGACGCTCGACATCTCCAGTTCGCTGGCGGACATGGTCATCCTTCCGTCGGTGGACGCTCCTTGTGAGAGCATCCAACGCCCCAGGGGCTGTCCTTGGCAAGATGCGCTGCCTACGCTGGGCCGCATGAGCACTCCCGACGTCCACAACATCGACGCGGCGTTCGCACTCGTCCCCGAGCCCTGGCAGCCGCACCGGCTGACCAGCGTGAACGACTACGACGTGAAGGTCGCCCGGCTGCAGGGTTCGTTCATCTGGCATTCGCACCCGGACACCGACGAGCTGTTCCTCGTGATCTCCGGGCGGCTCGTCATCCAGCTCCGTGACCGCGAGGTGGAGCTGGGACCGCACGACGTGTTCGTGGTCCCGAAGGGCGCCGAGCACTGCCCGTTCGCGGAGGAGGAGGCGCTGGTCCTGATGTTCGAGCCGAAGGGCACCGTGAACACGGGCGACCAGCCGGGGGAGCGCACGAGCGCGCTGCGGGAGCTGCCGGACTGAGCGGGCGTCGGCTCACCCGATCAACGACACCGCCCGCGCGATCACCAGCGCGAGCAGCACGAACCCCGCGAACGACTCCAGTGACATCAGCAGCTTGGCCCGGTGGGTGAGCGGCATCGTGTCGGTCGGGCTGAACGCCATCGAGTTCGACAGCGAGAAGTAGAAGTAGTCGACGTAGTTCGGCACCCAGTCCATGACCTGGCTCGAACCGCGCGAGACCTCGATCACGTCATCCTTGTCCTCGTCCTGCGGGAAGCGGAAGTCGGCCAGCGGCAGCTTCTTGCGCGGGAGCGTGACCCGCGCGACCGGGCCGCCGCGGTCCATCGTCCAGTAGACGAGCGCGAACGCGATCACGTTGGTGACCCACACCTGCAGCGAGGCGAGCAGGATCTCCTGCCCGTTGCCGTGCTTGGCGAGCAGCCGAAGGACCGTCTCCACGAAGGCGATCTGGTTGGCGGCGAGGATCAGCACGGCCAGCCCGATCTCCGCCCGCCGCGACCACGTCGACTCGCGGGCCAGCCGGTGCGGGTTGTAGATGATGAGCGCGACCAACATCAGCACGCAGACGCCCACGACGGCCCAGCGGGCGAGGGGCGGGACGACGCTCGGGAGGAAGGCGTAGGCGACGAGCGCGACGAGGGTGCCGATCACGGCGGGCCAGCGGTGCTCGGGCGTGACACCGCGTCGGCGGCCGTCCTCGCCGTCCTGATCGTTCATTCGACGGACAGTACACCGCGCCATCCCGCGGAATCAGTTGAAGATGGCCCACTCCGCTCGGCTGATCTTGGCGCGCTGGCCGTTGATCACGAGGTACCAGCTCTCCTCGTCGCGATGGAGGTACTGGGCGAGCATGGTGGTGTACCGCCATTCGCCGTTGACCTGGCTCCAGCGGATCAAGGAGATGAGCTGCCCTTGACGCAAGTAGGGCACCGCGACGAAGTCATCGTGTCGCGGATGTTCGGGACCACCAGTAGTGCGCCCCATCCTCGGAGTGCTCATGCGTCACTTTAACCCCAACAGACGCGATTTGGGAACAGTTTTCAAGCTGTTGAAATGAAATAGATTGAGTGTCAATCAGCTATGGATTTGCTGTGGAGACGGCCTCGTTGGTGGCAGGTCCGCGGCCACGCCGAAGGGCACGTTAACGCCCCTAAAACCGTGGTTTTGGGGCGTTTACGTGCCCTTCGACAGTGGAAGTGGGTCAGCGGGCGGGGGAGAGGGCGGGGATGGTGGCGACGGTGCGGGTGCGCACGGACTCGTAGGCGCCGAGGATGATGCCGAGCACCTCGATGCCCTCCTTCTGCGTGTGCAGGGGGCGTGTGCCGTCGAGGATGCTGCGGGCGAAGTGGCCCAGCTCCTCGCCGAACTCGTGCACCGGCTCCAGCTCGACCACGGTCGGCTCGGCGTCGCCGCGGCGCTTCACCGTGAGCGTCGTGCCGTCGGAGGTCAGGCTGCCGAGCTCGCCGACCGCCGAGAACTTCTCGGTGCCCGGCGCCGCCTCGTACGCCCAGCTCGTGACGACGGTGCCGATCACGCCGTTGTCGAAGCGGACCAGCACGGTCGCGGAGTCCTCGCCCTCCATGAACGACAGGCGGTGCGTGGCCAGCATCGCCGTGACCTCCACCGGGGCGCCGCCGGCCAGGTGCAGCAGCAGGTAGGTGGGGTGGTAACCGGTGTCGATCAGCTCGCCGCCGCCCGAGGTCGACGCGTGCGCGCGCCAGCCCATGTTCGCCGGGTCGAAGTCGTTGAAGAACGAGTCCGTCGTGCGCACCTCGTAGACGCGCCCGATCGCGCCGGACTCGATCAGCTCCTTCGCCCGCGAGACGGCCGGCAGGAAGAGCTGGTTGTGCGCGCACATCAGGGTGACGCCGGCCTCCTCGACCGCGGCGGTGACCTCTGCAGCCTCTTCCGGGGTCAGGCAGAGCGGCTTCTCGCACAGGATGTGCTTGCCGGCGCGCGCGGCGGCGACGATCGCGTCCTTGTGCAGGTGGTGCGGGAGGCAGATGTCGACGGCGTCGATGTCGGCCTCGGCGAGCATGACGCGGTAGTCGGCGTAGACGGCCGCGCCGGACGCCGCCGCGCGGTTCTCCGCGCTCTCGCGCACCGGGTCGGCCACGGCCGCGAAGGTGATGACGTCGGGGTTGCGGAGGTAGCCCTCCACGTGCGCGCCGGCGATGCCGCCGGCGCCGATGAGCCCGATACGAACGGTGGTGCTGGACATAGAGAAACTCCAAGTGATCGAGGGGCACGTAAACGCCCCAAAAGGTGCCGGTTAGGGGCGTTAACGTGCCCCTCGGCGAATGACGGTTTGGCGGGATGGCGCGTTAGCGCGTTAGCGCGTGAGCGTCGGGAACGGCGCGACGGGGCGTCCCTCGGCGGCGGAGGCGTTCGCGGCGACCACGACGCGGGTGAGCGCGAGCGCGTGGTCGAGGTTCGCGTCGGCCCTGCTGCCGTCGTGGATGCGCCGCACCCACTCGTCGAACGCGCCTGCGCCGTCGTCCGGCACGGGCAGTTCCTGCCAGCCGTCGCCGGTGTTCAGGTAGAGCCCGCCCGCTGCCCCGCCGTACGAGAGCGCGCCCTGAGTGCCGCGCAGCTCGATGGTGAAGTCGCCGGGGGTCTGCACGAGGCTCGCCTCGATCACGCCGATGCGCCCGCCGTCGAACTCGGCCGTGACCACGGCGTTGTCGTCGACCTCCCGGCCGGTGAGGTTCGCGTACGTCGCGGTGATCCGCTGCGGCTCGCTCCGGTGGAAGAGGCGGGTCAGGTAGATCGGGTGGCAGCCGAGGTCGGTCAGGGCGCCGCCGTAGGCCTCCGCCGGGTTCCCGAACCGGTCGGGGAGCCAGCCGGCGATCCAGCCGTCGTGCGCGAGGCGCACCCGGCTGTAGGCCAGCTCGCCGAGTGCGCCCGCGTCCAGGACCTCCTCGATCGCGGCGGTGTAGCCGTGGTGGAGGCGCGGCAGCGAGACCACGAGCGAGACGCCCGCGGCGTCGCCGGCTGCGACCAGCGCGTCCGCGTCCGCGACGGTCGGGGCGAGCACCTTCTCGGTGAAGACGTGCTTGCCCGCGGCGATGGCGCGCGAGATGACGTCGACGTGCTGGTCGGTGGAGGTGGTGACCGTGACGCCGTCGAGGGCGTCACGGGCGAGCAGCTCGTCGAGGTCGGCGACGAACTCGACGCCGAACCTCTCGGCGGCCTCCCGGCCGCGTTCGGGGTCGTCGTCCCAGATGGCGACGAGCGTGGTGCCGGGATGCTCCTGGGCGTCGCGGGCGTAATCCTTGCCGTGGACGTGCCAGAAGCCGAGCGCAGCGACAGCGAGTGGATTGGACATGCCTGTGAAGGCCTCCTTGCCTGGTATTCGATGCGCGCGAACCCGACCAGCCTAATCACTTCTCCTCGTCCGCCGCACGTCTTTTGCCGGATTGTCAACAGAAGTAGTGCGCGGGGCGTGCGGGGCGGTAGCGTCTGGCACTGTGACGCGCATCCCCCTGCATCGCGAATGGCACGGCGACGAGGACTCGCCGCACCCGCCGCTGCTGCTGATCCACGGCGGCGGCTCCACGATCGAGTCGAACTGGGGGATGCTGCTCCCGCTGCTGGAGCGCAGCCGCTCGGTGCTCGCGGTCGAGCTGCAGGGACACGGCCGTACGCCGGCGGGCGACCGCGAGCCGTCCTTCGAGGAGTCGGCCGACGATGTCGCCGCCGTGCTCGCGGACCTGCGCGTCGGCCCGGTCGACGTGCTCGGCTTCAGCAACGGCGGTCAGGTCGCGTTCCAACTCGCCGCGCGGCACCCTGCGCTGGTGCGCAAGCTGGTGCTGGCCTCCGCCCCGCTGCGGCGCGACGCGATGGTCGACGGCTTCTGGGAGGGGCTGGAGGCGGGCCGCTTCGAGGACCTTCCCGCCGTCTACGCGGAGGCCGACGCGGCAGTGAGCCGCGACCCGGAGCACGCCAGGCGGATGTTCGAGCTCGACCGCGCGCTGATGCTCGGCTTCGCGGACTTCCCGGACGAACTCGTGGGCTCGGTCACCGCTCCGACGCTGGTCGTGGGTGCCGACCGCGACGTCGTCCGCGCCGGCCACTTCGTGGAGGTCGCGGCCCTGCTGCCCGACGCCCGGCTGCTGATCGTGCCGGGCACGCACGGCGACTACCTGGGGGAGGTGCTGGCGGCGGCGGGCGACGACCGTGCGCTGCGCGCCTTCCTCCCGTATCTGCTGGCCTTCCTCGACGCGCCGCTGACATAGCTGCCAGGCCGCCCGAGCCGCCGAGTTAGGGCGCGCGAAACGCTGGCAATCCGCCCGCCGGGGCCACGCTCGACTGCGCGCGCTGACAGGCTGGACGGGTCGAAGGGGAGTAGCTCCCCGCGGCACGTCGACATACTGGCCGGCCACGAAGCCCGGCCCGGCGTGCCACCCCGCGGGCAGCGCCCGCGGGGCGAGCGAGACCTTCGGCCACCCGTCAGCGGTGGCCGGTCTCCTCGCGCGCCCGGTCGCCGCGCGAGCGAGAGGACCGTCCGATGCCCGGACCCGCCCCCACTGTC
The DNA here is from genome assembly GCF_041262565.1 of Leifsonia sp. EB41. Classification (NCBI taxonomy): domain Bacteria; kingdom Bacillati; phylum Actinomycetota; class Actinomycetes; order Micrococcales; family Microbacteriaceae; genus Leifsonia; species Leifsonia sp. EB41. The sequence goes on along the minus strand of NZ_JBGCCJ010000001.1, from coordinate 2,116,294 downwards.
AGACCCGCCGCTGCCCCCGCGGTCGCCCCGCCGCGCCGCCCCGGGATGCGACTGCTCCTCCCGCTCGGCATCGCGGCCGCCATCGCGGCCCAGGGCGTCGCGTTGCGCCTGACCGGCGTCGACCTCCCGCCGCTCGTCGGGATGCTCTCCTTCGGCCTCGCCATCGTCGCGGCGGCGTTCGCGCTCGCCTGGGCCGGGGAGGCCGCCGAGCTGGACATCTCCGGCGGCCTCGCTGTCGGCCTCCTCGCGGTCGTCGCGATCCTGCCCGAGTACGCGATCGACCTCTACTTCGCGTTCTCCGCCGGGTCGGACCCGTCGCTGGCCCCGTATGCGGCCGCCAACATGACGGGCTCCAACCGGCTGCTGCTCGGGTTCGGCTGGCCGTTCCTCCTGCTGGTCGCGTTCCTCGCGCTCCGCGCGCTGCGCGGCCGCCGCTCGCCCGACCCGGACGTGCGGCGCAGGCCGTTCGCCATCGCCCTGCCGCGGGAGAACCGCACCGAACTCGGCCTGCTCCTGATCGCGTCCGCGCTGACGCTGATCATCCCGCTGACCGGCCGGATCGACGTCGCGCTCGGCGTCGTCCTCCTGGCACTGTTCGTCTACTACCTGGTCCGCGTGGCTCACACCGAGACCGAGGAGCCCGAGCTGGTGGGCGTCGCCCGCGACCTGGGTGCGCTGCCGACGCGCGCGCGGCGGGCGACCGTCGTCGCGATCTTCGTGGTCGCCGCCCTCGTCATCCTGGCGCTCGCCGAGCCGTTCGCGCACAGCCTGATCTCCGGAGGCCGCGCGCTCGGGATCGACGACTTCCTGCTCGTGCAGTGGCTCGCCCCGCTCGCCTCCGAGGCGCCGGAGTTCGTGATCGCGGTGCTCTTCGTGGTGCGCGGCCGGGCGGCGGCCGGTCTCGGCATCCTGCTCGCCAGCAAGGTCAACCAGTGGACGGCGCTCGTCGGCACCCTCCCGCTGGCGCACGCGATCGGCGGCGGAGGCTGGGCGCTTCCGCTCGACGGACGGCAGACCGAGGAGTTCGTGCTCACGGCGACGCAGACCCTCCTCGGGGTCGCCATGCTGCTGTCTCTGCGGTTCGACTGGCGGTGGGCGGTCGCCCTGTTCACGCTGTTCGCGGCCACCTTCGTGTTCCCGTCGACGGAGGCGCGCTGGATCGTCTCGGCCGGCTACGCGCTGCTGGCCGTCGTGCTGTTCGCGGTCCGGGGTCGCGGGCTCGCGCACGCGCTGGCGGCGCCGTTCCGGAGGTCGCTTACCCGCCAGTAACGGGATATCGGGGGTGTGTCAATCCCCTTTATTCGCCACGCAGTTCGCGCTCGATCTAAGGCACTATTGCAGCTATGGGAAAACTGCTCTACGGCGCAGGTCAGGAATATGACCTCGACGATCGGGTCTTGAGCCACGTCAAGCTCGCGGTCGTCGCCAAGCTGCGCCGCCACGAGAGCTTCCTCCTCAACTGGGACGTCCCCGTCGACCAGGGTTCGGGGCGTGTGTCGCTCTGGATCAGCCGCGAGATCCCGCTTGCCTTCCAGTTCGCCGGCAGCCGGCCTCCCGCGATCAACGCGCACTGGCTGGAGGCGCTCATGCACACCTCGCAGCGCACCGGCGGCATGGTCGTGATGGCCGAGGACGAGGCCGAACAGCACCTTCCGGGCTGACCGGAGAACTCAGTCGCCGCGCGCCTCGTCGAGGGCGCGTTCGGCGTCCCGCACCGCACGCTGCAGCTCCGGGATGCGCCGCCGGAGCGCGCGCTCGGCGGCCTTCGACTCGCTGAGCTCGGCCTCGGTGCGCTGGAGGCGGCGTTCGAGCGCGTCGCGCTCGGCCTGGAGGTCGGAGCGGCGCTCGACCTCCGCGTCCAGTTCGTCGTCGAGCGACTCGGCGTCGGCCCGCGCGCGTTCGAGAGCGCGCTCGGCCGCGCGGATCGTGCGCTCGCGCTCGCGGCGTTCGCTGGCGGACTCGGTGCCGGCGTCGGGTGCGGGCTCGCTGTCCTCGTGCGGCGGGGCCGCCTTGCAGGCCTTCGCGGGCCCGGGTGCCACCAGCGGGCCGGCGGTCCGCTCCACCGCGGCGGTCAGCGACCCCTCATCCAACGGCAGCGCGACCGCGTCGGCCACATCCACCGACTCCACCCCGGTCGACTCGAGTGCGCGGACCAGCATCCCACTGCGCACCGCGGCGGCCGCGACCGGGTCCACGACGGCGGCCTGGAGGGTCTCCTCGACTTCGCGGCCGACCGCCGCGCTCGTCCCGAGGTCGCGGAGGGCCCGCTGCAGCAGCCGCTGTCGCTCCTCCCGGGTCAGGTCGCGGATGGCGTCCCGGTCGCGCGCGGCGAATGCGTCCCGCATCCGGTCGCCGAGCTGGAGGATCCGGTCGACCAGTTCGGGGTCGCGGCGGGTCAGCGCGTTGACCGCTGCGGCGGACGCCGTCGGCTTCCGCAGCGCCTTGATGCTCTTCGCGAGCTCGGGGTCGGCTCCCGCGGCGGCCGAAGCCCGCGCGGCGACGAACTCCGCGGGCTCGACCCCGTACAGGTCTGCGGCCACGTCGCGCAGGTTCATGGCGCGAGTGTACGCGCGACGATGGGTCAGTGGTCGCGCAGCTCCTTCACCAGCTCGGATTTGGTCTTCGTCGAGTAGCCGGTGAGGCCGAGCTCCTTCGCGCGCTTCTTCAGCTCCGGCACCGTCCAGTCGTCGTAGGAGCCGGACTCGCCGCCTTTACGGCCGACCGACTTCCGGCCGCGGGCGGCGGCGGCGTTGGAGATGCGAGCGGACTTCTCCTTCGAGTTGCCCTCGTCGCGCAGCTTCTCGTAGAGCTCCTGGTCCTTCAGCGAGTTCTCCCGTCCCGGCATGATGCGGCTCCTCTCATCGTTCGGTCCGCACGGTACGCCGCGGGTCGGCCGGCGCCAGGGGGTGAGAAACGCGAAGGGGTCCGCGACCGGATGGCCGCGGACCCCTTCGACGGTCGGGGACTACGCGCGCGGCGCCTTCGACGCCTTGATCGCCGCGAACCATGCGGAGGACGGCCGAAGCCAGATCAGGATGACGGCGACGATGGACGCGATCACCTGGATGAGGCCGAACGGGAAGCCCGGGAGGATGTTCAGCAGGGACACCACGGTCAGGATCGTGAGGACGATCCGCGCCCAGTTGGCGCCGCGCCGCATGAAGAAGGCGAACAGCACGAACACGATGGCCCAGAAGATCAGCGTGATGATCGACAGGCCGATGGCGACGCCGATCGCCGCGGTGGCCAGCGTGTCGATGTTCTGGCCGTGCAGGTTCTGGGTCTGCAGCTGGCGGATGATCGCCGCTCGGTTGCTGCTCGCCGACGCGATGGTGACGATGCCGCCGATCACGCTGAGCACAGCGCTCGCGATGTAGAGCCAGAACGCGGTGTTGACGGTCGTCGGGATGCGGGTCGGCGTGGCGACGGGCGGCGGGGGAACGGCCGCGTACGACGGGAAGGCGCCGGGCGGCGGCGGGACGGCTCCGGCTTGCGGCGCGGGGGGCGCGGGCGGGAATCCACCGGCGGGCGCGGCGCTCGGCGGCGTCACCGGCGGTACGGGAGGCGCGTCGGATGCGGGGGCCGCAGGCGCGGCCGGCTCGGTGGGCTCGGGGACCGGCGGGACGGCGCCGGCAGTGTTGCCGCCCTCGGGAGGCTGCGGCTTGTTCTCGTCCTCAGGAATGGTCATGCTCGCGACGATACTGGAATACCGGAATTCGGGCTACAGTCCGCACGCGTGCCGCGCATTCGGCCCGACAAGCGGTCGCGTCGTGCGTGGCCCAGCGGCCGTCAGGTCAGCGAGTCGAAGTCGAACCAGAACGAGTCGTCCTCTTCGTGGTCGCTGGCCGTGGCCGGCTCGCGGGGGATGCTGGCCGTCTCGATGCGCACGCGGGTCTGGCTGGTCACGAAGATCTCGCTCGGCGGACGGCTCGACTGGGTGATGGCCACGAAGTCGCCGTCGTTGCGGCTCGCCTGGATCACCTGCCGCTTCAACTCTTCGACAGGCTCGCGGTCGACGAACGTGAACCTCAGTTCATCGATGTAGACGTGGAACACCTGCATGCCCTACTCCCCGAAGTTGCCTTACCCGCCAGATAGTACGCGCCCATCCCCTTTCTACCAGTGCAGAACTGTATCGAGAGGCGCTCGCCCCCGGTCGTTTCGTCGGATCGGGAGCTCACAGCATGTCGACGTCGAGGTCGTCCATGCTCTCCGTGCCGAGCCGGACGAAGGTCGCCCTGCGTGGGCCGAGGGCGGCGACCCGGTCGTCGAGCCCGTTGACGAAGTCGTCGTCGAGCAGCTCGGGCCCCTCGAAGTGCTCCGACTCCGCCATGATCTGGCTGGCCGGCCCGAGCAGCATCACGATCTCGCCCACCTCGCCGGTCTCGAGGATCGCCGGCGCGTGCACTTCGGCGGCGGCCGTGTTGGTCGCCAGCGCCGCCGCGTACTTCACCAGCACGTCCGCGATCGCGTCGCCGGTGAGCACCGAGCCGCTCGCGTAGTGAATCCTCTTCATGACCCATCCATACGTGCGGAACGGCAAGCGGTCAAGGTTCCGGCAAGGGGGTTGACTGTGCCCCGCTAGCATGGCCCGGTGAGTGCGATCGATGAGGATGACATCGTCCGCCGGCTGCGCGCCGCGGGCTGCGTCTTCGCCGAGGAGGAGGCCGCGCTGCTGCTCGAGTCGGCGTCGTCGCCGGGCGAACTGGAGGCCCTGGTCGCCCGCCGCGTGGCGGGCGAGCCGCTGGAGCCGCTTCTGGGGTTCGCCGAGTTCGGCGGGCTGCGCATCCACGTGGACGCGGGTGTGTTCGTCCCGCGCCGCCGCACCGAGCTGCTCGCGCGGGAGGCGGCGGCGCTGACCCGGCCGGGCGACGCGGTGCTCGACCTGTGCTGCGGGGCGGGCGCGATCGGCGCCGTCATCGCCGCGCGGGTGCCCGAGGCGCTGGTGTACGCAGCGGACGTCGAGCCGGCCGCCGTGCGCGCGGCCCGGGCGAACCTCGACCCGGCCCGCGTGTTCGAGGGCGACCTGTTCGCCCCGCTGCCGCCCGAGTTGCACGGAGCGCTCGCCGTGATCGCCGTGAACGCGCCGTACGTCCCGACGGACGCCATCGGGCTGATGCCGCCGGAGGCGCGTCTCTATGAGCCGGCGGTGGCGCTGGACGGCGGGGCGGACGGCCTCGACCTCCACCGCCGGATCGCCGCCGAGGGCCCCGCCTGGCTGGCGCCGGGAGGCGCGATCGTCATCGAGACCAGCGGCGAACAGGCGGCGCGCACCGCGGGCCTGTTCGAGGCGGAGGGGCTCGCGGCGCGCGTGGTGACCGACGACGACCTCGACGGGACGGTCGTGATCGCCTCCCGGCGGCCTCCGACGCCCTAGAGCCCGCGGCAGCGCAAGGGATACCGCTTTTCCTGTTTTCGGTCTAGATTCCACCCCATGACCAGCCTTACCCGAAGGCTGCCGCTCGGTGTGACCCACCCGACCGTCTTCGACCGCATCCGGCAGAGCGGAGTGATCGCCGCGACCGTCGTCGCGCTGTGCGGCGCGGTGTACGGAGCCGGGCTCGCGGGAGGCCGCCCCATCCCGCGCGTGGCGGGCGGCGCCCTCGGCCCCGACGCCACGCTCCTCGCGCCGGCCGGCCCGGCGTTCGCCATCTGGTCCGTGATCTACCTGGGACTGGCCGGCTACGCGATCTGGCAGGCGCTGCCCTCGCAGGCCGCCCGCCGCCGGCAGCGCGCCGTGGGCTACTGGATGATCGCCTCGCTCCTGCTCAACGCCGCCTGGATCCTGGCGGTGCAGGCGGGGCTGCTCGCGCTGAGCGTTCCGCTCATCGTCCTCCTGCTCGTCGTCCTCGTCGTCGCGTTCGCGCGGCTGCGGCACGAGCCGGGCGGGACGACCGCCGACGCCGTCCTCCTCGACGGTACTGTCGGCCTCTCCCTCGGCTGGGTGATGGTGGCGACGGCCGCGGACGTGGCGGCGTGGCTGCAGGCGGCCGGCTTCACCGGGTTCGGGATGACGCCGGAGGTCTGGGCGATGGTGGTCCTCACGGCGCTCGCCGTGGTGGCCTGCGCGCTCGCGGTGTGGGACCGCGGCCGGCTGGCGCCCGCGCTCGCGTCGGCGTGGGGACTCGTGTGGATCGCCGTCTCGCGCGTGGTGGGAGGCCTCCCGAGCGCGGTGGTGGCGGTCACGGCGCTCGCCGCGGGGATCCTCGTGGTCATGGTGGCGGTGGCGGTGCGGGTGGCACGCGGCGGGCGGGTGCGGCGGAGCTGACCAGGGTGGAACCTGAGGTCTGACACACAGGATTTCCCGATGCTCAGCGCCTACGCTGAGCAGATGCCCGCCCGCCGCACCCGCCGCCGCGCGACTGCCGCGCTCCTGGCCTACACCGCGTTCGTCGCCGCAGTCGGGCTCTGGCCGACGCCCGTCGACCGCCCGTTCGATCCGCTGCTGTTCCGCCTCCTCGGCGCAGGGGAGGTCGTCGGGATCCGGCCGCTCGACGCCTACGACGTGATCGAGTTCACGGCCAACGTGGCGTTCTTCGTGCCGCCCGCTCTGCTCATCGTGCTGATCGTCGGCCTCCGCCGGTGGTGGGTGGCCCCGCTCGCCGGCCTGCTCTGCAGCGTCGCGATCGAGCTCACCCAGCACTTCCTCCTGCCGGCCAGGTTCGGCACCGTGAACGACGTGATCGCGAACACCCTCGGGGCGCTGATCGGCACGGGGATCGGGGTGCTGGTGGTGGCGCGGCGGCGCGCGGATGCGGGCGTTTCGCGAACTTCCTGACACCATCGTCCAGGGGAGACGAGAGGAGACGCCGACGCGATGGCTGGAGTGCTGACCGGGTTCGGGATCATCGCGTTCGTCATCCTGGTCGGCTACCTCGCCGGACGGTTCCGGGTCGGCGGCCCCACCGCGCCGTACGTGCTCAACCGGATCGCGTTCTTCGTCACGAACCCGGCGCTCCTCTTCGTCACGCTCGCGCACGCCGACCTGAAGGTCGTGTTCTCGACCCAGCTCGTCGTCGCCGCCATCGCCGCCATCGCCGCGGCGGGCCTCTTCCTGCTGCTGTCGCGGCTGTTCTTCCGGCGGTCGGCCGCGGAGACGACGATCGGGACGCTCGGCTCTGGCTACGTCAACGCGAACAACATCGGCCTCCCGGTCGCGGTCTACGTGCTCGGCAGCGCGTCGTACGTGGCGCCGGTGCTGCTGCTGCAGCTCATCGTGTTCGCGCCGATCGCGCTCACGGTGCTGGATATCACCAGCCGCGGGACGGTGTCGCTGTGGTCGATCCTGACGCAGCCGGTGCGCAACCCGATGATCATCGCCTCCCTGCTCGGCATCCTCGTGGACGTGCTGCACATCCCGATCCCGGCCGCGGTCTACCAGCCGTTCGAGCTGCTCGGCGGCGCCGCGGTGCCGCTCGTGCTGATGGCGTTCGGGATGTCGCTGCACGGGTCGCGGCCGCTCCAGGCGGGGCACGGGCGGGTCGAGATCGCGACCGCGGTGCTCCTCAAGTCGGTCGGGATGCCGCTGGTCGCGTTCGCCGTGGCGCGGTTCGCGTTCGGCCTCGAGGGTCACGCGCTGTTCGCGGCGGTCGCACTCGCCGCCCTCCCGACCGCGCAGAACGTCTACAACTTCGCCGCCCGCTACGAGCGCGGGATGCCGGTGGCGCGCGACATCGTGCTGCTGACCACGCTCTTCGCGGTGCCGGTGCTGCTGGTCATCGCGGCATTCCTGGCCTGACCCACTCGCGATTCGTGCCGAATGTCGCGTTCGGCGCGCTCAGAGCCGCGATTCGTCACGAATGTCTGACTCGCGATTCGTGCCGAATGTCGCGTTTGGCGCGCTCAGAGCCGCGATTCGTGACGAATGTCAGAGGCGCGATTCGTCGAGCTCGTGCAGGTACTCGGCGTTGCCGCGCAGACCGGCCTCGTAGCGCAGGAGGTCGGGGGTGCGGATGCGGTCGGCCGCGAGCTCCATGAGCTCGGCGACCGCGGCGTCGCTGCGCCCGGCGGCGTGCAGCGAGAGCGCGTGCCAGACCCGCACCGACTCGGACTCCGGGAAGGCGTCCCGCGCCCGGGCGAGCACCGCCAGCGACTCGTCGAAGCGCCCCAGGTTGCGCAGGGTGCTCCCGTACTGCAGCAGGCACTTGCGGCGGGTGTCGTCCTCCAGCCCCACCTCGAGCGCGCGCTCGTAGTAGCCGGCCGCCGTCTCCTCCTCGCCCGCGGTGTCGTAGGAGCCGCCGACCTCGTACAGGACGTGCGGGTCGTCGGGATGCTCGGCGAGCACGGCAAGGAACGCATCGATCGTCGGCGCCATGTTCTCGCGGTCGCGCGCGGCGAACAGCAGGGCGAGACGGTCGAGCAGCTCGGGGGAGGTGGCGGGCATGCGCACCAGCCTAGGGGCGCAGCACGCTCTCGACGGCCTCCCGCAGCGGCGTGGGCAGCTCCGACGGTCCCAGCTCCTCGGTGAGGACGCGCCCGTACTGCTCCTTGCGGCCGGAGGTCGTGCCCAGGAACCGGTGCAGCTGGGCGAGCACCGGCCGCTCGCGCTGCGCCGGCTGCCGCTGGAAGGTGCGGAACAGTCCCAGGTCGCCCTCGCGCGCGAGCGCGGCCTCCGCCCGCTCGGCGCCGAGCGCCCGCAGCAGCTCGCCCTCCAGGTCCGGCCGGCACACCGACACGGAGGCCGCGTCCAGCCCGGCGCGCTCGAAGAAGCCCGCCTCGCCGGCGTCGCACAGTCCGTGCAGCTTCAGGTGCGCCGGGCGCAGCATCCCGACGAACCGGCGCACGCTCATCGCGCCGCCCATCGGCAGGATCGCCACCCCCGCGGCGGCCGGGTCGACCCCGAGCAGCCGGGAGGCCTCCCGGCAGGCTGCACGGTCGCTCGCGCCCTCCACGAGGAGCGCACCGGAGAGCTCCGGCGGCACGGGGACGGGCACGGCGGCGGCCCGCTCCGACCACACGGCAGCCGCGCGCTCGAAGCGTGCCACGGGGTCGTCGGCGTCCCGCATCGGTTCCGTCACCCGGCCCATTCTGCTCCTGGTGCCGTCGTCGCGGCGCGCGTACGGTGCAGCCCATGAAGGTCATCATCTTTGTGGCAGGCGTCGCCGTCGGGTTCGTGATCGGTACCCGCGCGGGCCGTGGCGCGTACGAGAACATGCGGAACAAGTGGCAGGGCTTCTCCGGCTCGGACCAGGTGCAGCAGGTGAAGGACGGCGTCCGCGACTTCGCGGGCCAGGCCGCCTCCGACCTCAGCGACAAGGTCACCGAAGCCGTGGGCAAGGCGTCGGACAAGCTCGACGAGGTCACCGGCAAGAAGGCGGACACGACGCCGACCGAGGCGTGAGCGCGCACCCGCCTCAGGAACTCGGGCCGCCTCAGGCCCCCTGAGGCGGGTGCGCCAGCAGGTCGACGCGCTCCGCCAGGTAGGCGGGGAAGCCGACGGTCTGCTCCGACGACGCGCTCCACCGCACGAGCGCCTCGCCGTCCCGCAGCAGCAGCGGACCCGTGGCGCCCCGTAGCGCCTCCACCGTCAGCTGGATCTCCGGTGCATCGAAGTCCACCGTCTCGCCGTCGCGGAAATGCCCGCGCTCGGCCGCTGCGCGGTACGCCCGCCGGGTCTCCGCCGACACCGACACGTACTGGGTCCGTCCTGGCGGTGTCGCCCGGACGAGCCGGCCGGTCGCGAACAAGGTTCCGTCGCGGCCGAGCAGGAGCACGCCCAGCCGCCAGACCCGCCCCTCCGGTCGCAGCACCGGCTCGCGCGGGATGCCGAACGTGCGGCGCCGCGGCACCAGGACCGCGAGCGCCTCGTCCCTGGCGCCCGCCTCGGTCAAGCGCAGCACGGCCTCCGCGAGCGCGTCGCGGATGCCGGCGACGGCCTCCCGGTCGCGGGAGTCCTGCTCGCTCAGCTCATCCACGCATCCGAGGATAGGCCGCCCGCGCGACGCTCCGGTCGGCCGACGTCCTCGGGCGGATCGAGAACGAGCTCGCATCCGTGATCATCAGCAGCTCGACGCCCTGTGCGTGCCGCAGGATCACCAGGGCGGACGCGTCGGAGTCCGCGACCCGCTCCACCTGGTTGAGGAAGATGCGCGCCATCTCGTCGCTGACATGGAAGTCGCGTCCGAGCGCGTGCACGATGTAACCGGGACCGCTGGATTGTGGTGATTCGAGCCGTGTCTCCTGCCGGAACCCCTCGACCGCCGTCCTCGCCGCTGGCGTCATCGTCATCGGTCCCCTCCTCCGCTCGCGGCGGAGCCCCGACTCCCCGCACTCTTGACCGTAAGTCTGTCGAGCGAATCTGGCCAGGGGGTTGACGGGGGGTTAGATGGAATCATGAAAACCCTGAGTCTTCCGAACATCGCTGTGCCCGCTTCCAACATCATCCTCGGCCTCATGCGGATCAGCCCGCTCTCCGACGAGGAGATCCGCACCCTCGTCGGCACCGCCAGGGACGCGGGCGTCACCGTGTTCGACCACGCCGACATCTACGGCGGTGAGCGCCACGGCTGCGAGACCCGGTTCGGCGAGGCGGGCGCCATCCCCGCAGCGGAGCGCGACCAGGTCGTCATCCAGTCGAAGGTCGGCATCCGCCAGGGTTACTTCGACTTCTCGGGGGAGCACATCCTCACCACCGTGGACGAGTCGCTCGCCGCGCTGCGCACCGACTACCTCGACCTGCTGCTGCTGCACCGACCGGACACCCTGGTGGAGCCGGAGGAGGTCGCGGCGGCGTTCGACCAGCTGGAGGCCGCGGGCAAGGTGCGCGCGTTCGGCGTGTCCAACCACACGCCCGGCCAGATCGAGCTGCTGCGTCGCTGGGTGAAGCAGCCGCTGAAGGTGAACCAGCTCCAGCTCAGCATCACGCACTCGCCGATCATCGCGCAGGGGGTCGCCGCCAACATGGGCGGGCTGGACCAGTCCGTCGTCCGCGACCTCGGCATCCTCGACTACGCCCGGCTGAACGACATCACGCTGCAGGCGTGGTCGCCGTTCCAGAAGGGCTTCTTCGACGGCGTCTTCCTCGGCGACACCGAGGAGTACGCGGAGCTGAACGACGCGCTCGGCGAGCTCGCCGCGAAGTACGGCGTCACGCCGACCGGTGTCGCTACCGCGTGGATCACCCGGCACCCCGCGAACATGCAGGTCGTCCTCGGCACCACCAACCCGGGCCGGGTGCAGGAGGCCGCCGCCGGCTCCGACCTGCCGCTGACCCGCGAGGAGTGGTACCGCCTCTTCCGCCTCGCCGGCCACACCCTCCCGTAAACCGCCGAGTGGGCGCAAAGTCCGCTCGAAACCGCCGAGTGGGCGGATAATCCGACGTCTCGCGGGCGTCCGGCGAGCCGTGGGTGCCGCGGAGCGCGCGGGCGGGATACCGTCATCCAAGTGGAAGACGTCCGGCTCGGCGCCACGCGGCGGCTCGCGGCGAGGCTGAGGCTCCTGCGCGTCGGCGGAGTCCGGCAGACGCTGGTGCGCCCGACCGATTCCCCGCAGGCTTTCGTCGCCGGCCGGCAGAGCCTCCGCGTGCTGCTGGCCGGCTCCGGCCCGGTCTCCGGCTGGGGCGTCGGCAGCCACGAACTCGCACTGCCCGGCGCGCTCGCGCGGGCGATCGCGGCGACCACCGGACGCGGCGTCGTCGTGGATGTCGTGACGCACGAGACCGCGGGCGTGCACAAACTGGCCCGCATGGTCCGTGCCGCGGGCGCCGGCAGGTACGACCTCGTCATCCTGAGCGCCACCGTCGCGGACACGGTCCGCATGGTCGAGCCGCGGCGGTGGGGCGCCCACGTCGCCGGGCTGCTGCGGGAGGTGCGCGGCAGCGGCGCGGGGCTGGTCGCCTGGCTCGGCGCGCAGCCGATCCGGTCGCTGCCGCCGTTCGACGACGACTTCCGCGACTTCGTGCGGCAGCATGCCGAGCGGCTGAACCGCGTGGCGGAGAAGGCCTGTGCCGACACGGGCGCGATCTTCCTCCCGCTGCCCGAGTCGCCCAAGCCCGAGGGCGGGCGGCACAGGAGCCCGGCGGACTACCTCTTCTGGGCGCGCTGGATCACCGACGAGCTCGCCCCGGCCCTGATCGGCCATCCCGTCGAGGCCGGGCATCACACCTCCACCGCGGAGGACCGGATGGCGGCGATCACCAGGCTGCGGCTCGGCGAGCACAAGCAGGACGGCCGGCTGGAGGGGCTGGTCGGCACCGCGCAGCGAACGCTGGGCACCGAGATCGCGATGTTCACCGTGCTCGACGACCGCACGGAGTGGCCGATCGCGGCTGTCGGGGCGTCGCCGCGCGAGATCCCCATCGAGCAGTCCGCGTGCCTGCACACCCTCCAGTCGCCGGACGGGATGGTCGTGTCCGACGCCGAGCACGACCCGCGGTTCGCGGCGAGCGAGCTCGTCACCGGTCCCGCCCACCTCCGCTTCTACGCCGGGTACCCGGTGGAGGCGCCGGACGGCACCCGCATCGGCGCGATGTGCGTCTTCGGCCGCTCGCCCCGGCAGCCGGGCGAGTCGGACAGCGACCTCGACGTGCTCCGCGAGCTGGCGCTGCTCGCCCAGCGCGAGCTCTGGCGCTTCGACCCCGACGCCTCCTGACCCCGCCCACCCTTCCGCCGAAGGGCACGTTGTTGTCACTTCTGCACGCGAAAAGTGACAACAAAGTGCCCCTCGGCGCTCTTGGAGGAGGGGGTGGGGCTACGCGGAGGCGGCGGCGGTGAGCGCGGCGAGGCAGCGGTCGAGGGAGCCGCCGAGGGCCCAGCGCTCGCCGAGGGACTCGAGGGCCGCGCGCTGCTCGTCGCCCGGGGCGCGCAGGCGGGCGTCGACGTCGCCGAGCGGGAGGTCGCGGACGACCTCCACGACGGTCGGCGCGACGGAGAGGTAGTCGACGGCGGCGGCGAACTTGGTCCGCAGCGCCGGCTTCATCGCGCTCGCCGGGTCGGCGGCGGCCGCCTCGATCCCGCTCAGGTCGCCGTACTCGGCGAGCAGCGCGCCCGCCGTCTTCTCGCCGACGCCGGCGACGCCGGGCAGTCCGTCCGAGGAGTCGCCGCGCATGACCGCGAAGTCCGCGTACTGGTTCGCGTGGATGCCGTACTTGGCCACGATCGTCGCGTCCGTCAGCACCTCGAGGTTGCTCATCCCGCGCGCCGTGTAGACCACCCGCACGTCCCGGCCGTCGTCGACGAGCTGGAACAGGTCGCGGTCGCCGGTCACGACATCCACCGGCCCCGGCGTGACCGTGGCGAGCGTGCCGATCACGTCGTCCGCCTCGTGCTGGGCCGCGCCGACGATCGCGATGCCGAGGGCGGCCAGCACTTCCCGGATCACCGGCACCTGCACCACGAGCTCGGCCGGCACCTCCTCCACGTCGACGCCGCCGGGGACCTCCTGCGCCACGCGGTGCGCCTTGTAGCTCGGGATGAGGTCGACCCGCCAGCGCGGCCGCCAGTCGTCGTCCCAGCAGGCCACCAGCGACTCAGGTCCGTAGTCGGTCACCAGCTTCGCGATGATGTCGAGGAAGCCGCGGATCGCGTTCACGGGAGTCCCGTCCGGTGCGCGCACCGTGTCGGGGACGCCGTAGAAGCCGCGGAAGTAGAGGGATGCGCTGTCGAGGAGCATCGTTCGCCCGGTCACAGCCCGATCATGCCATGCCGCTAAGGTGTGCGCATGGCCGGAACCATCGTCGTGGAACGCACCGACACCATCCAGACCACGCCCGAGGCACTGCTGCCCCACATCGCGGAGCTGCCGCGCTGGGTGGACTGGTCGCCGTGGGAGGGCATGGATCCCGCGCTGAAGCGCGAGTACACCGGCGAGCCAGGCGCGGTCGGCTCGACCTACGAGTGGAGCGGCAACCGCAAGGCCGGGGCGGGGAAGATGCGGATCGAGTCCGTGCAGCCGGACGGCGTCGGCGTCGCGCTCGACTTCACGCGACCGTTCAAGTCGAGCAGCCATGTGCGCTTCCTGCTCACGCAGGAGGGCGACCGCACGCGCGTGATCTGGCGGATGGAGAGCGCGCGGACGTTCTTCAGCCGGTTCTTCAACCTGGACAAGCTGGTCGGCCCCGACTTCGAGAAGGGACTCCGCCGGCTCAAGATGCTGGTCGAGTCATGACGCTGGCTCCGCTGCTGGTGTCGGCCGTCGCGGTGGTGCGCGACCGGCGCGTGCTGATGGTGACCTCCCGCGGGCGCGACGTCTACTACATGCCGGGCGGCAAGGTGGACCCGGGCGAGACCGCGGCCGAGGCGGCGGCGCGGGAGGCCGAGGAGGAGGTCGCGCTCGCGCTCGACGTCGACGCGCTGACCGAGCTGTTCGAGGTGCGGACGCAGGCCCACGGGGAGCCGGACGGCCGGCAGGTGCACATGCGCGTGTTCCGCGCCGAGACGGACGCCGAGCCGGCGCCCTCCGGCGAGGTGGACGCGGTGCACTGGGTGACGACCGCCGACGCCGATCGGTGCCCGCCGGCCGGGCACGCGGTCCTCGAGCGCCTCGCCGGCCTCGACCTCATCGACTGACGCCGCCGAGGGGCACGTGAACGCCCCTAAAACGCCGGCATAAGGGCCACAACGTGCCCCTCGGCGGAGTGGCGGCGGGTGCGAGCGGCGGCCAGTAGGGTGTGGATGTGAGTGAGAGCGGGCGCGCGCCGGGCGTGCGGGAGGTCGCGGCCGCGGCGGGTGTCTCGCGGCAGACCGTGTCACGCGTGCTCAACGACCACCCGAGTATCCGACCGGAGACGCGTGAGCGGGTGCTCACGGCGATGGCCGATCTCAACTTCCGCCCGAACCGCGCCGCGCGCATGCTCACCACCGCGCGCTCGCGCACCATCGGGGTGCTGGCGTCGTCGGCGTCCTCGCTGTTCGGGCCGGCCTCCAGCATCGACGCCGTCGAGCAGGCGGCGCGCGACGCGGGATACTTCGTGACCGTTGCCCACGCGGCCTCCATCGACCCGGTGGACCTCGGCGCGGCCGTCGACCATCTCGGTGCGCAGTCGGTGGAGGGCGTCATCGTCATCGCCCCGCAGCGGGCCGTGCAGGAGGCCATGACTGCGCTCTCGCTGGCGGTCCCGTCCGTCACTCTGCACGGAGCGGGGATCGCGGGCGACGACGGTGTGTTCGTCGACCAGGTGGAGGGCGCCCGCCTGGCCACCCGCCACCTGCTCGCGCGCGGCCACACTCGGATCGCGCACCTGAGCGGCCCCGGCGACTGGTCGGAGGCGCGGGCGCGCCGCGACGGCTACCTGGCCGAGCTGGGCGATGCCGGGCGGGACCCTGTGGTCTCACGGGATGGCGACTGGACGGCCGCGTCGGGTGCGGCGATCGGCGCGGAGCTCCTCGACGACCCCGAGCTGACCGCCGTGTTCTCGTCGAACGACCAGATGGCGCTCGGGCTGCTGCACGCGGCGCGCGAACGGGGACGCCGGGTGCCGGAGGACCTCGCGGTCGTCGGCTTCGACGACATCCCCGAGGCCGCGTACTTCGCGCCGCCGCTGACGACCGTGCGGCAGGACTTCGCCGAGCTCGGCCGCCGCGGGGTCGCGCGCCTGGTGGCGCTGATCGAGGGACGCGAGCTGGCGTTCGACGCTCCGGTGGCGCCGGTGCTGGTGGTCCGCGACTCGGCTTGACACGTCCCGCGGAGGATCGTCTACACTCGTTCCATTAGATGTGACCGGTCACAACGGAGTGAGAGAACCATGAACACCCAGCGCGACGCCCTCGTCGCCGGACGCACCGCCCTCGGCATCGAGCTCGGCTCCACCCGGATCAAGGCCTGCCTGGTCGACGCCGACGACCCCGCGACCGTCCTGGCCGTCGGCTCCCACGACTGGGAGAACGCGTTCGCCGACCGCGTCTGGACCTACCCGCTCGACGCCGTCTGGTCCGGCCTCCAGGCCGCGTACGCCGCGCTCGTCGCCGACGCGGAGGCGCGCCACGGCGTCCGGCCGCAGACCTTCGGCGCCATCGGCGTCTCCGCGATGATGCACGGCTACCTCGCCTTCGACGCCGCGGGGGAACTGCTGGCGCCGTTCCGCACCTGGCGCAACACGACGACCGGCCAGGCGAGCGCCGAGCTCAGCGCTCTGTTCGCCGTCAACATCCCGCTGCGCTGGTCGATCGCGCACCTCCACCAGGCCGTCCTGGACGCCGAGCCCCATCTTGCGCGCCTGCACTCGATCACCACGCTCGCCGGCCACGTGCACGAGCGCCTCACCGGCCGCCGCGTGCTCGGGGTCGGGGACGCGTCGGGGATGTTCCCGATCGACTCGGCGACGAAGACCTACGACGCCGAGCTGGTCGCCCGCTACGACGGCCTCGTGCGGGACAGGGCGACGCTTCCTGCCCTGCTCGACCTCCTTCCCGAGGTCCTCGTCGCCGGGGGACCCGCCGGGGATCTCACACCGGCGGGCGCGCTCCTCCTCGACCCGTCAGGCGAGCTCCAGCCCGGCATCCCGCTGTGCCCGCCGGAGGGCGACGCCGGCACCGGGATGGTCGCCACCGCCTCGGTCGCCCCGCGCACCGGCAACGTCAGCGCGGGCACGAGCATCTTCGCGATGGTCGTCCTGGAGCGCCCGCTCGCCGAGGCGCACCACGAGCTCGACCTGGTCACGACGCCCGCCGGCGACGCCGTCGCGATGGTGCACTGCAACAACGGCGCGAGCGAGCTGTCGGCGTGGGCCGGGCTGTTCGGGAGGTTCGCGGAGGCCGCCGGCGTGCCGGTCGCCTCCGACGCGGTCTTCGAGACGCTGTTCCGCGAGGCCCTCGACGGCGAGCCCGATGCGGGAGGCCTCCTCGCCTACAACTACCTGGCCGGCGAGCCGATCACCGGCCTGGACGAGGGGCGCCCGCTGGTCGTCCGCACGCCCGACAGCCGCCTCACCCTCGCCAACTTCGCCCGCGCCCAGCTCTACGGCGTCTTCGGGACGCTCGCCCTCGGGATGCGCGTGCTGCACGCGGAGGGCGCGGCCCTCGACCGGATGTTCGCGCACGGCGGGATGTTCCGCACCGCCGGCGTCGCGCAGCGCTTCCTGGCCGGGGCGCTGGACGCTCCGGTGTCCGTGGCCGACACCGCGTCGGAGGGCGGGGCGTGGGGCGCCGCCGTGCTCGCCGCGTACCTCCGCGCAGCCGGCTCCGGCACGCCACTCGATGTGTATCTCGATCGCGACGTGTTCGGAGGCTTCACCGTCGAGACCGTGGAGCCGGACGCGGACGACGTGGCCGGCTTCGCCGCGTACCTGGCCCGGTACCACGACGGCCTGGCCGCCGAGCGCGCCGCGGTCGCGTCCATTGCCCTGAAGGGAGCCACCCGATGACCACCGCGGAGTCCCCCGCCACCCGCCGCACCCGCGAGCAGGTCGCCGCCCTCCACGCCGAACTGGTCCGCTACGGCCTCGTCGTCTGGACCGGCGGGAACGTCTCCGGCCGCGTCCCCGGCGAGGACCTCTTCGTCATCAAGCCGAGCGGCGTCGACTACGACGACCTCACGCCGGAGAACATGATCCTCTGCACCCTCGACGGCGAGGTCGTCCCCGGCTCGGCCGGATGTGACCGGTCCCCCTCCTCCGACACCGCCGCGCACGCCTACGTCTACCGGAGCATGCCCGGGGTCGGCGGCGTCGTGCACACCCACTCCACCTACGCCACCGCATGGGCCGCACGTGCCGAGGCGATCCCGTGCGTCATCACCGCGATGGCCGACGAGTTCGGCGGGGAGATCCCGGTCGGGCCGTTCGCGATCATCGGCGACGACTCCATCGGCCGCGGCATCGTCGCCACGCTCGACGGGCACCGCAGCCGCGCCGTGCTCATGCAGAACCACGGTGTCTTCACGATCGGCCGCGACGCACGCGACGCCGTCAAGGCCGCGGTCATGACCGAGGACGTCGCCCGCACCGTGCATATCGCACGGCAGGGCGGCCCGCTCGT
Source organism: Leifsonia sp. EB41 (assembly GCF_041262565.1). Classification (NCBI taxonomy): domain Bacteria; kingdom Bacillati; phylum Actinomycetota; class Actinomycetes; order Micrococcales; family Microbacteriaceae; genus Leifsonia; species Leifsonia sp. EB41. The sequence goes on along the minus strand of NZ_JBGCCJ010000001.1, from coordinate 2,098,385 downwards.
CCCCCTCCCGCAGGACGCCATCGACAGTCTCTTCGACCGCTACCAGAACGTCTACGGACAGAACCCGGAAGGATCCCTCGCCTGATGCCGAAGCTCACGACCTCCCTCGACCACTACGAGGTCTGGTTCCTCACCGGCAGCCAGCACCTCTACGGACCGGAGACGCTCGCGCAGGTCGCCGAGCAGTCCCGCGGGATCAGCGACCGGCTCGGCGCCTCGGCCGACGTCCCGGTGCGCGTGGTCTGGAAGCCGGTGCTGACCGACGCCGACGCCATCCGCCGCATCGTCCTGGAGGCAAACGCCGACGACGCCGTGATCGGTCTTGTCGCGTGGATGCACACCTTCAGCCCCGCCAAGATGTGGATCGCCGGCCTGGACGCCCTCCAGAAGCCGCTGCTGCACTTCCACACCCAGGCGAACGTCGAGCTGCCGTGGGGCGAGATCGACTTCGACTTCATGAACCTCAACCAGGCCGCGCACGGCGACCGGGAGTTCGGCTACATCCAGACCCGACTCGGGGTGCCGCGCACCACCGTCGTCGGTCACGTCAGCGACCCGGCCGTCACGCAGCGCATCGGCACCTGGACGCGCGCCGCCGCCGGCCACGCGGCCACCCGATCCCTGAAGCTCGCCCGCTTCGGCGACAACATGCGCTTCGTGGCGGTGACGGAGGGCGACAAGACCGAGGCCGAGCTGCGGTTCGGCGTCCAGGTCAACACCTGGGGCGTGAACGAGCTGGCCGACGCGGTCGCCGCCGCCTCCGACGCTTCTGTGGACGCGCTGGTCGCCGAGTACGAGGACCTGTACGACGTGGCTCCCGAGCTGCGCAGCGGGGGCGAGCGTCACCAGTCGCTGCGCGACGGCGCGGCGATCGAGGTCGGGCTGCGCTCCTTCCTGGAGGAGGGCGGCTTCGGCGCCTTCACCACCAGTTTCGAGGACCTCGGTGCGCTGAAGCAGCTCCCGGGCCTCGCCGTGCAGCGCCTCATGGCGGAGGGCTACGGCTTCGGCGCCGAGGGCGATTGGAAGACGGCCATCCTGGTCCGCGCCGCGAACGTCATGGGCGCAGGACTCCCCGGCGGCGCGTCCCTCATGGAGGACTACACCTACGACCTGACGCCCGGCGACGAGCGCATTCTCGGCGCGCACATGCTGGAGGTCTCACCGTCGCTCAGCAGCGCGAAGCCGACCCTGGAGGTCCACCCGCTCGGCATCGGCGGCAAGGACGACCCGGTGCGCCTGGTCTTCACGGCCGACCCGGGTCCGGCCGTGGTCGTGGCGCTGTCGGACATGCGCGACCGCTTCCGGCTCGTGGCGAACGTCGTGGAGGTCGTGGAGCCGACCGCCCCGCTGCCGAAGCTCCCGGTCGGCCGCGCCGTGTGGAAGCCCGCCCCGGACTTCACCACGTCCGCGACCGCCTGGCTGGAGGCCGGCGCCGCGCACCACACCGTGATGAGCACCGCGGTCGGCATCCAGGCGTTCGAGGACTTCGCCCGCATGGCCCGAACCGAGCTGCTCATCATCGACGAGGACACCACTCTCCGAGCCTTCTCCCGAGAGCTCGACTGGAACGCCGCCTACTACCGCCTCGCCCGCGGCCTCTAGCCCCCAGACCCCCGGCCGCCGGCATGTCATCGGCGTCGGCGGCCGGGTCCCACCTCCCCGAGACGGCGCATTCTCCGCCGCCTCGGCGCTTTTCCGGCGACTTTGCGCCGCCTCGGTGGCTGGTCCCGCACCATCGAGGCGGCGAATTGTGTGCCGTCTCGGCGGATTCGGGGCGAGTTTGCGCCGCCTCGGCGTTCGTTCAGGAGGTGGGGGCTACGGGGGCCTGGAGTTCGGTGAGCCAGTCGGGGCCGGGGGTGTGGCCGGTGGCCTCGAGGTAGACCTCGCGGGTGGGGCCGGTGACGTGGTAGCCGTCGGCCGCGAGGCGCTCCATCAGGGCCATCCACGAGTCGCCGATGCCGGTCATGTCGCCGCGGTGCAGCAGCGTCGCCGCGAGCGGGACCGCAGGGAGGTCGACCACCTCGTAGCCGTCGCCGGGTCGCGGCGGGGTCTCGGCCGGGTACGAGATGTGGACCTCCAGCCGCTCGTCGTCCCTGGCCTCGTACCAGAACACGGACGGCGCCAGCAGCGGGCGTCCCGCGGCCTCCAGCGCCTGGTCGAGCGAGCCGATGAGCGGCCCGACCATCGGGCCGACCAGCTCCGGGCCCATCCCGGGCGCGGTGCCGCTGACGGCGTAGACGGTGGCGGGTTCCAGCGGGCGGTATTCGACGGGAGTCGTCATGATCTCTGTTCCTTCCAGTAGGCGGAGGCGCCGCTCCAGGCGGTCGAGCCGGTTGCGGTCGTCGGCGATGCCCGCCGCCAGCTCGGCCCGGCGCTGCCGCAGCGCCGCCGTGAGGGCGGGCCGCGGGTCGTCGGACGCGAGCACGGCGGCGATCGCGTCGAGGCCGATCCCGAGCTGGCGCAGCTCGACGATCAGCAGCAGGCTCGCCAGCTGCGCGTCCGAGTACGAGCGGTAGCCGCTGTGCTCGTCCACGCGCGCCGGCGGCAGCAGGCCGATGGCGTCGTAGTGCCGCAGCATCCGGACGCTCACCCGCCCGATCGCGGCGAATTCTCCGATGGTGTACATGTTGGAGGCCACGATCCAGCCTGACACGGTGTGAGGGTCAAGCGCCGTTAGGGTGAGCGCATGAGCGTCGCGCGTCGCACCCTGATCGGGGCCGGGATCGGTGTCGCCGCCCTCGGCGTCCTCGGCGGAGGCGCGGCGTTCGCCGTGGAGGAGCGGCTCCTGCCCGGCCGCTCGGAACTGCACCGGCTGCTGGGCCTCAACGGCACGCCCGGCCGCATCCCCGCGGTCGCTCCAGGCCTGGCCGTCAGCGGTTCGTTTCGTCTCCGCCGCGCGGCTCGGCGCGACCGTCGGCTGGACCGTGAGCTACCCGCCGGGGTCGAAGCCGGGCGACGCCCTCCCGGTCCTGATCGCACTGCCCGGTTTCGGCGGCGACCACGGCTCGGCGTTCGGCTCGGGACTCGGACTCGACCGCTTCCTCGCCCAGGCGGTGCAACACGGCGCGCGGCCGTTCGCCATCGCGTCGGCGGACGGCGGCAACACCTACTGGCATCGCCGCGCCACCGGGGAGGACGCGGCCGCGATGCTGACCGACGAGTTCATCCCGCTCCTGGCGAAGGCCGGTCTGGACACGACGAAGGTCGCGTTCCTCGGCTGGTCGATGGGCGGTTACGGCGCCCTCCACCTCGCGGGCCTGATGGGCGCCGCGCGGGTCGCGTCGGCGGTCGCGGAGAGCCCCGCGATCTGGCACACCGCGAAGGAGGCCGCTCACGGCGCCTTCGACGGAGCAGCCGACTTCGCCGCGAACACGCCCTTCGGCCACGAGGCGACGCTCGCCGGCATCCCGCTGCGCGTCGAGTGCGGCACCGGCGACGGCTTCTGCCCGAACGTCCAGGACTACGTCGCCGGCCTCCACCCGCGGCCGGCCGGCGGCTTCACCCCGGGAGGCCACGACCTCGACTACTGGCGGCGCGAAGCGCCCGCCCAGCTCGCGTTCGTCGCGTCCCACTTCGCCTGACACAGGAGAAACGCCGGGTGCGCAGCGACCTGCGCACCCGGCGTCCCACCCCCGAGGGGGTCAGTGCTGGCTGTTGTCGTTCTGCCCCTGGTCGTCCGCGTCACCGCTGCGGCCGTGCGTGGGCACGACCTGTGTGACAGCGCCGGAGGCCGGGTCGAGCAGCACCTCGCGCTGCTGCGGGTGCTTCCAGTCGAACAGCCCGTTCAGCGAGCCGGCGCGGGCGTCGAAGGACGCGTCGCCGATCCGGCTCGTGCCCCAGTTGTCCTCGATGAACTTCAGCGGGCTGGTCTGCTCGATCGCGGTGTGGTCGACCTTGTTCTGAGCGGCCCACGGCGAGACGACGAGGAACGGCAGGCGCTGGCTCGGGCCGCAGCGGTCCGCGTAGCCACCGGCGATCTTCGTCTGGTTGGTGCAGACCGCCGAGTCGACGGCTGCGTCGTTCGAGCCGTTGGCCACGGTCGGCGCGACGTGGTCGTACCAGCCGTCCGAGTCGTCGTAGGTGACGACGACCGCGGTGCTCTTCCAGTCCTTCGACTTCTGGAGGGCGTTGATCTCGTTGACGAGGAACTTCTGCTCGTCCAGCGGGTCGGAGTAGGCGGCGTGACCGTCCTGGGCCTCCGGGGCCTTGAGGAACGAGACGGCAGGGAGGTTGTTCGCCGCCACGGCCTTGTCGAACGAGGTCAGGTCGTACTGGTGGTTGGCCTGGTCGGTGTGACCGATGGCCTGGGTCGACGTCGGCGGGAGGTGGTGCGGGTTCGACGTGGACTTGTAGTACGAGAAGGGGTTGTGGTGCGGCGAGTAGTCCTTCGGCGTCGCGCCGCCGATGTTCGCGGTGGTCGCGTCGCACTTGGCGTAGCTGCCGGCCTGGCCGTTCCACGCGGTGGTCGGCGTGAAGCCGCCCTGGAACCAGCCCCAGCTCACGCCGCGGGCGTTGAGGAGGTCACCGACGTTCTTGCCGGCCATGCCGACCAGCGCCGAGGTGGAGGTGTGGTCGGCGTCCGAGCAGTCGTCGTACACGGGGTCGGGGTCGCCGATCACCGTGCCGACGCCCGCGGCGTTCTTCGACTGGACCGACGTGGAGGCCGGGAGGACCGCCCCGGTCTTCGGGTCGTAGGCGGTGCCGCCGTGGGTCTGGCCCGAGATCAGGTTGAGCGCGCCGGGGGTCGACGGGCCGAACGTGGTGTCCCACATGTTGTCGCTCATCGAGTAGTTCTGCGCGTAGTTCCACAGCCCGGTGACGGTGTTGCCGTCGTAGTAGTCCATGACCAGGCCCGGCTGGCCGAACGCGCCGGTGCAGGTGTCGGTCTCGGTCTTCTGGACGAACATGTCCATCTTGCCGTTGTCCACTGCGGCCTGCTCGGCGGCGTAGCCGTGGTTCTGGTCGCAGGTGAGGGCCTGCGCCGGGGTGAGCCGCTGCGGGGCGTAGAGGTTCGGGTTGCTGGTGAGCGTCCCGCTGCTGGCGAGGGTGTTCACCGCGGGGGTTCCGGCGGCGGCGGTGAACGTCGTGCCGTCGGTGTTGGCCGCCTTCGGGTAGGTGCCGAAGTAGTGGTCGAAGGAGATGTTCTCGTCGAAGATCACGACGAGGTGCTTGATCGGGGTCTGGGTCTGGTTGGAGTGGTCGGGGGTCCCATGGGCCGGGAACGCCGACGCGGGGGCGATGGCGAGGACGCCTGCCCCTACGAGGGTCGCCGCGCCGAGCAGCGCCAGGCCGGCCGAGGCGACCGGGTGGCGGCGCAGACGAGAGAGTCTGGACACGATTTCTGCTTCCTTCTGTCGGTGGGTGTTACCTGATGCCTCCGGCTCACGCGAGCATGCTGCGCCCGAGCCAGTCGGAGGAGTCGCGGGCTCCGGGGAGCGCGAAGTAGTAGCCGCCGCCGAACGGCTGGATGTAGTCCGTCAGCGGCTCACCGGCGAGCCGTTTCTGCACGGCCACGAACTGCCGGTCGAGGTCCTGGTTGAAGGCGACGAAGACGAGCCCCATGTCGAGCGTCCCGTTGGCGTCGACGCCGCCGTCGTAGTTGTACGCGCGGCGCAGCATCCGCTGGCCTGCGCTCGCCTTCGTGCGCGGGTTGGCGAGCCGGATGTGGGCGTCGAGCTGGATGACGTCGCCGGTCGGGTCGTTCTCGTAGTGCGGGTCGTCGAACTCGGCGGAGGCGGTGAGCGGCGCCCCGGTGTCGCGGCGGCGGCCGATCATGTTCTCCTGCTCGTGCAGGTTCACCCGGTCCCAGAACTCGACCAGCATCCGGATGACGCGGACGACGTGGTAGCTGCCGCCGGTGGTCCAGGAGGGCTCGCCTCCCGTCCCCTGCGCCCACACGAGCTGCTTCATCAGTGCGGCGTCGTGCACGTCCGGGTTGCCGGTGCCGTCCTTGAAACCCATCAGGTTGCGCGGCGTGCCGCTGGGCCGCGGCGGGGAGACGAAGCCGTCCTGCCGCCAGCGCACGCCCATCCCGCCGCGGGTCGCCCTGGCGATCTCGCGGACCGCGTGGGTGACCGCGTCCCGGTCGTCGGCGCAGACCTGCAGCAAGAGGTCGCCGTCGCAGACCTCGCGGCGGAGGGAGTCGTCGGGGAACGCGTCCATCGTCCGCAGCCGCGCGGGCTTCACGGAGGCCAGGCCGTAACGGCCGTCGAACAGGGAGGCCCCCGCCGAGAGCGTGACGGTGAGCCCGTCCGGCACGACCGTGGGGCCGAGGACGCCGGAGTCGCGCGGCGGCGCGGTCAGCCCCGGGTCGGGAGGCGTGCCTCCTGTGGTCAGGAAGCGGGCGCGCTCGGTGATCGTCTTGAGCAGGTCGGCGAGCTCGGCGCGGGAGGCCGCGGTCACGTCGAGCGCGACGAACGCGGCCGAGCGCTGCACCGGCGTGAGGATGCCCTGCTGGTGCTCGCCGTGGAACGGGACCGCTGCGCGGGCGGCCGGGACCGCGGCGGCCGGGTGCGCGCTCGCCGCGTCCGGCGCCAGCACCGCGCCGACACCTCCCGTCACGGCAGCCCCTGCCGCCACGCCAGCGCCCGCAGTGAGGAAGCCCCTCCGACCCAGTGCCGTCACGGTTCCCTCCTCGGGTCGCAGATCGCCGCGACCGGCGCCAGCCGCTCGGCCGTCTCGCTCAGCGCGGCGTCGACGTGCTCGCGCTGGGCCGTGGTCAGCGCCGACAGCCGGGTCCAGGTCCCGTCGGCGCCGCGGAAGCCCTCCACGAGCTGCTGCGTGGCGGCGATCGACTGCTGCGTCGCAGCGAGCTGCGGATAGCGCGCCGCGAGGATGTCGTGCAGCGGCGCCAGCGCCCGGGCCGCGCCGCTCAGGTTGGCGTCGATGGTGGCCAGCTCGGTGCCCGACCCGGCGTCGGCCGCGCCGGCGAGCACGTCGCGGATCGCGTCCTCCACGATCTCGTGCGCACGCAGCCCCATGTCGCCCGGGTCGATCTGCGCCTTCGGGAACTGCGCGAGGAGCGTGTCCACGTCGGACACGAGCTGCTGCGCCGGCCCGACGACGGCCCCGGCCGCGCCGCCGGAGAACAGGGGCGACTCGACGGCGTGGAAGCCGGTCAGCCCGTGGCCGGGGAGTCCGTCGATCGCGTCGCCGGCCGCGCCGAACGCGCCGTAGGCGGCGCCGAGCGTCTCATAGGTGACGTGGGCGGTCAGCCAGTCGCGTTTCGCCGCCGGTAAGTCGCCCTCCTCGGCGTCGGCCGCGACGGCGGCGACCTGCTGGCGCAGGGCCGGCAGGCGCGAGGCGACCCAGGCGCCGTACGCCTTGGCCGGCGGGATGAGGTCGGCGCGGGTCACCGGGACCATGCCTGGAGTGAGAGCCGTCCCCGGCGGAGCAGGACCGACCCGCACCGTCGGCCCGTTCGCCGGGTCGCCGTCCGCGGGGAGGCAGACGAACCGGTACCGTCCCGAGCCGATCGCGACGCGGGCGTGGGCGTGCGCGCCGGCGCCGATGCTCTCCAGGTCGAGGTAGACCTTCTTCGAGTCGACCGCCTGGAGGTACACCTCGATACCGGCGATGGTCGTGTTGGAGACGTCGAAGGCGACCGTGCCGCCCAGCGTGCGGCCGTCGTCGGCCCAGCCGTGACCGCAGTCGTCCGTCCCCGCGGTGACCTCGACCTCCAAGGACGACGCTGCGCGCACGGCGGCCGGCCGCGCGGCGACCGAGACCACGACGGCGACCACGACCAAGGCGGCCAGTACGCCGAAGAGCGCCGTGAGACGGGCGCGCTTCGTCATAGCCGGGTTGCCTCCAGGGAGTGGACAGCAGCGAGCCTAGGAGCCGCCTGTGCGTCTCCGAAGGGTGCTTCACGTGCTGTTCACCAGACCGTCACGGCGATAGCCCCGAACGGGGGTGATCGGCTCCGTCGCGGCCTCGAAACGCGGGGCGTACCGCCAGGGACGCCCGCCGCGCCGCGCGAGCATGGCACCCGACGACGTGGTCTGGTGATGACAGCGGCCGGCGGCGGCCGGATCCCGGCAGAACGCCGGTCCCACTGGACGAAATCCGAATTGCGCGTATCGTTCGTGGTTTTGGGTTCTTCAAAAGAGAGCGCGCACATGAGACCATCGATTCATGAAGGATTCTCACGCTACAGATGTCGCTGAGCCCGCGTCCGCTCATGGCCCCGGCCGTGCGCCTGCAGGAATCCCCTTGACGATCCGCCTCGGCGAGCGCGAGTTCGCCGCCCTGGTCCGCATCGCCCGCCATCGGGAGACGACCGCCGCCGAACTGGTCGAGCAGCTCGTGCTCCACGCGCTGAGCCGCGCTGATGTCCCGCCGCCCGCCGAGTCGCACCCCGCCCGCAAGCACACCACCTACGAGGAGGCCACGGCCGGCTTCCGCGCCGACGCCGGGGTCCGCACGCCTCCCGACATGTAGTCGAAGGGCGGGAGCTACAGCTCGGAGTGCCCCAGCAGGTGCACCGGGATGCCGAACGAGAGCGCGACGCAGACGATCCCGCCGAAGAACACCAGCCCCTGCCAGGCGGGGAGCGTGACGGCGAAGCCCAGCAGGAAGAGCCCCACCAGGAAGAGCGCCAAGCACAGGATGAATGCGATCACATCGCCCATGCCGCAAACTATCCACCCGGCACCGGAGGTTGGCAAGAGGTGGAGGTTGGCAAGAGCGGTCTGACGGCGCGATGCTGACCGTGTGGAAGAGAACGCGCGCCCCGGCCCGGTCCGCGCCGCGCTGCTCTTCGTCCGCCGGGCCGGCGTGCTCCTCGCCGACTACGAGTACGTGCTGCGGCACCAGCTCCGGGCGAATTTCGACCACGACCCTCCCGAGGCGCTCGTCGACGAGGCCGGAGAGGGTGAGCCCATCGTGCTGCTGCCCGGCATCTACGAGACCTGGCGCTTCCTGCACCCGCTGGCGCGCCGCCTCCACGCCGCCGGCCATCCCGTGCACGTCGTCGCGTCCCTCGGCCACATGGGGATGTCGCTCGCGGAGGCCGCCGACCTGGTGGAGCAGTACCTGCGCGAGCAGCACCTGAGCGGAGTGACGATCGTCGCGCACAGCAAGGGCGGACTCGTCGCCCGCCTGCTGCTTGGGAGGCCGGACGCGTCGGCGCGCATCCGCCGCGTGGTCGCCATCGCCACGCCGTTCTCCGGCTCGCCGCTCGCGGCGTTCGTCCCGATCCCCGCCGTGCGCGCGCTGCGACCCGGCCAGCCCGAGCTGGTGCAGTTGGCGGGCGACGGCGCGGACGTCGGCCGGGTCGTGTCGATCTGGGGCTGGTACGACCCGCACATCCCGGGAGGCTGTGCGCTGCCGGGCGCGCGCAACCTCCGGATGCCGGTCGGCGGCCACTTCCGCATCCTCGGCAGCCCGGCCGTGCTGGCGCTCGTGGACGAGCTCACGAGCGGATGAAATCCCGGGCTACGACCCTGGTGCGCGCTCGTCGCGCGCCGCTATCCTCGGCCTCGTGACGCGGTCCGCAGCACCCGGCGGACCGCAGAGGGGCAGGACGACATGACGCGAACGATCCGCCAGGCGTCGGCTCGGCGCCTCGGCGGCGGCTTCGTCGCCGCGGCTGCTCTCGCCCTCCTCGCCGGCTGCGCCGGCACCCCGAGCGGCGCGGCGCTCGTCGGCACCTGGGGCTCGACGGCCGCGTCGCAGCCGAACCTCACGATCGAGAACGACGGCGCCTTCTCCGGCTCGGACGGCTGCAACCGCCTGACCGGCAAGGGCTCCGTCGACGGCGACACCATCACCTTCGGACCGATCGCCAGCACCCTGATGGCGTGCCAGGGGGTCGACGAGTGGCTGGCGAAGGCGTCGAGCGGGACGGCGAAGGGCAGCACCCTGGTCGTCTACGACATCAGCGGCAACGAGATCGGAAAGCTCGACAAGTCGAACTGATCCGCTGCCGATAGGCAGGCGCCGCCGACCCGTGGCGGAGCCGAGGCAGAGAGGGGCGGCGCATGGCGCGGCTCGAGTCAGACATCCAAACGGCGAGCGGTGACACCGGGCTCGCCCCCGCCTACACCGGCCGCCTGTCGCGGAAGAGCCCTCCGGACCTCTTGCCGGACGACGCCACCGACCCGGCCAGCACATACCGGCTGATCCACGACGAGCTGCTCCTCGACGGCAGCTCGCGTCTCAACCTCGCCACCTTCGTCACGACGTGGATGGACCCGGAGGCCGAGATCCTGATGGCCGAGGCGTTCGACAAGAACATGATCGACAAGGACGAGTACCCGGCGACCGCGGCGATGGAGCGCCGCTGCGTGTCCATCGTCTCGCACCTGTTCCACGCCGAGCCGGGTGAGCCGACCGGGGCCGCGACGATCGGGTCGAGCGAGGCCGTCATGCTCGGGGGCCTGGCGCTCAAGTGGCGCTGGCGGGCCAAGCGGGCGGGCGTCTCCGGAGGCTCCGACCCGGGAGGCGTGCCCAACCTGGTCCTCGGCTCGAACGTGCAGGTCGTCTGGGAGAAGTTCTGCCGTTACTTCGAGGTGGAGCCGCGCTACCTCCCCGTCGCCAAGGGGCGTTACGTCATCACGCCGGAGCAGGTCACCGCGGCGGTCGACGAGAACACGATCGGCGTCGTCGGCATCCTCGGCACGACCTACACCGGTGAGCTGGAGCCCATCGCCGCGATCTGCGACGCACTCGACGCTCTCGCCGCCTCGGGCGGACCCGACGTGCCGGTGCATGTGGACGCGGCGAGCGGAGGTTTCGTCGTCCCGTTCCTGCACCCCCACCTGGAGTGGGACTTCCGCCTCCCACGAGTGGTGTCGATCAACGTCAGCGGGCACAAGTACGGTCTCACCTATCCGGGGATCGGGTTCGTGGTGTGGCGCTCGGCGGAGTGGCTGCCGGACGACCTGGTGTTCCGGGTGAACTACCTCGGCGGCGACATGCCCACGTTCACGCTGAACTTCTCCCGCCCCGGCAACCAGATCGTCGGCCAGTACTACAACTTCGTGCGGCTCGGCCGCGCCGGGTTCACCGCGATCATGGAGGCGCTGCGCGACACCGCGCTGCTCATCTCGAAGGGCCTCGCCGAAGACCCGGCGATCGAGGTCATCACGGACGGCTCCGCCATCCCGGTCATCTCGTTCGCGCTGAAGGACGGCACGCCGTTCACGGTCTTCCAGGTGTCGCACGAGCTCCGCGCGCGGGGCTGGCAGGTGCCCGCCTACACGATGCCGGACGACGCGACCGACGTCGCCGTGCTGCGGATCGTGGTGCGCGACGGCTTCAACGCCGACCTCGCCGAGGACCTCGTGAACGACATCCGCGCGGTGGTCGCCGAGCTGGGGGAGCAGGCGGAGAAGGCCGGCGCGACGCACCCGGCGGCGAAGGCGACGGAGTCCGCGCGCACGCGGACGCACTTCGCACACTAGCGAGCCGGCGTGAGCGACGGAGGAGGCGGCGGGGAGCGGAGGAGACTCCTGCTCTCCGACGCCTCCTTCGCGGTCGGCTCGGTGTGCTTCGCGTTCGCCGCGTTGCCGTCGGTCGCGGACGCGCTCGGCGCGATCGTCACGAACGTGGTGTTCGTGGTCGGCTCGGTGTTCTTCACGCTTGGCGCGGGACTGGCCCTCGGCGTCCCGAACCGCAGCTCGTCCGTCATTCAGTTCGTCGGGACGCTGTTCTTCAACGTGAGCACGACGATCGCGCTCGCCGCGGCGGTCCCCGCAGGCTCGGCCGGGGGCACGGGCTGGCGGCCGGACGCCTACGGGTCGATCTGTTTTCTGGTCTCCAGCCTGATCGCCGTGGTGGCGGTCGCCCGGCAACGCGGGTCGCGGCGGGACGGCGCCGGCGCCGTGCTCAACCTGCTCGGCTCCGTGCTTTTCGGCTTCGCCGCCGTCGGCGCGTTCGAGCTGCCGGGGACCGACGCCCTCCTCAGCGCGTTCTGGACGGGGGTGGGCACGGTCGGCGGCGCGGTATGCTTCCTCGCCGCCGCCGTGCTGGGGCTGCTTCCCGCGCCCGCCGCTCAGCGGGCGGCGACGGCCTCGAAGTAGGAGCCGGAGGCGAGGTCCTCGAGGAGGGTCGGGCCGGTCGGCGTCCAGCCGTAGCGCTCGCGGGTGATCGCGCTGGAGGCCGGGATGTCCATCCCGAAGAACCGGCCGATCCAGCCGAAGTGCGCGTCCACGTCCTCCGGCGCGATGGACTCCACGGGCAGGCCGAGCCCCTCGCCGATGGCGGTCGCGATGTCGCGGGCTTGGATGCCCTCCTCGCCGACCGCGTGCACGCGTGCCGCCGGGGTGGCCTGCTCCAGCGCGAGCCGGACCAGCCGCCCGGCGTCGAGCCGGTGCACGGCCGGCCAGCGGTTGGAGCCGTCGCCCACGTAACCCGCGACGCCCTTCTCGCGGGCGATGCGGACCAGCTCGGCGCTGAAGCCGTGGTCGCCGCGGCCGTGGACGGTCGGCGAGAACCGCAGCGCGACCGGCCGCACGCCGCGGTCGGCGTACTCGAACGCGAACGCCTCGCCGCCGCCGCGCGGGGCGTCGGGGCCGACATACGGCGAGGGAACATCTTCCGTCAGCACCTCGCCTGGGCGCGCCACGATGCCCGACGCGAACAGGAACGGCCGGTCGGAGCCGGCGAGCTCGTCGCCGATCGTGGCGACCACGGCGCGCTCGGTGCGGCCGGCGCCGGCGTAGTCGGAGAAGTCGTGCTTGAAGCCGAGGTGGATGACCGCGTCGGACGCCGCAGCGCCGGAGCGGATGCTCTCCAGGTCGTCGAGCGAGCCGGCGACGGCGGTCGCGCCGGTGGCGCGGATGCGCTCGGCGGATGCCTCGGAGCGGGCGAGGCCGGTCACCTCGTGACCGGCGGCGAGGAGTTCGGGGACGACGGCGGAGCCGATCCAGCCGGATGCTCCAGTGACGAAGACGCGCATGGGGATGACCTCCCGAGTCATGGGATCGTTGCGAGTGTCGGTGATGTCAGTGACTGTCGTCAGTGACTGACATCACGATAGCACCGATGTCAGCAACTGTCATCACCCGCCCGGGAACCGGCTACACTCGTCCCGTGGGACGCTGGACACCGGACGCGCGCGGCCGCCTGGAGAGGGCGGCCATCGAGCTGTACGCCGAGCGCGGCTTCGAGGGGACCACCGTCGCCGACATCGCCGAGCGCGCGGGCGTCACCGAGCGCACCTTCTTCCGCCACTACGCCGACAAGCGGGAGGTGCTCTTCGCCGGATCCACCGTGATGCAGGAGGCCGTGCTCGCCGCCATCGCCGACGCGCCCTCCGATGCTCCGCCCTTCGCGGTGGCCGCCGCCGGGATGCGTGCGGCCGCGGCGCTGATCGACAGCCGCGGTGCGGACTTCCCGCGCCGTCGCTCGGCGGTCATCGCGGCGAACCCGAGTCTGCAGGAGCGCGAGCTGCTCAAGCTGGCCTCCCTCGCCATCGCATCGGGAGCAGCCCTGCGCGCTCGCGGCGTCGCCGAGCCCGCGGCCAGCCTCGCCGGGCAGGCCGCGGTGGGCGCGTTCCATGTCGGCTTCGCCCAGTGGATCGCCGGCCCCGCCGATGCGACGCTGACCTCCCACGTCGACGAGGCGCTCGCGACGCTCCCGACGCTCGCCTAGTCGTCCACAGGGGACGCGACACGCCGCCGCGCGTCGCGGACAGCGGCGTGTCGCGACCCCTCGGCGGGGCTCAGGCGAGCGCGGCGTCGATCGCGGCCAGCTCGCCGGCCTCCAGCGCCGGCGCGTGCACCGCGCCGAGGTTCTGCTCCAGCTGCGCAACGCTGCTCGCCCCGATGATCGCGGACACCACCACCGGGTTCCGCAGCACCCACTGCAGCGCGAGCTGAGCCAGGCTCTGCCCGCGCCCGGCCGCGATGTCGTTGAGCGCGCGCACCTTCGTCAGCACGTCCTCGGTCAGGTCCGACTCGTGCAGGAACACGCTCGTGACCGCGCGCGAGCCCTCCGGCACGCCGTTCAGGTAGCGGTCGGTCAGCATCCCCTGGGCCAGCGGCGAGAACACGATCGCGGCGGCGCCCGCGGCCTCCACAGCGGCCAGGACGCCGTCCTCCACGTGCCGGTCGAACATGGAGTAGCGCGGCTGGTGCAGGAGCAGCGGGGTCCCGGCGTCGGCGAGCAGCGCCGCTGCAGCGGTGGTCTGCGCCGGGTCGTAGTTCGAGACGCCGGTGTAAAGCGCCTTGCCGTGGGCGACGGCCGCCGTCAGAGCGCCCATCGTCTCGTCCAGTGGGGTCTGCTGGTCAGGGCGGTGGTGGTAGAACACGTCCACGTACTCCAGCCCCAGCCGCCGCAGGCTCTGGTCGAGCGACGACAGCAGGTACTTGCGCGAGCCGAAGTCGCCGTACGGCCCCGGCCACATCAGGTAGCCGGCCTTGGTCGACACCACGATCTCGTCGCGGTAGGCGCGCAGGTCGGTGGCGAGGATGCGGCCGAAGAACTCCTCGGCGGCGCCGGGAGGCGGCCCGTAGTTGTTGGCCAGGTCGAAGTGCGTCACTCCCAGGTCGAAGGCGCGCAGCACGATCGCGCGCTGGGTGTCGAACGACCGCGCGGTGCCGAAGTTCTGCCACAGCCCGAGCGAGAGCGGTGGGAGCTGGAGGCCGCTGCGTCCGGCGCGGCGGTAGGGCATCGAGTCGTAGCGGGCGGGATCGGCGACGAAAGGAGTGGGCATGGGGCCAGCCTAGAGGCCGCGCCCCCCGCTAACGTTCTCCCTGTGAGCGGGGTGACCGGAGGCCGGATAGGGCGGGTGGCGTCGCGCGTGTCCACGATCGAGCTGCTGTTCGACCTGGTGTTCGTGTTCACGATCGGCCAGCTCACCGCGGTCATCGTGCAGCATCCCGGCGTCGACTCGGTGCTGCGGGCCGCCGCCATCCTCGCCGTCGTCTGGTGGATGTACGACGCGTTCGCGTGGCTCACCAACCAGGCTGTGCCCGACACCGTGCCCGTCCGGCTGCTGCTCATCGCCGCGATGGCCGCGTTCCTCGTGCTGTCGCTCGCCATCCCGGACGTGTTCACCGGGTCGGGCGTGCTGTTCGGGGTCGCCTACCTGACGGTCGTGGTCATCCACGCCGGCCTGTTCATCGCGCGGGGAGGGCGCGGCTCGGTGCGCGTGATGCTGCGCGTCGGGCCGCTGAACGTCGTGGCGGCACTGTTCTTGATCGCGTCCGGCTTCGCGACCGGCTGGCTGGAGTGGGCGCTGTTTCTGGCCCCCCTCGTGCTCTTCCTCGTCTCCGGGCTCGTCACCAGGGCCGACCCGTTCGCGATCGGTGCAGCGCATTTCGTCGAACGTCACGGCCTCCTGATGATCATCGCGTTCGGCGAGTCGATCGTGTCGGTCGGCGCGGGACTGTCCGCGTCGGGGATCAGCCCACAGGTCGTGCTCGGTGCGGTCGCGACCGTCGCGATGGTGGCCGCGCTCTGGTGGTGCTACTTCTCGGGCGACGACGAGCGCGCGGAGCGGTCGCTCGGCGCGATGCCCACCCGGGGAGGCACGACGCTGGCCCTCACCGCGTATTACGTCGCCCACTTCGTGATGCTGTTCGGTCTCGTCGGGGTGGCCGCCGGCCTCCACCTCTCGCTGGAGGACGCCTTCGCGCCGGTCACGCCGGCCGCGGCCTGGCTGCTCTCCGGCGGCGTCGCCGTCTACCTGGTCGGCGACGCGGAGTACCGCCGCGAGCTGCGGCTGGGTCCGTGGGCGTACCGCCTCATCGGAGCAGCCGGAGCGCTCGTGGCCGGCCTCCTCGCGGCGTGGATGCTGCCGCTGCGGGCGGGCGAGCTGCCTGGCATCGCGCTCATCGGCGCGCTGCTGGCCATCGTCGTCCTCGTCCTCGTGGCCGAGCGCTCCCGCCGCTGAGCATCCAAGGGACGCAACACGCCGCCTCCCGCGCGACGACGCGGCGTGTTGCGCCCCCTCGATGAACATCGTGGACCCTGAGTAGCATGCGGGGCATGGACACGATCGAGTGGCTCCTCGACTCCGACCCGAGCATCCGCTGGCAGGTGCTCCGCGACCTCGCCGGCGCGTCCGACGAGACCGTCGCCGCCGAGCGCGACCGCGTCGCGACCGAGGGCTGGGGAGCCCGGCTCCTCGACGCCCAAGAGCCGGACGGCCGCTGGGACGGCGGCGTCTACCGGCCAGGATGGGCGCAGGAGGACCGCCCGTTCTTCGACGCCTGGACCGCCACCCACTTCACGCTGCAGCAGCTCGCCGACTTCGGCGTCGACCCCGCGCATCCCCGTGCGCTGGAGGCCGTCTCCCACGTGCGCGACCACGTCGGCTGGGATCATGCCGGCGAGCCCTACTTCGACGGCGAGACGGAGCCCTGTATCAACGGCGTCGTGCTTGCGCTCGCCGCCTACTTCGGCCAGGACGGCACGAACGTCGCCGCCACGCTGGCCGGCGGCCGGCTCGGGGACGGAGCCTGGAACTGCTGGGCCGGGTACGGCGCGCGGGTCTCGTCGTTCCACTCCACCATCTGCGCGGTGGAGGGCCTCGGCGCCTGGAACGCGACCGGCCGGGGCGACGCGGCGTCGGCCGACGCGCAGCGCACGGGTGAGGAGTACCTCCTGGCGCGCGGCCTGTTCCGCCGGCTCAGCACCGGCGAGGTCGCCGACCCGCGGATGACGCTGCTGAGCAACCCGGTGCGCTGGTTCCACGACATCCTGCGCGGCCTGGAGCACTTCCGCGGCGTCGACCGCCGCGACCCGCGCCTCGCGGAGGCGGTGGAGCTGCTGCGGGGCAAGGCCGACGCCGACGGCCTCTGGAACCTGGAGAACCGGCACGAGGGCCCGGCCTGGTTCGACTTCGGCGACAACGAGGGGATGCCGAGCCGCTGGATCACCCTGCGGGCGCTGCGCGTGCTGCGCTGGTGGGACGCGGGCTCGGCCTAGCGGCTACGCCGACGCAGCCTCCGCCATGTGGTCCTTCGGCAGCCGGCGCACCTTGGTGCGGCGCTTCCTCCGGTCCGGGATCATCGACCGCATCTCCTCCAGCTTGCCGAAGCACAGCAGCCGGTCGCCCGCCTGCAGCTCCACGCCGCTGCGCGGGTTCGGGATGACGGTGGCGCCGCGGTGCAGCGTGAGCACCGTGATGTCGCGGTCCCACAGCCCGGACCCCTTGATCGTCTTGCCGATCAGGTCCGCGTCGCCGTGCACGAGCAGCTCGGCCACGCCGTAGCCGCGCGAGACGGTCAGCCGCTGGCGCACGTCGATCTCCGGGAACGCGACCTGGTTGGAGATGAAGTCGATGATCGCGCCCGCGACGTCGAGGCCGGTCGCGCGCTCGATGCCCTCCAGGCCGGGCGAGGAGTTGACCTCCATCACCAGCGGACCCTCGTGCCCTTCGAGCATGTCGACGCCGGCCACGCGGAGTCCCATGATCTGCGCCGACCGCACGGCGGCCTCCTCGTACTCCGGGGTCAGCTCCACCTTCTCGACGGTGCCGCCGCGGTGCACGTTGGAGCGGAACTCGTCGCCGCTCGCCACCCGCCGCATGGCCGCGACCACGCGGTCGCCGACGACGAGCGCACGGATGTCGCGGCCGCGGCTCTCCGAGATGAAACTCTGGATGAGCACGTTCTGCTTGGTGGAGTGCAGCGTCTCCACGATCGACTCGGCGATCTTCGCCTCCGGGGCGAGGATGACGCCGATGCCCTGGGTGCCCTCCAGCAGCTTGATGACGACGGGCGCGCCGCCGACCTGCTCGATCGCCATGCGCACGTCGGCGCGGCTGTTCACGAACGTGGTCGCCGGCATCCCGATGTTGTGCCGCGACAGGATCTGGTTGGCCCGCAGCTTGTCGCGCGAGTTGGTGATGCCGTTCGCCGTGTTGGGCGTGTAGACGTCCATCTGCTCGAACTGCCGCACGACGGCCGTGCCGTAGTAGGTGATCGAGTTGCCGATGCGCGGCAGGACGGCGTCGTAGTCGGACAGCAGCCGCCCGCGGTACTGCAGGTCGGGCTCGGGGCCGGAGAGGTCGATCGCGAAGCGGAGGGTGTTGAGCACCTTCACGGTGTGGCCGCGGTCGCGCGCGGCCGCACGCAGCCGCTGGGTTGAGTACGCGTGCGGAGCGCGGGAGAGGATGGCGAGCTTCATCGATGGATCCTGCAAAGATAGGGGGATGGCCGGTGATCTCCATTCAAACACCCTCGTCGTGGGGTGGCGTGAATGGGCGAGCCTGCCCAGCATCGGCATTCCGTGGACCAAAGTCAAGATCGACACCGGCGCCCGCAGCTCGGCGCTGCACGCCTTCGATCTGGAGGAGCTCCCCGGCGACCGGGTGCGGTTCACGGTGCACCCGTGGCAGGACGCCGACACCGACGCGTCGGTGGTCGAGGTCCCCATCCACGACCGCCGCGTCGTGCGCAGTTCGTCGGGTCACGCCGAGGACCGGTTCGTCGTGCTGCTGGAGCTCGTGCTCGGCGGACGGACCGTCCTCGCCGAGACCACGCTGAGCAACCGCGACCAGATGGGCTTCCGCATGCTCGTCGGGCGGGAGGCCCTCCGCCAGGGCTTCGTGGTCGACCCCGGCCGCTCGTTCCTCGCCGGCCGGGCGCCCCGGGATGTCCGGCGACGGAACCGCGGGCGCGCGGTGGAGCCCGGGGCCGCGACGAAGCCCGCGAGCGAGGACCCGCGCCGGTGACCCGCACGGCCGTGTCGTTCAGCCGCGGCCTCGCACTCCTCGTGGCCGCCACGTTCTTCATGGAGAACCTGGACGGCACGATCATCCAGACCGCCGCTCCCACGATGGCGCGCGAGTTCGGCGTCGCCCCGGCCGATGTGAGCGTCGCGATGGTCGCCTACCTGCTCGCGGTGGCCGCCGGAATCCCGGCGACCGGCTGGCTGTCCCGCCGGCTCGGGATCCGGCCGGTGCTGCTGACCGCGATCGTCGTGTTCACGCTCGCGTCGCTGCTGTGCGCGTTCGCGCCGTCGCTGACGCTGCTGACGGTCGCGCGCGTGCTGCAGGGCATCGGCGGCGCACTCATGGTGCCGGTCGGGAGACTGGCGGTGCTGCGTGACATCGACCCCGTCGACCTCCTCGACGCCATCGCCTACCTGACCTGGCCCGCGCTCATCGCCCCCGTGATCGCGCCGGCGCTCGGCGGCATCCTGTCCGACACGATCGGCTGGCGCTGGATCTTCCTGATCAACCTCCCGTTCGGTATCGCGGCGATCGTGGCCGGGCTGGTGCTCGTGCCGCACACGGAACGGCAGCGCGACCTCCCGTTCGACGGGCGCGGCTACGCGGCGGTCGCCCTCGCGCTGGTGCTGCTGACGGCCGGAGCGGAGGGGCTGAGCGCGGAGGACGGCCGGCTGCAGCTCGCCGGCGGCGCGGCCATCCTCGTGGCCATCGCGGTCGGCTGGGCCGCCATCACGCGGTCACGTGGCCGTGAGCACGCGCTGTTCGACTGGAGCGTGCTGCGGCTGCACTCGTTCCGCGCGGGGAACATCAGCGGCGGCGTCTACCGCATGATCATCACGGGAGCGCCGTTCCTGTTCACGCTGCTGTTCCAGCTCGCGTACGGCTGGAGCGCCACCCTCGCCGGGCTGGCCGTCATCGCGATCTTCGTCGGGAACCTGGCGATCAAGCCGTTCACGACACCGCTCATCCGCCGGTTCGGTTTCCGCACCGTGCTGATCTGGTCCAACCTGCTCGGGATGCTGGTGCTCGCCGCGTTCGTCGGCATCGGGCCGGCGGCGCCGCTGCCGGTGCTGCTCCTGCTGCTGGTGGCGAGCGGCGTGTTCCGGTCGATCGGATTCAGCGCGTACAACACACTCCAGTTCGCGGACGTGGACGCTGGCGACACCAACAACGCGAACACCCTCGCCTCCTCGTTGCAGCAGGTCGCGACAGCCCTGGGGCTCGCGGTGGTGGCCGTGTTCGTGCGCGCGTCCACCGCGGTGTCGGAGGGGGTCACGGGCTCACCGTTGCCGGGGTACCACTGGGCGTTCGCGCTCGCGGCGGCGCTGCTGCTCATCCCGCTGGCAGGCGCGTTCCAGCTCCCGCACGACGCCGGAGCCCGCGCGACCGCCCGCCGCTAGCGGAGCCGCTCCTCCTCTTCGCGTTCGAGGCGCTCCTTCTCGGCGTCCTTCGACTCTTGCTCCTTCTGGATCTCCTCTTCGCGAGGCGTCTTGTTCGACACGTCGATCCTCCGTCCCTCCGGTGATGCCCGCAGCCTACGCCGGGCGCGGGCCGAGGGTGAGGTCGACCAGGCGCTCCGGGAGGCCGGGGTCGGCCGGTGTGTGCGCGAGTGCGCGGAGCATGACCGCGCCGATCAGCGCCTCGCTGACCTCGTCCACCGGGAGGTCGGCCCGCACCTCCCCGGAGTCGCGCGCCGCCCGCAGCCGCGGCGCGAACAGGCGCGGGTCCGCCAGCGACTCGCGCAGCCGGCTGGCGACGTCCGCGTTCTCGGTCGCCGCCGCGATCAGGGAGCGGAACAGCCCCTCCCCGCCCGGGCTCTCCAGCACGGCCTCCACCTCGGCCAGCCAGGCGACGAGGTCGGCGCGGAGGTCGCCGGTGTCCGGCACGGCGAACCGCTCGGGCAGCAGCATCCCCTCCAGGAGGCAGTCGGAGATGAGCGCGCTCTTGCCCGACCACCAGCGGTAGACCGTCTGCTTGCCGACGCCCGCGCGGGCCGCGATGCCCTCGATGCTGAGGTGGTCGTACCCGCGCTCGGCGAAGAGCGCGGCCGTGGCCTCCAGGATCGCCAGCCGCGCCGCCTCGCTGCGGGGCGCTCCCCGTCGACTTTCGGACATGGCTCACAGCCTATCCACATTCAACGAGACGGACCGTTGCGTATTATTTTCTACGGATCGTCGAAGGGACCGCCATGGCCGAACTGCTCTACCGCCTCGGAAAGTTCTCCGCGCGCCGCGCCTGGACGGTGATCGTGGCCTGGCTCGCGGTGCTCGGCATCGTCGTGGTCGGCTTCCTGATCGGCTTCAAGGGCCTCACCTCGTCGTTCGACATCCCGGGAACCGCCGCCGGCGCCGTCGTGGACGAGCTCTCGGCCAAGCTGCCGGACTACGCCGGCGCGTCCGGCACCGTCGTCTTCCGCACGAACGACGGCTCCGCCCTCACGGCCACGCAGAAGAAGGACATCAGCGCCCTCGTCGCGGACGGCGCGCACCTGCCCGACGTCTCCGGCGTGAACGACCCGTTCGCGACGGAGGCCGAGCGCGCCCAGCGGGCGGCGCAGGTCGCCGACGGTCAGGCTCGGCTCACCGCCGGGCAGTCCCAGCTCGACGCCGCGAAGGCGCAGCTCACCTCCGGCCAGTCCCAGCTCGACGCCGCGAAGGCCCAGCTCGCCGCGGCACCGCAGGGGAGCATGCCCGCCGCGCAGGCCGCGGCCGCGGAGGCGCAGTTCGCCGCGCAGCAGAAGACGATCGACGACGGCCTCGCCCAGCTCGCCGCGCAGCAGACGAAGCTCACTGCGTCGCAGAAGCAGCTCGACCAGGGCGCCGAACTGCTCACGCTCTCGAAGGGCATCCGTCTGGTCTCGTCGGACGGCTCGACCGCGCTGGTCAACGTCGCCTTCACGAAGCCGCGCCTGGAGCTCTCCGAGTCCTCCAAGCAGGCCGTCATCCACCACTTCCAGTCGACGCCGGTGGACGGCGTCACTGTGTCGTTCTCGACCGACATCGCGCAGGGCGTCCCGCAGGTCGTCGGCGTCGGCGAGGCCGTCGGCGTGGTGTTCGCCGCGATCGTCCTCCTCATCGTGCTCGGCTCGGTGATCGCCGCCGCCCTGCCGCTCATCACCGCTCTGTTCGGTGTCGCCGTGGCAGCCCTCGGCTCGCTCGCCTTCTCCGGCGTGGTCGACATGGCCTCCGTCACGCCCGTGCTCGCGATCATGCTCGGCCTCGCGGTCGGCATCGACTACTCGCTGTTCATCATCAACCGCCACCGCAAGCAGCTGCTGGAGAGCGCGGAGCCGCGGGAGTCCATCGGCCTCGCGAACGGCACCTCCGGCAACGCCGTCGTCTTCGCGGGAACCACAGTCGTGGTCGCCCTGCTCGCGCTCAACGTCACCGGCGTGCCCTTCCTCGGCCTGATGGGAACGGTCGGCGCGATCGCGGTGGTGCTCGCCGTGCTCATCGCCGTCACCCTCACGCCCGCGCTGCTCGGCCTGCTCGGCCTCCGCGTGCTGAGCCGTCGCGCCCGCGCGTCGGTCGGGAAGGTGCACCACGACGACAGCAAGGCCAAGCCGATGAAGACCTGGCGCGCCGTCCTCACCGCGGTCGGCGCCGTCGTGGCCCTGCTGATCGTGGCCATCCCGACGCTGTCGATGCGCGTCGGCCTCCCGGACGGCTCCTCGGAGCCGGTCGGCTCGACCACCTACGAGGCGTTCACCGTCACCGAGAAGGCCTTCGGCGCCGGGGCGACCGGCCCGCTGCTGGTGACCGCGACCACCGGTCACGGCGTCGCGAAGGACGCCGTGACCGGCGCGCAGCTCGACATCGCCCGCACCCTCGCCGACCAGAAGGACGTCGTCGCCGTCGCCCCGATCGCCGTCTCCGGCGACCGCACCCTGTTCGCGTTCCAGGTCGTCCCGAAGGAGGGCCCGAACAGCGTGTCGACCGAGAACCTCGTGACCTCCCTGCGCCACCTCGGAACGGTCGACGGGACGTTCACGCTCGGCGTCTCGGGCCAGACCGCGATCAACCAGGACATCTCCGCGAACCTCGCGGGCGTCCTCCCGCTCTACCTGGTGGTCGTGGTCGGGCTCTCGCTGCTCATCATGATCCTGGTGTTCCGGTCGATCCTGGTGCCGCTGATCGCGACGGGAGGCTTCATCCTCTCGCTGTTCGCCACCTACGGCGCAATCACGGCGCTGTTCCAGTGGGGCTGGGGAGCGGAGCAGCTCGGCATCCACACCGGCCCGATCCTCAGCTTCCTGCCGGTGATCCTGGTCGGGATCCTGTTCGGGCTCGCGATGGACTACCAGCTCTTCCTGGCGTCCGGGATGCGCGAGGCGTACGTGCACGGCGCCCCGGCGCGCTTGGCGGTCGCGAAGGGCCTTCGCGCCGGCCGCTCGGTCGTGATCGCCGCAGGTCTGATCATGATCTCGGTCTTCGGCGGCTTCATCTTCAGCGACTCCACCATGATCCGCTCGATCGGCTTCGGCCTGGCGTTCGGCGTGCTCGTGGACGCCTTCGTGGTCCGGATGCTGCTGATGCCCGCCCTCATGCACCTCCTCGGCCGCTCCGCCTGGTGGCTCCCGAAGTGGCTCGACCGCCTCCTCCCGAACGTCGACGTCGAGGGCGCCGCCCTCGAGCGCCGCCACCACGCCCCCGCCGACGGCGCAGCCGCCGACGCCCCGGCCCCCACCCCCACTCCCGACCAGCACCCCACCCCAATCCCCACCCGCTGACTCAAGCCCCTCCCAAGTCGGCAACGGAGGAGATCCCGCCCCAGTCCACCCCGGTCTCCTCCGTTGACTGCGTTTGCCGGGCGCGTCGCACCGAATCTCCTCCGGTAACCGCGCCGTCGCTAACGGAGGAGATTGCGGCCTGGCGAGCCGCCAAAAGCAGGTAATGGAGGAGACCCGGGGCTGGGGAGGGCCGGACTCCTCCGTTGGCAGCGGGGCGTCCAGCGGCGGGATGCGACGGCAGGCGGGCTACTCGCGGAGGAGGGCGCGGAGGGTGCCGATGGTGTCGGCCTCCGCGGCGGGCTTGTCGTCGCGGTAGCGCTTGACGCGGGCGAAGCGCAGGGCGATGCCGCCGGGGTAGCGCGACGAGCGCTGGACCCCGTCGATTGCGATCTCGACCACGGTCGTCGGCGCCACCCACACGGTTCCCGGCGTCCGGCGCACCTCGATCCGCTGGAACTCCTCGGTCTGCCAGCGCAGCAGCTCGTCGGTGAGGCCCTTGAACGTCTTGCCGACCATCACGAAGCCGCCCGGCTCGCCGAACGCGCCGTCCGGGTCGCGCGCGCCGAGGTGGAGGTTGGAGAGCATCCCCACGCGCCGCCCCGAACCCCACTCGCACGCCAGCACGACCAGGTCGTAGGTGAGCACCGGCTTGACCTTGATCCAGCTCGCGCCGCGGCGCCCCGCGGCGTACGGCGAGTCGATCGCCTTGACGACGACACCCTCCTGGCCGGCGGCGAGGGCGTCGCGGGAGACGCGCTCGGCGGTGTCCGGGTCGTCCGTGACCTCGCCCGGGATCCGGTGCTCGCCGGCGACGCGCTCCAGCTCCGCGAGCCGGACCGACAGCGGCTCGTCCAGCAGGTCGCGCCCGTCGACGTGGAGGATGTCGAAGAACCACGGGTGCAGGAGGGTCTCGCGCCCCTCCGCGCCGAAACGGCTCATGGTCTCCTGGAACGGGCGCGGGACGCCGTCCTCGTCGAGGGCCAGCGTCTCGCCGTCGAGGACGAGGTCCCGCGCGGGCAGCCGGCGCACGATCTCCACGACCTCCGGGACGCGGTGGGTGATGTCGGCGAGAGTCCGGGTGAAGACCCGCACGGTGTCGCCCGAGCGGTGCACCTGGATGCGCGCGCCGTCGAGTTTGTACTCGACCGACGCGCGGCCGGTCGTCTCCAGCGCGGCCGCGGCGGAGGACGCGGTGGCCGCGAGCATCGGCAGCACCGGCCGGCCGACCACCAGGCCGACAGCGGCGAGCTCCTCGGCCGTGCCGGTCAGCGCCAGCACCGCCGTCGCGCCGAGGTCGCCGGTCAGCATGGCGGCCCTGCGCACGTCCGGCGCCGGCCGGTCGGCGGTGCGGGCGATGGCGTCGAGGAGGACCCCCTCCAGGGCGCCGGTGCGCATCTCGCCGAGCAGGACGCGGGCCAGGAGGTCCTGCTCACCCGCCGTCGCGCGGGCCGCGAAGTCGCGCAGCGCGGCACTGCGGTCGCGCACGGAACCCTCCCCGCCGAGCGCGGCGAGCTCGCCGAGCAGGGCGTCCAGGTCGAGGACGGTCAGCGTCGGAGCGTCCGCCCCGTCCCCGCCCATCATCGCGCCGACGCTGCGCCACCCGACGCCGACCCGTCCCTGGCGCGGCTTGCCGACCAGGAAGCCGACCGTCGGGGCGATCTCGTCTGCTTGGAGGTCGCCGAGCAGGCCCGCGAGCGCGTCGACCTTGGCCAGGCGCGAGCGCGTTGCCGCGACGGTCTCCAGCGTGGTGACGATCGTGTCGAGGAGCACGGGCCCAGTGTGCCACCGGCCGCCGACGCCGCGGGGCTCCGGCTCAGCTCGCCGGCGTCGCGATCCCGCGCCCGAACGTGATCGCGCGCACGATCTGCACGATCCCGAGCACGATGAGGCTGATGCCGGCGAGGATGAACAGCACCACGATCCCCCACAGCGGCGTGAACAGCAGGACGATGCCGGCGAGGATGCTCAGGATGCCGAAGAAGATCGACCAGCCGCGCGACGGCGCGTCCCCGAGCTGGGCGAACGTCATCGCGCCCTCGACGATCCACGCGATGCCGACCAGGATGCCGATGAAGACCGCGAGGAACGCCGTCGTGCCGGCCAGGTTGGCGAACGCCACGATCGCGCCGATCACCAGCAGGATGCCGAAGGCGATGTCGAGCCCTCTCGCCCCGCCGCGGATCCCGCGGGCGAAGATGCCGATGGCGAGGTAGGCGATGCCCGAGATGAGCAGCGAGATGGCGATCAGGACCGTGAGGCCGACCGCGGCGGTCCGTGGCCAGAACACGATGATGACGCCGATGATCAGGGCGACGGCGCCGCTGATCCCGAGCGCGACGCGGACGCTGTTGATGGCCGACTTCGTCAGGTCCTGCCCGTTGAGCGAGAACGACGCGAACCCGGATGGTTGAGTGCTGGACATGCTCGGAAGGTAGCGCTGCGGGACGGCGCCTGTCTAGAGCCTTCGGGCAATTGTGAAATTAAATGTCAAACGCCTGACCGCTAGTAGTCCTCGCGCCCCTCGCCGAGCACAGACAGCGTGTCCTGGTCCTCCGACCAGTCCCGCAGTGCGCGTTCGAGCTGGCGGCGCGTCCAGTCGTGGGTCACCTCGCCGGCGTCCAGCGCGGCGAGCCGGTCGAGACGCTCGGCCGCCGTCCCCTCGAGATCGTCCATCGTCGTTCTCCTCTCGGCTGTCGCGGCCGTCCGGCGGCGGGTGGGACCAGCCGCTGTCTGCTTGGCGCTGCCCGTGGGGTGGGCCGCCTGAAACCCGGTGCTCCCGCTCTTCTCTCACGGCTCGGCCGGACGGCCTGGCCCGCCGCTTGCCCTCATGGTGCACCCGCGGAGGCCGGTCGCGGTAGCCCCGCACGGCACTCCATACCGGTCGGTATGCTCGCCCGCTACCGCGATCCACGGACGGCTTCAAGTGCTCTTCGCGACCTCGCAGAGGGTCCGGACGGGAGGCCCAGACGGGTCTCGTAACGTCGCCGAATGCCCTCGGTCGACTCAGGCCGGCACCCCTGCCGGCCTCGTCGTGGGCGACGGAAAGGATCCACGTGAAGAACACCATCCAGAACACCTCCGGAACCACTCGCACCGCGTTCGGCGCTCGTCGCGTCGTGATCGGCGCCGCCTCGATCGTGGCGGCTGGAGCACTCATCGGCGTGGGGGCGCAGGGGGCTTTCGCGGCCACCGGCGACACCGGTGCTGCGGGCTCCGGCTCGGCGACGGTCTCGACCTCGACCTCGACGCCCGGTGCCTCGGGCTCGACCGGTGGTTCCGCCGGGTTCGACCTGGGCGACGGCTTCTCGCTGTTCGGCCAGGTGCACGCGCTCTTCAACGGGCACATCAACGGCGCCAAGGCGCAGAAGCTCGCCAAGAAGATCGTGGCGGACACCCCGGTCTTCTCGATGCTGCCGGACAGCCTGCAGAGCGACCTGAAGACCCTCGCGAACGCGTCGTCGCAGGACCGCACCGCTGACGCCAAGAAGCTCGTCTCGAACGCGCTGAACGGCGGCTACGGCAGCGCCGTCCAGAAGCTCGCCGACCAGCTCAAGAGCGCCACCCAGCACAGCGACGACCAGGCCGGCGACCACCAGGACGGCAACGCCCAGGGCGGCCTCGACCTGAAGGGTCTCGACGTCAAGGGCCTGATCTCCGGCCTGCAGAGCGGCGACCTCCTCGGCTCCGGCTCGACGTCGGGCGCCACCTCGCAGCTCAGCTCCGAGGTCAACGGCATCGCCTCGGCCGTGACCGGCGACAGCCAGCTCGCGTCGAAGCTCCCGGACTCGCTGCGCAGCGACCTGTCGCAGCTCGCCTCGGCTCCGGCCTCGGCGCAGTCCGCCGACCTCCAGCATCTCGCGACCACCGCCCTCAGCGGCGGCTACGGCTCGCAGGTGCAGCAGGTCGCCGACCAGATCGAGTCGGCGGTCACCGCGGCCCACTAGGCCCGAACCGCAGCATTCGCGCCCTCACTCCTCACGGGAGTGGGGGCGCGTTCGCGTCTGCGGGACGCCCGAATCGTTCGCAAGGCGGATGCCGCCGGGCCGCGCGGGGGCGCATCATGCGAGCATGTGGTTTCGCAGGATCGTCGTCGCCGTCGCCGCCTACGCCCTCTTCGCGGGTGGGCTCGCCACGCTCTACATCGTCGAGCAGCAGTCGGGCCGCAACGCGGTGGAGGACGCCCCGCGCGCGCTGCTTTCCACCGGGGAGGCCACGGCGGCCGCCACGCAGCCCGACCGCGTCGACCTCACCTCCTACCTCGGCACGTTCTGGGTGCAGTATGACGCGCACGGCGCCCCGATCGCCGGGAACGGCTACCTCGACGGCAGGCCGGCCCAGGTGCCGCACGGCGTCCTCGACGCCGCGAAGGCGACGGGGGAGGGCGACGCCGTGAGCTGGGAGCCCGAGCAGGGCCTCCGCTTCGCGATCGTGGCCCAGCCGGTCGGCTCCGGCGTCATCGTGGCCGGCCAGTCGCTGCAGCGGACCGAGGACCGCGCCGCCCGCACGTTGATCTACATCGGGCTGGCCCTCGTGGCCGGCGCGTTCGTCGTGGGCGCCGCGGTGGGCGCCGACGCGCTGCTGACTCAGCGGCGCTTGACCCCGTAGCGGTGCTCCGGGCGGCCGGTCGCGCCGTACCGCAGCTCCAGCCGCAGCACGTCGCTCTGCTCGAGCTGGGTGAGAGCGCGCTGCGCGGTCGTCCGGCTGATCCCCACCGCCGCGGCGACGTCGTTCGCCGACAGGCTCCCGTCGCCGGCTGCGACCGCGTCGTAGACCGCCTGGAGGGTCGGCGCCAGCCGGCGCAGCTCCTCCGCCTGGACGGTCGTCGCCGGCCGCAGCAGGTCGAAGACCCGGTCGATGTCGTGCTGCGTCGGCTCCTCGGGGAAGCCCCCCAGGTCCTCGTTCGCCCGCCGGAACGCCTGCAGCCGCTCCGCGAGCTGCGCGAACCCGAACGGCTTGACCAGGTAGTGCAGCGCGCCGAGCTGCACGGCCTTGCGCACCGTGGCGATGTCGTTCGCCGCCGAGATGACGATCACCGCGGGCGCCGACGGCTCGCCGAGCAGGCTCCGTACGACCTGGAGGCCGTCCCCGTCCGGGAGATAGACGTCCATCAGCACGAGGTCCGGCCGCAGTTCGCCCGCGAGCCGGAGGGCGTCGGCCGCGGTGTGCGCCTGGCCGGCGACGCGGAAGCCGGGGACGGCCTCCACGAACCCGACGTGCACGGAGGCCACGCGGTAGTCGTCGTCGACCACCAGCACGCTCAGCGACGGCGTTCCCGGCTGCCCGCTCATCGCGCGGCTCCTTCCGTGCGTGCGGGAGCGGAGGCCTCCGCGACCGTGTGGCGCGGCAGCACGATCGTGAATGTCGCGCCCGGCCCTCCGGACACTGTGACGGTCCCGCCGAGCTTGGTCACGGTCGAGTGCACGAGCGACAGCCCGAGCCCGCTGTGCCGCACGAGCGAGCCGCGCTTGGTCGAGTAGCCGCTCTCGAAGATCCGCGGGAGCTCCGTGCTGGGGACACCCGGTCCGTTGTCCGCGACCCGCACAGTCACCGACTCCGGCGTCTCCACGACGCTCACCACGGTCCGCCGTGGCGCCGGCGCTCCGGACAGGGCGTCGAAGGCGTTGTCGATCAGGTTGCCGAGGATCGTCGTCAGAGCCTGCACCCGCTCCGGCGCCTCGCCGAGGTCGGTGTCCGGCGCGATCACCAGTTCGATGCCGCGCTCGTTCGCCTCCGCGGCCTTGCCCAGCAGGAGGCCGACGATCAGCGGGGAGCCGATGTGCGAGCGCAGGGTGGCGTCGAGGTCGGCGGTCGTGCCGCGGATCTCGTTGAGGTACTCCAGCGCCTCCTTCGTCCTCCCGAGCTCCAGGAGGCCGGACACCGCGTGCATGCGGTTGGAGAACTCGTGCTGCTGTGCGCGGATGGACTCGCTGAAGCTGCGCTCGCCGTCCAGCTCGCGGGTGAGCCCGATCAGCTCGGTGCGGTCCTGGAGGGTGAACACGGCGCCGTGCGGGCGATTGCCGAGCTTCACCGGCATCCGGTTGATCACGAGCACATGGTCGTCGGTGATCGCGATCGCGTCCTTGACCTCGGACGTGCCCGTCAGGGTGTCGCGGATCGGCCCGGCGACCAGCACGTCCGCCAGCAGCCGTCCCCGCGCCCCCTCGGGCAGCCGCAGCAGCCGCTGCGCCTCGTCGTTGACGACGGTGATCCGGCCGGCCGGGTCGATCGCAATGACGCCCTCCCGGATGCCGTGCAGTGTGGCCTCGCGCTCCTGCAGCAGCCGCGCGATCTCGTCCAGTTCGAGGCCGAAGGTGCGGCGCTTCAGGAGGCTGGCCAGCCCGAACGACGCGAGCGCCCCGATCGCGAGCGCCAGCACGAACCACGAACCGTAGGCGGGCAGCTCGGACAGCAGCTCGCTCGCCACCGAGCTCTCCCGGATGCCGACCGACACCTCCCCGATGATCTGGTCCGAGGCGGGTGCGTACAGCGGCACCCGGGCGTTCGCGTTGACGCCGGTCGCGCCGGTGTCGGTGCGCAGGTGCACCTTGCCGTCGGCTGCGACGAAGGGCTCCTCGACCTTCTGCCCGATCAGCGCCGCGTCGGGGTGCGAGTGCCGCACGCGGTTCCTGTCGATCACCACGACATAGGCCGCGCCGGTGCTGTTGGCGGTCTGCGACGCCAGGTTCTGGATGGTCGCGTCGCAGCCCGTCCCGCCGTGCGCCATGCAGTTCTGGACGTCCGGGATGCCCGCGAAGGTCTGCGCGATGTCCGCGGCGCGCGCCTGGTAGTCGGAGTCGAGGTTGCTGCGCGCGGTCTGCGCCAGCAGGAGGAAGCCGACCAGCATCGAGACGACGAGGATCGCCAATTGAGCCAGGAGTATCTGGCTCGAGAGTCGTCTGATCCGTCGTCGCATCACCCGAGATTGTTTCATCTCCTGCTGGGGAGCGCGTGCGCCCAGAACGCGCAAAACCTGCGACAACGCACACAACGCGGCGAATCGGGCGCAAGCGAGACAGCTGCGGGGCCCTGCGGGGGAGCATCGGTGATCACACGGCATGCACACGGAACTCGTGCATCCGAAGACAGAGAGGTCTTGAACTCATGGTCGAACACCGACCCAGAAGCGCCGCCGCGGCCCCCGCGGCCGAGGAGGCGGCGCGCATCGACATCGTCGGACTGACGAAACGCTTCCTCACGCCGAAGGGTGAGACCTTCACGGCCATCCGCGACGTCACCCTCACGGTCGAGCCCGGCCAGTTCTGCGCCATCGTCGGCCCGACCGGCTGCGGCAAGTCCACCACGCTCGCTCAGGTCTCCGGCCTGGAGCGGCCGAGCGGCGGCTCCGTGAGCGTCGGCGGCCGGATCGTGGACGGCATCACCAGCGGCGTGAGCTACATGTTCCAGGCCGACTCGCTCTTCCCCTGGAAGACCGTGCTGGCCAACGTGATGATCGGCCCCATCCTCCTCGGCACGCCGAAGAAGGAGGCCACGGCCCTCGCGATGGACTGGCTGCGCCGGGTCGGCCTGGCCGGCTTCGAGGACCGCTACCCGCACCAGCTCTCCGGCGGCATGCGCAAGCGCGTCGCGATGGCGGCCGCGCTGATCAACAACCCGCGCATCCTGCTCATGGACGAGCCGTTCGGCGCGCTCGACGTGCAGACGAAGGCGATCATGCAGACCGAACTGCTCACCCTGTGGGAGGAGCTGCGGCCGTCTGTGCTGTTCATCACCCACGACCTCGACGAGGCCGTGGCGCTGTCCGACCGTGTGGTCATCATGACCAGCAGCCCGGGGACGGTCAAGGACGTCTTCGACATCGACCTGCCGCGACCGCGCGGCAACGTTCAGGAGATCCGGCACGAGGAGAAGTTCCTCGACATCCAGGGCCGGATCTGGGAGTCGCTCCGTGACGAGGTCACGCGGGCCTACGAGCAGACGGCAGGAGCGGCGGCGTGACCACCATGACGATCGCAGAGAAAGAAAACGCGCAGAAGAAGACGGGCACGCCCGCCTCCACCCCCCTCGCCGAGCGCGAGACCGAGCTCCGGGTCGCCGGGCGCCGCGCGCACCGCCGCCGGGTCGGCTGGATCTGGGTCGGCCGGTTCGCCGTCGCCATCGTCGTGGTCGGCGGCTGGCAGTGGTTCACCTCCGTCGGCTGGGTCGACAAGTTCTTCTACGGCCAGCCCTCCGGCATCTGGGACAGCCTGGTGCACCTGTTCACGCAGGGCACCGCGTTCGGGACCATCTGGGAGAACCTCTGGATCACGGTCCAGGAGGCCTTCCTCGGCTTCCTGCTCGGCACCCTGCTGGGCGTCGTGTTCGGCATCCTGCTCGGCTCCAACCGCTACCTCGCGTCGGTCTTCGGCCCGTACATCAAGGTCGTGAACTCGATCCCCCGCATCGTGCTCGGCTCGATCTTCATCGTCGCGTTCGGCCTCGGCGTCTTCCCGAAGGTGCTCCTCGCCGCCGTGCTGGTGTTCTTCGTCGTCTTCTTCAACGCCTTCCAGGGCGTGCGGGAGGTCGACCAGAACCTGGTGGCGAACGTCCGGGTGCTCGGAGCCTCGCCGGTGCAGGTCGCCCGGCACGTGACCATCCCGTCGGCCATGACCTGGATCATCGCCAGCCTCCACACCGCGTTCGGCTTCGCGATCATCGGCGCCCTGGTGGCCGAGGTGCTCGGCGCCCAGCACGGCGTCGGCCTCATCATCAGCCAGGCGCAGGGCAGCTTCGACCCGGACACGGTCTTCGCCTGCATGGTCATCGTCGCCGTGGTCACCCTCGTGGCCGAGTACCTGATCACCCTCTTGGAGAAGTCCCTCCTCAAGTGGCGTCCGCCGAGCCGGTCCGAGGCTCAGGCGATCTGAGCGCCGCCACACCCACACCTGTCCTGCAACGAAGCAGAACGCCGGACCCGTCCGGCACGAAGAAAGGAACAACCCCCATGAAGAAGCGCAGCATCGGTGCCATCGTGGCAGCGGGCGCCGTCGTGGCCCTGAGCCTCGCAGCCTGCTCCGGCGGTGGAGGCGGCACCGCGGCGGCCGGCGGCACCTCCGGCACGGTGCCGACCGTCAAGATGATGGTCGGCGGCATCGACAAGCAGATCTACCTCCCCTACCAGCTCGCCCAGCAGCTCGGCTTCTACAAGAAGTACGGCGTGAACGTCGAGCTCTCGACCGAGCAGAACGGCGGCGTCGGCGCCGAGGACGCGATGGCCTCCGGCCAGGTGGACATGGCCGGCGCGTGGTACATCCACACCGTCGACTTCCAGTCGAAGGGCAAGGACGTCATCAACCTCGTCCAGCTCTCCGGCGCCCCCGGCGAGCGCGTGATGTGCAACCCGAAGGCCGGTGTCACCTCGGCCGCCGACTTCAAGGGCAAGAACATGGGCGTCACCGACCTCGGGTCGGGCACCGACGAGCTGACCCAGTTCCTCGCCGCCAAGCAGGGCGTGACGAAGAAGGAGTACAACACCATCGCCGTGCACGCCGGCGCGACGGCCATCGCGGCCATCCAGCGCGGCTCCGCGGACTGCGTGATGACCACGCAGCCGACGGTCGGTGCGCTCACCTCCCAGAAGCTCGCCGTCTCGGCGGTCGACATGGCGACCACGAAGGGCGCGACCAAGGCGCTCGGCGGCGCCTGGCCGGCGGCCGGTCTGCTGGCGAACGCGAGCTGGGTGAAGGGCCACGAGGACGCCGCGCAGAAGGTCGTCGACGCGCTCGTCGCGACGATGCACTGGATCAACACGCATTCGGCCGCGGACATC
Organism: Leifsonia sp. EB41; assembly: GCF_041262565.1. Taxonomy (NCBI): domain Bacteria; kingdom Bacillati; phylum Actinomycetota; class Actinomycetes; order Micrococcales; family Microbacteriaceae; genus Leifsonia; species Leifsonia sp. EB41. The sequence continues at coordinate 2,065,262 of NZ_JBGCCJ010000001.1, read as the reverse complement.
GCGAACAAGATGCCGCAGGACTTCGTCCAGAACAGCACGATCACCAAGCAGCAGTACATCGACGGCCTGGCGACCGACAAGGGCCAGTTCCTGCCGGACGGCATCATGCCCGCCGGCGGCCCGAAGGTCATCTTCGACATGGAGAAGACCATCGGCGTCGACACCTCGAAGGTGAAAATCAGCGACACCTTCACCAACAAGTACGCGGATGCCGCGAACAAGCTGGAGGGCACCAAGATCACCACGACACCGGCCGGCGCGGACGGCTGATCCGTCCTTCTCCGTAATACCAGCCCGTCCGGTGCGTCCAACCATCCAACGCACCGGGCGGGCTTCCACGTTCTCGGCGGCTTCCGCGGTCAGCGCGGGCGGGTGGCGCGGATGCGCTCGACGGCGCCGGAACGGAGTCGCTCGTGCTCCACGACCTCCAGCCCCGCTGCCTCCACCTCGGCCCGGTGCCTCCGGGTCAGGTGCTCGCCCTGCACCGGGATGCTGACCCGCTCGATCAGCCATTGCCCGGCGTAGACCAGCGCACGGTCGCTGCGGGTGTGGTCGACCAGCACGACCGAGCCGCCCGGTACGACGACGCGCGCCATCTCAGCCAGTGCGACCCCGGGCCGGGGGATCGAGCAGAGCGCGAGCGCGCAGACGACCGTGTCGAACTCGCCGTCGGCGAACGGCAGCGCCTCGGCATCCCCCTCGCGGAGGTCTACAGTTCGTCCGAGCTCCGCCGCTCTGCGGCGCGCGATCGCCAGCATCTCGGGACTCAGGTCGATGCCCACCACCTCGACCCCGGCCGGATAGTACGGGAGGCTGCGCCCGCTCCCGACCGCGACCTCCAGCACGCGCCCGCTCGCCCGCGCTCCGATCCACTCCCGGCTGCCGGCGAGCATCGTCAACTCGGCCCTGCCCACCGAGCGGTCGTAGCGCGCGGCCTGGCGGCGCCAAGTCCGACGCTGGCGGAGGATCTCCTTGGAGGCGGCCGTGTTCCCGTCGGTCATGGCGTCAGTCTGGCGGCTCTACCCCACCCGCACCAGCGTCGACTGCCACCCCGTGGACCCGTTCGGCGCGATCGGGGTGCGCTTCTCGTCCTGCAGCCTCCCGGCGCGGTCGGTCGCCCGGACGGCGAGGGTGTGGCTGCCGCTCGTGGCGTTCCAGTCGAGCGACCACTGCACCCAGGTGTCGGCGTTGATCGGTGCCGCGAGCTGGGCCTGCTGCCAGGGGCCGCCGTCGATCTGGACCTCGACCTTCTGGATGCCGACCGTCTGCGCCCACGCCACACCGGCGATCTTCGTCGGGCCGGCCGAGAGCGATCGGTCGATGCGCGGGGTGTCGATGCGGCTGGAGAGCTTGATCGGGGCCTTCTCGCTGTAGCCGCGGGGCGTCCAGTAGGCCTGGTCGGTGGCGAACGTCGTGACCTTCAGCTCGGTGAGCCACTTGGTCGCCGAGACGTAGCCGTAGAGGCCGGGGACGACCATCCGCACCGGGAAGCCGTGCTCCAGCGGCAGGGGCTCGCCGTTCATCCCGACCGCGAGGATGGCGTCGCGGCCCGGGTCGGTAAGCGCGGACAGCGGCGTACCGGCGGTGAAGCCGTCGATGCTGCGGGACAGCACCATGTCGGCGCCGTTCCGCGGGCGGGCGTGGGCGAGCACCTCCCGCACCGGCACCCCGAGCCAGCGGGCGTTGCCGAGCAGGTTGCCGCCGACCTGGTTGGAGACGCAGGTCAGCGTGATCGCGTACTCGCGCAGCCCCATCGACAGCAGGTCGCGGAAGCTGAACTCTGCCCGCTGCTCGACCATCCCGTCGATGGTGAGCCGCCAGGTCGACGGGTCGATCGCCGGGACGGACAGCGCCGTGTCCACCCGGTAGAAGTCCTTGTTGGGAGTGAACAGCGGCGACAGGTCTTTCAGGTGGAGTTCGGCGCCGGCGGGCACCGTCACCTTGCTTAGCGGCGCCGGCAGGTGCAGCGCGGCACGGATCGCCGCGATCGAGGAGGTCGCGGCCGACCCGAGCTGCGATCCCACGCCGGCCAGCACCGCGAACGCCGCGCCGGCGCCGGTGAAGAGGAGGAACCGGCGGCGGTCGACGCCTGCCGTGGCGCTGTCCTGGTCGCGCGCATCCCGCCAGCGCCGCAGCGCCCCGACGAGGAGGTACAGCGCCGCGGCACCCGCGAGGGCGCCGATCGTGGACGGCAGGAACCCGAGCGGGCTCGCGTCGGCCCTGGTCACGGTCGCGACGACCGCAAGGACGCCAGCGACGAGGAACAGGGCGACGCCGACCCACCGGCGCCAGAGCTCCAGGATGCCGGTGACGGCCGCCGCGACGAACACCGCGAACCCGAGCGAGGACAGCAGGAAGAGCTTGTCGTTCGACCCGAACACCTCGATCGCGAACTCTTTCGCCCAGCGCGGCACGATGTCGATCACGAACGATCCGACCGCGATCAGCGGGCCGGCCTCCCGGGCGGCGAGGAGGGCTACGACCTCGGCGACGGCGACGAAGACGCCACCGCTCACCGCCCCCGCGAGTGCTGCCCAGCCCCAGGCTGCGACGGTTCTCCTGCTGATCCTCATGAGTGCTGTTCGGCGCGGAGGCTCTCAGCGGATTGGGACGGGACGTTCGGCGACCACTTCCAATCCGATCGGGCACCGAGGACGAATCCCTGTTGACGGCCACCGACGCGGCCTCCCGATCTGCATCTGCTCGGAGCTTCACAAGGCGCACCACCAAGAAGGAGAACCACTATGCGATCCACAACTCGCACCCGCCTCGCCGCCGCCGGCATCCTCGCCGCCGCCGCCCTCGCGCTCACCGCCTGTTCGTCCGGAGCCGGTACGGCCTCGACGACCGGCAGCTCTTCCATGAAGTCGTCCTCCCCGTCGGCCTCGGCGTCGATGGACCCGGCCGCCGACCTGGTCGGCCCCGGTTGCGCCACCTACGCGAAGGCCGTGCCCTCCGGCGCCGGCTCGGTCCAGGGGATGGCCCAGGACCCGGTCGCCACCGCGGCGAGCAACAACCCCCTGCTGACGACCCTGGTCGCCTCCGTCTCCGGCAAGCTCAACCCGAGCGTGAACCTGGTCGACACCCTCAACAGCGGCCAGTTCACGGTGTTCGCCCCCGTCGATGACGCGTTCAAGAAGATCGACCCGGCGACGATCAACACGCTCAAGACGCCCGCCGGCGCTCCGACGCTGACCAGCATCCTCACCTACCACGTCATCCCCGGCCAGCTCTCGCCGAAGGATATCGTGGGCACCCACAAGACCGTCGAGGGCGGGACCGTCACGGTCACCGGCTCCGGCGACAACCTCAAGGTGAACGACGCCAACGTCATCTGCGGCGGCGTGCACACCGCCAACGCCACGGTCTACCTGATCGACTCCGTGCTGATGCCCCCGGCCAAGTAACCGAGCCTCGCACCATCGAAGGGCACGTTGTTGTCGCTTCCCGCACGGGAAAGCGACAACAACGTGCCCTTCGGTCTAGGTGTGGAGGGCCCCGAGCGCTGCGAGGTCGTCGCGGAAGCGCTGCGGCTCGGCCGCCGGCGGGGCGGTCGCCGCGTCGAGCGCGCCGTCCAGAGCGCCGGGCGCATCCGGTGTGAGCGCCGCGAACAGCGGTGTCAGGTCGTCCAGTTCGGGACCGTCGGTCGCCACGAGCTCCAGAGTCCGGCGGTCCGCCGCCGGGTTCGTGAGGCTGTCGACCAGCACGCGGGCGATCTCGTCCCGGGCGATGACGCCGTCCGCCGGCGTGCCGGACTGGGCGGTGTCGCCCTGGCGGAAGACGATCGCGCGCTGGGCCGCGCTGTTGTAGTCGAACCAGCCTGGCCGCACGATCGTGTAGCGGTTCCCGCTCGCGCGGACCAGGCGCTCGCCGCGGCGCTTCCATGCCGCGTACGGAGCGCCGGGCCGCGTCGTGCCGACGGCGGTCATGAGGGCGATCCGGACAGGACGTCCCGCCGCAGCGGCGAGCGTGTTGACGACACCGGCGTAGTCGATGTCGCGCACGTCGGTCTCCCGGGTGCCGGAGCCGTGGGTGAAGACGATGGCGTCGGCGCCCTCCACCGCAGCGCCGAGCGTCGCCGGCCGGGTGAGGTCGCCGACGACGAGCTCGGTAGAGGCCGCCAGGATGCTCTCGGCCCTGGCTGTGTCGCGCACCAGCGCCCTCACGCGGTGCCCGCGCCGTAGAGCCTCGGCCACGACGAGCCGGCCGATGCTGCCGGTGGCGCCGACGACGAGGACGGTGAGCGGGCTGTCGGTCATCGCTTCTCCTTCGTGCGGCCGGGCTTCTCGGCCCCCAGGTCGGTGGCCGGGCGGCGGAACAGCCACCAGAGCGGGGGAACTGCTGCGAACCCCGGCGCAGAGCGGAGGGCGGCCTCCACCCGGAGCAGCGCGTCCTCGTCCTCGGGCAGTGCGGCGATGGTGCGCTGCACGTCCTGGGCGAAGCGGCGGCGCTCGCGTGCGCGGCTGCGGGTGGTCAAGGCCCGCTCCCGTGCTCGCCCCATTCCGTCAGGACCGGCTCTCGTACTCGGCGTCGGTCACGTGGTCGGCCCACTCCGTCTCGGGGCCGTCCTGCCCGTCGCCGAGCGCCTCCCACATGGCCAGGTGCTCCATGAAGTGCTCGGGGTCGGCGCCGTGCCAGTGCCACTCGCCGGGCGGGGTGTGGACGGTCTGGCCGGGGCGCACCTCCAGCACCTCGCCTCCGCGGGACTGCATGAGGGCGACGCCCTGCGTCACGTGGAGGGTCTGGCCGTTCGCGTGCCGGTGCCAGGCGGTGCGGGAGCCGGGCGCGAAGCGGACGAGGTTCACCCGCAGCCGGGACGGCACGGCGCCGGCGGCGATGACGTCGAAGTGGACGGTCCCGGTGAAGAGGTCTGCGGGGCCGGGGGTGGTCGGGGAGTCGGGGAGCAGTTCCACGGGGTCTCCTAGTCGTTGATCGTGATGTCGGGACGGCCGGCCTCGGTGGCGGCCTCCGCGTCCCGCTGCGTCGCCGCCCAGCTCGCCAGCAGCTTCAGCGCGTCCTCCGACGGCGTGCCGGGGTCGGCCGTGTACACATTGATGCGCAGCCCCGGCTCGCCCGGCAGCTCGAACGCCTCGAAGGCCAGGTCGAGGTCGCCGACGATCGGGTGGTGCACCCGCTTGCGGCCGGTGCGGTGGTACTTGACGTCGTGCCGCGCCCAGCGGGTCCGGAACTCTTCGCTGCGGGTGGACAGCTCGCCGACGAGGTCGGTGAGGTCCTTGTCGTAGGGGTTGCGTCCGGCGGCCGAGCGCAGGATGGCGACCATGTCGTCGGCGGCCCGCTCCCAGTCCGCGTAGAACGCGCGCGACTTCGGGTTGAGGAAGGTGAACCGCGAGGCGTTCGGCGGCTTCACGGGCTCCGCCATCAGGTCGAGGTAGAGCGCCCGGCCGAGCTCGTTGGCGGCGAGGACGTCGCCGCGGTCGTTGCGCACCCAGGCGGGCGCGCCGGTGATCGCGTCGATGACGCGCTGGAGGCTGGGCCGCACCGTCTGCGGGCTGCGACGGCGGCGGATGCGCGGGGCGACGTCCGCGGCCCGCGCCAGGTCGTAGAGGTGCGCGGTCTCCGCCTCGTCGAGCTGGAGCGCCCGGGCGAGCGCCTCCAGCACGCTGTCGGAGGCGCCGGACAGGTTCCCGCGCTCCAGCCGCGTGTAGTAGTCGACGCTCACCCCGGCGAGCATCGCGACCTCCTCGCGGCGCAGCCCGGAGACCCGGCGGTTGCCGCCGTACGCGGGCAGCCCGGCCTGCTCCGGGGTGAGCCGGGCGCGGCGGGAGGTGAGGAAGTCCCGCACATCGTCGCTGTTGGTCATACCCCGACGCTACGCCGCGCGCGGCCGCGGAGGGAGGCACTGGCGCGGCCTCCCTGCCGTCGACGGTCGCGCTTAGCGTGGTGGCCATGACCATCGAACTCACCCTCAACAACGGCGTCACGATGCCCGCGCTCGGGCTCGGCGTCTTCCAGAGCCCGCCCGAGGAGACCACCGCGGCGGTGGAGGCCGCGCTCGCGACCGGCTACCGGCACATCGACACCGCTGCCGCGTACGGCAACGAGCGGGAGGTCGGCGAGGGCCTGCGCCGCTCCGGCCTCGACCGCACCGACGTCTTCGTGGAGACCAAGGTCTGGGTGTCCGACTACGGGTACGATCCGACGCTGCACGCGTGGGAGAAGGCCGCCGCCAAGCTCGGGCTCGAGCAGCTCGACCTCCTCATCCTCCACCAGCCTGCGCCCGACCGGTTCGACCAGACGATCGCCGCGTACACGGCGCTGGAGACCCTCCTCGCCGACGGCTGCGTGCGCGCGATCGGCGTCAGCAACTTCCTGCCGCACCACCTGGGCCGACTGCTCGCCGAGACCAACGTGGTCCCTGTGGTGAACCAGGTGGAGCTTCACCCGTACTTCACCCAGCCGGAGGTGCAGGCCGCGGACGCCGCGCACGGCATCGTCACGCAGGTCTGGTCCCCGATCGGCGGCATCACCTTCTACCCGGGCTGGGGCGAGCAGCGCCGCAACGTGATGGAGGACCCGGTGCTCGCCGACCTCGCCAGCGCCCACGGCAAGACCCGGCCCAGGTGATGCTCCGCTGGCACCTCCAGCAGGGCCGCTCGGCCATCCCGAAGTCGGTGAACCCGGGCCGCATCGCCGAGAACTTCGACGTCTTCGACTTCGAGCTGGGCGACGACGAGTTGGCACGCATCGACGCGCTCGACGCGGGCGTACGCAACGGGCCCGACCCGGACGTGCCGCGCCCGGAGCGGTTCGCGATGGTGATCCCGGAGGCGTGAGGCGCGGGCGGCGCTAAGCTCGCGGCGTGACCGAGGGTGATGCGCCGGCGTTTGACGCCGGGCACGACGACGCGCCGCTCGTCGTGCCGCCGGGGGTGCCGCTACGGGTGAGCGACTGGCTGGTGCCTCCGCTGCTCCTCGCCGTTCCGGCCGTTGCGTTGGCGATGTTCCCGCCTGTCCCGTTCCTGAGGCCGTACGCGATCACAACCGCCTCGATCGTCGTCTTCTCCGCTCTGGCGTACTGGTTCTTCGGCTTCCGCGCATACACGCGCTGGGACGATTTCGACGTCCGATGGCTTCGGCGGTCCGGGTCGGCGGCCACCGCGGCGCTCGCGATCTTCGCGGCTCCGTACCTTCTCGGGATGACGAGCGCGGCCCTCTTCGCCGGCTCGGCGTACCGCCTCGCCGATGACCCCGCACCGGCGATCGAACGCGTGCGCTCAGCCCTGTCCCCCCGCGCATGGATACGACTGAAAGACATCGCCGCGACCGTCGGGGTCGTGGCCCTCGTGGGCCGCCCCCTCGCGTCAGCGTTCGGCTTCGGCATCCCGGCGCTGATCCTCGCCTTCGCCGCCGCGATCACCTTCGGTTTCGCGCTCCGCGCCCAACCCCGCGACCACGCGCCCCTCCCACCCCGCGAGCGCCGATAGGAAACGCCCGCGACACGCCCAAAGATCTCCTTCCGAACCCCGTTCGGAAGGAGATCCTGGCGTGTCTTCCTGTCGTACGACGGCGCTAGACCAGCGCCGCGCACTCCCCGACGGCCTTCCGCGCCGTATTCGGCGCGGCCCCCGAGTCGCCGAACTGCGCCGCGGGCGTGTTCCCGCTGCAGCTCAGCACGCCGCCGACCATGTTCGCCCCGATCTCCGTCGAGTCGAGGCCCTGGTCGGTTTGGTCCGGTGTTCCCGGGAAGTTGATGTTCAGCGGGTTCGCGTACATGTTCGAGACGGTCATATTGCCGCCGACCGTGTTGCGCAGGAGGCCGAACCAGCAGCCGGCCCAGCCCGTGAACGTCACATTGCCCGCGATGTGGCTGTCCTTCACCATCGTGTCGTTGCCGAAGCTCGTGCTCGGGTCGGGGTCGGTGCAGTTGCGGCCGGAGCCGCCGCCCTGGAACGTGACGTTCTTGCCGACCTGGCTGAAGAACATGTAGAGCGCGTGCGCGCCGGTCGCACTGACGTTCCCGCCTACGTGCGCGCCGTAGGCGAACAGGATCGCGCCGGTGCCGACGCTGAGGTTGCCGCCGATGGCCGAGCCGGAGAGCTGGAGGGCGGCACCGGGGTTGACGGTGACGTTGCCGCTGATCGCGACGCTGGGGTCGAGGCCGCAGAAGCCGGCGATCTGGACGTTCTTGTAGCTGCCGGGCGGCAGGGTGGCCGGCGCCTGGATCGAGCCGCCCGAACAGGTGGCGCTCCCGGGGGTCGCCGCCTGGGCGCCGGCGCCGGCGGCCAGCATAAGGCCGGTCGTGGTCGCGAGTGCGACTGCGAGGGTGAGCAGTCGTCGTGATGTGGTGCGCATGCCTACTCCTTTGTCACGCATCGGTGCATGCTGGAGCCGGATCGCCCCAGCATGAGGAATGCTCAGGTAATCGTTCACCTGTGCGGTGGCGATGTGCAACCCCGGGTCTACACTCGGGTCTCGTGGCCAGGAAGCATCGCTCCTCCCCGGACGAGGAGGCCGTCGAGCGCTACGAGTCCGTGCTCGCGACGGGCCAGCCGGACCAGCTCGTCCGGGTCCACGCCGAGGCGTTCGCCGCGCTGGCCGACGAGCAGTGCGCCGACCTGCGCACCCGGCTCGCAGAGAGCGTCGACGAGGCCGACCGCCCGGTCGACGACCGTCCCGAGTCCCTCGCCCGCGTCGCCACCGACCTGGAGGTCACGCGCCCCGGGAGCCTCGAGAGCGTCCTCGGCCCGCTGCTGCCGGTCGTCGCGGCCTCTGTCATGGCCTCGCCGGTCGCGATTGCGCTATTCCCCTACGGCTACGCCGCCGGGAGCAGCGTCTGGCAGGACGATGCCGACGACGACAGTCCGCTCCTGTGACGGCGGAGCCGAGCGAACTTCACGACGAGGCTGAGGCCTCGGCGCCTGCCTCTGAGGAGGCCGGCGCGGATCCGCGGGAGAGGAGCCGCAGCATCCGCCGCAGCTCCCCGGCATCCGCCGCCCCCAGCGGCCCCAGGAACTCCCCTTCCGCCGCCGCATACGCCGCCTCCGCCGCCGCATTCGTCGCCTGCCCGCTCGCGGTCAAGGCGATCTGATTGCGCCGACGGTCCGCCGGGTCGGGCCGGCGGGTCACGATCCCCTTGTCCTCGAGCGCGTCGAGCACCGCGACCATCGTGGTCGGGTCGACGCCGAGGAGGCCGGCGAGCGCCTGCTGCGACAGCGGCTCGCGCGCGGCGAGCACCCGGAGGACGCCGAACTCCTTGCGGTCGAGGCCGTGCGGTTCGAGTGCGGCGTCCGCGAGCGCCATCAGCCGCTGCTGGGCGTGCTTGAGGAGGTACGCGAGGAGTTCGCTCGGGTCGCCGGCCGCCGGCCTCTCGCTGGACATGCAGAAATCATAGCGTAGGCTGATCATCAGCGACACAAACGATTGTGCCTGCGAACGTTACAGGAGACCCGCATGAGCATCGAGCTCGAACAGACCCCCGCCCTCGTCGTCATCGACCTCCAGACCGGCATCCTGGGCTACCCCACGGCGCACCCGATCGAGCAGATCGTCGCCAACTCGGCGCAGCTCGCCGCGGCCTTCCGCGCGAAGGGCCTCCCGGTCGTGCTCGTGAACGTCGCAGGGACCGCGCCGGGCCGCACCGACCGCGGCAAGGCGACCGGGCGTGCAGGAGGGCAGTCCCTGCCCGCCGAGGCGACCGCGCTCCTCCCGGAGCTCGACCAGCAGCCGGGCGACATCACTGTCACCAAGCGCACGCTCGGCGCCTTCCTCTCGACCGACCTCGACGCCAAGCTGAAGGAGGCCGGCGCGACCCAGATCGTCCTGACCGGCGTGTCCACCACCTCCGGCGTCGAGTCCACCGCCCGCTCCGCGTACGAGCTCGGCTACCACGTCGCGTTCGTCACCGACGCGATGACCGACGCGCTGGAGGCGCACGAGGCCTCCATCGCCCACCAGTTCCCGAAGCTGGGCGAGCTGGGAACCACGTCCGAGGTGCTGGAGCTGGTGGCGGCGCGCTCCTAGCCGGCGCTGCCCCTACCCGGCGCTGACCCTACCCCGCGTCCGGGCGCACCGTGCTCGCGCCGACACGCATCCCCACCGGCAGCACGACGCGCTCGTGCCGGTGCCCCGGCTGCGCCTCGTCCAGCACCAGCCGGATCGCCTCCTCGCCCATCCGGTAGCCCGGCAGGGTGATGGAGGTCAGGCTCACCCAGTCGGAGTCCGCGCCGTCGTGGGTGCCGTCGAGCCCGATGAGCGCGACGTCCTCCGGGATGCGCACCTCCGGGTGCTGGCGCAGGACGCTGAGCGCGCCCAGCGCCAGCGCGTCGGTGATGCCGACGAAGGCGAAGCGTTCGCCGTCGGCCCGGTCGGCGAGGAGCCCTTCCATCGCGGACCGCCCGTGCTCGAACTGGAGACCCTCGGTGGTGACCTGGGTCAGCTCCAGGTCCAGGGTGGCGGCGGCCTCCTCGATTCCGCGGCGGCGGTCGGCGATGGGCTGGGCGGCGTCGGGCGGCGAGACGTAGCAGACGCGGCGCACGCCGATGCCGGCCAGGTGCTCGGCCGCGATCCGCCCGGCCTGCCGGTTGTCCATCAGCACGGAGCACCAGTCGCCCGGCTGGTCGTAGTTGATCACCACGATGGGGCGCACGTGGCCGCGGATGCGGTTGATTCCGTCCGTCGGGTCGCTCATCGCCGCGTAGAGGATGCCGCTCGTGCGCGCTTGGGCGAAGTAGTCGAGGAACTGGTCCTGCTGGTCGGACACCACCAGCGGCTCGAACGACTCGAATGCGTAGACGGCGTTGGCCATCAGCAGGCTCAGGCCCTTCCTGCCTGCGGTGATCTGCGCGCCGCGGGACATGTCCACGAACAGCCGGTTGAGGATGTCCGGCACGATGAGCCCGATGCCGTCGCTCCGGCTGCGCTTGAGGTCGCGCGCGGCGGCGTTGCGGATGTAGCCGAGCGACTCGATCGCCGCCCGCACCTTCTCCCTGGTGGCCGGCGCGACGCGGGACGGCTGGTTCAGCACGTTGGACACCGTCGCCAGGGAGACTCCCGCCGTCTCGGCGACGGCCTGCATGGTGGGCAGCTTCCCATCCGTCACTGCGTGTCCTCCGTCGTCATGGCGCACGGCGGCTCCTCGGGGTGGATCGGTCTGTCCGCCATCCTCTCACCTCGCGTGCGCCTCGTCCGCCTCCTGCCGCGCCCGGAACGCCACCATGTTCATCCGGTTGCCGCACCGCACGCTGCAGAACCGCTTGGACCCGTTGCGGGACAGGTCGAGCACCAGCCCGTCGCAGTCGAACGCGGCGCAGCTCCGCAGCCGGTCGTTCTCGTTGGAGCGGATGACGTCCACCAGCGCGAGCGCGACCTCCACCCGGATGCGTTCGGCGAGCGGCGCGTCCAGTGACGTGGCGTGCAGGTGCCAGTCGAAGCCGTCGTGCCGCATCAGGTAGGGGGAGGCGTGGGCGTCGGCGAGCATGGCGTTCACCTCGGCGACGGCGGCGTCGCGCTCCATCGTCCAGGCCCGGCGGAGGCGGTCCCGGGTCTCGTGCACCTGCCGGAGCTCGGCCTCGTCGCCGTCGATGCGTCCCGAGTACTGGTTCTCGTGCATCAACGCGACGAGCTGCGCCGGGGTGGCGAGCTCGTCCTCCCCGCTGCGGGAGGCCGTGGGGACGGTGTTGCACAGGACCACGGCGAACTGGAGGGCGTCCTCCGCGTCAGGGGCAAAATGCAAGTTGACTCCTTACCTTGCCGAGTACTAACGTCAGGATCATAACCCACTACGGTCCTGACGCCGGCCCTTTCCGCGCCGCCCGGACCCGCCCGACGCACGCAGGCAGGAGGCCTCCGATGGCACAGAACCAGACATCCAGGGGTCTCCTCATCGCGGTCGTCGCCGCCGCGTCGTTCGGCCTGTCCGGAGCGTTCATCAAGCCGTTGCTGGAGAGCGGCTGGTCGCCGGCCGCCGCGGTCACCGCGCGCGTGCTGATCGGCGGCGTCGTGCTGGCGCCGTTCGCGATCCTCGCCCTCCGCGGCCGCTGGGCCTCGCTCTGGCGGGGACGCTGGCGCCTGCTCGGGATGGCGCTGGTCGGCGTGGCCGGAACGCAGGTGCTGTACTTCGCCGCGATCGAGCGCATCCCGGTCGGGACGGCCATCCTGATCGAGTACCTGGCGCCGGTGGTGCTGGTGCTGTTCGTGTGGGCGCGCACCCGCCGGGCGCCGAAGGCCGTGGTCCTCGCCGGCTCGGCCGTCGCGATCGCCGGCCTGCTGCTCGTCGTCTCGCCCGGCGGCGGAAAGCCGCTCGACCTCGTCGGAATCGCCCTCGCGGTGACCGCGATGCTCGGCTGCGCCGGGTACTACATCATCGCCGCGCGCCCGTCCGACGGCCTCCCGCCCGTCGCCCTCGCTGCGGGCGGACTGCTCGCCGGCGGCGTGGCGCTGGCCGCGGTGAGCGCCACCGGCCTGCTGCCGTTCGTCGTGAGCACCCGCGATGTGGAGCTCTTCGGCGGCTCTGCGCCGTGGTGGGTTCCCCTCGCCGTGGTCGGTGCCCTCGCGACCGCGCTGGCCTACGCGTCGGGCATCACCGCCGCGAACATGCTGGGCTCCCGGCTGGGCTCGTTCGCCGGGCTGCTGGAGGTCGTGGCGGCGACGTTCTACGCGTGGCTGCTGCTGGGAGAGTCGCTGAACGCGCTGCAGCTGGTCGGCGGAGTCCTGATCCTGGGCGGCATCGCGCTTGTCCGGGCCGACCCAGTGACGCCCGCCCCCACCACCCCACCCACCTCCACCACCCTCGAGCCATCGAAGGGCACGTCGTTGTCACTTCCGGGCGTCCCAAGCGACAACAACGTGCCCCTCGGCTGACGGTCGGGGGCGCGCGTGTTCCGGATAGGATGAGCGCGGTTCTTTGCCACGAGGCAAAGCACGGGACGTGGCGGAGTGGGGGAGCATGGCGGCGACACGTCGTGAGGTGGCGGAGGCCGCGGGTGTCTCGGTCCGGACCGTCTCCAACGTCGTCAACGGCTTCGACCATGTCGCGCCGGCGACCCGGGAGCGCGTCCTCCGCGTCATCAACGAGCTCGAGTACCAGCCGAGCGAGCTCGCGCGCAGTCTCAAGGTCGGGCGATCCGGGCTCATCGGGTTGATGCTGCCCGAACTGGACACCGCCTACTTCGCCGAGCTCACCCGTGCTTTCGTCGAGGGTGGCGCCGAGCGCGGCCTGACCGTCGTCGTCGACCAGACCGACGGCGACCGGGAGCGCGAGCTCGCCCTGCTCCGCCGGACCGCGGGCGGTTCGCTCTTCGACGCGCTCGCCCTGAGCCCGCTCGCCCTGCGCGCGGAGGACCTGGAGGCGCTCGCCGCGGGGCCGCTCGTGTTTCTCGGCGAGGATGAGTTCCCGGGCTATGACAAGGTGATGATCGACAACTTCCAGGCCGCTCGGGAGGCTGTCGAGCATCTGCTCGCGCAGGGCCGCCGCCGCATCGCCGCGATCGGCGCCGAACGCAGCCATCGCGCCGCCAGCTCGCAGCGCCTCGAAGGCTACCGCGCCGCGATCCGCGCGCACGCCGACCTCGGCCTCCCCGAGATCGTGGAGTACGTGGAGGGCTTCCGCCGGCCGGAGGGCGCCGCCGCGATGCGCAGGCTGCTCGACAGCGGCGAACGGTTCGACGCGATCTTCTGCTTCTCGGATGCGCTGGCCCTCGGTGCGCTGCGGACCTTGCACGAGGCGGGGGTCTCGGTGCCGGACGACGTGGCGGTGGTCGGCTGGGACGACATCGAGGACGGCCGCTTCTCCATCCCCTCGCTCACGACGGTGAGCCCGGACAAGCAGTGGCTGGCGGACACGGCGCTCGACCGCATCGTGCGCCGGCTGGCGGGCGAGACGCTGGAGCCCGAGGTTCTCGTGGCGCCGCACCGGCTGGTCGTGCGGGAGAGCGCGCCGGTCGTCGAGGCGGGGGCGCGCGGGTCACGTACGCACCGGGCCTCTCCCACCGCCCGGTGACGCCGCTCTCCTGCGATTCCGCACATTTTCCACAATGTGTTTGCATCGAGGCAAATCGCGCGCTAGCATCCTGATCGTGTCATTTGCATCGAGGGAAATCGAACAGGGCGGCGACGCGGCCGTCGCGCAGGCCATCCCGCGCCCGGAGTACCCGCGCCCCCAGTTCGTGCGCGACCGCTGGCTGAACCTCAACGGCGTGTGGAGCTTCGGCTTCGGCGCCACGGAGGCCACGGAGGCTACGGAGGCCGCCGCTCCCACCGCCTGGACCCTCGACCGCGACATCCTCGTCCCGTTCGCCCCCGAGTCGGAGCGCTCCGGCATCGGCAGCACCGCATTCCACCCCGCGGTCCGCTACCAGCGCATCGTGGAGGTCCCGGCAGGCTGGGCCGACGACCGCCTCCTCCTCCACTTCGGCGCCGTCGACTTCGACACCACCGTCTGGGTGGACGACATCGAGGTCGGCCGGCACCGCGGCGGCTTCACCCCGTTCACGATCGACATCACGGATGCCGTCGCCCGCGCCGCCTCCACCCCCGCCTTCACCCTCTCCGTCCTCGCCGAGGACGACCACCTCACCGTCCAGGCGCGCGGCAAGCAGTCGCGCCGCCCCGAGAACTACGAGGCCTTCTACACGCGCACGACCGGCATCTGGCAGACGGTCTGGCTGGAGCCCGTCGCCCCCGCGCACTTCGGCCGCCCCGTCATCCGCCCCGACCTCCCCTCGTCGTCGTTCGCGGTCGAGCTCGACGTCGTCTCCCCGGCCGCCGGACTCACCGCACGGGTCGAGATCAGCGACGCAGACGGCCTCGTCGTCAGCCGCGAGCTGGACGTGACGGCGCAGGTGAAGCCGGTCCTCACCCTCCCGGTCCCCGCCGACCGCCTCCGCACCTGGTCACCCGAGGACCCGCACCTATACGCGGTGCGCTTCACCCTGCTGCGCGGCGAGACCGTGGTCGACGTCCTCGACAGCTACGCCGGGATGCGGACCATCGCCATCGACGGCCGCCGCGTCCTCCTCAACGGGCGCCCGGTCTTCCAGCGGCTCGTCCTCGACCAGGGCTACTGGCCCGACACCCTGATGACCGCGCCCAGCGACGACGCCCTCGTGGCCGACATCGAGCTCGGGATGGCCGCCGGCTTCAACGGCGCCCGCCTCCACCAGAAGGTGTTCGAGGAGCGCTACCTCTTCCACGCCGACCGGCTCGGCTACCTGGTCTGGGGTGAGTTCGCCGACTGGGGCGCCAAGGTCGGTCCCGGCGGCCCGCAGGAGCCCACCCTCTCGTTCGTCACCGAGTGGGTGGAGGCGCTCACGCGCGACCTGTCGCACCCGTCGATCGTCGGCTGGTGCCCGCTCAACGAGACCTTCCAGCCCATGACCGACCGGCTCACCGTCCTCGACGACGCCACCAGGGCGCTCTATGCGGTCACCAAGGCGATCGACCCCACCCGTCCGGTGATCGACGCGTCCGGCTACTCGCACCGGGTGCCCGGCGCCGACATCTACGACTCGCACCTGTACGAGCAGGACCCGGACGTCTTCGCACAGCGCATGGGCGGGCTCGCCGACGGCCGCCCGTACGTCAACACCGCGCTCGACGGCACCGAGTGGTCCGTCCCGTACGCCGGGCAACCCTACTTCTGCAGTGAGTTCGGCGGCATCTGGTGGTCGGACAGCGACCGCACCGGCGACGACTCCTGGGGCTACGGCGAGGCGCCGCGCACCCGCGAGGAGTGGATCGACCGGTTCCGCCGCCTCGTGGACACGCTGCTCGACGACCCCGGCATGTTCGGCTACTGCTTCACCCAGCTCACGGACGTCTTCCAGGAGAAGAACGGCGTGCTCGACTTCCGGCGCGTGCCGAAGTTCGACCTCCGGCTCCTGCGCGACATCCAGTCGCGACCCGCGGCCTACGAGCTCGACGACGTCCCGCCCCTCGATCGCTGATCGGAAGGCGGGCCAGGCTCCACAACCCCCGCACCACACACACCCCCGCACCACGCAACGCACCACCTGACAACACCAGGCACCTCACAAAGGAGTGGACACCCATGCGCACGAAACTGATCCTCGCCGCCGCCGCCGTCTCGGCGGTCGCGCTGGCGCTCGCCGGCTGCTCGTCGGGAGACGGCTCCAGCAGTGGCAAGACCACGCTGACCGTCGTCGGCTTCGAGGGCGGCGGCACGGAGCTCGCCGACATCCCCCAGATCAACGCCGACTTCCACAAGAAGTACCCGGACATCACGATCGACTACAAGTACGTCGCCAACGGCGAGTACGACCAGTACAACAACACCCGCCTCGCCGCCGGCACCGCCGCCGACGTCCTCATGACGAACGCGACCCGCGTGCAGCAGTGGCAGAAGCAGGGCTACCTCGCCGACCTCAGCGACCAGTCCTGGGTGAAGCAGATCCTCCCGAACGTCGCGCCGTTCGGTGCGATCGGCGGCAAGACCTACGCGCTCACGCAGCAGAACATCCCGATCGGCCTGTACGCCAACCTCGACATCCTGAAGAAGGCCGGCATCAGCCAGGTCCCGCAGACCTGGCCGGACTTCCTGGACGCGCTGCAGAAGCTGAAGGCCGCGGGCCAGCCGGGCCTCCTGCTCGCCGACCAGGGCGGCTGGACCAGCGAGCAGCTCTCGCTGGCGCTCGCCGCGAACCTGACGGACCCGACCTGGGGCCAGGGCTACGACGAGGGCAAGACCAACTGGAACCCGACCTTCACGCCGGTGTTCGACCACATCAAGCAGCTCCTGACCACGGGCGGCGTGGACGGCAAGCTGATGAACGGCATCGAGCCCTTCAACACCGGCAACGCGGACTTCGCCGCGGGCAAGTGGGCCTTCACCATCATGGGCGCGTGGGAGCTGCAGAACTTCCAGCAGAACGCGAAGTTCGACTTCTCGCTCAACCCGTTCCCCGGCGGCGACGCGGGCAGCAGCCCCTACGGCGTGACCTTCGTCGGCTCCGGCTGGGGCGTCAACGCCGCCAGCCAGCACACCGACGCCGCGAAGAAGTACGTCGCGTTCATGGCCGACCCGGCCAACGACAGCCGTTACCTGGCCGCGGAGAACTCGTTCACCACTCTGAAGAACGTGCCGAGCCCGACCATGGCGAAGGCGAGCGCCTACGTGGATGCCTTCAACGCCGGCCACTCGCAGGTCTCGCCGATCGAGTACCTGCACTTCCCGACCTACGAGCAGGAGTTCTGGAAGGTCGGCACGTCGCTCTTCAACGACCCGACGCAGTCGACGAGCTCGCTCCTGAAGCAGCTCGACCAGACGATCCCCAAGACGAAGTAGTCACAACGTCCCGGCTGGGGAGGCGCACACGCCTCCCCAGCCGGGCGATCACGCACCGCGTTCCACCGCACCGCAACACCCAGCCCGAAAGGCGACCCCATGCAGATCCGTGGCCGTTCCGCGATGGTGCTGATCGCGCCGGCAGCCCTCATCTTCGCCGTGTTCGTGATCTACCCGCTGATCCGCGGCGTGCAGCTCAGCTTCACCGACGCGATCGGGCCGAGCGGCGGCAACTTCGTCGGGCTGAAGAACTACCTTCATGCCCTGTCGGATCCGACCGTCCTGCACGCGCTCGGCAACACCATCGTCTACACGATCGTGGTGGTCGTCGTGCAGAACGGCCTCGCCCTCCTGGTCGCGTTCTGGCTGTTCAAGCTGGAGCGGGTCCGCAACTTCGTCCGCGCCGGCCTCCTGCTGCCCGCGATGATGGCGTTCGTCGCCGTCGGCTACCTCTGGTCGTACATGTACTCCCCGCTCGGCGGCCCGATCGACGCGGTCATGGACGCCCTCGGCCTCCACGCGCTCGAGCCGATCTGGCTCGGCGACCCGCACACGGCGCTGATGTCGATCGCGGCCATCTACATCTGGATGTTCCTCGGCTACACCGCCACGATCTACCTGGCCAACTACATGGCCATCGACCCAGCGCTGATCGAGGCGGCGAACCTCGACGGCGCCGCCGGCTGGCGCCGGTTCTGGAGCATCGACTGGCGGCTGCTCGCGCCGTCGTTCACCATCAACATCACGCTGAGCGTCATCGGGTCGCTGCGGGTGTTCGACCTGCCGTTCATCATGACCCAGGGCGCGCCCGCGGACGCGACGCAGACCCTCAGTCTCGTCATCTACAACAACAGCTTCGCGAACTACCAGTTCGCCTACGGCACCACGCTCGCCGTCCTGCTGCTGATCCTCACGATCGTCGTGGGCGTCACGCAGGCGACGCTGCTGCGCCGACGGGAGGCCGACCTCGCATGACCGCACTCATCAGCCGGGAGACCGAGCCCACTGCACCCAGGGCCGCCGCCGAGAAGCCGACCGGCCGCGCCCCGCGCTTCCGCTCCCGCCGGTTCCGTTCGCGCGCGTCCACCGCGATCGCCTCCGTCATCCTGCTCGCGTTCACCGCGGTCGTCCTCACCCCGATCTGGGTGCTCGTCATGGTGTCGCTCCACCACGGCAGCGCGGCCCCGTCGAACCCGTTCGCCCTCCCGGCGCCGATCGACTTCCAGAACTACGTCAACGCGTTCGAGAACATGCACTACCTGCGCAGCGTGGGGAACACGCTCATCATCACGCTCGCCACGGCCGTGATCACGGTGTTCTCGGCCTCCCTGGCGGCGTGGGCGATCGTCCGGCACACCCGGCGCTGGACGCGCACGCTGTACCAGCTCTTCGTCTCGGGCCTCACCATCCCGATCTTCGTGGTGCTCACCCCGCTGTACGAGGTGATGCAGAAGCTGCACCTGCTGGACAGCTACGTCGGCATCGTGCTCGCCTACACCGCGACGATCATGCCGTTCGCCGTCTTCTTCTTCGCCGGCTTCCTGCGCACGGTGCCGCCGGAGCTGGAGGAGGCCGCGGCCGTCGACGGCGCCGGGCTCCTCCGCACCTACTGGAAGATCGTCTTCCCGCTGCTCCGCCCCGCCACGGCGACGCTCGCGATCTTCGTCATCCTGCAGGTCTGGAACGACCTCATCCTCCCGCTCGTGCTGCTTTCGTCGGACGACAAGCAGACCGTGACGCTCGCCGTCTACGCGACCATCGGGACCCACACCATGAGTCCTGAGCAGCTCCTGCCGACGCTCGTGCTGGGCGTGCTGCCGCTGTTCGTGGTGTTCCTCGCGCTGCAGCGGTATGTGGTGGCCGGTATCGCGGTGGGCGCGGGCAAGTAGCCGGGCGGACGCTCAGCGGCCGGCTGCGGTCAGCGCGTCGAGCGCCGCCACATCCTCCGCGCTCAGCTCGAAGTCCAGCTCGGCGTTCTCCGCGATCCGGTGCGGCGTCGTGGACTTCGGCAGGGGGAGGACGTCCTTCTGCAGCAGGTAGCGGAGGCTGACCTGCGCGCCGGTCTTGCCGTACTTCTCCGCGATCACGGCGATGTCCTCGTCCCCGATCAGCCGCCCGGTCGCGAGCGGCGAGTAGCCCTCGACGAGGATGCGGCGCTCCTGGCAGTAGGCCGTCGTCTCGGGCTGCGTGTGCCCGACGAACCAGCGGATCTGGTCGACGTGCGGCACCACGCTCGTCCCGCCGATGAGCGACTCCAGGTCGGAGACGACGAAGTTGCTCACCCCGATGGAGCGGGTCCGGCCGGCGTCGTACAGCTCCTCGAACACCTTCCACACTTCGATGTTCCCTGCACGGTGGTCGCTGCCCTGGTGGTTCCACGGCCACGGCGCGTGGATGAGATAGAGGTCGATCGGCCCGAGGTCCAGGAGCTCGGACGACCGCTCGAACGCGTGGCGTGCGCCCGCGGCGTCCTTCACCTCAGCCGGGCACTTGGTCGTGATGAACACGTCCTCGCGCGGGAGGCCGCTGTCCCGCACCGCCCGCCCCACGCTCGCCTCGTTGCCGTACGCGCGCGCCGTGTCGATGTGCCGGTAGCCGGCGTCGAGCGCCGTGCGCACCGAGTCGTAGGTCAGCGGGCCGTCCGGGATCTGCCAGGTGCCGAACCCGACCTTCGGGATCTCGACGCCGTTGGACAGGGCGAAGGTGTCGGTGAGGACGGGCATAGGGGGTCTCCTTTCGGCGGGCGGATGCGGGCCATCGTAGACCCGGTGGGTTTCGGGACGCCGGGACCGTCATTGCCACCGGCTCCACCCCGTCGGTAGCATCCGAGCCATGTCCACCGATGAGCGCAGGCCGAAGATCCGCCGGACGCCGAACCTCGCGATCACCGTCCTCGTGACCATCTACGTCGTCGCGCTGATCAGCGCGGTCGTCCTCTACTTCGTCGGGTTCGCCATCCGCGGGACCGACGCCGCCGGAGCCGCGGACGTGTTCGCCTGGGGCAACCGGCTCGGCGTGCTCGGGGTGTTCGGCGGGATGCTGCACCTCGCGGTGGGCGCCGTCCGGCACATCGTGGAGGACAACGCGCACAGGTGACCGGGCGCGGCGGCGCTCCGGGTGTTCCGCACCGGCCGATCGGGGTCTACGGTCGCGGTGGACACCCCGAGGAGGACGCATGAGCACCGAACGCACTCCAACGACAGATCGCCTGATCGCGGTCGTCGGAGCCACGGGCCAGCAGGGTGGCTCGGTGGTCGACGCGTTGCTGGAGCGCGGCGCACGCGTCCGCGCCCTCGTGCGCGACCCCGATGCTCCGGCCGCCCGGCGCCTCGCCGACCGCGGCGTGGAGCTCTCGGCCGGCGATCTGGACGACCCCGCTTCGCTCGACCGCTTCTTCGCCGGAGTCGACGGAGCGTTCGCGATGACCACGCCACGCGGCGGGATCGAGCACGAGACGGCCTCCGGGATCGCCGCGGCCGACGCGGCCGCCCGCGCCGGGGTGCCGCACTTCGTCCTCAGCTCGGTCGGCGGTGCGGAGCGGCACACCGGCATACCGCACTTCGAGAGCAAGCGCCGTGTGGAGGAGCACCTGGACGCGCTCGGCCTGCACCGCACGATCATCCGGCCCGTGTTCTTCATGGACAACCTCGCGGCGCGGT
Organism: Leifsonia sp. EB41; assembly: GCF_041262565.1. Taxonomy (NCBI): domain Bacteria; kingdom Bacillati; phylum Actinomycetota; class Actinomycetes; order Micrococcales; family Microbacteriaceae; genus Leifsonia; species Leifsonia sp. EB41. Next base: position 2,044,344 of record NZ_JBGCCJ010000001.1, on the reverse strand, counting down.
CGGTCAGCGTCGAGGACGGCGAGGTCGTCGTCCGGATGGCGCTGCCCGCGGACGTGCCGCTGGAGATGGTCGCCGTGCGTGACATCGGGCGCGTGGCGGCGGCGATCCTGCTGGGTGGCACGCCGGTCGAGGGGTCGAGCCTGGAGATCGCGGGAGACCGCCTCACCGGGGAGGAGATCGCCGCGACCATCGGGGCCTACGCGGGCCTCCCCGCCCGGTACGAGGCGCTGCCGCTGGAGGCAGTCGCGTCGTTCGGCGACATGGCGCAGATGTTCCGCTGGTTCGCGGAGACGCCGGCGTACCAGGCCGACTTCGAGGCGACGCGCGAGGTCGACCCGGAGCTGCTCGACCTCCCGGGATGGCTGGTGCAGTCGGGGTGGATGCCCGGGAGCTGACCCGACGCCGGCGTCAGTCGGCGGACGTCAGCTGTGCCGCGGCTTGCGCGCCGGCCGGTCGTCGCGCGCGGGCCGGTCGTCCCGTCCGCGGCGCTGCTCCCGCGGCCGGCGGTCCTCCCACTCGCCGCGCTGACGCCGCGCCCCCGGCCCGTTGTCCGGCCGGATCTCGATCAGCTTGCCGCTGATCCGGGTCCCGGACAGCCGGGAGAGCGTGTCGCCCGGGAGGTCGGCCGGCAGCTCCACGAGCGAGAAGTCGGGCATGATCTTGATGTGGCCGAAGTCCTCCCGGCTCAGGCCGCCCTCGTTGGCGAGGGCGCCGACGATCTGGCGCGGCTCCACCTTCTGCCGCTTGCCGACCTCGATGCGGTACGCCGCCATCGCCTTGTCGCTGCGCTCGCGTCGCGGACCGCGCTCACCCCGCTCAGCGCGCCCGCCGCGGTCGTCGCGTCCGGCCGAGCGGGTGTCGCGCCCATCCCGCTCCACGCTCCGCGCCAGCGGGTCGTCCGGGTTCAGCAGCAACGGCTCGTCGCCCTGCGCCACGACCGCGAGCGCCGCCGCGACGTCGGCCTCCGGTACGTCGTGGTGCTCGACGTAGTGGCCGATGATGTCGCGGAACCGCGTGACCCGCTCGACCTGCGCCAGCGCCGCGGTGATCGCGTCGTCGAAGCGCGCGAGCCGGGTGACGTTGATGTCGTCCACGCTCGGCAGCTGCATCTGCGTGAGCGGCTGGCGGGTCGCCTTCTCGATGGCCGTCAGCAGACGGCGCTCGCGCGGGGTGACGAAGCTGATCGCCGCGCCGCTGCGTCCCGCGCGGCCGGTGCGGCCGATGCGGTGCACGTACGACTCGGTGTCGACCGGGATGTCGAAGTTGACGACGTGGCTGATCCGCTCGACGTCGAGGCCGCGTGCGGCGACGTCGGTGGCGACCAGGATGTCGAGCTTGCCCGACTTGAGCTGCTCGACCGTCCGCTCGCGCTGGGCCTGCGCCACGTCGCCGTTGATCGCCGCCGCCGAGTAGCCGCGGGCGCGCAGCCGCTCGGCCAGCGTCTCGGTCTCGTTCTTGGTGCGGACGAAGACGATCATCCCCTCGAAGTTCTCGACCTCGAGGATGCGGGTGAGCGCGTCCACCTTCTGCGGGTACGAGACGACGAGGTAGCGCTGGGTGATGTTGGGGGAGGTCGAGGTCTTGGTCTTGACCGTGACCTCTTCGGGATCGTGCAGGTACTTCTGGGAGATGCGCCGGATCGAGGCGGGCATCGTCGCCGAGAACAGTGCGACCTGCTTGTCGTCCGGGGTGTCGGCGAGGATCGTCTCCACGTCCTCCGCGAACCCCATCTTCAGCATCTCGTCGGCCTCGTCGAGCACGAGGTAGCGGAGTTCGGAGAGGTCGAGCGTGCCCTTGTCGAGGTGGTCCATGATCCGGCCGGGCGTGCCGACGACGATGTGGACGCCGCGCCGCAGCGCCGAGAGCTGCACGCCGTAGCCCTGGCCGCCGTACACCGGCAGCAGGTGCACGCCGCGCAGATGAGTGGCGTAGCTCTCGAACGCCTCGGCGACCTGCAGGGCCAGCTCGCGGGTGGGCGCGAGCACGAGCGCCTGCGGCGTCTTCTGCGACAGCTCCAGCCGGGACAGGATCGGGAGGGCGAACGCCGCCGTCTTGCCCGTGCCGGTCTGGGCGAGCCCGACGACGTCGCGGCCCTCCAGCAGCAGCGGGATGGTCGCCGCCTGGATGGCCGACGGCGTCTCGTAGCCGAGCTCTTTCACGGCCTTCAGGACGTGGGCGTCGAGGCCCAGGTCCGCGAAGGTGAGGGAGGCCTCCGTCTCGGCGGGGTCGCCGGTGCTCGTCGTGTCGGCTTCGGTCTCGGCTGCGTTCTCGGGGGTGCTCACCCTTGAACGGTAGTCGCCCCCTCCAGCAACCGCACCTCCGCGCGCGGCGGGACGACCGCGGGATGCGTCCCCGCCATCCGCTCCAGCACTCGCACGACCTGGCAGGAGTAGCCGTATTCGTTGTCGTACCAGACGTACAGGACGAGGTTGGTCCCGTCGGCGATGGTGGCGAGGCCGTCGACGATCCCGGCGCGGTGGGAGCCGACGAAGTCGCTGGAGACGACCTCCGGGGACTCCACGTAGTCGATCTGCTGGCGCAGCTGCGAGTGCAGCGACACCCTGCGCAGGTAGTCGTTGACCTGCTCCTTCGTCGCCGGCCGCTCCAGCGTCAGGTTGAGGATCGCGAGGGAGACGTCCGGCGTGGGAACGCGGATGCTGGAGCCGGTGAGCTTGCCCGCGAGCGACGGCAGCGCCTTCGCGACCGCTTTCGCCGCCCCGGTCTCAGTGATCACCATGTTGAGCACCGCCGACCTCCCGCGCCGGTCGCCCTTGTGGAAGTTGTCGGTGAGGTTCTGGTCGTTCGTGAACGAGTGGACCGTCTCCACGTGCCCGCGCACGATCCCGTACGCCTCCTCCAGCGCCTTGAGCACCGGGGTGATCGCGTTCGTGGTGCAGGACGCCGCCGAGACGATGCGGTCGGCGTCGGTGATCGTGTCGTCGTTGATGCCGTGCACGATGTTCTTCAGCGGCGACTTGCCCGGCGCCGTCAGCAGGACCCGCGCGACGCCCGGGCTGGCCAGGTGCTGCGCGAGGCCGGCCTCGTCCCGCCAGCGGCCGGTGTTGTCGACCACGATCGCGTCGCGGATGCCGTAAGCGGAGTAGTCGATGGTGGTCGGGTCGTCCGAGTAGATGACCTGGATGCGGGTGCCGTTGGCCACGAGGACGTCGTGCTCGTGGTCGGCGGTGACCGAGCCGGGGAACGGCCCGTGCACCGAGTCGCGGGCGAGGAGGCTGGCGCGCTTGTCGAGGTCGTTGTCCGACCCGCGCCGCACCACGATCGCCCGCAGGCGCAGCCCGTTCCCGTTGCCGGCGTGGTTGATGAGGATGCGTGCGAGCAGCCGCCCGATGCGGCCGAAGCCGTAGAGCACGACGTCGGTCGGCCCGGCGGCGTAGGTGGAGTGGGCGTTGTCGAGTTCGGCCCGCACCCGGGCCTCCACGTCAGCGACGTCCAGCCCGCGCACCGACATGGCGAGCCGCGCGACGTCGATGGAGGCCGGCGCCGGCGCGATCCCGAGCAGCGCGGTGAGCACCGTCGCGGTCTCCTGCAGCGTCAGCTCCTCGTGCCCGAGCTCGCGCGCGCGGTCGTGCACCGAGATGACGCCGGTGGCGGACAGGTTGATGAGACGGTGGCCGTGGATCGAGGTGACGACGCCGTGATCGCGGTAGAGGCGCCCGATGAGCGGGATGAGCTGCTCGGCCTGCACCTCCCGTGCGACCCATGCCGCGCGGTGGGACTCGAAGGCGTGCGGGTGGTCGGTGTTGAAGGTGGTCACGCTCGGTACTCAGGGCCCTTCCGCGTCGGATGAACGCGTCTGTTCGTCGGCTGCGGAGGTCGCCCGCACTGCGACCGTAACGGGCGAACACCGGTTCTTGGCGCGAATGAGCACCGAAAGATCCGGCGATCTTTCGCTTCCGGCAAGAACCGGGTGGTTCTGCCGCGCAGGAACCCTAGAACTTATCGGGCGAGTCGATCTTCTCCCCGGCGAGCACCTGCGGCGGAGCGCTCGGGTCGCCCCCGACGGAAGCGATGAAGGCCTGGAGGTCCGGGGCGGCGAAGAACGTGCGGAACGCGTCCTGCGTCTCCCACTCGTCCATGATGACCACGAAGCCGTCACCGACGGCGAACTGGTGGTGCAGCGCACCGGCCGCCTTGGCACGATCCGCGATCTCCCGATACTCGCCGGCGCGCTCGGTGAGCGAGCTCGTGAACGCCGCGGTGTCGCCGGTGAACCGGGTTGCGATGAGGACAGACATGAGGGGTACCTCCTACGGTCTCCCCCGGAACGGTGCCGACGCTAGCAACGGGGTGGAGGGGCGGCAATGGGGACGGAAGGTTCTACCCGTCCATGTGACGAACGCCGCTGGACGGCCGCTCCGCCTCCACCGCCGCCCCTGCTGGTGCCACCGGCCGACGTCAGCCGGTGACGGACATGGCCGCCGTGCGGATGAGGTCCGCGACGACGCGCGGCTGGGAGACGTAGATGGCGTGACTGCCGGGCGTCTCGGCGACCGTCGAGCCCATCCTCTCGGCCATCGTCGCCTGCGCCGCCGGCGGGATCATCCGGTCCTCCGTGACGTGGAGGTACCAGCTCGGCTTGGCGTGCCACGCGGCCTTGGTCACCACGCCGCCGAGTGCTTCGAGCCCCCACGGCACCTGCGAGTCCGCCATGAACGCGGCCTCGCCGGGGGAGACGTCGCCGGCGAACGAGCCGGCGAACTTCTCCCGGTCGAGAAAGAGGTAGCCGTTGACGGGAGGGAGGATGGGCGGCTGCGGGCCGTCCGTGGGGAAGGTGCCCAGCAGGGTGTTGACCGACTCGCCCTGGTCGGGCGCGAACGCGGTCACGTAGACCAAGGCGGCGACGTTGTCGTGGTTGCCGGCCTCGGTGATGACCGCGCCGCCGTAGGAGTGGCCCACGAGAACGACGGGGCCTTCCGCTGCGTCGAGGATGTCGCGGGTGGTCGCCGCGTCGTCGGCGAGGGACTTGGTGGCGTTCTGGACGACGCGGACCCTGAAGCCGTCGGCGGTCAGGTCGTCGTACACACCGCTCCAGCCCGCTCCGTCGACGAATCCGCCGTGGACGAGGACGATGGTGGGTTTCATGGTGACTCCTTCCGAGTCTGTTGGGACACGGGCGAATCTAGGCGGGTAGCTCGCGCCGCGAATCTGTCAGACGACTTAACCGGGTGACGTAGCCGACGTCGGGTGTCCGCCGGATTCGCCCGTGTGCAGGAGCCCGCCGCGCCGCTAGAGTCGGGCTCGTGCCGGGATGGGGATCGACGACGATGCTCGTGGGCCGCGAGCGGGAGCTCACGGCGCTGCGTCGGTTCGTCGCGGAGTCGTCCGTGGTCGGCGGCGCGCTGCTCGTCGTCGGCGAAGCAGGCGTCGGCAAGACAGCGCTCCTGAACGCGGCGACCGCGGACGCCGCCACCGTCGGCGTGCGTGTGCTTCATGCCGGCGGGGTCGAGTTCGAGGCCGAGGTGACCTTCGCCGGGCTGCATCAACTGCTGGCGCCCCTCACGGCGGAGATCGCGACGTTGCCTGCGCTGCAGCGGCACGCGATCGAGGTGACCCTCGGGCTGGCGGACGGATCGCCGGCCGACCCGCTCACGCTGGTGAACGCCGTGATCGGCTTGCTGGTGCAGGCCGGCCGTGACGGCCCGATGCTGCTGGCGATCGACGACCTGCAGTGGCTCGACCGGGCGAGCGCGACCGTGCTCGCGACCCTGGCGCGCCGTCTGACGGGCTATCGGATCGGGCTGCTGGGCGTGCTGCGCGCCGGCGAGGTCAGTGTGTTCCAGGGCGCCGGTCTGCCGGAGTTCGCGGTCGGAGCCCTCGAAGACGCCGCTGCCGCCGAACTGCTGGACGCCGCCTTCCCGGATCTGCCGCCCCGCGACGCGTCCCAGGTCTTGACCGAAGCCGAGGGCAACCCCCTGGCCCTCATCGAGCTGCCGACGCGGGAGGAGCCCGGGGCCACCGACCCGGGGGAGTCCCGCACGCCGGTGGGCCGGCGGCTGCGGCTCCACTTCGCCCGGACGATCGACGCCCTCCCGCCCGAGACCAGGGAGCAACTGCTGCTGACCGCTCTGGACGGGTCCGGCGACGTGTTCCCGGTCGTCTCGCTCGCCGGGCTGGAGCCGGCCGAGCGGGCGCGCCTCGTCCGCATTCACCCCGTGACGCACGGAGTGCAGTTCCGGCATCCGCTCATGCGGTCGGCCGTGGTGGAGCGTGCGACAGAGGACGAGCGACGCCGGGCGCATCTCCTGCTGGCCGATCGTCATCCCGCCGACTCGCAACGTCGTGCCTGGCACCTGGCCGAGGCGGCGACGGGGCCGGACGAGGCGATCGCCATGCTGCTGGAGCAAGCCGCACTCACCGCCAAGGGTCGCGGCGACCCGGTGGGCGCGATCGAACTACTGCTGCGTGCGGCGGAGCTGAGCCCCGCACCGGAGGACAACTCCCGCCGGGCGATGTTCGCGACGTATCTCGGCGCGGACGTGACCGGGGACTTGACCGTCCCGCAGCTCCTCACCCGAGGCGCCGTCGTCGGGGAGGGCCGCTCTGTCGCCGCGGCCGTCGCCGCCGCGGCCTACCTGGTGAACGGCGGAGGCGACGTCGACACCGTCCACCGCTTGTTGATGAGTGCCCTGCGGAGCGTTCGCGCCCCGATCGCGGAGTGGGACGCGCCGCTGCTCGAGATCGTGTACGTGCTGAACGCCAACTGCTCGTTCGGGTCGCGCGCAGACCTGGTCGCGGACTACAGGGCAGCGGTCGCACGCCTGGGGCTGGAACCGCCTGCGGGGCTGCGCCTGCTCGGCGCCACTTTCCTGGAGCCCGCCCGGCTCGCGCTGCCGGAGCTTCCGGCACTCGACTCCGCGATCGAGGCGATAGACGCGCAGACCGATCACGCGAACGCGGTCCGCCTGGGCATCGCTGCGTTGTACGTCGACCGGCTCGCCGGGTGCCGCGGGGCGCTCGAGCGCGTGCTCGACCACGGCCGCGCCGGCGGGGCGATCGCCTCGGCTATCAAAGCCTTCGCGCTCCTGAGCTTCGACGGACTCCTCTCCGGGGAGTGGGAGCGAGCGCTGAGGCTGGCCGACGAAGGCCTCGTGATCACTGCACAGCACCATTACCGGTTGCTCGGCGGATTCCTGCAGTACGACCAGGCCATGGTGGCCGCCGCTCGGGGGGATCGCGAACTCGTGCAGCGCGTGACCGACGAACTCGTCGGCTGGGCCGCTCCCAACCGGGTGGGATTCGTCCTTCAGCTCGCCGCGCATGCGCGGTCGGTCGCGGCACTCGGCGACGGCGACTACGAGACGGCCTATCGCCACGCGCTCGACGTCTGCTCGCCGTCGACCGTCCCCGCGTTCAAACCCGCGGCGCTGTGGGTGCTCTTCGACCTCGTCGAGGCGGCCGTCCGTGCGGGACGAACGGACGAAGCACGAACGCACGCGACCGACATCGACGCGTCAGGCGTCGCCGGGATCTCGCCGCGACTCGCCCTCATCACCGCCGGGGCATCGGCCCTCGTCAGCGACGACGACGGCTTCCGCGACGCCTACCGGAGGGCGCTGGCGACGCCCGACGCCGGACGGTGGCCGTTCCTCCAGGCGCGCATCGAGCTGGCCTACGGCGAACGCCTGCGACGAGCGAAGCACACGACGGACGCCCGGGCGGTGCTGACCCAGGCCCTCACCACGTTCGAACGGCTCGGCGCCGAACCGTGGGCGTCGCGCGCTCGCACCGAGTTGCGCGCGAGCGGGCTCGCCCTCGACCGAGCGGGCGACGGTGCTGCCGCGGACCTCACACCGCAACAACGGGAGATCGCCGAGCTGGCCGCCGCCGGGCTGAGCAACCGGCAGATCGGCGAGAAGCTCTTCCTCTCGCCCCGAACGGTCGGCGCCCACCTCTACCAGGTCTTCCCGAAGCTGGGCGTGACATCCCGCGCCGGGCTGCGCGACGCGCTCGCCGATCGCGCCGCTCGCTGAGACGTCGAATGTGGAGCGAGTGACGGGAATCGAACCCGCGCTATCAGCTTGGGAAGCTGAAGTTCTACCATTGAACTACACTCGCGTGGCCTCGAATCCCAGTAAAACGCTGGGAAAATAGGCTTCCGCCCACACTACCCGCTCAATGGTTATTGGCCAAACTCACCGTTTACTCACCGCTTTGGGAATCGTTGGCCGTTCAAACCACGCGTGGTGGGTCGATCCGAACTAGCTCCCGGGGTCAATCTTGGGAGGTTCAGGGGTACAGAGGACACTTGGGACCGTGAATGTCCAGTTGCCCAGTCCCCGCCCCTTCGGCGTCTCATCCGAGGAGGCGATTGAGTTGTGCAGGGAATGGATGATCTATCTCGGCGCAGCAGATGCGGTTGTTGCTTCAGGCATGACTCGCGAGTCGTGTGACATCTATAGCTCCGGTTTCCTTGCCTGGGTTGACAACTCCCGCGGAAACCTCGACATCGACGTCGTTGAGAAGGCCGCCGGACTGGCCGCGGCGGATGGACGTCAACCGCTCATCTTCCTGCGCGGCGGCGTTCGTCCCGTTGCGCGAGAGCGCGCGGACGCTCTTGGCGTGGCCCTGCTCAATTACCGCGAACGGGACAGCTCGCTTGATGGTAGGAGTCGGCGCGGACGGGAAGTCGTCGCAACAGGATTGGGTGGCCAATAGTCTGCCTGCAGGCTCACCGCGTCAATGTGGGTGCCACAGAGTTGGGGGTCGCGACTGGCCCCGTACCGCCGATTTTCGCCGCGCGGACGAGTTCCAGTCCGGCTGCTATGCGAGACTTTTCGATCGTCTCTTCGCTCAACTGTCGCTGCATAGTTGCCGCCAGCTCTTTCTTGGCCGTTTCAACCGTGGATGCGATCACGATTGCATCGTTGCTTCGTCTTCCGCGGGTAAGTCCAACATAGAGGCCTGCAGCATCGACGCCAGGCCCGACGATGGCGCGTTCTGTCGTTTCCCCTTGGACGCCATAGACGGTGCTGGCATACCCGAGATGGAGGTTAGTGCTTGCGTATTCACGCGTGACCCGACGTAGGGCAGTCGAGTCGGAAACGGATGCCAGGGTGAGGTGGCCGTCCGTGATGCTTGTCACGACCCAGTTCTGCCTGTTCTCGACTCCAGATGCGTTGTCGTTCCTTCGGGTCTGAACCACATCCCCAACGAACAGAGCCTGCTCAGACTGACACACTGCAAAACGGCGTGTGTCTATGGCGCCCGACTCTATGCGCCGCGTCTGAATGGCTTCGTTGACCTGTTGGGCCTCGGCGTGGGTTGCTGTGACAAGTGCGATCGTCTCCGCCTTCCGCGAAGACTCCAGCCACGCGTTGACCATAATCTGACGGGCCTCAGAATCGCTGGTCACGCGGGTTAGGTGCCCGGTCTCTTCGATTTCCTCCGCGATCGCCAGAGACTCAGCAGGGCCTCGCGAGTCGCGCAGACGCGCCGACAGGTCTGCCCATTCAGGCTCCTGGAAGCGGTGGATCTCTGTGAGCTCGATCTTGTCGAATGCGGATCGGCGGAAGAGAGCCATGGCACCAGAATGACCGACGGGGAGTGCTTGATAGTCGTCGCCGACGACGGCAACGGTCGCGCCGGTGCGGTGGAGGACGTCGATCAGCGCGTTTGCGGCTTCGAGGTCGAGCATGCCGGCCTCGTCGACGACGATCCGATCGCCGGGGCGGATCCGCGTGTGAGGACCGTGGTATTGGAGGTCGGTGGACGGGTCGAGGTCGCCGGCTTTGAGACGAGTCCATTCGGTGTTGCCAGCTGTGCCGGTGGCCCAGCGCCAGCCGTAGTCGTGCAGGAGCTGATGGAGGCTGGACGCTGCGCTGTTGGTTTCGCGTCCAGCGACGGTGGAAGCCTTCTTCGTGGGGGCGACAATGATCATGTTTCGGCCGTGCCGACGAAGGGTGGCGCCCGCGACCTTGAGCATTGTGGTCTTGCCGGTGCCCGCGGCTCCCGTAATCGCGACGACGGAAGCGGTTCCGGCGATGGCGGATGCGCCGTCGGTTTGGTCGTTGTCCAGGACGCGGTCCGGGTCGAGGACGTGGGCGATGGCCGTGATCTCCTCAACCCGTGCTGTTTCGCCAGGTGTCGAGAGTGCTTCGATGCGGTTGGCGATCGTGGCTTTCAGGGCTGCGGTGGAGGTGGCCATTCGGGACTTGATGTGTGCGGGGACATCGGGTTCGTCGAGCAGGGTGACGGTGAGCGCACGGGTGGAGGCGACGACCTGGTCGGCAAGCGCCGCCAGCTCTGCACGCTCGGCGATGACGCCTGTCGCGGCGATGGCGCGGATGGTCCCAGCTCGCAAGTCCATGATGCTGAATCGCCCACCAGTGCCGGTTGAGCGGGCGTCGGCATCGACGATGGCTCTCGCGGCGAGAAGCTCGAGGTCGAGATCGGCGAGCGACTCCGAGGCTACATCGATTGGGACGCGCTCCTGGCGGAGAGCGGGGTCCGCCGCGAGGAGTTCGTCTTGGATGAGCTCTGCCCAGGCGTCCTCGTTCAGGTCGCCGGGCTTGTTCGGTCGACCGGTGGCCCACGCCCACCGGTCGATTTGGTTGAGCACATCGTGGGAGGGTTCCTGTCCCGGGTGTTGTTGCTTCCACCAGGCGATCCGGGTGATCTTGTTGGCTTCGATCTGCGCGGACCGCTTCGACAGCGGCCGCACCAGGTGCTGCAACTGGCTGATCTCCCCGTCCGCATTGAGCGTGAAGCCTTTCGCGGCGAGCGCATGGATCCATGCTGGGTCGGTGCGGGAGGCGAGGTCGCCTTCTGCGTTGATCACGTTCTGGAACCGCAACGCCACTCTCGTGTCGATGTTGGACCATTTGCCATCGACGCCTTGGACTTTGACGTTGAGCCAGAGGTGGCGGTGCTTGTGCGGGTCGAGGGAGCGGGAGCGTTCGTGGCGGAGTTCGACGACCTCGAGCCGGGCGAGATCTTCGCGGATGGCGCCGCCTTTGCAGCGGCGGGCGTTGAGTTCGGACTGCCACAGCTTCACAATCCGGTCACGGAGGCGGTCTTGGAGGTCTTCGTACGCGGCGGCCAACTCGGGGTCGAGCATGGCGGCGATCGAGAACGACTTCGGGGCGTTGATCGTCGCATCCAGAATCAGGTCTGCAACGGGAGACTCGAGGTCCCGGCCGCGACGCTCCCTGGTGAGCGGGTCGAGTCCGTCGACCCAGTCCTTGAGTTGATCGCGGGTGAGGAGGTCGTCGCGGATGGCACCGTTCTCGACGATGTACCGGGTCATCACCGCGTCGGCGTAGCCGGCGGCGGCGATGACACCGTCGGCGGTTTTGGCGGTGAGGGTGGCGTCACAGACCCCGCTGAAGGCGTAGTTGACCGCTTGCTTGACCCCGTGGGATTGCTGTCCCCGCTTCCATCTGGCTACTCCACCTCGCACCTGCACTCGCCTCCCTCGCGCCTCGTCTTGGGCTTCCCGAAACTGGACGGTCTTGTCCTTTCGAAAAAACTCCCTCTACTTACAAGTTCCGGTTCGGCGCGCGTTTTTGCGCGCATTTGGCGCGCACGCGGACTCCTTCCGGAAATCGCCCGCTCCCCGGCCGACGGTGACCGGCCAGTTCTGGCCTGTGTTTCCGGGTATCTGAGCAGGTAGACCACCCGCACCTGTGAATTTCCGAGGCAGGACGATTTCGACGAGTTCACCGAGTGCAGATCTGTCCGTCTCGCTGCCGCGACAGCTCCCGATAGGGACGTCGGACAGGCTGGCCGGCGACCTGCGAGTCGGCGCGGTGTCGGAATCGATTGCCTTCATACCTACACGTTGTGTTTCCCAGCCGGTTTTGACGCGCAAACCCACAAATGTCCGAAACCCGCTAGCACTTCGTTCGATCGGGCGGAGCTTCGGATGGAACGGTATTGGGGACCGCATGGCCATCGTGCGGCTAACCACCGACTCTGGCGGGAGCCGGCTGCGGCCGGGGCTCGTCGTGAGCGATCCGGGTGAGGTTGACGAAGGGCACGCATGCCGTCTCCGCGGTGAGGGCGGCGAGCCAGCCGATCGGTGTGTGCGGGTCGGCGGCTATCGCCCACCCGTTCAGTGCGTACGTGCTGGCGGTCTCTACGCATTCCTGCTTCTCAGCAGCGGTCGGGTTCGAAGTCCCTTCGACGCCGATGAGTCCGCCTTGCAGTTCCGGTGCCATGTTGCTGGTGTCGATGATGAATACCCGCATCCCACTCACTCCCAAGGTCGATCGTTTTGAGTGCCTTTCCGGCGGGTGATCGAGAGCGGGTGAGAGGTGTGCAGTGTCGGGACCGTGGAGTACCGGACCGGAGGGAGGATACGCCGCGAAAGCCCGGCACGGAGCGCCGGGAGGGAGCTACGATCGGGCGACGGAAAGGCACCAAAGGGCAGGTGACTCGCTCCTGAGCACTCGCGCGTTATCGACTGGCCCCGAACTGGGGCTCGTTGGGTCTGTCCCAGTGACTCATAACATTGGCAAGCGTGAGCCGGACCCAGGAACGTGAGCCCTCGCCGCATCGATCGCGCGGTCGTGCTGGATTGATCTCTGCTATCTGGGTGCTCGGCCTCGTGGTCGTGATTGTGGTTCCAGTGGCGGTGGGAACGACGTTGTATAACCAGGTGATTGTCGCCGCACTAACGCGCGCTCACAAAAGCTCTCTTCACCTGGTGGAGTCGCAACTTCAGTTGGAGGACATCGGTCAGGTCCAGGTGAAAAGGGAGTTCGACAACACCGCCGTATGGGGACTCAGTACTGGTGGCCAATCCATGGAGGCGGATATTTCCGTCGCGGGCGCAAATGTTCCCGACCGTCTCGCAGCGCGCTTTCGCGCCTTGGGATACACCAACAGGATCAATCCAACACGCTGGGACCTCGGACTATCAACTCTGTACGTGACTCCGACAGATACCGGAGCGGACGTCCAACTCGAAGTGTCCGCGGGCGACTGATCGCTGTCGGGAGCCCTAGGGCGGGTGGCGCAAGCGCAACGAGCGTCACGTGCCGGCCTGTCGATTCGGCCGATGGGACCACCTTCCAGAGGCGCTGCGTCGCTGGTGCACGGACGATCATCTCGAAGTGTCTTGTCTCAGGACATCGGTGACGAAATTGGGTCAGGACATCGGTGACGGTTGGTGTCTCAAGACATCGGTGACACTACGTCGGGTAGCGGGTTCGGGTGGCCGTCGTCCTGACGTATTTGACGCCCACGTCAGATGGATGCTCCGTCGTCTAGACGCAAGACCGGGTCTTATGCCGCGTGCGGGCTGCTTTCTGAACGGATCTGCTTGAGTCCCTCGCCGTAGGTAGTCACCTGGAACTGCGGAAATCGGGTGCTGAACTTGGTGGCGTCGAACAGATTGTTGACCCGGTATCGGGGCAGCAGTTCGCGGAGCTCCCGTGCCGACGGGGAGAACGCCCCGGCCGTGCGCAGCGTCCATGCCGGCAGGACCGTATAGTCCGGGTCGCGGCCGAAGGTCGCCGCGGCGAGGGCGACGAACGCCCGATACGTGAGCCGGTTCTTATCGATAGGGAGGTGCCAGGTCTGCCCGAACGCGTCGGGGGTGTTCCCGAGGAGGGCGAGCCCGCGTGAGGCGTCCGGCGTCAAGATCAATGTTCGCAGCGTGTCGTCGCGCACTGGGACGAGGGGCCTTTTGCCAGCCTTGATTCGGTCGATGATCAGCGAGTTCGTGAACCCCTGCGTGCGTCCGGGGCCGTAGAACTCTGGAGCGCGGCCGATCAGGACGGGGATGTCGCCTCGAGTGATTTCGTCGAGGACCATGGTTGCCATTCGGGCGCGGACGCGGCCCTTGCGTCCGACGGGCGCGAACGGCGTCGCCTCGGTCTGGACGCGGTCGTCCTGGGGATACATGTAGGTGTTGTCGAAGTATGCGAACTTCGCGCCGGCTGAACGAGTGGCGTCGAGGGCGTTTTGGAGCATGGTGGGAAATTGCGCCTCCCACAGGTCTGTGTCCGCGGGCAGCCCGGCGGTGAAGTAGACGATCTCGCTGCCGGCAACGGCCGCCCGGGTCTGGTCGGCATCCATCAGGTCTGCGCGCGCCAGTTCGTCAGTCTCGTGGACCGCGCGCGGGTTGCGGCTGACCAGACGCAGTTCGGTCGTGTAGGCGCGGTTGAGTTCCCGTGCCAGCTCTGTTGCGATCTGTCCGTTCGCACCCAGGATCGTCTGCATCCGCTTGTCTCCACATTCTCGCCCGGCCGATCGGGCATGCGCGTGAGTGTCAGCGCCATAGGGTATGTTTGCACTGCACACATGGATCGTACGAGTGGAAGTGTTCAGTGTCAACTTCGGGGAAGAGTTACCATCACGGGGATCTGCGACAGGCTCTGCTGACCGCGGCGATCGAGTCTTTGGAGGCGGGCGAGCCCTTCTCGATGCGCGCCGTGGCCCGCCGCGCAGGGGTGTCCCAGACCGCCCCCTATCGGCATTTCGCCGACCGCGCAGCGCTGGATTCGGCGGTGGCGGTCGAGGGCTTCAAAGTTCTCACCGCCGACCTCGCCGCAGCTCGGGCAGCTTCACACTCGGCCGCCGGTCCGGTCGAGGTGCTCGGCAACCTAGGTGTCGCGTATGTCGGGTTCGCATTGCGCCGTCCCGCGGTGTTCCGGCTGATGTTCGGTAATGAATGCGATGACGAGAACGCGGATCGTGTACTCGCCTCCAAGAAGCTTCATGGCGTCCTCGACGAGGTCCTCGAAAACCTCGTCCCCGCCGCCAACGTCCCGAACCTGTCCACCGGACTCTGGGGCATAGCGCACGGTCTCGCCTTCCTTCACCTGGACGGCAAGCTCCGCCCCCATCCCGCCACTGAGGTGGATGCCCGCGTCCGGGCCGCCATTGCTGCCGTGCTCGCGATCGGCGCGCCGGCGGCATCGTGACGAGGCCCCCAATCCGGCCGCTTGTTGACAGTGAACACATCGAGGACATAATCTTCATGTGAGCACCGCACACATTGGTTTGGCCGCCGCCGCCGACTGTACGAAATAGGCCGCAAGGGTGAGTCGAGAGAGATGGGAACATGACCAAGCGCATCCTTCAAGTTGTCACCAACGTCGACGCGTACGACGATCCCGACGACCCCACCGGACTCTGGCTGTCTGAACTCGCCCAATCCTGGGACGTGTTCGAGAAGGCCGGCTTCGAGCAGACCATTATCAGCCCGCTCGGCGGGAAGTCTCCGCTTGAGCCGCGCTCCCTGAAGTTCCCGAACTACGACAAGGCAGCCCGGACCTGGCACAATGACCCCGACCGGATGGCGCTTCTCGACAACACCCTCAGCCCTGATCAGGTCGACGCCGCAGACTACGACGCCATCTACTTCACCGGCGGCCACGCCGTCATGTACGACTTCCCGGACAGCGAAGGCCTGCAGCGGCTGACCCGCGAACTGTGGGAGCAGGGAAAGATCGTCTCCTCCGTCTGTCACGGCTACTGCGGACTTTTGAACACGCGCCTCTCCGACGGCACCCTCCTCGTCGACGGCAAGCACCTCACGGGCTTCGCATGGCAGGAGGAAGTCCTCGCCCGCGTCGACAAACTCGTCCCCTACAACGCCGAGGAGGAGATGAAGAGCCGCGGCGCTCTCTACCAGAAGGCAAAGCTCCCATTCGTGTCGTACGCAGTGGTCGACGGCAACCTCGTCACCGGGCAGAACCCAGGATCCGCCAAGGACACCGCGCAGAAGGTCACCTCACTCCTCACGACCTTGTAACCCTGACTCCAGTCAGGTAATCGAGATCGGGCCGCTCGCGGGCACCCGGATCGCGATCCGAGCGCGGCAGCCGGACCTTCTTCGGTGGCGCGTTTCCGGATCGCGTAGAACGTCAACACGTCTCATTCCTTACAGATCGAGGAGAAGTGTCACCACCAAACCCAGCCGAAGTGTCACCGATGTCCTGAGGCAGATTTGTCACCTATGTCCTGAGACATAACACGATCATCTCGAAGAGTGCCTGCGTGCATTCGCTCATTGTTGCTCTTGCTCTTCATGCCCTCTGCCCTCCTTCTGGTGTTACCGCTTCCTTCTCCCTCCCTGGGGTCTTCTCGTCCTTGCTCCCTGGCTTCCCCTTATCCCCTTCTCGAGATCAATCTGGCCAATCGTGGTCGACGTACTGTTCTGACACGAACAGGCCGCATACTGCGTGCTCCGGCGCCATACCGGCCATCGCGCCCGGCTCCAAAGAGGAAAAGAACATTCATCCGCGCAGCGGATGAATGCAATAAGAAACACCTGTTGGACTGATCAATTCTCGAATCCCTATCCTGTGATGAGGGACGTCGCCGCAGCTGCCTCCGCGGCGACATTCGACGCGATAGATCGCACGGTGCACCCTGATCCGCGTCAATAACCGCGGCTGCGAGCCGCACCACCCGAGGAACCATGTCTGATCTGAAGATCGAACTCGTCGCCCGAGACGAACTCGGAGCCATCGTGGCTCTCATCACACCGCATGGCGTCGTGGATGCGACGTATGCTTCGGCTCAAATCCACCGTGGCGAGGCCTGCTACGTCACGGGGCCTGACTCGTACGTGCGCGTGCCAGTGCGCGCCATCTCAGCGATGGGCGGCTCGTATCTGTACGCGAACTGGGACGGAACTCGCCGCAACAATCTTCACGATCTCGCCGCCGTACGCGTACGCAGATTTTCGACTGAGCCCCATACCGACACCGACGTACTGGAGCAGAGCACCCGCACGGGACGCGTCGCGTCGTTCTGGAGCCGGCTCTTTGGAGCGCGCTGACAATCAATTCAGCAGACAATAGGAGACCGAAATAGTAAGACCTTCACCCGCCGGAGACGAGGCTCAGGCCTCGGACGTCATCCTGGGCCTGATCCGGATCGCCGAGTTCGACGATCAGTTCTGCCCCGGCAGCCTCGAGCGCGGGCGCGTGACGCCAGCATCGTGAAGCTCGTTCGCGAGCCGGCAATATGCGGCAGTGGACACCAATGTCATGGCACCCAGCAGGCCGATCAGGTTCACCCGATCCGGCGTCGTAGGTGGCGCATAGCCCACTGCAAGTCCGTGGACGCTAGCGACTCTCGCCGTTCTCCAGCCGCGTGATGATCGTGCCGACGCGTCGGCGCGTGCTCGGGGGTGTGGTCTCCGAGATCGGTGGCCCGTCGTCCGTGGCGCCCCACGGTACCAGCACGTCAAAGTCCAGATCGCGGACGAGGGCGAGACTCTGGAGATACGACTCGCGGAGTCGCTCATCGAGCACCACGGCCTTCCATTCACCGTGCTCAAGCCAGATGAAGTCTCCCGTGAACAGGAATCGGTGGACCCCGCTGTCCCAGAGATATGACGTGGTGCCGGCAGTATGACCTGGCGTGGGGAGCACCTCGAGGTCGTCGTCGATTTTCGTCCGCCGGGTGAATGTGCCCGCGATCCGCACCGAGTCTCCGAGCCCAGCCCGGTCGCGTTCGTGTACGAACACCGGCACGTCGATCGCCGGACTCCCATACATCCCCTCGTGCGCGTGGTTGATGAGGAGTCTGTCGGCACCGCCGAACTGCGCGATCGCCTCTGCGGCCTCGGCGATGCCAGGGGAGTTGTAGATCAGTGCATTGCCCTGGTCGCGCCGGAGCAGGTAGGTGCGCAGCAGCACGTTGTGCTGGTACGGCAGTCGGCTGGTTGGGGTCGCAAGTAGTGAAGCGACCGGTGCGGTGAGCGCGGAGGCCATGCTAGCCGGGCTCACCACGGCACCGGCCCGTCGGCGTCGAAGAGGCGGCCGTTCGGTCCCTCGTCCGGCAGTGACGCGAGGCGGACCGCGGCGACCGCGCCCTGTCGCGGAGTGGCGGTTCCGGTGAAGTTGTTGAGGTCTGTCCGGACGTAACCGGGGCAGGAGGCGTTGACCAGAAATCCTGCGTGGCCGAGCTCCTTGGCGTACTGGATCGTCAGCGCGGCGATCGTCGTCTTCGACGGCGCGTAGGCACCGCTCAACGGTCCGAGATCCTGACCGGATGCCTGCAGGGTGAGCGAGCCGACATGGCTGGATTGGTTCACGATTCTCGGGTGAGCCGACCTGCCAAGGAGCGGCAGCATAGCGTTCGTCACCCGGACGAGTCCGACGACATTGGTGTCGAAGACCTGCCGGACGTCGTCCGGCGTCAGCACCGACGGTGTGTCCGGCCACCTTCCCGCCGCGCCAGCATTGTTGATCAGCGAGTCCAGGCGGCCGAATCGCTCTTCGATGAGAGTCGCCGCGGCCGCAACGCTGGCGTCGTCGGTCACATCGAGCTCCACGTCGAATGCGTTGGCGCCGTCCGACTGGAGGCGGCTGACCGCGTCGCGGCCCCGTTCCCGGTCGCGTGCGCCGACGCCGACGATCCAGCCTTCCGCGCCCAGCGCTTCGGCGATCGCGTACCCGATTCCCTTGTTCGCACCGGAGATCAGCGCGATCCTGATTTCGTCCATGTCCCCATGCTCCGCGCCCGCTTCCACGTAACCAACACTGATCGGGTGGCCTGTCGATACCTGTAAGGTATCGACTGCTTCCTGTCCGCGGCCTACCCTCGAGTCATGGAAACGCGAGAGCTCCGCTATTTCGTCGCTGTCGCGGAGGAGTTGCACTTCGGGCGAGCCGCGGACCGCCTCGGGATCGCGCAACCCCCGCTCTCGCGAGCGATCCGACGGCTTGAAACCCGTCTCGACACCGCCTTGCTCATTCGGACCAGTCGACACGTGTCGCTGACTCCGGCCGGCGAGCTTCTCCTCCACGAGGCGTGTCTCATCCTCGGGGCGGTGGATGCTGCCAGCAGGCGAACGAGGAGTGCTGGGCGTGCGCACCGCGAGGTCGTGTTCGCGATCAAAGCGGGTGCGTCGACCAGCCTCGTGGCGCGGATTCTCGACGCCTACGCCGAGCAACCGGGCGCGGTCCCGGTTAGCCTGCTCACGTGTGAGGCGCAGGAGCAGCGTCATGCATTGCTGAGCGGTGCGGCGGATGTCGCGCTCCTTCATCTGCCGTTCGATTCGATGGAGGATCTGGAGTACGACATGCTGGCGACCGAGACCCAGGTCGCGCTCGTCCAGACGAGCAGCCGGATTGCCGGAGCCCCGTCGGTCCGGGTCGCCGATGTCCTCGGGCTCGGCGAGGCGCCGCTCGCACGATGGCCGGATTCGGCGGGCAACTACCCCAACGGGCCCGGACCGGAAGTCCGCAACCTCACCCAGATCGCGGAGCTGATCGCGCTCGGCCGGGCGACGGCTATGGTGCCCCGGTCGGCCGCGCATGCCCTTCCGGAGGGCTGCGTGGCCATTCCGGTGTTCGACGCACCCGCGGTGACCACGGTAATTGCGTGGCCCTGGTTCAGCCGATCCCGGCCCGCCGCCGATCTGATCCGCGCCGCCGGTGGGGTGGCCGGCGAATCCGGGGACGAGTAGTCGACCGCCTCCGTGTTCCGTCGGCGTCGATTCATGGCATGACGGGGTCGAGCTGGATGAGGTTGCCCGGTCCTCCGGTGCTGAGGGTGGGAATGCTGGCGATGAAGGTATGCACGTGCTCGGTACCGAGGTGGTCAGCGAAGGCGCGGGCGTTCTCGTAGATCTCGTAGAGGTAGAAGCGGCCGGGGATATCGCGGGCCTCGTAGGCAGTGAATTCGACGCATCCGGGTTCGAGGCGCACCTTGCGGGCGAGTTCGATGACGGCGGCTCTGAGGTCGTCGTGTCTGCCGGGGACGGCGTCGAGGATGGCGATCATTGGGCGCGGATTCGGGTCTTGAGGGTCGACCGTCAGGTTGGGGTGGGCCAGGGTTTCCGCGACGAAGTCTGACGGCGGGATGAATTCGTCGTCCATCAGAGCTCCACGCGGGTTCCCGGCTCGACGATCCGCACGACGGTGTCCGGTGCAAGGCGGGCAGCGGCTATGCGGAAGCGCTCCGGGTTCTTGTCGCCGTGGGTGATGAGCCGGTCGCCGAGCCAGCCCTTGGTGAACGCGTAGTGGTGGGGGAGGGCGAGCTGCGGCTTCAGGACTGCGGTGAGCTCGGCCGCCTCCTCGGCGTCCATGACGACCTGCATATTGCCCGCAGGCACGATGCGCAGCCCGTTGGTGGGCAGGAGCGCGATGGTGATCGGCCCGAGCCGGTCGGGAATCTCGCGCAGCTCGGGAATGAGCAGGGTATCGCCGCCGAAGTAGATCGCGGCGCCCCCGGCGCGGAGCACGAACGTGATCTCATCGACACCGTGTTTGCCAGGAGCTGCGGTGATGGTGACGCCGTCGATCTCGGTCTGCTCCCACGGGAAGAGCGGGCGCACGTCGGTGAAGCCGTGCGCGAGGGCGGTTTCGACCACGGTCTGCGGAACCACGAGCGGCACGTCGAGGTCGCGATAGGTCGCGAAGGCGTCAAGGTCGCAGTGGTCGTAATGCTCATGACTGATCAGCACACCGTCCAGCCGGGGCAGCTCGGCGATGCTCAGGGCGATGGGCTCGCCCTGGTAGTAGCCGGGCCGGACGGTGAACCACGGATCCGTGAGAAACGTGAGCCCGCCGATCTCCAGCAGGTGGCAGCTATGGGTGATGCGGGTGACGGACAAGGTCGACATCGTCTCGGATCCCTCACTCGGTCGTGTTCGCGGGCGCGGCGGCCGGGGATCGCATCAGCTCTCCGCTGTTCCAGATCGCGTCGATAACGCGCTCGGGCGTTTCCTGCTGGGGCGCGTGACCGGTTCCTTCAAGGAGCACGAAGCGTGCCATCGGGATCGCCGCCGCATAGGCTCGGCCGTAGTCCGGATCGGCGATCCGGTCGCTCTCCCCCCAGAGCACGAGCGTGGGAAGCTCGAGGTCGGCCAGCCGTTCGGCCAGCGCCGCGTCGGTCATGCCGTCGCCCGCGTAAGCCGCGAGTGCCGAGCGATTTCCGGCGGCGACAGCCTGCGCAGCTGGCGGAAGGCTGGCCGGATCGAACGCGAACCGGGCCGGGTCATGGAAGGTGCGGGAGAACACCTCGTCCATATCCATGCCGAAGAAGTCCGCGACCGGATGGCCGGGTACGTCGAGGCCGACGGCGTCCAGCAGCACGATGCCGCTGATGCGGGGATCCTTCCGCAGCGCGATCTCCGCCGTGATCCAGCCGCCGAGCGAGTTGCCGATGACCGTGACATCCTGCAGGTCAAGAGAGTCGACGAGGACCGTGTAAACCTCGGCAAGCTGATCGACGCGGCGCAACCCGTCCGGGCGAGCGGTGCCGCCAAATCCGGGATGCACCGGCACCAGCACGCGCACGCCCTTCACTGTGGCGAACCTCTCTGCGAACGGGAGAACAGACTGCGGCCCGGCACCGCCATGCAGCAGCAGGAACGGCTGGCCCACCCCGAGGTCCTCGACGGTCAGCTCAATCATTCCCAGACTCGGCAGCTGCACATACTCACTCTTGGTTGTCATGGGGACCTCCGATAGATTTATGAGAGTAGACTCTCGTAAATATAGGTCGAAATGCGGATTTACAAAAGTCCACTCTTATAAATTGGGACAAAGCACGTTGCTGAGGAGGGGAAGGATGTCAGACCCGAAGGTCGTGTCCATGGGACGGGTCAGTCACGCGGAACGCCGACGTGCCACCCGTGCGGCTCTGGTCTCGGCCTGCCGTGAAACCATCAGGTCGGGCGGAGAGGTGTCCATGCCGCAGCTCGCCCGAGCCGCTGGAGTCGCCGAAGCAACCGCTTACCGGTACTTCCCCGACCTCGTGTCCCTTGTCAAGGAAGGCCTCGAAGGGCTCTGGCCGGCTCCGGTTGAGGCGCTGGCATCTGTCGTGGACTCCGTAGACGTCATCGAACGCGTCGATGCAGCATGCGAGTTCCTCCTTCGCCGCAGCCACCGCTTCGAACGTGCCATCCGCGCCGTCATCGCCGACACGGTCACCAGACCCGAAGCCGGCCGAACCCGACCCGGCTTCCGTTTCGGGCTCATCGCGCTAGCGCTCACCCCACTCGCTGGGGAGGTCGATACGCGCCGCCGCAAACGGGTGGAGGAGCTGCGGGACGAGCTCGCGGCCGTGGTGGGCGCCGAAGCCCTGTTCGCACTGACTGACCTCGCCGGAATGGACATCGATCGCGCGATCGGGACCCTTCGCCGCGCCGCTCGGACGCTCACCGCCGCTGCTCTGTCCGATCTCGGCTGACCAGCTATCAGGGAGCGACCGATACTCGGCGATGGGAGCGGGCGCGCGGTGACCGGGTTCGTCTCGTGCGAGGCGGGGTGGTCTCGCCACTGATCTCCCCGCCGGAAAGCGAACAAGACTCTAAATGTGACCATTTGGTCTGGGACTGCTTGGCAGAAGGACGTCCGGTTCGACGGTGCGTGACTCAAACAACAATGGCCCGGCGCGTGCCTTTCGAGCATGGTGCACGCGGTCCGATGGAAAACGTTCGCATCGGTGAGGAGGATCGTCGCGATCCGTACACGCGCGCCACGCACGCGTATCCGCGGCATCCAGGCGCTCGACCCCGGCCATGTCAGTCGAAGCGGTCTTCGCGGGCGAGCGTGATCGAGAGCCGGCGGAGGATGCGCGCGAGCTGCTGGGCGTCTTCGCGACTGATGTGATCGAACAGGATGCGGCGCGCCCCTTCGACCTGCACGTCGTATGCCGGGCCGACCTGCTCCCGGCCGGTCGCCGTGATGGCGACGGTTGTGGCACGGCCGTCGGTCGAATCGGGGGTCTTCTCGATCCAACCGCGTCGGCGCAGCGTCTCGATGACGCGCGTCGTGCGGCTGGGGGAGAGGCCCACATCGGAGGCGAGCTTGCTCATGCGCAGCGTCGAGTCATCGGACTCGGAGAGGTGGAGGAGGATCGCGAACTCCTTGACCGAGATGCGGCGCGCATCCTCCATCTCGTTGTCGAGGTGGCGCGGGAGCAGATCGGCGACGTGGACGAGTGCGCGCCATGCGCGATCCTCCACGGCATCGAAAGGCCTGACCCCCACCATCGTCCCCACTCTACCTTCGGGGTCTTCCCTCGCCCCGCTTCCATAAATATAGTTGCACGCGCGAGCAAATAGTTCTACGCTGTCGCCATTCCCACCGACCGCCTTCATCGAGGAGGGCCTCATGACCAGTGAACCTCGTCGCGATCCATTCTCCGACCCGCTCCTGACGCCGGAGAACGCGGCGCTCGTGATCATCGACTTCCAGCCGACGCAGGTCGCCTCCGTGCGGTCGATGGACACCGCGCTGATGACGAAGAACGTGGTGTCGCTCGCGCAGATCGGCACGACCTTCGGGCTTCCGGTCGTCCTGTCCACGGTCAACGTCGCGAACGGGCAGCAGCCCACCGTCGCGGAGTTGAAGGCCGTGCTCGCCGACAGTCCCGAGCTCGATCGCACGCAGATCAACGCGTGGGAGGATGTCGAGTTCCGCGCGGCCGTCGAGGCGACAGGCCGTCGGAAGCTCATCATCGCTGCTCTGTGGACCGAGGCATGCCTCGCCTATCCGACGCTCGACGCGCTGCGCGAAGGCTACGAGGTCTTCCCGGTGGTGGATGCGGTCGGCGGCACCTCCGCGGAGGCGCATCGCGCGGGGCTTCGCCGCGTCGAGGCGGCCGGCGCCCAGCCCGTGAGCTGGGTCTCTGTCGCCACCGAGCTGCAGCGCGACTGGGCTCGAGCGGACACGGTCGCCCGCATCCGGGAGGTCGTCATCGTCGACCGGCTGCTCAAGGAATAGCCGCGCAGGAAATGGAAAGGAACTGAGATGGGCCAGGAACAGGTCGTCCTCGACTTCATGGACGATGTGCTGAACAACCACAACCCCACGAACGCGGGGAAGTACCTCACCGAGGGGATGGCGTGGCACGGCGGGACGGTCGGCACCGTCGCCGGGCGCGACAACGTTGCGGGCCTCATGGGCGCCGTCGTCGGTGCCATCCCGGAACTCCACGCCGAGCTGCAGGACATGGCCGTGCAGGACGACAAGGTTGTCGTGCGGCTCGTCGTCACCGGCACGCTGCAGGGGGACCTCCTCGGCGTCACCGGGACCGGCCAGGCGGTGCGCTGGGACGCGATCGACTACTACCGCCTCGAGGGTGGCCTCATAGCGGAGGAGTGGGCGGGCGAGGACTTCACCGCCTTCCTCAACACCAGCGGCGCGTACCGCGCGCCCTGGATCCAGTGACGCCATGGATGACGAGAAGACCGAGGAGCTGCTCCTCGAGTTCACCGGACACAACACCACGCGATCGATCAAGGCCTTCGCGCCGGCGGGCATCTCCCTTGAGAGCAATCTCGAGGGGGAGGCCCACGGCGTCTTCGACTCGACGTTTTATGCAACCTTCGACGCGCTCGCGAAGCCGGACGGCACGATCGAGTACGAGACGCGGCAGATCCACACGACGACCGACGGGCAGACCGTACTGATCGAGCTGTCGGGCACGAGCACGCGCGTGAGCCCGACGCAGAACCGGTTCGTGGGCCAGAACTCCTTCCACACCGCGTCCGAGCGGCTCGGCTGGCTGAACGGCGTCACGGCACGCCACGAAGGCGAGTACGACCCGGTCGTCGGTGAACAGCGTGTCCGCGTGTACGGCACGAGGTAGACCGGGCCTTGACGCCGGCGCGCTGTGCTTCCATCGTGCGGACGATGCCACTTCCGGACGGTCCAATCTATGTCCGCGGAGCGATCACCGTTCGCCTCCCTGACGGATCGACGGAGAGCGTCACGCGCGCAGCCCTCTGCGCGTGCGGGCGTTCGGCGCGCAAGCCGTTCGGCGTTCTGACGCACCTCGTGCCGGAGAGCTGAGAGGTCGTCGTCATTCCGGCTGGTCGCTGGCCTGGATGACGTCGACGAAGTCGCCGCGCTCGTAGCCCGGCACGAAGTGCGCGAGCACGTCGGCGTCGACGTTCCCGAACATCGTGTCGGGCCGCCCAGAAGGTCGGCACCCACAGGAACTGCCGGCTCCTATCGCGCGGTGCTCTCGCGCGGGATCAATTGATGTGGCGCGATGAACTCCTGCGCCGCCACGGCCGGATCGTCGATGCGGGCGGCGAGCCGGGTGACCGCGGTGCGGGCGATGAACGGGATGTCGAGAGAGACGGTGCTGAGGGAGGGACGTGAGAAACGGCCCTCCTCGATGTCGTCGATTCCGATCACCGCGATGTCCTCCGGCACCCGCAGTCCGGCGTCGAAGACGGCGCGGACGGCGCCCATCGCGAGAAGGTCGGAGTAGCAGAAGATGGCGTCGGGGCGACGGTCCTGCGCGATGAGCGCGGCGGCGGCGGCATAGCCATCCGCGCGGCCGTAGTGCGGCGCGGTCATCTGGAGGGCTTTCACCGGCTGACGTCCGTGCTCTTCGAGCGCGAGCTGGAACCCTTTGGTGCGCTGCAGCGGGGTGGCGTACTCCTCTTTGGGCTGAGCGCCGATCGCGGCGATGCGGGTGCGCCCGCTCTCCAGGAGATGCGCGGTCGCGTCGTGGGCGGCCTGGATGTTGTCGATGGCCACATGGTCGAACCGTCCGTCGAAGGCGTGCTCGCCGAGCAGGATGATGGGCAGCTCCTCCGAGGCCTCGATATCGTCGAGCTCGTCCCGCGTCGCGAGTGGCGCGAAGAGCATCCCGTCGAAGAGGTTGCGCCGGCCGCCGCCGCGCAGAAGCTGGCGCTCGCGGTCGTGGTCGTGCCCGGTCTGATCGATCATCACCTGGAAGCCGAGCGCGTCGGCCTCGTCGATCACAGCGCGCGCGAGCTCACTGAAGTACGGGACGTCGATCTCCGGCACGACCAGCGAGAGCAGGCCGGTCTTGCCCGTGCGGAGGGTGCGGGCGATCGGGTTCGGGACGTAGCCAAGGTCGTCGATGGCGCGCATCACCCGCGTGCGCATCTTCTCGCTCACGTGCTCGTAGCCGCTGACCACATTGGACACCGTGCGCACGGACACCTGCGCTCGATCGGCGACATCGCGCAACGTCGCGGGCATGGCTCTCCTCTCGCAGTTTCCACATCTTATCGTTTGCAACGATTGCAAATGTGAGTTATGGTTTGCATACGTTGGCAAAACCACCGCGACGAGCGGATCCCCCAGCCGACGTATCGTCGATTTTGCACAAAGGAGTGTCATGAAGCCCACCCCACGCAACGCCCGCGGCGCTGCAGTCCGCGTCGCGGCCGTGGCCACCGCGGCGCTCATCGCCGTCGGCCTGAGCGGCTGCGGCCCGGAGATCGGCTCCGGCAGCGCCTCCACCTCCACGTCCGACACCTCGGTCCTCACGGCCCCCACCGCGAGCTCGCCGAAGGGCACGATCACCATCTGGGACCGCTCCGGCGACCTGTTCAAGGTGTTCGACGCCGCGATCAAGGACTTCAACAAGGTCTACCCGGGCATCACCGTCAAGCACGAGGCCGTCGACATCGACAACAAGCTTCAGAACACGCTCATCACGGGCACCGACGTGCCGGACGGGGTGTTCCTCGACGACGCCAAGGTCGGAGGCTACGTCGACTACCTCTGGAACCTGAAGGACGTGCTCGCGCCCTACACGAAGGACATCGCCAAGCAGAAGGTCGACGTCAACACGGTCAAGGGCGGCATCTACGGCGTCCCGTTCGACCTCGACCCCGGCCTCCTGTTCTACAACGCCAAGGCCCTGAGCGCCGCCGGGATCGATCCGAGCGGCATCCGCACGTATGACGACCTGATCGCCGCGGCGAAGAAGTACCAGGCGTACAAGCCGGGGGCCAAGCCGATCCACCTGGAGCAGAGCACATTCCTCGGCCAGCTCCAGCTGGAGATGTACGCGAGCCAGCTCGGCACCAGCCTCGCCGGCCCCGATGGCAAGCTCCGCCTCGACTCCCCGCAGTACACGAAGATCCTGACCTGGCTCGACTCGGTGCAGAAGCAGGGCCTGGGCACGCGCGCCGAGTACCTCAGCCCCAGCGACATCGGGGCCCTCGACTCCAGCAGCGAAGTCTTCTACCCGTGGGCGCAGTGGTTCGACTTCGCGCCCCAGCAGCAGCTGAAGACCACGGTCGGCGACTGGCGCGCCATGTCGCTGCCGGCATGGTCGAGCGGCGGCGCCCGCAGCGGCGCGATGGGCGGATCGTCGTTCGTGCTGCCCAAGGACGGCAAGAACTCGCAGCTCGCCTGGCTGTTCTACAAGTTCCTGATGTTCGACAAGGCCGGCTACACCGCCGTCTACGGCTCGAACAGCGTCTACCCGGGAGGCCTCAACACCTCCGTCCCCGCCTACCAGCCCGCCGCCGACCCGGCGAAGCCGCTGTTCAAGCCGATCTCGGCGATGGGCGATCAGGACCTGTGGAGCACGGCGATCAAGGCGGGCAAGCAGATCCCGGGCGGCGCACCGATCCCGTCCTGGTGGACCGGGGCCGTGGACTACCTCGGCAACGACCTCCAGAAGATGCTCGACGGGACGATGACGCCCAAGCAGGTCATCGACCAGTCGTCGACGGACATCCAGACCAACCTGATCGACCGCAAGTAGCGGCCGGACCGACCCCTCCGCCGAACGCACGCACCACGAGGACATGACGTGACGACCACACTGACAGCACCGCAGGCGACCGGCCTCGGCAGAACGCGCCGCGGGCGCGGCCTGCCCTGGCGGCGCCGGCTCGCCCCCTACCTGTTCGTGCTCCCGTTCGTCGCGATCTTCCTCGCGTTCAGCATCTACCCGCTCGTGTTCACCCTGCGCCTGAGCTTCACGGACTGGCACGGTGCCGGCGCGGCGGAGTGGGTCGGTCTCGGCAACTACGCCTACCTGCTCGGCAGCCCCGACTTCTGGTCGTCTCTGGCGAACTCCGGGATCCTCTGGCTGCTGATCGTCCCGATCCAGCTCGTCGTCTCCGTGGTCATCGCCGTGCTGCTGAACACCTCGAGGCTCCGGCTGCGCGGGTTCTACCGGGTGGCGTTCATCGTCCCGTTCGTGACGCCGCTCGTCGCCGTCGCGCAGATCTGGATCGTGCTGTTCGACCAGAACTACGGTGCGGTGAACGCGGTGCTCGGCGCGGTCGGCCTGCCGCACATCGGCTGGCTGGTGACGAGCGCCTGGGCGAAGCCGACGCTCGCCCTCCTCTTCCTCTGGAAGACCACCGGGTTCGTCGTCATCATCCTGCTGTCCGGCCTCCAGTCGATCGACACCAGCCTCTACGAGGCCGGATCCCTCGACGGCGCCGGTCGCATCCGGCAGCTCTGGAGCATCACGGTGCCGCTGCTGCGCCGCTCGCTGATGTTCTGCGTGGTGCTGCAGACCCTCGCGGTGTTCCAGATGTTCGCCGAGCCCTACGTGGTGACCCAGGGCGGCCCGTACGGGTCGACCACCACCGCCGGGCTCTACCTCTACAACCACATCACCCGGGCGGACCTGGGCACAGGAGCGGCCAACTCGTTCCTGCTCGTGATCGTCGTCATGGCGCTCTCGCTCGTGTTCGTCCGCCTCCTGCGAGCCAAGGACTGACCGATGGCCGACCTCGATATCCGCAGCGCGCCGGCGCGCACCGCCTCCACGTCCGAGCGCGCCGAGTCCCCGACGCCTGATCAGGGAGCCACCGGCCGTCCCCGGAGGAGGCGCAGCCTCCACCTCGGCTCGCACGTCTTCCTGCTCGTGCTGACGGTGGCGTTCCTCGCGCCCGTCGCCTGGGCCATCGTCTCCTCGTTCAAGCCTGCGGCGGAGATCATCCGCGACCCGCTCGGCTTCTCCGGTTTCACCCTCGACAACTTCCGGGGCATGATCCAGGACGTCCCGATCGGCTCCGGATTCCTCAACACCGGGGTCGTGCTGCTCGTGAAGGGCGCGATCACGCTCTTCTTCGCGCCGCTCGCCGCGTACGCGTTCGCGAAGTACGACTTCCGCGGCAAGAACCTGATCTTCGGCGCGGTGCTGCTGACCCTGATGCTGCCGACGATCGTGCTCATCATCCCGCTGCTGCTGGAGATGAAGGAGCTCGGGTGGGTGAACACCTACCAGGCGCTCATCCTCCCCGGTTCCGTCGACGCGTTCGCGATCTTCTGGATGCGGCAGGTCATCGCCGCCGTGCCCGACGAACTGCTGGACGCGGCCCGGGTCGACGGCTGCGGCGAGTTCGGGATCTTCTGGCGCGTGATCGTGCCCGTGATCCGCCCGGGCCTGGCCGGACTCGCGGTGCTGACCATCATGAACATCTACAACGACTTCGTCTGGCCGGTCGTCGTCGCGAGCTCCAGCCGGATGGCGACCCTGCAGGTGGTGCTCTCGACGCTCGCCCAGAACATCTCGGGCAACAAGGTCGGCGCCGACTACGCGACCGTCACCGGCGAACTGCTCGCCGCGGCGACCGTCGCCCTCATCCCCCTCCTCATCCTGTTCATCGTGCTGCAGAAGCACTTCATCAACGGCATCCTCGCCGGAAGCGTAAAGGGCTGACTCCATGACCATCGCAGAACCCGCTGTCGACCTCACCGCCGCCGGCCTCGACGTTCCGAGGCCCGAGTACCCCCGTCCCGACCGGGACCGGTCGGCGGACTGGCTGAGCCTCAACGGACGCTGGAGCTTCGAAGGCGACGAGCGCACCCCCGACGAGATCGTGGTGCCGTTCGCCTGGGAGACCGAGGCCTCCGGAGTGCAGCGCACCTGGCTCGAGCACGCCGTGTACCGGCGCACGATCGTCGCCCCGGCCGGATGGGCGGGCCGCCGGATCGTGCTGTGCTTCGGCGCGGTGCACCATCACGCGACGGTGTCGATCGACGGTGTGGAGGTCGGCCGGCACTCCGGAGGGCACAGCTCGTTCGAGTTCGACGTCACCGGCCTGCTGGCGCCGGGCGGGTCCGCCGAACTGCAGGTAGAAGTCGACGCGCCCGCGGACAAGCGCGCCCTGCCGCACGGCAAGCAGCGCTCCATCCCGCGCGACGATTACGACGGCGTCGCCTTCACGCCCACCTCCGGCATCTGGCAGAGCGTCTGGCTGGAGGCGCGGGGCCGCAGCTATGTCGCGGACATCTCGGTGCGCGGCGACTCGCTCACCGGCTTCGACCTGGAGGGCGCCATCGCCGGCGACCCGGCGGACGGCCTCCACGTCGTGGCCGAGGTCGCCGGGAGCCGGATCGAGCTGCCCGTCTCCGGAGGCCGCTTCCGCGGCCGCATCGAGCTCACGGCGCCGCGGCTCTGGAGCCCCGACGATCCGCACCTCTATGCGATCGCGCTCACCCTGGGCGACGGCGAGAGGGCCGACCGGCTGACCGTCACCGGAGGCCTGCGCCGCATGGAGACCCGCGGCGAGGCGCTGTACCTCAACGGCGAGCGCTTCTACCTGCGCGGGGTCCTCGATCAGGGCTACTGGCCGCGCACCGGCTTCACCGCGCCGGACGCCGACGCGCTCGTCCGCGACATCGAGCTCGCCCGAGAGCTGGGCTTCAACCTGGTGCGCAAGCACCTCAAGTTCGAGGAGCCGCTGTGGCTCGACTACGCCGACCGCACCGGGATGCTGGTGTGGGCCGAGCCGCCGTGCCCCAGCCGGTTCAGCACGGAGGCGGCCGAGGCGTTCGAGGCGCAGCTCCCCGGGCTGGTCTCGCGCGACGGGAACCACCCGTCGATCATCGTCTGGGGTCTCTACAACGAGGAGTGGGGGCTGGACTGGGACATCCCCGGTAGCCCCGAACGCGCGGCCGCCGCCGTGCACGCCTACGAGACCATGAGGGCGCTCGACGACACCCGCCCGATCGTGGAGAACTCCGGCTGGGCGCACGTCCGCACCGACCTCGTCGACTGGCACTACTACGACGAGAACCCGGCGAACTGGGCGCGCAACCTGGCGGAGCTGGCCGCGGGGGAGCGCGAGACGTTCGAGGTCAAGCTCGGCCCCGACTTCATCGTCGACAAGTCCTTCTACGGCTCGCCGGACTTCCCCCGAACCGGGGTCCCCATCCTCAACAGCGAGTTCGGCGCGGGCTTCACCAGCCTGGAGCGCGCCTGGCACGTCCGCTGGCAGACCCAGGAGATCCGCCGCCACGACCGCTTCGCCGGTTACGTCTACACCGAGCTCACCGATGTCGAGCACGAGATGGCCGGCCTGCTCGATGCCGACCGCCGCAGCAAAGACCTCGGCGGCCTCAACCCCGCGGACTCCTTCGGCTCCACGGTGCTGGTGGTCGATGTGGTCCCGGCCCACGCCGGCGCCGACATCCCGGTGCCCGTAGAGCCGCTGACGGTGTCCGTGCACGTGTCGCACCTCGGGGTGACCGACGTCGAGGGCGTGGTGCACGCGGCCTGGGGTGCCGCAGGGTCGACGTTGTCGGGCAGGGCGGGAGCTGCTGCGTCCGCTCCCGTCTCCGCGGCACCGTACCGCCTCAGCGACGCCGCCGTGCTGACGGTTCCGGCGCCCGACGGCTCGGCCAGGCTGCACCTGTGGCTGACCGTCGACGGGCGAACGATGGCACGGACCTTCGTGGACGCGGCTCCGATCGAGCAGCCGAATCGTCGCGGGGCTCGTCGCCCCTGACCTGAGCTTCTTGACCAAGTGAGCGCAGCTCGGGCCGAGACCGGACGACAGCCGGGCTGGCGTGCGCCTGTACTGGGCGGCCCGCTCCGGAGGTGCTGATCGGCGATTAACCCCGCCGCCCCGCGCGACGTCACCGGGCAATGGAGACGTCCGGTCCTCTGCACTTCCGCTTGCCTCCCCGGCGACTCTATGCCAGCATTGAGACATATTGATACCGGTACCAAAAATGGATCGGTGAAGGGAGACAGATGCTGGGCTTCAACGAAGAGGAGTTCCTGGAGCAGGTGCGGAGCACCGTCGCGCTCCGGCCGCAGATCGAGGCACTCGCCGAGCGAGTCGCCGCCGGCCGCTGGAAAAACATCTACTTCATCGGCGCGGGCGGCACCTATGCCGCCGCACTGCCGTACGAGCGCTTCTTCCAAACGCGCTCGTCGTTCCCGGTGCGCGCCGTGATCGGCAAGGAGTTCGCGCTCGCACCCGACCCGCAGTTCGGCCCCGACTCCGTCGCTATCTTCGCCTCCGTCTCGGGCACGACTGAGGACATCCTCGACTGCGTCGAGTTCGCCCGCGAGAAGGGCGCGCTCACCATCGGGTTCACAGGTCAAGGGGACAGCCCGATCGCCTCTGCGGTCGACGAGGTGCTCCTGTCCGCGCCGAAGGCGTGGCCCTTCGACGTCCAGTTCCTCACCTTCGGCGCCAAGTTGCTCTCGCTGCGCGGCGAGTTCGACGGCTACGACAGGCTCGTAGCCGACCTCGAGGCGATCCCAGACGCCCTGGTCGCCGTCACGAAGCAGGCCGATGAGATCGGCAAGGCGTTCGCCGAGAAGCACGCCGAGACCGACTACCACTTCCTGACCGGCTCCGGCCAGCTCTGGGGTTTCACGTACCTCTACTCGATGTGCATCCTCGAGGAGATGCAGTGGCTCACCACCACGCGTGTCCACGCCGCGGAGTTCTTCCACGGCTCGCTCGAGCTCATCGAGAAGGACACCAGCATCATCGTATTTGCCGGTGAAGACGAGACGCGCCCGCTCACCGACCGGGTGATCTCGTTCTCGAAGGAGTACAGCAACGACGTGACCGTCATTGACACGAAGGACTACGACCTGCCCGGCGTGAGCGATGAGTTCCGTGGACTGCTTGCGCCGATGGTCGCCGACGCGGTCGTCGACCGGTTCAGCAAGCATCTCGCCAAGGTGCGCGACCACTCGCTCGACCTGCGCCGCTACTACCGCGTCGTGGCGTACTGAGGTATCGATGAGCACAGTGCGCGTCCTCGGCCTCGGGGACAACATCGTCGACCGCTTCATCGACCGCGGGGTCGAGTATCCGGGAGGAAACGCCGTCAATGTCGCCGTCTTCTCCCGGCAGCTCGGCGCCGAGGCGGCGTATCTGGGGGTCTTCGGCGACGATGCGCACGGCCGTTTCGTCCGGGGCGCGATCGAGGAATCCGGGGTCAATACCTCACGATCCCCGGTGCGCCCCGGTCCGAACGGCGTGACCGAGATCGAGACGGTCGACGGCGAGCGGCGCTTCCTCGGCTGGAACGAGGGCGGGGTCACGATAAGTGATCCTCTGGTGCTGGACGACGACGACGTGCGCTACGCGGCAGGATTCCATCTCATCCACTCCAGCGCATACTCCGGGGTCGTCCCCGAGCTGCCTAAGCTCGGCGCCACCCGATCCCTGCGCTCATACGACTTCTCCTCCGAACCCGAGTACCGCACTCCGGAGTACCTCGACACGGTCGGCCCGTGGATCGACCTCGCGCTCGTGTCGCTCGGCCCGCTGCCGCGGACGGAGACCTGGTCCGAACTGCGTCGCGTCGCTTCGCACGGCCCGTCGCTCGTTCTCGGCACCCAGGGCGCAGGCGGCGCGGTGCTGTTCGACGGCGAGGCGTACTACTACTCGGATGCGGCCCCGATGAAAGGCCCCCTCGTCGACACTATGGGGTGCGGCGACGCCTACCTGAGCGCGTTCGTGGTTGAATTGCTCCGATCCGGGTGGCGCAGGAATGCCCGGCCGGGCGGCGCCGCGCTGCACCGATCCATGCGGCGGGCCGCACAGTTCGCGGCGCAGCAGTGCAGCGTCGAAGGGGCCTTCGGACACGGTCGCCCCATCGACGCAGCAGTGGACGCAGCCGGGGCCGTGACGCGGTCGGCCGGCGACGCCGGGTGAGGGCGTGAGCCAACCCCGGATCAGAAAGGGGTGGCGATGTCCACGGAGCATGAGCGGACGCCGTCGCCGACTATCTCGGAGGTGGCGGCGGCTGCCGGCGTCGGCCGCGCGACGGTCGCCCGCACGCTGGGAGGTTACGGCTCGGTGAGCCCGAAGACCCGTGACCGGATCCTAGCTGCGGCGAACGAGCTCGGCTATCGGCCGAATTCGATCGCGCGCAGCATGACGACGGGGGAGACCCGCACGCTGGGTGTGGTGCTCGCCGACGTCGGCAACCCGTTCTTCGCCGGCGTGTTGCGCGGCCTCACGGACGCCGCGCGCAAATCCGACTACGACGTGCTCGTGCTGAGCACGGACGAGAGCCTGCAGCGGGAGGCGGCCGCGATCGACGTGCTCGTCGACAAGCAGGTGGACGGCATCGTCCTCGCGCCAGCCGCCGGCCGGCGCGATCCGCTCCCGCATCTGGACATCGTCGCGAAGCGCGAGATCCCGATCGTGCTGCTCGACCGCCTCGTCGACACGGTGGAGGCGGACGCCGTCGTCGTCAACAACCGCGAGGCCTCGCGCGCGGCGGTCACCTCCCTCATCGAGAACGGGCACCGCCGGATCGCGTTCGTCTGGGGCCCGGTGACCAACGAGCCCGCCGCGGACGCGGACGACCTACGCCGGATCATCGACCACGCGCTGTGGTCGGACGGCGAGCGTCTGCTCGGCTATCTCGACGCGCTAGAGCTCGCGGGCATCCCGTTCGACACTGGGCTGGTCACGCATGTGGTCAAGAACGAGTCGCAGGCGACGCGGGCCGTGCTCGGGATGCTATCGCTCAGCGACGCGCCGACGGCGATCTTCGCGACGGAGACCGACGCGCTCACGGGCTCGCTGCGCGCCATCCGTCAGCGCGGCCTGCGCTGCCCGGACGATGTCTCAATGATTGGGTTCGACGACAGCTCCTGGGCCAGCGTCATGACGCCGCCGATGTCCGTGGTCGCCCAGCCGATGCATCAACTCGGCGAGCTGGCCGCAGAATGCCTGCTCGCACGTGTCGCGGGCAACGACGCCCCCTTCGCGACCCACGTGCTCCAGGCGTCCTTCGTCGAGCGGGACAGCGTGGCCGACCGGCGCGGCTGAAGCCCGCCCGGCGTCGGGAGCCACGCACGTCCCTATTCGCGTCTACGGGGCGACGTACACAAACTTTGGGCAATGTTGATACCGGTACCAAAATCCCGTATAGTCGTCGCAACCAACCGATCCAATGACGGGTTAGGCGGAATCCGGCCGCACCCCGACGACGGGAGTACAGCGTGAAGAAGACCAGGACCATCACAGCAGCCGCGGCCGGCGTGCTCGCACTCGCGCTGAGCGCGTGCTCCTCCGGCGCCGGGGGTTCAGCAAACATCTCGGCCAAGCCGGACTTCTCCGGCAGCCTCAGCATCCTCACCGCCGGAGCAGGCGACCCGATGAGCTCGTACTTCGAGAACTTGGTGAAGGACTACGAGAACCTCCACTCGGGCGTGAAGATCACGCTCGCGCAGGAGACCGACGACAACGCGATCAAGGACAAGGAGAAGGTCCTGATCGGCTCGCAGTCGCTGCCTGACATCTACTTCAGCTATGCGGGCAACTGGGGAGAGAACTTCGCGGTCAACGGCCTCGCTGCCGACCTCAGCTCCGTGATCGCGCCCGGGACGAAGTGGGGCGACACCTTCGGCGAGGGCTCGCTGAACGCCTTCAAGTACGACGGCAAGTTCTACGGCGTCCCGCTCTACGTCGACGCCAAGTTCATGGGCTACAACAAGAAGATCTTCTCCGACCTCGGGCTCTCTGTCCCAAAGAGCCTCTCGCAGCTCGTGTCGGAATGCTCCACCATCAAGGCCGCCGGCTATACGCCGATCGCGTTCGGCAACAAGGACGGCTGGCCCGGCCTCCATTACCTCGGCCAGCTCTTCGCGTACGACGTGCCGCAGAAGGCGTTGGAGGCCGACCTTCTGCCGAAGACCGCGAAGTACACAGACCCCGGCTACCTGGAAGGCATGAAGCAGTTCCAGCAGCTCGTCACCGCGTGCACCGGCGACGGCAGCAACTCCAACGGCGTCACGTACACCACCGCCCAGCAGCAGCAGGCCACCGGCAAGGCGGCGATGTACTACCAGGAGCTCATCGAGTTCGACTCGGTGAACACCAAGGACAGCCAGCTCGCCAAGGACGGCTTCGGCATCTTCGCGCTCCCCGCGGCCGGCGGCGCGGCGGGCGACACGTCGACCCTGGAGGCCGCACCTGAGGGCTACATGATCAACAAGAAGAGCAAGAACGCGGCCCTCGCACTCGACTTCCTGAAGTTCGCGACGAACGAGAAGAACGCGACCACCCTGTCGTCGGCTCCTTACGGCCAGCCGAGCGCGGTGAAGGGCGTGGTGACCGAGCAGATCGCGTCGTCCGCGGTCGCCGAGGGCAGCACGCTCGTCGGTGACGCGAAGTCGACCGTGGTCTGGCTCGACACGGCCAACGTCCCCAGCGTCGGAGACGCGTGGGTGGCGGCCTCCGAGGGACTGGTCTCGGGCAGCCTCAGCCCCGAGGATGCGCTGAAGAGCGTGCGTCAGGCGTCCGAGAAGTCGAAATGACGACCACCCAGGCCCCTCAGGCCCCTGTGCGGCCGCGCATGGAGCGCAGCCGCACGGAACCCCCTTCCCGCAACGCCGCACCGCGCGTCGTCCGACGCGGGCAGGCGCGCTGGCGGGGGCTGGTCTGGCTGATCCCGGCGCTCGCGGTTCTCGCGGTGTTCGTCTACTGGCCGCTGATCCAGAACATCGTCTTCAGCTTCCTGAAGTGGAACATCTACAGCGGCGAGCAGACTTTCGTCGGCGTCGCCAACTACGCGAATCTCGCACAGGACCCGATCTTCTGGCGGGCGCTCGGCAACAACGCCTGGTACGCCGGGCTCTCGATCGTCTTCCAGGTGTTCGGCGCCCTCGTACTCGCAGCGATCGTCGAGAGCGTGCGGAGCGAGCGGTGGCGCAAGGCGTTCCGCGCCATCTACTTCATCCCGTCGGCGATCTCTCTGACCGTCGCCGGTCTGCTCTTCTACTTCATCTACCAGCCGCAGACCGGCATGCTGAACGTCTTCCTCGACAATCTGGGGCTGGGCCAGTTCTCTCAGGCGTGGCTGGGCCACGAGGGCACGGCGATCTTCGCCGTCATCGCGATGAGCCAGTGGCAGGGCTTCGGCTACAGCGCGCTGCTGTTCTCGGTGGCGTTGCAGCGCATCCCCACCGAGCTCTACGAGGCCGCGAACCTCGATGGGGTCGGGCCGCTCCGCCGGTTCTTCCAGGTGTCGCTGCCGCTGGTGCGCGAGATGACCGGATTGATGATGATCGTCACGATCTCGGGCGCGTTCCAGGTCTTCAACGAGGTCATGGTGATGACCAGCGGCGGACCGAACAACTCCAGCCAGGTGCTCGGCACCTGGCTCTACCACGCCGGCTTCGTCACCAACGACTTCGGCTCGGCAGCCGCCATCGGCGTCGCCATCTTCGTCATCACGCTGTTGCTCGCGGCGGCGCAGCTCGCATACTCGCGCAGGAGGAGAGTGGAATGGTAGCCCTCGCAAGGGTCGGCCGCGGCGTCCGCGTCGTCGCGATGTGGGCACTCCTCGTCGCCCTCGCCATCGTCGTCCTCTATCCACTGCTCTGGATGGTGACCAACGCCCTCAAGACGAACGCGGAACTGTTCGGGGACCCGTTCGCCCTGCCGAGCCGCTGGCTGTGGGAGAACTTCGCCACGGCGTGGGCCCAGGGTGTCGGCGACTTCGTCCTCACCAGCGTGTCCCTGACAGTGCTGGCGACGCTCATCACCGAGCTGATCAGCGCCTGGGCGGCGTACGGCCTTACCCGGGTCGACATCCCGCTCAACCGGACCTTCACGATCGTTGTGCTGGCCGGGCTCATGCTCGCGCCGACCGTCGCACTGATCCCGTTGGTGAAGCTGTTCCAGGCCTGGGGGCTGTACGACTCCTTCTTCGGGCTGCTGATCCTCTACACGGCGTTCCGGATCCCGTTCACGGTGTTCCTCATCCGCGCCTACATGCTCGACCTGCCGCGCGAGGTCGACGAGGCGGCCTCCATCGACGGTGCATCGCGTGCCGCGACGTTCTGGCGCATCATCCTGCCCATGAGCCTGCCGATCATCGCGACCACGATCGTCCTCAACGTGCTGCAGAACTGGAATGAGTACCTGTTCGCCATGATCTTCACGAGCGGCAGCGGCGTGCAGACCCTTCCCGTCGGTCTCGCCGACATGATGTCGAAGAACGGCACCCAGTACCCCGTGGTCTTCGCCGGGATGGTGATGGCCGCCCTGCCGATGGTCATCCTGTTCTTCGTGTGCCAGCGCTACTTCGTGCGCGGGCTGGCGGGCGGCGTGGGCAAGTAGGGAGTACGCCTACCGGGGGCTGCTGCCGTCCACCGCGTATTCGGGCACCGCGCCCACCGAGCCCCGCTCCACAAGCCGGGTTCCGAAGACCACGGCCGGTTCAGCGACCGACTCCCCGCGGACCCGCTGAAGCGCGCGTCGTGCCGCGGCGGCTCCGAGGTCGTAGATCGGCTGCTCCACCACCGTCAGCGGTGGCGTGGTCACAGCCGTCCACTCCGGGTTGTCGAAGGCGATCAGGGACACATCCTCCGGAATCCGCAGCCCTTCTGCCCGGATCGTGGCGAAGACCGCCATGGCGATGAGGCTGTCCGACGCGATGATCGCGGTGACGGGTCGCTCCTCGCCGAGCAGTTCGCGCGTCACGGTGTCGACGCCCCGTCTGCGCGCGTCGAGACGGATGTGCTGCTCCGGGGTCTCGATGCCTGCCGAGTCGAGTGCGTGCAGGACTCCGCCGACGCGGTCGGAGACGGAGGACATGGTGATCTCCTCGCCTCTCCGGTACGTCGGGTGCGGATACTCGTGTGTCGAGATGAAGGCGATCCTGCGGTGGCCGTGACGCAGCAGCTCCTCGGTCGCCGTCTCGGCCGCCGAGCGGTTGTCCACGGTGACGGAGTCGTATCCCTCGCCGTTCGCCCGGCGATCGAGCAGGACGAGAGGCCGGCCGGCGCGCGCGGCGCTGGTCAGATGCTCGACGTGCGCCGACGACGCGGGAGCGACGATCACCGCGTCGACCTGGTTGTCGAGGAGGACCTCCAGGGCCTCCTCCTCGGCCTCGACGTTCTCATCGGAGTTGATGAGGATGACCGAGTAGCCGGCAGCGCTGGCGACGTCCGAGATCCCGCGCATGGCCAAGGCGAAGAACGGGTTCTCAATGTCGCCCACCACGACCCCGATGGTGTTCGACCGCCCGGTGTTCATGGACTTCGCGAGCGCGTTCGGACGGTAGTCGAGCTCTTCGGCTGCGGCGAGCACGCGATCGCGGACCGCCTGGCTGACCTGGCCGTACTCGCCGAGCGCTCTCGCCGCTGTCGCCTTCGAGACATTCGCCGCCCTGGCGATGTCCGCCACGGTCGCCGCGCGTCGCGTCGCGTGCTGAGGGCTCATCCATGCCGCCTTTCCGTTCGCCCGTCTCACCGTAGCTCGCCGTGTTGACGAACCGACGATACGTCGGGTAGTGTCCCAGAAAACCGGCTGAGACCGGTCTCAGCCTAACCAACTGAGACCGGTCTCAGCAACCCACATCGACGTGGATCGCCCTGCGTCCCGCCGAACCGCCCACCGCACGATTGGATCCCGCAGTGAATCGACGCACCATCCTCCGGCCGGCCGGCCTCCTCGCGGCCGTCGCCGCAGCCGCCCTCGTCCTCTCCGCCTGTTCCTCCGGCGGCAGCACGGGCTCGGCCGCCGGCGCCACCGGCTCCGCAGCCCCGGGCAACCCTTACGGACTGATCCAGGCGGGCACAGTCCGCGTGGCCAGCCTCGGCGACGCCAAGCCCTACACCTTCACCGATGCCAAGGGCGACTTCACCGGCTTCGATGTCGAGCTGCTCACCGACGTCGCCAAGCGTGCAGGACTCGGCAAGACGGTCTTCACCGGTCAGGACTTCTCCGGCCTCCTCGCCGCCGTCGCCAATCACCAGTTCGACGTCGGCGTCGCCGCGATCGGTATCACCGCCGACCGTAAGAAGACCGTCGACTTCTCCGACGGCTACCTGGCCGGCTACCTGAGCGTGCTCACCACGAAGAGCTCGGGCATCGACTCCGCGAAGGGCCTCGCCGGCAAGCGACTGGGCGTGGTGCAGGGGACGCTGCAGGAGACCTACGCGGCCACGCACTTCCCGAAGGCGAGCTTGGTGCGCTTCCCGGACAACAACTCGGCCGTGTCGGCACTGAACAGCGGCTCGATCGACGCGCACTTCCTCGACTACGAGGCGGTGAAGAGCTACATCGCGCAGTACCCGGACCTCAAGGACGCCGACGACATCCCCTCGTTCGACGCGCCCGCCGGTTTCGCGATCGCGAAGGGCAACCCCAAGCTCAAGGACGCGCTGAACACTGCGCTGCACGCTGCGATGGAGGACGGCACCTGGAAGAAGCTCTACCAGAAGTGGTTCCCGGGCTCGCCGATGCCCGAGCAGTACCTCCCCAAGGCCGAGCAGACCTCGACCCCCACGCCGAGCAAGTAGCCCGTCAGGGAACTCCCGATGAACTGGCTCGACACCATCACACACACCTTCTTCGACCTCCCGTCGATGCTGCAGGTCTTCCCGCAGCTGCTGGGCGTCGGACTGGTGAACACTCTCATCATCTCCGCAGCGGCGACCGTGCTGGGCGTCGTGCTCGGCATGGTCCTCGCGGTCATGGGGATCTCCACGTCGCGTTGGCTGCGCATCCCGGCGCGCGTCTACACGGACATCTTCCGCGGCCTTCCCGCGATCCTGACCATCCTGCTGATCGGGCAGGGGTTCGCGCGGTTCTCGCAATCGGTCTTCGGTCCGTCACCCTATCCGCTCGGGATCCTGGCGCTGTCCCTGATCGCGTCGGCGTACATCGGCGAGATCTTCCGCGCCGGCATCCAGAGCGTCGATCGCGGCCAGTTGGAGGCGTGCCGGGCGCTCGGTCTGAGCTACGGCAAGGCGATGCGCCTGGTCGTCGTGCCACAGGGCGTGCGTCGGGTCCTCCCGGCCCTGGTGAACCAGTTCATCGCGATCGTGAAGGACTCCAGCCTGGTGTACTTCCTCGGCCTCCTGGTCGGGGAGCGCGAGCTGTTCCGGGTCGGACAGGACGCGGCCGTGCTGACCGGCAACCTGTCTCCGCTCGTCCTCGCCGGGCTGTTCTACCTGGTCATCACCGTGCCCCTCACGCACGTGGTGAACCACTTCGACAACCGGTTCCGCACCGGTCGCCGTAAGCCGACCACGCCGAGGAGCGGCCTGGACGAGCTGGACGAGGTGCAGACCCCTGCGCCGATCACCCTCGGGAGCAACACATGACCTACACCTCTCCACTACCCGCCCAGACGAAGCCGGACTTCCGGGGCTCGGCCCTCGAGCTGGTCGACCTCACGATGGCCTACGGCGAGGTCGACGTCCTCCGCGGCGTGAGCTTCTCGGTCGCACCCGGCACGACGACGTGCGTGATCGGGCCGTCCGGGTCGGGCAAATCGACGATGCTGCGCGGCATCAACCGCCTGCACGAGCCGAAGTCGGGCGACATGCGACTCGACGGCGAGAGCATCCTCGGCACGAGGCCGGATGCGCTCCGCCGCCGGATCGGGCTGGTGTTCCAGCACTTCAACCTGTTCCCCGACCACACGGCGCTCGAGAATGTGATGCTCGCCCTGCGCTCGGTGAAGAAGCTGCCGAGGGATCAGGCCAGGCGCGTCGCAGAGGAGCGCCTGGCCGAGGTCGGTCTGGGCGAGCGGATGGACCACCGACCGCGCGACCTCTCCGGCGGTCAGCAGCAGCGCGTCGCCATCGCGCGGGCGCTCGCGATGGAGCCGGAGGTCATGCTGTTCGACGAGGTCACCAGCGCGCTCGACCCGGAGCTCGTGAAAGGCGTGCTGAACCTCATGGCGGATCTGGGACGTCGCGGGATGACCATGGTCGTCGTCACGCACGAGATGAACTTCGCCCGCAAGGTCGCCGACCAGGTCGTCTTCATGGACGAGGGACGCGTGGTGGAGACCGGCCGCCCCGCCGACCTCTTCGAGCGGCCGGAGAGCCCGCGCCTCCAGCGGTTCCTGTCGGAAGTGCTGTGAGCGCCCCGGCGCCGATCCGTGTCGGCCTCATCGGCTACGGCGTGGCGGGGCGCGTGTTCCACGCCCCGCTGCTGGCCGCCGACCCCGCCTTCGATCTCACGGCGGTCGTCACCTCGCAGACCGCCCGGCTGCACGCCGCCCACCCGGACGCGACAGCAGTCGCCGACGTGGATACGCTGCTCGCGCATCCCGGAATCGACCTGGTGGTCGTGGCGTCGCCGACGCCGCTGCACGTCTCCCACGCGACAGCCGCGGTAGAGGCGGAGAAAGCCACCGTCGTCGACAAGCCCTTCGCCCCCGATGCGCCGTCGGGCCGCGAACTCATCCAGCGCGCAGAGGCGGCCGGCGTCCCGTTCACGGTCTTCCAGAACCGGCGGTGGGACGGCGACTTCCTGACGCTGAGAAGGCTGGTCGACGACGGCGCGCTCGGAGACGTACGGCCCTTCGAGTCGCGGTTCGAGTGGTGGAAGCCGTCCCCCGACTCCTCGTGGAAGTCGAAGACCGGGTCGGTAGACGGCGGCGGCATCCTGTTCGACCTCGGCGCCCACCTGATCGACCAGGCGCTCGTCCTGTTCGGGCCGGCGCGGGTCGGGCACGCCGACGTGCGCAACCGTCGAGGAGGTCGGGCCGACGATGACGTCTTCGTCGTGCTAGAACATGAGTCCGGCACGACGAGCCACCTCTGGATGAGCGCCATCGCTCCGGTCACCGGTGAGCGATTCCGGGTCCTCGGCTCTCGTTCCGGATTCTTCTCGTCCGGTCTGGACCCGCAGGAGGATCGGCTCGCCGCGGGTCAGCACCCGGGCGCCGAACGATTCGGCGCGTCCGACCTACCGGCGCTGTTAGGCGCCGGCTCCGACCTCGCCGAGGTCCCCCTCGCACGGGGCGACTACGCCGACTTCTACCGGCGGCTGGCGCAGTCGCT
This sequence comes from Leifsonia sp. EB41, assembly GCF_041262565.1. Classification (NCBI taxonomy): domain Bacteria; kingdom Bacillati; phylum Actinomycetota; class Actinomycetes; order Micrococcales; family Microbacteriaceae; genus Leifsonia; species Leifsonia sp. EB41. The sequence continues at coordinate 2,001,642 of NZ_JBGCCJ010000001.1, read as the reverse complement.
CACCGGCGATGCGCCTCTCCCCGTCGACCCGCGCGACAGCCTCGCCGTCCTCGAACTGATCGACACCATCCACACCCTGAATCGAAAGTGAGCACCATGTCCGTCCCCCACGCCCCTTCCCGTGTCGTCGTCGTCGGCGGTGGCATCCTGGGCGCCTCGACCTGCGCCCACCTCGCGCGCGGTGGCGCAGAGGTGACCCTCGTCACCTCCGGCGACCTCGCCGACGGAGCGTCCGGCCGTTCGATCGCCTGGATGAACTCGTCGGGGGATCGCACGGCGGAGTACCACTACCTCCGGCTCATCGCGCTCGACCGCTATCGCACCTGGCGCGAGCGCCATCGGGAGGGCCATCGGTTCGTGCGATTCGACGGCGCGATGAAGTGGGCCGGCGACGGTGAGAGCTTCCGCGAGACCTTCGCGTTCGAGCGCGCCAACGGCTACGACTCCGTCTGGGTCGACCGCGCCGACGTGCCCCGGTTCGCCCCCGATGTGGATGTCGCCGCCGTCGCCGAGGAAGGTGCCATCTTCAACGCAGGCGAAGGGTGGGTCAGCCTGCCGGACGTGATCGCGGCGCTCGCGGCGGAGGCGGTCGAGCAGGGCGCGACGATTCGCGAAGGTGTCGGGGAGGCATGTGTGGACATCGTCGACGGCGAAGCCGCCGGTGTCGTCCTGGCGGACGGCACGCGCCTGTCGGCAGATCACGTCGTGCTTGCGACCGGTCCTGGCGTCCCTCGCGACCTCGCCGCGCTGGGCGTGACGGTGCCAGACTCCACCCCTGCCGCTTTCGTCGTGTTCACCGACCCGGTGGAGATCGACGTGAAGACAGTGCTCAATACCCCGCGCGTCGCGATCCGACCCACCCCAGACGGGCGTCTGGTCCTCGACGCCGACTGGGCCGAGCAGTCGATCGTGATCGCAGCGGACGGATCGCTCGTGATCCCGGAAGAGTCGGTGCAGGGGCTGCTCGAGGAAGCGTCGAAGGTCCTGAGCGGAAACCCCCGCCTGACGGCCCACCGAGTGGGCGCGGGGATGAAGCCCATCCCCGGCGACGGTGAGCCGGTGGTCGGACCTGTCCCCTCGATCCCGGGCCTCTATGCACTGTTCACCCACTCGGGTGCGACGCTCGGCCTCGTCCTGGGTGAGCTCGCCGCCGAGGAGATCCTGACGGGAGCTTCGTCACCGGTGCTCGAGACCTTCCGGTTCGACCGGTTCGGCGTGGACGAGCTGTCCGAGGAGGTCGCGACGGGGGCGTGGAAGCCGGTCATGCAGAGTTAGCATCGCGGAAGTCGGCCGGCGTCCGCCGGCGTCCGCGGCCCCTGGCGACGCGCGGGACAGACGCGCCGGTTCAGCTCTCCGGCATAGGCTCCCGCTGGTCGGAGGCGGGCGTCGGTGTTGTCCGGGTGCATCTCCGGCGGACGGCGACGGAAGCGGGTGAGCACCGCGAGGTAGATCACGCCGACGACCAGCACTTGCGTGTTCGCGGTCTCTGACTCACATGGCTGTACGACCCTGATGCTCGCCGCGGGAGTGCGGGTTGTATCAGAACCGACACGGCAGCCTCGAGGAGCGGAAGCGCCGATCGAGGACCCATGCGGGGGAACCTATGACCTGGCTGTTCTGGGACTCTAGGAGTCGTCTGGGTGGGTGTTGTTCCCGGTGTGGGTCGGGGTGGTGTTGGTGATGTGTTCGCGGAGTGCTGAGTTCTCGCCTTCGAGGGTGAGGACCATCCTGATACCGGTGAGGTTGACGCCCTCGTTCTGGAGGTCGGCGACTCGGCGCATCCGCTCGATGTCGTCGGCGCTGTACCGGCGGGTTCCGCCGTCGGTGCGCGCCGGCGTCAGAAGTCCCTTGCGTTCGTAGAGCCGCAGGGTCGTCGGCGCCAGTCCCAGCAGCTCTGCGGCCACGGCCATGCTGTAGACGGGCTGGCTGCTCGACGGATCACTCATGTATGAATCTTCCTTGTGGGACTTGCATTAAGTCAATGTGCGATGTAGAAAATCTATACCGACAACTGCAGATAATGCAGACCCCGGTAGGTTCATTCGCCCGTGCTGCTGCAGTGGAGTAGGGAGGTGACCGGCGTTGCCAGGCATGGTCGATTCGATCGCGGAGACCTTCGCGGACATCATCTGCGCCGACCCGGAATGGGTGGACGGCGAATTCTGGGCGATCGTGGGCGGCTCGGGGGATATCCCGGCTGCCAGCGACGCGTCGCGGCCGGGTCGTTCCCGCGGCGTCGTGGGAGTTCACGAGCCCGGGCTCCCGGATGCGCGGGGCGCCCTCCGTCGGGCGGATTCGCCTATCCGTTCGCCACCGTTCAGGGGTGTGAAGCGCCCCAGCGTGAGAAACCGAAGCACACAGTAAGAAACGCACAGTCAAGTGGAAAGGAAGAATCTCACCATGTCGATGTCATTTGATCCTTTCAGCCAGCTGGATCGGATCGCTCAGAGCGTGTTCGACACCAGCAGGCAGCCCCGGATCATGCCGGTGGACTTGTTCCGCGAAGGCGACCAGTACGTCCTCAACGCCGATCTGCCGGGGATCGACCCGGGTTCGGTGGATGTGGATGTCGACGGGCACCTGTTGACCATTCGCGCGCAACGCTCTGCCGCGAACCGGGAGAACTCCCGGTGGCTGGCCCAGGAGCGGCCGTTCGGCTCCTACATGCGCCAGTTCTCGATCGGAGACGACGTGAATGCCGAAGGCATCAGCGCCAGCTATGACAACGGCGTCCTGTCGGTGGTCATCCCGATCGCCGAACGCGCGAAGCCGCGCAAGATCCAGGTCGAGTCGGCCGCCGAACGCGGCCGCCGACCCGTGACCGCATAAGCGCAGCGCACGAAAAGCTCTCGGACGAACAGGTCGAACCGTATGGGGCGGACGACGAACTGTATTCCCGAGAGCGGCAGGGGTGGGCGTCCGTAGGGGACCGGGCGCCCACCCCTCAACGGGGCTCGAAGGGAGGTTTTCAGATGGGTGCGGAGGTACGGCGCTGCGCCGTGTGCGGGGGGCTTATACGCGAGCAGCGTCGGCTGGGTCGCGGCGCATCAGGTACGTGGACCGTTGTGCCGCTGCCATCGCGCTGCACTAATCCGCTCTGCCGAGCCGAGTCGGGGATGTCGGTGTCGTCCGAGCGGCCGAGGGCTCAGCTGGGGTGACCGTTTCCGTGGGCTGCTCCGGGCATCAATTACGTCGGTAGCGCCACACCTGCCGTCGCTGCAAATTGCCGGCAGCTGCTCGGAGATCACGGAATCAGACTCTCTCCTGGCCGCCGATGCGCACGCGCCAACGGTTCCTGGTGGCGTCGAGTTGCTGCACGTCCTCCACCTCTTCGAGACAATGCGGGAACGACTCGAACTGCGTCCACTGGTTGAAGGCCGTGCTGATCGGCACGGACACGTCGATGGACTCGGTCACTGCAGCCACGGGGGCGCCTCTCGACGGTGGTGTGATTTCCGTCAGGACGGGAGGCGCCCTGGGGCGGTGGTGATGCCGCCTGCAAATCCGGTCGGAGGGGTAGACTCGATAACTGTCGGTCACGGCTCGATCGCTGCTGATTCTCGGGCGCTGCTCGCCGTCACGCCACGGCCGCGCTCTGCCGAGTGATCCCCGCGTCCGCGTCGCTTCATCGGCTCTGCCTCTGGCAGCGCCCACCCCGTTGGATTGAAGTCGCGGGCGGTCTACCGTCCGCTCCACGCGAGAACGCTCTGTGCTCGCCGGTTCAAGAAGGAGACCGCTGTGGATAAAGAGACCGATCCTCAGGAGAGCGCGTTCGACGAGACGAACGGGTTAGCGCCGGGGTTGAACGGGGACGCCGATGGCCCTGGTACAGGCGACGATCAGCGCGATGAGGGACATGGTGTCCTGGGCGACGTGATTGAGGATGTCACGACCGGTTTCCACGACCGAGACGAAGACGGCGACGACCGGGAATGAGCGGAGTCATTCCCAAACGAACGATCAAGCGCAAGTGGGCGCCGGCGAGTCTCGCTAGCCGCTCCTCGCTACCTCCCATCGCGGAGGCCTCCATGAAGCGGCGGAATCTCTGGAAGCCGTGTTAGTAGATCCCAGAACGTTGGATGGGGTGCGCTCAGGCCATACTCCGCAACTGTGACACAGGACGAACCAACCAGGATGGGGTCTTGATGGTGTCATCCAGGCCCGTCACCCCGCGAGACCCGGCTTGTACGGCGGCCAAGGTCCAGGACAGCGTCACTTGAGCCCTGGGCCGACCGACGGACCGCCCGTCGAAGTCGCTCGAATTGCTTGGACCTTGCTGGTGTTCCGGCGCGAGGCGCGGAAGTTTTGACCAGCGACATGGGGCAACGGCCCGATTGCTTCAGTCTGGTCGACATCCGACGCGAGCGGCGTACTGTCTCACTCCTAAGCAACGATGAGGGAGGGCCTCTATGGCTGAGCGCGACACGAATCGTCCCGATCCGGACGATCTCCCGGACGGTTCCGGTACTGACGCGGAGAGCCCGGACGACGGGAAGGATACTGCCTCGGGTGGTGGCGCTGATGACCGATAAGCCGCGGCAGGAACCGACTACGCATCCGGAGGAAGTCGATCCGGAGCAGGGGACTGAGCCGGACGAGTCGCCGGTGGAGAACCCGTCAGGAGGGTAGCGCGGTCGCAAGTCGCGGTAGGCCGCTACCGGGCGGCCTGGTCGAGGAGGGTCCCCAGCGCGAGCTGACCTCCTTCGCGATATGCCCGCCTCTGTCGGGTTGCGCCGTTGCCGTGCTGCAGGATCTCTCGGACGACGGCTCCGACGTGTTCCGCGTCGCCGTGTCGTTCTAGTCCGGGCGCGGCGACGTCTAGAAGTGCGTGGACGACGTCTGCGGCTGGCCGCATCCGTCCGGCTCGTGGATCGAACAGGTTGCGCTCGAGTCCGTATCGCGCCGCGTGCCAGTACGCGGCATCCAGGAGCTCGGCCTCGTGGGGTTGCTCGTCGCCGTCGGCATCCACGATCCCGCGGACGAGGACGGCGAGAGCTGTGCTGGTCCGGCAACCGAGTTGCGCGTCGAATGCGCGCACTTCGAGCGTCGGGTACTTCTCCGACGGGCGGACGACCCAGTTGAGCGTTCCCGCGTCGGAGGTGCCCCCGATTCCGTGGAGCGCTGATGTGCGTCGTGCATAGTCTTCGGCGTCTCTGAAGGCGGGCGGAATCCCGTGGGTGGTCCAGCGGCGGCTGTGAATGGCGCGCCAGCTGTCGAAGCCGCTGTCGTCGCCGTCCCAGAACGGCGAGTTGGCGGAGAGCGCCAGCAGCGTCGGCAGCCAGGGTCGCAGCCGGTTGAGGCCGAGGATGGCGCTGTCGCGGTTGCGCATGCCGACATGCACATGCAAGCCGTTGATCTGGTGGTCCGCGACAATGCGTCCGAAGTCGGCCGCGATGTCCCGATAACGCGGGAGGTCCGTGACCTGAAGCTGACCGGTTACGTGGAAGGGGACGCCGACTCCGGCGGCGATCACCCGATGCTTGTGCGCCCACTCGGCCAGCTCACGGCGGAATTCCGACAACGACGTGCCGAGCTGGACCGCCGTCGTGCATACCGGGGAGGCGAACTCGAGCTGCGATGGGAAGAACTCGGACATGATCTCGCCGTCGACGGCGGCGTCGGTGAGGGCGGCTCTCGCCTCCGCTGCCCGATCGACCGGTGTCAGTGATACGGGGTCGAGGAGGACGAACTCCTCTTCCGCCCCGATCGTCGTCGCCACCCACCCATCCCTTCCGATGCAGCGAAGGTAGCCCGGGAGAGGCAACGGTTCAACGGCTTGACGCGGCGGCCGAATCGGCCGACCTTCGATGCGTGACCGCATCGATCAGTTCGCGTGGACCCGTGAGCGCGCAATTCCTGGAAGCGCTGAGCACGCCCGCGGCCCGCGAGTCGCCGGCGATGGCGGCAGCGCTTCAGCTCGCGGAGCGAGCACTCGTGAGCGAACAGGACGTCCTCACCGACGAGGACCTCCAGCTCACTCTGCTGCTGAGCTACGGCCTGTCCTACGGCGGTGTGACCGACAGTGACGGCCGTTGGGAATGGAACCCGATCCAGGTCGCGGTCCGCACTGCGATCGAGGAGCAATTCGAGCGTCGCCTGCGCGAGCTCGTCGGGGACGTCGCGCTGCCGAAGCCGGACGCCGACGCTGTCGCATCGCATCTTTTTGCCGTGACTTCAGAAGACACCGGCCCGAGTCTCTCCCGGTACGTGGCGAAGAAGGCGACTCGCGAGCAGGCGATCGAGTTCGTGATCCACCGGTCGATCTACACGCTGAAAGAGGCGGACCCGCACTCGTGGGCCATTCCTCGGCTGACTGGTCGGGCCAAGGCCGGACTGGTCGAGGTCCAGTCCGACGAGTACGGCGCCGGCCGCCCGCATCGCATTCACGCGGCGATCTTCGCTCGGACGATGCGGGGCGTGGGCTTGGACGATCGGTACGGCGTCTACGTCGACCGGGTGCCGGCGATCACGCTGGCCTCCTTCAACATGATGTCCATGTTCGGGCTGAACGGGCGGCTACGCGGTGCCATCGTCGGCCACCTTGCGGCATTCGAGATGACATCGTCCGTCCCGAATCGCCTCTACAGCAACGGATTCCGCCGGCTGGGGTTCGGCGAGGACGTGACCGACTACTACGACGAGCACGTCGAAGCTGACGCGGTGCACGAACAGATCGCCGGGCGCGACCTGGCAGGCGGCCTGGCGGAACAGCATCCCGAACTGCTTGAGGACATCGTCTTCGGAGCCCACTGCTGCCTCCTCGTGGATGGGCTCGTTGGAGCACACCTGCTGGCGAGCTGGCAGGCGGGACGCAGCTCGCTGCGCGAAGAATCGGGCGCTGCGGCATGAGAGGGCAGGCGGACAGCGAGGTGACGATCGTCGCCTGCCCGGACGGTCCCCTGCTAGTGCGTGGACCGGTCGAGATTGTTGACACCGCAGGGGAACCGATCGAGCAGCGGCGCCGCACGATCGCACTGTGCCGGTGCGGTGTGTCCATGATCAAGCCGTACTGCGACGGAAGCCACAAGCTCTCCGGGTTCCGGACCGATCCGCCCTCCCCAGAAGCGGAATAGCGGACGTGCGAAAGCGCCCGTTCGGTCGGACGCGACGGCGTCCCGGGATCGTGGTCACATTCGACAGCGGCGCCGGCGAGGGAATAGCGGTTCTGCTCCTGCACGGGATCGGGGTGAGCTCACGGTACTTCCATCGGCTCGCTCCGGTGCTAGCCGAGCAGGGCCGGACGATCGCGGTCCACCTCCCTGGCTTCGGCGCGCACGCGAGCCCGCGCGCCGCCTGACCGTGGAGGACTACGCCGGCCTCGTCGCGGAGTTCCTCGACGCTCGCTCGCTCCGCAATGTTGCTCAACTCGCGCGGAGTGCGCTTGAACACACGCTCCCAGGAGCTGCGACGCAGCTTCGGCGGACTATCCGGCTCGCGGGGATCATCCGGGGCCGAGGCGTCCTGCAGCCGTTCGACGGCTCCGATGTCATCGTCGTTGATCGCGGGGCTCTCTCGTCCGTTCAGTGAGGGGTTAGGAACGGCGCGGCGGAGACACTTCGCCTCCGCCGCGCCGCAGGGTGGTTCTCTGGCTTCGTCAGCCGTTCTGCACGTGCTGACCGGCGTCCCGGGCGTCCTCGGCCACGTCGGTCGCACGATCGACGGCCTCCGCCTTGACGGTCTCGACGGACTCCTGGGCGGTATCCCTGACAGCCTGCACTGCCTCTTGGGCGGGCTCCTTGAGGTCCTGCGCCATTTGCTTGCCGACATCGGCCGCTTCGTGCAATACCGGCTGCGCGGCGTCCTTGGCCTTGGCGGCGAGTTCCTGCTCCTTCTCGCTGGCGGGGATGAGGGAGGCCGCGAGCAGCCCGACGCCGAAGGCGATTAACCCGACCGCGACCGGGTTGCCCTCGGCTTTCGCGACGGCCCGCTTGCTGGCGTCAACCGTGGCGTCCTTGGCCTCGCCGATCGCGTCGCCGGCCGCCTCGCCGACGCCGCGGTGCTGGTCGTAGGGATCATCGGAGCCCATGATGCGTCCGGTGAAGGAGTGGAGGGCGCCCTTCACCTTGCGCTTCTGCCGGTCGGCGATCTTGCTGGGCGTGACCTTGTCGGCCAGAGCATCCACGTCGCCGCTCAGGTTGCGGCGGTCATTGGCTCAGACAGAGCAGCGATGAGTGCTGGGCAGCCTTGCTCTCGCGGAAAGGCCAACGCGTCACGGCTGACTTCGGTCGCGGCTGACCGGCTCATCGCCGGGTTCAGCGTGTCGACGGTCGCCGGTTCTCGGCGCTGACCATCCAGGCGAACTGCTCCAGTCGTTCGATGATCTGGTGGAGGAGGTCCGCCGAGGTCGGGTCCTCTTCGTCGACGTCGTCGTGCACGGAGCGCATCGTTCGCACGGCGGTCTCCAGGCGGTCGGTGATGAGGTCCACGGCGTCGGAGGTGTCGACCTCGCCGTTGGGGAACACGGCCAGGGCTGTCGTCTCCGCGACGGTGCGGGAGCGGCCGTCGGGTGCGGCGTGGAGGGCGCGCATCCGTTCGGCGATCGTGTCGCTGAACTCCCGGGTCTCGTCGACGATCTCGTCGAGCTGGAGGTGCAGGTCGCGGAAGTTGTGTCCGACGATGTTCCAGTGCGCCTGCTTGCCCTGCAGGTGCAGCTCGATCAGGTCGACGAGCACCCGCTGCAGGTTGCTCGAGAGCGCCGTCGAGGCGACGAAGCCGTTCTCCGCGTTCTCGCGACGGGTCGCGTGCTCGCCGGGTGCTGCCCCGCGCGCCTGGGTCGTGCGCGGGGACGCCGCGGGCTTCGTGGCTTTGGTTCCGTTCTTCGTGGTTGTCGCCATGTCGTGCTCCTTTGGGTTCTCGTCGGGTGTGGTCTGCCCGACCGCGCGGAAGGTAGGCCGGGTGCGGCGGGGCGTCGACCGGGTTGACCTCAGGGTGTGGGCATGCCGCCGGTGACGGCGAGAGTCTCGCCGATGACGTAGCTGGACTCGGGGGAGGCGAGGAAGACGTACGCGGGCGCGAGCTCGGCCGGTTGCCCGGCTCGGCCGATCGCGGTCTGCGACCCGAAGTCGGGCAGCTTCTCCGGCGGTTGACCCGCGCTGGGCTGCAGCGGCGTCCAGATCGGACCCGGCGCGACAGCGTTCACCCGGATGCCTTTGGGGGCGAGCTGGCCGGCCAGCGCTTTGGTGAACGCATTGATCGCCGCCTTCGTCGTCGCGTAGTCCACCAGGACCTCGCCGGGCAGATACGCCTGCACCGAGGTCGTATTGATGGTCGTCGCCCCGGCGGCCAGGTGCGGGAGGGCCGCCTTGGTGAGCCAGAACATCGCGTACACGTTGGTCTTCATCGTCAGGTCGAACTGGTCGTCGGGCAGCTCGGTCAGGTCTTTGCAGTAGATCTGCTTGCCCGCGTTATTGACCAGGATGTCGATGCCGCCGAGTCCGTCGAGAGCCCGGGCGACCACCTCATCGCAGAAGGCGCGGTCGGAGATGTCGCCGGCGATGGTGACCGCGGTCCGTCCCGCATCACGGATCAGTCCCGCGACGTGCTGCGCGTCCTCCTCCTCGGCGGGCAGATACACGATCGCGACGTCAGCGCCCTCCCGGGCGAACGCGATCGCCGCCGCCGCTCCGATCCCCGAGTCGCCACCGGTGACGACGGCCTTCCGGCCCGACAGTCGACCGGACCCCACATAGCTGGTCTCGCCATGATCCGCGGGCGGATCGAGCTCGCTATCGCGTCCTGGCTCCTCGACCTGCTTCTCGGGCGGACGGACCTTCGGGTAACGATCCACGGGGTTGTCGAAACTCAGCTGGCTCTCTGGCATGGCACCACGCAACCACCGGTCCGGGTCGGCCGACAGGGGATCGAGCGAAGTCCGAAACGGTGTACCGTCTTGACGTCGTGCGCATCTGGCCCCACCGCACTGCCGGGAAGGCAAGGGGTGGTGATCGGGCTTATGGTCGACGAGAGTGTGGAACATGCGCCGAATCACCTATGCCGGAACTTCTCTCCTCACCGGGAACGATCTCGCCGAATCCCTGCTGGACTATGCGCGCGCCTTGGCGGCGCAAGGCACTTCCGACACGGTGTTCCTCCCGGCGCGTACGGCGTCAGGGTCGGTCGAGCAGGTCGAGATACTGATCGGCCCGGCGAGTCAACTCGTCAGCGAGCCCGCTGACCTCGAGGGTCCGGAGATCGTGGACACGGACGCGGTGGCGGACCTTCGCCGACGGAGCGCAGAGACCGGCCCGCGCCGCCCGGTGAGCGAGCCCCCGCAATTGGGCCCGATGCTCGACGACCTGAGCTAGGCCCCGTGCGCTTGCGTCGTGCCGTGAACCTGTTCGCCGTCTTCGTCCACGACGATGAGCCCGGTCGGTCCGGAGGCCGACTCAGCCAGGCGCTCCACCCACCGTCGATCCAGCGTTGGCTGACGTGAGCCGTCGAAATGGAAGCGCAGCGGGATGGACACATCCAGCCAGATGCTGTTGCGTCCCCCTCCCGTGTCTGCTGCTTCACGCCAGCTCACCGAGAAGGACTCCCGGCGTCGCAGCTTGTTGACGATGACCAGCTCCAGGTGAGCGAGCACACGGTCGTCGAAGCTGATGCGAGTGTCGCCGTCGTACACCAGATAGCCCATCCGAGCACCTCCCGCGCCAAACATACGCGAGGCCCAACAGCTCTCCAGCATGGCACGCGCCGAATCGGATCGAGGGAGGGTTCGCGTTATTCGGAACGCCTAACGCTCACACTTGCGTTCAGCCGTTCCCCGCTAGCTCGCCAAACTCGCGATCAGATTCACCGACGCCGCAATGATCACCGCTCCGAACAGATACGAGAGCATCATGTGGCGCAGGATCGCCGCGCGGATGCGTTGGCTGGAGATGTCGGTGTCGGAGACCTGGAACGTCATCCCGACCGTGAAGGCGAGGTACGCGAAGTCGAGGTAACGCGGCGACGTGTCCTCGTTGAAGTCGATTCCGTGGCGCCCGCTGCCAGGCTCGTTGTAATAGAGGACCGCGTACCGCAGCGTGTACAGGGTGTGCATGAAGAACCACGAGAGCGCGACGGAGGCCGCGCCGAGTAGCGCGATCAGGTCTTTGCCGGGCGGAGAGGCGTTCTTGGTCTGGCCGAGCAGGAGGACGAGCGCTGCAAGGCTGGCGACGGACGCGACCAGCAGGAGGGTGTCGCTTGTCGTCTTGGACGGGTCCTCGGCCGCGGCGTGCCGCCGCGTCTCCGAGCCGCCCATGCGCGAGATCGTGACCCAAACCCACGCGATGTAGACGGCGCACGCGACCGCCCACCCGACGGAGAGGGCGTACGCCCACTGCCCGACGAGACCCGTGACGGCGGCCGAGACGACGCCCGAGGCGAGCATCACGGTCGTGCGGATCCCCGAGGTGTGGCCGGGCGACGTCACTTCTCGTCGATCTGCTCGAGAAGCTTCTTGCTCGCCCGGGCGATGTCGTCGTGGTCGTTCTGCGCGGCGCGGCTCTCCAGTGAGATGACGCCGCAACGATGGACCTTGCTGAAGTCGCCGTACGGGAAGCTGAACCGTCCCTTGGTCTCCTCGGACGCATCCGGGTCCTCACCCAAATACCAGAGCGCGTAAGCGTCCCAGCCGTGCTTGTCGATGAACGCGTTCTCGTCGTCCGCGCTCGGTGCGTCCTCGCTCCAGGCGTCGCGTTCGTCGCGGACCACCGTGCCTTTCTCCACGAGGGAGCGGGCGTGCTCGAGTGCTTTCCGATTGAGCTTGACGGTCATGGTGCAGCCTTCCTAGTCATCCCCGACGTCCTGCTGCGGATCGAATGCCCGTCCGTGCTCCGGCGCAAGGGGTTGACCGGATTCGCCGAAGGCGTGGACCATTCGCGGCAGTGAGCGTGATTAGAGCCGCTCACGAGCGGAGGAGCGGGATGAGCGGGATCGAGACATTGGAGGGCGCGGTCGTCGTCGTGACAGGCGCGAGCGCAGGAGTGGGCCGTGCCGCCGCCGTCGAGTTCGGACGTGCGGGCGCGCGCGTGGCGCTGCTCGCGCGCGGTGAAGCGGGGTTGGAAGCCGCGGCCGAGGAGGTGCGCGCCGCGGGCGGCAAGGCGATCACGGTGCCGGTCGATGTCGCGGACGCCGACGCCGTGGAGACCGCCGCCGAGCGCGTCGTCACCGAGTGGGGACGCATCGACGTCTGGGTGAACTGCGCCTTCTCCTCCGTCTTCGCCGAGCTGGGCCGGATCAGTCCGGACGAGTTCCGCCGCACGACCGAGGTCTCCTACCTCGGGTTCGTCTACGGCACCATGGCGGCGTTGCGCCGGATGCGCCCGGCCGGCCGCGGCACGATCGTACAGATCGGCTCCGCGCTCGCGTACCGCGGCATCCCGCTGCAGTCGGCGTACTGCGGCGCCAAGCACGCGATCGTCGGCTTCACGGAATCGGTGCGCACCGAGCTCCTGCACGATCACAGCGACGTCGCGATCACGATGGTGCACCTGCCGGCAATGAACACACCGCAGTTCCGCTGGCTGCTGTCGCGCCTGCCGCAGCAAGCGCAGCCCGTGCCGCCGATCTACCAGCCGGAGGTCGCCGCCCGCACGATCGTCCGGGCGGCAGTGCGGCCACGGCGCGCGTACTGGGTGGGCATCTCGACCGTGCAGACGATCATCGGCAACCGCCTGATCCCCGGTCTCCTCGACCACTACCTGGGCAAGACCGGCTACGCGTCTCAGCAGACCGACGAAGCCCGCCCAGCCGACCAGCCGGTCAATCTGTGGGAGCCGGCCGACCAGTCGGTCGATCACGGCACGCACGGGCCGTTCGGCGATCGCTCGAAGGCGTCGAGCGTTCAGGCGTGGTCGTCGCGGAATCGCCGGGCGCTCGGAGCGGTCGGCGCGGCGCTGGCCGGTGTCGTCTTCGTCGCCGTCAACGTGCAGACGCTCAGGACGCGCAATCGAAGGCTGTGAAGGTTCCCCGAGAGGCTCGGCCTCGCACCCGCGCAGTGGAACGCTTGCGCTAGAGCAAATGATTGGAGTCGGCCATGACGCACAAGCCGCGTCGGAGCAGAAGCAAGCCGAGCGACGCCGTGCGCGGTGTGGACCGATTGGTCCGCAATGTGGAGACCGGGCGATTCGAGCGCTCACTGTCGGCCTTGACGGCGGTCGGTGCGGTGGTCACCGCGGGCGAGATCTACTTCGAGCACGACAAGGCGAGCTTCGGCAACCCGTGGATGTGGGCTCCGGTGATCCTGGGGCCGATCGGCGCCGTCGCCGGCGTGGCAGGCGTGTTCAGCAAGACCGCGGCGAAGACGGTGCTGCCGATCGCCGCGGCGACCATCGTCGCCAACGGGCTGCAGGGCACCTGGCTCCATGCCCGCGGCGTGGCTCAGAAGCCCGGCGGCTGGCGCAACCTCCGCTACAACCTCGAGATGGGTCCGCCCCTGCTCGCCCCGCTCCTGGTCACGCTCGTCGGCGGGATGGGCCTCCTCGCCGCCGTTCTCAGGCGCGAGAAATGACGTCGTCCGCCGACCGTTTCCCCGGCTTCCACGTGCTGGATCAAGTCGACGCCTGGGACTCCGTCACCCGCGCCGTGGTCGAGGCGCGGGTCGGCCGCCCCTCGGACATCCGGTTCTTCGACGCCGACGAGGAGGCCACGGCCACCGCACTATTCGACCGACTGCTGGATCAGGACCCCGAGCACCGCGTCCCCGTGACCGCCATGGTCGACGCACGCCTCGCCGAGCAGCAGACCGACGGCTGGCGCTACGACTCCATGCCGAGCGACGAGGAGTCGTGGCGACGCAGTCTCGCCGCCCTGGCGGAGGACGCCGCGACCGCGCACGGTCGACGGTTCGCGACCTGCGCCACGGAGGAGCAGCTCGCCCTGCTCGAACAGATCAAGAGCGGCGACGGCCACTGGCACGGCTTCGACCGGGCGCGCATCTGGAGCCTCTGGACGCGGTACGCGTGCACCGCCTTCTACAGTCACCCGGACGCCTGGGACGAGATCGGCTTCGCCGGGCCGGCCTACCCGCGCGGCTACAAGAACCTCGGGATCGACCGCCGCGAGCCGTTCGAGGTCGCCGATGCGCACCCGGACGACATCCCCGAGGCGGAGACGCAGCGATGAGCGCCCTGCGGGAGCGGAACGACTCCGCCTGGCTGCTGACCCCTGACGGCTCGAAGGCGGAACCGCGGCTCACCGAGCAGATGCGGCGCTTCGACGACACCGACGAGGTCGACATCGCGATCGTCGGCTGCGGCGCAGGAGGCTCCGTCCTGCTGCAACGCCTGGCGCGCGCCGGCTGGAACGCCGTCGCCTTCGACGCGGGACCGTTCTGGGATCCCGCCCGCGACTGGGTGAGCGACGAAGCAGGCTCGCATCACCTGTACTGGACCGAGCCGCGGCAGATCGGCGGCGACGACCCCGTGCCGCTCGGCTCGAACAACTCCGGCCGTGGCGTCGGCGGCTCGATGGTGCACTACGCCGGGTACGTTCCGCGCTTCCACCCGAGCGACTTCCACACGTTCAGCGGCGACGGCGTCGGGGCCGACTGGCCCATGGAGTACGAGGATCTCCGCCCCTTCTACGACGACATCGAGAACGAACTGCCCGTCGCCGGCGAGGACTGGCCGTGGGGCGACCCGCACCGCTACCCGCACCGGCCGCATCCGGTCTCGGGTAACGGGGAGGCCTTCCTGCGCGGGGCGTACGCCGCGGGGATAGAGGCCAAGGTGGGGCCCGTCGCCATCGCGAACGGACGGTTCGGGCACCGGCCGCACTGCATCTACCGCGGGTTCTGCCTGCAGGGGTGCAAGGTCAACGCGAAGGCGTCGCCGTTGATCACCCACATCCCCGACGCCCTCAACCACGGCGCCGAGGTCCGCGCGGACAGCATGGTCGCCTCTATCGAGATCGACCAGCGCACCGGCACCGCCACCGGCGTCCACTACGCGAAGGACGGCGTCCCACGATTCCAGCGCGCAAGGATGGTCGCGGTCGCGGGCTACTCGATCGAGACGCCCCGGCTGCTGCTCAACTCGGCGTCCGCGCGCTTCCCCGAGGGACTCTGCAACGACTTCGACCTGGTCGGCCGGTACCTGATGGTGCAGGGCGCGCCGCAGACCGCTGGCAGGTTCGAGCAGGAGATCCGGATGTGGAAAGGGCCGCCGCCGGAGGTCAGCACCGAGGAGTTCTACGAGACCGACCCGGGCAAGCCGTACAAGCGCGGGTACTCCATCCAGACGGTCTCGCCCCTGCCGATCACCTGGGCCGAGCACGTCATGGCGCAGGGCCATTGGGGAGCCGACATGCGCCGCTACATGTCCGACTACGTCCACTGGGCCTGCCTCGGCGCGCTCTGCGAGTTCCTTCCACGAGCGGAGAACCGCGTCACACTGGCGGACGAGAAGGATCGCTACGGCCTCCCGATCGCCCACTTCTCCTACTCCCAGTGCGACAACGACCGTGCACTGGCGAAGGCCGCGCAGGCGACGATGGAGCGCATCCTGGAGGCCGCGGGCGCGCAGGAGACCATGACCGTGCAGCGCTACGCCCACCTGGTCGGCGGCGCACGCATGGGCGCCGACGAGACGCAAGGGGTGGTGGACGCCGACTGCCGGACGTTCGCTGTACCCAACCTGCTCATCACGGACGGAAGCGTGCTGCCCACGCAGGGCAGCGCCAATCCCGCCCTCACCATCATGGCGGTCGTCGCGCGTGCGGCGGACCGCCTGATCCGCCGCAACGACTGAAGGAGAGAGACGCATGGCGACGACAGTCAGCGAGTTCGTGATCGGACGACTGCGGGAGTGGGGTGTGCGGCGTGTGTTCGCGTTCCCCGGCGACGGCATCGGCGAGTTCGACGGGATGCTCGGCAAGGCCGAGCGGGCAGGGGAGGGCCTGGAGTACATCCGCCCGACGCACGAGGAGATCTGCGCACTGATGGCCGTCGCGCACGCCAAGTTCACCGGCGAGGTCGGCGTCTGCATCGCCACCTCCAGCCCGGGCGGGTTCCACCTGATGAACGGTCTGTACGACGCGAAGATGGACAACCAGCCCGTCGTCGCGATCGTCGGGCAGCAGGGGCTCAACTCGTTCGGCACCTTCAACCAGCAGGAGAGCAAGCTCGAGCAGACCTTCTCCGACGTCGCCGAGTATGTGCAGACGATCGTGTCGCCGGAGCAGGCGCAGGCGGTCATCGACACGGCTTTCCGCACCGCGATCACCCGCAAGCAGCCGTGCGTGGTCATCCTGCCGCACGACGTGCAGGGGATGGAGATGGCGGCGCCCGGCGCGGAGATGTGGGTGTCCCGGTCGAGCGCCGTTGCGCCGTCGACCGCGATCGCGCCGCCGGCGGAGCAGCTCCGGGCCGCCGCCGACATCATCAACGCCGGCGAGCGGGTGACGTTCCTGGTCGGGCACGGTGCGGACGGCGCGACCGAGGAAGTCCTCGCGGCCGCGAGACGGACCGGTGCAGGCGTGATGACGACGCTGCGCGGCAAGCAGGTCGTCCCGGGCGACGTGCCGTTCCACACCCAGCAGCTCGGCCTCCTCGGCTCGCGGCCGAGCTACGACCAGATGCAGGACTGCGACACGCTCGTCCTGCTCGGCACCAACTACCCGTACGGGCAGTTCCTGCCGAAGACCGGGCAGGCCAAGGCGGTGCAGATCGATCTCCGACCCGAGCAGCTCGGGCTGCGCTACCCGACCGACGTGAGCATCTGGGGCGACGTAAAGACGACGCTGGCCGTGCTCATCCCGCTGCTGACGCAGAAGGACGACCTCTCCTGGCAGCAGAAGGCGGCCTCCGGCATGCGCGACTGGGACGACGAGCTCGCCGCCCAGGCCGAGCAGCACTACGACGACGGCGTGAACCCACGCCGGGTCTACCACGAGCTGAACAAGCGCCTCCCTGCCGGTGCGATCGTGACCGCCGACGCCGGGACCACCGCCGACTGGTACGGGCAGTACATCCGGCTGCGCGACGGGATGCGCGGCGATCTCTCCGGCCGCCTGGCGACCATGCTCGCCGCGATGCCATACGCGGAGGCGGCGAAGTTCGCCTACCCCGAGCGCACGGTCGTCTGCACGATCGGCGACGGCGCGTTCCAGATGCTCGGGATGAACGAGCTGATCACCATCAAGAAGTACCTCTCGCGCTGGTCCAACCCGACCTTCGTCGTGCTCGTGCTGCACAACGACGACCTCACCCAGGTCTCCTGGGAGATGCGCACCGAGGACGCCAACCCGGTCTGGTCCACCTCCCAGGACGTCGAGTCGGTCGACTACGCCGGCTGGGCGCAACTGCTCGGCTTCCAGGGCATCACCGTCACCTCCGACGACCAGATCGAGGCGGCCTGGGATGCCGCCCTCGCGCATCCCGGCGTCACCCTCATCGACGCGCACACCAGCAAGAACGTGCCGCCGCTGCCCCCGCACATCACGCTCGAGTTCGCGAAGAACACCGGCCTCGCCCTCCTGAAAGGCGACCCGGACGGCCTCGGCGCCATCAAGGACTCCGCGACCTCCCTCCTCACCGAGGGCGTCGAGCGGGTGAAGCACGCACTGCACCGGGGCAACGACGATGAGCAGTAGTCCCGCCGACCGCATCCAGTCCGTCCAGGCCGCGGTCTACCGGGTGCCGACGGCCACCGGCGGACGGGAACGCCCGGAGAGCGACGGGACGCTCGAATGGGATCACACAGACATGCTGGTCGTGCGCGTCCACACGGGAGGGGAGACCGGCCTCGGCTACTCCTACACGTCGGCAGGTGCGCTCGCCGTGCTGCGCGACACCCTCTGGTCTGTCATCGAGGACGCCGACCCACTGGACAGCGAGCGTCTGTACTGGACGATGGCGCGGGCCGTCCGCAACCTCGGCTGGAACGGGGTCAGCGCATCGGCGATCTCCGCCGTCGACATCGCCATCCACGATCTGAAAGCCCGGCTGCTGGGCGTCTCGTTGACGCAGCTCCTCGGCGGAGCCCACGACGGCGTCCCCGCCTACGGCAGCGGGGGATTCACCAACTACACCGACCGCGAACTGACCGAGCAACTCGAGTCCTGGGCGGGAGGCGGGCTCAGAGCGGTGAAGATCAAGGTCGGAACCGACCCCCATGACGACCCTCGCCGCGTGCATGTCGCCCGCGCCGCCATCGGGCCGGGCGTTGACCTCTTCGTCGACGCCAACGGCGGATACACCCGCAAGGAGGCCCTGGCGCTCGCCGAACCGTTCCTCGAACGCGGCGTGAGCTGGTTCGAGGAGCCGGTCTCCAGCGACGACCGGGAAGGACTCCGGCTGCTGCGCGACCGCCTTCCCGCCCCGATCCGGGTCGCAGCCGGCGAGTACGCCTACACGCCGACCGACTTCCGCGACCTGCTGGTCGACGGCTGTGTCGACGTCCTCCAGGCGGACGCCACCCGGTGCGGGATCAGCGGATTCACCCGAGCCGCCGCCCTTGCGGACACGTGGGGGCTGCCACTGAGCGCCCACACCGCGCCCGCTCTGCACGCGAGCGTCGGCGCGGCCTGCCGCGCGGTGACCAACGTCGAGTACTTCCACGACCACGTCCGGATCGAAGAGGCGTTCTTCGACGGTATCCCCGCCCTCCGTGGGGGAGACCTCATCCCCAACCGCGCAGTATCCGGTCACGGTCTGACACTGCGCGAAACCGATGTGGGGAAGTACCAGGTGGACGGCTTCAGTGCAGGAAGACCTCGCCGCTGATTCTGTCGACAATGGCAACGCCTTCGTAGGCGCGGTCGTTTACGGGTAAATCGGGCTCGTCGACGACTTGACTTATCGAGGGCCGCCGCGAAGGGGCCCCATCTTGGGCCTCGGCACCAGTACGTGGCGGGTGGGCGCCGCACTCGCCGCGAGCCGACCAAGGCCTGCTCGCGCGCGGGCTATCGCCGCGCCCGGAGGGCTAGGGGAAGCACGACCCAGATCACGATCAGGACAACGAAGACACACCCGGCTGCGATGAGTCCGGCGGGCGCTGCGGTCAGGAAGTCGACGATGAAGAGCACGATGCCAGTGAAGAGCAATGACGCGGCGCCCAGGCATATCAGGAGCAGCAGGCTGGAGGCCCTGACGAGCTGTTTCTTGGCCTTCCGCCGGAACAGCATTCTGTGCAGGCTCACGGGCGCGAGGGCCAGGAGGGTGATCGTGACGGCGAGGAACACAAGGACGAGGTAGACGCTCACATCGAACGGTGGGAGCTCGGAGAAGCGCTGCTGGAACGGCAGTGTGAGAAGGAACGCGGCGAGAATCTGCGTGCCGGTCTGGAAGACACGGAACTCCTGGAGCAGTTCGTTCCAGTTGCGGTCCGCTCTCTCTGTTTCGGTTTCGTTGCGGCCGTCGCTCGGGTCGGCATCGGCGGTCTCGCTCATATGGGGTCTTCGTCTCTCTTCATCTTCCGACGTTCGGAGGATTTTGATTGGAGGTCAAGGGCGTTGCGCGAGCGTATGGGCCGCCCATGCCCTGGACAGCTTCAGTACCGCGCTCGGCACGGAAGCCCGCGTCATGACGTACCGACTCGTCTTCTCGTAGTCCCTGACTAGACCGAGGCCGTGGGCGTCTCGCCGGTGTCCTCGCGCAGGAGCGTCGTCTCCTCGACGATCCTGTCGACCACGTCGGCCGGCACATCCTGCCGCTGAAGACTCTCGGCCTCCGCCTGCTGCTTCACTTCGACGCGTGCTGCCTGCCAGGCCGACCAGTGCCCCGACACGAGCGCCCACAGCGAGAGCGCGGAGACGTACACCACGCTGTCCACCCAGTGGGTGACGAGAGAGATGGGGATCATGATCACCCAGAACACGGCCAGCCAGCCGTTAACCCGGCGCATGAACACCGGATCGCCCTGCACCATCGCCCACAAGGACTTCACCATCGCCGCACCCGATTCTGCCTGACCACGGAGTCGCGGATGCGCCCGCTATCGTCAACGTGGAATGTACGCAGAAAACACTGAGAAACGTCACGGAATCTACACAGGCTTCTGAAGGAAGTCCAAGGCAATGTGCGCGCGAGGACCGACGACTCGATGTGCAGCCGGTAGCTCCTGCGCTCGAACCTATCGAAGGCTGACTCCCGCGGCTCGCGTTCAGAGCCCCTCGTCGAAGTCGATGAGCGCATAATCCTCGGTGGCGCCGATGTCTGGTGCCGCATCGTCGTCCGGGCCGGGAAGTCTCTCGATCGTCACCAGGGCGCACGCCGTCGCCAGAATGAGCTACGGCTCGTTAGTCGCGGCCGTTTCTCCTCCGCTGCACACGACACCAAGGCGCGGGGGTCAGCCGGTAGGTCGCCGCCAGCGGGAATCCGCTCAGTCGAGTCGGGTGAGAATCTTGACGATTGCGTCGGCAGCCGTCACTCTCATCACATGTACTTCGACGGGTCGCGCACTTGATCGGCGATGTGCTCGACGAAGTCGCGCGCACGCAACCCTTTCCTCGGGCACTGGTAGATCGCTCTTACGTCATCGTCGACGCGAACATGGCACTCGAGGTCTGGGCCAGCCGACGCTCGGGAGCGCTGGTCGGAGAGCCGCTCGCCACGGTGCTTGGTGTCGACCCTGACGAGCTGTCGGCGGCACTGGCGACCGGGAATCCCGGCGGCATCCGACTCGCCTCCACCGCCCACGGCTACCAGGAGACCCGGAGCTCTGTGGTGATCCGCGCGGTGCGGATCTCCGGCGGGCAGACGATCGTCGCTTTCGACCCGGAGCTGGCGGCGGTGGGCGAGCGCACCCTGGCGCTCGGACGCCGGGAGAGCGACCGGCTGCAGCTGCTGCTTTCCGCCTCCGTCGCGTTCGCCAAGACGCAGACGGAGGAGGAACTCGGCGAGCTGCTGTCGGAGACCGCGCGGCGGGCGTTCAACGCGACCGCTTGTAGCGTGCACACCGGCGAGCCGGGAAGCTACTCTCTCGTGGCGGGAAACAACATGCTGGAGTCAGTATGGCCGGAGGATGCGCCGCCGCGGGCGGGCGCTGCGGTGGAATTCGGGCATGTCATCACCATCCAAACGCCTGCTGAGGCCGATGCCTTCCTCCCGGAGATCAGCTTGAGCACGATTTTCGACCGGGCGGGAGTGCACGCGGTCATCGGTGCGCCGATCATCGAGGATGGCATCCCATTCGGCGCGTTCGCCTGCTACTTCGATCAACCCCGCGCCTTCGACGACCAGGCGGTGCCGCTCGCCGAGGCGCTCGCCCAGCTCGCCGGGCAGGTCCTCGTGCGGCTCCGGCTCGAGGCGCGACTGCGCAAAGCGGCGATGCTTGACGAGGTCACCGGCCTCCCGAATCGACGGCTGTTCGACGAGAACCTGCAGCAGACCGAGCGCGCCCATACAGACAAGGTCGCGGTGCTCTTCATCGACCTCGACGGTTTCAAGGCAATCAACGACACCCTGGGCCACGCCGCAGGCGACACCGTGCTCAAGGCGGTCGCGGAGCGCCTCAGCCAGACCTTCCGCCAGGAGGACATGATCGCCCGCTACGGCGGCGACGAATTCATCGCCGCGCTGCACGTCGCCGACACCACCGACGCGCTCGAACTCGCCGACCGGGCCAGAGCGGCAATCGCGGAGGACTTCGCCGGCATCCCCCCGGAGCTGAGCATCACGGCCAGCGTGGGGATCGCGATCACGAACGAGGTCACTGGCCAGTCGATCGACCACCTTATCCGGCTCGCGGACCAGGCGATGTACGCGGCGAAACGCGGTGGCGGCGATCAGGCCGTCGTCTACGGCGAATAGCGCGACCACGGGCCGCGAGCCCGCCGAGACTTCGGATATGTGCTCGTTGCGTCCACGCGCATCAGGCACTCGTTCGGATCGATTCCTTAGTCGATTCTTGGCCAGCTCGTGAGTATTCTGAGCGTCGCGCTGGCGGCATTCCCCCCGATTCGTCGTCTGCGTGGCTTGCGGTTCGGCGGCCGCGTCGTTCGGGTCGACCGGCCGCCGAACCGTCGCTCACTGAGGGCATGTTGATGCAGTTCCTAGACCTGTCTGCGATCGCGTCCTGGCGTGACAGCCGATCTCATACGACATAAGCCGCTCGCGGGCGTCGGAGATCGACTGGATGTTCCCCTTGTGCGCCACGGCGCTAGTGACGGGCTGAGGAGCCGCCTGCGGCGGCGCTGTACCTGCTGCCTTGTTTGTCTTTCCGCCGGTCGATCGTAGCTCGCTCCCGGTTCTCCGTGCCGGGCTTTCGCGGCATATCCTCGCTCCGCTGCGCTCCGTTCCGGTATTCCACGGTCCCGGCACTGCGCCCCTCCCGCTCGCTCTCGATCTCTCCGCCGGAAGGCAAACAAGAACGAGAGTCAGGGGAGTGATTGTGATGCGGGTATTCGTTATCGACACCAGAAATATGGGTCCGGAACTGCAGGGTGGGTTGATCGGAGTGGTCGGCTCCCTCAGCCCCAGCACTGAGGAAAAGAGTGAGTGCGTCGAGACCGTCAGCCGGTACGTCGCGGATGGGTGGGCGATTTCTGCTGACCCGTTCACGCCGATCGGACGGCTGGCAGCACTCACTGCAGAGGCGGCGGGCGTGCCATTCGTGCGACTTGACGGCGCTCGCCTGCCGAAGGACGCCGCGCGTACTATTGGGGCCACGCGCAGTCCCGAGCCGGAGTCCGACGACCTCCACCGATCGCCGTTTCCCGCGCTGACACCCGTGACCTGCATTTGCGGAGCCGGGTCAGCCGGCTCGCGAGTCGAGAACGGGGGTGTGTGATCATGTCCCGTCCTCCGCTCGTCTCCGAAACGTGGGGCACCGTCACCACCCGCATGCTGGCGCAAGGCCGCTGGGCCGCGCGCGCCCGCTACCGCGATGTCGACGGCCGCACGCGACAGATCGAACGAATTGGCCGCACGAAGCAGAAGGCCGAATCACTCCTCCGCGAAGCTATGCGCGATCGCATCAAACCGCTGGGTGACGGTGAGCTCAACCCGGAGACCCGCCTGGCCGATCTTGCGATCGTCTGGTGGGACGAGTTCAGCCAGGCATCCCGCTCGAACGGCACGTTGCGTCGCTACGAGACCGTCCTAGACAAGTACATCATCCCGAACCTCGGCGGCTGGATGATCCGCGAGGCCTCGGTATCCAAGCTCGACCGGTTCATCAAGCAGACGACCCGACTCAACGGCTACTCGAATGCCAGCATCGCAGTGGTCCTCCTCACCGGGATGTTCGCGATGGCCGCCCGACATGACGCCATCGAAACCAACCCGATGAAGTCCGTCGCGCCCGTCGACGAGCCGGACCACCAGGTCGCCACCTTCACCCTCGAGGACGTCGCAGAGCTGCGCGAGATCCTCGCTCAGTGGGACGCAGGCCTGGACGCATCCGGCCGCCGGCGCGGCACCGACCTAGCGGATCCCGTGGACTTCTTCCTCGGCACCGGATGCCGTCCAGGCGAGGTGTTCGCCCTGATGTGGGAAGACGTCGACTTCACCATCCAGCCATTCACCGTCGACATCCACCGAACAATGGCGAAGAACCGCGAAGGCCGCTGGACCGTTCAGAACAAGACCAAGACCGGAGGCGGACGCCGGCTCTTCCTGCCCACGTTCGTCGGGAAAATGCTGCTCCGCCGACGGGTCGAGTCGTTCTCGGAACTCGTCTTCCCGTCCTCGACGCTCACGCCGCGCATCCCGGACAACTTCCGACTGCAGTGGCATATCGCGCTGAAAGGAACGCGGTTCGAAGGGCGGGTGCCGAAGGAGTTCAGATCCACCGTCGCGACTGCGATCCGCGACGCGGCTGGCCTCGAGCGTGCGCAACACCAGTTGGGCCACTCGACGTACGCGACGACGGAGCAGTCCTACCTCCCCCGGGTGGTGCAAGTGCCCGACTCGACGGCGATCCTCGAACGGTTCAACGTGCGTGGCGACTCTGGACCCGGACTCTCGTAGCTCACCGTTTACTCACCGCTTTGAGCGTGATCCACGGCGTGTCAGTGAGATCACACGAGTACGCCAATAGTGGGAAAAGCCCCGATCAACGGGGCTTACGAGGCTGAGTGTGACTCTCTGATATCCAGAGTAGTAGAAGCTGAAGTTCTACCATTGAACTACACTCGCGTGGCCTGGAATCCCAGTAAAACACTGGGAACCAAAGCTGCCGCCCACACTACCCGGTCAATGGTTATTGGCCAAACCCGCTGCGGCACGACACGTCCGGCGTCCTTCGACCTCAGGGGTCGTGCCGGGGCTCGTAGCTCACCAGCCCCACCGTGTTCCCTTCGCTGTCCTCGATGAACGCCATCCACTCGTCGTTCCCCGCGGGGCCGATCGCGTCGTCGTGGTGTGTGAAGATCACGTGCGGCTCGGTGACCACGCTCACGCCGTCGCCGCGCAATCGGTCCACCGTCTCGGCCACATCGTCCACCTGGATGTAGACCAGCGCCGAGGGTGCGGCCTTGTCGAGGAGGAGGCGGCCGATGCCGATGTTGAAGAAGAGGAGGCCAGGCGGGTCGAAGCGGGCGGCGGCCGTCTCGCCCAGCAGGTTCTCGTAGAACGCCGCGGCGCGGTCGAGGTCCTCGGCGTGCTGTGCGACCTGCAGAATCTCCACGCGCCCAGTATCCGGTCAGCCGTGGCTCGGCGCCAGACCCTTCGGCCTCTGCGCCCGTAGCATCACCGCGCCGACGTCCTGTCACGTGACAGGATCGGGGGCGTGGACTCGCAGCCGGATATCGCCGGGGCCGACCGGACGCCGAGGTGGAGTCAGGCGCGCCGGGTCGCGATCGTGCTCGGGCTGAATGCCGCCCTGATCGTGGGGCTGGTCGTCGTCGGAGTGGTCGCCGGATCCGTGAGCGTGCTCGCGGCGGCGGGGGACACGGTCGCGGACTGCCTCGCCCTGGCCCTCGGCCTTATCGCGATCGCTCTGCGGGACAGGGATCCCGGGCATCCGCACGCGAACCGGCCCATCGCCGTGGCCGCACTCGTCAACGGGGCCCTGCTCCTCGTGGTCACTGCGACCGTCGTCGTGGAGGCCGTCGCCCGGCTGCGGGAGGGCTCGCCGCCGGTCGAGGGACTCCCTGTGGTGATCGTCAGCCTGGTGACCATGATCGTGATGCTGGCCGGCGCGTTCGTCCTCGGCTTCTCGGCCCGGGACGAGGACATCCACATGCGGTCGGTGCTCCTGGACGCGCTCGCCGACGCCGCGGTCGCCGCCAGCATCGTGGTCGCCGGGGTCATCATCCTGGCCACCGGTGGCGCCTACTGGCTCGACCCGGTCCTGGCGCTCGGCGTCTCGCTGGTCATCGCGGTCGCCGCGGTGCGACTGATCGTGAAGGCCGTCGCCGCGCTGCGCGGTGGGGCCGTCGACTTCGACGACGACTGACGGCGCAGGCCGCTCCCGTCGAGAGCGGCCTGCGCCACCGGTCACCTGTCGAGGCGCTTCCGCCAGCGCGCCGAGAAGGCGCTCGCCGCGAAGCCGATCGCGTCGTTGACCTCCAGCATCGGCACGTTCTCCTCAGCGTTGACCGTCTCCACGAGCGCGCACCCGGGGAACCGGGCGGTCAGCTCGCGCAGGTTGGCGAGCTTCAGCAGCATCCCGAGGCGGTGCCCGCGGTGCTCGCGCAGCACCAGGGTGTCCATCTGCTCGGCCGGGCGGTCGGACTCGCTGGACACGTCGAGCTCGGTGAACCCCACGGCCTGTCCGGTCGCCTCGTCGACCACGATCGACGTCAGCGCGACCCGCGGGCTCTCGGCCCAGAGGTCGTCGACGGCGCGGACGCGCTCCGCCGTCCAGACGTCAGTCAGCTCGATGCCGGCGTTGGGGGCGTCGGTGCTCATCCGGGTTCGCAGGAACGCGATGGACTCCACCCACTCCTCCGGCGTCCGGCCCTGCCAGGAGACCGTCCGGTAGCCGGCGGCCGCGGAGGCCGCCTCGGCGAGGAGCGTGGCGAGCACGTCCGCGTCGACGGGGAGCGGCAGAGCGCTGATGCGCCCGACCTGTTCGAGCGTGAAGCCCTGGCGGAGCAGGAACCGGGTCGACGGGACGTCGACCGGCACCGACCCGAATCCCGTCGGTGCGGCGACCGCCTCGCCCCCGACGCCGGCCGGGTAGGTCGTCTGGTTCTGGATGGTCGCGCGGCCGGCGTCCCTGGCCAGCTCCTCCAGGCGGGCGAACAGCGCGGAGCCGATGCCGCGCCCGCGGAACTCGGGGAGGACGGAGACCGCCCCCCAGCATTCCGGGGCGTCGGCCGGCAGCGCCAGGTTGGCCCGGGCGACGACGCGGCCGTCGACCTTGGCGACGAGTCCGGTCATCTGCCGGGACTCGTCCCTCCAGTCCGGCAGCAGTTCGGCCGCGGTCATGACCTCGCCGGCGTGGCCGCGCAGCTCCGCCTCGACGGCGCTGCGCACCGCGACGAAGGCGACGAAGTCCGCGGCATCCGCGGCGTCGACGCTGACCGGGACGACGAGCGGCTCGACGGTGAAGCCCCCCAGGGTGGTGGCGGGGGTCATGGTGGTGGTGTTCTCTGACGTAGACATGAAACCTCTTCGTTTGCAGGGTCGATCGACTCACCCACGGTCGTGGGGAGGAAGGGGCTCTGCTAGAGGATCACGAGGTAGAGCATTCCATACCGGGCGCCTGGATGACAAGAACCGGTGGATGCCTGCGGCCTCCTGGGAGTACTGTTCCCGGTGTGGACGCTCTCAGGCGCGTGCAGAGCAGCACGGGCGACCCGGCGGAGGCCGACGCACTGCTGCGCGAGGCGGGAGGCCGGTTCGCGTTCTCCCGCGATCCGGGGTCGGACTTCTCCTTCCGGGTGAAGCAAGCCGGTGACGAGGGCGTCGCCGTCGGGGTGTACCGCATCGACGGGGAGTGGCAGTCCGCCGGCGAGTTCGACCAGTACGGCGTCTCCGGCGTCTTCTCCGGCGACTACCGGTGGGAGATCGACGGCGACCGCGACTCCGGCTATGCGACCCCGTTCCTGTCGCGGCCCGGGCACGAGCTGTTCGGTCACGGCGACGACCTGACGATCGTCAACGTCTACATCACCCCCGAACGGCTCAGGGAGGTCGCCCGCCAGATCTACGCCGACGACCGCATCGACCCGGTCTTCGACTCGCCCCGGCCGATCGACCCGCAGCGCAGCCTCATCATGCTGCAGACCCTCCAGGTGGCCTCGGAGTACCTGCGATCCGGGATGATCGAGCATCCGCTGGTCCGGGCGAGCCTGTTCCACCAGCTCGCGGTCGGCGCGCTGGGGACCTTCCCGCTGCGACGCGACGGTGGGCATGCGCCCGCGACGCTGCGGTCCGAGGCCGCCGTCTACCGCCGCGCGACGCGCTTCATCGACGACTGCCTGTCGCTGCCGATCACCCTCGGCGACGTCGCCGCCGCGGCCGCGACCGACCTCAACACCCTCAATGCGGCGTTCCGGTCGCGCACGGGAACCGGCGCGGGCAGCTACCTGCGCCGCGCCCGCCTCTCGGCAGCGCGGGTCGACCGGGTGGCCGAGCCGGGACTGAGCGACGCGGCGCTGGCCGCTCGCTGGGGATTCGCCTCGGAGGACCGGTTCCGCCGTTCGTATCGGGCCGCCTTCGGCGTGCCGGAGGGGTCCCCTTAGCCGAATCCCTGCCGAGCGGCGCCGCTAATGTGCCGCGACTGCGAGCCTCGAGCGCACCTTCAGCACGGATGCGCCCGCCTCGCCGGTCTGCGGGATGGCCCCGAGCGCGAACTCCTGGATCGCCCCGGGCCGGAAGATCACACACTCGGTCGACCCGCCGAACTGGAAGTAGCCCAGCTCGTCGCCCTTCGCCACGTGACGACCCGGCACGATGTCGTCGCCGATCACGCAGGAGGACACCTCGACCATGCCCACCGGCACTACCGCCAGCACCCCGATCGCGGGGTTGTCCGCCTGGATGAGGATGATCGCCCGCGCAGCCACATGGGCGAGGTAGCCCTGCGAGAGCGTCGACTCCACCGCGTCCGCGCCCTCCGAGTCTGCCTCGGAGAAGTAGGTGCCCGGCTGCACGAAGGCGCGGACGATGGTCCCTGCGACCGGGCTGTGCCAGCGGTGGTAGTTCAGCGCGCTGAGGAAGCCCTGGTACACCGTCCCGCCGACGAGCTCGTCCACCGACTCGTCGCCTGCGAGCAGGTCCTGAAGCGAGTAGGGCTGGTTCTTGATCCAGAACTCGCTGTGCCGAGCGACGTCCCGGCTGATCCGGTACGGCGTGGACTCGCAGGCGCTGACCACCACCGCGTCGTCATTGGGGGAGTCGACCGGCCGCGCGCCCTCCTTCAGCCGGCGGGTGAAGAAGTCGTTCCAGGAGGTGAAGCCCCAGTGCTCGGCGTCGGGGTCGTGCTCGAACTGGTCGATGCCCACGACCTCGCGGGCCTTCTCTGACATCCAGCCCTGCGGCGAGTCGTTCAGCACGGAGAGCGAGCCCGGCCCGTTGAGGAACTCGGCCCAGGCGTCGAGGACCTTCTTCAGGATCGCGTTGACCCGGGGGTCGCGGTAGGCGGCCATCCCGGAGGGGGTGCCCATCGTCCAGTCGAGGATGCCCGTGAGCGGTGTGGTCACCATCGCGCCCTCGCTGAACTCGGGCGCCGTGTCCAGCACGTCGTCGATCAGCCGGAGGAGCTGGCCGACGCTCTCGATGTGACGTGCGCTGTACTGGCGGGTCGTCGGTACCTCCTCGATCATCCGGGTCAGGTACATGCGCACGATCGCGTCCCGGTCGATGAGGTCGGCGAACTCCTGGATCACGGGATGCCGGTACGGCGCCGTATCGTCCGCGCCGAGCCGCTCGATCCGGCCGTCCAGCCACGCCTCCAGTTCGTCCTGGTCGTGCGGGAGCCAGCCGCCGCGGCGTTTGAGTTCCTCGGATTCCCGGGTCATGTCAGCGGTCGTCCGCTCCACCGCCCGAGGCGGTGTCAGCGCCGTCGTCGGACTCTTCGGACTGCGGGCCGGAGCCGTCGGGAAGGTCGTCGGGGTCGGGGTGGTGTGTGTCGCGATCGGTCATCGTTCTCGTCCCTCCTGTCGTTCGTCGTGTCGTCGGCAACGTACGCTCAGGACGCGATGAGGGCGAGCCTGCTCGCCGAGGACGCCGCCCGCAGGTACGGTCCCTGATGTGACCCTCAGCCCTGCCGACGTTGCGCTCGCCGACGAACAGGACACCGAGCGGTCCCGTGCCGCCTTCCCGTGGTGGGGGTGGCTGCTGGGCGTCGCCCTGATCTTCGGCGCGTCGGTGCTCGGCGTCCGGCTGGCGCCGCCGGGCAGCCAGGTCGCGATCTGGTGGCCCGCTGCCGGCCTCTCCGTGCTGCTGGTGCTGCTCGTGCGCGGCGGCAGGGAGCGGGCGGCGGCGTTGGGCGTGGTCTTCGTGGCCACGGCTCTGGCGAACGCTGTGGCCGGGCGACCGGTCCTGGTCTCGTCCGCGTTCGGCCTGGCGAACACCGTCGAGGCGCTGGTGGTCGTCGCGATCCTGCTCCGGGTCGGAGGCCCGGGATTCCGCCTGCGCGACCTCGACTCCGCGCTGAGGTTCACCGGCGCCGTGCTCGCCGGCGCGGTCGCGATCGGGGTGCTGGCGGCCGCGACCGTCGTCGTCTTCGAGGGCGGCAGCTTCTTCGCCACGGCGGCGTTCGTCGCCGCTTCGCACGCGGCGGCCGTGTTCATGATCGCTCCGTTCGGACTGCTCCCGCCGGCCATCCCGGTTCGCGCGACCGTCGTGGAGATGGTGGTCCAGGGCGTCGCGCTGGCGGCGGTGATCGTCGTCGTCTTCCACCCGGCGGTGAGCCTGCCGCTCGCGTTCCTCCCCTATCCGGTGCTCTCGTGGGCGGCGTTCCGGTTCCCCATCCGCGTCGCGGTGACCGAGACGCTCCTGGCGTCGATGGCCATGCTCGCGCTCACCATCGCCGGCGGCGGTCCGTTCAATCACTCGACGCTGGACTTCACGCAGCGGGCCGCGCTCGGGGAGACCTTCCTGGTCACCTTCGCCGGCTTCGCGGTCGTCCTGGCGGCAGCCCAGTACGAGCTGCGGGCCACCACCCGGCAGCTTCTCGCCACCTCCCGGCTCCTCTCCGGCAGCCTCGTCGAGGCCTCCGTGGGGCTGCTGATCGGGGAGCGGTCCCGAGCAGGAGAACTGCGCGTGATCTGGCGCAACCCCACCGCCACTGCTCTGCTTCCTCACGGGAGCGGCCGGCGCTGGGAAGGGGAGCTCGCCGATGCCGCCAGGTCGGCGCTCGCGGACGGGTCCGCCGTCACGGTGGCTGACGAGTCGCGCACGCTCACGGTGGCGGCGAACGGCATCCCGGACGAACCCGACCGCTTCGCCGTGCAGCTCGTCGACGTGACCGACACGCTCCGATTGCAGGCGGCGACGCTCGCCGCCGAACGCGAGCAGGAGGCGGCGCGCACCACCCGACTGGATCTGGAGCGACAGCGCGAGGACTTCGTCGCGACGACGAGCCACGAGCTCCGCACCCCGATCACCAGCATCGTCGGGTTCTGCGAGCTGCTCGCCGAGTCGGACGCGCTCGGAGACCAGGAGAAGGCCTGGGTGGAGGTGATCGACCGGAACGCCGTGCGGCTGTCCTCCCTCGTCGAAGACCTCCTGACCCTGGGGGCGGTGGCGAGGCCCGCCGGCGCGCTCGCCGAGGCCGACATGGACGCGCAGATCCGCGACGTGGTGAGCGCGTCCAGCGTCATCGCGGCGAAGAAGCACATCGACCTCTCGGCAGCGGGCCATGCCGGGGTCGCCCGCGCGGAGCCGGCGGACGTGGGCCGCATCCTGACCAACCTGGTCGCGAACGCCGTCAAGTTCACCCCGGACGGCGGGCGCGTGACAGTCACTTCGTCCACCGGCGATGCGACGATCACCGTGGTCGTGGCGGACACCGGACCGGGCATGAGCGAGGAGATCCGCGCGCACGCCTTCGACCGGTTCTATCGCGCGCCGGGGATGCAGCGCGACGCGGTCCCAGGGACGGGCCTCGGCCTGGCGATCGTCGCGGAGCTGGTGGAGCGCAACGGGGGCTCGGTGCGGCTCGATTCGCCCGCCACCGGCGGCACTCGTGCGACGATCGAGCTGCCGAGGAGCATGCCCTCGCGGTGAGGCGGGCGCGTCAACCGACGGTCGTGTCGATCCCGGTCATCGGGCGCTCCACCCGCCGTCCATCGTGTAGCTCGCGCCGGAGACCATCCCCGCGTCCGGCCCCGCGAGCCAGAGCGCGAGGCTCGCGACCTCGTGCGGCTCGACCAGCCGCTTCACGGCCGACTCAGCGAGCAGCACCCGTGACAGCACCTCGTCTTCGTCGATCCCGTTGAGGCGGGCCTGGTCCGCGATCTGCTTCTCCACGAGCGGGGAGCGGACGTAACCGGGGTCGATGCAGTTGCTCGTCACGCCGTGCTCGCCGCCCTCCAGCGCAGTCACCTTCGAGAGCCCCTCCAGGCCGTGCTTGGCCGAGACGTACGCCGCCTTGTACTTCGAGGCGCGCAGGCCGTGCACGCTGGACAGGTTGATCACGCGCCCGAAGCCGCGGTCGTACATCCCGGGCAGCGCGGCGCGGATGAGCAGGAACGGCGCCTCCAGCATGAGCCGGAGGATCAGCGAGAACCGCTCCGGGTCGAACTCCTCGATCGGGCTCACGTGCTGGATGCCCGCGTTGTTGACGAGGATGTCGGTGTCGAGCCGGAGGTCGGCGAGCGCGCCGGTGTCGGCGAGGTCGACCTTCCAGCTCGAGCCGCCGATCTCGGCGGCGACGCGGGAGGCCGCGTCGCCGTCGATGTCGGCCACGGTGACGTGCGCGCCGGCGGCGGCGAACGCGCGGGCGCAGGCTGCGCCGATTCCGCTCGCGCCGCCGGTGACGAGTGCGCGGCGTCCCTGGAACGGGCTCATGGTGGTGCCTTTCGGTGGGGGTGGATCGAGGTCAGCGCGCGACGGACGGCGCTGCGCTCCGGACGTCGCGGGCAGCGTCGGCCTGGTCGACGGCCTCCAGCGAGATGCCCTTCGTCTCGCGCAGCGTCAGCACGGCGACCAGAGTCACGACGCAGGCGATCACGATGTAGACGGCCACCGGCATCCAGCTGTGGTAGTCCTTCAGCCAGGCCGTCGCGAGGATGGGCGCGAGCGAGCCGGCCACGATCGACACCACCTGCGAGCCGAGGGAGACCCCCGAGTAGCGCATCCTGGTCGGGAACAGCTCCGACATGATGGCGGGCTGCGGGGCGTACATGAACGCGTGGAACACCAGGCCGATGGTCACCGCCAGGACGATGAGCGGCGGGTTGAGGGTGTCGAACAGCGGGAAGGCGAAGAATGCCCAGGTGGCGGCGAGCACCGCGCCGACCAGGTAGACGGGCTTGCGTCCGACGCGGTCGCTGAGGCGGCCGACCTGCGGGATGACGAGGAAGTGCACGACGTGCGCGACCAGCAGGGCCAGCAGGAGCTGACCGGTGTCGTAGTTGTGCACTTCCTTCAGGTAGACGATCGTGAAGCTGACCACGATGTAGTAGAAGATGTTCTCCGCGAAGCGCAGGCCCATCGCCTTCAGCACGCCTCCGGGGTAGCGCTTGAGCACCTGGCCCACGCCGTAGCCGCCGCGCTGGTCGCTCTCCGCCTGCGCCTTCGCCTCGATGAAGATCGGCGCCTCGTTGACCCGCGTGCGGATGTAGAAGCCCACGAGCACGATCACCGCGGACAGCCAGAACGCGATCCGCCAGCCCCAGCTCAGGAACGCCTCCGGGCTCATCACCCACGACGACACCAGGAGCACGAGGGTGGCGAGGAGGTTGCCGACCGGCACGGCGGCCTGCGGCCAGCTCGACCAGAACCCGCGGCTGCGGTCCGGGCTCTGCTCGGCCACCAGCAGGACGGCGCCGCCCCACTCGCCGCCCAGCGCGAAGCCCTGGATGAAGCGCAGAGCGACGAGCAGGGCGGGCGCCCAGTAGCCGACGCTCGCGAAGCCGGGCAGGCAGCCCATCAGGAACGTGGCGGCGCCGACGATGATGATGGTCGCCTGCAGCGTGGGCTTGCGGCCGAGCCGGTCGCCGATCTGCCCGAAGACGATCCCGCCGAGCGGGCGGGCGATGAATCCGACCGCGTACGTGACGAATGCGGCGATGACCCCGTCCAGCGGACTGCCGGTGGCGGGGAAGAAGAACGTGCCGAAGACGAGGCTCGCGGCGGTGGCGTAGAGGAAGAACTCATACCATTCGACGACCGTGCCTGCCATGGATGCGGCGACGATCGTCTTGAGGGTGCGGGGACTCGC
The DNA here is from genome assembly GCF_041262565.1 of Leifsonia sp. EB41. NCBI lineage: Bacteria > Bacillati > Actinomycetota > Actinomycetes > Micrococcales > Microbacteriaceae > Leifsonia > Leifsonia sp. EB41. The sequence continues at coordinate 1,968,436 of NZ_JBGCCJ010000001.1, read as the reverse complement.
GGTGGTTTCCATACTCTCTCCTTCGATGTCGACGGTGACATCCGCGGGCCAGTCAACCCGGGGCACAACTGCGTATCAATGCCCAAGGATGCGATGGCGCTGTGCATAATTGCACGCATGGACGCGTCGAAGAAGCCCAGGTCGGACGACCTGCTGGTTCTGCTCGCGGTGGCGCGGGCCGGCCGGTTCGCCCGCGCAGCCGAGCAGCTCGGCGTCGACCACACCACGGTCTCCCGGCGGATCGACGCGCTCGAGGAGACCCTGGGCGGACGGTTGCTGACCCAGGCGTCCGGTGGCTGGGAGCTCACGCCGTTGGGCAGCCGCGCGGTGGACGTCGCCGGCCGCATCGAGTCGGCGGTGGCGGCGCTCACCGGTCCGGAGGCGGACGCGGACCCCATCGACGGGGTCGTGAGGATGTCGGCGACCGACGGCTTCAGCGCGTACATCGCCGCCCCGGCCATCGCCGCGCTCCGGAGGGAGCATCCCGGCCTCTCGGTGGAGATCCTCACCATGACCCGGAGGGCGCTGCAGCACCGCTCCGGGCTGGACATCGAGGTCGTCGTCGGCCGGCCGGAGACCCGTCGCGCGCACACGGTCGAGCTGGGCTCCTATGCGCTCGGGATGTACGCCTCCCTCGACTACCTCGAACGGAACGGCACCCCGACGACGCCGGACGAGGTCTTCGCGCACCCGCTCGTCTACTTCATCGACTCGATCCTGCAGGTGGACGACCTCGACCTGCCGCGGCGCCTCGCCCCGCAGATGCGCGACGCACTGACCTCCACGAACGTGTTCGTGCACGTCGAGGCGACTCGCGCGGGCGCCGGCATCGGTCTGCTGCCGTGCTTCATGGCGGACCGCCACGACGACCTGGTCCGGCTGCTGCCGAGCGAGTTCCACGCCACTCTGCCGTACTGGATGGTCGTGCACCCGGACTCGCTGCGGCATCCCGCGGTCGCCGCCGTCGCGCACGCGCTCCGGGACGGGGCGCGGGACGCCGCGGACATCCTGGCCGGCCGGTCGGAAGGGCGGCAGGCGAGCGCTACCTGAGGATTCCGGGACCTTTCGCACCGAGTCCGAGGCGGGCGCACAGCGGCGGCTTGCTTGACTGTGAGGGTGAACGACACCCCCAAGCGAGATCGCCGGCTCGAAGCCCAGAAGCGCGCGGCCGAGATGCGGCTGCAGGAGCAGCGCCGGGCCCGCCGCCGCCAGCTCCTGATCGGGGGCGGCGCCGTGGTCGCGGTGCTCGCCGTGGCCGGCATCGTCACCGCGGTCGTTCTGAACGGTCAGCCATCGTCGACGTCCGCCGCGAGCAGCTCCTCCTCCTCCGCGAGCGCGGGAACCTGGGCCGCACCCGCCGACGTCGAGGGGGCTGTGCGCTCCGCCGGTCTGCAGATGCTGACCGCCGAGGGGACGGCGCTGCACATTCATCAGCACCTGAGCGTCACGGTGGATGGCGCGTCCGTCGCCGTTCCCGCCCTCATCGGCATCGACGAGGCGCAGCAGCGGATCTCGCCGATCCACACGCACGACACGTCGGGGATCATCCACGTCGAGTCGGCGGAGGTCCGGACGTTCACGCTGGCCGAGGTGTTCGACGAGTGGGGCCAGAAGCTCGGACCGGGTCAGGTCGGTACGTATCGGGACGGCGTCGACGGCCAGACCGTCACCGTCTTCGTGAACGGCAAGCCGTTCACCGGCGACCCGCGCACGATCGCGCTCACCTCGCACGAGGACATCGACTTCGTCGTCGCGAAGAAGGGGACGACGGCCACCGCGCCGAAGGCGTTCGCCTGGCCCGCGGGGTACTGACGATCCCGGTCGTTAGCGGGAGCCGGCCCTGAACTCGCGCCGCATGATCGGCCGCGACGGATACGTGCGCCCGACCTCCCGGAACCCGCTCGCCGAGAACATCCGCACGGTGCCGGTGTAGAGCGCCGCGGCCGAGGGACTTGCGGCGAGCCGTTCGACGTCCACCGGGTGGACCGTCGAGGTGCGTCGCGCCGTGCTCGCGCGCCCACTCCACCGCGGCCTCCAGCAACAGGGCGCCGACGCCCCGGCCGCGTGCCGCGCGGCGCACGACGACGCAGGCGACCCACCAGCCGCCGTCGCCGTCGAGGAAGCGCTGGCACCAGCACGCCCCCGGTCCCGACGAACGCGCGCCGAGCACGCGCACGACGTCGTCCCAGCGGTCGGCGGTGGCGGGCAGGGCGCGGAGGCTCACGCAGGCGAGCGTACGCCGCTCACGCCGCCTCGGGATCGAGCCGCGGCGATCCCGGCGGCGCCTCAGACAGGCGGTCGTACTGCACTGTGCCGATGTGCGGGTTCGGAAGGCCGCCGAACGCGCCGCACACGAGTGCGACCGCACCGTCGCGCTGAATGAAGGCGAATGGTTTGCGGGCTCAGTATGCCGCTGCTTTGCCCCGTCGTGCAGCGAGAGGTGGGCCGTACGGCGCCGAGTCGAGCCACTTTCCGGTTTTCCGGCCCCAGATGGCGACTGACGCTGCGATTCTCTGTTTGACCCGGATCGCTCGGGAAGCCCCCGTCATGTGTTGAAGCGCAAGATCGGCGCATGCGCGGTTGTATCGAGCGGCGTCCAGTCGTTCGCGTTCGAACAGCTCGATCGCTGCGTGTGCACGCGGCGTTCGTGGGCCGTGTTCCAAGGCAAGCTCTACGGCGCTGACGGCTGAGATCGAATCGGGAACGCTGGAGTTCATGCCGCGCGCTCCGAATGGAGCGAAGAGATGGGCAGCTTCCCCGCAGAGCAGTACCCTTCGATGGGTGTCTGTGAGGGCGGTCGCCGTTTGCTGAGCGAAGCGGTAGGTCGAAACCCAGGTCACTCGGTCCACGTATTCGCGTGACATCACCTTGGGTATCCAGTCGCTGAGTCCCTCGGGGGTCGTGAAGGTGGACGCGTCGTCATCTGAATTGAGGCTGAGGTCAACGCGCCATCCGCCTGCGAAAGGGACGGCGAGCGTATTCCGACCGCCGAGCCGTGGATTTTGGTAGTGGAAGACTCTTTCGGTTGGTGTATCGGCTTCGGGGGTGTGAGCAAGGTCGACGACGACGAATTCGTGGTTGGTTCGGGGGCCTTCTAGGGATACCCCGATCGCGCTTCGGACCGCGGAGCGGGCGCCGTCGGCGCCTAAGACGTAGTCCGCCTCCCAGCGATAACCGCGAGAGTCCGTGGCGAGGACTCCCGAGGTATCGCTGGTGATGTTGACGATGTTGCAGTCCCATTCGAATTCGACACCCGCCGCGATGCAGGCTTCGAGCATGATGTCTTCGGTCCGTGTCTGGGGCAACGAGGTGAACGGGGGAAGATCTTCGGGGTCTGGGGCGGGATACGTCTGGCAGTAGATGTCGCGCCCTCGCCACAACGTCCGTTTGGTGTGCCACATGATGCCCGCATCCGCGACCCGCCGACCGAGGCCTGGCGAGATTGCCTCGAAGTGGCGCAGGGTTTGACCGTGGAGGTACGCGGCGCGGCTTCCTGGCCGGGGGGAATCAGGCCCGCGGCGTTCTATGACGAGCACGTCGATTCCGTGTTTCCTCAATGCTAGGGCGGCACTGAGTCCTGCTGGTCCTGCGCCAACGATGAGGACGGAGTGTCGGCGAGCCGAGCTCGTGTCGCTCACCGTTCGGTGTTTCGAGCTCGGGATGCGGCCAAGGTCATTTGAGACTGGTCAATGCTGACCAGCTCTGCTCCGAATCCACCAGTCAGCGCGCCGAACCAGACTGCGTCGGGGATCTCAGACGGATTGGAGTGAATCGTGATGATGTCCTCGTGTGACGAGAGCAAGAGGTAGTCGCCGAAATCGGCCTCTTGCATGCCTACCGATCGAGCTGCGGCAGCAATGGGGAGGAACTCGGATGCTTTCAGAACACAGAACTGAATCATCGAATGCTCCCAACTTCGGTCCGCTCGACATTCCTTGAAACGAGGGCGAACTTTCGCCTCCAGAGTTCTTCTATGGACGGGGCCGGCGAGGCTGCCACATCAGCCAAGGCTTGCAGGGTCAGGTCAGCGTCCCGACTGTCCCTCTGATCGAAGGCTCGGAGTGGCCGAGTTATCTCGAGTTGGATTCCGTTCGGATCGTGGAAGTAGATCGATTCGATGAGTTCGTGGGTGATGGGTCGTGTCACTCTGACTCCATGCGATTTGAGGCTCGAGCGCCAGTCGTTGAGTTCGTCCTCGGTGTCGACGTGGAAGGCGATGTGCCGCGATCGCTGCATCAGATCGCTGGGGGCTTCTTCCGGTGGAAGGCCGAAGAAGTAGAAAAACGCGATGTGGTTCCCGTTGCCCATGTCGAAGAAGAAGTGGGCGAAGTCGGGGTAGTCGTCAACGAGCCACCCTTTGGCGGTAATGGCATGTACGAGTGGCATGTGCATTGCCTCGACGTAGAAGTCGCGGGTCTCGCCCGGATTCCACGTCACATAAGCAACGTGGTCAACGCCCCTCAGCGGGGTGAGAATTTGATCTGTTGTGTAGGAGTCCATTTTCATCCTTTCTTCGTTTGGAGGTTGGCCCGTACCAAGAACGCACCCGCGATGAAGATCCCGCCGCTAATTGTCAGCGCGAGCATTGTTCCCTGCTCGACTGTTGTCGAGGCAGTCAGCGTCAGTCCGAGCAGCGCGACTCCCAGGGAGGCGCCGATTTGGCGCATCGAGTTCAGCGCCCCAGCACCGATTCCCGCCAGTTCAAGTGGCACGGCTTGGGCTGTCGCGGCGACAAGCGAGGGAAGCGTGAACGACACCCCAAAGCCAAAGATCAGTAGCCCCGCGGCTGTTGCGATCTGGTCTGCAGTAGCGGATCCCGTGAAGGGGGCCTGCGCGAGTGCCCCGACGGCCATCAGGCACATTCCGAGCGTTGCTGGGGCCCGTGGTCCGATTCGGGCGACCAGTTTCCCTGCATAGATCGGGTTGAACGCAGTGGGGAGGGTGAGCGGTAGGAACATCAAGCCGGTGACCAGGGCGGAGTAGTGGCGGCCCTCTTGAAAGAAGAGGGAGAGCACGAAGAGCAAGCCGGAGAGGCCAAAGTTCGCGAGTAGTCCCGCGCCCATCGATGCTGAGAGCTGGCGGTTTCGGAAGATCCTGAGGGGCAGCATCGCGTTGTCGCCGCGCCGACGCTCGAAGAGTATGAACAGCAAGAGGGCGAGGACTGCCAAAGCGATGGCGATGATCGTTTCCGGGGCGCTCCATCCGAGATCTGGGCCTTCGATCATCGCGAAGATGATCGCTCCCAGTGCCACGATTGCGAGCACCTGACCGGCCAGATCAAGACGTCGCCGAGGTTTGAGGGAGACTTCGGTAGTGCGTCGCCAAGTGATCCCCAGACTGATTGCGGCCAAGGGAAGGTTGACGACGAATATCCCCCGCCAGCCAACAGTTTGGACGAGGACTCCGCCGAGAACTGGCCCGCAAACCAGAGCGAATCCCGTCACCGCAGCCCAATTGCCCAGCGCGCGGGCCCGGAGCGCCGGATCCGTGTACAGGTGCGTGATTACGGCGAGCGAAGACGGTAGAAGAAGAGCTCCGGCGACGCCGAGCAGTAGACGAAGGGCGACGAGAGCGACGATGCTCTGCGCGACCGCCGTTACGGCGGACAGTAGTCCGAATGTGGCCAGGCCCCAAAGAAACACCTTGCGTGCGCCGAAACGATCGGATAACCAGCCACCTGTCAGTAGAAACGCAGCGAATGTCAGCGTGTATCCGTTCACCACCCATTGAAGCGCGCTGAGACCACCGCCGAGGTCGGACTCAATGTTGGGGAGGGCAACCACGACGATAGTTGTGTCGAGGAGCACCATGAAGTAACCCAGCGAAAGACCGATGAGAACCGAAGGACTGATTCGCTGATTAGTAGAAATGATGTCCAAAAATATGTCCTATTGCGAAATTTTGGGTGGGAGACTTGATTGAGAGTTGCGGCTTTGCGGCTCGTTCCTTCACACATCGGGGTATGGACCTATGGAGTTGCGACACATACGAACCTTCGATGCTGCGGCACGGTCGCTAAGCTTCTCGGCCGCGGCACGTGAGCTGCACTTCGCTCAATCGACGGTGAGTGAACAGATCCTGTCGTTGGAGAACGATCTCGGCGTAAAGCTCTTCGTCCGTGCCACACGAGGACTTGAGCTGACCGAGCAGGGAAGCAAGCTGCTCGGGTACTCTCGGACGCTGCTCTCGCTTATCGACGAAGCCGAGAATGAGGTAGCCGGGCGTGCGGCGTCCACAACATCCCTTCGACTCGGGGCGCTAGAGACGCTGGGAATCCAACAGCTGCCTGAGGCGCTGAGCGAGTTCCAAAAGTCACACCCACTCGTTTCCTTCGCCGTGACTCGGGGGGCGAATCGAGGCGTGCTCTACGAAGCGGTGCTGGAGAACGAGATCGACGTGAGTCTCACCTTCGGTCCACCGCCCGCCCATTTTGGCCTTCAAACGGAGGCGGTCGCCGAGTGCCGCCTTGTACTCGTCGTTCCGACGGGACACCCCGTGGGGACGGAGGGCGTGGTGGATCTGGATCGGTTGAGTTCGGAGCGCTTCCTGGTGACGGAGGCAGGGTGCGGCTTTAGAGAAATGTTCGACTCTGCACTGGGAGACCGAAAGTTGGAGATGGCTCCAACGGTTGTCGAAAGCATCGGCGTCTTGAGCGAGCTCGTCGCCGCGGGAATGGGCTGCGCTCTTCTCCCTCAACTGGCCATAAACCCGCTTGTTGCGGCCGACCGAGTGCAGCGACTCGAGATATCCAATGCCGATTACCGGTGCTTCGTCAACATCAGCTGGCTGGAGAACCGTGACGCGAGTACTCACGCGACGATAGATCACATTCGGTCCTTCCGGCGAATCATCAAAAGTTCATTCACCGAGCGACCGAATGTACCGACGACTCAGATGCTTCCTCAATCGGATCCGGGTAGTGCGTCGAGAACACGGTAAAGGCGCGTGCGTCCGGCTCCGCAAGCTCGCCCGCGCGATCCCGGTAGGCCTGGACGACCGGGTCTCCCATCGATGCCCGGATGGCTTCTTTGCTTTCCCACTGGGCGATGTAGAGCACGCGATATCCGTCCGTGCTTTTGAGCACGTTTACCGAGATGCACCCTGGTCTATTGCGAATGGCCTTCTCTCCGGCTTCAGCCATGTTCTCTGCCAGCGCGATTTGGTTCTCTCGTTCGACAGTAAGGAAATTGACCATATAGAACTTCTCGTCGTTCGACGCGAGTTGAGTGGATGCTGTCATGTTTCGCTCCTTGCAGTGGTTGATGGTCTGAATTCAGATGCGTGAATAGTGGCGAGCTTTGCTCTGAGCTCGCCTTTCGCGATCTTCCCGGATGGGGTCATTGGGAGGGACTCGAGGATGAAGAGCTCCTCGGGGAACTTGTACTTCGCGACGCCTTTGTTGGCTAAGTGAGTTACGACGTCTTGGAGTGTCACCGCGGTGGCGACCTCGCGGTGCGTCGCAAACAGAATGGCGCGCTCGCCGAGACGCTCGTCCTGTTTGGCAACGATCGCGATCGCGCAAAGTTCCGGCATGTCAGTCAGATGTTGCTCGATTTCGACGGCGCTGAATTTCAATCCACCCCGATTGATGCGATCGTCGCGCCTGCCCTCGAGAGCGAAGCTGTCTCCTCGTCGCTGAGCAAGGTCACCGGTCCGAAGCCATCCATCCGGAGTCAGCTCGCAGCTCTCGATCTGTCGGCCGGCGCCGAGATATCCGACTGCAATCCAAGGGCTGGAGAACTCGAGCTCACCGAGTCGGAGCTCCTCGTTAGCTCCGGCCGCGACCCGTGCTCGCGATCCCGGAAGCGGGGTCACGTAGAGGTCGTCAGGCTCAGAATCGCCGAACCGCAACACCGCCCCGGCGCCAATCTCCGTCATTCCCCACTGGACGACAACTTCGGCACCCGTGCGGGATCGGATCGCCTCACAAAGCGGGCGAGAGACAGAGGCGCCACCGGTCCGGACCTCCCTCAGGGTCGTCGCCGCGAGATCAATGTCGTTCCGACGTGCAGTTTCCAACAGGTCATTCAGCTGGGTGGGGACGGCGAGAAGTCTCGTTGCCTCGCACCCTTCGATGGTGGAGAGGAACGCTTCCGGGCCCCACTCCGTGAACAACCCGAGCGATCCTCCAGTTACCAGGGCTAGGTGGAGGGATAGCAGGCCGAACGCATGACTGAGTTGTCCGCCTGCGAGAAAGACATCCGTTGAAGCATGCCCAGCATCTCGCGCGACTGAGCGTGCGTTGAGCAGGAGTGAGGTTTCCGAATGAACGCAAATCCGGGGGCGAGTGGATGTGGTCCCTGATGATACGAGGAGAATCGCCGTACCCGGAGTATCTGTCCAAGCGCCTACGTCCGATAAAGCCGGGACGCACAGTGCGGGCACCTTGTCGAGATCGTCTAGAGCGATCGTTCTCATGTCGGGAACAGCGTGCGCCATCTTGGAGACGTCGGCGCGGCGGTCGGTTCCCCTGTAGGTGGAGGCGCCGATAAACAGGGCAGGCTCGACCTGGGTGAGAAGTGCGACTGCTTCAAGGGTGCCGAGCGACATGTGGATGGGAAGAAGGCTCGCCCCAAGCTTCGACAGGGCGGCCGCGATCACGACCATCGCCCAGCTGTTGGGAAGCTGAACAGCCACGATATGACCTCGACGAATCCCAGCTTGCGACAGATTCATGCTCGCCTCGTCTGCCGCTACCTTGCACGCCTTCCAGCTGCGCCATCGACCGTCCGCCCAAACCCCTCGGGTCGAATCTGAGACGGCAACATCCTGAAGGGCCTCGAAAACAGAAAGAGGCATTCGACTTCCCTTCACATCAGCTCGGTTCGTTACGTGTATTTCTACTTCTACATGCCGAACGGCGATATTGCTCACGATCAGCCATCGGGAGCTTCGATGTGGACTTCGAAATGAGCGATGCCCAAGCCATGCTTCATTGCTGTCGGGACTGTCGAGCCTGACCAGAAGGGGCTGCGATGCGCTTATCAAGGTGAGCCGGCACGCGGGGGTGCTGGCCGCGTCGAAGCCATTTGGCTACATCGAAGGAGCCCGAGTGGATCAGAGTGTGTCGGGCGACCCAAGACCGGGGGTGGCGAGTTCGGCCGACTGGGGCCGGCGCCTGACGGCGCTAACCGGCGACCGGGAGGGGCAAGCGGTCCAGCTGCCGCCAGACCGGGAACACCAGCGGAGCGACGGTCGCGAGCAGCATCGCCACGCCCGCACAGACGCACGCCCAGGTGAGTCCGACGCCCTGCGCGAGGAGGCCGCCGAGCAGCGACCCGAACGGCACGCCCAGATAGGCGCTCGCCTTCATCGCCCCGAGCACGCGGGTCTGCAGCAGCGCGGGGACCCGCTCGTACTGCACCGCCCCGATGATCGGGTTCGGGACGCCGCCGAAGACGCCGCACACGAAGAACACCGCGGCGACCGCGACGACGGAGGTCCAGCCCGCTACCGCGAAGAACGGCGGTGCCGATGCCAGGAGGGTGCAGCAGGCGAAGGTCAGCCAGCGCGGGAGCCGCCGGCCCAGCCACGCGGTGAGCAGCACGCCGGCGAGCATCCCGAACCCGGAGGCGCCGCCGACCACCCCGAACGCGACCGCGTCGTGCACCCGGTCGTGCGCCCAGACCGGGAGGAACACCGCGCTCATCGCCTGGTCGAGCAGGTTCGTGAGCACGATCAACGCCATGAGGCTGAGGAGGAGGCGGTCGGCGCGGAGGAAGCGCAGCCCCTCCCGCAGCTCGGCGAAGTAGGCGCGCGGGCCGAGCCGCGGTGCAACGGTGGGCATCTCCGACTCCGGCCGGACGCGCGGCACCGTCGCGGCCACCACCACGACCGCGCAGAGGAAGCTCAGGCTGTCGATCAGGATCGTGACCGCCGGGCCGACCAGCGCGACCAGCACGCCGGCGAGCGGCATCCCGATCAGCAGCGCCGCGCGGTTGGCGCCCGAGTAGAGCCCGACCGCGCGCTCGTCGCTCCAGTGGGCCAGCCGCGCCAGCGGGGGGATCATCGGCGTGGAGGCCGCGTCCGCAGCGCCGCGCACGGCGCCGGCCACCGCGACCAGCGCCACCAGCGCGCCGAGCGGGAGGTCGTCCAGCGCCCCGAGCAGGAACACTGCGAACACCGCAGCCGCGGCCACGAGGTTGCCGATCAGGAAGGTGCGGCGCAGGCCGATCCGGTCGACCAGTGGCCCGGCCGTCGCCTGCAGCAGCACGTACGGCGCCATCTCCGCGAACCCGACCAGGCCGGTGGCGACCGCGCTGCCGGTCGTGACGAGCACGAGCCACGGGATGGCGATGGCCGACAGCGCCGTGCCGGCGCCGGAGACCAAGTACGCGCCGATCAGCCCGAGCAGGGGAGCGCGGCGGGCGGTGTCGCTCATGGCTCCGGGAAGAGCTGGAACTGCGCGTGCACCCGGACTCCGTCGCCGGCCTCCGCCCCCGGCTCGCGCCGGAACCGCGACACCAGCTCACGCACGGTCGCCGTGACCTCCCGCGCCTGCTCGACGGTGAGGGTGAGCGGCCAGTCGCTGACGGTCCACGGCAGCTCCGGCAGCTCCTCCACCTGGCTGGACAGGGTGTCCACCCAGGCCAGCACGCGCCGGTGCGACTCCTCGGCGTTGAGCCGCACGAACTGCACGGCCTGGTCGACGGTCTCCGCGGTGGCGGCGACGCCGGGCACGCGGAACGAGAAGGACGTCGACCGGTGCACCGCGCGCCACCAGCGGTCGCGGTCGTTGCCGCGCTCGGCGTCCTCCACGATGAAGCCGTGCTGGGCGAGCACGCGCAGGTGATAGCTGGTGACGCCGGTGGACTGGCCCACGCGCCGGCCGAGCTCGGTCGCGGTGGAGGGGCCGTCGGCCTGGAGGAGGTCGAGCAGCCGCAGTCTCAGCGGGTTGACCAGCCCGCGCATGGCGGAGGGGCTGAGCAGCACATCCTGGGCGGGATCGAGCTCCGGGAACGGTTCCGGCTCGTCGGTCATACTCGGAAGTGTAATCGCAGAAAAGATTCTGCAAAAGACTTTCTGCGATTGTTCCTCGCGCCGTGAGGGTTCCGTAAGGGTCTGCGCTCCCACGCGCGATCCTCTGCTACCGTTCTTGAGGCAGAACTTCGTTAGGTGAGGCTTCTGCGCGAACACAGGCCACTGATCTCACGACGTCGAGAGACGCCCAAGATCAGGACAGGTCTCCCCGGCTTAAGGGGTGACCCCAAGTGGCTTCCCCAGCAGGGGATACGTCGTGCAGTGCCGAAGCTCTTACGTGGGAGTCTCGCCCCCGAACGCGCACGCGGCCGGGGGTGGAGCCTGGCGCACGCCTGCCGTGAGTGCGAGGAGGTGATCCGCCGTGAGCGACGACCATAGTCCGTTCCGTCCCTGCTGCGCTCCCGCGACCACGGCCTCCCCGCATTCCACGCCCGGCGGCCGCTGAGTCCCGCGCGGCAGGCGACGCCCTTCGTCTCCTGTCTGCCCTTCGACTCAGGGAGGTCCTGTCATGCCTCTTCTCCGCACCGTCCCCGGCGCCGGCACGCTCCGCCGTGTCCGCTTCCGCTGGATCGACGTCCTGGTCGCCGTCGCGATCGTCGTCCTCTTCTACCTGCTGATCCAGGCGACCGCCGGCGCCTCCGCGCCCGTGCGGCTGGCCGAGGTGCCGTCGTCCATCGACACGAACCCGGCGCTGCTGCCGTACTACGCGCTGCGCTCGCTGCTGCGGATGTTCGCTGCGCTCGCCGCATCGCTGGTGTTCACCTTCGTCATCGCGACGGCCGCCGCCCGGCTGCCGCGCGCGGAGAAGGTGATCCTGCCGGCGCTCGACATCCTGCAGTCCGTCCCGATCCTCGGCTTCCTGTCGGTGACCGTCACCGGGTTCATCGCGCTGTTCCCCGGCTCCACGCTGGGGCTGGAGTCGGCCGCGGTGTTCGCGATCTTCACCTCGCAGGTGTGGAACATGACCTTCTCGTTCTACGCGTCGCTGACCAGCCAGCCCCGCGACCTCGACGAAGCCGCCCGGCTGATGCGGCTGACGAAGTGGCAGCGGTTCTGGAAGCTCGACGTCCCGTCCGGGATGATCCCGCTGGTCTGGAACGGCATGATGAGCTTCGGCGGCGCCTGGTTCTTCCTGGCGGCCTCCGAGGCGATCACGGTCAACAACCACAGCTTCGCGCTGCCCGGCGTCGGCGCCTACGTCGCCTCGGCGGTGGAGGCCGGCCAGCTCGACCGGGTCGGCTGGGCGATCGTCACGATGGCGGTCATGGTCCTCGGGGTGAACTTCCTGTTCTGGCGTCCGCTGGTCGCCTGGGCCGAGCGCTTCCGCCAGGAGGACACCGCGCCCACCGACCGGCCGCGCAGCGTCGTCCTCGACGTGATCAGCCGGTCCTGGCTGCCGCGCGTCGTGGAGCGCGGGTTCGCCCCGATCGGGCGCGGGCTCGAGAAGGCGACCCGGCCGTTCGGGCTGGCCGAGCATCCCCTGCGGGTGCCGGAGGTGCGCAAGCGCACGCTGGACGTGGTCGTGACCGTGCTCGTCGTCGCCGCGATCGTCGTGGGCGCCATCGCCTCCTACCTGTTCATCCAGCACTCGCTGGGGATGGGCGCGTTCCTGGAGGCGTTCGGGCTCGGCGCGGTCACGATGGCGCGCGTCGTCGTCATCCTGCTGTTCGCGACCATCGTCTGGGTGCCTATCGGCGTGTGGATCGGCATGAACCCGCGGATCAGCCGGCTGGCCCAGCCGGTCGTGCAGCTGCTGGCGAGCTTCCCGGCGAACTTCCTGTTCCCGTTCGCGATCGCGTTCTTCGTGGCGACGAGCATCCCGCTCGACTACGGCGGCATCCTCCTGATGGCGCTCGGGTCGCAGTGGTACATCCTGTTCAACGTCATCGCCGGGGCCAGTGCCATCCCGACCGACCTGCGGCAGGCGATGGACAGCTTCGGGGTGGGCCGCGTGCAGCGCTGGCGGAGGCTGATCCTCCCGGCGATCTTCCCGGCCTACGTCACCGGCGGCATCACCGCGGCGGGCGGAGCGTGGAACGCGTCCATCGTCGCCGAGGTCGTCACGTACAACCACCACACCTACACCGCGACTGGCCTCGGCGCGTACATCGCCGACGCCACCCAGACCGGCGACATGGCACGCGTGCTCGTCGGCGTCATCGTCATGTCCGTCTTCGTCGTCGGACTCAACCGCCTGTTCTGGCGACGGCTCTACGCGGTCGCCGAGAAGCGCTTCAGCCTGTGACTTTCCGCCCGTGAGGGGGCTCCCATCATGATCACCACGAACACCGCACTCATCGACGTCCGCGACGTCACCAAGTCGTTCGCCACCGACGGCGGCGAGAAGACCGTGCTCTCCGGCGTCACGCTCACCATCCACCAGGGCGAGATCGTCGCCCTCCTCGGCCGCTCCGGCTCCGGCAAGAGCACGCTGCTGCGCTGCATCGCCGGGCTGATCGCACCGACCGCCGGAACCGTCTCGTTCAAGGGTGGGGTGCTCAACGGCGCCAACCCGGGCACGGCGCTGGTCTTCCAGTCGTTCGCGCTGCTTCCGTGGCTGACCGTGCTCGAGAACGTCGAGCTCGGGCTGGAGGCCAAGGGCGTCCGCCCCGAGGCGCGGCGCGAGCGCGCCCTCCGCGCGATCGACCAGATCGGCCTGGACGGGTTCGAGTCCGCCTACCCCAAGGAGCTCTCCGCCCCTCGTCCTCGACGTCCCCGCGCTGCGCGGCGCGATCCTCGACCAGCTCTCGCAGTCGATGCTCCTGATCTCCGAGGCGATCGCCGACCGTGCCGGCCGCCCGCGCGACGACTTCGCCGTCCGCACCCTCGCGGGCGCCATCATCGGCAGCATGTTCGCGGTGCTCTCGGAGCTCGCCGACGACCCGGATGCGGAGCTGGCTGTGCTCGTGGACCGGGCGTTCTCGTTCCTGGAGGGCGGCCTGCGGCTGTGAGCGTCCGACCTCCGGCGTAACCCCCGATGCCGGTGCCCGCGCACCCGATAGGCTGGGCGCGTGCTTCTCTCCGATCGTGATATCAAGTCCGAACTGGGTGCCGGGCGGATCGCGCTGGAGCCGTACGAGCCGGCGATGGTCCAGCCGTCGAGCATCGACGTCCGGCTCGACCGCTTCTTCCGCCTGTTCGACAACCACAAGTACCCGTACATCGACCCCGCGATCGACCAGCCGGAGCTGACCCGGTTCGTCGAGGTGGACCCCGACCAGGCATTCATCCTGCACCCGGGCGAGTTCGTGCTCGGGTCCACGTTCGAGCTGGTGAGTCTGCCCGACGACGTTGCCGCGCGGCTGGAGGGCAAGAGCTCGCTCGGGCGGCTCGGCCTCCTCACCCACTCCACGGCGGGGTTCATCGACCCCGGCTTCTCCGGGCACGTGACCCTGGAGCTGAGCAACGTCGCGACGCTGCCGATCAAGCTGTGGCCGGGGATGAAGATCGGCCAGATGTGCTTCTTCCGGCTGTCGTCCGCGGCCGAGAAGCCGTACGGCTCGGCCGAGTACAGCTCGCGGTACCAGGGCCAGCGCGGACCGACTGCCTCACGTTCGTACCTCAACTTCCACCGGACCGACGTGTCCGCGACCGAAGCCGGACGCCCGTCCTCCTAGTCCCCGACCCGAGAGGGCTGCCCATGAGCGAGTCGACCGATTCCCTTTTCGCGCGAGCCCTGATCGCGGCCGAGCCGACGCCGGAGCGTCCGCAACGGATGCACCTGTTCGGGCAGCTCGTCGGGAGCTGGCGGGCCGACGTCCGCTTCCTGGACGAGGCCTCGGGTGCGTGGACGGAACGGGTCGAGGAGTGGGTGTTCGCGTACACGCTCGGCGGCCGGGCCGTGCAGGACGTGCTGGTGGCGCGCGACCCCGAGCATCCCGAGTCCCTCGCCGCCCACGGCTCGACCGTGCGCGTCTACGACTCGACGCTCGGCGCGTGGCGGGTGAGCTGGTTCGGCGCCGCGGCCGGCGACTTCTGCACGCTGGTCGCCACACCGCATCGCCGCGACGGCATCCGGCAGGACGGCACCCAGACCGACGGCCGGCCGATCCGCTGGAACTTCTCGAAGATCACCGCCGAGTCGTTCGAGTGGGACGGCTGGGTCTCGAACGACGAGGGCCGCACCTGGTGGCTGGAGCAGCACGTCGACGCGGTGCGCACGGGCTGATCCGTCGTGCGCCGCGGCTGTGCGGTCCCGCAACTGATACCTCGGCGAACTGCTTCGTCTCCGAATGGATTCGCTTCGCGGCATACGCTCCGCGAGTTATCCACAGTCGATTACACAGGTGGAAAATAGTGAGTCAGACTCACAGCTGGCCTGAAGCTTCGGGTGCGTCGTCGGCGTAGAGAGCGGGCAACTGGAGGGTCAGCCAGGGGCTGAACGCCCACGGCGTGGCCTCCACCGCCGCCAGCAGCGCACGCGGGTCGACCCACTCCCATTCGGCGACTTCGTCGGCGGACGGGTTCAGGTCGGCGGCGATCGTCGCCGTGAACACCGGGCAGACCTCGTACTCGACGATGCCGGCGGCGTCGGTGGCGCGGTACTGGAAGTCGGGGATGACCGGCACGAGGTTCTCCACCGAGGTGCCGAGCTCGTCGGCCGCGCGGCGCGCGATCGCGGCCTCCATGGACTCGCCAGGAGCCGGATGCCCGCAGAACGAGTTGGTCCAGACGCCAGGCCAGGTCGCCTTGCTCAGCGCGCGGCGGGTCACGAGGATGCGGCCCTCGCCGTCGAAGAGGTGGCAGGAGAAGGCCAGGTGGAGGGGCGTGTCCGTGGTGTGGACGGTCGCCTTGTCCGCGGTCCCGATCGGGGTGCCGTCCTCCGCGAGCAGGACGACCTCTTCGCGCGGTGACGTCATGCGTCCATCCTAGGCGCGGGCGGGGCGGGGGAAAGGGGTGCGGCGAGGGGGCGCGGCCGGTGGTCGCGCCCCCTCGGAGTCTGCCGGCGCCTCAATCGGCGTCGGTGCCCACTTCCGGGTCGGTGCCCTGTTGGGAGTCGGGGGCGGTGGTGGTCTCCTCGGCCTCCTCCGCGCGCGGCGTCCAGCCGAGATTGCGCGCCATCGCCTCGAGGGTGGCGAGCGTGGTGGCGAGGTCGGCGGGGTCGATGCCCTCGGACACCGTCGCCCGCGCCGTGCGGATGTGCTCGGCCGCGGCGTCGTGCGCGGCGCGTCCCTCGTCGGTCAGCGTCGCGCGATCCCCGTCGAACCAGACCCAGCCGCGCTCGACGAAGTCCGCGAGGATGCGGTCCACGCCGCCGCGGCAACGCCCCTCGAAACCGTGCCGGCCGGCGAACGGCGGACGGCCGTGCCCTGCGTGCTCGTGCCCCCACGCGTCGGGACCGAACCGGCCGGGGCCGAAGCCGCGACCGTAGCGGCCGGGCCGAAGCCGCCGTACCCGGGCCAGCCATGCCCGGATCCGCCGGGACCGAAGCCGTGCCCGGCGTGCGCACGCTCGACGCCGCGGACGAAGCCGCGCTCGAAGCCGCGCTCGAACGCCTGCTCGGCGCCGTGGTGGTCGGGATGCGGGTGGTGGGAGTGGTCGCCGTGCTCGTGCTCCTGGTGGTGGTCGTGCCCCTGGTGGTCGTGGTCGTGCCCCTGGTGCTCGTCGCCGTGCGCGTGGGCGCCGCGGTCGGGCCCATAGGAGTCGGCTTCGCTCTGGTCGTGTGTGTGGCCGGTGTGGTCGGGTCCGTGGTCGTGCGCGCCGTGGTCGTGGTCGTGCCCGTCGTGGTCGTGCGGCCCGTCCTGCACGCGGGAGTTGTCGTGCTCCATCCACGCGCGGTACATCTGCTGGCGGCGCTCCCATTCGCGCCGCATCCAGTCGGGGCGGCCGCGCCATTCCCGAGGACCAGCGGCCGCGTGGGTCTGCTCGTCGGAAGGCGCGTCCGCCGCGTCAGGACGTCCGGCGTCCGTGGGCTGGCCTCCGAATGGGCGTCCGCCGCGGCGCCCGCGGTGCGGGAGGGAGGCGTAGAGCTCGTCGGCGGTGGCCGGGCCGTCCGCGAGGGTGTGCAGCACGCGCCAGCCCCGGCGGCCGAGGTCGAGCTCGTGGAGCTCGTCGCGCGTCCGGGCGCGGAGGCGCGCGCTGATCTCGCCGAACCAGAAGTACGGCGGGGTGTCGGATGAATCGTGGGTGTTCGAGTCGTCGATGGTCGTCATCGGGAGACTCCCTTCGTTTTCTATGTACTGTTACAAGTAAATGTATAGTTACATGCATGGCTGAGGATCGTCAAGAGCAGGACCGTTCGCCCGAAGCGGACGTGGTCGCACTCATCGAGCGCTCACTGGTCGCCGTCCGCCGCGACCAGTCGCGCCGCCGCCCGACCGGGCCGTGGGACCACGGCGCCTACCCCGGTCACGGCCGCGCCAACCACGGCGTCGACCACGGCGGCAACGGCACGGATCACAGCGGCCCCACCGATGGCGCCGACCAGACCCGCGACCGCGACACGGACCACCAGCGTCCCGACCACGACTCCGCCCACCCCGCCATCGACGACACCGACGCGCGCAACGCCACCGCCCCCCACGACCATCACGGCCACTCCCACCCCACCCCGCACGGCTTCGACCCGCACACCTGGTCCCCGCGCGGCCCGTGGGCCGGATTCCCCGGACCGTTCGGCGACTCCGCCCGCCCCGGTCCCGGTCGCCGCGGACGCGACGGATCGCTCGGCCGCTTCGCCCGCGTCCGGATGCTCGAGGCGCTGGCCGCGGCCGAGGCGGAGGGGCGGCAGCTCTCGGTCAGCTCCCTCGCCACCGCGATCGGCGTCGATCAGCCGCGCGCGAGCCGGCTCGTGCAGGAGGGCGTGGAGCGCGGGCTCGTGCGGCGCGTGCCCGACCCGTCCGACGCGCGGCGGGCGCTCATCCAGCTGACCACCGCCGGGCGCTCACAGCTCGGAGAGGTCCAGGACCACCGCCGCTCCGCCGTCGAGACCGCCCTGGCCTCCTTCACCCCCGAGGAGGCCCGCACCTTCGCCGAACTCTTCGCCCGCTTCGTCCAGGCCTGGCCTCGCTGACTCCTACCGCGGCGACCGCACCGGAATCAACAGCAGCAACCCCACCAGCAGCACGAGCACGATCCCGAGGATGCCCCAGTACTGCGCCCCGCCGACCGCGACGAACAGCGCGAACAGCAGCGGCGCCACGAACGACACCGCCCGCCCGCACGTCGCGTACAGCCCGAACACCTCGCCTTCGCGCCCGGCCGGCGTCACCCGGGTCAGGAAGGTCCGGCTCGCCGACTGCGCCGGCCCGACGAACAGGCACAGGAGCAGCCCGAACACCCAGAACGCGATCGCCCCGCCGTCGTGGAGGAAGAACACCGCGAGTCCCGCGATCACCAGTCCGACCAGCGCCGTAACGATCACCGGCTTCGCGCCGAACCGGTCGTCGAACCGCCCGGACAGCACCGTGCTCAGCCCCGCGACCACGTTCGCCGCGATGGCGAACACGATCACGCCCGACTGGCTGAACCCGAACGTCCCCTTCGCGAGGATGCCGCCGAACGTGAACACGCCCACCAGCCCGTCCCGGAACAGCGCGGACGAGATGAGGAACAGCACCGTGTTCCTGCTCTCCCGCCACAGCACCCCGAGGTCGCGGAACAGCAGCCCGTACGACGCGAAGAACCCGACCCGCGGCAGCCGCCGGTTGGCCGGCGCCTCCGGAACCTTCAGCAGCACCGGGATGGACAGCGCGAGCGCCCAGATCGCGGCGACCAGCGCAACGAGCCGGTAGTTGAGCCCATGATCCGTCGTGACGTGGAGGATGCCTCCCGTGCCGTCGCCGTTGGGTGACGCGAGCAGCACGAGCACGATGACGAGCAGCAGGATGCCGCCGAAGTAGCCGCTGGCCCAGCCGAGTCCGCTCACACGGCCGACCGTCTTGGGCGTCGAGACCTGCACGAGCATCGCGTTGTAGTTGACGGTCGCGATCTCGTAGAACACGGTCCCGACCGCGACGAGGACGACGCCGAACAGGAAGAACGACGGCTCGCCGACGACGAAGAACATCAGCGCGGTGAGGACCACCACGACGCCGGTGTTGATCCCCAGCCACAGCTTGCGGCGGCCGGAGCCGTCCGTTCGCCGCCCGAGCACGGGTGCGAGGACGGCGACGACGATCCCGGCGATCCCGATGCCCCACGCCAGCCCGCTGGAGAGGCCGGCGATCGCGCCGGTCACCGCGTGGTGAGCCGGCCCGGAGGCGTCCTTCTCCGCGTTCTGCGCTGAGACGAGCCCGGGGGAGATGAAGTAGTCGGAGGTCAGGTAGACCGTGAAGACGAACGTGGTGATGACCGCGTTGAAGGCGGCGCCGCCGGCATCCCACAGCGCCCACGACGCCACCCAGCTGCGCGGGATGCGGCGCTCGGTGGAGCTGTCGGCGAAGATCGGGCTGGCCGCGGTCGCGAGGGCGTCGCCGTCGCCGCCCGCCGGTCGTTCGGTCGTCATGGGGACAGCGTAGGGCGTGGCGGGGAACGCGCGGTGAACCGCGCGTGCGGGGTCAGCGCGTGCCGTCGCCGGCGAGCACGTACGCGCGCAGCCACCCCGTCACCGGCTCGCTGTCGTGCAGGAACCCCGCGATCCGCTCGGCGGCCTCCGGCGTCGCGAACCAGTCGGGGACGCCCCACTCCTCCCACGTGATCAGCCCCTTGTAGCGGAGCAGCTCCGCGCGCGGGTGGTCGGCCGCGAACCCGCGCGGCGCGGTCTTGAGCTGGTCGGTGCCCTCGATGCCGATCCCCGCCGCCCGGACCGCCTCCACCGCCGCCGTCAGCTCGCCGCCGGTCTTCGGGGCGTCCACTGCGCGGCGGTACCGGTCGAGCTGCGCCCTGTCGAGCTGGTGGGCGCCCGCCCCCGCTGCGAGTCCTTCCGCCGACACCTGCACGTAGCCGCCGCGCTCGAACGTCATCGCCGCGTGCAGCTTGTACGGCGACTTGTCCGCCGAGAACCGCACGTCGCGGTACGGCCGGAACAGCTTTCCCGCCCCGAATTCGGGCTCCAGCTCGTCCGCGAGCGCGTGGAGCGGCCCGGCGACGCGCGTCTCGTAGCGGTCCCGGTTCTCCAGCCAGAAGGCCTTGTCGTTGTGCACGGTCAGCTCACGGTAGAACGCGATCGCGTCCTCGTCGAACCCGGTGAATGTCATGGCCCGATCGTACGTCGGCGCGCGGGCCGCCCGGATGAGAGGTTGTCCAGGAGGCGTGGAGTGCGGATGCTGTCGGTATGGACACGATGAAGGTCGCGGTCGCCGGCGGAACCGGCGTGGTGGGTGCTCGCACGGTCGAAGCTCTGCGGAGGGCGGGGCACGAGGCGGTGGTGCTGAGCCGCTCCCAGGGCACGGACCTCCTCGCCGCGGCCCACGACACGGGCGAGGCGCACCGGCTCGCCCGCACGCTCGACGGCTGTGCGGCCGTCGTGGATGTGACCTCGGTGACGACGATGGGAGGCGCGGCCTCCACACGCTTCTTCGAGGCGGTGACGACGGCGCTCCTCACTGCGGAGCGGGCCGCCGGTGTGAAGCATCACGTCGCGCTCTCGATCGTGGGCGCGGCGGCGGCGCCCTACGCGTACTACGCGGGCAAGGCCGCCCAGGAGCGGCTGGTGATGGCGAGTGGGGACGGCTGGAGCCTGCTGCGTGCGACGCAGTTCCACGAGTTCGCATCCCAGCTCGCGGCGCGGTCCCGCGGCCGCGTGAAGCCGGTCCCTGCGGTGCGGTCGCAGCCGGTCGCGGCGGCGGAGGTCGGCGCGCGCCTCGCCGAGCTGGCGACCGGGGAGCCGGTCGGGCTCAGCCGCGACCTCGGCGGCCCGCAGGTGGAGGACATGCCCGCCCTCGTCCGCCGCTACCTCGCCGCGGTCGGGAGCACCGCCCGTGTGTTCGCGGTGCCGCTGCCCGGCCGCTGGGGCCGCGCGCTCCGCGACGGCACCCTGCTGCCGGGGCCCGACGCCCAGCTCGGCACCGTCACTTTCGACGACTACCTCGCCACCGTCGCGCGCGATTCGTGACGAATGTCGCGTTTCGCGCGCGCTAAGCGTCGATTCGTGGCGAATGTCGCTGGCCGCTACGCCGTGATTCGTGCGGAATCGTCGCCGTGATGGTGCCGCGGGCCGCCGCGGAGTGGCACTCCGACGACGGCGAGGATGAGCGCCAGCACCGCGCCGCAGAAGATCGCGATGTCCGCGACGTTCCCGATGAACCAGTTCGCGTAGGCGATGAAGTCGACCACGTGCCCCTGCCCGAACGACGGCGCCCGGAACAGCCGGTCGCCCAGGTGGGTCACCGCGCCGCCGAGCAGGAGGCCGAACGCGATGGCCCACGACCGCGCGCCCACCCGCCGCGAGAAATAGAGGAGCGCGACGACCGCCAGTGCGGCGATGATCGTGAACACCCAGGTCTGGTCCACCAGGAACGAGAACGCCGCACCCGAGTTGTAGATGAGCTGGATGCCGAGCAGGTTCCCGATCAGCGAGTGGTAGACGCCGACCTGGAGGCTCGCGGTCGCCCACAGCTTGGTGAGCTGGTCCGCGAGCACGACGACGACGGCGATGACCAGGATGAGGACCAGCGCACGCGAGCGGCGCCGCGGGAATTCGGCGTCCGCCTGCTGCTCGGACGGTTCGGTGCTCTCGCTCACCGTGTCATCCTCGCATGCGCGCGGGACGCGAAACGACGAGCTATCTCGCTAGACCGACACCGGCAACGCGTACTGCTCGGCCCCGCCGTCCCCGCGCACCTGCCGGTGGATGTCCTCCATCGTGATGTCGAGCTGCCCCGCCGTGCCCGCCGCCGCCGTGAGGTCGCGCAGCAGCGCCTCCGGCACCTCGCCGTCGTACTTGTAGTAGATCTTGTGCTCGAGGCTCGCCCAGAAGTCCATCGCCACCGTGCGGAGCTGCACCTCCACCGGAACCGCGACCGGCCCGCCGCTGAGGAAGACCGGCACCTCCACGATGACGTGCAGGCTCTTGTACCCGTTGGGCTTCGGGTGCGCGATGTAGTCCTTCACGCGCAGCACGCGCACATCCTCCTGCGCCGTCAGCAGCTCGAATACGCGGTAGACGTCGGAGACGAACGAGCAGACGATCCGCACGCCCGCGATGTCGGTGATGGCGTCGCGGATCGCGTCGAACGACGGCTCGCAGTTCTTCCGGATGACCTTCTGCTCCAGGCTCTCGGCCGATTTCAGCCGGCTGGAGATGTGCTCGATCGGGTTGTAGTCGTGCAGCTCGGCGAACTCCTCGCGCAGGATGGACACCTTGGTGGAGATCTCGTCGATGCCGAACTTGTACGGCATGATGAACCGCGCGAAGTCCTCGCGGAACGCCTGCACCTCGCTGAGCGTGGCCGGATCGATGCTCTGCAGAGCCTCGATCGCCCGGGTGGAGAGCAGCGGGGCCGGGTCCGAATCCATGTCATCGACGCTATCGACGCGGGTTGTGGAACCGGTGTGAATCCCCTGTCGCCAAACCCCCGGTGGCTGTGCTTTCGTGTGCGCATGACCGGGGGAGCCGAAACGCCTGTGAGCGACGCGACGGGAGCCGCCGCGCCCTTCAACTTCCGCCTCGCGATCCTGCTCGCGATGGCGATGTTCGTGCTCGTCGTGGACACCTCGCTGATGAACGTCTCGATCTCGGCCGTGGTCCACGACCTGCACACCACGGTCAGCGGAGTCCAGGGCGCGATCGCGCTGGAGGCCCTGGTCTCGGCCGCGTTCATCCTGATCGGCGGCAAGACCGGCGATCTCATCGGCCGCAAGCTCGCGTACATCCTCGGCCTGCTCGGTTACGCCGTCGGCGCCGTCGCGATGACTCTTGCGCAGAACCTCATCGCGATCATCATCTTCTGGGCGGTGGTCGGCGGGATCGGCGCCTCGCTGCTGCTGCCGGCGATGCAGTCGCTCATCCACGGCAACTTCGAGGGCGCGCACCAGAAACGGGTCTACGCGCTCGTCGGCGCGTCCGCCGCCATCGCCGCCGCCGTCGGGCCGCTGCTGGGCGGGTTCATCACGACCTTCCTGTCGTGGCGGGTCGGGTTCCTGCTGGAGGCCGTCATCATCGCGGTGGTGCTCGCCGGGATCGGGCTGGTCCACGACGTCCCGTACACCGGCTCGCGCTCGATCGACCTGGTCGGCGCGCTGCTGTCGGTCGTCGGGATGGGCGGCATCGTGACCGGCATCCTGGTCTGGCAGGAGGGCGGCCAGTACGTGCTGCTGCTGATCGTCGTCGGCGTCGCGGCGCTCGTCGGCCTCGTGTTCTGGCTGCGTTCGCGCGCCCGCCGCGGCAAGCCGACCCTCCTCGACCCCGCCCTGTTCTCGTCGAAGCTCTTCCGCACCGGCGTCAGCGGCCAGCTCCTCCAGCAGGTGGCGCTCGGCGGCACCATGATCGCGCTGCCCATCTATCTGCAGATGGTGCTGGAGTACAACGCGCTGCAGGCCGGCCTCTCCATCGCCCCGCTGTCGTTGAGCATGTTCGTCGTCGCACTGCTCGCCGGCCGGAGGGCGAAGGGCCGCCCCGCGAACCTGATCCTGTGGGGCTTCCTGCTCTCCGTAGCCGGTATCGCGATCCTGTTGCCGATCGTGCCGATCGCCACGAACGGCTGGTTCCTGACCATCCCGCTGATCGTTTCGGGCAGCGGCCTCGGTCTCCTGGTCTCGCAGCTCAACAACTACACCCTGTCGCCGATCAGCGACGAGCGGGTCAGCGAGGCCGCGGGTGTCAACTCCGCCGCCGGCTCGTTCGGGCTGTCGTTCGGCCTGGCGTTCGCCGGCGCGATCATGCTGGCGACGCTCGCCTTCACCTTCACCGCGATGACGAACGCGAGCACTGTCCTCCCGACCGCCGACAAGCAGCAGGTGGCGACAGCGCTTGAGGAGGACGCCCAGGTGATGTCGAACACCCAGCTCGAGAAGCAGCTGGCCGCCGAGACGCCGGAGGTCCGCGCGGAGGTCGTCCGCATCAACACCGAGTCGCGGCCGATCGCGCTCCAGGTCGCGCTGCTGGTGCCGCTCGCCGCGGGCCTGCTGGGCGCGGGCAACGCGCTGCGGATGCGGCGCCTCCCGGACCCCGCGCCGTCGGACAGCGATGCGCCGGTTCTCGGTTAGCGGAATAGACCAGCCGACCTCAAAGTTGAGTCAAAGGTACTCAAGTTTTGATCCGCACGGCTTGACAGCCTCCCACCCGGGATGTCAGGCTTGAGCCGTCGAGGCTCAACTCTTGACCCCATGACTTCACCGGCTATCCAACGCCAGCAACAAAGGAGAGAAAGCACATATGTCACGTGCAGTAGGAATCGACCTCGGAACCACCAACTCCGTCGTCTCGGTGCTCGAGGGCGGCGAGCCCACGGTCATCGCCAACGCGGAGGGCTTCCGCACCACGCCCTCCGTCGTCGCCTTCACCAAGGACGGCGAGGTGCTCGTCGGCGAGACCGCCAAGCGCCAGGCGGTCACCAACGTCGACCGCACCATCTCGTCCGTCAAGCGCCACATGGGCACCACGTGGACCCAGGAGATCGACGGCAAGAAGTACACCGCCCAGGAGATCTCGGCCCGCATCCTGCAGAAGCTCAAGCGCGACGCCGAGCAGTACCTCGGCGACACCGTCACCGACGCCGTGATCACCGTCCCGGCCTACTTCAACGACGCCGAGCGCCAGGCCACCAAGGAGGCCGGCGAGATCGCGGGCCTCAACGTGCTCCGCATCATCAACGAGCCCACCGCCGCGGCCCTCGCGTACGGCCTCGACAAGGGCAAGGAGGACGAGCTCATCCTCGTCTTCGACCTCGGTGGCGGAACCTTCGACGTCTCCCTCCTCGAGGTGGGCAAGGACGACGACTTCTCGACCATCCAGGTCCGCTCGACCGCCGGCGACAACCGCCTCGGCGGCGACGACTGGGACCAGCGCGTCGTCGACTGGCTGATCAAGCGTTTCAAGGACTCCACCGGCGTCGACGTCTCCAAGGACAAGATCGCGCTGCAGCGCCTCAAGGAGGCCGCTGAGCAGGCCAAGAAGGAGCTCAGCTCCTCGATGAGCACCAGCATCCAGCTCCCCTACCTGTCGCTGACCGAGAACGGCCCGGCCAACCTCGACGAGACGCTCACCCGCGCCCAGTTCGAGCAGATGACCAGCGACCTCCTCGACCGCACCAAGAAGCCCTTCCAGGACGTCATCCGCGAGGCCGGCATCAAGGTGTCCGACATCGCGCACGTCGTCCTCGTCGGCGGCTCCACCCGCATGCCCGCCGTGAGCGAGCTCGTGAAGCAGGAGACCGGCGGCAAGGAGCCCAACAAGGGCGTGAACCCGGACGAGGTCGTCGCCGTCGGCGCCGCCCTGCAGGCCGGCGTCCTCAAGGGCGAGCGCAAGGACGTCCTCCTCATCGACGTCACCCCGCTGTCCCTGGGCATCGAGACCAAGGGCGGGATCATGACCAAGCTCATCGAGCGCAACACGGCCATCCCGACCAAGCGCAGCGAGACCTTCACCACGGCCGACGACAACCAGCCGTCCGTCGCGATCCAGGTCTTCCAGGGCGAGCGCGAGTTCACCCGCGACAACAAGCCGCTCGGCACCTTCGAGCTGACCGGCATCGCCCCGGCCCCCCGCGGCATCCCGCAGATCGAGGTCACCTTCGACATCGACGCCAACGGCATCGTGCACGTGTCCGCCAAGGACAAGGGCACCGGCAAGGAGCAGTCGATGACGATCACCGGCGGCTCCAGCCTGCCGAAGGACGACATCGAGCGCATGGTGCGCGAGGCCGAGGAGCACGCGGCGGAGGACAAGAAGCGCCGCGAGTCCGCCGAGACCCGCAACCAGGCCGAGCAGCTCGTCTACTCGAACGAGAAGCTCATCAAGGACAACGAGGACAAGCTCCCGGAGGACGTCAAGAACGAGGTCGAGGGCGACATCGACGCACTGAAGACCGCGCTCGCAGGCGACGACGACGAGGCCGTGAAGACCGCGTACGACAAGCTCAACGAGAGCCAGCAGAAGATCGGCCAGGCCATCTACTCGGCCGCGCAGGCGTCCGAGGCCCCGGCCGGCGACGCCGGCGAGGCGGGCGCCGAGGGCGAGGGCTCCTCCTCCGACGATGAGGACGTCATCGACGCCGAGGTCGTCGAGGACGAGGAGAAGAAGTAACCATGGCCGACAAGAACCGAGACGGGGCCGGCTCGGAGGAGCCGGAGCGCGAGGAGCCGATCGTCCGCGACAAGCGGAGGATCGACCCCGAGACCGGCAAGGTTCGCGAGCCGCAGCGCGACGAGCACGACCTCTCGCACGAGGAGCTGGTGGACGTCGGTCCGGCCGACGAGGAGGAGGCGAGCGTCCTGTCGGACGACGACCTCGACATCCTCTCCGGTCAGACCACGTCCGACCAGCTCGCGGCGGAGCGGCTCGCCGACCTCCAGCGGGTGACCGCGGAGTACGCGAACTACCGCAAGCGCACCGAGGCCAACCGGGAGATCGAGCGCGAGCGCGCGATCGGGGACGCCGTCAAGGGTCTCATCCCGGTGCTCGACGACGTGGAGCGCGCCGACAAGCACGGCGACCTCACGGAGGGCAGCGCGTTCGCGACCATCGCGGCCAAGCTGCGCACCGCGGTCGAGCGGCTCGGCCTCACCCCCTACGGCGAGAAGGGCGAGCCCTTCGACCCGCAGGTCCACGAGGCGATCTTCCAGCAGCCCACCCCCGGCGTGACGGCCGACACCGTCGCGGAGGTGGTGGAGACGGGCTACCGGCTGGGCTCCACCGTGGTCCGGGTGGCCAAGGTGGTCGTCGCCACCCCGGCCTGACCGGCCGGACGATGAGCGCCAGGAGCGGCGGGATGCGTGTCCCGCCGCTCCTCGCGCCACGACACATGCAGACTTCGACACAGACGACGCGCCCCACGAGGGCGGCGACCACGACAGCACAGGCAGGAGAGGAGGCGCCGTGGCAAGCCAGGACTGGTTCGACAAGGACTTCTACAAGGTCCTAGGCGTCTCCAAGGACGTCAGCGAGGCGGACCTCAAGAAGACGTACCGCAAGCTCGCGCGCAAGTACCACCCGGACTCCAACCCGGGCGACCCGGCGGCGGAGGCCAAGTTCAAGGAGATCAGCGAGGCCCACTCGGTGCTCGCCGACCCCGAGCAGCGCAAGGAGTACGACCAGATCCGCGCGATGGGCTCCGGCGCGCGGTTCACCGCTCCGGGTTCGAGCAGCCAGGGCGGCTTCGACGACGTGTTCGGCGGGATGTTCGGCGGCCAGGGCGGCCAGCGCGGCTACACATTCCAGCAGGGCGGCCAGGGCGGCTTCGACGACGTCTTCGGCGGCCTCTTCGGCAACGGTCGGTTCGGCACGACGAGCGGCGGCTACCGCGGCTACGGCGGCCCGACCCGCGGCAACGACGTGACCGCTCACACCACCATCGACTTCCTCACCGCGACCAAGGGCGAGACCATCAGCCTCCAGGCCGCGGACGGCAAGCCGTTCAAGGTGAAGATCCCGGCGGGCGTGGCCGACGGCCAGAAGATCAAGCTGCGCGGCAAGGGCCAGCCCAGCCCGGACGGCGGGGAGGCCGGCGACATCGTCCTCACCGTGGCCGTGCGCAAGCATCCCGTGTTCGAGCGCGACGGCCTGAACCTCCGCGTCACCGTGCCGGTCACCTTCGCGGAGGCCGCGCTCGGCGCGACCATCGAGGTGCCGACGCTCGGCGGCGAGCCGGTCAAACTGCGCGTCGCCCCCGGCACCCCGAGCGGCCGCGTGCTGCGGGTGAAGGGCCGGGGCGTGCAGACGGCGAAGGGCACGGGTGACCTCCTCGCCGTCGTGCAGGTCGCTGTCCCGTCGCACCTGTCCAGTGACGCCAAGGAGGCTCTCGAGGCCTTCGCCGAGAAGCTTCCCGACGAGAACCCGCGAGAGGACATCCTGGCCAAGGCTCGGGGCTAGCCATGGACGAGAACACGCAGGTCTTCGTGATCTCGATCGCCGCCGAGCTGGCGGGCATGCACCCGCAGACGCTCCGGCAGTACGACCGGCTCGGGCTCGTGAGCCCCGGCCGGACGGCCGGCAAGTCGCGCCGCTACTCGATGCGCGACGTCGAGAAGCTCCGCGAGATCGCGCGGCTGGGCTCCGAGGGCGTCAGCCTGGAGGGCATCCGCCGCATCCTGGAGCTGGAGGATCACGTCAACGCGCTGAGCGACCGGGTGCGCGACCTGGAGTCGGCGCTCGCCGACGAGCTGCTCAACCGCCCCGGTCGGCGCGTCTTCGCCGCCGGATCGGAGGGGGAGGTCGTCTCCATGCGCGCCGGCACCCGCGTCCGCCGCAGCAACCAGATCGTGGTCTGGCGCCCGCTCGAGCGCTAGCGCCCCAAACGCCGAGGGGCACGTCGTTGTCACTTTTCCGTGTGGAAAGTGACAACAACGTGCCCCTCAGTCGTGTCCGTTAGCGCTTCGAAGCGGGGAGGACCTTCGTCCCCTCGATCTTCACCGCCTGGAGGGCGCGCGGGTCGAGCCCGAGCTGGCTCAGGATGGTGGGCGCGATCTGCGTCGTCTCGACCGGGGCGCCGATCCGCTGCGCGTGCTTCGCGCCCGGGGCCGAAACCAGGATCGGGACGTTGCGGTCGTCGGCGCTCGCGCCGCCGTGCTCCGCGATCTTCGCGGTGCCGCCCGTGTAGACGACGCCGGTCTGCGCGATGCCGAGCACGTCCGGGATGCGCGGGTCGGTGTTCGCGGTGCCGAAGTACTTCGCGACGCCCGGTCCGGCGTAGATCGTGGTGAGGCCGGAGGCCGGCACCGTGACCGGCGCCTTCGTGATGGTGTTGCCCGCAGCGGTGTGCGTCGCCAGGTACTGCTTGGCGAAGTCGGCTGCGACCTGCGTGTGGTCGTTCAGCCAGAGCTGCATGATGTCGTCGTCCGTCGAGAACGCGACCAGGTCGCCCGCGGCCGGGTGGGCGGCCTTCCACGCCGCGTTCAGACCGGCGATGATCGGCCCGTCGGGGACGCGCTTGAGGGCGGCCGGGTTCGTCGGGGACTGGCCGTGCTTGGCCGACAGGATGATCGTCGTGTCATCCGCGTGCCCGGTCTTCTTCAGCTCGGCGGTGAACGCGCCCAGCGACGCGTCGATGTAGCCGAGCGCCTTGGTCAGCAGCGGGCCAGGGGTAGAGCCGTCGGCGAGGTAGCCTCCGGTCAGCCCGTCCGAGGTCGGCAGCTTCTGCGCGGTCGAGACCGTCTGGAAGTTCATGCCGAAGATCCCGGGCACAGGCTCGGGCTTCGTGCCCGAGTGGTCCTTGCCGTCGATCTCGTTGAGCACGGCCTGAACCTTGTAGCCGTCGTACTGCTGCGTCGCCAGGTTGTCCTGCGTCCAGTCGCCGGTGAACGGCGCGGCGGCGTTGCTGTTGATCTCCGGGGTGAAGAGGTCGTCGACCCCGGTGCCCGACGGGCCGTTGAGGATCTCGTAGGCGGGGTGCTTGTCGCTCCACGCCGTGTGGAGGCCGGCCTGCTTGGCGACCTCGAAGATCGTGTTCACCTTGATGTACTGGTGCGGGTAGACCGGCTTGCACGTGGCAGGGTCGACCGGAAGCTGCGCGGGGTCGAGCAGGCTGGCGGGGGTGCCCGTCATCGACAGGATGCTGCCGGGGAGCCCGGCGAGACCCTGACCGGCGTCGATGCTCGCCTGGTTCTTGTCGGCGGCCTCGGTGAAGGCGACCTCCGCGCCCGGCTTCACGCCGACGCAGTTCGTCGTGCCGGCGGGCAGGAGCGCGTGGTTGAAGGTGTCGTCGTAGTAGACACCCGTGGTGCCCGGGTTGCCGCCGGTGGCCTGGGCGACCATCCCGGGGAACGAGTCGGAGGGGACCGGGGTGGAGGCGTTCGTGTAGTCGGTGCCGTGCGCCGCCAGGGCCGCCATCGCGGACGCGGGGTGCGTGCGGACGTACCAGTCGAGGTCCTTCTGGTGGAGGCCGTCCACCGAGAGGAGGAGCACGTGCTTCACGTCGGCGCGGGCGCCGTGGCCCTGGCCTTCGTCGGCGAGGGAGGGCGCGGCGGTGACGCCGACGAGCAGCGCTCCGCCGGCGATGGCGGCGCTCGCTGCGAGGACCCGGGGGCGTGCGGTCCGTCTGATGGGGGCCATCAGCATCCTTTCGAGAGGTCGCCCCCGAACGGGGGCGTTCAACCTCGTCGATCGTGGCCCGCGCGCGCGGGAGCCACCATGTCCCGGCGCAACTGCTCGCCCAGGCTTCACGCAGCGTTCACCGGGCGGGGGACGGCGTGGAGCGCGCTCTCAGGTGAGCGCCCGCGGGCCTGCGGATCTGCTCAGGAGAACCCGTGGTCAGAGCGACGTGGAGGCGCCCTGGCCGACGTACAGCGTGTTGCGGAACTCGCGCGCCTCCTCGGCGGCGATGTCGCTGTCGATGCCCGCGCGGACCTCCCGCATCAGCTTGTGCAGCTCCTCGTGCTTGCCCGGCACCCGCGCGTGGCCCGTGCTGTCCCAGAGGTTCGAGACCGGGAGGGTGTCGCCGGCCTCCACCGCCAGCGTCCACTCCTCGGTGGTCGCGACGGCGGCGAACTCCGAGTCCATCGTCACCAGCACGCTGATGTGGAGGGCGTCCGCCGAGATCGACCCGGCCTCGTTGACGAGGTCGAGCGTCCCGGTCGCGTCGGACAGGAACTCCACCGTGAAGCCGAGCGCCGCCGCGTCGCGGGCCGTCCCTGCGCAGCAGTGCTGGGTCATGTAGCCGGCGATCGTGACGGTGTCGATGCCTTCCGAGCGCAGCCACTGCTCGAGCTGGGTGCCCGCGAACGAGGAGACGCCCTGCTTCGTGACCAGGAGGTCCGGCTTCCGGTCGGCGACCGACGAGTGCAGGGCCGCGCCCTCCGAGCCGCGCGCGAACACCGGCGACCCCTCGTCCTCGATGTGCTGCACGAGCACGAGCTTCACGTCGTGGTCGGCGGCCGCGTCCATCGCGACCTCGATGTTCGGGATCGAGGTCATCAGGTCAGGGTGGCAGATCTTCAGGTTGCCGGTGACGTACTCGTTCTGCACGTCGATCACGATGAGTGCGCGCTTCATGTCCGCACTCTAACGCTGCGCGGCCGGAAGCGGGTGCCCCACCGACCCGGCCCACGCCTCCCACCGCTCCGGAAGCCATGCCCGGCCGGCGAGCTGCGGGTGGCCGGGATGCCGGGCCTGCGCCCACAGCACGAACAGCAGCTCCGCCCAGTAGGAGTAGACGCGCCAGGTGACGGGGCCCCGATCCGAGCGGCCCTGCAGTACGACCGTGTTGAACGCGACCACCTGCATGAGGTCCACGGACGCCCACTCCCACCAGAACGTGCCGGTGCTGGTGACGATGAAGAAGCCGAGGTTGGTGACCGTCAGCAGCCCCGCGTGGTCGGGCCGCCAGACCACCTGCGCGTCGGCCGCGGCCTGCGCGCGGGCGGCGTTGTTCCGCGAGGCGTTGGCGGCCAGCGTGCCGGCCGTCACCGCCAGGCCGACCACGCCGAAGCCGAACGCGTACGAGCCGGTGCGCTGGTAGCTGCCGTCGCCGAGCGCCCGCATCGAGTCGAGCGTGTACGTGCCCTGCGCGAGCGCGACCTCCCCGTCGTGCAGCGGGAACAGCGTGCGGATTCCCTGGTCGGGCACGACGCCGCCCGCCACCGCGTCGAGGATGCGCGCGGTGTGCCAGAGCGCGCTGTCGGCGTCGGTCCAGGGCCGGGCGCCTGGAACGGGGACGGCGGCGCCGCCTGCGCTGCTCCCGACCAGTTCGCCCGTCATGGCGGAGAGCTTACCGACGCGCACGCGTGTCCGTCATCTGCGCCGCACCCGCCCGCGCCGCGGGTAGGCTGGTGCGCGGCCTCCACGCTCACAAGGCACGGCGGCCACAGCGAAGACGCACACGCACGACCCCACGAGGATGGCGAACATGAAGGCCCTGTTCAAGAGCGAAGCCGCGCCCGGCCTGGCACTGGTCGAGGTTCCGGAGCCCGTGATCGGGCCGGAGGACGTCAAGATCCGGGTGCTGCGCACCGGCATCTGCGGCACCGACCTGCACATTCTGCGGTGGGACGACTGGGCGGCGTCCGCCGTCGCCGCGCCGCTGGTCCCCGGCCACGAGTTCTACGGCGAGGTCGTGGAGGTCGGCTCCCTCGTCCACGACGTGGAGGTCGGCGACAAGGTCTCCGGCGAGGGTCACATCGTCTGCGGCACCTGCCGCAACTGCCGCGCCGGCCGCCGCCAGATGTGCATCCGCACCCAGGGCGTGGGCGTGCAGCGCGACGGCGCGTTCGCCGAGTACCTCGTGCTCCCCGCCACGAACGTGTGGGTGCACCACAACGGCATCGAGCCGGAGGTCGGCGCGCTGTTCGACCCGCTCGGCAATGCCGTCCACACCGCGCTCGCGTTCCCCATCGTCGGCGAGGACGTCCTCGTCACCGGCTGCGGCCCGATCGGGCTGATGGCCATCGCCGTCGCCCGGCACGTCGGCGCACGCTTCATCGTCGGCACCGACGTCAGCGCGCAGCGGCTGGAGCTCGCGAAGGGCATGGGCGCGGACTTCACCGTGGACGTCTCCAAGCACGACATCCGGGAGGCCCAGCGGGCGCTCGGGATGCGCGAGGGCTTCGACGTGGGCTTCGAGATGAGCGGCGCCCCGACCGCGCTGCCGTCGATGATCGAGAACATGAACCACGGCGGCCGGATCGCCATGCTCGGGCTCCCGAGCCAGCAGATCGCGATCGACTGGGGCATCGTCGTGACGCACATGCTCACGCTGAAGGGCATCTACGGCCGCGAGATGTTCGAGACCTGGAACGCGATGGGCGCCATGCTGCAGACCTCCAAGCCGCTGCACGACTCCATCGCCTCCATCGTGTCCGACCGCTTCGCGGCCCGCGACTGGGAGAAGGGGTTCGCCGCAGCGGCGGCGGCCGGCGGCGGCAAGGTCATCCTCGACTGGACGGAGCTCTGATGTACGGGACGTTTCGCGACCACCTCGCGGCGCAGCTGACGGAGATCGAGGAGGCCGGGCTCACCAAGCGCGAGCGCAGCATCCACGGTCCGCAGGCCGCGCTGATCACCGCCGACGGCGCGGAGGTGCTGAACTTCTGCGCCAACAACTACCTCGGCCTCGCCGACCACCCCGCCCTGCGCGACGCGGCGAAGGCCGCGCTCGACGACTGGGGCTACGGGATGGCGAGCGTGCGCTTCATCTGCGGCACCCAGGAGCAGCACCTCGACCTGGAGCGGCGCGTGTCCGCGTTCCTCGGCACCGAGGCGACCATCCTGTTCTCGTCGTGCTTCGACGCCAACGGCGGCGTGTTCGAGACGCTGTTCTCGGCGGAGGACGCGATCGTCTCCGACGAGCTCAACCACGCCTCCATCATCGACGGCATCCGCCTGTCGAAGGCGCAGCGGTTCCGCTACAAGAACCGGGACATGGACGACCTCCGCGCCCAGCTCACCGCTGCGCGCGACGCGGGCGCACGCCACACCGTCATCGTCACGGACGGCGTGTTCTCGATGGACGGCTATATCGCCCCGCTCGCCGAGATCTGCGACCTGGCCGACGAGTTCGGCGCCCTGGTCTTCGTGGACGACTCGCACGCCGTCGGCTTCGTCGGCGAGCACGGCCGCGGCACCCCGGAGTTCTGCGGTGTGGCGGACCGGGTCGACATCTACACCGGCACCTTCGGCAAGGCCCTCGGCGGCGCGTCCGGCGGCTACGTGTCCTCCCGCCAGGAGGTCGTCGACCTGCTGCGCCAGCGCGCCCGGCCCTACCTGTTCTCGAACACGCTCGCGCCGTCGATCGTGGCCGGCACCCTGGCCGCGCTCGACCTGCTGGAGCAGTCGGACGAGCTGCGCGCGCGCCTCGTCGCGAATGCGGCGCTGTTCCGCGAGCTGATGACGGACGCCGGGTTCGACCTCCTGCCGGGCGAGCATCCGATCGTCCCCGTGATGTTCGGGGATGCCGCGCTGACGGCCCGCATCGCGGACGAGATGCAGAAGCACGGCGTATACGTGACGGCGTTCTCGTTCCCGGTGGTGCCGCGCGGCAAGGCGCGCATCCGCGTGCAGCTCTCGGCCGCACACACCGACGACGAGATCCGCCGCTGCGTCGCCGCGTTCGTCGCCGCGCGCGACTCCGTCACGGCGTAACCCAGCACAATTCGTGCCGAATGTCGCGAATAGCGCCGCGAAACGCGACATTCGGCACGAATCGTGCGGGCGCTACGCGGCGTCCACGTCGGCGCGGAGGCGGCGCCCGCGGCGGAAGAACAGCAGAAGCTGCGCCCCGAGGAACACGGCGAGAACGCTGAGGTCGACGATCGTCACCGTTCCGGCGACCGACCCCGCCTGCGTCAGGCCGCAGGCGCGCGCGTTCTGGTCGGCAGTGCAGAGCAGCCGGTCGGCCTGCGCCGCCACCGCTCCGGACGCCACCCAGACGCCGATGAGCTGGTTGTACGCGGTCTTCAGCCCGGGCTCCAGCGCCTGGGTGTGGGTGGAGTCGGGAACGACCCAGTAGGTGACCTTCCAGCCCGCCTTCTCGGCGGCGGTCGCGGTCGCCTCCACCTGCGGGCGGAAGTGGGTGTCCAGCGCGCCGGTGACGAAGATCGCCCGCGTCGGCTGGGAGTAGTGGGTGGCGGCGAGGATGTTCTCCGGCCAGGTGGCGGCGTAGGTCGCCTGGCTGCCGCCGTAATAGGTGTCGCGCGTGTAGTTCGGCCGGTGCTCGCCCGGCTTGTCCGGCCCGGAGATGGAGACGACGTTCGCCCAGATGCCGGGGTGCTTCGCGCCGAGGTAGGCCGCGCACTCGCCGCCGTGCGAGTAGCCGGCGATCGCCCAGTTCGCGCGGTCTCCGCTCACGGGGAGGTTGCCGCGGATCCAGGCCGGGACGTCCTTCGACAGGTAGGTGTCGAGCTTGCCTGCGCTGGTGTCGCTGCACGGCGGGTTGGCCTTGATGTTCCCGAGCTGGTCCACCACGAGGATGAACGGTGCGTCGTCCAGCCGCTCGCCGCCGATGCCGTGGAGTGCGTCGAGCGTCGCGCCGAGGGTGGGGTTGCCCGGCTGCCCCATCATCATCTCGACGACGGGACGGGTGCTGGACGGGTCGCGCAGCCAGCCCGGCGGCACGAAGAGGTGCGCGTCGCGGGCCGAGAACCCGGAGGCCGTCGGCGGGATGTGCACGGTGAGCTGGGCGCCGTTGGTCAGCGTCTGCTCGGTGACCGGGACGGCCTTCCCCGCCACTGTCGCGGTCGCAAGGGTGGGGGCGACGGTGAGCGCTCCGGCGGCGACCCCGGTCAGCCCGATGAGCGCCGTGAGCGCGATCGAGAGCACCCGCAGCCGGCCGGCCGACTGCAGCGCGTCGCCGAGCGCGAGCGGGATCGCGACGGAGGCCAGCGCGATCGCGAACCAGCCGATCCCGCCCAGGTCGGCCCGCGGCGCGAAGAGGCACCACGCGATGATGAAGGCGAGCCCGACGACCTGGCCGATGACGACGACGCGCACGGTCGACCCGGCCTGGAACCGCCATCCGCGCGCGGCGAAGCGCGCCACCGGATAGGCGGCGAGCAGCCCGAGAGCGAGCGTGAGCCAGGCGAGAGTCCCCACGGGTTAAAGCCTAAGCGGCCCGCACAGGCGTTCGGGACGGAGGGCGGCCCCTTAACCGGGTGCCGCTCGTGGAGGGGTGGCGGCGTCGTCAGCGCGTCGGCGCCGCCGACGACTCCCGCGCCTCCAGCCGGATCGGCGGCGCCTCCAGCAGCTCCACCCGCTCGCCCGCACGCATGCGTGCGAAGGCGTCCAGGAGCGTCCCCGCGAGCGCGTCCGCGTCGAACGTGACCGTGCTCAGCCGGGGCAGGAAGTCCGCCGCTCCCGGGTGGTCGTCCGCGCCGACGACCGACAGGTCGGCCGGCGCCCGGAGGCCGGCGTCCGCGAGCGCGCGGATCGCGGCCATCGCGAGACCGTCGTCGGAGGCTGCGATGGCGGTGGGCGCGTGCGTATCGTAGCGGAGGCCGTGCGCCCAGTCGCGGAGGGTGCGGGCCGACGCGGCCGCGTGTGTGACGTCGAGCCGGATGCCGAGCAGCTCGGCGGTCTCCTGGGCGCCGGCGAGGCGTTCTGCGGCGGCGGGACCGGGCGTCGCCGGCGCGAGGTAGACGATGTGGTCGTGGCCGAGCGCCACGAGGTGCTCGACGGCCAGGCCGCCGAACGGGCGCTGGGGGATGACGAGCGACGGTGCGTAGTCGACGGCCGCGGTGCCGTGCACGACGAGCGCGCGCACTCCCGCCAGCCGCAGCACTTCGGTGGCCTCCGCGTCGCAGCGCGCGGCCTCGGCGAGCACAGCCTCCGGCCGCAGCTTGGCCCAGAGCTGGCCGGCCTCCGCGCCGGTCGTCGCGGTGTCGGCGTGCCGGAGGGCGTCGATGCCGTCGTCCACCGTGCGGGCGAGCAGCGCGTCCAGCGCACGGGCGACGGTGGCGCCGTGGTCGATCGCGGAGGACGCGACGAGCAGCCCGGCGACGGACTCGCCGCTCGCGAGTGACCTGGCGGCGGTGTTGGGCGTGTAGCCCAGCAGGCGGGCGGCCTCCAGCACGCGATGCCTGGTGTCGTCGGAGACCCGGGAGTTCGGCTTGTCGTTGAGGACGAACGACACGGTCGCGCGCGAGACGCCGGCCGCGAGCGCGACGTCGGCGCTGGTCGGGGCTTTGACGACCTGGGGCGTGAACATGGTGTGCTCAGTCTAGGTCTCGGCGATGGATTTGCTTACTCGCGTCAGCAAAACCGAGCGGTGGCTTGTATTCAGGGAACGAGGAGGCGTATGGTTACGCGTGTTAGCACGCAACGTCGCCTGCTCTGAAAGGACAACCTCCCGTGACAACGCCGTCTGATGACTTCCCCGAGGGCCCCCGCCCGGTCCAGCCCACCCTCCCCCCGAACCTCTCCGGCGCGCCCGACAGCGTGGCGCTCGGCTCCACGCTGACCACCGCCGACTCGGCGTTCTCGGCCGCGCCGACCTCCGCGGTGTCGGCCCAGGCGCCGCAGAAGGTCAAGGTGCGCGGCAAGCTGCTGAAGCTGATGCTGTGGATGTCGCTGGCGAACATCGCCGTCTTCGGCATCTGGGGCGCGGTTCCCGGCCTCCTGCTTCCGACGCAGATCACGAACATCGTGGGCAAGGACGCGAGCGTCGGCGCCTTCGGCCTCATCGCCACGATCGGCGCGTTCGCCGCGATGGTCGCGCAGCCCATCGCCGGCCTGGTCTCGGACCGCACGCGCAGCCGCTTCGGCCGCCGCGCCCCGTGGATGGTCGCCGGAGGTCTGCTCGGCGGGCTCTCGCTGATCTTCATGGGAGCGTCGAACTCGATCGTCCAGGTCGGCATCGCGTGGGTCATGATCCAGGTCTGCTACAACTTCGCGCAGGGTCCGCTGTCGGCGATCCTCCCCGACCGCGTCCCGAGCGGCGCCCGGGGCACGTTCTCGTCGCTGTCCGGCCTCGGTCTCATGATCGGAGCGCTCGGCGGCAGCATCGCGGGTGCGATGTTCCTCTCGAACGTGGCCACCGGCTACTTCGTCTTCGCCGGCTTCGCACTGATCGTCCTGGCGCTGTTCGTGGTGTTCAACCCGGACCGCTCCAACAAGGGCGAGCCGAAGCCGCCGTTCAGCCTCGGCGCCTTCCTCCGCACGTTCTGGGTGAACCCGGTCAAGCACCCCGACTTCTTCTGGGGCTTCACCGGCCGTCTGCTGCTGTACGCGGGCTACTTCATGGTCACCGGCTACCAGCTCTTCATCCTCCGCGACTACGTGGGGCTGGGCTCCAAGGCCGGGGCGTTCGTCCCGGTTCTCAGCCTGATCAGCATGGCCGGCACGATCATCACCACCCTCATCGGCGGCCCGCTCTCCGACAAGCTCGGGCGGCGGAAGGTCGTCGTCATCGTCGCCGGATCGGTGATGGCCGTGTCGATGGTGTTCCCGCTGATCTTCCCGTCGCTGGTCGGGATGATGCTGTTCGCGTTCGTCGCCGGCCTCGGCTTCGGAGCGTTCCAGGCTGTCGACACCGCGCTGATGAGCGAGGTGCTGCCGTCCAAGAACGACTTCGCCAAGGACCTCGGCGTGCTGAACATCGCCGCCACCCTTCCCCAGACGCTCGCCCCCGGAATCGCGAGCATCGTCATCCTCTCGCTCGGCGGCTACGCCGCGCTGTTCCCGATCGGCATCGTGATCGCCCTCCTCGGCGCCTTCGCGGTCCTCCCGATCAAGTCCGTCCGCTAGGAGCACCACCGTCATGACCGACACCACCACAACCACCGACGTCGCCGACGAGTTCCTCGACGGCCTGCTCGGCTCCCTCTCGCTCGAGCAGAAGGTCCGCCTCCTCACCGGCGCGTCCTTCTGGACCCTGCACGACGAGCCGCAGGTCGGCCTGGAGACCATCGTGGTCTCCGACGGGCCGGCCGGCGTCCGCGGGCAGCTCTGGGACGAACGCGACTCCTCGGCCAGCCTCCCGTCGCCGACCTCCCTCGCCGCGTCGTGGGATGTCGAGCGGGTGCACCGCCTCGGCCAGCTCATCGCGGCGGAGGCCCGCCGCAAGGGCGTCGGCGTCGCGCTCGGCCCGACCGTCAACATCCAGCGCTCGCCGCGCGGCGGCCGCCACTTCGAGGCGTACAGCGAGGACCCGTGGCTCTCCGGCGTCGTCGGCACGGCGTTCGTCCAGGGGATCCAGTCCTGCGGCGTCGGCGCCACGCCCAAGCACTACGTGGCGAACGACAGCGAGACCGACCGGATGACGGTCGACGTGCAGGTGGACGAGCGGACGCTGCGCGAGGTGTACCTCGCCCCGTTCGAGCGCATGGTCGTGGAGGGCGGCGCCTGGCTGGTGATGTCCTCCTACAACTCGGTCAACGGCGTGACGATGACCGAGAACGACCTCCTCCGCGCACCCCTGAAGGAGGAGTGGGGCTTCGACGGCGTCGTGGTCTCCGACTGGATGGGCGTGCGCGACACCGTCGCCGCCGGGAGCTCGGCGCAGGACCTCGCGATGCCCGGCCCGGAGGGCGTGTGGGGCGACGCGCTGGTGCAGGCCGTCCAGGCCGGCCAGGTGGACGAGGCCGCCATCGACGAGAAGGTGCGCCACATCCTCCGACTCGCCGGGCGACTCGGCGCGCTCGAGGGCGTGGAGGCCGCGACCCCGCTCGCCGAGCCGTGGCCGCAGGAGCGCATCGACGCCCTGCTGCGGGAGGCCGCGGCCGACGGGATGGTGCTGGTGCGCAACGAGGGCGTGCTGCCCCTCGACCCCGCCGCCGCGCCGACCGTCGCCGTCGTCGGCGAGCACGCCCGAATCGCTCGCACGCAGGGTGGTGGCTCCGCGACGGTGTTCCCCGACCACGTCGTCACCCCGTTCGACGGGCTGGTCGAGGCGTACGGCGCCGAGCGGGTGCGCTACGCCGCCGGCGTGAAGTCGTCGGAGTCGGTCCTCCCCATCGATGCCCGCGTGGCAACCGACCCCGTGACCGGCGAGCCCGGCGTCCATGTCCGCTTCCTCGCGGAGGACGGCGCAGTGCTGCTGGACGAGCACCGCGCCTCCGGCAAGCTGGTGTGGCTCGGCGACCCGATCCTCGGCGAGACCGCCGTGGTGGAGGCCACCGCCGAGTTCACCGCGCCGGAGGACGGCGAGTTCTCGGTCGGCTTCGCGGGTCTCGGCCTGTTCCGCTTCGAGGTGGACGGCGAGCTGAAGAGCGACGGCCTGTTCTTCCCGGAGGGCACCGACCCGTTCATGGCGTTCCTCAACCCGCCGAAGCAGTCGTTCCCCGTCGACCTGAAGGCCGGCCAGAGCGTCTCCCTGCGGCTGGAGCACCGCCCGCAGCAGCAGGCCGGGCTGGCCGCCGTCATGTTCACCTTCGGCTACGAGGAACCCTTCGCCGACCCCGAGGCCGAGCTGGCGCGCGCGGTCGAGCTGGCCGCGGCCTCCGACGTCGCCGTGGTGGTCGTCGGCACGACCGAGACGTTGGAGTCGGAGGGCTTCGATCGCTCCGGACTGCGCCTCCCGGACGGCCAGGACGAGCTCGTCCGCCGGGTGCTCGCGGTCAACCCGCGCACCGTGGTGGTCGTCAACTCCGGCGGCCCCGTCGTCCTCCCCTGGCTGGAGGAGGCGCCCGCCGTGCTGCTCACCTGGTTCCCGGGCCAGGAGACCGGCGGCGCGCTCGCCGACGTGCTCACCGGCGCCCGCGAGCCCGGCGGCCGCATCCCGACCACCTGGGCCGCGGACGAGGAGGACGTGCCGGTCTGGCAGGTCGAGCCGATCGACGGGAAGCTGTTCTACGACGAGAAGCTC
This sequence comes from Leifsonia sp. EB41, assembly GCF_041262565.1. Taxonomy (NCBI): domain Bacteria; kingdom Bacillati; phylum Actinomycetota; class Actinomycetes; order Micrococcales; family Microbacteriaceae; genus Leifsonia; species Leifsonia sp. EB41. Next base: position 1,928,189 of record NZ_JBGCCJ010000001.1, on the reverse strand, counting down.
AATGTCGGCTACCGCGAGTGGCTGCGCCGCGCGGCCCTCGGCGGCCCGGCCCCGGCCATCCCGTTCGGCCACGGCCTCGGCTACACCGAGTGGGAGCTCGGCGAGGCGACTCTCGACGGGCGCACGGTGAGCGTCCCGGTGACCAACGTGGGCGACCGCGCGGGCAAGCAGGTCGTGCAGGTGTACCTGTCGCGGGTGTCCGAGTCGGACATCGAGCGGCCCGTGCTCTGGCTGGCCGGCTACGCGCTGGTTCGCGCGGAGGCGGGGGAGGCCGCGGTCGCGACCGTCGACCTGGAGCCGCGCTCGCTGCAGCACTGGTCGGTCGACGACCACGCTTGGCGCACGGAGCCGGGCGAGTACGCCGTGCAGGTCGGCACGTCGGTCGCGACGCTCGGGGAGCCGATCCGGTTCACCGTGTGATCCCGGGGCGGCTGCGTGCCGTCCTTCCGAAACCCGCCCCCTCGGCCGTGATGATCCGGCCGAGGGGGCGCACCACTTCCGGCTGTTGCGTGTGAATGATCGGGTGATCATCGCGCCGGACATCGGGCCTGCGCCGACTCGGGCCCGCTCCGCGGCGCGGGCGTCGTGTTGAGTAGAACGACCCGTCTTCCATCTGGAAACGACCGTCCAGTCGCGGATTCGGGTTCCTCGACTGACGACGCGGAAGCAGGTGGACATGCGAGTGGTTCGAGCGGTGAGCGCTGCGCTGCTGGGCGTCGCGCTGATGGTCGGCCTGACGGCCTGTTCGCCGATAAGGAATCGCCTCATGACACCAGACCCTCCCGTAAAGGAACAGCAGCGAGCTTCCGCGCTCTACTTCCGCGACGAATGGCAACCGAATGTCGAGAAGATCCGGTTCACCCAGGACGGCAGCCGCGGGGGGCTCGGTGCGCCGTGGCGAGCAAATGCGATCGCAACAGTCGATGGCGGTGAGTATTACGTGATCATCGGGCCGGGAAGCGGTCCAGCTTTCGTGGGCGGCACTGGCGAGCCGCCTGAAGCGCCGACGCCTGCTCCGCACCTCCCTTTGACGGTGGTCTTCAGCGATGGAACGTCGGAGGTGATCGAGTGACCACCGCCGAAGAGAACGCGATCATCGCGGATCGGTCGAACCGAGCGGATGCCTTGGTCCAAGACTCTCCATACGTGCGAGTACTTCGAAGAGTGAGTGCTGCGCTGCTGGGCGTCGTGCTGATCGTCAGCCTGACGGCCTGTTCACCGATAAGGAATCGCCTCATGACACCAGACCCGCCCGTCAAAGAACTCCAGCGAGAGTCCGCGCTCTACTTCCGCGACGAATGGCAACCGAACGTCGAAAAGGTCCGGTTCACCATGGACGGTGATCGGCCGGGGCTCGGTGCGGCGTGGAGCGCCAATGCGATTGCGACGGTCGAGGGCAGCGAGTACTACGTGATCATCGGGCCGGGAAGCGGCCCGTCGTTCGTGGGCGGCACTGGCAGGCCGCCTGAAGCGCCAACCCCTGCACCAAACCTTCCTTTGACGGTGGTCTATAGCGATGGGACGTCGGAGGTGATCGAGTGACGACCGCCGAAGAGTACATGGACTTGGCGAACGAGGCGTACAAAGTGGATCGTTTGAAGAGGGACCCTCCGCTGAGTGAAGGTGAGGAGTTCGGCGCCGGTAACGGCGACCACACACAGGTGTATCGGGTGATCGACACTGAGGACTACCCGTCGAACGGTTTCCAGGCGATGGCAGTCGTGCCGGTGGTGGACGGTGTGCCGGACATGTCGCACATCGTGGTGGCGTATGCGGGCACGAATCCGGATCACCGGGCTGACATCCTCGCGGATGTCGAGACGATCGTCGGGGGCGCACCCGGTCCGATGACTCAGGTCCTTGACGCGCATTTCTTCGCGGATCGGGTGAGTAACGCGCATCCCGGTTCGTCCGTTTCGACGGCCGGGCATTCTTTGGGCGGGTTCCTCGCGTTGCTGGTGGCGGCGGAGCACAACTGGGATGCGACGACGTTCTGCGGGCCCGACCCGTGGGAGTGGTTGTCGCCGCAGGCGAAGGCGCGGCTGGAGGCCGACACGAAGGCGGGTCGCAGCCGGTTGCGCAACTACGTGAACGAGTGGGATCTCATCGGCAATCTCTACGCCAACCGGACGGGCGCAGCCGTGTTCGTGACCGACGAGCGTGGCCGCTCCACGTTGGATTATCACAACATCGGACAGGGTGGAGCGTTCACGTTCAACCCGGATGGTTCGATCATCGGCGTCGGGGCGAAAGGCCGTCGCCTCGAGGACATTCTCGCCAACGTCGTGGATACGCTCCTTCCAGGTTCGTCCGCGGCGGTCTCTCCTGCGCTGATGATGCTGGCGGGGGTCGCGCGCAGCCCAGCGGCGATGAAGACGTTGGCGAAGAATGCGTCCGGGGCGATGGTGGCGGTCAACTCCGTCGCGGCCCTCGGTCTCGCTGCGAGCATCGGCGGCATGGCGACCGCGCTGGCGGAGATCAAGCTGGCCAACGGCCGGATCATCCCGCGGATGGAGGACGGATTGTTGGCGGCGAAGAACGCCGCCGCGGTCCTGCCCACGATCACCGCCTACGACATCGAGCGCTGCATCGACAGGCACCGCTTGCACGTCCATCAGAACGTCGACAGCGACGCGGTTCGGGCCGTCGATGCCCGGGTCGACCGCCACCTGGAGCGGGTGGGCCAGCTCAGCCACGGCATCTCCCAGACCGTGCGCCACACCCTCGAGCAGGACGCTCAATGGGCTGTGACCTTCGGACTCGGCGGATAGGAGGAGCCTCATTATGGATCCTGCGGACTTCGTGCAGGAGCTCTTCGATGGCCTCAACCGTGAGATACAGACCGGCGTGTACGAGGTCCAGGACTGGATCGAGGCCCAGGTCCACGGTGCAGCGGTCCAGCTCCTGGACAGCCTGATGCCGCCGATCGTCCACGCCGACCGCGCTGCGGTGAAGGTCAGCGAGTCCGCGATCGTGCTGCCGGCGCACACCGGCATCGGGCTCACCTCCGCACCGCGGATCTCGGCAACACGGTCCTCGCCGGCGCCGTCGCCGACACGGTGCAGCGCGGCCTCGACGAGCTGAAGGCACAGAGCGACTATGCCCAGGGGGTGAACAGCATCGCATGGTGACCTACCGATCGCTGGCAGAGCTGGAGGAGGCCCAGGACGACGAGCGCAGGACCGCACGGAGGCGGATCGAGTCGGCCGAGCAGTACATCGGCCACTACCGCTCCAGGATCGACCAGCTGCAAGAAGCGTTCTACCGTCTCGGCGCGCACGAGGGCGTGGGTGACGACCCGGGCTTCCGGCAGGAACTCCAGCACGTCTCGGATACTGCAGGCGAGAACGTCGCGCAGGCAGGCCGCAAGGTCGGCGAGCTGGAAGAGCAGTTCGACGCGATGCTCCGGGAGCACGACGAGCAGCGAGAACGCTTCCTGGCAGAGCGCGAGAACACCCGCTGACACTGTCCCCGGCTGCGAGTAGCGTCTCCCGCAGAGAAGGGGGACAACATGACAACACTCCACGGCCGCGACGGCTCAGCCCTGCTCGTGATCGACGTCCAGAACGGTGTCATCGGCGGGGCGTACCGCCGGGACGATGTGGTCGGCAACATCCGCAGTCTCGTCGACCGGGCGCGCTCCGAAGGCGTCCCGGTCGTCTGGATCCAGCACTCCGACGAGAACGTCGAGTACGGCAGCGAGGCCTGGGAGTACGTGCCCGAACTGTCGCGCGACGAGGCGGAGGCGCTGGTGCCCAAGCACTACGCGGACGCCTTCGAGGAGACCCGGCTGGAGGATGTGCTCGCCGCCGCGGGCGTCGGCCGGCTCGTCGTCACCGGCTCGCAGACCGACGAGTGCATCCGCTCGACCATCCACGGCGGACTCGTGCGCGGCTACGACGTGACGCTTGTCGGCGACGCCCACACGACGGAGGACCTGAGCGAGTGGGGCGCGCCCACGCCCGACCTCGTCATCGCGCACACCAACCTGTACTGGGGCAACCACCGGGCGCCGGGGCGCACGGCGGAGGTCGTCGGGAGCGCCGACGTGACGTTCTAGGCGATGGGGAGCCCGGAGATCGCGACCACTTCGAGCGTGGTCCGCGTCACGCCGCCTTCGCAGCGGTCCACCCGGATCGGCATCCCCGGGAGGTCGACGGCGAACCAGGAGAGGAGCGTGGCGTCCCCACGCCGCACCCGGTAGCGCAGGCACCGGCGCTGGTCCAGCGGGCCGAGGAGCTCGACGCGATCGATCGTCGTGTGCTCGGCCGGGAACGCAGCGTGCTCCTGGAGCTCCAGCCACGTCGACCGCTCACGCTCGACCGCTCCGGTGGGACGCCCGTCCCCGTCGATGGGCGTGTCCTCGATCCAGGCGCCCTCCTCGTCGCCCTCCGCGAACCGGATCGCGGTCAGCCCGTCGGGGTGGCGGACCACCGACACCCGCCCTTCGGGGCAGCCGGCACGGATCTCCGCGGCGGTGAAGGGCGTCGGCGCGAGTCCGGGCGCGAGGACGTGCGGGTCGGGGTCGGTCATGGCTCAGGAGTACCACACGGCGCGGCCCCGTCTGATTGACTGAACCGGTGTTCCCCTACGAGCGCCTCCGCCGCCGCCCCGACGTCGAAGCGCCGAACCTCTTCGCGTCGGACGCCGCCGACCGGCTGATCGCCGACGTCGCCGGCGACGACATCCTCCGCGACGGGCTGGTCGTCATCGGCGACGCGTACGGGGCTCTCACCCTCGCCGCGGCGGCGCGCGGCGCCCGCGGCATCCGCGTGCACCAGGACCCGCTCACCGCCGAGCGGGCGCTCGACGCCAACGCCGCCGACCTCGGGCTCGGCGGCACGTACGAGCACCGGTCGCTCGACGCCGCCCTCGTCGCCGGCGCCCGAACCGTGCTGCTGCGCCTGCCGCGGAGCCTGGAGGCGCTCGCCGAGCTCGCCGCGCTGACCGCCGAGCACGCGCATCCGGAGGTCGTGGTCTTCGCAGGCGGGATGCTCAAGCACATGACCACCGCGATGAACGGCGTGCTGGGGGAGGTCTTCGGCGACGTGCAGGCCTCGCTCGCCCGGCAGAAGGCCCGCGTCCTCACGGCGCGTACGCCCGAGCCGGCCGCCGCGATCGCGCTCGACCGCTGGCCCGACCGGGCGTTCGACGAGGCGACCGGCCTCCACGTCTGCGCGTTCGGCGCGGCGTTCGCGGGCGCGACGGTGGACATCGGGACGCGGTTCCTGCTGACGGTGCTCGGCGACGCGGCGCCGGAGGCGCGGACGGCGATCGACCTCGGCTGCGGAACGGGGCTGCTGGCCTCCGCGCTCGCCGCCTCCCGGCCGGGCCTGCGCGTGATCGCGACCGACCAGTCCGCGGCGGCGGTCGCGTCGGCGCAGGCGACGGCCGTGGCGAACGGCGTCGCCGACCGGGTGGAGGTCGTGCGCGACGACGGCCTGGCCTCGCAGCCGGACGCGTCGGCCGACCTGATCGTGCTCAACCCCCCGTTCCACATCGGCGGCGCCGTGCACACCGGGATCGCGCACCGGATGTTCACCGAAGCCGGCCGGGTGCTGACGCCGGGAGGCGAGCTGTGGACGGTGTGGAACTCGCACCTCGGCTACCGCGCCGCCCTGGAGCGCGCGGTCGGTCCGACCCGTCAGATCGCCCGCAACCCCAAATTCACCGTCACCGCCTCCCGCCGCCCGTAACCCGCGACCGCCGAGGGGCACGTAAACGCCCCTAAGACCGCGTCTTAAGGGCGCTTACGTGCCCTTCGGCGCGAGGACTTCGCGGATGCCGGAGACGACCATGCCGGACGCGCCGCGCTTCCGCGCGGTCTCGGCGGCGGTGGCGTCCGGGACGACGTGCGCCAGCACCGGCCTGCCGAGCTTCCGCATCCGCTCCCACACCGCGGGGGAGCCGTTGTAGTCGAGGCCCAGAGTCGTCCAGCGCGCCTGCGTCGACGGCAGCAGCTTCGCGTCGGCCTCCACCTCCGACGCGTAGTAGTAGCCCCAGCCGCGGTAGCCGTGCGCAGCGGCCTGGGCCGGCCAGTCGGTCGCCGTGCAGTAGCCCTTGGCCACGAAGGCCCGCGTCGGCGACGGCGCGCGGGACATGATCGCGAACAGCTCGGGGAAGTGCGTGGCCGGCACGACCTTCGGGTCGACGTAGAGCACGTGGGTCGCGGCGTAGGCGGCGACGATGTCCTCGAAGCGGGCGTACGGCTGCGCCGGTTGCGACGGGTCGGTGGTCCCCGCGGCCGAGATCCGGTGCTGGGAGACCTCCGCCCAGGTGTGCTCGGCGGCCACGAAGTCCGTGGTCCCCGACGTGCGGTCGAGCGTGGCGTCGTGCAGCCCGAACCAGACCCCGTCCCTCGTGCGCGCGAGCGAGACCTCCAGGGCCCTGGCCCCGAGCAGGACCGAGTTGCGGTAGCCGAGCATCGACATCTCCGGCCAGTCCCGGGAGCCGCCGTGGTGCGCGACCGTCAGCATCGCGGAGCCGGTGGGCTGCGTCCCGCCCGGCGCCGACCGGTTCGACGCGGAGAGCAGCGAGCCGACGCCGACCGCACCGGCGGCCACCACCGCGACGGCGCCGACCGACACACCGATCACCGTGCGCCGGGAGACCTTCCCGGGCTGCTGCTCCTCGTCGCCGCTCATGGGCAACCCTAGGCACACTCGGCCCCGGATTTGAAGACACCCCGTCGGGGGTCGACCGCAACGCCCTGTGCGTGGGCTATGGGACGCTTCCGGGCTTCTCACGCTGACCGCGGAGGTCGCAGCGCAGCCATAGCACGCCCGTTCTACCGTCGAAGCAGGAGAGGAGGACGCTGTGACCTCTCTCCCGCGCCGCCCGCGCCCGCTGCGATCGCTGCGCTCCCTGTGGGGTGCGCCCGTGCTCGCACTGCCGGTCGAGGCGCACGAGGTGAGGACGGCGCGCCTGCTGCTGCGCCCCTACCGCGCGGCGGACGCCGCGGATTGGCGTCGGATCGAGGATGACGAGGAGGTGCGCCGCGGCCTCGACTGGCCGCTGCGGACCGCGCGTCAGGTGGACGCGCACCTCCTCGCCCGCACGGCGCACCGCACGCTCTCCGCCCCCGGCGACCTCCTGGTGCTCGCGGTGGAGCACGACGGCCGCGTCATCGGCGACGTCTCCCTGCACCTGCGCACGGTCGCACCGGAGACCCGGGTCGCGGAGGTCGGCTGGCTGCAGCTCACGGCGGAGGGCGGCCACGGCTACGCCACAGAGGCCGCCCGGGCGATGCTCGACCTCGCGTTCGACGAGCTGGGAGCATGCCTGGTGACCGCGGTCATCGAGCGGTCCAACACGTCGTCGGCGCGATTGGCGCTCCGGCTGGGCTTCCGCTTGGCCGGAGGGACGCCCGGGCGGGCCACGTTCGTCCTGTCGGAGGCCGATCACGCCACCGAACGCGCGGCCCAGCCGTCCTGCGGGGTCGTCGAGACCCCACCGTTCGGAACAGAAAGTGTCGATAATCTCTGAGTTGGCCCACATCCGCCTCGGTTTTCGTCTGTTTCAATCACATTCACAACCGATTTCGTGGCGAAAAGGGTTGTCCTCGGGTCCGGGAATTGCTAACGTCCCCCTGTCGCATACGCGACCCTAGCCAGGGAGAGCAATGACGCAGGAATATTCCCGGCCGGACTCCGTAGCACTCGGCAACGGAGCCGACCCTCGCGGGGGCGAAGAAAAGCACGCACTGCAGGCGGACGGGGTGAGCGCCGCCGGCTCCATCGTGATGGCTGTCGCGGGCAGTGCGCCCGCGTACTCGATCGCAGCCACCACAGCGACCCTCGTGGGCGCCGCAGCACTCGGCGCGCCCGCCGCCCTCCTCTGGTGCGGCATCCCGATGCTCGGCATCGCGTGGGCGTTCCTCTATCTCGGTCGCGCCGACGTGAACGCCGGAGCCACCTACTCGTGGGTCGCGCGGGCCCTCCACCCCATCCTCGGCTTCCTGTCCGGCTGGGCGCTGGTCATCTCGGCGACGATCTTCATGGTCGCGGGAGCCCTCCCGGCCGGCGCGATGACCGTGACGCTGTTCGCGCCCGACCAGGCCAACAACGCCTGGCTCATCACCGGCGTCGGCGCCATCTGGTTCCTCGTGATGGCGGCGTGCGTGCTGTTCGGCGTGCACGTGACAGCGCGTGCGCAGTGGATCATGTCGCTCATCGAAGTGGGCATCCTCGTCCTCTTCGCCGTGCTGATGATCGTGCGGGCCGCGACCAGCAGCCACGCCGGACCGAACTTCTCGTGGGACTGGCTGGGCTTCAGCCACCTGACCGGCCAGGGCGTGTTCGTCTCGGCGGCCCTCATCGCGGCCTTCTACTACTGGGGCTGGGACGTCTCCTCGAACCTCAACGAGGAGACCAAGGACGGCCACAAGAACGCGGGATCGGCCGGCATCATCGGCATCGTCATCGTGTTCCTGCTGTTCGAGATCTTCACGATCGCGACGCTGGTCATGCTGCCCTCGAAGACCATCGAGAACAACAGCGCCAACATCCTCTCGGTCCTCGGCGACGCCGTCTGGCCGGGCATCGGCGGCAAGATCCTCGTGGTCGCCGTCGCGCTGTCCACCATCGCGACGCTGGAGACCACGCTCATCCAGGTGACCCGCACGCTGTTCGCGATGGGCCGCGACCACACCATCCCGAAGGCGTTCGGCCGCATCCACCCGCGCTGGAAGACCCCGGCGTTCGCAACCCTCATCGTCGTCGGCGTCTCGATCATCCTGTTCGTCGGCTCCAACCTGCTCGGCTCGGTCGGCGAGATCATGACGAACGCGATCGCCTCGATCGGTATGCAGATCGCCTTCTACTACACGCTCGCAGGCCTCGCCGTGGTCGTGGCCTACCGCCGGGTGCTGTTCAAGTCGGTGAAGAACGCCATCCTGATCTTCCTCTGGCCGTTGGCGGGAGCGATCTTCATGGGCGTGATCTTCGTGATGGGCATCACGCAGAACACCCCGATCGTGAACTACCTCGGTGTCGGCTTGATCGCCGTCGGCATCGTGCCGCTGGTGCTCTTCTACCGCAAGGGCAAGGACTACTACACGCGTCGACCGCTCGAGCTCCCCGCGGAGCTCGACGCGAAGGCCCCGGCCAACATCGACGACAGGGACCCGGCCGCGCTCTGACCCGAGCAGAACGCGACCGGCGCCGGACCCGACGCGACCGCCGAGCACCCTCTGACCCCGAGGTGCTCGGCGGCCCGCGTTCGTGGGCGTAGCCGGTTCTTCGACGCCGCGTAGAGTGGGGGCATGAGTTCGCGCGGAACCCGGGTCGTCCGCGGCTTCGCGGCCGCCGGCGTCGCGACGCTCGTCGCCGCGCTGTTCCACATGGCGGGAGGCGGCCAGGCGCCCAGCGCCGTCGCCCTCACGCTCAGCCTGGTCTTCTCGTCGCTCGCGAGCATCGTCCTCGTCGGCCGCCGGGTCGCGCTCTGGCGCGTGACGCTGTCGGTGGCGGTCAGCCAGTTCCTCTTCCACGCCCTGTTCACCCTGAGCCCGTCGGCGAGCTTCAGCGGGATGCCGATGGGCGGCCACCTGCACGCGGGCATGCACCTGACGCTGGTGTCGGGGGCGGGCGTGGCGCCCGCCGCGGTGACGGCCGGCCCGACCTTCCTCGGCGAGGACGTCTGGATGTGGCTGGCCCACGCCGCGGCCGCCGCGCTGACCATCGCCGTGCTGCTGCGCGGCGAGCGGGCGCTGCTCGCCGTCGCGCGGTTCACCTTCTTCCGGCTGCGCCGGTTCGTCGACCGCGTCGCCGCGGTGACGCCGACGCTGGGCACGGTCTCCACGCCGATCGACACCGTTCCCGCGACCCTGCACGGGGTGGAGGCGCTGATCGGCGCACTGCGGCACCGGGGTCCGCCGCGGGCCGTCGTCCCGGCCGGCTGAGTGCACGCGCTCGCCCGCCGGGGAAGGCAGCTCACCCTCTCCTCACCCGGCCGCCTCCGCGCGGCCGAGAAACCGGACGAACCCATGAACAGCACTCCCGCGCGCACGCACGCGCGCCTCCGCACCACCCGCACCTCTCGCACCCGCACCTGGGGCATCGCCGGCGCCGCCTCGATCGCCGCCCTCGCCCTCGCCCTGGCGTCGCCCCTGGCCGCCAGCGCGCACGTCACCGTCGGACCGAACCAGGCCGCGCCGGGCAGCTACCCGACGCTCACCTTCAAGGTCCCCACGGAGTCCGCGTCCGCGGGCACCGTCAAGCTGGAGGTCGACCTCCCGACCGGCACCCCGCTCGGCTCCGTCGCGTACCAGCCCATCGCCGGCTGGAGCACGCAGGTGGTCACCGAGAAGCTGGCCACGCCCATCAAGACCGACGACGGCACGGTGACGGAGGCTCCGGTCAAGGTCATCTGGACGGCGGCGTCCGGTGTCCAGGTCGCGCCGGGCCAGTTCCAGCAGTTCGTGATCTCGGCGGGCGCGATTCCCGACACCGGCAGCATCGTCCTCCCGGTCCACCAGTACTACTCGGACGGCACGGTCGTGAACTGGGACCAGAAGACGCCGGCCTCCGGCGCCGAGCCGGAGCACCCCGCGCCGACGGTCTACATCAACGACGCGCCCCCGGCCGCCGACGGCGCGTCGAGCGTGCTCGCCACCTCGGGCGCGACGTCGCCCTCCAGCGCCGCCGCCTCCCCCGGCGCCGCGGCGGTCGCGATCGGCCTCGGCATCGGCGGCCTCGCGCTGGGCGCCATCGCACTCGTCGTCGCGGTGTTCGCGGCGACCCGACGGCCGCGAGCGGCCCAGAAGGAGCAGTGACATGACGAGGATGACCACACGCGTGCTCGCCGGGGTCGGCGGCCTCCTGGCGGCGGTCGCGCTGGCGCTGGCGCCGTCCGTCGCCGCGAGCGCCCACGACTACCTGGTGGACACGTCGCCCGCGAGCGGTGCGACGCAGACCGAGCCGCTGTCCCAGGTGAAGCTGACGTTCAACGACCGCGTGCTCGACCTGGGCGGCAACGGGTCGTCGGCGATCCTCCGGGTCACCGACGCGTCAGGCAAGCATTACGAGACGGGATGCCCGACCATCCTCGACACCGCGGTCTCGGCCCCGGTGGCGCTCGGTGCGGCCGGCGGGTACACCGTGGACTGGCAGGTCGTCTCGGCGGACGGCCACACGGTCTCCGGTTCGTACGGCTTCACGTACCAGCCGCCGGCCGGGACGTCCGCCGCAGCCGGCCGCACCACCCCCGGCTGCGCCGCCGCGTCGAACGTCGTCGCGACCCCCGGGGCCGCCGCGCCGGCGCCGACCTCGACCGCGTCGACCGCCGTACCCACCAAGGCCTCCCCCGGCAACGACCTCGGCCTGGTCATCGGCATCGCGATCGGCATCGTGGCGCTCGCCGCGATCGGCGTCGTCATCCTCCTCCTCACGCGCCGCCGCCCGCAGCCAGCGGAGGACTCCACCCCCACCACCCCCGCCAACCGCAGCTAACGGAGGACTCCCACCCCTCCCACAACCGCACCTCCTCCGCTACCGCCGCCGCCCAAGCGACGGCAGCGGAGGAGTTTCGGCCTGCACCCCCCGCGATCTCCTCCGCTACCTGCCCCACGGCGGCCTGCCGGCCCGGATCTCCTCCGTTTGCGACGTCACGTGCGCGGGTGCTCGGAGCGCGCGTCGTCGCGGGCGCGGCGCTTCACGCCGGGCGCGTCGAGCAGCGACAGCCAGAACAGCAGCCCGAGAAGCCCGAAGATCAATAGTGCCAGCAGCAGGTCGGTCCACTCGAACGGGATGAGCGTTCCGTCGATCGACATCACCAGCACCAGCTCCACGATCCCGAACACGATGAAGAACAGCGCGAGCAGCGTGCGCGTGAGCCGGATGCGCCCGCGTCGGTGGACCTCCACCCGCCGCAGTTCGACCATGAGTGTCAGCAGCAGCAGCGGCAGGACTTGTGCGAGCGTGGCCGCGGTCGGGCCGTCGAGCAGTACCACTCTCGCGTCCAACGGGTCGATCATGTGAGTCAGGGTAGTCGCATCGGAATACCTCTGGCCGGCCCAAAGTTGCGCCTAGTAGACTCAACTTTGTCACAGGACTTCGAAAGGAAACCCATCAGCATGGCGAACATGCAGGGCGCCCCCTCCACGCAGGAGGACGCGAAGAGCGCGCTCGAACAGTACGGCATCAACCTCACCGAGATCGCGAAGAGCGGCAAGCTCGATCCGGTCATCGGGCGGGACGCCGAGATCCGCCGCGTCAGCCAGGTGCTGACCCGGCGCACCAAGAACAACCCGGTGCTCATCGGCGAGCCGGGCGTCGGCAAGACGGCGGTCGTGGAGGGCCTGGCCCAGCGCATCGTCGCCGGCGATGTCGCCGACTCCCTCAAGGGCAAGCAGCTCGTCACGCTCGACCTCTCCGCGCTGGTCGCCGGCGCGATGTACCGCGGCCAGTTCGAGGAGCGGCTGAAGGCCGTCCTCAAGGAGATCAACGACGCCGAGGGCGAGATCATCACCTTCGTCGACGAGCTGCACATCCTGATGGGCGCCGGCGGCGGGGAGGGGTCTGTCGCGGCCTCCAACATGCTGAAGCCGATGCTGGCCCGCGGCGAGCTGCGGCTGATCGGCGCCACCACGCTCAACGAGTACCGCGAGTTCATCGAGAAGGACGCCGCGCTGGAGCGACGCTTCCAGCAGGTGTACGTCGGCGAGCCCAGCGTGGAGGACACGGTAGCCATCCTGCGCGGTCTGAAGGGCCGCTACGAGGCCCACCACGGCGTCACCATCGAGGACTCGGCACTGGTCGCCGCGGCCTCCCTCTCCAACCGCTACATCACGGCCCGCCAGCTCCCGGACAAGGCGATCGACCTGATCGACGAGGCCGCCAGCCGGCTGAAGATGGAGATCGACTCCGCCCCGGTGGAGATCGACACCCTCCAGCGTCAGGTGGAGCGCATGAAGCTGGAGGAGTTCGCGCTCAAGAAGGAGAAGGACGACGCGAGCAAGGCCCGCCTGGAGCAGCTCCGCGAGCGCCTCCACGAGCAGGAGGGCATCCTCGAAGAGCTCCAGGAGCGCTGGCGCGCGGAGAAGGCCGCGCTCAACCGGGTCGGTGCGCTGCGGTCTCAGCTCGAAGAGGCCAAGACCCATCGCGACCTCGCGCTGCGCGACGGCCGGTACCAGGAGGCCTCCAAGATCGAGTACGAGACCATCCCGAACATCGAGCGCGAGCTGGCGGAGGCCGAGCAGGCCGAGCACAGCCACCCGCGCATGGTGAACGAGCAGGTGACCGCCGACGACATCGCCGCGGTCGTGGCCGCCTGGACCGGCATCCCGGTCGACAGGCTCACCCAGGGCGAGACCGAGAAGCTGCTGCATCTGGAGCACGAGCTCGGCCGCCGCATCATCGGCCAGAAGAAGGCCGTGCAGGCGGTCGCCGACGCCGTGCGGCGCACCAGGGCGGGCATCTCCGACCCCGGACGCCCGACCGGGTCGTTCCTGTTCCTCGGCCCGACCGGTGTCGGCAAGACCGAGCTGGCGAAGGCGCTCGCCGGGTTCCTGTTCGACGACGAGAAGGCGATGGTGCGCATCGACATGAGCGAGTACGGGGAGAAGTTCTCCGTCTCGCGGCTCGTCGGCGCCCCTCCCGGCTATGTCGGTTACGAGCAGGGCGGTCAGCTCACGGAGGCCGTGCGTCGCCGCCCCTACTCGGTCATCCTGCTGGACGAGGTGGAGAAGGCGCACCCCGAGGTCTTCGACGTGCTGCTGCAGGTGCTGGACGACGGCCGCCTCACCGACGGCCAGGGCCGCACGGTCGACTTCCGCAACACCATCCTGATCCTGACCTCCAACCTGGGCAGCCAGCACCTGGTCGACCCGACCCTGAACGAGACCGAACGCGAGGAGGCCGTGCTGCAGATGGTGCGGCAGGCCTTCAAGCCGGAGTTCGTCAACCGGCTGGACGACATCGTGGTGTTCTCGACCCTCACTCAGGAGGAGCTCGGCGAGATCGTGGAGCTCAACATCGACCGCCTGATGCGGCGGCTGGAGGAGCGCCGGCTGGAGCTGGCGGTCACCCCGGACGCCCGGCGCTGGCTCGCCGAGCGCGGCTACGACCCGATCTACGGCGCGCGTCCGCTGCGCCGGCTGATGCAGCGCGAGATCGAGGACCGGCTGGCCACCGAGCTGCTCGCGGGCGAGATCCGCGATGGCGACACGGTGCGGGTCGACCTGGACCCGTCCGGCGAGCGGCTGGCCGTCGCGCCGGTCCGCGAGGAGCAGGCCTAGACGCGGGTGCGGGGGTCGGCCGTCAGCGGTCGGCCTCCGTCGCCATCAGGAGGTAGCCGAACTGCTCGGCGACGACCGCGAAGCCATGCCGCTCGTACAGGCGCTGGGCGGCGCGGTTCTGCTCCCACACCGTGACCGTGAGCCGGCGATGCGTGCCGAGCAGCCCGGTCAGCACGCAGGAGGCGATGCCGTGACCGCGGTGCTCGGCGAGCACGGCGAGCTCCACGACGTGCGTGCGGCCGTCCTCGTGGTGCAGCGTGACCGTGCCGACCGGCTCCCCGTCCTCCAGGACGACGGAGGTCTCGGCGTCGGGGTAACGGTCGCGGCGGTCGGCCGAGTGCGCGCGGTACTTCGGTCCGAGCGCGGGATCGAGCACTGCGCCCTCCGCGCCGGGGAGCTCCCAGCGCCGGGCGTCCCTGAACACGCGCCGGAGGAACGGCTCGTCGGCGTCGGCCGCCGGCCTCAGCGTCACCGTGCCCGGGCGGACGGCGGAGGGCGTCGCCGGCGGCTCGGGCGCCATCTCCACGGGCTCGACGGTCCGCAGCCGGACGGTCCGCGGATCGCCGGCGCCCCGTTCGGACACCCCGAGCACGAGCGTGCGCAGCGCCATCACGGCACGTCGCGACACCTCGGGCACTGGTGATCCTTCCTCGGCTCGTCGCGGCGGGGGTTCCGCGGAGCACGGATGCGAGCTTAGGGCATCCACCGGGCGCTCCTCTGGCCCGCAGAGAGGGGGTATTCACCTGTCACGCGTAGGCTGGGACGCATGCTTGCGACCATCATCCACGGAGAGCGCGATGTGCGCCTCGAAGAAGTCCCCGACCCCGTCCTCTCGACCGGTGGCGACGCCATCGTGCGCGTCGTGGCGGCCTGCGTCTGCGGGTCCGACCTGTGGCCGTACCGCGGCGTCACCCCCACCGCCTCCCCGCGCCGCATCGGCCACGAGTTCGTCGGTGTCGTGGAGGAGGTCGGCTCCGAGGTGAGCACGATCTCGGTCGGCGATTTCGTCATCGCCCCGTTCTACGACTGCGACATGACCTGTGAGAACTGCAAGAACGGCGTCAGCACCTCCTGCCTGCACGGCGGCTGGTGGGGCGCCGACGACCAGGTCGGCGGCTTCGCCGACGGCGGCCAGGGCCAGAAGGTGCGCGTCCCGCACGCCGACGGCTCGCTCGTCGCGACGCCCGAGTACCCGCGGGCGGAGCTCATCCCGAGCCTCCTGACCCTGTCGGATGTGATGGGCACCGGCCACCACGCCGCCGTCTCCGCCGGCGTCACCGAGGGCAGCACGGTCGTCGTGGTCGGCGATGGCGCAGTCGGCCTGTGCGCTGTGCTCGCGTCCAAGCGCCTCGGCGCCTCCCGCATCGTCGCCATGTCGCGGCACGAGTCGCGCCAGGCGCTCGCCCGCGAGTTCGGCGCGACCGACATCGTCGCCGAGCGCGGCGACGAGGGCATCGCCGCCGTCAAGGAACTGTTCGACGGCATCGGCCCGGACTGCGTCCTGGAGGCCGTCGGCACCAAGGAGTCGATGGACCAGGCCATCCGGTCGGCCCGTCCCGGCGGGATGGTCGGCTACGTCGGCGTCCCGAACGGCGGCGCCGAGCTGCCCATCCGCACCCTGTTCAACACGAACGTCGGCGTGAACGGCGGCGTCGCCCCCGTCCGCAACTACGTGGAGGAGCTGCTGCAGGACGTCTGGTCGGGCGCCATCGAGCCCGGCAAGGTCTTCGACCTGGAGCTGCCGCTCTCCGAGATCGCCGAAGCCTACGCCGCCATGGACGAGCGCCGAGCCATCAAGACCCTAGTCCGCCCCTAGCACCACCGCCCAGACGTGAGAAATCGCGGGAATCGTTCGTTCGATTCCCGCGATTTCTCACGTTTCGGCGCCTGTTAGGAGTTGACGAGGAGGACGTCGTTCAGGGCGTTGCGGGTGCGCGGGGCGAGCTCGCGCTCGCGCAGCGGCTCGGGCAGCGCGTCCACGTCGCCGAGCATGCCGACTGCGGTGACGGAGACGGGAACGAACCGCTCCTCGACGTCGAACGCCGCGCGGATCCCTGCGGGGTCGAAGCCGCCCATCTGGTGCGTGTGGAGGCCGTCGTGGTGGGCCTGGACGCTGAAGTGCGCGACGGCCTGGCCGACGTCATAGGTGGCCCAGCGACGCTCGTTGCCCTCGGTGTCGACGGCCTCGGCGAGTGCGACGACGAGCGCCCCGGCAGCGCCGGCCCACATCTGGTTGAAGCCCATCAGGTTGGCGACGATGGCGTCGAACGCCTCGCTGCCACGCCGCGCGACGATGAACCGCCACGGCTGCGAGTTGTTGGCGGACGGCGACCAGCGGGCGGCCTCCAGGGCGGCGGTCAGCTTGTCCTCGTCGATGGCGGCCTCGGTGTCGAAGGCGCGGGGGCTCCAGCGCTCGGCGAGCGCGGGCAGCAGCGGGAAGGACGTGTCGGCGGTGCGGGTGACGGTGTCGGTCAGCGACATGGGGTGGGACTCCTCGACGGTGGAAACAGGATCACGAGGCTCCATTGCCCAGCTATACCGATGTGAACACATGGACCTGGGAAGGTATTCCAGGATTTTGGTGACGTGTCCCCGTGGTGTGGACGGCCTACAGCCAGTCCTTCCGCTTGAACGTCATGTACAGCCCCCCGCACCCGACGACCATCAACAGCGTCGACGTCCACAGCCCGCCCACCGTGTTGAACCCCGGGTACGGCAGGTTCTGCCCGTAGAAGCCGGTGACCGCCGCCGGGATGGCGATGATCGCCGCCCAGCTCGTCACCTTCTTCATGATCACGTTGAGCCGGTTGCCTTCCATCGCGATCTGCGTGTCCGACAGCGCCGTCACCAGGTCGCGCAGCGAGTCCGCCCACTCCACGTGGTGCACGCCGCGGTCGTAGAGGCCCTGGAACAGCGGGAACAGCCCCTGGCTGACGCAGTCGGCCTCGCGGCGCAGCAGGGCGTCGACCGCGTCGCGCAGCGGCAGGAGGCAGCGGCGCAGGCGGGAGGCCGACTTGCGGAGCTGGTACACCCGGTTCTGGATCACTGCCGGCTTGGCGCCGGGGGCGAGCAGGATGTCCTCGATGTCGTCGAGTTCGTCGTCCAGGGCGTTCAGGGCGGCGCCGGCCTCGCCGAGCAGCTGGTCGAGGACGATCCACAGCAGCCAGCCGACGCCCTGGTCGCGGTGCCGCTTCTCGGTGGCCAGTCGCGCGCGCAGCGGCTCGAAGTCGAAGTCGCCGTCGTGGTCGAGGATCAGCAGCCGCGGCAGTACGTAGATGTGGAGGTCCGCGACGACGAGCTGGAACGTCGGCTCCTCGAGCTGCACCCGGTGGGTGGAGAGGCGCACGTGCTCGCCGGCGACCATCGGCATGTGCCCGGTGGAGGCCGACGCGGGCGGGTGGACGAGGTCGTGCGCGCCGAGCCGGTCGGCGAGCTCGGCGAGCTGCAGCCGGTCGGGGTCCTGGATCTCGAGGTAACCGAACCCGGTCGAGGTCTGCAGTTCGTCCATGAGCTCGGCGAGCGACCCGACGTCGGTGCGCTCGTCCCCGTCGAAGAGCGTCCCCCGAAGCTGGAGGGAGTCCTCCTGAACCTGCTGCGACACACGACCTCCTCGTTGGCTGACGCTCCAACCTACGACCTCCCCGCTGGGTCATCGCCGGTTGGAGGTGATGGAGTTCTCAGGAAACGGGCGCGGCGATGCCCCAGTTGGGGTGGCAGTTCGCGGGCGCTGGGCCGCTCAGGGCACCAGGTCCTGGTACTGCGGCAGCGAGCCGTCCAGCACCGGCACGTTCAGCGTCTCCGTCATCGTGCTGGTCTGGAACGTCACCGGCTCCAGCGCGCCCGGCTTCGCGTCGAGGCCGTCGAAGGTGACCGTCTCGCCGTCGGGGGTGCCGAGCTGCACCGACTCGGAGGGCTTCACCGTGACCGTCTCGGACCCGGCCGTCGTCACGATGTGCACCTCTTCGCTCGACTCGCCCTGGTTGACGAGGGTCGCGACCAGGCTCACGGGGGAGGACGCCTGCGCGGTGAGCAGCACGGCGTTGCCGATGAAGATCGGCCCGATGTCGCCGTTCACGCCGTCCGCGGTCTCCTGGATGTACTTGGTGTCCTGCGGGGCGAGCAGGTCGCAGCCGGTCAGGAGGCCCAGCACGGCCACCCCGACGAGTGCGGCGGCGACGCGGCGACGCGTCCGGGTGCGCCGTCCGTCGCGTCGGGTGGTGCGGGGTGCGAAGCCGGCGTCTGCGCTCACGGCGTCAGCATAGCCCCGGCCCTGGCGCCCGCAGTAGGTCTGATCGCCCCGTGGTCAGCGCAGCCCGAGCCGCTTGAGGGTGGCCTTCTCGCTCTCGCCGTTGTCGGTCTCCACCTCGTCGACCGCGATGGGGATGTTCGGGCCGACCGCCAGCCACACGAAGCCGTCGCGGTGCACCAGCGGGACGAGGTCGGTGGTGCCGTCGCGCAGCAGAGTCCGCACGCGCTTCAGGAGGGCGTACCCCTCGGACGGCAGCGTGACGTAGGTCTTCCGCCGGTAGTGGATGACGTGCGCCACGGTCTTGGCCTTGAGGCTGGCGATCTCCGCGGCGGGGAACGGCTCGGCGCCGGTTGCAGGCGCGTCCTTCGTGTCGGTCATGGGAGGCACGGTACGCCTCCGCGGCCGGCGGCGGGATAGATTCGACGGATGCGCCCACCGGAGCCCGCCGCCCTCGACCGCCTCGCCGACCGCGGCTGGCCGGCACTGGAGCGCGAGGAGCTGGAAGGCTGGACGCTGCGGGCCGCGGACGGCGTCACCAACCGCGCCAACTCGGTGCTGACCTGCGGCGAGGTGCCGGACGTGGAGGCCGCGATCGAGCGGGCGGAGCGCTGGTATCGGGAGCGCGGCCTGCCCGCGGTGTTCCAGGTGAGCCCGGCCACCTCGCCTGCGCTGGTCGCCGCGCTGGCGGCCCGGGAGTACCGGGAGCACTCGCAGACCGACATCCTCGTGGCCGACCGCGCGGACGTGGTGGCCGCTGGAGCCGCTGCCACCAGCGCCGCGACGACCATCGCCACCGCCGACACCCCACCACCCGGCTGGCTCGCCACCTGGTGGGCCGTCGACGGCCGCGGCGGCGACCCCGAGCGCGACACCGTCGCCCGGATCCTGAACGCGGCCCCGGCCCTCTACGCGTGGGCCGGCTCCTCCGACGCCCCCGACGCTGTCGCCCGCCTCGCCCTCGCCGGCGATTGGGCCGGCCTCTACGCCGTCGCCACCCTCCCGACCGCACGCCGTCGCGGCCTGGCCCGC
This sequence comes from Leifsonia sp. EB41, assembly GCF_041262565.1. NCBI lineage: Bacteria > Bacillati > Actinomycetota > Actinomycetes > Micrococcales > Microbacteriaceae > Leifsonia > Leifsonia sp. EB41. The sequence goes on along the minus strand of NZ_JBGCCJ010000001.1, from coordinate 1,908,678 downwards.
GCGCTCGCCGTGGCCCTCGCGGACGAGGCGGGCGGCCGCGGCGTGGAGCATCTGTGGCTCCAAGTGCTCGCGGATAACACGGCCGCCCACGCCCTCTACTCGCGGCTCGGCTTCCGTCCCGCGTCGCGGTACGCGTACTGGACGGCGCCCTCCGGCTGAGTCGCTCCGATCGCCCGCTTCATGAGGTTCGGCTGATACGACACCGTTAAACCACGATGCCGGGCGGTGTGGATACTAGGGTTACTCCACACAGCCCGGCATACGTTTCGGGGTTATCGCCGGAGGATTATTCGGGTTCCTCCGTCGACTCTTAGAGACTACCAAATGTGTCGGCTAAATGGAGGACATCTTTGTACCCCGGTCTGTCCCCAGTAGAGGGGGGTGGGGTCGTCAGGCCGCCAGCTCGACGACCAGGGCGGCGACGAAGTCGTCGATGTCCTGCTCTGTGGTGTCGAACGAGCACATCCAGCGCACCTCATGGCGGGCCGCATCCCAGTCGTAGAACCGGAAGTGCTGCCGCAGGCGGTCCGCGACGCCGGCCGGGAGGGTGGCGAAGACGCCGTTCGCCTCGGTGGCCTGGCTGAACCCGACGCCCTGGATGCTGCCGTCGGCGATCCCCGCCTCCAGCGCGCCGCGCAGCCGGGACGCCATCGCGTTGGCGTGGGACGCCGAGCGCAGGTAGAGGTCGTCGTGCAGCAGCGCGATGAGCTGCGCGGAGATGAACCGCATCTTCGAGGCGAGCTGCATGTTGAGCTTGCGCAGGTAGAGCAGCCCTTCGGACGCGGCCGGGTTGAGGACGACGACGGCCTCGCCGTACAGCATCCCGTTCTTGGTGCCGCCGAAGCTGAGCACGTCGACGCCGGCGTCGGTGGTGAACTCCTTGAGCGGCACGCCGAGGGTGGCGGCCGCGTTGGAGATGCGGGCGCCGTCCATGTGCAGCTTCATGCCGCGCGCGTGCACGTGGTCGGCGATCGCGCGGATCTCCTCGACGCTGTACGCGGTGCCGAGTTCGGTGGTCTGGGTGATCGACACGACCAGTGGCTGCGCGCGGTGCTCGTCGCCCCAGCCCCAGGCCTCCCGGTCGATGAGCTCCGGGGTCAGCTTGCCGTCCGGGGTCTCGACCGGCAGCAGCTTGAGGCCGCCGACCTTCTCGGGCGCGCCGGCCTCGTCGGTGTTGATGTGCGCCGTCTTGGCGCAGATCACCGCGCCCCAGCGCGGCACCATCGACTGCAGCCCGGTCACGTTCGCGCCCGTGCCGTTGAACACGGGGAACACCTGCACGCCCTCGCCGAAGTGCTCGGCGAACACCTCGTGGAGGCGCTCGGTGTAGACGTCCTCGCCGTAGGAGATCTGGTGGCCGTTGTTGGCGGCGGCGATCGCGTCGAGGATCTCGGGGTGCACACCGGCGTAGTTGTCCGACGCGAAGCCGCGCAGGTTGAGTTCATGGAGTTGTAGCGTCACTGTTCCATCCTAGATTCGCAGGGCGCGGTCGAATTCGTGCCGAATGTCGCTTTTCGCCGCGCGAAAGTCACTATTCGGCACGAATGTCGAGCGCGATGCGGGTGCCGTTGAGGGTGGGGGCGTCGGTCGCCCAGAGGGCGACGACGTCGTCGGCGAGGGCCGCCTCGAGGCCGGCCAGCGTCTTCACGACGAAGACGACGGCGGCGGACTGCGGCGCCTCCTTGCCGAGTCCCTGCGCGACGGCGCGCGTCCACGCGTCAGCCGCCGCCTTGGCCGCGGCGTAGTTCGCGCCGCCGGCGTACGGCTTGTCGACCGCAGTGGAGGACACGACCGCCAGCCGGCCGGCGGGGGAGGCCACCAGATCGTCGTAGAAGACGCGCGTGGTGTTCCGCAGGGTCTGGAAGCCGCGGTCCAGGAAGTCCCAGTCCGCGTCGCTCTGCCCGGCGATGCCGCCACCGCCGCGCCAGCCGCCGACCAGGTGCACCAGGCCGTCGATCCGGCCGAACTTGAGGTGGATGCGCATCGCCAGCTCGGCCACCGCGTCGCGGTCGGCCAGATCGCAGACGCGGGTGTCGACGCCGGGGACGGCCTCCGCCAGCGCCGCCAGCGCCTCCTGCCGGGTGCCGACCGCGAGCACTGTCGCGCCCGCCGCCGTGAGCGCGCGCGCCACCGCCTCGCCGGACGCGCTGGTCGCGCCGGCGATCAGGACGAGCCGCCCGGAGACGCCTGTCGCCGGCGCCGGCGCGGTCCCTTCGGGTGAGAACCGCGCCGGCGTCGAACCGTGCTGATCCGTCACGCCTCGTCCGTCGTTCCGGTGATGCCGGAGGTGGATTCGATGACGGTGGCCATCTTCTTGTTGAGCGCTTCGTAGAACATGGACAGCGGGAACTCGTCGTCCAGGACTGCGTCGGTGTACCCCTTGGGCGGCCCGGCGAGGGTCTCGTCCGGGAGCCCGCGCGCCCAGTTGGAGGCCGGGTTCGGCGTGAGGGTCTCGGTGAGCATCGCGTACGCGGCGAGCCAGTGCGCGACCTTGGGCCGGTCGATGGAGCGCCAGTACAGGTCGTTGATCCGGTCCGAGAGCGCCACGACGACGTCCGGGACCTCGTCCCAGTCGATGGTGAGCTGGGTGTCGGTCCAGTGCAGGACGTCGTGCTGGTGCAGCCAGGCGAAGAGGAGCTGCCCGCCGAGGCCGTCGTAGTTGCGGACGCGGCTGCCGGTGATCGCGAACCGGAAGATCCGGTCGAAGATCACCGCGTACTGCACCAGTTTCGCGTGGTCGCGGATCTGCTTCTGCGGCTCCGACAGCTCCGAGTCGGGCAGGGCGCCGAGCTCGCGCTCCAACCGCACCGACTCGCGGAACGCGGTCAGGTCGCAGCGCAGCTCTTCCAGGGAGTAGAGGAAGAACGGCATCCGCTGCTTGATCATGAACGGGTCGAAGGGCAGGTCGCCGCGCATGTGGGAGCGGTCGTGGATGATGTCCCACATCACGAAGGTCTCCTCCGTCAGCCGCTGGTCCTCCAGCATGAGGGCGGCATCCGCGGGCAGGTCCAGCTTCGTGATCTCCGCAGCGGCGCGCACGACGCGGCGGTAGCGGGCGGCCTCCCGGTCCTGGAAGATCGCCCCCCACGTGAACGACGGGATCTCGCGCATCGCGACCGTCTCGGGGAACAGCACCGCCGAGTTGGTGTCGTAACCGGGCGTGAAGTCCACGAAGCGCAGCGCGACGAACAGCTTGTTGCCGTAGTCGCCCGCCTCCAGCGCCGCGATGAACTCGGGCCAGATGACCTCGACCAGCACGGCCTCGACGAGGCGGTTGGTGCTGCCGTTCTGCGTGTACATCGGGAAGACCACGAGGTGGCCGAGGCCGTCGACGCGGTGCTGCTGCGGCTGGAATGCGTTGAGCGCGTCGAGGAAGTCCGGCACGCCGAAGCCCTCGTCCGCCCAGCGGCCGAAGTCGCGCTGCAGCGCTTCGAGATACGACGCGTCGTGCGGGAAGAACGGGGCGAGCTCCGCGATGGAGCCGACGATCGTCGCCGTGAGCTCGGCGGCGGCGGGCTTGTCGGACTCCTGCTCGACCGAGCCGTCCTTGACCTGCAGCGCCTGGAGAGCGGTCGCCGCCTCCTTGAGTCGCAGCCACGCGGGATGCGTCGCGACCTCGCGGACGGAGCGGGCGTCCTCGACGACCTCGGGCTCCCCGACAATGGCTCCTGCAGTGAACTGCGGGACGAATTGAGACATGACGAACCTCCCGTCGTGCGATAGGCCGCGCTCGCGGCACTGCGACGGAGCGCCGTTTCGGCGCTCCGATCCGAGCCTAACCGCGAAGTACGGACGATTTCTTGACAGTTTCGACGGAAAGCTGCGCGCAGGTTGCTGATCGCGCATGAAAACGCTGCAACGTCATGGCGGGCGCACGTGCAGGTCTCTTGAACATGACCGCACGCACGAACCCCGGCGCCACCACGCACGTCGAGCGCATGCTCGCCTCCCGCTCCGGCGAGTGGATCCTCATCTCCTGCGACTGCCTCATCGGGCAGGACCACACCTACGCCGAGTGGGTGGCGCGGTTCGGTGCTCCGGGGGTCACCGCGTCGTGACCAGCTGAGCCGTGACGACCAGGTTGTCGATGGACGCGGTCTGGGCGGGCGTCTGGAGGCAGGTCAGCAGCACCAGCCGTCCGGGGACGTCCGCCCAGAGAGTCGCGTCGGCGTGGACGTCCGGCTTGTAGACCGTCTCCGAACCCGTCACCCGGTAGTGGAGGCCGCCCACGTAGACGTCGGCCCCCACCGCGACCGACGCCGTCCCGGCCGTCAGATCGGTCAGGTAGTTGCCGGGGCACACCGCTCCGCCGCGGCACGAGTGCATCACCACGAAGACCGTCCCGAGACCGGCGCGGTCGAGCTGCGTGCCGTAGTTGCGCACCAGGTAGGCGGAGGAGAACCCCGGCGGGTCGATGACACCGTCCACCTCGTTCAGCTCGCCGAGCGGCACGGTGAGCCCGGCGGACGGCACGCGCAGGGTCATCCCGGCCACCTGAGCGACAGCGTCGGTCCGCTGTTGCACTGCTCGCGACGGCGCCGGGAGGTCGACGGGGTTCCCGCGCATGTCGATGGGGCGGCTGCTGCCGCCGAGATACGCGGACACGGCGAGACCGCCCGCGATGACCGCCACAGCGCACAGCAGCAGGGCGATCGCGAGCCGCACCGGGCCGGGCCGGCGGCGGCGCGCAGCGGAGGCCATTCGCTTACCCACGGCGCACCCTGGGCCGGCCCGACCACCAGAGGTACGCGGCGCACGCCACCACCGCGCCCGCGAATCCACCGGCCCACCACGGGAACCCGGGTCCGGCGGCCGGCTCATGCCCGCGCGCGACCGCGGCCTCCGGGGTCGGCGTCACCCGCTCGCCCGTCACGAGGATCCGCTGACTGTTGATCCCGAGCGGCGTGCAGGTCACCAGGGTGACGAGGTCCTCACCCGCCACCGGGTCGAGGGTCTTGGTCTGGTCCGGGTCCACGACCGCGATGGTCGAGACCCGGTAGGTGAGCGTCTCGCCGAAGACGTAGAGCGTGAAGGTGTCGCCGTCGTGGAGCCGGTCGAGGTTCGTGAACAGCGTGGCCGAGGCGAGACCGCGATGGCCGGCGAGCACGGCGTGGGTGCCGGGGCCGCCGATCGGGAGGGACGTGCCCTCCAGGTGCCCGACGCCCTCCGCGAGGGTGGCGTCGCCGGTGCCGTGATAGATCGGGAGGTCCGCGCCGATGGACGGGATGACGATGCGACCCATCAGGCCGTATGCGTTCGCGGCCAGCAGCCGGTCGTAGTCGAAGCCCTGCGGCAGCGCGGCGGCGGTGCCGACGGGCACGCGTTCGTTCGCCCGCACAGCCCCGCCGCCGGTGAGCGCGGAGTTGTACGCCGCGGCCTCCTTCAGCGCCTGCAGGCGGCTGGCGGGCCTGATGGCCGTCACCGCGTCGCCGTACTGGGCGAGCCGGGCGGCCGCCTGCGCGGCGCTGAACCAGCTCGCCGTCGCCGGGTACAGCGCGACGCTCACCCCCAGGAGGCACAGCACGGTGACCGCCGCCGACAGGGCGGAGAGCCGCCACCGTCCCCCGGTGGCGGCCCGCCCGTGCTGCGAGGAGGTCACGCGGCCGGCTCCTCCTCACGGGCACGGCGACGGACCACGAGGACGGCTGCGGCGACCGCGAGGGCCGCCAGGGCGAGGCCGCCGACGACGAAGACCGTCGTCCCGGTGGAGCCCGTCAGCGGCAGCGCGATCGGTGGCGCCTGCGGGTCGGTGACCGTCACGGTCGGGTTGGCCGAGCCCGGCGCCACCGTCTGCGCGTATCCGCCGGCGGCCTGCGCGAACGCGGGCGCGATCGTGTACCCGGCCGGGGCCTGCGTCTCCACGAGGTAGTAGGTCAGGTCGGCGCCGGCGCCGTCGTTCTGCGCCTTCAGGCCGTCGATCGCGACGGCGCCCGAGGCGTCGGAGGTGAAGGTGGTGGCTCCGTTCACCGCGACCGGGTTCGTCAGAGTCTGCGCGTCCGACGCGGAGGTGAACACCTGGAACTGCGCGCCCGCCAGGGCCTTCCCGTTCGGGTCGACCTTGTGGAGGCTCAGGTCACCCCAGGTGTCCTGGACCGGATTGGAGGGCGTCGTGACGGTCGTGCCCGTCTGGGTCCCGATCGTCTGGTCCGCGATGTTCTGGATGGTCCCGCTGCCGACCGCGCCGACCACGGTCGGGATCGTGGCGGTGACGACCGCGCCCGGGTTCGCCGTGAGCAGGGCGAGACCGGAGGCGGTGAAGTCCACCGTCACGGTCTGTCCGGACACTCCGACCGTGAAGTCCGCCGCCGGCAGCGTGATCGCCGTGCCGGTCGAGGAGGCCAGGGACACCGTCACCGTCGCCGGGGCCGGCGGGGTCAGCCGCGCGTCCAGCGGGTCGGACAGCGAGTACTGGGTGAACGCGTTCCCCGCCACCTGGTTCGGGACGGTGGACGCCACGCGCCAGGTGACGGAGGCGCCGACGCCGTAGACGCCCGTGTCGTCGACCGCCTTGACCGGTGCTCCCTGCACCGTGTTCTTCGGGTAGACGAACACGTTCGTCAGCCAGTTCCCGCCCTGCGGCAGCGGCAGCGTCACCAGGAACGGAGCGCCGAGCTCTGTGTCGGCCGGGGCATTCGTCTCGGTGACCTCGTACACGGCCGGCGTGGAGGTCGTGTACGAGGTGACGCCCGAGCTCCCGCTGGCCGGCAGCGCGGTCGCGGCGCCGGTCGTGTAGGTGGTGCCGCCGCCGACGACCTGGCCGGCGCTGTTCACCGTCAGGCCGGCAGCGGTGGTCCATCCCGCGGGAGTCGTCAGGTCGACGCCGTTCACCGGCGCGACGCTGAACACCACGCCGGGGATGGGCGTGAGGCCGCTCGTGGGGCCTGTTGTCTGGGCGGAGCCGTCGGTGGGGGTTCCGCCGCCGGGGGGATTCTGGAGCTTCGTGATCGTCAGGGTGTACGGGCCCGCCGGCGCGTTGCCGCCGGTCGTGTCCGCGTTCGCGGGCCCGGCGAACGCCGCCGCGCCCAGCAGGGCCAGCGTGCCGACGCCGATCGCGGCGGTGAGTCTTCTCGTGAGGGTCATGGGGTTCCTGTTCTGTGTTCGGGTGGAGGAAGGTTCCGTCGCGTTCAGCGCGGGAGCCTGCGGGTCCGGCGCCGCACCTGCCACGCGGCCAGCGCGGCCGCCACGGCGAAGGTCCCGATGGCCGCGAAGGCGACGACGTCGGTGCCGACGCCTCCGGTGAGCGGCAGGACGATCGCCGGAGCGCCCGGCGTCTGCGCGTGGTACTCGTCGTCGGCGGTGACGGGCTTGCCGGTGAACGCACCGGTGCCGGTCACGGTCGCGTCGTCGGCGTGGACGGCGTTGAAGCCGAGCGCGCTCAGCGTCGCGGTGCAGCGGACGGTCGCGCCGACCGCCAGCGGACCGGCCCACTGCGTGCCGGTCGACCCGTCGGGGAAGGTGCATCTCAATCCGGTGACGGTCGCCGAGCCGGCGATGATCGCGTCGCTCACCGTGACGTTCTGCAACGGCTCGCCTCCGGTGTTCGTCACGGTGAACGCGAGGCCGGTCGTCTTCGTCGCGTCGAGCGTCACCGCGGTGGCGGCGGTTGGCGCGTGGTTCCCCGCGGCGTCGGTCTTCGTGATCGTGACGGCCGGCGGCGTCGCGACCCGGATGCCGACCTTCACCGGCTCGGCCGGGAGCAGCGGACCGCTCGGGCTGGAGGCCGCGTACGCCAGCGAGTTCCAGGCGACCTGGCCCGGGGTGGCCGACGCCGGAAGGCTCATCGCGTAGTCGACCTCCACCGTCTGGCCCGGCTGGAACGTCAGCGCCGTGGCATCGATGCGGACGGCGCGCACCTGCGTCCAGTCGGTCACCTGGGCGGCGGTCAGCCAGGCAGGGCCGCACCCCGCCGGCTGGTTCGGGTAGACCTCGGGTCGGCAGGGGTTCGTGCTGAGCGAGTACATCGCCGTCACGCCCGCCGGGAGCGTCAGCGCGCCCGCGAGCGTCGGCTGGAACTGGGAGCCGCGGGCGACGCCGCTCTGGCCTCCCGACACCCCGGTGTCACCCAGGGAGGGGAAAACGTCGTAGACCACCAGGTCGCTGATCGGCGTCGAGCCGAGCGAGCCGATGTTGAGCCGCCACTGGGAGGTCCCCCCGGCCGGAGAGGTGCCGACAGCGGGCGAGCCGGGGACCGAGAACAGGAACTGGTTGTCGAACTGGCCCTTGACCTCCTTCTGGGCGCCGGCCTGCGCGGACGTCCCGGTCGCGAAGGACGCGCTCGACGTCGTGCCGTTGCTGGGGGTCGGCGCCCAGGTCGGGTCCGCGTCGTCCCAGACGCTGGCGGTGTTGGTCTGCGTCGTGGCTCCCACACCGGGGTTCACGACCGTGGAGAACTGGATCGTGAAGGCCTGCTGCCGGTTCAGGATCGCCGTGGGCGGGAAGGAGAACGTCAGGGTCTGCCCGCTCAGCGCCACCGTCAGGCCGGCCGTCGTGTAGGCGGGGTCGTAGGTGTAGGAGCCGGAGGCGCTGGTCACGACCGCGCTGCCCGGCACGTAGCTCACACCGGCCGGAAGCGTGTCGGTGATGTGCACGGGGGCGTCGAGGTAGTGCGCATCACCGGCAGCACCGGTGTTGGAGACGAGGAGGCTCCACGGTGCGACCTGACCCGAGAGCAGGGCGTTCGGGCCGCCGGTGTATGACTTGTGGATCACCAGCGACGCGGCCGCGTTCGTGAAGTACGCCACGGCGCACGACTTGTCCTTGTCGTCGAGGGTGGCCATCGGCGTCGGCGGCGCGTTCGTGATCGACCACTGGGCGCAGTTGGTCTGCGTCGTCGGCACGTAGCCGTCGCCCGCGGTCAGATGGCCGTCCACGTTGATGTAGAGCGTCGTCCCCGGATTGACGGCGTACGAGGGCAGCGCGATCGAGTAGCCCGCGATCAGCCAGCCGGCGGGAACGACGTACGGAACGGTCACGTCCGCGGAATTCGTCACGGTCCGGGTTGTGCCATCGGCCAGGAAGAAGGTGAAGACCGACCCGGACGGGACGCTCTCGAACCGGGTGATCGTGAAACCGGGGGTGCGGCAGTCCTGGGGGAGCGAGTTGCTCAGCGGTGCGCTGTCGCACGGCGGATAGTCGTAGAGCGTGCCGCCGATCGGAACCTGGCCGGTGTTCGTGACCTGGAGGTTCCAGTTGTAGTTGGCCGTCTTGAAGATCGCGCTCTTGGCCGCGGAATTCGGGGACACGGCTTTCGTGAAGAGGCCGGACCCGGCCGAAGCGTTCGCGAACGTGTGCGTCACGCTCGCGGTCGCCGACACGGTGGTCGGGTCGGTGACGGTCGTCGCCGTGAGCTTCGCCGTGTTGGTCACCGTGCTGGTCGGGCCGAAGCTGCTGGAGGGATAGGTCACGTCGACGGTGGCGGACGTGCTGCCCAGCCAGGTGATCGTGTTGGTCGCCGCGTCGTACACGCCGCCGTTGGTGGCGCTGACGAAGACCGCGCCCGCGGGAAGGGTGTCCACCAGGGTGGGATCAGTCGTGTTCCAATCGCCGTTGGCCGTGATGAAGTCGTTGGAGGTTCCCGAGATCTGGTACGCCGTGATCCCGTCGAGGACCGAGTCGCCCTCCAGGACCTTGGTGACGTTCAGCACGGGCTTCGCCGTGATCACGATCGGCGCCGCCGTGGCCGTTGCCGGTGCGCCGGCCGAGTCGGAGCTGAACGTGGCCGAGGCGACGAGGGTCGACTGGTCGGGCGTGGTGCCTGCGGCCGTCTTGCACGCGAACGTCAGCTGACCGGATGCGCCGACCGGGATGCTGTTGCCCGCGCCCGAGCCGATGAAGCCGGTGGAGGTGGCGTTGAAGTCGCCGTTCGCCGTCGAGCCGCCCACCGTGCAGGCGATCGCGTGGCCCTGCGGCGAGAGCCTGGCGACGGTGACAGTGATCACTGCGTTCGCGCAGGAGGTGACCGATGGGTCGACCGACGAGCACTGGTAGTTCACGGTCCACTGCGCGGTCGCGCCGGCCGGGATCGGCGTCGTCGTGGGGGTGATCGTCACCGACAGGCTGGCGGAGCCGCCCGCGCCGAGCGCCGGGCCGCCCGCGACCAGGGCGACCGCGCAGATGAGGAGGGCGGAGACGACGGCGGCGAGCCGGCGCACGACGGACCGGCGTATGGCTGCGCGTGCGGCGGCCGCGCGAGCGGAGTGCAGGGTGGGCGCAGGCACGTCGGGGTCCTCCGAGGGCTCGGGTCTTCGGGTGCGGACCAGCAGGGCGCGGATCGGGTGATCGCGACTGGTTCTGAAGTTAGGGAGCGATTTCACCTCTCGGCGTGACGCTGCCCGTCCTGTGAGTTCGCTGACCGTGCCAGTGGGTGTGGGTGCGTGCGGGCGCGCGACCGTCCGGTGGGGAAGGGGCGGTCGGCGTGGGGATTGGTGTCGGAGCCGGACCTGGCGTCGGTGTTGGCGTCGGGCTCGGGGTCGGTTTCGGAGTTGGCGCCGGGCTCGGAGTTGGCGTGGGGCTCGGAGTTGGCGTGGGGCTCGGGGTCGGCGTCGGAGTCGGACGTGGCGTCGGCGTCGACAGGGGAGTCCGCGTCGGCGGTGCGGTCGGCGCGAGGACCGCGCCGGGAGTCGCCCGCGCAGTGGCGGCCCCATCGGCCGAGTCATCGGCGGCTGCGTGCGGGACCGGATCCGGCACCGACGCCGGAGGAGCGACGGGCGTTGGCGCCGGAGCCGGCTTCCCCTCGGAACCCACGGCATCCGGGACTCCGGGCGCGGCCGTCGCCGACGGCGTCGCGAGGTCCGCCACCGGCGCAGGCGCCGTCTCGCGGGGCGCGACCCCGAGCGAGACGGCCACGATCGAGGTCGCCGCGACGACGGCGGCCCCTGCCACGACACCCCTCGACCCCCACGCCCGCCATCCCGCGCCGGCCGCCGGTTCAGCAGCGCTCGCCGGGGCAGCCTCGCCATCCCCCGCGCCACTCGCGTACCCAGCGGCACCGCCGGCCGCCGCGAGCGGTAGGAGCACGAACCCGATGTGCCTGTTCGCCTCGGCGGCCTCCGCAGCGACGACGCGGCAGTCCGCGCACTCTTCGAGGTGCGCGTCCAGGCGGCGCTGCACGCTCGCCGCCAGCCGCTTGCGCAACCCGATGCCGAGGTGCTCGATCGCCCAGTGGTGCTCCGAGCCCTCGGGCACCGTCGCGAGGTGGGCCTGGATCCACGCGGCGCGCAGCCCCTCCCTGGCCCGGACCGCCAGCGCCGCCACGGAGTTCGCGCTCATCCCGAGCAGCGGGGCGACCTCCCGCGGCGGCAGGCCCTCGACCTCCGTGTGCCAGAGCACCTCCTGCCACCGCGGCGGGAGGGCGCGGAAGGCGGTGGCCGCCAGTGAACGGTCCAACGCATCGAGCCGGGTCGCCTCGGTGAACCGGAGGTCCTCGATCTCCTCGGCGTGCTCGATCGCGATCTCGTGCGATGCCCGGCGACCCCAGCTCGCCGCGGTGTTCCGGATCACGGTGAAGAGATAGGGCCGGAAGCCGCTGGTGGGGCCGCCGCCGTCGGCGATCGCCGCGAACATCCGGGTGAACGCCTCCGACACCAGGTCGTCCGGGTCGAACGTGGTCGTGTACGAGCGCGCGACGGCCACGCCGGCGCGATAGTGCCGCTGCCACAGCTCGGCGTAGGCGCGCTGATCGCCGCCGCGGGTGCGGTCGACGAGCTGGCTGTCGGACAGGGCATCGATGGCGTCCTTGCGGGCAGCGAGACGGGTCACGGGCTCTCCAGATCGGGACTGGTCGGCGTCGCCGGGCGACGGCCGTGTCTGAGAGAGCGCCGGGCGCCGGTTTCATGACGAATCCCATCGCGCGGAATCTCACCCCTCCGCCGCGTCATGGATTCCCGGAGGCCCGCTCTCTCACATGCCGGTTCGTCACTCGTGCCGACCGGTGCAGCTCGAGGGGAGGCTGCTCGCGGGGTGCCGGTGCGTTCGGGAAAGGCCGGGCACCCCGCGAACCCGGCTGCCGTCGCCACCAGCCCCTACAGTGCTCTCATGACCACGGAGCAGACCGCCGGCGCCGTCAGGGAGGCGCTCGCCGCGGTGGCCGACCCAGCCGACGCCGTCTTCCTGCAGCGCTTCTTCAAGACCGGCCCAGGGGAGTACGGCGAGGGCGACGTCTTCCTCGGCGTGCGTGTGCCGCAGACCCGCGCGGTCGCGAAGCGCTTCGCCGGCCTGGCGCTCCCGGAGGTCCGTGCGCTGCTGGACAGCCCGGTCCACGAGCACCGGCTGGCCGGGCTGATCGTCCTGAACGCCGCCTTCGCCCGGGCGAGCGGCGTCCGCACCCGCGACGACGCCGAGCGCGAGCGCCTGGCCGCCTTCTACCTCCAAGCCGTGCGCGACGGCCGCGTGAACAACTGGGACCTCGTGGACGCCTCCGCCGAGTTCGTGCTCGGCGAGTTCCTGCTCGACCGCCCGCGCGGGACGCTGGACGAGCTCGCCGCCAGCCCTGTGCTGTGGGAGCGCCGGGTCGCCGTGCTCTCCACCTTCGCTTTCCTCAAGGCGGGCGACGCCTCCACGACGCTGGAGCTCGCCGCGCGTCTGCTGGACGACCCCGAGGACCTCATGCACAAGGCCGTCGGCTGGATGCTGCGCGAGACCGGCAAGCGGGTCGACCGCGCGCTGCTCACCGGCTTCCTCGACGAGCACGCCGGCCGGATGCCGCGCACGATGCTCGCGTACGCGACCGAGCACCTCGACGCCGCGACGAGGGCCGCGTATCGGGCGGTGCCTCGCCGGAGCTGAGGGGGCCTGAGATGATGGACCAATGGCGAGAACGGTTCGAGGCGCACGGGTCCTGATAACCGGCGCGGCGTCCGGGATGGGCCTCCTCTATGCGGAGCGCGCGGTCCGGGAGGGCGCCCGCGACGTCGTGCTCTGGGATCGCGACGAGGCCGGCCTCACCCGGCTCACCGATCGGCTGCGCGCCGAGGTGCTCGCGGGCCGAACCGTCACGGCCTGGGGAGCGCCCGCCGGTTCGCCGAGCTCGGGCGCTGGAGGCACGGCCTCCGGGACGAGCATCCACCCGTATGTGGTCGACCTCCGCGAGCTGGGCGGGATCGCCCAGGCCGCGCAGTCGGTGCGCAAGGAGCTCGACGGCGTGGACGTGCTGGTCAACAACGCCGGCATCGTCCGCGGCAAGTTCTTCTGGGAGCACGACAACGGCGACGACACCCGCGCGACCATGCAGGTCAACGCGCTGGCGCCGATGTACACGACGCGGGAGTTCCTGCCGGGGATGATCGCGAGCGCCCGCGAGGCGCGCATCGTCAACATCGCCTCCGCGGCCGGCACCGTGTCCAACCCGCGCATGAGCGTCTACGCGGCGAGCAAGTCCGCCGTCATCAACTGGAGCGACAGCCTCCGCCTCGAGCTGGAGCAGCAGGGCTACGGCCACGTCAAGGTGACGACCGTCGCGCCGAGCTACATCGACACCGGGATGTTCGAGGGCGCCCGCGGGCCGCTGCTCACCCCCATCCTCACCCCGGAGTACGTGGTCGACCGGGTCTGGCGGGCGATGCTCGCGGGCAAGCCGGTCCTGCTGCTGCCGTGGTCGGTGGGTCTCGCGAAGACGCTGAAGGGTGTCCTCCCGACCCGCGCCTGGGACGCCGTCGGGCGGCTGTTCGGCGTCTACAGCTCGATGGACGAGTTCACCGGCCGCTGATGTGACGATCCGTGCCGGTCTCGCGACCGGACCTGGATATCCGTGCAGCAGTGCGCCGCCGAGCCGCTCCTGCCGCCGAGCCTGGATGCGCGGGCCGAAACCGGGCCCGTTCGTTCGAAAGGCAGCGCATCATGAAACGAATCGGAACACGGATCGGGTCGGCCCTGGCGTTCGTCGTCACGCTCGGCGTCGCACTCGGCGGGCTCACCGCGTCGGCGACCCGCGCGGAGGCCGCCCGACGAGACTTCTCCGGCCTCCACTGGGAGGCGACCGACACCCTCCTCGGGTCGACCTACCGCCGTGTCGACCTCGACGTCGACCGGATCGAGAAGGCGCACGAGGGGTTGCACACCCCGAAGCTGAGGCTGGCGAGCGGCGCGCCCGTCTGGGGCATGCCCTACTACTTCCTGGGCGTTGACCCGGCGACCGGGACGTACCGGCCGGACAGCATCCTCGTCTGCATCGACGTCCTGCACGTCGACTACCAGGTGCCGGACGGGTCCGAGTACTTCGACCTCGCCACCGTGGTGCCGCCGGAGACCGCGGTCCGCATCTCGCGGGTCCTCAACGCGGGCCTCCAGGCGGCGCAGGAGCGCGGCCTCTCGATCGCCACCGACGGCAGCCGGCCGCTGGCTTTCACCACCGCCGAGGCGTCGGAGATCATGCTCGCGGCGCAGGTCGAGGCCTGGTACCTGTTCGCTAAGGACAACCTCCTCGAGCCGCTGCCGTACCTGGAGCGCGGCGACTTCTCCGTGGGCGGCGTCGACCTGCCGGCGCTCCACGCCGAGCTCGACGCGCTGCTCGCGCGCTTCGAGGCGACTCCGGACTTCGCGTCAGACCCCATCACGTTCGCCGACCGGGTCACCCTCACCGACGCCGACGCCCTCCGCGGTTTCACCCTGGAGGTCGACCCCGCCACCTCCACGCCCGGCTATGGCGACTACCTGGGGGCGACGACCTCGGCGGACGGCAGCATCCGCGTCGCGAAGAAGAAGCCGCTCGACAAGCCGGTGACGCTCGGCTTCCACAAGACGTTCACGCACTCCCTGGGCGCCGGGTCGCCGCTCGGCAGCGGGGTCCGCGCGGCGAACGACCAGATCAAGACGGTGCTCTCCAACCTGTTCGCGGCCCCCTTCGAGGTCCCGTTCGCCGAGGACCCCGCACCGGTCGGTCCGCCGCCGCAGGACCCGTTGACCCTGCCCGCCGTCTCGATCGCCAAGGACGACGGCCGGACGGTCGTGACCGCGGGCGAGCGCCTCGACTACGTGCTCGTCGCGGCCAACGTCGGGGACCTCCCCGCACCGGACGTGATCGTGGTCGACCAGCTCCCCGAGCACCTCGACTTCGTGGAGTCCTCGGTCGCGCCCAGCGCGGCGTCGTCCGGTTCGACGCTCGTGTGGGACCTCGGCGAGCTGGCCGTGGGGGAGCAGCGGGAGGTCGTCGTCTCGGCGAACATCCGCGCCGACGTCGCACAGGGCACGTCGATCGTGAACACCGCGTCCATCACCTCCGAGGGCGTCTGCGAGGACGACCCGGTGAGCGGCGCCGTCTGCACCGACGACGACACCGACATCGTGGTCCCGCCGCTCGACCCCGGGACGGTCGACGAGGAGATCGTGACCCCGGCGAGCTCGAACGCCGCCCCGGCCGGGGCTCTCGCGACGACCGGCGACGCGCTCACCAACGCGTGGACGCTGGCGGCGCTCGCCGTCGTGCTGCTGGTGACGAGCGGCTGCCTAGCGCTCGGGCAGGCGCTGAAGCGCCGGTCGAGCTGGACGTAGCCGCTAGAGCGGCACAGCGACGAGTGGCGGGGCCGTGCGCGGTCCCGCCACGCGTCCGCGCGCCGCGACGCCCGCGACGGACGCCCGGAACTCACGGGGCGACGTGGCGTACCGACCCGCGAAGAGCCGGCTGAAGTGCGCTGCGTCCTTGAACCCCCAGCGCGCAGCGACCTCGCTGATCCGGAGGGCGCCGAACTCCGAGTCGGCCAGGTCGCTCCGGCAGCGCTCCAGGCGCCGCGACCGCACCCAGGCGGCGACGGTGCTGTCGTGCTCCGCGAAGAGCGCGTGGAGTTTGCGCACGGACATGAAGTTGGCGCTCGCGATCTCCGCCACCGAGAGGTCGGGCCGGGAGAGGTTCACCTCGATGTACTCGATGACCTGGTCGAGCTGGGACTCCCGGGTGTCGCTCTCCCGATCCTGCAGCGTCTCCACCACGACGGCGCCGAGCATCCCGACCGCGCTCTCGACCAGGCGCCGGCCCGCGCTGCCCTCGAGGCGGTGGGCGGTGCGGCCGAGTTGCACGGCGAGCGGATGGACGATGCCGACAAGAGGACGCTCCCGCTCGAACCGCACCGCGACCACGTCGTCCACGGTGCTCGCGGGGACCGGCAGCGCGCGGTGCGGGATCCGCACGATGAGGCTCTCCCCGCCGTGGTCGAGCAGGAAGGGGCGCGCCGCGGTGTACGCGGTGATGTCACCGGCCCGCACAACGGCCGCACGGCCGTCCTGGTCCAGCGTGCTCTCCCCGGTGAGCTGGATGTGGATCATCGTGTTGGCGCCGGTCTCGCTCCCGCCGTGCTGGTCGGGCTGCTCGACCGTGTGCCGCGAGCCGCTGACGGCGTTGAGGACGATGCCGCCGACGATCGCGCCGCTCACGGCCGTGCGGAAGGACTGCGACTCCGTGGTCGTGCAGAGCAGCGGGACCGTGGTCTCGCTGAACCGTCGGCGCGTGTCGTCGTAGTTCAGGACCACCCGCGCGAACCTCCGATCCGGCGGCTGCTCCCCAGGCTTCATGGTGACGGCCCGTTCTCTCGTTCCCGGTCTCCCGGCGAGCGCTCACCGTGAGATATGACATTCCTTGGGACGAGAACCTAGCAGAGCCGCGCAGCGGGTCAGCCCAGCGGCGGCTTCGACACCGTGACCGTCGTGGATGCGGAGACAGGCGCGGTCGTAGGCACGCGCCCCAACATCCAGGGCCGAGGCGTCAGCATCATCGGCCCGGGCTGCACCACCACCGACATGTGCTTGTACTCGAGCCCGTACCTGAAGGTCACCCTCTTCTCGGTGCCGGCGCTCACCACCGGGCTTCTTGCACCGGCCACCCACCTCACGCGCTGACCACGGCCTCCCGCCCCCGCCGCACCACCGCCGTCACCAGCAACGACACCGCGATCAGCCAGCACCCCGCCATGATCGCCGAGCTGAAGTCCTCCCCGTAGTCCACGAAGCTCATCCCGTTGAAGAACGCCCCCACCGTGAAGAGGGCCGCGACGCCGGTGAGCCAACGCCAGCCGCGCACGCGTCCGGCCACGCAGCGGACGAACAGCGCGAGCGTCCCGAGCGCGAGCAGCAGGGCGAGCCACGCGTGGACGAGGAGCGCCGGGCCCGCGCCGCCGCTGAGCGCCCAGCCGAGGCTGGTGAACGACCGCGTGAAGTATTCGCCTCCGGTGCTGCCGGGGTGGGTCTTCGGGAGCTCCACGAACAGGTTGAGCAGCATCCCCAGCGCGAACTGCACGCCGAAGGCGACCAGAAGGGCGATGGCCTGGGGGCGCGGCGGCTCAGTGCGCATGAGTCCGGGATACCGCCTCGCGGCACGCGGCGCAATCAGCGCGGCGAGATCACCAGATCATCGGCCGGTCGTCGTCGTCCGCCTCGGTCGCGGCCTCCGCCAGGTCGACCAGCACCGGCACGTGGTCGCTCGGGGCGTCGCCCTTGCGCTCGTTGCGGTGGATGCTCGCGTTCGTCACCCGGTCGGCGAACGCCGCCGAGCCGAGGATGAAGTCGATCCGCAGCCCCTCGTTGCGCGGGAAACGGAGCTGCTTGTAGTCCCAGTACGTGTAGCCGTCCGGGACGATCGGCCGCACGACGTCCGTCAGGCCGGCCTTCTCGAACGCGGCGAACGCCGTGCGCTCCGGCGGCGAGATGTGCGTGGAGGCGCCGGGGACCAGGCTCGGGTCGCCGACGTCGGAGTCGAGCGGCGCGACGTTCCAGTCGCCCATCAACGCGAGCTGCTCGCCGGGGTTCTCGGTCAGCCAGCGCTGCGTGTCCGCGGCGAGGGCGGCCAGCCAGTCCAGCTTGTAGACGTAGTGCGGGTCGTCGAGCGAGCGCCCGTTCGGGACGTACAGGCTCCACAGCCGCACCCCGTCGACCGTCGCGCCGATCGCGCGGGCCTCCTTCGGGAGGTCGGGGCCGTCGTGGTCCTTCAAGAACCCGGGCATGTCGGGGAAGCCGATCTCGACGTCCTCGATCGGCAGCCGGGCGGCGATCGCGACGCCGTTCCACTGGTTGAGGCCGTGCAGGACGACCTCGTAACCGGCCGCCTCGAACGCCTCGTACGGGAACTGCTCCGGCTTGCATTTGATCTCCTGCATGGCCAGGACGTCCACGTCCTCCCGGACCATCCAGTCCACCACCCGGGCGACTCGGGTGCGGATGGAGTTCACATTCCAGGTGGCGACGCGCATGCCCCGATCGTATCGGGGACCGCCGACCTCCTTGCCGGAACGGGTTAACCGTAGAATGTCAGACGTGACGGACGCACGACAGCAGCTCATCGACTTCATCTCCGCCGAGGCGGTCTTCCACGGGGACTTCACCCTGACCAGCGGAAAGAAGGCCACCTACTACGTCGACCTGCGCAAGGTGAGCCTCGACCACCGGGTCGCGCCCCTGATCGGCCAGGTCATGATCGACCTGATCGCGGAGGTGCCGGACGTGGTCGCGGTCGGCGGGATGACGATGGGCGCCGACCCGGTCGCCGCCGCGATCCTGCACCAGGGCGCCGCGCGCGGGCTCGCGTACGACGCCTTCGTCGTCCGCAAGGAGCCGAAAGACCACGGCCGCGGCAAGCAGGTCGAGGGACCGGACCTCGAAGGCAAGCGCGTGATCGTCCTGGAGGACACCTCCACCACCGGCGGCTCCCCCCTGAAGGCCATCGAGGCCCTGCAGAAGGTCGGCGCCGAGATCGCCGGCGTCGCGGTGGTCGTCGACCGCAACACGGGCGCGCGCGAGGTCATCGAGTCGGCCGGCTACCCCTACTTCGCCGCCATCGGCCTCGAGGATCTGGGGCTGGCGTAGTGGCGGAACACCGCGAACCCCCGGCGGGGGAGCAGCCGGACCCGGAGCAGCCGTCCGAGCCGGAGCAGACGGAGCCGGAGGTGGGGAGCTCGGAGTGGTTCCTCGCGCAGCTCAGTGGCGGGCGCCCGTTGACGCGTCCGCCGGCGCCGGGTGCGGCGCGTGAGTCGCGTGCTTCGCGGGCTGCGGGGTCTGAGCCGGAGGAGCCGGCTCCGTCCGCGGATCCAGCGCCCGCGTTCCCCGCTTCCCCCATTTCGCCGATGGAGGCTGCCGCGCCGGCTTCGCCCGAGCCCCCAGTGGAGCCTGCTGCGCCTGCCGGTGCTGCCCCGACCGAGCCCGCTGGTTCCGCGCCGGTCTGGCCTCTCGCCTCGCCGAATCCGACTCCTGACGAGCCCGCGGCGCCGGCTGAGCCCGTGGCCCCGGTTGAGACCGCCGCTCCCGTCCCGTCGGCTCCCGTCCCGTCCGCTCCCGCGCCCTCGTCCGCGTTCGAGGACCTCCTCCGCGAACCGGACGCTCCCGAGCCCACGGCCGACGAGAGCGCCGCCGCCCTTCCGGACGCAACGCCCATCGCCCCGACCGCGCCCGGCTTCACCTGGAACCTGACGTCCCGCGAAAGCCCGGAGCCCGAAGCGCCCTCCGTGCTCGGCCAGGCCGAGGCCCCGGACGGCCAGGACGACGTTCCTCCCGTCCGCCGCTCCAACTTCGTCGAGCCGACGCCCTCGCAGCCGACGACGGTTCTTCCGATTGCCCCGGAGCCCGGAGCCGAGCCGACTGTCGCTCTACCCGTGCCGGGCCCGAAGTCGGAGCCGAGCGCCGCGCCCTCCTTGATCCCCGAGCAGCCGTCTGCCCCGGTGTCGGAGCCGAGCGCCACGCCTGAGCCGACGTCGGAGGAGTCGCCGGCCCCGGTGCGGGATTCTCGCGCCGCGCTGACGCCGCAGGAGGCGTCGGCCGTGCTGTCGGAGTCGCCCGCCGCGCTGGCGCCGCGGGAGCCGCAGGTGCCGCAGGTCCCGCTGCCGGTGCCGCCCGCCGCCCCGACCGAGCCGGCCCCACCCGCTGCTGCGCCGACCGAGCCGGCCCCACCCGCTGCTACGCCGCCGACCCAGCCGTTCGAGCCGAGCGGCTTCGTGGCCGCGCTGCGCATGCCGCAGCCTCCGGAGGTCGGCGACCGCTTCTCCGGTCCCGACGAGGTTCTGGAGCAGACCACACCTGATCCCGCGGTGCCGGGCTTCACCACCCACGAGCCTGCAGCGCCCGAACCCGCAGCGCCCAAGCCCGCAGCGCCCGAGCCCGCAGCGTTCGAGCCGACCGCGGTCGAACCCGCCACCACTGAGCCAGCAACATCCGACCCCACCCCGACCGGTCCCATCGAGGGCCACGGGCTTGCGGCGCTGCTCGGGATGTTCGAGGAGGAGCGCCCCGCTCCGCGCCCGCTGCTCGGGGACACCACGGGCATCATCCCGATCCAGGCTGCGCCGCTGACCCGCAAGGACGCGCTCCAGGCGGAGGCCGACGCGCAGGCTGACGCGGAAGAGAGCGCACAGGCTGAGGAGCAGGCCCAGGCGGAGGCTCAGGCTCAGGCGCAGGCAGAGGCGCAGGCCCAGGCAGAGGCGCACGCTCAGGCGCAGGCAGAGGCGCGGGCCCAGGCAGAGGCGCAGGCTCAGGCGCAGGCGCAGGCGCAGGCGCAGGCAGAGGCGCAGGCCCAGGCTCAGGCTCAGGCTGAGGCACAGGCCAGAGCCGACGCCCAGGCCCAGGCGGAGGCCTACGAGCGCGCCCGCGCCGAGGAGCAGGCCGCGGCAGCGCGGGCCGCGGCGGAGGCTCAGGCGGCCGCCTGGTCGGCGGCCGGTGGCACCGGCGACGGCCACGATGCCGCTCCGACTCCGACTCCGCCTCCCCTCAGCGAGCCGGGCGTCGCGCCCGCCGCGTTCGATGGGGCCGCCCAGACGGAGGCGGTCCTCGGCGCGCCGCCGTCCCCCGCGACCAGTCCGTTCGACGCGGAGGCGCTCGCCGCGGCCTCCGCTGCCGGACCGGATGTCTTCGCGCCTGTCGCCGACTCGGCACCGGAGCGACCGACCGACCTTCCCGCGTCTGACGCCGCCCACGTGCCGGACGACGAGGAGCAGGACGGCATCGCCGCGCTCTTCGGCGACTTCGGCATCGGCGAGGAGTCCGACGACGCGCACGACGAGGAAGCCGACCAGGCCCAGCGCCCGGCTCCGGAAGCCGCCGGCCAGGGTCTGCCGGCGCCGTTCGATCAGGCGCTCTTCGGCGAGCCCACCGGGCGCGTCGAGCCGTCATCCGCCGAGCCGGCCGGGCACCCCGCGCCCGCTCCCTCCGGCGAGCCCTCGCAGCCGGCCGACCAGACGCCGACGCCGGGCGCCGAGGCGCTGCTCCCCGCGGCTGCCCTGGGGATAGATGCCATCCTCTTCCCCGAGCTCGCGGCCGAGCCGGAGCAGAACCCTCAGCCGGAGCCCGACGCGCTCCCGCGGCACGAAGCAGCGGCCCATCACGCCACCCCCGCGCAGGAGGACTCCGCAGGGTTCACGTTCGACGAGCCCTCGGCCGGGCTGGAGGGTCCGCAGGTCGGCTCCGGGACGGGCGGATTCGACGCCCTCCTGACCCCGACCGTGGCCTTCGACGCCCTCGACACGCCGACCGTCGCGTTCGACGGCGCCGCAGCAGCCCGCGACACGACTCCGCCGCCCAGTGACGCTCAGCCTGCGTCGACAGCCGATTCGGCCGCCACTGGTGCCGCTCCCGCTGGTGCCGCTCCCGCTGGTGCCGCTCCCGCTGGTGCCGCTCCCGCTGGTGCCGCTCCGACCGCTGCCGCTCCCGCGTCGCCGACGCCCACCGCCACCCCCTGGATCTCCCCCACCTCCACCACCCCCGCACCTCCCATCTCCACACCCCCCGCCCCGCCGTCCTCCGGAAGCCCGCCCACCAACCGCCGCCTCTTCCTCATCCTCGGCGTCCTGGCGGTCCTGCTCGTCCTGGTCGGCCTGTTCGCGCTCGGCACCCGCCTCCCGTCGCTCTTCGGCGCGTCCGCCGCCGCTCCGAAGGCCTCGTCGTCCACGACCCCGTCCAGGACTCCGACGCCCACGCCCACGCCGACCCCCACGGTCAGCCCGAAGCCCGCCGCGGCGGTCGGGCCCGGCACCCACGCGTGGAACACGCTCGGCGGCGGCGAGTGCGTCCAGCCGTACACGAACCCGTGGGCGGAGACCTTCACCGTCGTGGACTGCACGGCCGCGCACTCCGCGCAGCTCGTCTACACGAACCTCGTCTCCGCCGACCCGGCCGCGCCGTACCCGGGCGCCGACGCGCTCGCACAGCAGATCAACACGCTGTGCACGGCGTCAGGCGTGATCGACCTGAGCGCCGCCGCCGCGTACCCCGACCTCCAGGTCCAGGGTGCGTTCCCGGCGACCGAGGCGCAGTGGACGAGTGGACAGCGGTCCTACTACTGCTTCGCGAACCGCTCCAGCGGCCAGCCGTTGACGTCCTCGGTGGCGGGACCGGGTCCGACCGGCTGACCGGCCTCGTGACTCAGAGATCCGTCTCGACCGGCACCGGCTCGACCAGCTCCTTCACGCCGGACAGGATCTCGTCCGGACGGAACGGGTAGCGGTCGATCTCGGCCTGGTCGCTGATCCCGGTCAGCACCAGGATCGTGTGGAGGCCGGCCTCGATGCCCGCGACGACGTCGGTGTCCATCCGGTCGCCGATCATCGCGGTGTTCTCGGAGTGCGCGCCGATCCGGTTGAGCGCCGAACGGAACATCATCGGGTTGGGCTTGCCCACCACGTACGGCTCCATGCCGCCGGTCGCCTTGGTGATCATCGCCGTGACCGCGCCCGTCGCCGGCAGCGGGCCTTCGGCGCTCGGGCCGGTGGCGTCCGGATTGGTCGCGATGAAACGCGCCCCGGCGCCGATCAGGCGGACCGCCTTCGTGATGGCGTCGAACGAGTAGCTGCGGGTCTCGCCGACGACCACGTAATCCGGGTTCGTGTCGGTCATGATGAAGCCCGCCTCGTGCAGTGCGGTCGTGAGCCCGGCCTCGCCGATGACGTAGGCGCTGCCTCCGGGCTTCTGCGACTTCAGGAAGTCGGCCGTCGCCAGCGCGGAGGTCCAGATCGACTCCTCCGGCACGTCGAGGCCGGAGGCGCGCAGCCGGGCCGCGAGGTCGCGCGGGGTGTAGATCGAGTTGTTGGTGAGCACCAGGAAGGGCGTTCCCTGGTCGCGCCACTGCTGGATCAGCGCGGACGCGCCGGGGAGCGCGGAGTTCTCGTGGACGAGGACGCCGTCCATGTCGGTCAGCCAGCATTCGATCTCGTCGCGTCGCGCCACGCAGGACCCCTTCCGATGGTGAAGTGACGACCCCAGCATATTGCCCGGGGGTTGCGGGAGGGTTTCGGTCCGCTGTCGGGATGCCGTAACCCTGCTCCAGCTACTCTGAGTCGGTGAGTCCCGAGACCCCGCAGCCGAGCGAGCTTCCGAGCGACCTGCCGCCGTCCGCCGAGCTGAGTACGCACGGCGTCGGCCCCTGGCCCGGCGAGTGGCCGGACGACGACCGGTACGACCCCGAGCTGCTGCGCCACGGCGACACCCGCAACGTGATCGACCGCTACCGCTACTGGCGGATGGAGGCCGTGGTCGCCGACCTGGACCAGCACCGCCACCCGTTCCACGTCGCGATCGAGAACTGGCAGCACGACATGAACATCGGCTCGATCGTGCGCAGCGCCAACGCGTTCGCGGCGGACACGGTGCACATCATCGGCCGGCGCCGCTGGAACAAGCGCGGCGCGATGGTCACCGACCGCTACCAGCACGTCGTCCACCACGACGACGTGGCCGCGTTCGTCGCCTGGGCGCGGGAGGCCGACCTCCCGATCGTCGCGGTCGACAACGTGCCGGGCTCGGTGCTGATCGAGACGTACGCGCTGCCGCGCGAGTGCGTGCTGTTGTTCGGTCAGGAGGGCCCCGGCCTGTCCGACGCCGCCCTGGAAGCCGCCGACGTCGTCGTGGAGATCTCCCAGTTCGGCTCCACCCGCTCCATCAACGCGTCGGCCGCGGCCGCCGTCGCCATGCACGCCTGGGTCCTCCAGCACGTCCCCTTCGCCTGAGCAGCATCGAGGCGGCGGATTCTCTGCCGTCTCGGCGATTTCGGCCCCACTTTGCGCCGCCTCGGCGGAGACGGGGAGGGGGGGTCAGCGGTTTGTGCGGCGGTGGACGAGTTTGAGGGCGGACCAGTCGGTGGAGATCGCGGCGACTTTGACGTCCACGAGACCCCGGGCGAGCGCGGCGTCGCGGATGAGGTTCTCGTCGATGTCGCTGACGTGGCCGGCGGCCTTCCGCGGCCAGGCCGCCCAGATCATCCCGGCCGGGTGGATGCGCGGCGCCAGCGCGTCGAGCTCGGCGACGTAGTCGGCAGCCTCCCGGTAGAACGCGACGATCAGCCCGGCCGGCTCGACGGAGCCTTCCGCGAGCCACTCCACGTCCACCGGGCCGTCCTCCACGGGGACGGCCCAGCCGGGGTCGGCGTGCAGGAGCTGCGCGCGCATTCCCGGCTTGAGCCCGAGCTTCTTCCAGAGCGGAGTCCCTGAGTAGCCCGCGCCGCCGCTCACGCCTCGCCCTTCCAGCCGGCGTCCGCCGCGATCCGCGCTATCGCGTCGGCGTCGAGGTCGTAGACCGTCTCGCCGTCACCGGCGGCGGGCGCGCGCACGAACTGCGAACGCACCGTGCCGTCGCCGGAGAGCTCAACCAGCGCGAATCCGGCCCCGCGCTCGGCCCGCTCCCGCGGCGGCGGCCAGAGCACGTCCGTCGTGTTGGCGACGGCCGGCGCGACGACGACCGGGATGCCGCGGACGCCCGCCGAGGTGGCGAGCGCGTGATGGTAGTGGCCGGCCAGGATCAGCCGCACATCCCCCGCCGAGCAGACGTCGAGCACGGGCGCAGGGTCGACCAGCCGCAGCGTCTCGAACAACCCCGTCGTCGGCGGGACCGGCGGATGGTGCAGCACCACGACCGTCCCGTTCGCGCTCGGCTCGGCGAGCACCGTCCGAAGCCGGACGAGCCGTTCCTCGCCGACCAGTCCGTAACCGGCCCGCGCGACGGTCGTGTCGACGGTCACCACCCGGAAACCCCGCACCGAGATGACCCGTTCCCGCTCCCCGAGCACGTCCTCGAAGGCGTCGGGGAGGTCGTGGTTCCCCATCGCGTACGCGACCGCCGCTCCGCGCTCCGCGGCCCACGGCTCCAGCCGTCCCCGCAGCAGCCGGTACGACGCCGCGCTCCCGTCGTCGGACAGGTCGCCCGACACCACCACCAGGTCCACTGCCTCCAACTCGCCGGCGCGGGCGAGCACACGGTCGAGCGCGGCGAGCGTGTCGACCAGCCCGTACTGGAGGCGGCCGTCGCCGTAGAGGTGGGTGTCGCTGAGGTGGAGGATCCGGAGTCGGTCGGTCACGCCGCCCACCCTAGCGCCGGGCGCCGACGCCTCGCGCCGACGCCCCGCGCCTCAGCCGATCAGCGATGGCCGCAGGTCCCGCAGCGTCCGGAAGTGCGTCATCCGCGTCACCCCGATCGCCGACACCAGCAGCGCGATCAGCATCCACACCGCGAGCACACCCGCGTCCGCCCAGGCCGTCGCGGGGTTGCCGCCGTACATGAGCTGGCGTATGCCGTCCACGGCATACGACATCGGCAGCACGTGGTGGAGCGCCGCGAGCGGACCGGGCAGCGTCTGCCACGGGAACGTGCCTCCCGCGGTGACGAGCTGCAGCACCATGAGCACGAGCCCGAGGAACTGCCCGACGCTGCCCAGCCAGACGTTGAGCGCGAGGATGATCGCGGCGAACGTCACCGACGCCAGCGCCATCATCCCGAACATCCCGAGCGGGTTGTGGATGCCGAAGCCGAGGGCTCCCGCGACGATCGCGAACAGCCCGATCATCTGCACAGCGCCGAGCAGGCCCGGCGTGAGCCAGCCCGCGAGCGTGATCTTCACCGGCGAGTGGAGGGCGGTGATCGCCCGTCGGGACACCGGCTTGATGATCAGGAACAGCGCGTAGATGCCGATCCAGCCCGCGAGCGCGACGAAGAACGGAGCGAGTCCCGCGCCGTAGGTGCCGGCCGAGGTGACCGAGTCGTTCTTCAGGTTCACCGGGTCGGCGATCGTGGACGCCTGCTTCTTCTGCAGGGCGGGGGAGTTGTCCGGGATCTGCGCGACGCCCTTCGTGAGCCCGTCGTGGAGCTGGGTCGTGCCGTCGTGCAGGGTCGTGAGTCCGTCCCGGAGCTGCGCCGCGCCGGTCGCCGCCGCGCTGGCGCCGCTCGCGAGCTGGGCGGCGCCGGCCTGCGCCTGGGACGCCCCGGCGGCCACCTGCGACGCCCCGGACGACACCTGTGCCGCCCCCGCCGCCACCTGGTCGGAGCCGGCGGCCAGCTGGTTCACCTGGCCGACGGCCGACTGGATCTGGGTGTTGCCGGCCTGGACCTTCTGGTCGATGCCGCTGAGGCCGGCCTCCACCTGCGCGATCACGGCCGGGTCGACGTGCGAGGCCTGGAGCTGCGCGATGAGCTGCTGCCCGGCGGCGGGCGCCTGGACGGCGAGCTGCGCCGCGGCCTGGCCGGCCTGGGTCGCCTTCGCCGCGAGCTGGTCGTTGCCTGCAGAGACCTGCGCGGCGCCCGCGCTGACCTTCGCCGCACCGTCGCGCACCTGCGCCGCCCCGGAGGAGAGGTCGCCGAGCTTGCCCGCGAGCGTCTGCGAGCCCCCGGCGAGCTGGGCGGTCCCGTCGGCGAGCTGCGAGGCGCCGCTCTGAGCGCTCGCACTGCCGCTCACGAGCTGGGCGGCGCCGTCCTGCGCGGTCACCAGGCTGGAGCGGATGTCGGCGAGGCCGAGCAGGAACCGCTGGGCGGCCTCCTGATTCACCTGCTTCACGATGGAGGTGCGGATCTTCTCCGCCGCCTGGGTCCCGATCGTCGACGCGAGATAACTGTTGGTGTCGTTGGTCGTCAGCGTGACGATCGCGCGCTGCGGCGTGGTGCCGGAGGCCGAGGCGAGCGCCGTCGAGAAATCGGACGGGAAGGTGATGCTGAAGTCGTACTTCGAGTCGTCCACCCCCGACGCCGCCGAGCCCGAGGCGACCCGGTGCCACTGGAACGAGCCGTCCTGGATGAGCTGGTCGGCGACCTGGCTGCCGTAGTTCACGGTTTTGCCGTCGACGGTCGTCCCGGTGTCGTCCACGACGATCGCCGCGGGGATGCGGTCGAGGTTCGCGTACGGGTTCTGGTTTGCCCAGAGGTAGAGGCCGCCGTACAGCACCGGGACGCACATCAGTGCGATGAGCGCCACGATGGACATGGGGCTGGCGGTGAGGCGGCGGAACTCGGCCGCGATCATCTGGGGGATGCGGATCTTCATGCGTTCTCCACGGACGGCTCGGTCATGATCAGGTCAGGGAGATCGTCGGTGTCGTCCCGGCCCGGGTCTTCGTCAAAGGTCTGAGGTGTTGTGTCGGTCTCGTCGCCGGTGAACTGCCGCGACACCAGCGCGGACGCCGCAATGGCCGCGGCGGAGGCGTCGCCCGCGACGACGAGCACGGCGATGCCGCGCCCGGCGAGCTCGCGCGCGAACCGCCACCACTCCACGGGGTCGCCGCCGTGCCGGTCGGGGGAGACGATCACGACGCCCTCCACGCCCGTCCGCAGCAGCGCCAGCTCGGTGAGAAGACGGATGCGCACGGTCGGCGGGACGGTCCCGATCGCGTACCGCGCGTACTCGGCGCCGCCCAGTTCGACGAGGCGACGGCGTACGGCGAGCGGGTGGGAGGCGAGGCCGGCGAACATCAGCTCCTCGGCGACGATCCCGGCCACCGTCACGTCGGGTGCCGGCTCGCAGACGTCGGGGGCGTCGACCAGCGCGATGCGCCGGCGCATGGCCCCGAAATCGGCGCGCCCGTCGATCGCGACCGTGCCGGAGTCGGGCCGCATACGCCCGGACGCGATCAGCCCGAGCACGGTCGGCCGCTGCTCGGTCTCGGCGCGGGAGAGTGCGGCCCGGCCCGTCTCGAACGTGACGGAGGTCGCGGGGAGGGCGGCGTCGCGCGGGCCTTTGGTGACGGAGTCGAGGGTGATCTTCATCGGGTTGTCGCCTCCGTCGTGGCCTGCGAGGTCCCCTGGACGGCGTCGAAGGCCAGCTCCGGCGTGCCCGCCAGCAGGTCGCCGGCCTCCCGCCAGCCCATGCCCGCGGCGGACAGCGCGGCCAGGATGACCAGCCGGTGCCCGTCGCGGTCGGAGAGCTTCGCGCGTGTCGCCTCGTCCAGCACGGACACGGCCGCGTGCTCGATGAGCCGCGTCACCGTCTCCTGGTCGAGGTCGGCGCGGATGGTGCCGTCCGCCTTTCCGCGGCCCACCGTCTCGCGCAGCCGCTCGCGCGCCGGGTCGAGCGCACTGCCGACCAACTCGCGGTGCGGCCCGCGCACGGCGAGGGCGGCGCTGACCCGGATGTGCTCCACCTCGGCCCAGAGCGTCGCACCGAACAGCGCGATCTCGACCCGGGCGTCGGGATGCGACACCGGGTCGAGCAGCGCGGCCAGACGGGCGGCGCCGCGCGTGAAGACATCGATCAGCAGCTCGTCGCGGTTGGCGAAGTGGCCGTACACCGAGCGGCGGCTGAGCCCGGCGCGGGCGGCGATGGCCTCGAGGGAGGCGTCGATGTCCTCGTTGAGCGCAGCCGCGGCAGCGACCAGGAGGGCCTCCCGGTTGGCGGCCGCGTCGCGGCGAGGTGCGCGTGCGGGCGTGGCGGGGTCGGGCGCAGGGGTGGTGGGCATACGACGATCGTACTCTTCTTGCACACGAGTGTGCAACTTAAGCGATCACGCCGCGACCGCTCTCCCCTCGGCGACCTTCGGTACCCGCACGTTGCGCCGCGCCGCGACGGCCGCCAGCGTCAGCGCGAGCGCCCCGACCGCGTACACGAGCAGCGGCCCGGTCGCGCCGAACGCCGCTCCTACCTCTCCGTTCGCCGCCGCGCGCAGCATCGCCAGCGCCGGCGCGGTCGGCAGGGCGGCCGCGAGCGACGTCAGCGCCGCGGGCACGGTCGACGACAGGCCCGCGGTCAGCGCCAGGATCCCCACGACCAGCGCCACCAGGCGGCCGACGCCCCCGAACGCCGCCGCCAGCGCCTGGTTGAGGACTCCGAACACCGCGCCGATGAAGGCTGCGGCCAGCGCGAAGCCGAGCCACACGTCCGGTCGCAGGCCCAGCCCGAACTGCACGGCGCCCGCGACCACGACGCCCTGCGCCGCCCCGATCAGCGCCACGATCCCGGACGACCGCAGCGCGATCCATGCGGAGGGTGTCGTCGTGAGCAGCATCCGGGTCGGCACGGCCCGGCGGGCGAGCGCGGTCGCCATCCCGCCGAGCCAGAGTGCGAGGACCGCGTAGAGCGGCAGCGTCCCGACTCCGGTCGGCGGAGCCTTCTGGACCGCGACCACCGGCTGCGCTGCGACCGCGGACAGTGTCGTCATGTCGCCGTCGCTGTAGGTCGGGATGGACTGGGTCGCCTGCGCCAGGCCGGAGGCGAGCTGGGCCGCGCCCTGCGCCGTCTGGTCCGCTCCGGATGCGGCGGACGCGGCGCCCGACCTCACCGACGCCGCACCCGAGGCTGTCTGCGCCGCACCGGAGGCGACCTGCGACGCTCCCGACGCGGAGGCGTCGATCCCGCCGACGACCGCGGGCATCGCGCTCGCCAGGGCGGCATTGCCGGAGGCGACGGCGTCCGAGCCCTGCGCGAAGGCCGACAGCCCGCTGTTCGCCTGCTGCAGCGTGCCGAGGGCGGCTGTGGCCCGGGCGCACAGCACAGCAGGACCCGTCGCGCAGAGTTGTGCGACCACTTGTGCGAACTGGTTCGTCGCGGAGCCCACACCCGCCGACGCCTGGTCCGCCGCGCCCGCGAGCGCCGCGGACCCTGCCGCGAGCTGCTGGGTCTGCGCCGGAAGCGGCTGCGTCTTGGCGCTCAGGGTGTCGAGCCCCGCTGCGAGCGACTGGGCGCCGGCATCCAGCGACTGGGTGCCCGACGCGAGGCTGGCGGCCCCGCTCGCCAGCGACTGCGTCCCCTGCGCCAGCGTGGCCGCACCGGACGAGAGCGAGGCTGCACCCGTCGCCGCCGACCCGATCTGCTGGTCGATCGTGTTGAAGCCCGCGTATACGTTCTGGAGGTACTGGATGGTGAGCTGCCGGTCGAGCGCGGCCGTCGCCGCCTGCGTGACCGCCGCGGCCAGAGCGGGATCGACCAGCGCCGACGCCGGACTGGTCTGCACGGTCACCTTCGCCTGCTTCGCGCTCGCCGCAGCGCCTCCGATCGAGGTCGCGTCCGCCGAGAACGACGACGGGATGGTGAGCACCGCCGCGTACTGGCCGCTCGCCAGCCCGGAGGCCGCGTCCTTGTCGTTGGTCAGCACCCAGGTGAAGTTCGTCGCGTCGGTGGACGGCGGCGCCTCGGTCGGGCTCGTGCTCCCGGAGGCGGAGACCGTGGAGGTTCCCGCGATGAGCGACCCGGCGAACTGCCGCCCGAGCGGGATGGTCTTGCCGTTCTGGGTCACCGGGGTGTCGTCGTTGACCACGGCCGCGGTCACCCGGTCGAGGTGCTGGACGGGCGAGAACAGCCCCCAGCCGAGCACGGCCACCACCAGCAGCGGTGCGAGGGCGAGCCCGACCAGGGTGATCACGCGGGTGCGCTCGGTCCCGGCGCGCGCGCCGAACGGCGCCCGGCCGGCGGATGGATCGGTCATGGTGTGCTCCCGTCAGGAGGGAAGGTGCGAGTCGAGCGTGGCGTCGTCGCCGCGCTCGTCGGGGGTAGTGGGCTGGGGCTGGGCGTGGCGGGGATGGGAAGGGTCGGGAGGTGTGGCGGGTGCCTCGTTCTCTGGCGCGTCGACATCGGGAGAATGGTCGCCGCGGGCCTCGACGGGCAGCACGTCCGCGACCCCCTCCGGCGCCGTCGCCGCCAGCACCACCGCTGCTCCCGCGTCCGCCACCCGCTGCAGCTCCTCAGCGAGCCGGCGCCGCTGCTCTCCGACCACGGCCTCCGCCCCGTCGACCACGACCACCGCGGGCCGCCCCTCCGCCGCATCCCGCACCGCCGCGATCGGGTCCGCCGCCCGGTCCAGCCGCGCGACCCCCGCCCGCGCCCGCACCGACGACCGCCGCACCGGCAGGAGCAGGCCGTCCACCTTCATCCGTCCCGCCGTCAGCGGAGCGCGTCCCGCGATCGCCAGCGCGAGCGCCGTGTGGCCCGGCCCGGTGACCACGATCGCCCCGCCCGGCGGGACCAGCGCGTCGAGCGCTCCCGACCCTCCGGCTCGTGCGCCGTCCGCCGCCAGCGCGTACACCGTCCCCGGCTCGGGCCACCCGGCCGCGTCGAGCTCCGCCTGCACGCCCTCGCCCTCGATGTCGAGCACTGGCAGCGCGCGGTCCCACGAGCGCGGCATCCACCAGGTCGCCCTCCCGAACAGCACCAGCACGGCCGGGATGAGCGTCATCCGCACGACGAACGCGTCCACCGCGACGCCCACGGCGAGGCCGAGCGCGATCGGCTGGATCTGTGCGTCGCCGCCCGGGATGAACGCCGCGAACACCGCGAACATGATGACCGCCGCGGCCGTGACCACCTTCGCCGACCCCTGGAAGCCCTTGTGCACGGAGTCCTTCGTGTCCGCGCCGAGGATGTGCTCCTCCCGCATCCGGCTCGCCAGGAACACCTCGTAGTCCATCGCCAGCCCGAACAGCACGCCCATCACGATGATCGGCATGAAGCTGATCACCGAGCCGATGTGCGCGACCCCCAGCGGCCCCGCGAGCCAGCCGCTCATGAACACCAGGCTGGTCACGCCGAAGGCCGCGCCGATGCTGAGCAGGTAGCCGAGCGCGGCCGTCACCGGCACCACGATCGACCGGAACACGATCGCCAGCAGCACCAGCGAGAGACCGACGACGAGGAGGGCGAACGGCAGCAGCGCCCCGCCGAGCCGGGAGGAGATGTCGATCCCCGCCGCCGTGTATCCGGTGATGGAGAGGTCGATGCCGTACTCGCGCTGGAAGTGGTCGTGCATCGAACGGAGCTTCGCGACGAGCTCCTGCGTCGCTTCGGAGTCGGGAGCGCCGGTCGGGACCACCTGCGCGATGCCCGTGTCTCCTGGCTGGTTCGGTGTGGAGAGCGGCACCGCCGCGACGCCGGGCACGGTCTTCAGCTCCGCGCCCAGGTCGTTCATCAGTCCGACCGGATCGGTGCTGCCGATGACGGAGCCGGTGGCGATCAGCGGGCCGTTGTACCCGGGACCGAAATGCTCGGCGATCAGGTCGTAGGCGATCCGGGCGGGCTCGTGCTCGTCGAGCGAGCCGGCGTCCGGGAGCGCGAGCCGGAGGGTGGCCGCCGGGAGGGCGACCAGGCCGAGCAGGACGACGACGAGGAGGACGGTGAGGATCGGGATGCGAGTGACCAGGCGCACCCAGAAGCCGGCGACGGGGTGGGTGACGGGCTTGGGAGCGGGTGGTGGAGGTGGAGGTGGTGGAGGTGACGGCTCGTCCGACGGTGCGTCGTCATCGGGTGCGTCATCCACCGTGGCCGCGGCGTCATGGTCGTGTGCGTCATCCACCGTGGCGGCGCCGTCATCGTCGTGTGCGTCCTCCGCCTCCTCCGCACCCTCGTCCTCCACAGCAGGCGCGACCCGGTACCGCTTCGCGACCACCCGCATCCCCGCGAACCCGAGCAGCGCCGGCGTCAGGGTCATCGAGATGAGCACCGCGATCGTCACCGCGAGCGCCGCAGCCACCCCCATCGTCGTGAGGAACGGGATGCCCGCCACGCTCAGCCCCACCAGCGCGATGATCACCGTGACCGCTGCGAACACCACCGCGGAACCTGCAGTCGCGACCGCGCGCGCGGCGGACTCCTCGGGCGTCATCCCGTGTTTGAGCTGCTCCTGGTGCCGGGAGATGATGAACAGCGCGTAGTCGATCCCGACCGCCAGCCCGAGCATGAGCGCAAGCAGCGGCGTCGTGGAGGCGATGGTCAGCCAGTGCGTCGCCGCGAAGATCAGCGCCAGCGACAGCCCGGCTCCGAGCAGCGCCGTGATGAGCGGGAGACTCGCCGCGATCACCGACGCGAAGGTCGCGATCAGCACCGCGAAGGCGACGACGATCCCGAGCAGCTCGGTGACGCTGATCCCGGCGACCGTCTGCGAGAAGAGCTGCCCGCCGACCGCGACCTGCGACCCTTTCGGAAGCACGGCCTCCAGGTCGCTGCCCGCCTTCTGGATCGCCGCGGACGTCGACGGCAGCACCGCGGTCTGCGCGACCGAGAGCTGGACGGGCACGATGACGGCCGACCCGTCCGCTGCGATGTTGCCCGTGGACGGGCCGCTGTACGGGGAGGCCGCCGACGTGACCTGCGGGATCTTCGCGATCGTCGCCGCCGACGACTCCACCGCGGACTGGAACGCCGGATCGTGCACGTCCGTCCCCTTCGGCGCGACCGCGACGAGCTGCGCCGAGGTGCCGCTGACCTGCGGGAAGGTGCGCGCGAGCGCGTCCTGCGCCTCCTGCGACTCGGTGCCGGGGATGCTGAAAGTGTTGTCGGTCCCGTTGCTCAGGAGCGCCGCGCCTCCGAGCAGCAGCACGAGCGCAGCAAGCCAGATGACCAGCACGCGTCTGCGCGCCCGGAAGGCGGCGCGGCCCAGCAGGTACAGGAGCGACGACATCGGGGCCAATGTAGAGCTTCGCTCAGGTTCGAGACAATGCCCGTCTCGGGACGTGCCGCTGACCGCCCCTGGTGGATCCCCCAGCTAGTGGGAGGCCCGCGGGCGCGCCTGGCTTGCAGGCGCGATTCGCTGGGACAAGACCGAGATCCCGTCATCGTCGATCAAGACGCGCGGAATGATCGCGCGGGTCCTGCCCGCCTTCCTGGACAGCAGGACGGCCGTCCGGGTCGTCGTGAGCGACGCGAAGAGCGTGTAGTCGGCCTCTGTGCGGAGGGACGGCGCCTCAAAAGTCAGAGTGTCCGCACCCAGAGTGAGCCGCTGCTCGCTGCCGACCGCGAACGTCGTGCGCACAGCCCGGACCAGCGCGCGGTACTGAAGGAGGAAGATCAGCGCCTCTGCCGCGATCAGGACGATGCCGAAGACGACGAGAAGTCCCGCAGCCATGGCGGAACCGCCCACGACGGCGAGGCCGCCGCCGACGAGGGTGGCACAGAACAACCCCACCCAACTCGGGCGCGTGAACGTCCACCGCGCCAGATCGCGCTGGAGGTCGGCGACGTTCGCAGGGGTGAAGACGACGGAGTATGCCGCTCCCGGTACGTTCTCAGGCATCACGGGCTCAGTATCGCAGCCTCCCCGCCCCATCGACGGCCCGGCAAAACGCGTCGCGATAGGATCGAGTGCGACGGTCGTCCGCGAGGCGCCGACGCACTCCCGACCATCGAGAGGACGAAACGTGCCCGCGATCGTGATCATCGGCGCCCAGTGGGGCGACGAAGGCAAAGGCAAAGCAACCGATCTGCTCGGCAGCCGCATCGACTACGTCGTCAAGTTCAACGGCGGCAACAACGCCGGCCACACGGTCGTCGTCGGCAACGAGAAGTACGCGCTGCACCTGCTGCCGTCCGGCATCCTGACCGAGGGCGTCACGCCCGTCATCGCCAACGGCGTCGTCGTGGACCTCGAGGTGCTGTTCCAGGAGCTCGACGGGCTGATCGCGCGCGGCGTCGACGTGTCCCGCCTCAAGGTCAGCTCCAACGCGCACGTGATCACGCAGTACCACCGCACCATCGACAAGGTGACGGAGCGCTTCCTTGGCAAGCGCCAGATCGGCACGACCGGCCGCGGCATCGGCCCGACCTACGCCGACAAGATCAACCGGGTCGGCATCCGCATCCAGGACCTCTTCGACGAGAACATCCTGCGGCAGAAGGTGGAGGGCGCGCTCGACCAGAAGAACCACCTGCTGGTGAAGGTCTACAACCGCCGCGCCATCGGCGTGGACGAGGTGGTCGAGGAGCTGCTGAGCTATGCCGAGCGGCTGCGGCCGATGGTGGTCGACTCGTCCCTGCTGCTGCACCAGGCGCTGGAGGACGGCAAGTACGTGCTCTTCGAGGGCGGCCAGGCCACCATGCTGGACGTCGACCACGGCACCTACCCGTTCGTCACCTCCTCCAGCTCGACGTCCGGCGGCGCCGCGACCGGCTCGGGAATCGGCCCGAACCGCATCGACCGCGTGATCGGCATCGTGAAGGCGTACACGACGCGCGTCGGCGCCGGCCCGTTCCCGACCGAGCTGTTCGACGAGTGGGGCGAGTT
The DNA here is from genome assembly GCF_041262565.1 of Leifsonia sp. EB41. NCBI lineage: Bacteria > Bacillati > Actinomycetota > Actinomycetes > Micrococcales > Microbacteriaceae > Leifsonia > Leifsonia sp. EB41. Next base: position 1,873,549 of record NZ_JBGCCJ010000001.1, on the reverse strand, counting down.
CCTCCGCGAGCGCGGCTTCGAGTTCGGCACCACCACCGGCCGCCCGCGCCGCACCGGCTGGTACGACGCTCCCGTCGCGCGCTACACGGCCCGCATCAACGGCGTCACGGACTTCGTCCTCACCAAGCTCGACACCCTCACCGGCATCGAGCGCATCCCGGTCTGCGTCGCCTACGACGTCGACGGCGTGCGCCATGACGAGGTCCCGTCCTCGCAGACCGACTTCCACCACGCGGTGCCGATCTACGAGGAGTTCCCCGGCTGGACCGAGGACATCAGCGGCGCCCGCACGTTCGAGGACCTCCCGAAGAACGCCCAGGACTACGTGCTCGCCCTGGAGGCCATCTCCGGCGCCCGCATCTCGGCGATCGGCGTGGGCCCGGCCCGCGACGAGATCGTCGTGCGGCACGACCTGGTGGACTAGGGGCTCCGCTCAGTCAGGCGCCGAGAAGCGCCTGGAGCTCCGGATCGCTGCGGCGGCGTGCCCGCGCGGCGATCCGCCAGTCGAGCGATCCGAGTTCGTCGATGATCGTGGTGACGGCCCAGACGCGGTTCCGCTGGCGGTTCGTGATGCGGAGCGTGATCCCGGCGTTCTCCACCCGCTCGAGCGCCTCGTAGGTCGCGGACGTCGATCGCCCGATCCGGTCCTCGACCGACTCGGCGTCGAACACCGGGCTGTCGAGCAGGCCGTCGACGACCGCCGCCAGGGCGCTGCCCGGACGGGGTGAGAGCGCAGCCGCCCACTCGCCGGGGAGCGCGCGGATGACGCGCACGGACTCCAGCGCCTCCTCCGCCGCGATCCTGGTGGCGTCGGCCAGCTCGCGCACGATCGGCGTCGCCACGCCGCGGCGGTATGCGGTCAGGAGGTCGAAGTAGCCGTCCTGGTCGGCGGCGAGCGCGGAGGCGATCGGCGGCGTCGTGATCGACGTCATCCCCCGGCGCCGGTAGATCGCACCGATCAGGGCGCGGCCGATGCGCCCGTTGCCATCGGTGAACGGATGGATCGACTCGAACTGCGCGTGAGCGATCGCTGCCTGTGCGACGACGGGGATGTCGTCGCGGTTGGCGAAGGCGACGAGGTCATGGAGAAGCGGGAGTACGCGCTCGGAGGTGGGCGGGACGTGATCGGCGCCGATCGGCGAGAAGTCGCTGCCGCCGATCCAGTTCTGCATGTCGCGGACCCGGCCGGCGTAGTGCGCCTCGCTCGGATCGTCGGCGAGGAGTGTCCTGTGTGCGTCGAGCATCGCCTCGAGCGTGATCCGTCCCGTGGTTCCTGCGTCGTCGACCATCCGCGTGATGGCGCGCGACGCTGAGACCATCGCGGTGGCGCTCGTATTCGCCCGCACACCGGCGAGCGCGCGGGCGAAGTCCTCCGGTGTGGCCTCGATGTGCTCGATCTTGGAGGAGGCGATCGACTCGGTGCGGATCAGGAATGCGGAGATCGCTCCGGCTCCCGGCCCGGTGTCGGCGTCGAGTGCGGCGAGGGCGCGGATGGCGGACTCCTGCGCGACCTGGACGGAGGGGTCACCGGCGTAAACCTGGTCGGCGATGAACGGCGGGATCGTCGCATCGACGGACATGAGCGTCCGGTCGGCGCGCGAGCCGCGTCCGCTCCTGCTTCGCCACGGGACGGTCTCGAGGCCGTGCGGAATCCAATCGCTCTCATCGCTCATGGTGACCGCCAATCCGGAATAACGCCGCCGTTATTCCGAGTTAACCACCACAACCCGGAATAAGCGAGCAGTTATTCCGGTTTTCACTCATCAACCCGGAATAACGAATCCACTGTTCCGCTTCCCACTCCTCAGAACCACGTGCTGAGCCGCGGCGGAACCGACGTCCGGAACAGCCGATCGAGCGCCTCCGCGTCGCCGTGGAGGCGTCCCGCCAGCGCCAGCCCGCGCGCCAGGTCGTGCCCGAGGTAGACGCTGCCGAGCGCCTCGACCGGCAGCGTGACGTCCGGGGCGTCGGCGGTCGACTCCACGCGCGCCTCGCCGTCCTCCACGATCAGCCGGTAGCGCCCGCCGGCGAAGCCGAGCCCATCGGTCACCTCCAGCACGAGGTCGCCGTCGCTCTCGTAGCGGCGGGCGGTGAGCGCCGCCGGGACGTCGAGGATGCGTACCCAGAGGTGGTCCTGGACGCTCGTGATCTGGGCGCCGCGGATGTCCTGCACGAGCAGCTGCACCGGCTCGTCAACGCCGCGCGTCCAGGCCTTCACCTCGGCCACGAGGTCCAGTTCGAGGAGGTAGCGCCAGAGGGCGGTGAGCGCGGCGTCCGTCGCGGCCGCCAAGTAGTTCACCTCCACGACGTGACGGGAGAAGTCCTCCTCACCCCCGCGCACCACGTAGCTGACGAAGCCCTCCGGTCGCCCGTCCGGGGAGTCGTAGCGCACCAGGAGGTACCGCGCCGCGTCGTCGTCGCCCTTCAGCGGGCCCATCAGGCGGTCGGCGAGGTACGGTTCGAGGCCGATCTCGCCGTGGCGCAGCGTCATGGCCTCCGCCAGGACCGCGCGGCCGGTCTCCCGGTACTCGTCGGGCGTGGTGAACGCGAGCCGACCAGGGGTCGGCGCGCCGGTCCAGCGGACCCGCTTGGCGTCAACGCTCCACCCGGTCGCGAAGGTCGCCGGCCCGAAGCCCCACCGGCCGTAGATCGTGGACTCCGAGACGGTGAGGATGGCGGCGGGGACGCCGAGCGCGTGCGCCGTCCGCAGCTCCGCCCCGAGCAGTGCGGTTGCGACGCCCCGGCGGCGGTGCGTCGGCGCGACCGTCACGGAGCTGATCGCCCAGGAGTCCAGGCTGCCGCCGCCCGGGACGGTGAGCGGCGCGACCCACGAGTTGACCGTGCCGACCGGCGTGCTCACGCCCTCGTCGTAGACGGCCGTCGTGCGCCGGCCGCCGAAGCTCGTCCGCGCCTCCTCCAGGACCTCCGCCGACGGCCGGCGGCCGTGGAAGCCGCGCATGTCCGCGACGATCCACGCGTCGAGGGCTGCGGTGTCCGCCGGCTCGACCAGGGCGAGCCGGAGGCCGGCCTCCGCCAAGTCGGCCGTCGAGCGCTCGTCCAGGGGTGCGGTGAGGTGCGTCTGGGTCATGGCTCCACCGTATCGGGGCGGTGCGACGGGGCAATAGGACCGTCAGGGTCCGCGTCAGCGCCCCGCCATCGCGTGCAGCACCGGCAGCAGCGCGCCGGGCGCAGCCTCCTGCGCCGTCGTGAAGAACGCCGCGTCCGCAGCCTCGACCGACCCGATGGCCGCCTCCGCCGCTGCCGCGCCCGCAGCCGTCACGCGCAGCACCTTCGCGCGGCTGTCCGCCGGGTCCGGCGTGCGCTCGACCAGTCCCTTGGCGACCAGTCGCCGCACGACCTCCGAGGTCATCCGCGGGTCCGAGCCGGTCTGCTCGGACAGCCGCGCCTGGCTCGGGCTCTCGGACTGCCCGTTCAGCCACCAGACGGAGGCCAGCAGCACGAACTGCGCGTGCGTGAGGTCGTGCGGCCGCAACGCCTCCACCATCGCGCGCTGCCAGCGGAGCGTGGCGTGCCAGAGGAGTAAGCCCGGGCTGGTCGCAGGTCCCTCGGGGAAGTCCGTCATGCGTCCAGTCTGCTCTGTTCCGCCCTGCGCTCCGCCTCGGCCAGCAGGGCGGCGAGGGATTCGGGGAAGTCGGCGCTGATCTGCGGGCCGAGCTCGGGGGCGACCGCGTCGGCAGCGGGGCCGTCGATCGTGAGCGAGTACCGAACGCGCGTGCCGGCAGCATCGTCGTCCAGGTCGTAGCGGAAGGTCAGCCGCACGTCGCCGAGGTCGGTCACGTCGGCGTAGCTGCGGCCCTCCTCCAGCACCTCGATGCGGGAGCGGATGGGGTCCTGCCCGTCGGGCGTCACGGTCAGCTCGGTGCCGACGGCGAACGGCCCGTGGAGCTCGAAGCGGTCGGCGCCGTCGTAGGTCAGCTCCCCGGTGTGGAGGTCGCGGACGGCCTCCCAGACGTGGTCGCGGGGAAGCGCGGTGACGGCGGTCTCCTGGGTGGTCCACATGATGCGACTCCTTTGCTCTATGGGTAGATCATCTATGCATAGAGTAAGCCCGTGTCGTCGTCTGCGCAACCCTCCGCCCGGTAGGGTCGGAGCATGGCTGAGAACGAGTCGACCGTGCAGGCGCTGGAGCGGCTGCGGAGCATCCGGCAGAGCATCGACAACATCGACGCGGCCGTCATCCACATGCTCGCCGAGCGGTTCAAGTTCACCCAGCAGGTCGGCGCTCTGAAGGCCGAGCACGGCCTCCCGCCCGCCGACCCCGATCGTGAGCGCGAGCAGATCCAGCGACTCCGGGTGCTCGCCGAGGAGAGCCACCTCGATCCCGCGTTCGCGGAGAAGTTCCTCAACTTCATCGTGGCGGAGGTCATCCACCACCACGAGCGCATCGCCTCCGAGAACGGCCGTTAGGGCGGTGGTCTGGGACCCCGCGGAGCTCCCCGACGCCCACGAACTCACCGTCGTCATCACCGGCGGCAACGCCGGCGTGGGCTACTTCACGGGTGAGCAGCTCGCCAGGGCGGGCGCTCGGGTGGTGCTCGCCTGCCGGGACCAGGAGCGCGCGGAGGGCGCCGTCGCGGCGATCCGCCGCCGGGTCCGCGGAGCCAGGGTAGAGGCCACACCGCTCGATCTGACGGACCACGCCTCCGTCGACGCTCTCGCCGACGCCCTGCTCGAACGCGAGCGGGTGGACGCCCTCGTGCTCAACGCGGGGATGGTGCACCCGCCGCGCGAGCGCCGCACCGACCGCTTTGGCAATGAGCTGGTGCTCTCCACCAACGTGCTCGGCCACTTCCGCCTCGTCGCCCGCGTGTTGCCGGCCCTGGAGCGCAGCGACGGCGCGCGGATCGTCTCACTCGGGTCTCTCGCGAGCCGGCTGGGAACGCTCCGGCTGGACGACCTCCAGCTCGAGCGGTCGTACACCTCATGGCGCGCGTACTCGGGCTCGAAGATCGCGGCACAGGTGTTCGGTTTCGAGCTGGAGCGCCGGCTCCGGGCCGCAGGCAGCGGGGTGACGAGCCTGGTCGTGCATCCCGGCTACTCGACCTCCGGCCGAACGCCCGGCGTCCACGGCGTCAACCAGCCGAGCCGCGCCAAGCGCTTCGCCGACAACCTCCAGGCGGCGTGGACGCAGGGCAAAGACCACGGCGCGTGGGTCCCGGTGCGGGCCGTGCTCGACCCGACGCTGACCGCCGAGGACTACCTCGGGCCGGCCGGGCTCACCAAGGGCGCGCCGGCGAGCGGGCGGGCGACGCGGACGTCACGCTCTCCGCGGACCGGGGCGCGACTATGGCCACTGCTGGAGGCCGCGTCGGGTCAGGAGTTCACCGTCCGATGACGCGCGACCCGTTCGCGTTTCACTCGTCGACGACGATGGAGAGCAGCCGCTGCCCCTCCGGCACCTTGGCCCGCAGCGCGTCGCGGGCGGCCGGATAGTCGGCCCCGTCCGCCTCGATGCGGTGCGTCGTCGACTCCCGGATGACCGCGGTCGCGATCACACGACCGCCGCGGGGCATCGCGTTGTGCACCTGCAGCAGCTCGAACCCGTCCGGCACCTGCTCCTTCACGAGCGCGCGTGCGGTCTCGGCGTCGTCCGCCTCGGCGGTCAGGTCGCGGGTCTCGGTGGTCTGCGTCAGGCCGTGCACTCTCATCGCACCCAACGCTACCGGATCCCTGTACATCAGGATCCTGGGCGCGCTCTCAGCGGACGCTCAGTCCCGTCGACTGGGCTGTGCTCATGGACATCGCCTACACCGCCATCGCGCACGCCTCCGGAGGCGGTCGCGACGGCCACGTCCGCAGCGAGGACGACCTGCTCGACCTGGACACCCGCCCGCCGCGCGAGCTCGGCGGCTCGGGCGTGGGCACCAACCCCGAGCAGCTCTTCGCCGCCGGCTTCGCCGCGTGCTTCCTGAGCGCCATCCACGCGGTGGGCCGCGCGCACAAGCTGGACACCTCCGACTCCGCCGTCTCGGCGAGCGTGGGCATCGGCGACAACGGCGCGGGCGGCTACGGCCTCACCGTCGAGCTGGACGTCTACATCCCGCGCCTCGGGCGGGAGACGGCGGAGGAGACGATGGAGAAGGCGCACCACGTCTGCCCCTACTCCAACGCGACCCGCGGAAACGTCCCGGTCAGGCTGACGCTGGTCGACTGACCGCGTGCCGACCCGCCGCGGCGTCAGCTCGCCGCGACCCGCCCGACCTTCTCGGTCTTGTCCCAGCGCGCCTCGGCTCCCGCCAGCTCCTTGAGGTAGGAGTCGAACGTGATCGCGCAGAGCAGCGAGCCGTAGCCCGCCAGGTGGATGAGCGTGGGCGCCAGCCAGCGTCCCGCGCGAGTGCGCTCCGACCGCCGCGCGAGCCACGCGACGACCATCGAGAACGGGATCCAGATGTAGATGGCGAGCGTCAGGATGAACAACGCCTCGTCGCTCAGCGTGATCCCGAACAGGCCGGGCAGCCAGACCAGGGTGATCGGCGGGAACAGCGCTGTGATCATCACGAGCATGTTGATGATGCCGGGGAACAGCAGGATGTGGCCGAGCTCCTTGCGGCTGGTCTTCGCGTCCGTGAGCGAGCCGAGGATGAGCACGAACAGGTAGGCGAGCGAGGCCGAGATCCAGAGGACGCGGAAGACGGTCGCGGCCAGCTCGTTCTGCAGGAAGAGCAGCCCGGCGAGTCCGATCGCTGAGGTGACCATGATCAGCGGCAGCAGCCACAGGCTGAACCAGACGATTCCGAACGTCCACGCGCCGAGATGGTGCAGCTTGGACGGGCGGAACCAGACCTTCGAATAACGCGCCGTGACCGACACGTTGCCGCGCGCCCAGCGCAGCCGCTGCTTCCAGAGCGCGTCGACTGCGCGCGGCTCCTCGGCCAGGACGTGCGCGTGCGGCTCGAACACGACCTTCTTTCCGTGCAGCTGCGTCTCGAAGGTCGTGATGGTGTCCTCGGCGAGCGTCGAGGTGTCCACCCGGCCGCCGATGGCAAGCAGGTTCTCCCGGGTGTGGAGCTGCGCGCCGCCCGCGAGGCAGGCTTGCGCGCCGAGCACGTTCTGCGCGCGCCGCGCGGCGGGCTGCGAGAGGACGTACTCCACGCTGACGAACTTGGTGAGGTAGTTTCGGTCGCGGCTGCCCTCGCGGATGTAGGCGGAGACGGCGCCGACCTCGGGGTCGGCCAGGTGCCGGGTCATCCGCCGCAACGAGTCGGGCAGGTAGATGACGTCGGCGTCCATGATGAGGAGCGCCTCCATCCAGTCCTCGGCCAGGATGCGCTCGATGCCGTGGTTGAGGGTGTGCGCCTTGCCCTGGCCGCCCTGGTCCCGGCGCAGCAGGAACACGCTGCCCGGATACTGCTCGGCGCGGGCGCGCACGACGACGGGGGTGTCGTCGGTGCTCGCGTCATCCACCACGTAGATCCGCAGCGCGTCCTTGGGGTAGTCGAGGCTCATCAGCCGGTCGATGGAGGCGCCGATCACCGCCCCCTCGTTCCACGCGGGCACGACGATGGCGACGCGCGGGAGGTAGGGCGCGGCCTTCTTGTAGTGGTTGATCCAGGCGTGGAACGGGATGACGACGAACGTCGCCGCGGCCGCGATCACCGGGATGAGCCCGGTCAATGCCAGGACCAGGCACACCACGACGCCGATCCACTCCAGCACGCCCAGCACGTCCACGCGGCTCCCCTTCGTCTCCGACAGAGTACCGCGAGCGGGGTGCGGGGCAGGGCGGGTGCGCCCGCCCTGCCCCGCCTCAGCTGCGGGCCGGGCCCCCGAGCGTCCCGCCCGCCGCGAGCCGCATCAGGTCAGACCCCAGGTCGATCCCCAGCTCGTTGCCGCCGGCCGAGCCGTACTCGTGCTGGTAGCTGCTCCAGGAGGTGTCCTTGATGCGCGCCTCCACGCCGGTCTCCATCAGGACCACCAGCTCGCGGGCCGCGCGGTCGATGCGCTTGCCGAGGGAGTTGTCCTGCCAGTCCTCCGTCGACGCGAACACCGAGGTGGGCGCCGTCATCGTCCGCAGGTAGGCGAACATCGAGCGCATCTGCTCGTCGACGACCAGCGCGTGCCTGGCCGTCCCGGCGGTCGCGCCGAGGATGACCGGCTTCGCGATCAGGAGGTCGTTGTCGAGCACCTGGAAGAACGAGCTGAACAGCCCGCTCGGGCCGGCCTTGTAGACCGGCGCGGTCGCGATGATGCCGTCCGCCGCCGCGAGCGCCTCGATGGCCGCCGTGAAGCGCGGGCCGAGGTGGCCGGACGCGAGCGCGCCGGACAGCTCGGGGAGCAGCTCCCGGAGGTCGAGGTTCTGCGTCTCGACCGTGTGGCCATCGCGCTGGGCGGCGGCCTCCACGCGCAGGGCGAGGCGGTCGGCGAGCATCTTGGTTGACGACGGGTCGCTGACGCCCGCGTTGACGACGACCACCCGGAACGGGCGCTGGTCGGTGCTGGTCATGGTGTCCTTCTCTCGCAATCGGTGCGCCGGGCGCTCAGAGCGCCGGGTACTCCGCCTGGAACTCGTCCGCCGAGTCCTGGTAGGGGGAGGCGCCGGTCACGTTGTCGCCACGGTTGGCGTTCGGGCGCGGCTGGCGCGGCGCAGAGTCGCCGTACTTGGCCGCGACGAGCGACGCGTGGGTCGGTGCGTCGGGCGTCGACGGGTCCTTGCGGGCCTCTGTCTCCTTGCGGAGCACCGGGATGACCTCCTCGCCGAGCAGGTCGAGCTGCTTCAGCACCGTCTTCAGCGGCAGGCCGGCGTGGTCCATCAGGAAGAGCTGGCGCTGGTAGTCGCCCGCCCACTCGCGGAAGGTCAGCGTCTTGTCGATGACCTCCTGCGGGCTGCCGACGGTCAGCGGGGTCGCCTCGGTGAACTCCTCCATCGTCGGGCCGTTGCCGTAGACCGGGGCTTCGTTGAAGTAGGGGCGGAACTCGCTCTTGGCCTCCTGGGAGGTCTTGCCGATGTAGGCCTGGCCGCCGAGGCCGACGATCGCCTCCTTCGCGGTGCCGTGGCCGTAGTGCTCGAAGCGCTCGCGGTAGAAGGCGATCAGGCGCTGGTAGTGCTCCTTCGGCCAGAAGATGTTGTTCGCGAAGAAGCCGTTGCCGTAGAAGGCGGCCTGCTCGGCGATCTCGGGGGTGCGGATGCTGCCGTGCCAGACGAACGGCGGCACGTCGTCGAGCGGGCGCGGGGTGGAGGTGAAGCCCTGCAGCGGGGTGCGGAACTTGCCCTCCCAGTCGACGACGTCCTCGTGCCACAGCCGGTGGAGCAGGTTGTAGTTCTCGAGCGCGAGCGGGAGGCTCTGGCGGATGTCCTGGCCGAACCACGGGTACACCGGGCCGGTGTTGCCGCGGCCGAGCATCAGGTCCATGCGGCCCTTCGACAGGTGCTGCAGCATCGCGTACTCCTCGGCGAGGCGCACCGGGTCGTTCGTGGTGATGAGGGTCGTGGAAGTCGTCACGATCAGCCGCTCGGTGAGGGCGGCGATGTGCGCGAGCAGGGTGGTGGGCGACGAAGAGAAGAACGGCGGGTTGTGGTGCTCGCCGATCGCGAAGACGTCCAGTCCGACCTCCTCCGCGTGCGTGGCGATCTTCACGATCGCGTCGATGCGCTGCGCCTCGCTCGGGGTCTCGCCGGAGACCGGGTCGCGGGTGATGTCGCTCACGGAGAAGATTCCGTACTGCATTGCTGGCTCCTCAGGTTCGTTCTCGCCGTATCTATGCAAACGCATATAACGGCGTCGAGCTGGAAGTATTCCCGGCCGGTGGCACCAGCATGGCGCATCGGGCGCGCGGTGAGCCAGGATCATCGACCTCGGGTAGCGCGTATATCACACGTCAGGCTTCTCTCAGCCGAGTACGGCAGGCTGAGCCTTATGGGGGAACAGAATCACAACTCGAATCAGCCGCGCCGTCGCGTAGCAGCGGCGGCCGGCTTCGTCGCACTGAGCGTCACGGCGGGCGTCCTGATCAGCGCGATGCTGGCGCCGGTGGTGGCGGTGGCGGGCGTCGCGACCGGCAGCGGCGTCCACCTGTTCGAGACGCTGCCGGAGGCACTGACGCCCGACGCGCTGGCGCAGACGTCGGACATCTACGCGAAGAACCGCGCGGGCGAGCCGGTGCTCCTGGCGTCGGTCTACGAGCAGAACCGCAAGAACGTGGCGTGGGAGGCCATCTCCCCGTACGTCAAGGACGCGCTCACCTCGACAGAGGATCCGCGCTTCTACACGCACGGCGGCGTCGACATCCCGTCCGCGCTGCGCGCGGCGATCGGCAACGCGTCGTCCGGCACGGTGGCCTCCGGTGCGTCGACGATCACGATGCAGTACGTCAAGAACGTCCTCGTGCAGCGTGCGGAGGCGATCCGTGACAAGGACGAGCGCAAGGCCGCCTACAAGGAGGCCACCAAGACCAGCATGGACAGGAAGCTCCGGGAGATGCGCCTCGCCATCGGGCTCGAGAAGGCGCTCCCGAAAGACCAGATCATGCTCGGGTACCTCAACATCGCGCACTTCGGCGGGTCGGTCTACGGCATCGAGGCCGCCGCCGAGTACTACTTCGGCGTGACCGCTGCGGACCTCACGCTCGCCCAGGCAGCCTCCCTCGTGGCGACGGTGAACGCGCCCAACGACTTCCGCATCGACGACCCGGACAACATCGGCGACAACAAGTTCCGCCGTGACAACGACGTCCTCGCCTCGATGCTGGAGGCGAAGAAGATCACCCAGGCGCAGCACGACGAGGCGGTGGCCACGCCGATCGAGCCGAACATCACGCCGCCCTCGACCGGCTGTGTCACCGCCAACACGATCGGCGCCGGCTTCTTCTGCGACTACGTGCAGTGGGTGATCGAGAACGAGAAGGTCCTCCCCGACCCGACGGACTCCGACTACAGCACGCTGACCCGGGGCGGGTACGACATCTACACGACCCTCGACGTCGACCTCCAGGCGTCCGCCGTCGCGGCCGTCGACGCCTACGTACCGCACGCGACGGACGTCCTCGACCTCGGCTCGTCGCTGGTCACCGTCGAGCCGGGCACCGGCCGCATCCTCGCGATGGCGCAGAACAAGGCGTTCAACGCCGACCCGGACGAGACGTCGCCGGAGAACACGGCCGTCAACTACAGCACGGACTCCGGCTACGGAGGGTCGAACGGCTTCCAGGCCGGGTCGACGTACAAGGTCTTCACGTTGGCGGAGTGGCTGAAGAACGGGCACTCGCTGAACGACGTCGTCAACGGCGACCCGCGCGCGCTCAACCTGTCCTCGTTCAAGGACAGCTGCCAGGGGTCGGGCACGGGCACGTACTCCCCGAAGAACGACAGCGGCTCGCGCCCGGGGAACGTCTCGGTGCGGGCGGCGACCGCCGGCTCGGTGAACGGCGCCTACTTCTCGATGGCGCAGAAGCTCGACCAGTGCGAGATCCGCAAGACGGCCGAGGCCTTCGGCGTGAAGCGCGCCGACGGCAAGCCGCTGACCTCCTACGTCTCCGACGTCCTCGGCACGAACGAGGTCTCGCCGCTGCGGATGGCGGCGGCCTTCGCCGGGATCGCCAACGAGGGCGTCTACTGCGCGCCGATCGCGATCGACCGGATCGTCGGCCCGGACGGCGCCGAGGTCCCGGTGCCGGAGAGCGCGTGCACGGAGGCCGTGACCCCGGAGATCGCGGCGAGCATGGCGTCCGCGCTGCAGGGCGTGACGCGCGGCGGCGGCACGGGATCCGCGTCGAACCCGAACGACGGCATCCCCGTGTTCGGCAAGACCGGCACGACGGACTCCGAGAAGGACACCTGGTTCGTGGGGTCCACCACGCGCCTGACCACCGCGGTGTGGGTCGGCAACGTGACCGGCGACGTGTCGCTGCGGCGGTCGAAGATCGGCGGCATTCAGGCCGACCAGCTCCGGCACCGGGTCTGGAAGCAGTACATGACGGCCGCGAACGCGGTCCTCCCCGGCGGGGCCCTGCCCGACGCCTCGGCGCGACCGGTGCGCGACTGAGCCGCCGCGTCCGATTTCCGCCAGTCGGCGTCGGTGGCGGGCGGTAGCCTCGACGAGTGAAGGTCGCTCTGCAGTTCGTCGCCATGGGTCTCGTCTGGGGCGCCAGCTTCCTGTTCATGAAGGTGGCGCTGGAGGGCGTCTCGTTCGGGCAGGTGGCGTGGGCGCGGCTCGTGTTCGGGGCGCTGACGCTCGGGATCATCGTGCTCGTCACGCGCAGCAGGCTCCCGAAGCAGCCGATCGTCTACCTGCACTTCGCGGTCGTGGCGGTCACCTACTGCGTGGTGCCGTACCTGCTCTTCGCGTGGGCCGAGCAGTACGTGTCCTCCAGCCTCGCCAGCATCTACAACGCCGTCACCCCGATCACGACCGCGATCCTTGCGACCGCCGCGTTCCGGGTCGAGAAGCTCAACCGCGACCAGGTGCTCGGCGTGCTCGTGGGCGTCGTGGGCGTGGTGGTCGTCGTCGGGCCGTGGACGATCGCCGCGCTGTCCGGCAGTGTGTGGGGACAGTTGGCGTGCCTCGGCGCGGTCACCTGCTACGGCTTCAGCTTCGGATACATCCGCAGGTTCATCAGCCACCGGGACATCCCGGCGACGTCGGTCGCGTTCCTCAACATCGGTATCGCAGCCGTGATCATGCTGCCGCTCACGCCGGTGGTCGCCCTGTCGCCGGTCACGTTCAGCTGGCCCGTGCTGCTGAGCCTCCTGGCGCTGGGCGCGCTCGGCACGGGCGTCGTCTACATCTGGAACATGAACGTGCTGCGCGCCTGGGGCCCGACCGCGACCTCCGGCGTGACCTACGTGACACCGGTGGTCGGCGTCGCGCTCGGCATCCTCGTGCTCGGGGAGCACCTGAGCTGGAACGAGCCGGTCGGCGCCGCGGTCGTCCTGTGCGGCATCCTGCTGACGCAGCAGCGCGTGCGCCTCTTCACGCGCCGCCAGGCCGCCCTCGTCGCCGACTGACGAACGAACTGACAGAACACGCCGCCTCGGACGAAGCCGAGGCGGCGTGTTCTGTCAGTTGGATCGCCGCTACGCGACCGTCGGGCCGAAGTGCTCGGGGAGCGTGGAGCGGTGCACGCCGCGCAGCTCCTCCAGGCCGACGGTGAAGAGGTCCTGCACCTCGAGCACGGGCTGGGCGCCGACCTCGGCGTCGGTGACACCGATGCGGAGCAGCGGAACGCCGCGTCCCTCGCAGAGGCCGCGGAACTTCACGTCGTCCTCGCGCGGCACCGAGACGATGACGCGGGCGGTGGACTCGCTGAACAGTGCGGTCGCGGCGTCCACGCCGTCGCGCTCCTGCAGCTCGCCGAGCCAGACGCGGGCGCCGACGCCGAAGCGCATGACGCTCTCGGCCAGCGCCTGCGCGAGACCGCCGTCCGCGAGGTCGTGGGCCGACGAGACGAGGCCCTCGACGGAGGCCGCGTGCAGCGTCTCGGCCAGGGTGCGCTCGGCCGCGAGGTCGACCGCGGGCGGGAGGCCGCCGAGGTGGCCGTGGATCGTGCCGGCCCACGCGGAGCCGTCGAGCTCCTCGCGGGTGATGCCGAGCAGGTAGATGTTCTCGCCCTCGTCCTGCCAGCCGGCCGGGATGCGGCGGGCGACGTCGTCGATCACGCCGAGCACGCCGACGACCGGGGTCGGGAAGATCGGGGTGTCGCCGGTCTGGTTGTAGAACGACACGTTGCCGCCGGTGACCGGGATCTCGAACTCCAGGCAGGCGTCGGAGAGACCCTCCACGGCCTGGGAGAACTGCCACATGACCTCGGGGTTCTCCGGGCTGCCGAAGTTGAGGCAGTCGGTGACCGCGGCGGGCACGGCCCCGGAGGCCGCCACGTTGCGGTAGGCCTCCGCGAGCGCCAGCTTGGCGCCCTGCTTGGGGTCGAGCTGGCAGTACCGGCCGTTGGCGTCGGTCGCGATGGCGAAGCCGAGGCCGCTCTCCTCGTCGACGCGGACCATGCCGGCGTCGTCCGGGAAGGAGAGTGCGGTGTTGCCGCCCACGAAGTAGTCGTACTGGTCGGTGATCCAGCTCTTGTCGGCCAGGTTGGCGCTGCCGAGGAGGGCGAGTACCTGCTCGCGCAGCTCGTCGCCGGTGGCCGGGCGCGCCAGGACGGCGGCGGTGTCGGCCTGGAGGGCGTCGATCCAGGTCGGGTAGGCGACCGGGCGCTCGTATACCGGGCCGTCGACCGCGACCGTGCGCGGGTCGACGTTGACGATCTCCTCGCCCTTCCAGTTGATGACGAGACGGCCGGTCTCGGTGACCTCGCCCAGCACGCTGGTCTCGACATCCCACTTGGCGGTCACCGCGAGGAAGGCGTCGAGCAGCTCGGGCTTGACCACCGCCATCATGCGCTCCTGGCTCTCGGACATGAGGATCTCCTCCGCCGTGAGCGTGGGGTCGCGCAGCAGGACCTTGTCGAGCTCGACGAACATGCCGCCGTCGCCGTTCGAGGCGAGCTCGCTGGTCGCGCAGGAGATACCCGCGGCGCCGAGGTCCTGGATGCCCTCCACGAGCTTGTCGCGGAACAGCTCGAGGCAGCACTCGATGAGCACCTTCTCGGCGAACGGGTCGCCGACCTGCACCGCCGGGCGCTTGGTCGGGCCGCCCTCGGAGAACGTGTCGGAGGCCAGGATGCTCGCGCCGCCGATGCCGTCGCCGCCGGTGCGGGCGCCGAACAGGACGACCTTGTTGCCCGCGCCGGACGCGTTGGCGAGGTGGAGGTCCTCGTGGCGCAGCACGCCGACCGAGAGCGCGTTGACCAGCGGGTTGCCCTGGTACACGGAGTCGAAGTAGGTCTCGCCGCCGATGTTCGGCAGGCCGAGGCAGTTGCCGTAGAAGGAGATGCCGGAGACGACGCCGTGGACCACGCGGGCGGTGTCCGGGTCGTCGATGCGGCCGAACCGCAGCTGGTCCATGACCGCGACCGGGCGCGCGCCCATCGAGATGATGTCGCGGACGATGCCGCCGACGCCGGTCGCCGCGCCCTGGAACGGCTCGATGTACGACGGGTGGTTGTGCGACTCCACCTTGAAGGTGACCGCCCAGCCCTCGCCGACGTCCACGACGCCCGCGTTCTCGCCCATGCCGACCATGAGGTTCTTCTTCATCGCCGGCGACACCTTCTGGCCGAACTGGCGCAGGTAGATCTTCGACGACTTGTAGGAGCAGTGCTCCGACCACATCACGGAGTACATCGCCAGCTCGCCCGAGGTGGGGCGGCGGCCCAGGATCTCCCGGATCTGCGCGTACTCGTCCTCCTTGAGGCCGAGCGCCGCGTACGGCTGCTCCTTCTCCGGAGTCGCGGCGGCGTTCGCGACGGTGTCGACGACATGCTGGACGGTGGTGTCGGTCACGCGGGCACTCCAGGCTGCTGGCGGTGGCGGGGGATGGATGCCAGTCTACCGGCGCTCAGGCAGGGCAGTACTCCGAGGGCATCGTCGATGACGGTCCGACCGTGATGCGGTCGACGGTCCCGTTGATGACGGCGAACGCGATCCACGTTCCGGCGCCGTTGCTCAGCCCGTAGTAGTCGGTGACCTCGCCATAGCTCCCGGTCTTCGGGATGCCCGGGTACGCGGTGAAGAGGTCCTGGGCGCTGCTGCCGATCCCGATCCCGCGGTCGGTCCGCGGGGTCGCTAGGGCGGACTGGTCGTCGGCCGAGGTGAAGGATCGGACGTCGAGGACGCCGACGACGCCCGGTGGGTCCTGGAGGTCGAAGGCGCTGACGACGAGGTGGTCCGGAGCCTCCAGATCGAACTGACCCGGTCGGCAGATGTCGTACGTCACGTCGGTGAAGGTGGGCGCCGCCGCGGTGACATCGGCCATCCGCATCCCCAGGGTGATCGGCCCGATGCCGTCGAATCCGATCGTCCAGGTCGAGGGGTCGGCTGCGTCCGCCGTCGCCGTCGGAGTCGGCGTCGGTGTCGGCGTGGCGGTGGGAGTGGGCGTAGCCGTCTCGGTCGGGGTCGCGATGGGCGTCGGGCTCACTGTCGGCGCCGGGGAGAGGATTCCGGTGCCGAGCGCGTACGCCACCCCTCCGCCGGAGATGCCGAGGGCCAGGACGACCAGCGTCACCACGAGCGCGGTGCGCCTGCGCGCCCGGCCGTACCGTCCGTCCGCCGCCGTGGTCACGACCAGTTCGCGGATCGCCGCCTTGCGGCGCGGGTCGAAGGTGGGCTCGCCGTTCATCGTGCGCCTCCCGTCATGATCGTGGGGTCCTGTTCCTGGACGAGGGCGGAGAGCTTCGCCTTCGCCCGCGAGAGTCGCGACTTCACCGTTCCGGCGGCGATCCCGAGGGCCTCCGCGGCCTCCGCCGTGCTGAAGTCCTCCAGGACGCACAGCGTGAGGATGTCCTGGTCGCGGCGCGGGAGCTGTGCGAGGGCCGCGCGAACGGCGGCCCGGCGGGAGTCGCCGTCGATCCGGTCGTCCACTGCCCCGGCGTGGTCGGGGGCGTGCTCCGGCGCCGGCAGGCAGGCGAGCGCGGCACGGTAGCGGCGGGTCGACCGGAGCTGGTTGCGGAACACGTTGTTCGTGGTCACGAGCAGCCACCCGACGACCGACCCGTTGACGACGCGCATGGCGTCCCGTCGCCGCCAGGCCTCCAGGAACACCACCGCGGTGATGTCCTCGGCGTCGTGCACGGACGCGGTCAGCCGGAGCGCCTGGCGGAAGACGCGGTCGTGGTGCAGGTCGAACAGCACCCCGAACGCGTCGGTGTCGTCGGCGCGGACGCGTTCGATCACGTCCGGCTCGTCAAGCGGAGATCCCCTCACACTCACATAGTGTCCGATGCGCGCGATCGGTTCCCGCGGATTAGGGTGACAGCGAGGAGGTCGCCATGCAGATCCCACGACCGTCGCAAGAGACGATGGAGCTGTTCCGTTCGGTGGTGCCCGACGCTCCCGGTGTCGAGGTCAAGCCGATGTTCGCCAACCTGGGCGCGTTCGTGAACGGCAACATGTTCGCCGGGCTGTTCGGCGAGAGCGTCGGGGTGCGCGTGCCCGACGACGCCGTGCGGGAGGAGCTGCAGGCCATCGACGGAACCGGTTCCGTACGGGCCGGCCGAGCGCCCGATGGGCGGCTACGTGTCGCTCCCCGACGCCTGGCGCGACGACCCCGACCGCCTCCGCGAGTGGATCGGCGTCGCGTTGGAGCAGGTCGGCCGGATGCCGCCCAAGGAGAAGAAGCCGCGCAAGACGCCGAAGCCCCGCGCCCCCAAGCCCTGATCCAAGCTCGAAGGGCACGTTAGCGCCCCTAAAAGCGCGTTTTAGGGGCGCTTACGTGCCCTTCGGCTGAGCTAGGCGGTCGGGACCGCGGCGCGGGTGAGCTGGTCGACGTCGCGGGCCGCGCCCTGGTCCGCGGACAGCGTCATCGCCGCGTACGCCCGCAGCGCCGCCGACACCGGCCGCTCCCGGTCGAGCGGACGGAACCCGCGCCCGGCGGCCAGCGCCTCCCGCCGTGCGTCGAGCTCGGCGTCCGGGACCTCCAGCCGGATGCTGCGCGCGGCGACGTCGATCGTGATGGTGTCGCCGTCCTCCACCAGTGCGATGGCGCCGCCGGCCGCCGCCTCGGGAGAGACGTGCCCGATCGACAGCCCCGACGTCCCGCCGGAGAACCGGCCGTCCGTGATCAGCGCGCACTTCGCCCCGAGGCCGCGTCCCTTCAGGAACGACGTCGGGTACAGCATCTCCTGCATCCCGGGACCGCCGCGCGGTCCTTCGTAACGCACGACCACCACGTCACCGGCCTGCACACGCTTGGTCAGGATGGCGTCGACGGCCTCCTCCTGCGACTCGACCACCACGGCCGGCCCGGAGAAGACCAGGATGCTCGGGTCCACGCCCGCGGTCTTCACCACGGAGCCGTCCGGCGCGAGGTTGCCGCGGAGGATGGCGAGGCCACCGTCGGCCGAGTACGCGTGCGCGACATCCCGGATGACACCGGTCGCGCCGTCGGTGTCCAGCGACTCCCAACGCTCGGACTGCGACGACGCCTGCGCCGACCGCACCCCGCCGGGGGCGGCGTGGAAGAGCTCGATCGCCTCGGCCGTGGCCGAGCCGCCGCGGATGTCCCAGTCCGCCAGCCACTCCGCCAGCGACGGCGCGTGGATGCTGTGAACCCCGCGGTCGAGCAGGCCGGCGCGGTCGAGCTCGCCGAGCAGCGCGGGAACGCCGCCCGCGCGGTGCACGTCCTCCACCAGGGCCGCGCCGTTGGGGGCGACCTTGCTGAGGCACGGGACGCGGCGGGACAGCCGGTCGATGTCGCCGAGGTCGTAGTCGATGCCGCCTTCGCGGGCCGCGGCGAGCAGGTGCAGGATCGTGTTGGTCGAGCCGCCCATCGCTATGTCGAGCGCCATGGCGTTGCCGAAGGCCTCCCGCGTGGCGATCGAGCGCGGCAGCACCGACTCGTCCTCGCCGTCGTAGTAGCGGTGCGCGAGCTCGACGGCCGTCGCGCCCGCCTTCTCGTAGAGCGCGCGGCGGGCGGTGTGGGTGGCCAGCGTCGAGCCGTTGCCCGGGAGGCCGAGGCCCAGCGCCTCCACCAGGAAGTTCATCGAGTTCGCGGTGAACATCCCTGAGCATGAGCCGCAGGTCGGGCAGGCGGCCTCCTCGACCCGCAGCAGGTCCTCGTCGGACACCGCGTCGTTCGCGGAGTCGGCCATAGCGGAGATCAGGTCGAGCTTGCGGACCGTGCCGTCCACGAGCACCGTCCGGCCGCCCTCCATCGGGCCGCCGGAGACGAACACGGTCGGGATGTTCAGGCGCAGCGCGGCCAGCAGCATCCCCGGGGTGATCTTGTCGCAGTTGGAGACGCAGACCAGCGCGTCCGCGCAGTGGGCGTTCACCATGTACTCGACGGAGTCGGCGATCAGCTCGCGCGACGGCAGCGAGTACAGCATCCCGCCGTGGCCCATCGCGATCCCGTCGTCCACCGCGATCGTGTTGAACTCCCGCGGGATGCCGCCCGCCGCCTGCACCGCCTGCGACACGATGCGGCCGACTGGCTGGAGGTGGGTGTGGCCAGGGACGAACTCGGTGAAGCTGTTCGCGACGGCGACGATCGGCTTGCCGAAGTCCTCGCGGGCGACGCCGGCGGCGCGCAGCAGTGCGCGGGCGCCGGCCATGTTGCGGCCGTGGGTGACAGTGCGGGAGCGGAGAGCGGGCATGCTCCCATCGTGCGGGCGGTGCGCTGCGGCCGGAAGACGGCGTCACTACTAGTACTGGGAGCACTAGTATCAACGCGTGAGCGAACAAAACGACCGCCGCAGCGAACTGGGACGCTTCCTGCGCAGCCGCCGCGAGCAGGCGCCGCGCGCCGAGTACGGCCTCCCGCCGGTCGGACGCTCGCGCGACCTGGGGCTGCGTCGCGAGGAGGTCGCCTACCTGTCGGGCGTCAGCGTCACCTGGTACACCTGGCTGGAGCAGGGCAGGCAGATCAACCCGTCGCGCTCGGTCCTCGACGCGGTGGCCCGCACGCTCCGGCTCACGCCGCCCGAGCACGAGTACCTGCTCTCGCTCGCCGGGTTCGGCCTCCCGTCGCTCGTGCCGTCCCGCCCGGTGGAGGACGCGCCGGCTCACGTTCAGCGCCTGCTCGACGCGCTCGGCGCGAACCCGGCGTTCGCCCTCGCGCCCGACTGGGGGATCGCGGGCTGGAACGCGGCGTACGCCGACCTGTACCCGAACGTCGCACGGGTGGCGCGCGAGGACCGCAACCTGCTGTGGCTGGTCTTCACCGACCCCGCGGTGCGGGAGCTGCTGCCCGACTGGGAGGAGACGAGCGCGCGCTTCCTGGCGGAGTTCCGGGCCGAGACGGGCACGCGCGCCGGCGATCCGGCCGTGCGCGCGCTGGTCGAGCGGCTGCGGGAGGCCAGCCCCGCGTTCCGCGCCGCGTGGGAGCGCTACGACATCCGCGGCTTCGCCTCACGCGAGCGCCGCTTCCGCCACCCGCGCCGCGGCGCCGTCACTCTCGAACACCACCAACTCACCCCGACCGACCACCCCGACCTCCGCCTGGTCGTCTACACCGCCGTCGGCTAGGCAGCCATCGATTCCGGAGTTGTGTACGCCGGAACACGGCGTGTTGCGTACAGAAGTCCGGAAGAGAGTGCGGCGGGGCTACGCCTCGACGAGGGCGGAGCGGATGACGCTGGTGAAGAAGGTGAGGCCGTCGACGCCGGAGCGCATGGCGACCGCGGTGTCGGGACCGAAGCCCGCCTCGACCGCGTGCTCGGGGTGCGGCATGAGGCCGACCACGTTGCCGCGCTCGTTGCGGACGCCCGCGATGTCGTCCAGCGAGCCGTTGGGGTTCACGCCGGTGTAGCGGAAGACGACGAGGCCCTCGCCCTCCAGCCGCTTCAGCTCCTCGGCCGAGGCGATGAAGCCGCCCTCGCCGTTCTTCAGCGGGATGACGATCTCCTGGCCCTGCTCGAAGCCGTTCGTCCACGGGGTGTCCGCGTTCTCGACCACCAGGTGCTGGTCGCGGCGGATGAAGTTGCCGTGGTCGTTGCGGATGAGGCCGCCCGCGACGAGGTGCGCCTCCGCGAGCATCTGGAAGCCGTTGCAGATGCCGAGCACGGGCATCCCCTTGGCGGCGGCGTCCACGACCTCGGTCATGATCGGCGAGAGGGAGGCGATGGCGCCGCAGCGCAGGTAGTCGCCGTAGCTGAACCCGCCGGGGAGGACGAGCGCGTCGACTCCCTGGAGGTCGTGGTCGCCGTGCCAGAGCGCGACCGGCTCGGCGCCGGCGATGCGGACGGCGCGCAGCGCGTCCCGGTCGTCCAGCGAGCCGGGGAAGGTGATGACGCCGATGCGCATCAGGCGTCCTCGCTCGGGTAGTGGATGCCCACCACGTCCTCGATGACCGAGTTGGAGAGGATCTCGCCGGCGATCTCCTCGACCGCGGCGCGCGTGGCGTCGTCGATCGGGCCGTCGACGGTCAGCTCGAACCGCTTGCCGACGCGGACTCCCGAGAACTGGCCCTTGCCGATGCGCCCGAGGGCGCCAGCGACGGCCTTGCCCTGCGGGTCGAGCAGCTCAGCCTTGGGCATGACTTCCACAACGATCGTCGACAAAGGGTGATCTCCGCTCCACTCGCGCATCCGGGCACAGCGATTCTACCGTGGGGCGGAGGCGTCCCGGTCCGCGCGGGCGGTCCCCGCGGCGAAGGCGAGCGCAGGGCCGGCGAGCGCGGCGTTGAGGCGCGCGAACAGGGCGGCGGAGGCGGCGCCCGGCCAGTCGGCGGGCAGGGCCTCGGCGGGCAGGCCCGGGTCGCGGTACGGGATGACGCGCCACTCGTCGAGGAGGCGGATCCACAGGGCGAAGGCGTCGCGGTCGTCGGCCGGGGGCGGCGCGGACTGGAAACGGGACAGGAAGGACTCGTGGAGGCCGCGGATGGCGGGGAGGTCGTACCAGCGGGCCAGAGCGGACGAGAGGTCGGGGGTGGAGGGCATGGCGAGGTGCGAGCCGGTGAACAGGTCGGCGCCGAAGGCGTGCGCGACCTCCGCGAGCTCGGACTCCAGGGCGTCGGGCCCGATCCACAGTCCGTCGGCGACCGTCCCGCAGCCGAGCGCGGCGAGCGTCCGCCGCAGCCGGTGGCGCTGCGCGCGCTGGTGCTCGGGGAACGAGAACGACACCAGGCACCAGGAGGCCGGCGCGGCGCGCTCGCCGAAGATGCGCGCGTCCCCGCGCTCCAGCATCGGCACCGCGGCCGGGTCGAGCGCGTAGCCGGCGACCGCGTCCCGCGGCTCACGGACCAGCACGCCGCGCGCACACAACCGCGCCAGGCTGGAGCGCGCGGTCGCCGCTGGAACGCCGAGCGCGGCCATCAGCTCCACCGCTCCGGCGGCGCTCATCCAGCCGCCGAGCGGCCGCAGCGTGCTGCCGACGACGGTGCGGAGCATGGCGGTTGCGGAGCCGCTGCTGGCTTCGAGGTCCTCCCGCACCTCCCGCACCTCCCGCACCTCCGCCTGGCCGCTCATTCCGTGATCAGCTCGCCCAGCACATCCCGCACCGCCGCCAGCCCCACCGCGACCTCCTCGAAGCTCGTGCTCAGCGGCGACAGCCCGATGCGGAGGCCGTCCGGGTCGCGGTAGTCGGGGATGACGTCGCGCTCCCACAGCCGCGCCGTGACCTCCCGCATCGCCGGGTGGCTGAGGGTGACGTGCCCGCCGCGCTGTTCGGGGTCGCGCGGGCTCGCCAGAGTGACGCCGAGCGGCGTCAGCCAGGTGTCGGCGAGCCGCACGGCGAACGTCGTGAGCGCGACCGACTTCGCGCGCACCGCGTCGATCCCGCACTCCCCGATCATCGCGACCGTGTCCTGCAGGGCGAGCATCCCCACGATCGGCGGCGTGCCGGAGATGAAGCGGCGGATGCCGTCGGCGGGCTGGTACTCCGGCCCCATCAGGAAGACATCGCGCACGCCCATCCAGCCCTGGATCGGCTGCACGAGCCGGCGCTGGAGACGGCTGCTCACGTAGCCGAACGCAGGCGATCCCGGACCGCCGTTCAGGTACTTGTAGGTGCAGCCGACGGCCAGGTCGGCGTCCCACTCGTCGAGCTCGACGGGCACCGAGCCGGCGGAGTGGCAGAGGTCCCACAGCACGAGCGCACCCGCGTCGTGGACGATGCGGGTGATCGTGCGCGCGTCGGCGAGGAACCCGGAGCGGTACGCCACGTGGCTGAGCACGACGAGCGCCGTGCGCGGTCCGACCGCCGCCGCGACCTGCTCGGGAGTCACGCCGGCCTCGGTGTCGGCCTCGATCCAGACCAGCGTCAGTCCGCGCTCGCGGGCGATGCCGTCGAGCACATAGCGGTCGGTCGGGAAGTTGTCGGTGTCGAGGACGATCTCGCTGCGCTCGGGCAGGGAGTCGACGGCGGCGCGTGCCAGCTTGTAGAGGAGCACGGTCGTGGAGTCGCCGATGAAGGCCTGCCCGGCCGCGGCGCCGAGCGCGGTCTCGCCGAGCGTGTCGCCGATCCGGAACGGCAGCTCCATCCACTCCTCGTCCCAGCCGCGGATCAGCCGGCCGCCCCAGCCATCCACGAGGAACCGCTGGATGCGCTCGACGCTCGCGCGCACGGGGCGCCCGAGGGAGTTGCCGTCGAAGTACGCGAGGACGGGGGAGGCCGTGCCGAGGTCGGCGCCGGCGGGCGCGACGCCCACGAACCGGTCGCGGTACGGGGCGAGCGGGTCGGCCTCGTCGAGGGCGCGGGCGGCGGCGATGGGATCGCCGGCGAGGGTGTCGGCGTCGGCCGCCGCGGCCTCGTCGTCGAGTGGGTCGTAGGCGAACAGGTCGTCGGGGATGTCGGTCATGGGGTGTCCTGTCCTAGCGATCGGGAGGGGAGGGTGAGGAGGTCGGGGACGCGCATGCCGCGGGCAGTCGCGAGCCAGACGGGCAGCTCGCTGTTGTCGGAGGGCGGCGGGGTGGGGAGCCAGGCGACGCGGGGGCCGAGGGAGGTGGTCGGCTCGCCCGCGATCGTGCCCACGAGCGCCGCACCGGTCAGCCCGGCCTCCTGCAGTGCGGCGAGCTCGCGGGCGTTCACGCCGACGGGGAGGTCGCCGTTGCCGAGGTCGGTGCCGTACAGCACGCGTCCGCCGGCGGCGGCGAACCGGCGGAGGTTGTCGACGGCGACGCGGTAGTGCTCGGTCGGGGTGCCCCAGCCGTGGATGTCGAGGGTGCTGATCCACGTCATCCCGCGGCGGACGGACTCCGCGACGAGCGCGTCGTCGAGCCGCTCGCTGAACGGGGTGTGCGCGAGCTGGTCGACCCCGGCCGCTACCGCGCGGGCGGTCTGACCCGGGCCCTGCACGTGCGCGACGACGGGGAGGCCGGCGGCGTGGGATTCCTCCACAATCGCGGCCAGCGTCGGGTTGTCCACGGTTTCGCCCGCGTCGCTGTTGAGGGCGACCTTGATGCGGGAGGCTCCCACCATGACGTGTCTCCGCACTGCTTCCCGGGCCTCGCGCGGGCCACCGATCTCCGCCGCAGCGCCCTCCGGCGCCCAGCCGGACGCCACCGGGTAGCCGCCGGGGGCGGTGATCAGCGCGCCCGCGATCGCGGCGGACGGCCGGTCCGGGAGGTCGGCCGTCCAGGCGGCGGCGACGCTCGGGATCCAGCCGAGGTCGACCGCGTGCGTGATGCCGCCGGCGAAGAGTGCGGCCGGGTCGGAGAGGCCGAGGTGCGTGTGGTGGTCGGTCAGCGACGGGAAGAGGGTTCCGCCCAGGGCGAAGGCCGTGTCAGCGACCGCGGGCACGAGGCGCTCGCCTTCGACGCGGAACGTCGCCGCGCGGTCGAATCCGGCGCCGTTCCAGACGGCGTCCACCCGGATGGCGCGTGCCTGCGAGTGGGCGTCGCTCACTCGGGCGCCCCGATCTCCGTCCGCACGGCGAACAGCTCGGGGAAGAATGTCAGGTCGAGTGCCTTCTGCAGGAAGTTGACGCCGGTGGAGCCTCCGGTGCCGGTCTTCATGCCGATGGTGCGCTGCACGGTCTTGAGGTGGCGGAAGCGCCAGAGCTGGAAGTTGTCCTCCAGGTCCACGAACTCCTCGCACGCCTCGTACTCGCTCCAGTGCTCCGACGCGTGCTCGTAGATGTCGCGGAACACCGGGACCAGCTCCGGGCTGAACACGTGGGCCTCTGTCACGTCCCGGTCGAGCACCGCCTGCGGCACGGCGTGCCCGGCGCGCGCCAGGTAGCGCAGGAACTCGTCGTACACGCTCGGCGCCTCCAGCAGCTCGGTGAGCAGTGCGAGCGCGCCGGGGTCGTCGCGGAAGACCGACAGCATCCGCCGGTTCTTGTTGCCGAGGACGAACTCCACCGCCCGGTATTGGTACGACTGGAACCCCGACGAGTTGCCGAGGAAGCCGCGGAACTGGGCGTACTCGGTCGGCGTGAGCGTCGCCAGCACCGACCACTGCTCCGTCAGCGTCTTCTGGATGTGCTTGACGCGCGCGATCCGCTTGAGCGCCGGCTGCAGCTCGTCGGCGCGCAGCAGGTCGCGCGCCGACTCCAGCTCATGCAGAACGAGCTTCAGCCAGAGCTCGGTGGTCTGGTGCTGGATGATGAACAGCAGCTCGTCGTGGTGCTCCGGCACGCTCACCGGTTTCTGGGCGCTGAGCAGGGTGCCGAGGTCGAGGTACGACCCGTACGACATGCGCTCGCGGAAGTCCGTGACGATGTCCGGATCGAACTCGCGCGTGTTCTGGTTCGACGTCATGTTGCGATTCTGCGCCGATCGTCACGGAAGTGCAACAGGGTGCCGCTCGCCGCGGCGCCGGCACGCGGACGTTCGCTGTCGTTCACCGCCCGGTTACCTGGAGTTGCCGCCTCCGTCGTCGCCGGCTCCTACGTTCGTGCAGGGACTTCCTGCGGACGGGAGACGGGAATGGGCAGGCACTACGACCTCGCGATCGTCGGCGGAGGCATCGTCGGGCTCGGGCATGCAGTGGCGGCGCTCCGGCGCGGGCTGACCGTGGCGGTGGTGGACCGCGCCTCCAGTGTGGAGGGATCGTCGGTCCGCGGCTTCGGCCACCTGTGCATCACCGGCCAGGAGGGCGAGGCGAGGGCGTACGCCGAGCTCGGCCGTGAGCTCTGGCTGACCCTCGCCGTCGAGGCCGGGTTCTGGCTCGGCGAGGCCGGAACCGTCGTCGTCGCGCAGGCGCAGGACGAGCTGGCCGCGCTCGAGGAGTTCCGTGCCACGCGCGGCGGCCACGACGTGCGGATGCTGACCCCCGCCGACGTGCGCGAGCGCGTCCCCGTCGCCGACGGCGTCGCGGTCGGAGGCGCCTTCTTCCCCGCCGACCTCCAGGTCGACCCGCGGGAGGCCGCGCCGGCGATCGCCCGCTGGCTCGACGCGCACGGCGTCGACTTCTTCTGGCACACCACCGTGACCGGCGTCGAGACCGGCAGGGTGCACACGTCGCGCGGCCGGGTGTCCGCCGACGCCGTCGTGGTCGCCGTCGACCACGAGGTCGACCGGCTGTTCCCCGGCATCGCGGAGGCGCACGGCATCCAGCGCTGCGGGCTCGACATGCTGCTCGTGGAGGCCGACCTCGACCGCTCCCTGTCGGCGCCGGTGCTGACCGGGCGATCCCTCGCGCGGGCCTCCGGGTTCGCGCACGTCCCCGGCGTCGACGCGCTCCGGGAGCGGTTCGCCGCCGAGCGCCCCGACCTCGCCGCGTTCGACATCGACCAGATGTTCGCGCAACGGCCGGACGGCTCCATCCTTCTCGGAGCGGCCAGGCGGAGCGGCGACGATGTCCCGCCGTTCCAGTCGGAGATCGCGTTCGACCTCCTGCTGGAGGGCGCGCGGGCGCTGTTCGGCCTCGGCCGGGTGCGCGTGATCGAGCGCTGGCAGGGCGTGCACGCATCCGCCGGCGACGACTTCCTCGTGTCGTCCCCCGCGCCGTCCGTCCGCGTCGTCTCGGTGACCTCCGGCATCGGGATGACCACCGGGCTCGGCCTCGCCGACCGCGTGGTGGACGAGCTGTTCGCCACCGCGCCGGGAGTGCTGACCGCGGCCGGGGCCGCGCGCACGCGCTGACCGCCCGCCACCACCGACCGCCCTGCCGACCACCGAAGCTCCGCACAGAAAGGCACCGACCATGTCTCCTGAAGGTCTCATCACGAGCGAGTTCGACGACGCCGCCATCATCGACACCGAGGTCGACGCGGCCAGGGTGGTCGCGGTCGATGCCGACGACCCCGACGAGCTCGCCGATCTCGAGCTCGTCGTGCTCGACCTCGCCGGCACCACCGTCGTGGACGACGGCCTGGTGGAGCAGGCGTTCCTCCGCGCCGTCGACGCGGCCGGCCTCGCCGTCACCGACGACGAGCAGCGCCGTGCGCGGGCGTTCGCGCACGACACGATGGGTCAGCCGAAGATCGCCGTCTTCCGCGCGCTCGCCGACGACGAGGACCAGGCCGAGCACGCGAACGCCGTCTTCGAGTCCGCCTACGCCGAGCTCGCCGCCGACCAGGGCCTCCGCCCGGTGCCCGGCGCCGAGGACCTCATCCGCCGCCTCCAGGCGCTCGGCGTCGCCGTGGTGCTCACCACCGGCTTCTCCCGCGCGACGCAGGACACGGTGCTCGGCGCCCTCGGCTGGCGCGACCTCGCCGACCTCACGCTGAGCGCGTCGGACGCCCGCCGTGGACGCCCGTATCCGGACCTGCCGCTCACGGCGCTGCTCCGCACCGGCGCGTCGAGCGTCGAGGGCATGGTCGTCGTGGGCGACACCGCAAGCGACATCGTGTCCGGCCTCGCCGCCGGCGCGGGCCTCGTCGTCGGCGTGCTGACCGGCGCCCACGACGAGGAGACCCTGACCGCCGCGGGCGCGGACGCGGTCGTCGCCAGCGTCGCCGACCTGGCCGAGCTGCTCGGCCTGGACGAGCTGGAGCGCGCCGACGAGCTCGACGACGAGTTCGACGACCTGGACGAGCTGGACTTCGACGACGACCTCGATGCCGGCGACACGGATGACCGGAACGCTCCGGACGAGGACGACGAGGACGACAGCGAAGACGAGGACGACCTGGGAGACGAGGACGGCCTCGGCGCGGCCTCCCCGCTCCCCGCCGCCCCGAAGGCCGCGCTGCGTGCAGTCGACCAGCCGGGGCAGACCCGGCAGTGACGATCAAAGCCGTGACCCCACGCGTCGTCGCGCCGCCGGCGAGCCTGGGGATGGGGGTGAGTGTGTACCCGTCGGCGACCGCGATGGTGTGGCAGGGCGTCGGGCACAGGCACGAGGCCGTGGCCGTCCCCGGCGTGCGGCTGGCGCCGGGCGACGCGCTCGTGGAGGTCGAGCTGGCGACGGTGTGCGGTTCGGACATCCACACGGCGCTGGGCCACCGCCTGGCGCCGACGCCGCTCGTGCTCGGCCACGAGCAGGTCGGGCGCGTGGTCGCGCTCGGCCGCGGCGGAGCCAAGACGACCGACGGGCGCCGCGTGGCGCTCGGCGAACGCGTGGTGTGGTCCGTCGCCGTGCCGTGCGGCCGTTGCGCGCGCTGCCGCCGTGGCCTCCCGCAGCGGTGCGTCAGCCTCCAGAAGTACGGTCACGAGCGCATGCGGCGCGGCTGGGAGCTGTCGGGCGGCTTCGCGACCCACACGCACCTCCTCGACGCCACGCCGATCGTCGCGGTGCCGGAGGACCTCCCCGCCGCCGTGCTCGCGCCGGCGTCATGCACGACGGCGACCGTCGCCGCCGCACTGGAGGCCGCTGCCGCGATCGTCCCTCTCGACGGCGCGCTCGTGCTGATCACCGGTGCAGGGATGCTCGGCCTGACCGCGTCGGCCATGGCGACGGAGGCCGGTGCGAAGGTCGTCGTCAGCGACCCGATCCCCGAGCGCCGGGAGGCCGCCCGCCTGTTCGGCGCCGCCGCCGTCGCCGACCCGCGTGCCGCACCGGACTCCCGCGCCGGCCTGCCCGCGGCCCTGGCCAAGGCCGGCGGCCGGGCGGCTGCGCCCACGATCGCGCTCGACTTCTCCGGCAACCCGTCCGCTGTGCGGTCGCTGCTGCCTGTGGTCGACGTCGGCGGCGTCCTGGTCCTGGCCGGCTCGCTCTCGGACGGCCCGGAGCTGCCGCTCGTGCCCGAGCAGCTCGTCCGGCGCCTCCTCACCGTCCGCGGCGTCCACAACTACGCACCGAGGCACCTGGAGCAGGCGGTGCGCTTCCTCGCGGAGGCGGGCACGACGTATCCGTTCGCCGAGCAGGTCGGCGCCGTGTTCCCGCTGGCGGAGGTGGATGCCGCGCTGACGGCGACCGGGCACCTGCGGGTGGCGGTGCGGCCGAACTGACTTCCTGAGCGTTCTCACATCTACGGCTGCCTATTCTGGGAGCCGCCCGACCGTGAGGACCCCCGTGATCGAGACCCCCGTCGCCCCGACCGCCGCCCCCACCGCAGCCCAGCACGCGCCTGCACCTCAGCACGCGCCCGACGCGCCGCCTCCCCGCGCGCCGAGCCGCGCCATCAGCGCCCTGATCTTCTCGAGCCGCTGGCTTCAGGCGCCGCTCTATCTCGGGCTCATCGTCGCCCAGGCGGTGTACGTCTACGTCTTCGTCGTGGAGCTCTGGCACCTCACCGAGGAGGTCGTCTCCGACCCGAGCCACGTGGACGAGGCGTACGTCATGCTCGCCGTCCTCGGACTGATCGACGTCGTGATGATCGCGAACCTGCTGATCATGGTCATCATCGGCGGCTACGAGACGTTCGTCTCCCGGGTCAACGTGAAGGGCCATCCCGACCAGCCGGAGTGGCTGTCGCACGTCAACGCCAACGTGCTCAAGGTGAAGCTGGCGATGGCGATCATCGGCATCTCCTCCATCCACCTGCTGAAGACCTTCATTGCGGTAGGCGACCTCGGCGCCTCCAACGGCGGGTCGATCGACGGGGAGAACTACACGTCGCTGGGCGTGTTCTGGCAGGTCGTCATCCACTGCGTGTTCATCGCCTCGGCTGTCGCCCTCGCCGCCATCGACCGGATGTCGAAGCCGCGGGTGCACGCCGAGCGCTGACCTCCGCGTCCCGGCGTGGCCGTGGCATCGTAGGGGAATGGCCGCCGACCCGTTCGCCCGCTTCTTCGAGCTGCTGCGTGCGCTTCCCGAGCCGGACGACGCCGAGGCGCTGTACGGCGACGATCCGGACGGCCGGCGTCGCGAGCGCAACCTCCGGAGGTATTTCGCGATGCCGCACGCGCCGGTCCTGCTGCTGGGCGAGGCGCCGGGCTGGCGGGGGATGACGGTGACCGGCGTCCCGTTCATATCGGCGCGGGAGGCCGAGGCCGGGGTGGTGCCCGGGCTGGAGCTGCCCGAGCATCCGCAGGCGCCGTGGGAGGCCTCCAGCCGGGTCGTCTGGGCGACGCTGAAGGACTGGCGCGGCCCGCTGCCGCTGTCGTGGCCGGTCTACCCGCTGCACCCCTTCGTCGCGGGCACGCCGCACAGCAACCGCACGCCACGGCCCGCCGAGGTGCGTGCCGGTGCGCCGGTCGCGCTGGAGCTGATCCGCGCGCTGGAGATCGAGACGGTCGTCGCGGTGGGCAGGAAGGCGCAGGGCGCGATCGCGTCGGCGGGACTTGAGGCGCCGGCGATCCGGCATCCCGCACAGGGCGGCGCCGGACTGTTCGCCGAGCAGCTCATCGAGCTGAACCGGGCGCTGGAGCTCTGAGCGCGGTCCGCCTCAGCGACCGGGGCGCTTGCGTCCCTGCGCCGTCACGTCGTCGATGCCGTCGATCGCGTCACGGAGCCGGTCGAGGAACCGGATGACTGTGCGGGACTCGTCGTCGTCCAGCGTCGCGGCCACGTCGACCAGCTCCTCCCGGACGTCGCCGAGGATCGCGCGGTGGATCTCGTCGACGGGGACCGCGGGAACGATGATCAGCGCGCGCCGGTCGAACGGGCTGGGCTCGCGGCGGATGTGGCCCGCCCTCTCGAGCCGGTCGAGCAGCACGGTGATCGACGAGCTCTGGATGCCGAGGTAGTCGCCGAGCTCCTTGGGGCCGACGGCGATGCCGCGCTCCCGGGCGCGCAGCAGGTAGCGGAGCGCCGAGATGTCGTTGACCGTGAGGTTCATGCTCTTCTCGGAGCGGCGTTGCATCGCCGACTCGGCGACCAGGTAGCTCCGGAGGCCTTCGAGGACCTCGAGGGCGCGTTGCCGGTCGGCGCCCGGACGTCCGGACGCGGAGGGGGTGGAATCGGGTCTGCCCGTTGCCATGATGTCGATGATAATCCTGCGGCCCAGCGGGACGCGTCAGACCGCGACGGGTTCGGCCGCGACGGGCTCGGCCGGCTGCGGCGAGAAGTACAGACCGCTCGGGCGCGACGTCTGGTCGGCGAGCGCGTTCAGCCACCGGTCGTCGAGCCGCTCGGGGGTGGGGGACGCGAACTCGTAGCGGAGCGGGATCGCGTTGTCGATCCAGAGCGAGTGACGCCCGATCGGCTCGGCTTCGTCCGGGTTCCAGGTCAGCAGGAACGGTTCGCGCCTGCGCAGCTTCATGGTGATGACGGCCTGCAGGTGCGCGAGCGCGCGGTCGTCGAACTCGAACGATGTGTTGTCGTAGATCAGAGCGCCCATCATCGTCTCCTTCCGCTCGGGCGTGTGAGCGTGGAACGATCATAGCGCTAGCTAGATCAACTAGCTATCCATTTCTCGGAACATTTTCCCCCACTATGGGCTGGCGACGATCAGCCGTTGAGGCTGGTTAGCTAGTCCAC
The DNA here is from genome assembly GCF_041262565.1 of Leifsonia sp. EB41. NCBI lineage: Bacteria > Bacillati > Actinomycetota > Actinomycetes > Micrococcales > Microbacteriaceae > Leifsonia > Leifsonia sp. EB41. The sequence goes on along the minus strand of NZ_JBGCCJ010000001.1, from coordinate 1,842,357 downwards.
CTAGTTACATCCGCCCATTGCCGTCCGGTGACTAAGCAGCGGATCGTGACAACTACCGGCCGCTGCGCGCTTGACGGCGAAAATGCCCCTGGCGTACTATTCCACTTGGAATAATCCCTTCCGATCATCCTCCTATCGAAAGCGCCTGCTCGACAAGCCCATGCCGCACTCCCCGACCCTCACCCCGCTCGCCGTCGCAGCCCTCGCGCTGCTCGCCGAGGGGCCGACGCACCCGTACGAGATGTATCAGACGCTCGTGCTGCGCTCGGAGGACCGGCTCGTCAAGGTGCGGCCGGGCTCGCTGTACCACACGGTCGATCGCCTGGCCCGGCAGGGGCTCGTGCGCGCGACCGGCACCGAGCGCGAGGGCAACCGCCCGGAGCGCACCACCTACGAGATCACGGAGGAGGGCACCCAGGCGCTCGGCGAACGCGTCGCGGACATCATCGCGACCCCGGTCAACGAGTTCCCCGAGTTCCCGCTCGGCCTCGGCGAGGCGCACAACCTCCCGCTCGAGACCGTGATCGACCTCCTCCGCAACCGCGTCGGCCTCATGCGCGCCGACATCGCCCTGCTCGACGACGGAATCCACCGGGTCCGCGCGAAGGGGCTGCCCGAGAAGTACTGGCTCGACGTGCGGTACCTGCGCACGACGGCGGAGGCCGAAGCCGCCGCCCTCGAAGCCCTCATCGACGACCTCGCCTCAGGAGTCATCTCCTGGGACGAGGAGAAAACGCACTGAGAGAAAGAAACACATGGAACGCCAACTGAAGCCGTGGCCCGCCCTCTGGGCGCTCGTCATCGGGTTCTTCATGATCCTGATCGACACGACCATCGTGTCGGTCGCCAACCCGTCGATCATGAAGGGCCTCAACCTCGGTACGGACTACAACGCGGTCATCTGGGTCACCAGCGCCTACCTGCTCGCGTACGCCGTGCCGCTGCTGATCACCGGCCGTCTCGGCGACCGCTTCGGCCCCAAGAACATGTACCTGATCGGTCTCGTCATCTTCACCCTGGCCTCGGCCTGGTGCGGATTCTCGGGCGTCCTGCCCGGCGGCGGGATCGCGATGCTGATCACCGCCCGCGTCGTCCAGGGCCTCGGCGCCTCGCTGATGACCCCGCAGACGATGGCCGTCATCACCCGCATCTTCCCGCCCGACCGCCGCGGTGCGGCCATGGGTCTGTGGGGCGCCGTCGCGGGCGTCGCCACGCTGATCGGGCCGCTGCTCGGCGGCGTGCTGGTCGACTGGCTCGGCTGGGAGTGGATCTTCTTCATCAACGTCCCGGTCGGCGTCGTGGCCTTCATCCTCGCCATGCGGCTCGTCCCGAAGCTCCCGACGCACACCCACGCGTTCGACATCCTCGGCGTTGTGCTCTCGGCCGTCGGCATGTTCCTGCTGGTGTTCGGCATCCAGGAGGGCGGCACCTACAACTGGGGTGTCATCGGGGACGGCCCGTTCTCGGTGTGGGGACTCATCATCTCCGGCATCGTCGTGCTGATCGCCTTCGTCGTCTGGCAGGCGCTCAACAAGAAGGAGCCGCTGCTGCCGCTCCCGCTGTTCCGCGACCGCAACTTCTCGCTGTCGAACGGTGCGATCACGACGGTCGGCTTCGCGGTCACCTGTATGGCGCTCCCGCTGGTGTTCTACTTCCAGACCGTGCGCGGCCTCACCCCGACCCAGTCGGCGCTGATGCTCGCCCCGACCGCTGTGTTCTCCGGCGTGCTCGCCCCGATCATGGGCAAGCTGATCGACAAGATCAACCCGAAGTACATCGCCACCCCCGGGCTGGTGCTGTTCTCGCTGTCGCTGTTCCTGTACTCGCGGATGCTGACCCCGGATGTCAGCATCTGGTGGCTGCTCATCCCGAGCGCGCTGATGGGTATCGCGATGTCGGGCGTCTGGGGACCGATCTCCGCGGTCACCACGCGCAACCTCCCGATGAACCAGGCCGGAGCCGGTTCCGGCGTCTTCAACACGACCCGCCAGATCGGCGCCGTGCTCGGAAGCGCCTCCATCTCCGCGCTCATCACCAGCCGCCTCGCCGCCGACCTGCCGAAGGCCCCGAGCGGCGCGGCGCCGACCGCGACCGCGGGGACCGAGCTGCCGACCTTCCTGCACGCCGGGTTCACCCAGGCGATGTCGGAGGCGCTGCTGCTGCCCGCGGCGGTCGCCTTCCTCGGTGCGCTCATCGTGGTGTGGTGGGCGAAGCCGAAGCCGCCCGCGTGGGGCCCCAGGGCCGCAGGCGGTCAGGGCGCCGCTGGTGAAGCCGGGGCTGGGGCGCCTGCTGGTGCTCCCGCCGGGGAGCCTGTCGGTGTCGGTGCCGTCGCCGCAGAGGGTGCCGGAGCCGGTGGCGTGGCCGGGGAGCCCGTCGGCGTCGCGGAGTCCGCTGCGCCCGCGCACGGCGCGCACGCGGCTTCGGCCCCTGTGGATGCCGCGCGGCACGGCGCGCACGCCGCCGAACCGGCCGCCGACGCGCGACGCGACGGCGAGGAGCACCACGGCATCCACGCCGCCCCCGCGACCGACTAGTCCGGCCGCGCAGCGTAAACAACGGAGGACTCCCCGGCCCACCCGGCCGGGGAGTCCTCCGTTAACTGCTTTTGGACGGTGAGTCGCCCGCGATCTCCTCCGCTGCCTACGCCTGTGCTGTCGATGCCTCGGGGACTACACGCACAACGTTCGCCCACGGGTCGTCGAACGCAACCGAGCGCCCGTCATCCCGGGTCGGCACGCTGTAGTGCCGCATCCGCTCCGTCAGCGCGCCCACATCGTCCGCGCTGGGGAGGCGGAGCTGCACCTCGCCGAGCCCGAGCGCCAGCCGCCGCACGCCCGCGCCGCGGCTGTTCCACGTATTCATCGCCATGTGATGGTGGTATCCGCCCGCCGACACGAACAGGGCCGATGAGCCGAGGGAGGCCGTTGCCTCGAACCCGAGCCGGTCGACGTAGAACGCGCGGGCCGAGGCGACGTCCCCGACCGACAGGTGCACGTGACCGACCACGGCATCGCCGAATCGCGGGTCGTCCGCGGTCGAGCCGTCCAGTGTCGGCAGCTCGGCCAGCGCCGCGCCGCGGTCGCTGAGGTGCTCGCGGAGGAACGAGTTCGGGTCGAGGTAGAGCGTGCCCATCTCCACCTGCCCGTGCGTCCAGCTCCACAGGCTGCGGTCGCGGTCCCAGTACAGCTCGACGCCGTTCCCCTCCGGGTCGGTGAAGTAGAAGGCCTGCGAGACCAAGTGGTCCGCGCTTCCGGTGAATGCGCCGGGGGCGCGGCGTGCGACGGAGTACACCGCTGCCGCGAGGGCCTCCTGGCTGTCGAACACGATCGCGGTGTGGAACAGCCCGGCCTCACCGGGGGAGGCGTGCTTCAGCTCGGGCGCGTGCTCCAGGATCACCGACGGCGTCGCGCCGCGGCCGAGGATGACACGGCCTCCCTCCGCGGCCAGAACGGAGAGCGTGACGGCGTCGCGGTAGTAGGCGGTCATCGCGTCGAGGTCGGCGACCCGGAGGGTCACCGCACCCATCGCGGAGTCGGCTGGAAGCAGTTCGGGCATGGCTGGTGCAACGCGCGACGAGCCGCGGGTATTTCAGGTCTCGATCGCGCCGCCGGTCTCGGCCAGGTAGCGGCGGAGGGTGAGCGACGGGTCGGCGGCCTGCAGCTCGCGATAGCGGGTGAAGTCGAGCTGGGCGCGCAGCGACGTCCCTGCCCGCATCCGCTCGGACTGCGCGCCCTCCACTGTCTGGATGCGCCGCGCTTCGGCGAAGAGCTCGTCGCGGCGGTCGGCGCCGACCACGAGGACGCCGTCGTCGTCGGCGACGATCCAGTCGCCCGGCGTGACGGCGGCACCGTCGAGCATGGCGCTCCGCATGGCGGCGCCGGCGGGCGGCACCCGGCGCGGGCCGAACGGGTTGGCGCCCAGGCTGAACAGCGGGAGGCCGATCTCCCGGAGCTGTGCGGTGTCACGGTGCAGGCCCCAGATCACGGCGCCGGCGAGGCCGGCCTCCCGCGCCTCCAGCAGCATCAGGTCGCCGACGCAGGCCTCGTCGCGCCGCCCGCCGTTGTCGACGACGAGCACGGCGCCGGGAGGGGCGTCGTCGATGGTCTCCAGGAGAACGTCGACGCTGCCGAGGTGCGTGACGGGTGCGGCGGGGCCGTGGAAGGGGCGGCCGGGGAGCAGCGGGAGGAGCGCGACCGGGGCCGCGGCGACGGGGATTCCGAGGCGGACGGCGGCGTCGGCGACGGCGGCGGTGGGGAGGGGAGGAGCATCGGTGCCGGTGGTTTCCATGTCGCGACGCTACCGCCGCGCTCATACGGATGGGGGAATGCGCTTGTCCTCCACAGTGCGGTCTCCCTCACGACTTCTCCACGGATCCAGGTCGGGTCTTCTCCGACGTGAGCCGCTGCCCAAGGATGGTTCCGGGAGGCGCGATGAGACGGATAGTGCGGCTGGCTCGCCGGTACTGGGTCGTGACGATGACGCTGGGCATCGGCGTGGTCGGCGTCGTCCTGGCGCTGGCGGGCGCCGGGTGGCTGGTGCAGTGGCTGTTCAGCGTCTACGCGCTCGTCATCGCCGGGTGGCAGGCGGTCGGGATGGTCCGCGCGATGGCGCACGGCCGGTTCGGTCTCGACATCCTGGCGATCACGGCGATCGTCGCTACGGTGCTGGTCGGCGAGTTCGTGGCCGCGTTGATCGTCGTGCTCATGCTGACCGGCGGCGACGCACTGGAGGACTATGCCAACCGCCGGGCGAAACGCGAGCTCGACGCCCTCCTCACGCGCGCGCCGCAGTTGGCGCACCGCGTGGTCGACGGCGGCTATCAGGACGTGCCGGTCGACCAGGTGGAGGTGGGCGATGCGCTGCTCGTCCGGCCGTCCGAGATCGTGCCGGTGGACGGCGTCCTGCTCTCGGCCCGCGCGGCGTTCGATCAAGCCTCGATCACGGGAGAGAGCATCCCGGTCGAGAAGACCGCGGGCGACGAGGTGCTGAGCGGGTCGGTGAACGGGCAGGAGGCGGTCGAACTGCGGGCGACGTCCACCGCCGCGTCCTCGCAGTACCAGCAGATCGTCGCGCTGGTCGCGCAGGCGGCGGAGAGCAAGGCGCCCGTGGTCCGGCTCGCCGACCGCTACGCCGTGCCGTTCACCGTGTTCTCGCTGGCGCTCGGTGCGATCGCCTGGTGGCTGAGCGGCGACCCGGTGAGATTCGCCGAGGTGCTCGTCCTGGCGACGCCGTGCCCGCTGCTCATCGCGGCCCCTGTCGCGTTCATCGGCGGGATGAGCCGGGGCGCGCGCAACAGCATCATCGTCAAATCCGGCGGAGTGCTGGAGCAGCTCGCCCGGGCGCGCACGGCGGTCTTCGACAAGACGGGCACGCTCACCTATGGCGCCCCGGCCCTCAGCGACGTCCGCCCGCAGCCGCCGTTCGACGCGGACGAGCTGCTGACCGCAGTGGCGAGCGCCGAGCAGTACTCGTCCCACGTGCTCGCGGCGTCCTTCATCCACGCGGCTCGGGAACGCGGGCTGGAGCTGCGCGAGGCCTCGTCCGCGCAGGAGGCCGCGACCAACGGCGTCGTGGCGGACATCGACGGCAGGGAGGTCGTGGTCGGTAAATTCGCGTTCGTCGTCGCGCACGCTCCCGACGCCGTCCGCACCCCGATCGCGCCGGGCGAGCTGGCGGTCTACGTCGCGATCGGCGGACGGTTCGCCGGCGCGCTGCTCGCGAGCGACCGGCTGCGGTCGAACGCCGCGGCCACGCTCCGCGAGCTCTTCGCGCTCGGTGTCACGAACACCATGATGCTCACCGGCGACGCCCGGGAGACCGCCGAGCACATCGCCGGGGAGCTCGGCATCACGCGCGTCCGCGCGGAGTGCCTGCCGGCCGACAAGGTCGCCGAGGTCGCCGGCGTCGCCCAACGGCCCGTGATCATGGTCGGCGACGGCGTGAACGACGCCCCCGTGCTCGCCGCCGCGGACGTCGGGATCGCGATGGGCGCCAAAGGCGCGACCGCGGCGAGCGAGTCGGCCGACGCGGTGATCCTCGTGGACGACATCCACGGCGTCGCCCTCGCGGTGCGGATCGGCACCGACACCGTGCGCATCGCCCTCCAGAGCATATGGCTCGGGATCGCGGTGTCGGTCGTGCTGATGCTGATCGCGGCGTTCGGCTTCATCCCGGCGACGGCGGGTGCCCTCATCCAGGAGCTGGTCGACGTGGCGACCATCCTCGCCGCGCTGAGGGCGATCGGCGGCCGGCTGGACGCGCGTGCGGCCGTGGCGGAGCCGCGGGCCGGGCCGCCGGTGCGCGAGAGCGGAGAGCGGCGGTCGCGCTAGCGGGAGGCCTGCGCCCCGACTACCGGCCGGTCAGCCGCTCCAGCAGCTCCCGGTACCGGCCGGCCGTGCGCTCCACCACCTCGGCGGGAAGCTCCGGCGGGGTGCCCTGCTTGTCCCAGTTGGCGGCGAGCCAGTCGCGGACGATCTGCTTGTCGAAGCTGGCCATCCGCTCGGACGGGGTCGCGGCCGTAGCGAACACGTCGGCGTCCCAGTAGCGGCTGGAGTCGCTGGTGAGCACCTCGTCCGCGAGCGTGATCTCGCCGGTGGTGCGGTCGGCGCCGAACTCGAACTTCGTGTCCGCGATGATGACGCCGTGCTCCTCGGCGATGGCCGCGCCGCGCGCGTACACATCCAGCGACAGCCGGCAGAGCTCCTCCGCGACCTCCGGGCCGACCAGCTCGACCGTGCGCTCGAAGCTGATGTTCTCATCGTGCGCGCCGAGCGGAGCCTTCCACGCGGGCGTGTAGATCGGCTCCGGCAGCCGGTCGCCGTCCGTGAGCCCGGCCGGGAGCGGGACGCCGCAGACACTCTGCGTCGCCTGGTACTCGGCCCAGCCGCTGCCGGTCAGGTAGCCGCGGACGACGCACTCGATCGGGAACATGTCCAACGGCTTCACGAGCATCGCGCGACCCGCGACCTCGGCCGGGATCCGCTCGACGACGCGGTCGCCCTCCAGCACGTGATCCGGGATGAGGTGGTTCGGGACACTGCCCAGGCGGTCGAACCACCACAGGCTCAGCGTGGTGAGCAGCTCGCCCTTGCCCGGGATGCCGGGCTCGAGCACATGGTCGAACGCACTCACCCGATCGGAGGCCACCACGAGCACGGCGGCCGTGTCGTCCAGCCCCTCAGCGCCCTCGGGGACGTAGAGGTCGCGGACCTTCCCGGAGTAGACGTGCTTCCAGCCTGCCAGTTCGCTCACCCGTCCATCGTAGGGGTCGCGCCGTCGTCAGATCGTGCGTCCGCCGTCGACGGCGAGCACGTCGCCGGTCACGTACGACGCCGCAGGCGACGCGAGCCACGCGACCGCCGCGGCGACCTCCTCCGGGGTGCCCATCCGGCCGACCGGGACGTAACCGCCGATCCGCTCGCGCGTCGCGTCGTCCAGCCGGAGGTTGCCGCCGGACATGATCGGGCCGGGCGCGACCGCGTTCACCCGGATACCCGACCGCGCCTCGTCGAGCGCCGTCGTCAGGGTCAGGCCGATCACCGCGTGCTTCGCCGCCGCGTACGCCGACATCCCGGGGGCGCCGCGGGTCCCGGCGGTGGAGGTGATGTTCACGATGGCGCGCGGCCCGGCGGACGCCCGCAGCGCCCGCACTTCGGCGCGCATCGCGACGGCCACCGTACGGAAGTTCACCGCGACGATCTGGTCGAACACGTCCGCAGGCATGTCCGCGAGCGGGGTGGGCATGTGGCCGCGGCCGACGTTGTTGACGGCGACCGCGAGCCCGTCGCCGAGCCCGGCCACCGCGGCGATGGCGGACTCGAGCGCGCCGTCGTCGGTGGCGTCGAGCGGGAAGGTCTGCGGGCAGGCGACTCCGGATGCGACGAGCTCGTCCTGGAGGGTGCGCAGTGCGTCCGCGTCCCGCGCAGCGGGGGCGATGAGGAGGCCGTCCGCGCCGAGCGCCCGGCAGATCGCGTTTCCGATGGCCCCGTTCGCGCCGAGGACGAACGCGACGCGAAGTGTCTGGTTGTCGTGGGATGTCTGGTTCACGGCCGCACCTCCTCGCGCGTCCCCGCCCGATCCCGCACCTCGCGCCGATCCAGCGGCAGCAGGAACCCCGCCGCGATCAGCCACGCGATCCCCGCGAAGCGTCCGATCGGGATCAGGAACTGCAGCGGCTCGACGGCGAGGGACAGGAACGACAGCTCCGAGAGCGCCGCCACCACCAGTCCCGCCCACGCCAGCCAGCGCGGGAGCAGGCCGAGGATGACACCCGGCACCGCCATCCCGGCGATCAGCAGGCCGAGGCCGACGACGTAGCCGACGCCGCCAAAGACGAACGCCAGGAACGAGAACGCGAGCGCCAGGCGCGGGTCCGACGTCAGCTCGGGACGGCTCAGCAAATAGGTGCCGAACGCCGACACCATCAGCAGGATCGACGCGGTGAGGCCGCCCGTGAAGCCGATCGCCGGACCGGGGACGCGCACCCCCAGGCGCTGGAGGCGGGCGAACGCGGTGGCGGCGTAGATCTCGAGCGGCACGGCGGAGCCGAACTGCAGCATCGCGCCCACACGGATGGCAGCCCAATCGGCGTGCGCGTGCGCGGCGACCGCGTCCGCACCGGCGAAGGGTGAGAGGAACGCGCCGGCGCCGGACAGCACGAAGCCGACGATCAGCGCGAGCAGGAACAGGCCGGCGTGGACGACTGCGAGGATGCCCAGGGGCGGGCCGTCCGGTCGGCGACGACGGGGAGTCGGCGGGATATCGTTCATGTTTGAAATGATTACACTGTGTAATCGTTACGCGCAAGCGCTATTCTGGATTCTGTGACGTCCATCCCCCAGCGCGCCCGCCGCGGCGCCCCGCCGCGCACGGCGTTCCTGCTCGCCCAGCTCGGAGCGGACGCCGCAGACCGTTTCGCCGTACGCGTCGCGACCCTGGGCCTGACGCCACGGGAGGCCGGCGCGATCCGGGTGCTGGGCAGGCGCCAAGGGCTCAGCCAGCGCGAGCTCGCCGAGCAGCTCGGCACGGTCCCGAGCCGGCTGGTCGCGCTGGTGGACGAGCTGGAGGCGAAGGGGTTCGTCGTCCGCGAGCGCAGTGAGGGCGACCGCCGCAACAACGTCCTCACCCTCGCGCCCGAGGGCGAGCGGATGCTCGCGCGGCTGCGGGAGGTCGCCGAGGCGCACCAGGCGGACCTCCTGTCCCCCCTCGACGACGACGAGCAGCTCGCCCTCGCGACGCTCCTCGCCAAACTCGCCGCCGCCTCCACCGTCCCGCCCGACGGCCACCCCGGCTTCCGCCGCTGACCGTCGGGTAGGCGAACCGTCAGGCCAGGAGCTTCGCCTTCGCGGCGCTGAACTCCTCGTCCGACAGGATCCCCTGCGAATGCAGAGTGGCGAGCTGCTGGATCTTCGCCATCATGTCGTCGGCGGGAGGCGCCGCCGGAGCCGCAGCCTGCTGCTGAGCGGCCGCCTCCTGCGCCGCCTGCTGCATCTGCGCCTGCTGCTGCTCCTGCTCGTAGGCCTGCTGCTCGTACTGGTTCTGCTGGCGCTGCGCCTGCCGCCGCTGCACGTTGCCGGACACGGCGGTCGCCGTCCCGGCTACGACGGCCGTGCGGGCCGCCATCCCGATCAGTCCCGGGCGTCCCATTCGTCCTAAAGGCATGTCCCCACTCCTCAGCTCTCGACCGTCTCGACATCGACGTCGGACTCCACGTAGTCCTCGAACTCCCCGGCCACGACCGCGTTGACGACCGGCGCGGGGATGCGCTCGCTGTGGACCACCAGGCCGCCCGCCTGGAAGAACTTGCTGGCGAGGTCCTTCGCCCAGAGGTGCTCGATGACCAGGATCGCCCCGGTCGAGCCCGGCTCGATCAGCTCGGCGATCGAGTCCACATCCTCCCCGCCCGCGAGGCCGCCGGCGTCGAGGGTGATGTCGGCCATGCCGATCTCGTCGCCGATCTCCTCCAGCTCCACGATCTCGATCCCGCCGTCGGCGTGACGCATCACGAACAGGAGGTCGAGCAGACGGACAGTGCCGCTCTCCACCAGGTCGAGGATGGCCTGGACCACCCCAGGTGACGGTCTGTCGTTGTCGAACTGGGCGACGATGAACTCCGCCGGGCCGTACTCGAATTCAGCCATCTCACGCCTCCGTCAGCGGGCCGGTCCCGCTTTCACGGCAGACGATACACAGGCGCACTCAGCCCGGCAATGACCGATTTCCGGCCGCGGGGAGGCGCGAGATGTGCACGGTCACATCCCTAGACTGGGACCCTGCGGACACCGCCGTCGACGTCGAGAAGGGACCCTTTGTGGGCGAGAAGAACTGGGCAGGAAACCACGAGTACCGGGCGCAGCGGATCGCGCGCCCGACCAGCGTGGAGGAGCTCCGCGAGGTCGTGGCGGGTGCGACGTCGGTGCGGGCGCTCGGCAGCAGGCACTCGTTCAACGACCTTGCCGACACCGACGGCGTCCTGGTCAGCACGGCCGGCCTCCCGGCGGACATCCGCATCGACGCGGAGGCGCGCACGGTGACCGTGGGCGGAGGCGTACGGTACGGCGACCTCGCCCGCGAACTCCAGACGGCGGGCTGGGCGCTGCACAACCTCGCCTCGTTGCCGCACATCTCCGTCGCCGGCGCCATCGCGACGGCGACGCACGGCTCCGGCGACCGCAACGGCAACCTGTCGACCGCCGTCGCTGGGCTGCGCATCCTCACCGGTTCGGGCGAGCTCGTGGACTTCGCCCGCGGCGACGCCGGCTTCGAGGGCGCGGCGGTCTCGCTCGGCGCACTCGGGGTGGTGACGGAGGTCGTGCTCGACATCCGGCCGACCTTCGACGTGCGGCAGCGGCTGTTCGGCGGCGTCCCCTGGGAGGCCGTGACCTCGCGGTTCGACGAGGTCACCTCTGCGGCGTACAGCGTCTCCCTCTTCACGACCTGGGACGAGGACGCCGTCTCGCTCGCCTGGCTGAAGGAGCTGGACGGCGCCGCGACGCCGATCGCCGACGACTTCTCCGGCGCGCCCGCCCTCACCGAAGCGCGGCACATGATCGCGGCGATGGACGTCCGCAACACGACGGAGCAGCTCGGCGTGGCCGGCCCGTGGAGCGAGCGCCTCGCGCACTTCCGCTTCGAGTTCACGCCGTCCAACGGCGAGGAGATCCAGTCCGAGTACCTGGTGCCGCGGGCGCGGGCGGTGGAGGCCATCCAGGCGGTGCGCGAGCTCGCCCCGCTGATCGCGCCGCTGCTGCAGATCAGCGAGATCCGCACGGTCGCGGCCGACGACCTGTGGCTGTCCAGCGCGTACGGCACGGACGTGGTGGGCCTCCACTTCACCTGGTTCCGCGACCAGGCCGGCGTGGAGGCCGTGCTCCCCGTGCTCGAGGCCGCCCTGCTGCCGCTCGGCGCCCGCCCGCACTGGGGCAAGCTGTACCTCGACCGCGACGGCGTCGTCCCCGCGCTCTACCCGCGCCTCGACGCGTTCCGCGCCCTGGCCGAATCCCTCGACCCCGAGGGCCGCTTCCGTAACCCCTTCCTCACCCGCCTCCTCGCCTGACCGCGCCGCGAGGCGGCGCAAAGTGCGGCCGAAGCACCCGAGACGGCGGAGAATCCGCCGCCTCGCGGGCCGCTCAGGAGCGGGCGACGCGGGCGGCGATGTCGGTGCGGTACTGCGCGCCGGGGAGGTGGATGCGGGCGACCGCGTCGTAGGCGCGCTCGCGGGCCTCGTCGAAGGTCGTGCCGCGCGCGACCACCGAGAGCACACGGCCTCCGGTCGCGAGGAGCGCGCCCGTCTCGGCGTCCAGCGCCGTCGCGGCGTGCGCGATGGTGACCTCTGGGACCTGCGCCGCCTCGTCCAGGCCGGTGATCGGCCGGCCGGTCTGCGGCGCCTCCGGGTAGCCCTCGCTCGCGAGCACCACGGTCACCGCAGTGTCGAGCGCGAACTCGGGGCGCGGCATCCCGGACAGCTCGCCCGTCGCCGCCGCGTAGAGCAGCGACGACAGCGGCGTCACCAGCCGCGGCAGCACGACCTGCGTCTCCGGGTCGCCGAAGCGCGCGTTGAACTCGATCACGCGGATGCCCTTCGCCGTGACGATCAGCCCGCAGTAGAGGAGGCCGATGAACGGCGTCTGCTCGGCCGCGAGCTGACGGACGGTCGGGAGGGCGACGGTCTCGATGACCTCGTCCACGAAGTTCTCCGGCAGCCAGGGGAGCGGTGAGTACGCGCCCATCCCGCCGGTGTTCGGGCCGGCGTCTCCGTCGAGGAGGCGCTTGTAGTCCTGCGCCGGGCTGAGCGGGAGGACGGTGTGGCCATCGCTGACCAGGAAGAGCGACACCTCCTCGCCGTCGAGGAACTCCTCGATCAGGACGCCGCCCTGCGCCAGGTAGTGGCGCGCGTGCTCGACGGCGGCTGCGCGGTCGGAGGTGACGATGACGCCCTTGCCCGCGGCCAGCCCGTCCGCCTTCACGACATAGGGCGCGCCGAACTCGTCGATCGCGCGCTCGGCCTCGGCGAGGGTGCTCGCCCGGGCGGCGCGGCCGGTCGGGACGCCGGCCTCCTCCATGATCCGCTTGGCGAAGGTCTTGGAGCCCTCCAGCTGCGCGGCGGCGCGGCCGGGGCCGAAGACCGGGATGCCGCGCGTGCGCAGGGGGTCGGCGACCCCGGCGACCAAGGGAGCCTCCGGGCCGATGACGACGAGCTCGATGCCGTTCTCGATCGCGTACTCAGCGACGGCCGCGCCGTCCAGCGGGTCGAGACCGGTCTCGACCGGGACGTCTGCGGCGATTCCGGCGTTGCCGGGAGCCGCGACGATCGCGTGTCCGGCCTCCTCGGCCAGGAGCGCGGTGATGATGGCGTGCTCGCGGGCACCGGAACCGAGGACCAGAATCTTCACGCGACCCATGCTAGAGGGCGCGTCGGGTGCCGTCCGACCCTGGTGCGAGGATGGAGGGCATGGCACGAGCGAAGATCACCGACGAGGTCGGCGGCGCGGCAGTGCGCGGTGCGCTCGCGGAGGGCGCCGACCGGAACACGACCGCGACGGCCGTGCGCTACCTCCTCCAGCTCCTGGCCGAGCGGGCGCCCGGCAACACGGTGGAGGTGCGGGTGCCGCCGTTCGGAGCCGTGCAGTGCATCCCCGGCCCGCGGCACACCCGCGGGACGCCCCCGAATGTGATCGAGACCGACGCCGCGACGTGGCTGGCCCTGGCCTCCGGGAGCCTTACCTGGGATGCCGGGATCGCCTCCGGCTCCGTGCACGCGTCCGGCCAGCGGGCGACCCTGGAGGGCCTCCTCCCGCTCCGCTTCTGACCGCACCCGCAGTCCCTTCGCAGTGGGCGTCCGCTCAGGTGCGGTGCGAGAGAATGGAGGCATGAGCTCGAATGCGGAGGAGTCCGCCGTGCCTGAAGAGGCGCACGCCGCCGACGCCGCCGAACCTGGGCACCCCGACGCCGCGCCGGCCCCCGACCCGGAGGTCGACGCCACCGTCACCGAGGCCGAGGTGCGCGTCCACCGCTCGCCGCGGTACTTCCGCTTCATGCTCACCGGCGCGATCGTCTTCGCCGTCATCGCGCTCATCCTCACCTTCGCCTTCCCCGCGAACCCCACCTACGACCGCGGCCAGGTCTTCGGCTTCCTGCTGGCGATCTGCGCGACGATCGGCGTCGCCGTCGGCGCGCTGGTCGCCCTCCTGATCGACCGCAGAGTCTCCCGCCGGGCGCGCACCGTCCAGGCGGATAGAATCGACGTGCGCCTTCCCGACGCCGGCGCCGAGCTCGACACCGAGCGCGGCGCGGGGCCGGGTCCACGACCGGACGACGCACAGAGCAACGGCTCGCGTCCGTCCGTCGACAGCTGAACATCCCGACACACCCTGACGAAAGGGGCCCGCTGTGGCCGGAGGCGACGGTCGCCTGAGTCATGATCTTCTGCCCGGCGAGAAGGGCCCGCAGGACGCCTGCGGTGTCTTCGGGGTGTGGGCTCCCGGTGAGGAGGTCGCCAAGCTCAGCTACTTCGGCCTCTACGCCCTGCAGCATCGCGGGCAGGAGTCCGCGGGGATCGCGACGAGCGACGGCAACAAGATCCTCATCTACAAGGACATGGGCCTCGTCTCCCAGGTCTTCAACGAGAACGCGCTCAACTCGCTGACCGGCCACATCGCCGTCGGCCACACGCGCTACTCCACCACCGGCGCCTCCAGCTGGCAGAACGCGCAGCCGACCCTCGGCCGCACCTCCAGCGGCACGGTCGCGCTCGGCCACAACGGCAACCTCACCAACACCGCCGAGCTCATGCAGCTCGTGCACGACCGCTACCCGCAGCTCGACGGCGAGCTGTCCCGTGGCAACACCACCGACACCGCGGTGGTCACCGCACTGCTCACGGGCGACCTCGACCACACGCTGGAGGCCACCGCCCTGGAGGTCCTGCCGAGGCTGCGCGGCGCGTTCTGCCTGGTCTTCATGGACGAGCACACCCTGTACGCCGCGCGCGATCCGCAGGGCGTCCGCCCACTGGTGCTCGGCCGGCTGGAGCGCGGCTGGGTGGTCGCCTCCGAGACGGCGGCGCTCGACATCGTCGGCGCGAGCTTCGTGCGCGAGGTGGAGCCCGGCGAGCTGATCGTGATCGACGAGAACGGCCTCCGCACGCAGCGGTTCGCCGCCGAGAAGCGCGCCGGCTGCGTCTTCGAGTACGTCTACCTGGCCCGGCCGGACACCACCATCGCGGGCCGCGGCGTCTACGAGGCGCGCGTGGAGATGGGCCGCCGGCTCGCCCGCGAGCACGAGGTGGAGGCCGACCTCGTCATCCCGACGCCCGAGTCCGGCACCCCGGCGGCGATCGGCTATGCGCAGGCGTCCGGCATCCCGTTCGGCCAGGGCCTGGTCAAGAACTCGTATGTCGGCCGCACCTTCATCCAGCCGTCGCAGACGATCCGCCAGCGCGGCATCAAGCTCAAGCTGAACCCGCTGAAGGAGGTCATCAAGGGCAAGCGGCTCGTGGTGGTCGACGACTCGATCGTGCGCGGCAACACGCAGCGCGCGCTCGTCTCGATGCTGCGGGAGGCCGGCGCGGCCGAGGTGCACGTGCGCATCTCCAGCCCGCCCATCACGTGGCCGTGCTTCTACGGCATCGACTTCGCCTCGCGCGCGGAGCTCATCGCGACCGGCCTCGGGGTGGACGAGGTCCGACAGTCCATCGGCGCCGACTCTCTCGGCTACCTGTCGGAGGACGGCATGATCGCCGCGACCGAGCAGCCGCGCGAGCGCCTCTGCACGGCGTGCTTCACGGGTGTGTACCCGATCGAGCTGCCGGACGCGCACCACCTGGGCAAGAACCTCCTGGAGCGTCCGGAGGAGCGCGCGGCGACCGTCGAGCCGACCGACACCGGCGCTGACGCGTCGAGCGACGGCTGCGAGCCAGGACCCGACTCGGAGTACGAGCGCCTGATCGCGTACGGCGACCCGGGCCGCCAGGAGTAGGGGCGCGAGCGGTCCCGTCGCCCCGGATACGATGGAGCAGTGACTGAGCCCACCCCATCCTCGTCGTCCTCCTACGCCGCCGCCGGTGTCGACACCGCCGCCGGCGACCGCGCCGTCGAGCTGATGAAGGCCGCCGTTGCGCGCACGCAGGGCCCGCAGGTGCTGGGCGGGGTCGGCGGCTTCGCGGGCATGTTCGACGTGTCGGCGCTGAAGGCCTTCCGCCGCCCGCTGCTCGCGACCTCCACCGACGGCGTCGGCACCAAGGTCGCGATCGCGCAGGCGCTCGACAAGCACGACACCATCGGCCAGGACCTGGTCGGGATGGTCGTGGACGACATCGTCGTGGTGGGCGCGCGTCCGTTGTTCATGACCGATTACATCGCGTGCGGCAAGGTCGTCCCCGAGCGGATCGCGGCGATCGTCGCCGGGATCGCCCGCGCTTGCGAGGAGACCGGCACGGCGCTGGTCGGCGGCGAGACCGCCGAGCACCCCGGGCTCCTCGGCCCGGACGACTACGACGTCGCCGGCGCAGCGGTCGGCGCGGTGGAGGCCGACGAGCTGCTGGGCGCCGAGCGCGTCCGGGACGGCGACGTGGTGCTGGCGCTCGCGTCGTCCGGCATCCACTCGAACGGCTTCTCGCTCGTGCGGCACATCCTCGCGCAGCGCGGCATCGCCTTCACCGACCGGCTGGACGAGTTCGGCGGCAGTGTGGGCGAGGCCCTCCTGGAGCCGACGCGCCTCTACACGTCGCCGCTGCTGCGCGTGCTCGAGAGCTCGTCGTTCGCGGGGGCCGTCCACTCGCTCAGCCACGTGACCGGAGGCGGCATCGCCGCGAACCTGGCGCGCGTCCTCCCGGTCGGCTCGTGGGTGGAGGTCGACCGCTCGACCTGGTCGCCGAGCCCGGTGTTCCGCGTGCTGAGCGACCTGGCCGGGAGCACGCTGGAGTCGTCGGAGGGCACCTGGAACCTCGGCATCGGGATGTTCGCCGTCGTGACTCCGGAGGCCGCGGACGCGATCGCGGCGGCGCTCACCGCGGACGGGATCCCCACCTGGCGGGCAGGAATGGTCTCCACGGCTGCGCGCGACCTGGCCGGCTTCGAGCAGGGCGCCAAGGGCGTCGACGGCGGAGCCGTCCGCCTCGTCGGCGCCTACTCCCGCTGAGCGGCGACCTCCACGTAGCTAACGGAGGACTTCTCCCTCGATCGCGCGCTGATCTCCTCCGTTGACCGCCATCCGGCCCCTCCAGCCGCCTGACCTCCTCCGTTCGCGACGCCGCGCGACGTGACCCGTTCGTGGACGCGCGGAGGGTCGCGGCCTCCCGCTAGAGTGGCCGCTGTGACCCCCCATGCCAGCCTCCGCTTGGCGTGCGCGCTGGGGGCGGCGCTGATCGCCGTGGCGCTCGCGGGGGTGCCGGCGTTCGCGAGCCCGACACCGACACCCACGCCGACACCCACAGCCGCGTCCGACGCGCTCACCCCGCTCGTCGACTGCGTGCAGGACGCCCCGCTCGGCGCCGTGACGTCGCGCACCGTGGTCCTCGGCTACCGCTCGTCGGCCTCCGCCCCGGTCACCCTGACCCCCGGATCCGGCGTTGACGACCTGTCGCCGGGCGCCGCCGACCGTGGGCAGCCGTCGACCTTCCAGCCGGGCGAGCACCACGGCGCATGGCTGCTGACGGTGGATGCCGCGGCCGAGCCGTCGCTGACCTGGACGCTGGGCGGCCGGACGGCCACCATCGACGCCTCCGCCCCGGCCTGCACCGACGCCACCGCGATCGTCCTCAGCGCACCCGCGACGGCCTCCGGCACCGTCGCCGTGTCCGCGAGCGTCACCCGGTTCCTGCTCGGGCCGCCGGAGGCCGGGACCGTCGCCTTCGCGGTCGACGGGGTGGCCTCCGCGACGGCGCCCGTCGGCGTGGGCGGCGTCGCGCGAGCCGACCTGACCGCCCTGGCGGCGGGCGCGCACACGATCACCGCGACCTTCACTCCCGCGAGCGGGTCCACCCTCCGCCCGGCGACGGCCACCGCGCCCGTGACCATCACCGCGGCGTCCGGCGCGCTCGCGGTCGCGGCCGACAGCGTCGTCACGGGGAGCACGTCCGTCACCGTCCACGTGACCCGCACGGGCGCCTCCACCCCGGCCACCGTGGACTTCGCCACGGTCGACGGCACGGCGCACGCGGGACCCGATTACGTCGCCGCGTCCGGCACCCTCGCGCTCGCCGCCGGCCAGGCGACCGCGACCACGACGGTGAGCCTGCCCGCCCGCGCACCCGGCTCGCCGGCCTCCGTGTTCTTCGTGGTCCTGCAGCGCGCGACGGCGGACGTCAGCGGGGCCGTCGCCATGGTGTCGCTGCCGGCGGTCCCGGTCGCGGCCCCCGCGTCGGTCGTCGCGGGAGGCACAGGAGGCGGCGGTGCGGCAAGCGCGGCCTCCGCGCTCCCGCAGGGCGACCCGACCGCGCACACGCCGGTCGTGAGCGCGCCGGTCGGCCAGGACCTCCTGCTCCTCCTCGGGGCCGGCCTGATCACGATCGGCGGCATCGCGGGCGTCATCGGCCTCGTCCGTTCGACGCGCTCCCGCGACGGGCTGCTCTGACGCACGCCGCGCCCATGACAAACGTCACGCTGAATCCCTGACGCGCCCCCTGCGCGGCCCCGCCGCCCACCCGGCACCCTGGAATGGTGAACACCTCACCAGCCATCCGCCTCAGCGGCCTCCGCAAGACCTTCGGGTCGCTCACCGCCGTCGACGGCGTCGACCTCACCGTGAAGGCCGGGGAGGTCATCGCCCTTCTCGGCCCGAACGGCGCAGGCAAGTCGACCACCATCGACCTCGCGCTCGGCCTCGCGCGCCCGACCGCCGGAACCGCCGAGCTGTTCGGCGGCGACCCGCGCGTGGCGATCCGGGAGGGGAGGGTCGGCGCGATGCTTCAGGGCGGCGCGCTGCTGCCCACGCTCACCGTCGCCGAGTCCGTGGCGCTGGTCGCGTCCGCCCATCGGCATCCGCTCAGCGTGGCCGAAGCCCTCGAGCGCGCCCGCTGCACCGAGATCGCCAAGCAGCGCGTCTCCAAGCTGTCCGGCGGCCAGATGCAGCGCGCGCGATTCGCCGTCGCCGTCGTGTCGAACCCGGACCTGCTGTTCCTGGACGAGCCGACCGCCGCGATGGATGTGGAAGCCAGGCGCACCTTCTGGCTCTCGATGCGGGAGTTCACCGACCAGGGCCGCACCGTCGTCTTCGCGACGCACTACCTCGACGAGGCCGACGCCTATGCCGACCGCATCGTCATGCTCGCCCGCGGCCGGGTGGTCGCCGACGGCACCCCCGCCGAGGTGAAGGCCGTCGTGTCCGGACGCCGGATCGCCGCCACCGCCGGCTTCGCCTGGACCCCGGAGGTCGCCGCCGGGCTCGGTGCCCTCCCCGGCGTCCGTTCGGTCGACCAGCGCAACGGGCGCCTCTCGATCGTCAGCGACGACTCCGACGCGACGCTCCGCGCCCTCCTCGCCGCGCACGACGACCTCCACGACATCGAGGTCACCGCGCACACGATGGACGACGCGTTCCTCGCCCTCACCGAGTCGCGCGACGACGCGACCGCGCCGACCCCGCACTCTCTCTCCGAAGGAGCCCTCCGATGAGCATCGCCTACCTGGGCCGCGAGTCCCTGCGCCAGCTCAAGAACATGCGCGCCATGATCTTCACCCTCGCCGTCCCACTGGTCATGCTGCTGGCCTTCGGCGGCACGTTCGGAGGCCGCGGCCAGGTCGACGCCGTCACGCACCTCCCCTGGATCGTCGTCACGACCATCCAGGTGTCCGCGTACGGCGGGATGATGGCGGCCCTGTCGCAGGCGTTCAACATCGTCACCGAGCGCTCGCTCGGCTGGAACCGCCAGCTCCGGGTCACCCCGCTCACCGGCACCGGCTACCTGATCTCCAAGCTGGTCGCGGCCCTGGCGCTCGCGCTGCTCAGCATCGTGATCATCGTCGGGGTGTCGATCGCGCTCTACCACCCGGACCTCCCCGCGATGAGCTGGATGCTCGCCTGCCTGGCGATCTGGGCCGGCGTCGTGCCGTTCGCCCTGCTCGGCATCCTGATCGGCCAGTTCGCCAAGCCGGAGTTCGCGCAGCCGCTGTTCATGGCCGTGTTCATGGGGATGGCCGTGCTGGGTGGCTTGTGGATCCCGCTGCAGATCTTCCCCGCCTGGGTCGCGAACGTCGCGCAGGCCGTGCCGTCGTACTGGCTCAACCGGGTCGGGCAGCTCGGCGCGCTGCAGAGCGGAGACGCCCTCACGCCCGCGCTCGTGCTGACCGCGTGGACGCTCGCCCTCGGCGCGCTGATCGTGTGGCGCTACCGGCGCGACGCGGCACGCGGCTGACCCGCGGGCGACGGCTGGCTAGGGTTAGGGACGTGTTCACCAGCGACGTCGAGGAGTACCGCCCCACCGGCGTGTGGGCGCGGCTGACGCACCGCTCCGCCTTCCGCTGGTACCCCGGCGCGGTGATCGGCCTGCTCTACCAGATCTCCGTGATCGTGAGCCTGTGGACGTCCTCCGGCGCAGTGGGCACCAAGATCGTCGCGACCGCACTGCTCGCGATCGTCTACGTCGGCTTCCTCGCCCTCCCGCCGATCCTGTGGTGGGAGGGCGAGCGCACGCGCCTGGTCGGCGTGCTGGCGTACTTCGTTCTCACGCTGACCCTCCTCCCGTTCATCGGCATCGACACCCTCTGGACCTGGGTCTACGTGGCGTGCGTCGCCGGGATGTCGATCGCGCGCACCTGGGTCGCGAACACGATCATCGGCGCCCTCGGGGCCGTGCAGGTCGTCGTCTTCCTGCTCACCGGCACCTTCGCGGACGCCTGGTTCATCGCCCTCATCACGGTCTCGATCGGCATCATGATGAGCGCCTTCGCCCGTCAGATCGACACTCTCCGCCGGCTGCGGAACGCGCAGGGCGAGATCGCCAGGCTCGCGGTGGTGGAGGAGCGCGCCCGGTTCTCACGCGACATGCACGACGTCCTCGGCCACTCGCTGACCGTGGTGACGGTGAAGTCGGAGCTCGCGCGCCGGCTGATCCCCGTCGACCCTCGTCGCGCGGAGGACGAGCTCGCCGACATCGAACGCCTCACCCGCTCGGCCCTCGCCGACCTGCGCGCCGCCGTCGCCGGCTACCGCGAGATGAGCCTGTCCACGGAGCTCGCCGCCGCCCAGGCGGGACTGGCGGCCGCAGACATCCAGGCGCACCTGCCGCGCAACGGCGAGGACGTCGCGCCGGAGCTGCGCGAGCTGTTCGGCTGGGTGCTGCGGGAGGGCGTGACGAACGTGATCCGCCACTCCGGCTCCCGCAACTGCTGGGTGACGGTGGAGCCGGACGCCCTGCGCATCGAGGACGACGGCCGCGGGCCCGCCCCGGTCGGCGCGGAGCGGCGCGAGCTCGTGCGCGGGTCCGGGATCGCGGGGCTGACCGACCGGGCGCGGGAGTTCGGTGCAGCGGTGACGGTGGAGGCCGGGCCGCGCGGCGGGACGCTGTTGACCGTGAGGAGGTTGGCCGCGTGAGCATCCGCCTGCTGCTCGCCGACGACCAGGCCCTCGTCCGCGGCGCGCTCGCCGCCCTCCTCGACCTCGAGACCGACCTGGAGGTCGTCGCGCAGGTCGGCCGCGGCGACGAGGTGCTCGACGCCGCGCGCACCTCCGCCGCCGACGTCGCGCTGCTCGACGTGGAGATGCCCGGGCTCGACGGCATCCAGGTCGCCGCGCAGCTCGCGCGCGATCTACCGTCGTGCCGCTCGCTGATCGTGACGACGTTCGGGCGGCCCGGCTACCTGCGGCGGGCGATGGAGGCCGGGGCCGCGGGATTCATCGTGAAGGACACGCCCTCCGGCCAGCTCGCCGACGCCGTCCGCCGTATCGCCTCCGGGCTGCGCGTCGTCGACCCTGCGCTGGCCGCCGAGTCGCTGGCGTCGGGCGCTTCGCCGCTGACGGTGCGGGAGGCCGAGGTGCTCGCGGTCGCGGGCCAGGGTGGGACGATCACCGACATCGCGCGCCGCCTCCACCTCAGCGACGGGACCGTGCGTAACCACCTGTCGAGCGCGATCGGCAAGACGGGCGCGCGCAACCGCTCCGAGGCGGTCGCGATCGCGACGCGGCAGGGTTGGCTCTGACCGCACGGGCGTGCGATCGAAGGCTCGTCAGCGGTTCACGCCGCCCGCTCGGGTGATCGCGGGGATGACGCTGGCGCGCTCAGGCGCGCTTCGGCGTCTCGGACTCGGTGTCCTCGTACTCGTCCTCGTCGGCGTCGTCGTACCCTGGGGTGTCGTCGTCGCCATCCGGGTTGTAGTCGGCCCACGCGTCGTAGTTGTGCTCGTCGTCGTGGTGGGAATGTCCGGTGAGCTCACGCTCGAGCGCGTCGTAGTTGACGTTCGGACTGAACGACTTCAACTGACGAGCGATCTTGGTGTGCTTTGCCTTTTGACGGCCGCGCCCCATGCGTGACCCCCTTTTGGTCCTGCCCGGGGAATGGCACCCGGGGATCCAACAGAAATAGTGAAAACTAGCGTCGAGTTTAGCATGGTGACCCCTATGGGCCCCGAGTTCCCGCACAGCGTCGGATGATGGAATGAGCGCGTGATCAGTGGCATGACCGACA
Organism: Leifsonia sp. EB41; assembly: GCF_041262565.1. NCBI lineage: Bacteria > Bacillati > Actinomycetota > Actinomycetes > Micrococcales > Microbacteriaceae > Leifsonia > Leifsonia sp. EB41. The sequence goes on along the minus strand of NZ_JBGCCJ010000001.1, from coordinate 1,820,240 downwards.
CCCAGGTGGTGATCGTCGGCGCCGGGCAGGCCGGGCTGGCGGTCGCCTACTACCTGCGCCGGTTCGAGCTGGTCCCCGGCCAGGATTTCGTGATCCTCGACCGCGGCCCCGGCACCGGCGGCGCGTGGCAGCACCGGTGGGATGCGCTGCGTCTCGGCAGCGCCCACCACGTGAACGATCTCCCAGGGATGGCGGAGCTGGGTCTCAGCTTCGAGACCGCGGACCGCGCCCTCCCGGCCAAGGACATCGTCGCCGGCTACTACCGCCGCTACGAGGAGCACTACGGCCTCCAGGTGCAACGTCCGGTGACGGTCTCACGCGTGTTCGACCGCGGAGCCGACCTGGTCGTCGCGCACGACCGCGGCGAGACGCGCACCCGGGTCGTCGTGAACGCGTCCGGCACCTGGGGTGCGCCGTTCATCCCGTGGTATCCGGGGATGAACGACTTCGCGGGCCGTCACGTGCACACGTCGACGTACGTGTCGGCGGAGGCGCTCGCCGGGAAGTCGGTCGTGGTGGTGGGTGGCGGCACGAGCGCGATCGGCTTCCTGCTGGAGCTGGAGGGCGTCGCCGAGAGCCTGACCTGGGCGACCCGCCGCCCGGTGGACTTCCGCAACGAGTCCGAACTGACGATCGAGGGCGGCGTGGCCGCGGTCTCCGCTCAGGACGCGGCGGCCCGCGCGGGCCTGGCGCTGCCGAGCATCGTGAGCGGAACCGGCGTCCCGCGCACGCGCCGAGTCGCCGCCGGGATCGACCGCGGGCTGCTCGTGGAGCGCGAGATGTTCTCCCGCATCGAGCCGGACCGCGTCGTCTGGGCGGACGGTTCGACGACGAAGGCGGACGCGATCATCTGGGCGACCGGCTTCCGACCGGAACTCCGGCACCTCTCGCCCCTGAAGCTCCGCGAGAAGTCCGGCGGCCTCACGGTGGCGTCCGGTGCGTCGTGGCACGACCCGCGGATCTTCCTCGCCGGCTACGGCCCGCAGGCGAGCACGATCGGCGCGAACCGCGCCGGCCGCGTCATCGCCCGCCAGATCATGGCGCAGATCTAGGCCTCAGATTCGTGCCGAATGTGGCTTATCGCCGCGGCAAACACCACATTCGGCACGAATCTGCGGGGTGTCAGACCTCCAGGTCGCGGGGGGCGCCCGCGAAGCGGAGGCCGCTCACGCGGATGCTGCCGGCGCCGGGGGTCGGGCGCACGTCGAGCGATCCCGTCTGGGCGTCGGCGCGGAGGCCGAGGCGGGAGGAGAGGACCGCGACCGCCGCGGCCGCCGACCAGGCCTGCGGGCGGCAGGCGGCCGGGTACGGGATCGGTGCGCTGGTCTGCTCGGCGGAGTCGCCCGAGTGCAGTTCGGGCATCCGGTAGCCGAAGCCGTCCGCCGCCGCCAACAGGCCGTCCGCGAGGAGGTCGGCCTCCGCCGTGTGGCCGTCGCGCGACAGCCCCACGATCGCGATCGCGGTGTCGTGCGCCCACACGGAACCGCCGTGGTAGCTGAGCGGCCAGTAGCCGCCCGAGTCCGTCGACATGGTGCGCAGGCCGTAGCCGGACGACAGCTCCGGCGACGCCAGCCGGCGCGCGATCACGGTCGACTGCTCCGGGGTGAGGATGCCGGTGCCGAGCAGGTGGCCGATGTTGCTCGTGACGGTGTCGACCTTGCGCTTGGCGGCGTCGAGCGCGACGGCGGGGTAGGCGCCGGCCGGGTCGTCGATCCAGAACGCCTCGGCGAAACGGCTCTTGAGCTGCGCGGCCCAGTCGCGCCACTCGTCCGCGCCTTCCAGACCGAACGCGTCGAGCAGCTCGGCGCCGCCGACCGCGGCCTCGTAGGCGTAGCCCTGGACCTCGCAGAGCGCGATCGGACCGTCCGCGAGGGTGCCGTCCTTCCACTGAATGGAATCGCCGGAGTCCTTCCAGCCCTGGTTGGCGAGGCCGTGACCGGTGGTGTCCACATACTCCAGGAAGCCGTCGCCATCGCTGTCGCCGTGGTCGCGCATCCAGGCGAGCGCCGCCTGCATCGCGGGGAGCAGCTCGCGCACCTGGTCGTCGGGCAGGCCCCACTTCCACGCGTCGTGGAGGAGCCCGATCCAGAGTGCGGTCGCATCGACGGTGCCGTAGTAGAGCGGTGGCAGCACGACGCCCTCACCGGGGATGGTGAGCGCGGCCGGACGCAGCTCGTGCATGATCTTGCCGGGCTGCTCGGCGGTCTCGCCGACGGTCTCGGTGCCCTGGAAGTGCGCCAGTACGCGGAGGGTGGTGGCGGCGATGTCGGTGCCGAGCGGCAGCAGCAGGCGGGCGGCCCACAGCGAGTCGCGGCCGAACAGCGTGAAGAACCAGGGGGCGCCGGCGGCGAGGAAGGTGTCGTCCGGTCGCGCCGTGGTGGACATCCGCAGCGACTGGAGGTCGGCGAGCGCCCGGTCGAGCCAGCACGCGAGACGGGAGTCGCCCGTGGTGGCGCGGAACGCGGCCCACTCGGCCGAGGGGGCGGCGCCCGCGACGACAGCGGTCGGGTCGTCGACGTCGATGGTCCAGTCGAGGGTGGTGTGGCCGTGAGCCGGCACCTCGACGTCCCAGGCGAGAACGGCGTTCTGGCCGTCGACCGAAACGCGCGCGCCGGGGGCGATCAGCCGCGCGGTCACGGGTCCCGAGCGGAAGACGACGCCCTCCTCGACGGATTCGGCCGAAACCGCGTGCTCCGCACCCGTCAGCCCGGCCTTGACCGTCTGCATGGGCGTGAAGTCGCCGCGGACAGCGACTTCGACCGCCGTCGTGAGGGGAGTGCGGAGGGCGTTGCGCAGGACGATCCGCTCCCGCAGGCTGCCCGCCACGACGGTGCGCGTGCGGTCCAGCCGGACGCGCGGGTCGGCCGTGGCATCGTCGATCCGGCGGGCGAGCGAGGTGAAGACGGCGCTCGCCGCGTCGGGTCCGGCCGTGGCGATGTGCTCGGGCAGATCGCCGCCGACGGTCAGGAGGATGCGGTCGAGCACCCGCAGGTCCGAGTGGAAGAACCCGTGGATCCCGCCGCCGTCGACGGTGCCGTCCGCAGCGGACCAGGCTTGGCTGGGCGCGGTGAGCACCACGACGCTGTCGTGCAGCAGGGGTTGGAGCGGCTGGGTCATCGGGGCGTTCGCGCCTCCTCGATCGGGGATGGGGATGGGGATGGGGATGGGGATGGGGATGGGGATGGGGATGGGGATGTAAAGGTGGTGGGGGAGGTGGCGGAGCCGGTGGGGTGCGTAGTGGTGGGGGAGTGCGCCGCGCCGGCTGTCGTCAAGCCCAGGAGAACGCGGGGCTCGATGCGGGTCTCGGTCACGCCGCCCCGTCCATCGGCGTCCGCGGGCTGCACGCGCCAGACGGCCGCGCCGTCGCGTTCGGAGACGACGTCCACGAGGGTGGTGCCCTGGTAGACGAGTCCGGTGCCTTCGTCGAGCGCGTACCCGCCGGGCAGTTCGCCGGAGGCCACGGCTGCGTGGTGCGCAGGCCGGCGGCGCGGGTCGGAGTCGTAGTGGACCGCGAGCGAGCCCGGCACCAGGCCGAGCCCGTCGGGCAGGGCGGAGATGTCCGGGCCGCGAGAGGCCGTCGTCCCGCCCTCGTGCCAGCACAGCGCACCGGCAGAACCGCCCGCCAGGACGACGCCGCGCTGCCATGCCTCGGTCAGGATCGCGTCGAGCCCGTGCGCGCGCCAGACGGCCAGCAGGTTGAGCAGGCTCCCGCCGCTGACCCACACGACGTCCTGGGCGAGGATGTGCTCGCGCAGGTCCGGGATGTTCGGGTGCGGGAAGAAGCGCACGTGACTCGCCTCGACTCCGGCAGCGTGCGCGGCCTCCAGCTCCCCGCCCTCCACGTGCCGCTGATCGCCGCCGGCCGTGTTGATGTGCGCTACTTTCGCCCGGGGTCCGGTCACCTGCGCCAGCTCGATCGCGTGGTGCAGGAGCGGCCCATAGAGGGAGTCCGTCCAGTCTCCGGCGACCAGGCCTCCGCAGGTGGCCAGGATGGTCGGTGCGATGGCCGTCACTCCTTCACCGCTCCGTCGCTGGAGTTCATGATGCGGCGCTGGAAGATGAAGAACAGCACGGCGACGGGGATGGTCATGATCGCCGCGGCGGCGAGCTTGAGCGGGTACTGGCTGCCCTGGCTGAGCGCTCCGCTCGCCAGCCCCGCGACGCCCTTCGTCAGCGTGGTGAGGGCAGGGTCCTGCGTCGACACGATGAAGTGGGCGAGCTCGTTCCACGACCCCTGGAAGGACAGGATGATGATCGTGATGAGCGCGGGCCGCGCCATCGGCAGCACGATCGACCAGAACACCCGGAACGTGCCTGCGCCGTCGATGCGCGCCTGCTCCTCGACGCTCGCGGGGATCGACTCGAAGAAGCCCTTCATGATGAAGACGCCGGCCGCATCGGTGAGCAGCGGAAGGATCATGCCGGTGTACGAGTCGTACATGCCGAGCTGGTTGATCACGAGGAACTTCGGGATGAGCAGCACGACCATCGGCACCGACATGACCGCGACCAGCGCGGCGAACACGACCCCGCGCCCACGGAAGTGCAGCCGCGCGAGGGCGTACCCGGCGATCGAGTCGAAGAACACGCGGCCGAGGGTCACGAACACGGTCACGATGGCCGAGTTCATGAACCAGAGCGGGAAGTCCGAGTTGAGGAACAGCTTGGTGTACGCCGCCGTTGTCCACACCTGGGGGATGAGGGAGACCGGGTTGGCCGACGCGTCCGCGTCGGTCTTGAACGAGGTCGCGAGCTGGATGAGGAACGGCATGATGTACACGACCGCGAGCACGACGAGGATCGCGTAGCTGACGGACGTGGCGGCGATGCTGCCGGTCGTGCGGCGGCGCCGGCGCACCGGACGCGGAGCCGAAGCCCCCGGCGACGTCGCGGTGGCGGGTGAGACGGTGGACGTGGTGGCGGTCATCCCAGGCCTCCCTTCATGGCGGAGCCGGACGAGTTGCTCGGCGCGGTGGCAGCGATGACCGCGGCGTTGTACGGCCGCATGCGCCGCTTGGACACCTGGCGCTCACGCAGCACCCAGCGCTGGAAGATCGTGAACAGCACGATGATGATGAACAGGATGAACGCGATCGCGGCGCCCTGGCCCCACTCCTGGTTGGTGAACGAGGTCTGGTACGAGAGGTACGCCGGGGTCAGCGTGGTCTTGCTCGGCGCGCCCTTGCTGCCGGTGTAGATCTGGTCGAAGACCTGCCAGCAGCCGATCAGGCCGAGGGTCAGCACGGTGAAGAGCGTGGGGCGAAGCTGCGGCAGCGTGATGCGCCAGAAGCGCTGCCAGCCGTTGGCGCCGTCCATCATGGCGGCCTCCGTGATGTCGCCGCCGAGGTTCTGCAGGGCCGCGATGAAGAGCAGCATGAAGGTGCCGCTCGTGGTGAACACGGCCATGATCATGTAGGCCGTCATCGCGACGGAGGGCCCGCCCAGCCAGTCCCACCAGGACACGCCGAGCAGCGTGTTCTGGGTGAGGGCGGCGGGGCCGGTGGTGACGCCGAACAGGCCGAGGAAGTTGTGGATGATGCCGCTCGGGTCGTTGAACCAGTTCGGTCCGTTGATGCCGAACCAGGAGAGCACCTTGTTCACCGCGCCCGACGTGCTGAACAGGAACAGCCAGAGCACGGTGATGGCGACCGAACTGGTCACCGACGGGAAGTAGAAGGCGGTGCGGAAGAAGCCGCGCCCGCGGAGGATGGCCCGGTTGACCAGCACCGCGAGGAAGAGGGCGACGGCCGTCTGGACCGGGACGACCAGGACGACGTACCAGGCGTTGTTCTTCAGCGCCGTGCCGAAGTCCGACTCGGCGAGGCCGCCTCCTGCCAGCAGCGTCGAGTAGTTCTTGAGCCCGACGAAGTTCACGTCGGAGGCGAAGGGGCTGCCGCGCCCTCCCCAGTCGGAGAAGCTGACCCACAGCGCCATGAGCACCGGGATGACGAGGAACACGCCGAGCAGCAGGATGACCGGGGCGGTGAACAACCACCCCGAGGCGGCCTCGCCGCGCCGGATTCCGGAACGGCGAGACCGACTCGTGGCTTGCGACATGGTGTCTGGGATCCTTACTTCAGCGCTTCGAGGTTCTTCTGCGTGGCGTCGAGGATCGTCTTCGGGTCGCTCGTGGCCAGCGTCTCCAGCTTGCTGTTGAGGTCGGTCACGGCTCTCCGACGGCGCGGACGTCGACGCGTTCGTGCTGACCTCCACCTTCCACGGCGACCCCCGCACGGAGTGGCTGATCGAGCACGGCCAGTCCTTCGTCACGTTCGGCCGCCCGTGGGGCATCGACGACATGACCGACCCGCTGCACCTGTGGGTGGACGTGGACGGCCGCTCGGGTCTGCGGGAAGCGACCGACCACTTCCTCGCCCGCGGCCTCCGCCGGATCGGATACCTCGGCTGGCCCGCGGGCTCCGGCACCGGCGACGACCGCCGCGCGGGCTGGCTGGAGGCGATGCAGGAGGCGCACGCTGTCGACGACGCGACCCTCGCGACGCTGGAGGAGGCCTCCGAGGACGGCGTGACTTTCGGCGCCGAGGCCATGCGGACGCTCGCCGGCCGTGCCGACGTGGAGGCCGTCGTCTGCGCCTCCGACTCGCTCGCCCTCGGCGCCCTGACCGCGACGCGGGGCCGCATCCCCGTCATCGGCTACGACGACACCCCCGTCGCCGCGTCGCTCGGCTTCTCCAGCGTGCGCCAGCCGCTGGAGGAGGTGGCCGCCGGCGTGCTCGAACTGCTGACCGGCGCCCACGGCGGCCGGGTGCGCTCCGCCGTGGACGACCCGCGCCACCGCCTGGTGACGCCCCAGCTCGTCGTGCGCGACGGCGGCACCCTCCTCGGCCCCCGCTGACCTCGGCGCCCCGCCGCCGAAACGCGCGTGTAACCCGCGGCGGCGACAATGGAGGCATGACTCCACAAGAGCCGAACGTCTCCGCGCCACAAGCGCAGAACCCGGACTTCCCCCCGCGCATCCCCGTCACCGTCTCCATCACCCGCCGGGTCGACGCCGATCGCCTCCCCGAGGTGACCCACTGGGTCCAGGCGGGCGTCAACCTCGCCAACGGCTTCGAGGGCTTCCTCGGCTCCGGCTGGGTGCGCGCGAACGCCCACTCGCACGAGTGGCACATGCTGTACCGCTTCGCCGACGCCGCGTCGCTGGAGGTGTGGGAGGCCTCCGACGAGCGCGCCGAGTGGCTGTACGAGGGCCGCGAGCTGGTCGAGGTGTCGCGCGTGGAGCGCCGCACCGGCATCGAAGGCTGGTTCGACGAGCCGGAGCCCGGTGCGCCCGCCGCTCCGCCGCGCTGGAAGCAGGCCGTCACGATCTGGCTCGGGTTCTTCCCGCTCTCGCTGGTGTTCACCTACTTCACGTTCTATCTGGTGCCCGGCTGGCACCAGCTCTGGCCGCTGGCGACCGTGCTGATCACCACGCTGCTGCTCACGCCGACGATGACGTACTTCCTGCTCCCCTTCGTCACGCGCCTCCTGCACCCCTGGCTCGCCCGCCCGCGGCGGTGACGCGGGTGGATCGGGGATGTCCCTGAGCCGACCCTGAGATTCGCGCCGGGCGCTTGCGCTCGCTCAACTCGCGATATATCGTGAATACGTCAACATCGCGATATATCGCGAGTCACCGAAGCAAGGAGCGCGAGAGCATGGCACAGGAGAAGTGGCTCATCCAGCCCGGCGAGAGCCGCACGATCGACGTGGAGCTGGTCCGCTCCCTCAAGGTCGGGCTGCTGGGTGGCCAGATCGACATCATCGGCCACGACGAGCCGGGAGCCCGGGTGGAGGTCCACTCGGTGTCCGGCCGCGATCTCAAGGTCACCATCGACGGCGACCGGCTGGAGATCGACCACCCGCAGCTGCGCTGGGACAACTTCATCGACGTCTTCAAGTCGATGCGGTCCAGCGCCCGTGCCGACGTCAGCGTGCTGGTGCCGCGGGATGTCGCCCTCAAGTTCGGCGTGGTCTCCGCCGGCGCGCTCATCTCGGGCCTGAAGACCGACGCGCGGCTCAGCACCGTCTCCGGCGATGTCGTCATCGACGGCCTCGAAGGCGCGCTGGAGCTCAACTCCGTCAGCGGCGAGCTCTCGGCCCGCGGCCACACCGGCCGCATCACCGCGCACACGGTGTCGGGGGACATCACCGCCACCGGGTGGATCCCGCGCTTCAGCGCCGACGGCGTCTCGGCCGACATCATGGTCGACCTCGCCGGCACCCCTGACGAGGTTCAGATCAACACCGTCTCGGGCGACACGACCATCCGCATCCCGGAGGCCCTCGGAGCCCGCTACCGCGCCAACACCGTCTCCGGCCGGGTCCAGCTCGACAACGTGATGGTCGTCGGCTCGGCGGGAAAGGGGTACGCCGCGACCACCGGCAGCCTCGACGGCTACTGGGTCGACATCACGGTCAACTCCGTCTCCGGCGCCGTCTCGGTGCTCCGCAGCTCCTCGGCCCAGGAGGAGGCGTCGGCGTGACCCCCGTCTTCGCCCACGGCAGCCTCCGCCTCTACCTGCTGAGCCTCCTGGCGGAGTCGCCCCGCCACGGCTACGAGCTCATCCAGGCGCTGAGCGACCGCTTCGGCGGCACCTACGTTCCGAGCGCCGGAACCATCTACCCCCGGCTGGCGAAGCTGGAGGAGGAGGGGCTGGTCACCAAGACGACAGACGGCCGCAAGACCGTCTACGCGATCACCGACGCCGGCCGCGCCGAGCTCGCCGCCCGCGAGCCCGAGCTGGACGCGATCGAGGACGAGGTCACCGACTCCGTCCGCCGGCTCGCCGACGAAGTCCGCGCGGGCGTGAACGACGCCATGCGCACCCTGCGCGCCGAGCTGGCCTCGGCGGCGCGGGAGGCCACGCGCGACGCGAAGCGGGTCGACCCGCGGCAGGAGGCGCGCGACGCGGGCCGCGACGCGCGCTCGGCCGCCAACGCCGCGGCGCGGGAGGCGGAGGTCGCGATCAACGAGTTCCGCCAGCAGCTCCGCACGGACCTGCGCTCGCAGGCCGCCCGCGGCGCGCTCCCGGAAAGCGTCGTGCCCCTGCTCAAGGAGGAGCTGACCCGCGTGCGGCGTGCGATCGTCGAGGCGATCGGCCGCGGCTGAACCGCCGGTGAGAGCGGGTTTCGTCAAGAACTCCAGAAAATCCCAGCCCATGCTCATCTCGCTCCCAGTGAGGCCGATGACGAGCCGAATCCCGCGAGAATCCGCGGCAACGGATGCCTCGCGGGGTGCGGACCAAGCGTCTGTGGAATCGCGTTCCGGCGACGACGCGACGCGCCGATTTGACAGGGTTTTGGCAGCGAGTAGTGTCGTCCCTCGTGACAAATGAGGGGAGATCCCCGAAGCGGTGGCTGATCGGCGACCCGCTTCCGAGCGAAAAGCTCGAAGGACAGCTACTCCCGAAGCACCTTGCACTCCCGATCTTCGCGTCAGACGCACTCTCCAGCGTCGCCTACGCTCCGCAGGAACTCCTGATGATCCTGCTGCTCGGCGGCCTGTCGTTCCTGACGTTCGCCCCCTGGGTGGCGGCGGCCGTCGTCGTCCTGATGATCACGGTGGTGCTGAGCTACCGGCAGCTCGTCAAGGCCTACCCCTCGGGAGGCGGCGACTACGAGGTCGCGCACAAGAACCTCGGTGAGAAGGCCGGCCTGATCGTGGCCTCCGCCCTCCTGGTCGACTACGTGCTGACCGTCGCTGTGTCGGTCGCGTCCGGTGTCGACAACGTGATCTCGGCGCTGCCTGGCCTCGCGCCGTGGCGCGTCGAGCTCGCGGTGATCTGCGTGATCATCCTCGCCGCGGTCAACCTCCGCGGCGTGCGGGAGTCGAGCAAGGCGTTCGCGCTCCCCACCTACATCTTCATCGGCAGCATCTTCGTGATGGTCGTCACTGCACTGGTCCGCACCGCGTTCGGCCACGCACCGGTCGCCGAGTCCGCCGGCTACAGCGTGCACACCAGCAGCATCACGCAGGCCGCGGTGGTCCTGCTGCTGCTGCGCGCGTTCTCCAGCGGCTGTTCCGCGCTGACCGGTGTGGAGGCCGTCGCCAACGGCGTGCCCGCCTTCCGCACGCCGAAGATCCGCAATGCCCGCACCACGCTCGCGCTGATGGGCGGCATCGCGATCGTCCTGTTCGCCGGCCTGACCGTGACGGCCCTGATCAGCGGCGTGCACTACGCGGAGAACCCGTGCGACCTCCAGGGCTGGGCGCAGTGCGCGACCTCCCCGCAGCGCTCGCTCATCGCGCAGATCGCCGCGGCCACGTTCGGCAACAACACCTTCTTCTTCTTCATCGTGCAGGCCGCGACCGCGGTCGTGCTGCTGCTCGCCGCGAACACCGCGTTCAACGGATTCCCGCTGCTCGGCTCGGTGCTCGCCCGCGACTCCTACGCCCCGAAGGCGCTCAACACCCGCGGCGACCGCCTCGTCTACTCGAACGGCATGATCCTGCTGGCGCTCGCCGCCACGGTCCTGCTGCTCGTCTATCAGGCGAACCTGACCCAGCTCATCCAGCTCTACATCATCGGCGTCTTCGTGTCGTTCACGCTCGGCCAGTCCGGGATGGTGAAGCACTGGGTCACTCTGCTGCGCGGCAGTGGCAAGGACGGCGCTGCGGTGCTGAGCCAGCGGGAGCGCAGCAGCATCGTCCGCTCGCTCTGCATCAATGCGTTCGGCGCGACGCTGACGTTCGTCGTGCTCATCGTGGTCACCATCACGAAGTTCACGCACGGCGCGTACCTCGTGTTCATCTTCATGCCGATCCTCTGGTTCCTCATGCTCGGCGTGAACCGGTACTACCGGGACGTCGAGAAGGAGATCGAGGTCGACCCGGTCACGACCTTCGGCAGCGTCGGCGACCACGCGGTGGTCCTGATCGGCAAGATGCAGAAGCCGGCACTCAAGGCGCTGGACTACGCGATCGCCGCCCGCCACGACTCCATCGAGGCCGTGCACGTCTCGATCGAGGAGGAGGCGACGCAGAAGCTGCAGCGGCAGTGGATCGAGCAGAACATCCACGTGCCGCTCACCGTGATCGAGTCGCCGTACCGCGATTTCGGCGTCCCGGTGATGAAGTACCTCAAGCACCGCCGCGAGGAGCACGGCTCTGAGGTCGTGACGGTCTACCTGCCGCAGTACATCGTCGGGCACTGGTGGGAGTCGCTGCTGCACAACCACCGCGCCCGGCGGCTGAGCAAGCAGCTCATGCTGTGCCACGGCGTCACCGTCGCCCTCGTGCCGTGGCTGCTCGACTCGTCGTCGCTGATCTACGGCCGCCGGTCGCGTCCGTTGCCGGGTCAGGACCGTCGCGGCGAGCCGGTGCGCCCGGTCGCGCGGCGTCCGCTGGCGCCGGCGTCGGCGGCGCGTGCGCGCATCCACATCCACAACACGCCGATCGCGCTCGGGGAGCAGAGCGAGTTCGCGGCGCCCGGGGAGCTGGCGGTGCCGCCGGTTGCAGCCGGGGAGCGGACGGGGTCGGACGAGCAGCAGACGGTGTCGGCCAGGGCGAAGCGGTAGCGCGCCTTACAGCCGCAGCGCAGGACCGTGGCCCGGCAGCACCCAGCGCGCGTCGCACAGGCTGAGCCGCTGCGCGCTCGCCTCCGCCCCGTCGGCGTCGTGATGGAAGAGCGTCGGCAGCTGTTGCAGCTCCCCCGCGCCGGCGAGCAGTGCGTGCCCGGTGACGAGTGCGTCGCCGGTGATCAGCGCCTCGGCGTCCGGCTCGAAGAAGCAGGTGTGCCCGGTCGTGTGGCCGGGTGTCGGCAGCACCTCCAGGCGGTGGCCGGTCGACAGCGCGATCACCTCGGCCGCGATCGCCTGCGCGGCTGGGACTCCGACGTCGCCGAGGCCCCCTGCGCGGATGGCCGAGACGGCCCAGGATATCGTGCCACGGCGGAGGGCAACCGGCAGCAGGTCGGCGACGGTGACCTGCTCGGTGATCTCGCGGCGGACGTTCGGCAGCTCGCTCGCGGCGGCCAGCACCTCCACCACGGAGCGCTCGCTGAAGTCGCGCGCCGCGCCCAGGTGGTCCGAGTGCCCGTGCGTGACGATGATGCGCGTGAGCGCCGACACCTCGAGCCCGGTCGAGCGGATCGACTCCTCGACCAGCGGGCGGTCGGCCGGATAGCCGCAGTCGACCAGCTCGACGTGCCCGTGCCCGTGGAAGACGGTCCAGTTGGAGGCCGGACCCTCGGCGAAGAGGATGCCGGGGGCGACGACGGTCAGGGAACGGAGCTCACGCACACGCACGACAGTATCGCGCCGCGCTTGACCTTGACGTAACGTCAACCTTTACCGTGGTTCTTGCACCCCACGAGAGGAGACGGACATGGTGGAGGCGACCGTGGACTGGAGCATCCAGGACATCGCGCGCATCGCCGGCACGACGAGCAGGACGCTGCGTCACTACGACGAGCTCGGCCTGCTCCCGCCGAGCCGGGTCGCCGCGAACGGTTACCGCCACTACGACCGCGACTCCCTCGTGCGGCTGCAGCGCATCCTCCTGCTGCGGGACCTCGGGCTCGGCCTCCCGGCCATCGCCCGCGTGCTCGACGACAGGCGGGATGCGGTCCCCGCCCTGCGCGACCACCTGACGTGGCTGCGGACCGAGCGGGAACGGCTGGCGCGGCAGATCGCGTCGGTCGAATCGACGATCCACGCTGTGGAGGAAGGAGGGGAGATCGTGGCTGAGGAGATGTTCGACGGCTTCGACCACACCCAGTACAAGGAGGAGGTCGAGGAGCGCTGGGGGAAGGACGCGTACGCGTCGTCCGACCGCTGGTGGCGGGGGATGACCGCCGAGGAGCGCGCCGGCTGGCAGCAGCGGCAGAAGGCGCTCGCCGCCGACTGGACGGCCGCCGCCGCGCGCGGGGTCGACCCCGCGTCGGAGGAGGCGCAGGCGCTCGCCCGCCGGCACGCCGACTGGCTGGCCGACATCCCGGGCACGCCCGGCTACGGCACGGGCGCCCCGCCGGCCGCGTACCTGACCGGACTCGGCGACATGTACGTCGCCGACCCGCGCTTCGCCGCCAACTACGGCGGCGAGGAGGGCGCCACCTTCGTGCGCGACACCCTCCGCATCTACGCCGCCACCCACCTCGCGTAGGCGGCGCGCGCCGAGGCGGCGCATTCTCCGCCGCCTCGGCGCTCCAGCCCCCACTTCGCGCCGCGTGGCTGAACAGCGAGGCGGCGGAAGGTCAGCCGTCTGGGCGGATTGGGCCCCACTTTGCGCCGTCTCGGCGCGCGGCGCTAGGCGCGGCGGGTGCGGCCGGTGAGGCGGTCGTCGAGCCAGTGGGCCTCGATGAGGCGGGCGCCGCGGCGCGGGGCCGGAGGCTCGGCCGGCGCGCGGTCGGGTTGCGGGCCGCGCACCAGGGGGGAGTCCGCGCGGTCAGCCGCGCGCGAGCGGGTCGCCGCGTCGGATTCGAGCAGGATGCCGTCCCGCACGTCGAAACGGACGGCATCCCGCTCGTCGGCACCCTCCGCGCGGAGGCCGGGGCCCTGCTCCGCCGTGCCTTCGAGCTCGCCCTCCAGCTCGGCGTCCGCAGGCGCGGGCTCCGGCATCCGGATGGCGAAGAACGGGAGGGTGAGGCTGCACAGCGGCCCGACCAGCAGCGCGAACGCGAGCGTCCCGACGCCGACGTTGCCGCCGAGGAACCAGCCGATGATGAGCACCGTGACCTCGATGGCCGTCCGCACGGCCCAGATCGGCCGGCCGGTGCGGGCGTGGAGGCCGGTCATCAGCCCGTCGCGCGGCCCCGGCCCGAGCTTCGGCCCGATGTAGAGGCCGGTGGCGACGGCCAGCAGCAGCAGTCCGGCGACGAACACCAGGACCTGCGCCCACAGCACGGTCTGCTGCGGGATGATCCAGAGCCCGAGCTGCGCGCTCGGCCCGACCAGGAGGACGTTGAGCACGGTCCCGAGTCCCGGCCGCTGCCGCAGCGGGATCCAGAAGGCCAGCACGACGAGGCCGACCAGGTTGGTCACCAGGCCGAACGGGATGCCCGTCTTGTACGAGACGCCCTGCGCCAGCACGTCCCACGGTGAGACGCCGATCCCCGCCCGCACCATCAGCGCGATGGCGATGCCGTACAGGAACAGCCCGACCAGGAGCTGGCCGAGGCGCCGGGTGAGGAAGGAGCGGGACACGCTGATAATCCAATCGCTCGATTGGCCTTACATCAAGAGGCCAATCCGGATAAAGTGGCCCGCATGCCCGACGCTCAACTCTCCGCCCGCTCGCTCGAGTCGCTGCTCGGCGACTGGCGCGGCGCGGCCCCCGGCTACCAGTCGCTGGCCGACCGCGTCCGCCTGCTCGTGCTGGATGGCCGCATCCCGATCGGCACGCGACTCCCGGCCGAGCGCGACCTCGCCGGCAGGCTCGACCTGAGCCGCACCACGGTCAGCGCCGCGTACCGGCAGCTCCGGGAGGGCGGCTTCCTCGACAGCGTGCGCGGCTCCGGCAGCGTCGCGCGCCTCCCCGGCCCCGCGCTGGCCCTGCCGATGACCGGCGGGGAGGGGATGCTCGACTTCACCAAGGCGGCCCTGCCCGCCGCGGCCTCCCTCCCGGCCGCCGCGCGCGCTGCCGCCGAGGAGCTGCCGCACTTCCTCCCGGACTCCGGCTACGACCCGGTCGGTCTGCCGCACCTCCGCCAGGCCATCGCCGACCGGTATGCCGAGCGCGGCCTCCCGACCACGGCCGACCAGGTACTCGTGACGGTCGGCGCGCAACAGGCCATCGCGCTCATCGCCCGCACCTTCCTGTCCCGCGGCGACCGCGCCCTCGTCGAGATGCCCACCTACCCGCACGCGACCGAGGCCCTGCGGCTGGCCGGCGCCCGGCTCCTCCCGATCACGGTAACGCCACCGGACGACGCCCCGCACGCCCTCGACCCGGACGGCCGCGAGCCCGCCGGGGACGACGGCTGGGACGCCGACGCCGCTGAGCAGGCGATCCGGCGCGCCAGCCCGGCGCTGGCCTACCTGATCCCGGACTTCCACAACCCGACCGGCGCGTCCATGTCGCCGGCGACCCGCGAGCGCATCCTCGCCGCCGCGGCGGCGCACGGGACGGTCGTGGTCGGCGACGAGACGACGGCCGACCTCGACATCGACCGGCCGGGCGAGTACCTGCCGCTGCCGACCTACGCCCACCGCCAGGCCGGCGACGCGCCCGTGCTGCTGATCGGCTCGGCCTCCAAGAGCCTCTGGGGCGGCCTCCGGATCGGCTGGATCCGCGCCGAGCGCCCGCTGATCCAACGGCTGATCGCGGCGAAGCCCTCCACCGACCTCGGCACGCCCATGATCGAGCAGCTCGTCGTCGCGCGGATGCTGCCGCAGACACGGGAGATCCTCGAAGAGCGCCGTGTGCAGCTCGCCGCGGGCCGGGAGACCGTGCGCCAGCTGGCCGGGGAGGTCTTCCCCGAGTGGCGCATCCCGCGCCTGCACGGCGGCCTCGCGGCGTGGATCGGGATCGGCGCGCCGGTCAGCTCGTCGCTCGCGCTCGCCGCGCGCAACCATGGCCTCCTCATCGCGGCCGGCCCGCGGTTCGGGCTGGACGGCGCGTTCGAGCGGTTCCTGCGCATCCCGATCACGTACAGCGAGGACGAGACGCGACGGGCTTTCGCCGCGCTGGAGCGGGCCTGGACGGTCGCCTCGACGGAGCCCGCGCCCTACTTCGACGCGGTTGCGCTGCCCAACGTGGTCTGAGCGTCCACGCCCGTCAGCTCCGCGGCCACCGCCCACAGCGAGGCGGGGAGGTCGCGACCCCGGGCGCTGCGGGGGATCTGCGCGCGGTGGGTCGGGCCGACCAGCGCCATCCGCGACGGACCGTAGTACCCGCCCTGCACCGCGCCCGGGTCGGCGGCGGCGAACAGCAGCGGCTCGGCCCCCTGCTCCACGCCCTGCGAGGGCAGAAGGGTGCGGCTGGACGGCTGGAGCTGCTTCGCGTCCCCGCGGGCGAGGTTGCGGCCGGCGGTCTGCAGGTTGGTGCGCGTGTAGCCGGGGTGCGCCGCTGTGCTGAGCAGCCCCCAGCCGCGCGTCTCCGAGAGCTCGGCGAGGCGGAGGGACATCAGGAGGTCGGCCAGCTTGGACTGCGCGTAGGCGCGCGGAGCGCTGTAGCGCCGCTCGAACTGCAGGTCACGGAAGTGGATCGACCCGAAGTCGGCCGTCCCGCTCGACATCGTCGCCACCCGCGGCTTCGGCGCCTCCAGGAGGCGCGGCAGCAGCAGGTTCGTCAGCAGGAACGGGCCGAGGAAGTTGCTCTGGAACTGCAGCTCGTACCCGTCGACCGTCTCGATCCGCTTCGGCGGGATCATCACGCCGGCGTTGTTGACCAGGGTGTCGATCTGCTCGCCATCGGCCAGGATCCCCTCGGCGAATGCGCGCACGCTGGCGAAGTCGGCGAGGTCGATCCGCCGCAGCCGGAGGTCGGCGCCGGGGACGCGGGCGAGGAGCTCGGCGCGGGCGGCCTCCCCCTTCTCGAGCGAGCGCACGGCCATCGTCACGCGGGCGCCCGCGGCGGCGAGCCGAGC
This sequence comes from Leifsonia sp. EB41, assembly GCF_041262565.1. Classification (NCBI taxonomy): domain Bacteria; kingdom Bacillati; phylum Actinomycetota; class Actinomycetes; order Micrococcales; family Microbacteriaceae; genus Leifsonia; species Leifsonia sp. EB41. The sequence continues at coordinate 1,803,711 of NZ_JBGCCJ010000001.1, read as the reverse complement.
GGTGGCCTCCTTGCCGGTGCCGCTGTTGGCGCCGGTGACGACGAGGTGCCGTCCAGTCTGGTCGGGGACGTTGTACACGGTTTCCTCCGCTGATCGTGAAATAATGAACCGCTGGTCTGTTACGGGATACGCTAATAGACCGATGGTCTGTTAGCAAGAGGGAGGGCGATGTCCCAGGCGACGTTCAGCCGGGCGCGGAGCGAGGAGCAGCGCGCGCGGCGCAGGGAGGACATCCTCACGGCGGCTGCGGCCATGCTGGCCGACACGCGTGTGGCCGACCTCAGCCTCAACGAGCTCGCTCGCCGCGTCGGCCTCGCGAAGTCGAACGTACTCCGCTACTTCGAGTCCCGGGAGGCCGTGCTGCTGGAGCTCTACGGGCGCGAGTTCGCGGCCTGGCTCGACGCGCTGGAGGAGCGGCTGGCCGCGGTCGCCGACCGCACGCCCGAATCCCTCGCCGAGGCTGTGGCCGACACCGCCGCCGACCGTCCCGTCTTCGCCGAACTGTGCGCGGCCGCGCCCGGCATCCTCGAGCACAACATCTCCGGTCCCGTCGCGCTCGCCTACAAGCGCGCGCTGCTCGGCGACGCGGCCCGGCTCGGCGCGCTGGCGGAGCCGTGGATCGGCGACGACCCGCGCGGCACGCTGGTCTTCGTCGGCGCGGTGACCCTCGGGATCGGCGGCATCTGGTCGACCTGCCGGCTCTCGCCCGGCATGGCGGAGGCCTACGAGCTCGACCCCGAGCTCGCGCGCTTCCGGATCGACTTCCGCGAGAGCCTGGAGACCCTGCTCCTGACGGTGATCCGCGGCCTGCGCTGAGCCTCCGGCGCTGAGTCGTGGGACCCTGGTTCCTGGCCCAAGTCGTACCACGGCATGAGGAAATTGCACAGCCTGCAATGAGAGACTTCTGCAGCGCCTCTGTCGTCGCCGTCAGTCCGATCACTTCCGCCGAGGGGACCCTCCGTGCACTATCTCGCCGTTCTCAGCATGAAGAACCGCGCCCTCATCGCGCTCGTCACCATCGTGGCCGCCATCTTCGGCGGCTACGCGCTGACCAGCCTCAAGCAGGAGCTCGCGCCGTCGATCACGTTCCCGCAGCTCGTCGTGCTGTCGACCTACCCCGGCGCATCGCCGGAGGTCGTCAACCACGACGTGAGCACGCCGGTGGAGGCCGCCATCCAGGGCGTGCCGGACCTCGACTCCACGTCCGCGGTCAGCAGCACGAACCAGTCGATCATCACGGCGAAGTTCACGTACGGCACCGACCTGGCGACGGCCGAGCAGAAGATCGACCAGGCGATCAACCGCATCAAGTCGACGCTGCCGTCCGGGGTGAACCCGCAGGTGCTCTCGGGCTCGATCGACGACCTTCCCGTCATCCAGCTCGCGGTGAGCAGCGACACCGATCAGCGCACGCTCGGCGACGACATCACCAAGCTCGCCCTGCCCGACATCAAGGCCGTGAGCGGGGTCAACGACGCCCAGCTCGTCGGCGAGGTCGGCCAGCGCATCACCATCACGCCGGACAACGCCAAGCTCGCGGCGGCGGGACTCAGTTCGTCGGCGATCAAGGACGCGCTGCAGCAGAACGGCGTGCTGCTGCCCGGCGGATCGATCACCGAGAACGGCCAGACGCTCACCATCCAGTCGGGGGCGCAGCTCACGTCGGTTGCGGACATCCAGGCGCTGCCGCTGATCAAGTCGTCCACGGGTGCGACGGCTTCGTCGGGCGCGACCGGGGCGACCGGCGGTGCCGCGGGTGCTGCTTCGGGAGGGGCGACCGCGGGAGGCGCGGCCTCCAGTCAGGCCGCCGCCGCTGCGGCCGCCGCAGCCGCCGCCAACTCGACCCCGCACACGATCGGCGACGTCGCGACGGTCGTGCAGAACGACGACCCGATCACCTCGCTCTCCCGCGTCAACGGCAAGCCCGCGCTCACCATCGCGGTGACCAAGCTGCCCTCCGCCAACACCGTCGCGGTTTCGCACGCGGTGTCCGCACTCATCCCGAGCCTGGAGACCAAGCTCGGGAACAACGCCAAGATCACCGTCGTCTTCGACCAGGCGCCGTTCATCACGCAGTCGATCAACTCGCTCGCCGAGGAGGGCCTGCTCGGCCTCGTGTTCGCGGTCATCGTCATCCTGGTGTTCCTGCTGTCGGTGCGCTCCACGCTCGTGACGGTGGTCAGCATCCCGACCAGCGTGCTCATCACCTTCATCGTGATGTGGGCGAGCGGCTACACGCTCAACATCATCACGCTCGGCGCGCTCACCATCGCGATCGGCCGCGTCGTGGACGACTCGATCGTCGTCATCGAGAACATCAAACGGCAACTCGTGCCCGGCGTGGACCGGGCCGTCACGATCATCCGCGCGGTGCGGGAGGTCGGAGGGGCGATCACGGCCTCCACGATCACGACCGTCGCGGTGTTCCTGCCGCTGGCGTTCGTCGGCGACGTCACGGGCGAGCTGTTCCGGCCGTTCGCGCTGACCGTCACCATCGCGCTGCTCTCGTCGCTGCTGGTCGCGCTGACGATCGTGCCGGTGCTCGCGTACTGGTTCCTGCGCGCGCCGAAGGCCCGCAAGCACGAGGGCGGCGAGTCGGACGACGAGGCCGCGCACCTGTCGGTGGCCGAGGCGACGGCCTCTGGCCATGACGAGCTGGAGCACCCGTCGTTCCTGCAGAGGGGCTACCTCCCGATCATCCGCTGGACGCTGAAGCATTCTGTGCTGACCGTCGTCGCCGCGGTGATCGTGCTGATCCTGACCTTCTTCTCCGTCCCGCTGCTCAAGACCAACTTCCTCGGCTCGAGCGGCCAGAACTCGCTCACCGTGTCGCAGACCCTCGCGCCGGGCGCGAGCCTCCAGGCGAAGGACGACGCCGCGCGCACGGTGGAGGACAAGCTCCTGCACACCGACGGCGTGAAGACCGTGCAGGTCTCGATCGGCTCCAGCGGATCGTCGCTGCGCGACGCGTTCACCGGTGGTGGCGGCGCGACGACGTTCTCGGTCACGACCGACGCGAACGCCGACCAGGACAAGCTCCAGACGACCATCCAGAACGAGATGGCGTCGATCACCGGCGCCGGTGACATCACCGTGTCCGCGTCGAGCGGGTTCGGCGGCTCCACCGACATCGAGGTGGACATCAGCGCCAGCTCGAACGCCGACCTCCAGAAGGCCACCGACTCCGTCGTCGCCGAACTGAAGAAGCACCAGTCGCTCAAGCAGGTCACCGACAACCTGAGCGCGTCGCTGCCCTACGTGTCGGTGAGCGTCGACCGGACGAAGGCGGCGGAGGCCGGCCTCAGCGAGGTCGCGGTCGGCACGCTCGTCTCCCAGGCGATGCAGCCGACCCAGATCGGCTCCGTCGCGATCGAGAACTCGACGCTCGACATCTACCTGCAGAGCGACAACCCGCCGACCACGGTCGCCGGGCTGTCCGACCTGCCGATCCCGACCGCGAAGGGCGTCGTTCCGCTGAGCTCCGTGGCGACCGTCACCGAGGCCAAGGGCCCGTCGACCGTGACGACCGAGCGCGGGCTGCGGACCTCCACGGTCACGGCGACGCCGGCCACCGACAACCTGACGACCGCCAACGCGGATGTCACCACGGCGCTCAAGGCCGCCGACCTCCCGGCCGGCGCCACGGCGAAGATCGGCGGTGTCTCGTCCAGCCAGTCGAGCGCCTTCGGTCAGCTCGGGCTCGCGCTGCTCGCGGCGATCCTGATCGTCTACATCGTCATGGTGGCGACGTTCCGCTCGCTGCGGCAGCCGCTGCTCCTCCTGGTCTCGGTGCCGTTCGCGGCGACCGGCGCCATCCTGCTGCAGCTCGCCTCCGGCATCCCGCTCGGCGTCGCCTCGCTCATCGGCGTGCTGATGCTGATCGGCATCGTGGTGACCAACGCGATCGTGCTCATCGACCTCGTCAACCAGTACCGCGCGAGGGGTCTGACGGTCGGCGACGCGGTCGTGCACGGCGCCTCCCGTCGTCTGCGCCCGATCCTGATGACCGCGCTTGCGACCATCGCAGCCCTGTCGCCGATGGCGCTGGGCGTGACCGGCCATGGTGGTTTCATCTCGCAGCCGCTCGCCATCGTGGTGATCGGCGGCCTGATCTCGTCCACGGTGCTGACCCTTGTGGTGCTGCCGACCCTGTACAACCTGGTGGAGGGCGCGCGCGAGCGCCGCATCGCCCGCCGGGCGGCGAAGGGTGGCGATGCGGCCGCTACGGGCGGCCCCGCCGGAGGCGCGCCGGACGGCGAGTCGCCGGAGCCCCCGGTGTTCACGACCCCTGCGGGCGGCCGACAGCTCTGACCACCATCCCGCCGAGGGGCACGTAAACGCCCTGAAAACGCGCTTTTAGGGGCGTTTACGTGCCCCTCGGCTTTGTGGGGAAGGCGTGCGTCCGGGATCCCAGACAGCGGAGGCGGGGTGGCGGGCGCCGGCGCGGGCGGGCATTGCTAGCGTCGCGGTATGAGCCTCTCCGTCGATCCCCTCTGGCCCCGCGCCGGTTCCTGGCCGTCGCTCGCCGAGCTCCCGGACGGGACGGTCGATGTGTCGATGATCGGCCTCCCGACCTGGCGCACGTCGTTGTCACCGACGGGCGCGCACGCGACACCGGGCGCCGTGCGGGAGGCGCTGCGGCGCTACTCGCTGCACGTTCCCGAGCTGGCGGTCGAGGCGCTCCGGTTCGCCGACGCCGGCGACGTGGCGGAGCCGGACGGCCCCGAGGGCGAGCGCCGGGCGATCGACGCCGTGCGGGAGGCCGTCTCGCGCTCGCGCCTGACCGTCGCGGTCGGCGGCGACAACTCCCTCACCGTCCCGGCTGCCCTCGGCGCCTGGGGCGACGAGGCGTCGACGGCCGGGCTCGTGACGCTCGACGCCCACCACGACCTCCGCGACGGCGTCTCCAACGGCTCGCCCGTGCGCCGGCTCGTGGAGGCCGGACTCGACGGCCGCCGGATCGTCCAGATCGGCATCGCCGACTTCGCCAACTCGGCCGAGTACGCGTTGCGGGCGCAGGAGTACGGCATCACCGTCATCCCGCGCGACGACCTCCACCGCCGCCCGGTCGAGGACGTGATGGCCGAGGCCCTGGAGGTCGCGGGCGCCGCCGGCGGCCCTGTTCACGTGGACCTAGACGTGGACGTGTGCGACCGCGCCGTCGCCCCCGGATGCCCTGCCTCGGTGCCGGGCGGGATCGCGGCGTGGGAGCTGCGGAGGTTCGCGCGACTCGCGGGCGCGGACTCCCGCGTCCGCTCGATCGACATCGCGGAGGTCGACGCCACCGCCGACACCCCTGACCAGCGCACCGTGCGCCTCGCGGCGCTCCTCGTCCTCGAGGCCGCCGCCGGCCTCGCGTCGCGCTGACGCGGGCCGCGATTCGGCACGAATGTCGCGTTTCGCGCTGCGAAACCGCACATTCGGCACGAATCGCCGTTCTGCACATTCGTGCCGAATCGCGGCTGCGGCGCCGCGAAACGCCACATTCGGCACGAATGATGCGGGTCAGGCGACGTGCGTGCGCGCGACCAGCGGGACTCCGGGGCGGTACGCCAGGTGCACGCACGAGGGCGCGTCGAGCACGACGTAGTCGGCGCGGGCGCCGGGCCGCAGGTGCCCGACGTCCTCCCGGAGCAGCGCCTCCGCGCCACCGAGCGTCGCGGCCCGCAGAGCGTCCGCGACCGTCATCCCCATGTCGCGCACCGCGACCGCGATGCAGAACGGCATCGACGACGTGAACGACGAGCCGGGGTTGCAGTCGCTCGCCAGCGCCACGCGCACGCCGGCGTCGATGAGGCGGCGGGCGTCGGGGTACGGGTGGCGGGTCGAGAACTCGACGCCGGGCAGGAGGGTCGCGACCGTCTGCGATCCCGCCAGAAGCTCTACGTCGCGGTCGGTCAGGTAGGTGCCGTGGTCGACGCTCGCAGCGTCCAGCTCGACGGCCAGCGCGACGCCGTCGCCCGGGCCGAGCTGGCTCGCGTGCACGCGCACGCCGAGCCCGCGCGCGGCGCCGGACTCCAGGATGCGCCGCGACTGCGACACGGTGAACGCGCCGGTCTCGCAGAACACGTCGACCCAGCGGGAGTAGGGGGCGCAGGCGTCCAGCATCGGGCCGGTGACCAGGTCAACGTATGCCTCCGGGTCGGAAGCGTACTCCGCGGGCACCACATGCGCGCCGAGGAATGTGGTCTCCGGGGTGACCTCGCGCGCGATCCGGAGGATGCGCGCTTCGTCCTCCACGGTCAGGCCGTAGCCGCTCTTGATCTCGAACGTCGTGGTGCCCTGGGAGCGCAGCTCGCTTACGAAACCGGCCAGCCGCCCGCGCAGTTCGTCGTCGGAGGCCGCTCGCGTCGCCGTCACCGTGCTGCGTATGCCGCCAGCGGAATACGGCCGACCGGCCATCCGCGCCTCGAACTCCGCCGAGCGGTCGCCGCCGAAGACGAGGTGCGTGTGGCTGTCGACGAACCCGGGGATGACGGCGGCGCCGCCCGCGTCCACGACCTCGTCGGCGTCGTCGCGCGGCGCCGCGGACGCGGGCCCGGTCCACTCGACCCGCCCGTCCACCACCAGCAGGGCCGCGTCGGGGAGGATGCCGAGCGGTCCGGGGTGGGCGGGGTCCAGGGTGACGAGTTCGCCGATCCCGGTCAGCAGCGTCGCGCGCGACATCAGGCGCCCGGCTCCGAGACGGTCGCCGCGGCGGCCTCCTGCATCGGGATGCGCAGCCCACGCTCGCGCGCGACCTCCGCCGCGTGCTCGTACCCGGCGTCCACGTGCCGCATCACGCCGGTGCCCGGGTCGTTGGTGAGCACGCGCTCGATCTTCTCGGCCGCGAGCACGGTGCCGTCCGCGACGACGACCTGGCCGGCGTGGATGCTGCGGCCGATCCCGACGCCGCCGCCGTGGTGCAGCGACACCCAGGTCGCGCCCGAAGCGGTGTTCAGCAGGGCGTTGAGGAGCGGCCAGTCGGCGATCGCGTCCGACCCGTCCTTCATCGACTCGGTCTCCCGGTAGGGGGAGGCCACCGAGCCGGAGTCGAGGTGGTCGCGGCCGATCACGATCGGCGCCGAGAGCTCGCCTGAGGCGACCATCTCGTTGAACTTGAGGCCGGCGAGGTGGCGCTCCTTGTAGCCGAGCCAGCAGATCCGGGCGGGGAGGCCCTCGAAGTGCACCTTCTCGCCGGCCTGGGTGATCCAGCGGCGCAGCTTGTCGTCGTCGGGGAACAGCTCCAGGATCGCGCGGTCTGTCGCGGCGATGTCCGCCGGGTCGCCCGAGAGCGCCGCCCACCGGAACGGGCCGCGGCCCTCCTCGAACTGCGGCCGGATGTAGGCGGGCACGAAGCCGGGGAAGGCGAACGCGCGGTCGTAGCCGCCGAGCTCGGCCTCCGTGCGGATGGAGTTGCCGTAGTCGAACACCTCGGCGCCGGCGTCGAGGAAGCCGACCATGGCGTCCACCTGCTTCGCCATCGACAGCCGTGCGGCGATGGTGAACGCCTCGGGGTCGGCGGCGGCGCGGTCGTGCCACTCCTCGACGGTGACGCCCTCGGGCAGGTAGCTCAGCGGGTCGTGCGCGCTGGTCTGGTCGGTGACGATGTCGATCGGGACGCCGCGGCGCAGCAGCTCGGGGAACACCGCGGCGGCGTTGCCGACGAGGCCGACCGAGAGGGCGCGGCGCTCGTCCTTGGCAGCGAGCACGCGGGCGATGGCGTCGTCGATGTCGTCGGCGAGCTCGTCGAGGTAGCCGTGATCGACGCGGCGCTGCAGGCGGGTGCGGTCGACGTCCACGATGAGCACCACGCCGCCGTTGAGGGTGACGGCCAGCGGCTGCGCGCCGCCCATGCCGCCGCAGCCGCCGGTGAGGGTGAGGGTGCCGGCGAGCGAGCCGCCGAACCTCTTGTCGCCGACGGCCGCGAAGGTCTCGTACGTGCCCTGCAGGATGCCCTGCGAGCCGATGTAGATCCAGGAGCCGGCGGTCATCTGGCCGTACATCGTCAAGCCGAGCGCCTCCAGGCGACGGAACTCGGGCCACGTCGCCCAGTCGCCGACCAGGTTGGAGTTGGCGATGAGCACGCGCGGCGCCCACTCGTGCGTGCGGAACACACCGACCGGCTTGCCGGACTGCACCAGCAGCGTCTCATCGGCCTCCAGGTCGCGGAGGGTGGCGACGATCGCGTCGTACGCCTCCCAGCTCCGCGCCGCGCGGCCGGTGCCGCCGTAGACGACCAGGTCGTCCGGCCGCTCGGCCACCTCCGGGTCGAGGTTGTTCATCAGCATGCGCAGCGGCGCCTCGGTCTGCCAGCTCTTCGCGCTGAGCTCCGTGCCGCGCGGCGCCCGTACCGGTCGCGATCCTTGCATCTCCTGCTCCTTACGTTCGGTAGCCATCTGTTCTGGAGTTGTGTACGCCCCGCCTCGGCGTGTCGCGTACAAAAGTCCGGGAGAGATGGAGGGGGGTTAGTGGAGGGGGGTGGTGAGTGCCGAGGAGGCTGCGGCGACGGCGGCGCCGGAGGCGACGAAGGCGACGGCGGCCTCGATCTCGGGGGAGAGGTGGCGGTCCGGGCCGGGGCCGGGGACGGTCGCGCGCAGCGCCTCCGTCACGGCGCCGGTCGCCGGGCCCTGGCGCAGCGGGGCGCGCAGGTCCGCGCCGCGGGCGGCGGTCATCAGTTCGATGGCGAGCACGCGGCTCAGCCCGTCGATCGCGCGGCGCAGCTTGCGGGCGGCGGCCCAGCCCATCGACACGTGGTCCTCCTGCATCGCGGACGACGGGATGCTGTCCGCCGAGGCGGGCACGGCCAGGCGCTTGAGCTCCGACACGATCCCGGCCGCCGTGTATTGCGCGATCATCAGGCCGGAGTCCACACCGACCTCGTGCGCGAGGAAGGGCGGCAGCCCCTGGTTGCGCGCCGGGTCGAGGAAGCGGTCGGTCCGCCGCTCGGACATGCTCGCGACGTCCGCGACGACGATCGCGAGGAAGTCGAGCACGTACGCGACGGGCGCGCCGTGGAAGTTGCCGTTCGACTCCACCCGTCCGTCCGGCGTGAGCACCGGGTTGTCGATGGCGGAGGCAAGCTCGCGCTCGGCGATCATCGTCGCGTGGGCCACGGTGTCGCGGGCCCCGCCGTTCACCTGCGGGGAGCAGCGCAGCGAGTAGGCGTCCTGCACGCGCGTGCACTCGGGGCCCTTGTGGCTGGCCACGAGCGGGGAGTCCGCGAGCAGCCCGCGCAGGTTCGCGGCGGAGACCGCCTGGCCGGCCTGGGGGCGCAGCGCCTGGAGGTCGGCCGCGAACACCGCGTCGGTGCCGAGCAGCGCCTCCACGCTCATCGCCGCGGTGATGTCGGCCGTGGTGAGCAGGCCGCCGAGGTCGTGCAGCGCGAGCGAGAGCATCCCGAGCATCCCGTCGGTGCCGTTGATGAGCGCGAGGCCCTCCTTCTCGGCGAGGACGACGGGCTCGATGCCGGCGGCGGCGAGGGCGTCGGAGGCCTCCACGAGCTCGCCGTCGACGCGCACCTGGCCCTCGCCCATCGCGGCGAGCGCGCAGTGCGCCAGCGGCGCGAGGTCGCCGGAGCAGCCGAGCGAGCCGTACTCGCGGACGAGCGGAGTGATGCCCGCGTTGAGCAGCGCGGCGTACGTCTCGACCGTGCGGCGCTGGGCGCCGGTGCGGCCGGTCATCAGCGTGGCCAGGCGCAGCAGCATGAGGGCGCGGACGACCTCCCGCTCGACCTCCGGGCCCGACCCGGCCGCGTGCGAGCGGACGAGGGAGGCCTGAAGCTGCGCGCGGCGCTCCTCGGGGATGAACGTGGTCGCCAGCGCGCCGAAGCCGGTGGAGATCCCGTAGTGCGGCTCGACGTCGTCGGCGAGCGCTTCGATGATGGCGCGGGAGGCCTGCACGGCGTCGAGCGCAGCGACGTCGAGCTGCACGGGCGCGTCGTGGCGGGCCACCGCGACGACCTCGGCGATGGTGAGCGGGCGGGCGCCGACGGTGACGGGCGCTGCGTCGGCGGCGTCGCGGGAGGTGGTTGCGGAGGTGGAACCGGTGGTGAAGGCGGACATGCTCCGATCATGCGCCGGAGACCATCCGGCGCGCCCGGGGGTTAGGCTCATCGGTGTCCGGGATACCAGACACGGCATCGCCGCCCAGTACACAGGAGCGTCCATGAGCAAGGTCCCCGCCGCGGAGAACACCCTGCGCGTCCTCGCCTACCTCGCCACCCAGCGCGGCCCGGTCCCCGCCGCCGGGCTCGCCTCCGCCCTCGGCCTCCCGCGCTCGACCGTCTACCACCTGCTGACCGTGCTGACCGAGCACGGCTTCGTCCTGCACTTCCCCGAGGCGCGGCGCTACGGGCTCGGCGTCGCGGCGTACGAGCTGTCGAGCGGGTTCTCCCGCCAACAGCCGCTCAGCCGGCTCGGCCGTCCCATCGTCGCCGCGCTGGTGGACGCGATCGGCGAGTCCGGCCACGTCGCGGTGCTGCACGGCAGGGACGTCGTCTACATCGTCGAGGAGCGGGCGCCAAGGAGGCCGCGCCTCGTCACCGACGTCGGCGTCCGCCTCCCCGCGCACCTGACGGCGAGCGGCCGCGCACTGCTGGCCTCGCTCCCGGCCGGGCAGCTCCGCGCGCTGTACCCGGACGCCGACGCGTTCGAGGACCGCACCGGAGCCGGCCCGCACTCGTACGCCGAGCTGCGCCGGCTGGTCGCCGAGGCACGCGAGCGCGGCTACGCCACCGAGGACGGCGACGTGACGCCCGGCTTCGCCTCCGTCGCCGTTTCGGTGCGTGACCACGCCGGCTGGCCCGCCGCCGGGATCGCCGTCACCTTCCCGCGCGACAACATCCCGCCTGCCGAGTGGGACGCCCTCGCCGCGCGCGTCAGCGACGCCGCGGCCGAGCTCTCCCGCCGCATCCGCGGCAGCTGACCTCGGCGGCTACCGGAGCGTGACGGTCGTGGTGTGCGCCGTCCCGTCGCGCACGTAGTCGACCTTCACCTCGTCGCCCGGCTTGCTGGTGACCTGGATCGCGGTCAGCTCGTCGATGTCGGTGGCCGGGTTGCCGTTCACGGCGGTGATCACGTCCCCGACCCGCAGGCCGGCCTGCTGCGCGGGGCCGCCCGACACGACCGACTGCACGAACAGCCCGCCGTCCACCCCGAACGCCGCCGCCGCGGCCGGCGGGATCGGCACCACGGTGAGTCCGGCATCCGGATGCGTGACCTCGCCGTGCGCGATCAGCTCGTGCGCGATCGGCAGTGCGAGCGACTCCGGCACGGCGAACCCGATCCCCACGCTGCCGGTGCTCGCCTGGCCGTTGGAGCCGGGCACCGTCGCGATCGCCGTGGGGACGCCGACGAGGCGGCCGGCGCAGTCCACGAGCGCGCCGCCCGAGTTTCCCGGGTTGATCGACGCGTCGGTCTGGATGGCGCCGGCCAGGATCGCGTTCCTGTCGTCGTCGCTCGGCACCGGGACGGTCCGCCCCAGCGCGCTGACGATGCCGGCCGTCACGGTCGAGGAGAGGCCGAGCGGGGCGCCGAGCGCGACCACGGGCTGACCCACCACGAGCGCGCCGGAGTCGCCCGTCGCGATGACCGGCAGCGGCTGGTCGTCCTTCACCTTGATGACCGCCAGGTCGGTCTTCGGGTCGCGTCCGGTGAGCTCGGCGGGGAGCTGGTGGCCGTCGCTGAACCGCACCGCGAGCTTCGCGCCCGACGCCGCGTCCGAGATCACGTGGTTGTTCGTGAGGATGTAGCCGTCCTCAGTGATGACCTCACCGCTGCCGTTGCTCGACCCGCGAGCGCCGGTGACGCTGATGGTGACCACGCTCGGGAGCACCTCGTCCGCGACCTGGGCGGCGTCGCAGGTGCCGCTGCGGCCGGCCGAGATCGCGGCGAACGCGAAGGCTCCGGCGATCGTCCCGCCCGCGATGAGGACGAGGGCCGCGCCGACGACGAGGAGTGCGATCGTCCAACCGCGCAGGGTGGCCTTCGGCTGGAGGGCGGCCCTCTGGTCGGGGGTGGTCTTCTGCTCGGTCACGGTGCCCCCTCCTGGACGGTGGCGCCAGGCTAGCGGCCCGATGCGCCCGCGAGAAGGGGTGTTCTCGCCCGCTCGGGAGGCCGCTACCCTTCGGGCATGGTGAGATTCCTGATCCGCGCGGCGATCTTCGTGGTCACCGCCGCGCTCGGCCTGCTGGTCGCCTCCTGGGTGCTTCCCGGCTTCCACCTCGACTGGGAGGGCCTCCTGGTCGCCGTGCTCGTCTTCGCGGCGGCGCAGAGCATCCTGGCGCCTTTCATCTTCAATCTCGCCCGCAAGTACGCGTCCGCGCTTCTCGGCGGGATCGGGCTCGTCTCCACGCTCGTCGCGCTGCTGGTGGCCTCGCTGCTGCCGGGCGGCATCCGGGTGGACGACTTCCTGACCTGGATCCTCGCCGCGCTCGTCGTCTGGGTCGTGACGGCGCTCGGCGGCTGGCTGCTGCCGCTGATCTTCCTCAAGAAGAAGGTGGCGCAGCGCAGTTAGCGCCGGTCAGAGCTCCTTCGCGTAGCAGACCGAGTGCGGGTCGCCCACGTAGTCGCCGAAGTTCGGGATGCGCGTGTAGCCGCGGCGCTCGTACAGCGCGATCGCGGCGTGCTGCAGCGGGCCGGTCTCGAGCTGCAGGGTCGCGACGCCGGCGCGGAGGGCCTCGGCCTCCACGGCGCCCAGCAGGCTGCCGGCCAGCCCGCGGCCCCGCGCGTCCGCGTGGACGAACATGCGCTTGAGCTCGGCGCTGCCGTCGGACTTCCGGACGAGCGCGGCCATGCCGAGCGCCGTGCCGTCCTCGTCGCGGCCGACGAACACGGTCACGCCCGGGTGCTCCAGCTCCGAGACGTCGAGCAGGTAGCAGCTCTCGGCCGGGTAGAGCGCGAAGGTGAACTCGTCGCTCAGGCGCAGCAGCTCGGCGACGCCGGGGGAGCGGGCGGGCTCGGCGGACACGCTGGTGGTCATGCGTCGATGGTAGCCAGACGCTGTTTCACGCACGTTTCGTCGCGTGCTCAGCTCCCGGAGCGCGCCTTCTGGCGGCTGATCCCGCGCGCCACCCATTCGAGCCTACGCAGCGCCTCGCGGTTGCGGACCCACAGGATCGGGTCGGCGATGACGGCGGGGATGCGCGCGGCGATGCCGGTGATGGCGTACTCCTCCATCCGCACCAGGCAGCCCTTCCCGCGCGGCATCACCTCGATGAGCACGCGCTCGGTCCCGACCGGGCGCGTCTTCGCGTGGAGCACGAGCCGCTTGGGCGGGTCCCACTCCTCCACGGTCGTCTCGTCGTTGAGCACGAACGGCCAGATGCCGATGGAGTGGTGCAGCCGGGAGCCCGGTTCCGGGAAGCGGCCGTCGGCTCCCCGCATCCGCGAGGCGCCGACGACCCAGGTCGGGAAGACCCACGGGTCGGCGAGTGCGGTGAACACTTCTTCCGGCGTGCAGGTGAACCGGCGGACGTTGACAGACATCAGGCGACCTCCTCCTCGGTGAAACCGCTCGCGGGGGCGCTCGGGCGCTCGGCACGCGACTCCGGGGCAAGCGACGGCATCCCGGTCACCCCGAACTCGTGCCGGAGGGCGCTGCGTGCCGCGTAATACCCGGCCAGCCCGTGCACGCCCGGCCCCGGCACAGCGGAGGACGAGGCCAGGTACAGCCCGCGGCCCGGCATCCGCCACGGATCGGCCGACAGCACCGGCCGCATGACGAGCTGCGACAGGTCGGGCATTCCGGAGGAGATGTCGCCGCCGATGTAGCTGGGGTTATAGCCCTCCAGCTCGTGCGCGGTGCGGGTGGTCTTCGCGAGGATCAGGTCGCGGAAGCCGGGCGCGAACCGCTCGATCTGCGCGATGACCGCCTCGCTGCGATCCGACGTGGAGCCGCGCGGGACGTGCGTGTACGCCCAGAGCACGTGTTTCCCGGCCGGAGCGCGCGATGGGTCGAACAGGGTGGGCTGGGAGACGAGCACGTAGGGGTCGTCGCTCTCCCGCCCGGCGGCCACCACGCGCTCGGAGCGGGCGATCGCGCCGCGCTCGCCGCCGAGGTGCACGGTCGCGGTCTCCAGCAGCTCGGGGTTCGTCCACGGCACCGGGCCGGACAGCGCGAAGTCGACCTTGAAGACGCCGTTGCCGTCGCGGAATCCGGCGACGCGGCGGAGGTAGTCGGCGGGCAGGAGGTCCGCGCCGAGCCGCGCGGCGATGGCGACGTGGGTGTCGAACAGGACGGCGCGCGCGTCGGGGAGCTCCCCGAGCGACTGGATGTCGGCGCCGGTGATCACCTCGCCGCCGTGCGCGCGGAGGTCGTCGACCATCGCGTCCGCGATCGCCTGCGAGCCGCCGACCGGGATGGGCCAGCCGCGCGCGTGCGCGTACGTCGCGAGGGCGAGGCCTGCACCCGCCGCGGCGAGGCTGGGCAGCGGCAGCGTCGCGTGCGCGATCACACCGGTGAGGAGGGCGCCCGGCTTCGGCGTGCGGAACGGCAGGCTCCACCACGGGCCGCCCTGCGACAGCGCCGCCAGCCCGAAGCGCGCGGCGACGACCGGGTTCCGCGGCAGTTGCAGCAGCGACGACCCGGTGAACTGCGCGACCGCGTCCGCGTTGCGCGCGAGCGGGCCGAGGAGGGCGCGCCAGGCGGGGCCGTCCGGGCCGAGCGCGTCGGCGGTGCGCTCCAGGTCGCGGTAGGCGACGGCGACCTCCCCGCCGGGAAGCGGATGCCCGTAGGAGGCCGACGGGGTGAGGAACGGGACGCGGTCCGCCAGCCCGAACCGGCGGAAGAAGCCCGACGCGAGCGCCAGCGGGTGCACCGCGGAGCAGATGTCGTGCCGGAAGCCGGGGAGGGTGACCTCCTCCGTCCGCATCCCGCCGCCCGGCGTCGCGTTGCGCTCGTAGACGTGGACCTTCAGCCCGGCGCGGGCGAGGGTGACGGCGGCCGCGAGCCCGTTGGGGCCGGAACCGATGACGATCGCGTCGACGGAGGACATGCCCCATGTATACCCCGGTCTCCGCGGCCCGGCAGGAGTCGCGGATCGGCAGCGTCTTCCCAGGCGTCATCCTGTATCGTTGGGAGGTCGGCTCTTGACACCGCGCCTTTTTGTCGCGCGGATGGGTTTGTAAGTCAAGCGGGCCGGTTCCGCAACCAGACGGTTTCGCGGATTCATCACGACGTGAACGGCCCCAGGCGATGTCTGCCGGGGATTCTCCGGTGCGCTTCAGCGCGCCGCCGCGCATTTCAGAGAAAAACCCAGGAAGAACACGCATGCCCCCGTACAACAAGAACAACGACCGACGACCGTCGCAGTCCGGCGCGCCGAAGGGCGCAGGTTCGCGCAGCCCGAAGCACCGCGGCTACCGCGAGGAGGCTCCCGGCGCGAAGAACCGCTGGACCGCCGAGGACCGTGCCGCCCGCGGCCGCGACACCTACGGCAGCCGCGGCGACGCCCGTGGCGCCGAGCGCACCGGCCGTGGCGAGCGCCCCAACTGGGAGCCTCGCGGCAAGGACGCCCGCCGCACCGAGCGCGAGTGGGACAACCGCGCCAACGCGGGCCGGCGCGAGGACGACCGTCCGCGCCGCAGCTTCGACGATCGCGCGCCGCGTCGCGATCAGGACGACCGTCCGCGTCGCAGCTACGACCGTGACGATCGCGCACCGCGTCGTGACAATGACGAGCGCCCGCGTCGCACGTTCGACCGGGACGACCGTGCACCGCGTCGTGACAACGACGAGCGTCCGCGCCGCACCTTCGACCGGGACGACCGTCCCCGTCGCGACTTCGACCGGGCCGACCGCGCGCCGCGTCGTGACAACGACGAGCGTCCGCGCCGCACCTTCGACCGGGACGACCGTCCCCGTCGCGACTTCGACCGGGCCGACCGCGCACCGCGTCGTGACAACGACGACCGTCCGCGCCGCACCTTCGACCGCGACGACCGTGCCCCGCGTCGTGACAACGACGACCGTCCGCGCCGCACCTTCGACCGGGACGACCGTGCCCCGCGTCGTGACAACGACGAGCGTCCGCGCCGCACCTTCGACCGGGACGACCGCGCTCCGCGCCGCGACTCCGGCGACCGTCCCCGTCGCGACTTCGACCGCGACGAGCGCGCCCCGCGCCGCGACTCCTCCTTCTACCCGTCGCGCGACGAGAAGCAGTCGTCCGGCCCGCAGGACGACGTGGTGCTCGCACGCCTGGAGGCCGACGCCATCCAGGCCGCCGACGTCGAGGGCGTGACCTTCGCCGACCTGGGCCTCGGCGGCAACGTCGTCCGCGCCCTGGCCGAGCTCGGCGCGGAGAAGCCGTTCCCCATCCAGGCCGCCACCCTCCCCGACGTGCTCGCGGGCAAGGACGTGCTCGGCCGTGGCCGCACCGGCTCCGGCAAGACGATCGCCTTCGGCGCCCCGCTGGTCGAGCGGCTCATGCAGCTCTGGGCCGAGTCCGGCAAGGCCGGCGGCAAGCGCCAGCTCGGCCGCGCCCCGCGCGCGCTCATCCTCGCGCCGACCCGCGAGCTCGCCCTCCAGATCGACCGCACCGTGCAGCCCATCGCGCGCAGCGTCGGCCTCTTCACCACGCAGATCTACGGCGGCGTGCCGCAGGGCCGCCAGGTCGGCGCCCTCCAGCGCGGCGTCGACATCGTGATCGGCACCCCCGGGCGCATCGAGGACCTCGTGGAGCAGGGCCGCCTCGATCTCAGCGAGGTCGTCATCAGCGTGCTGGACGAGGCAGACCACATGTGCGACCTCGGCTTCCTGGAGCCGGTGCAGCGCATCCTGCGTCGCACCTCCGAGGGCGGCCAGAAGCTGCTGTTCTCGGCGACCCTCGACACCGGCGTCGCCCAGCTCGTGGACGAGTTCCTCGTTGAGCCGTCCGTGCACGAGGTCGCAGGCGAGGACCAGGCGTCCTCGACCATCGACCACCGCGTGCTCGTCATCGAGCACCGCGACAAGGCCGCCATCATCGAGCAGCTCGCCGACCGCGACGGCAAGACGCTGATCTTCTCGCGCACCCGTGCGTTCGCCGAGATGCTGGCCGACCAGCTCGAGGACGCCGGAATCCCCGCCGTCAGCCTGCACGGCGACCTGAACCAGTCGCGCCGCACGCGCAACCTGCACCAGCTCACCAGCGGGCGGGTCAACGTGCTGGTCGCGACCGACGTCGCCGCCCGCGGCATCCACGTCGACGACATCGACCTGGTCATCCAGGCCGACGCCCCGGACGAGTACAAGACCTACCTGCACCGCTCCGGCCGCACCGGCCGCGCCGGCAAGCAGGGCACGGTCGTGACGCTCATCCCGCGCCACCGCCAGCGCCGCATGAACGAGCTCCTGGAGCGCGCCGAGATCGAGGCCGACTTCGTGCCCGCCGCCCCCGGCGACGACGTGGTCCTCACCCTCTCGCAGGCGTAACCGCCCGCCGAGTACGCCCGAATTCAGGCGAAGACCGCCGAGTACGCAGACAATCTGCGTACTCGGCGGTTTTGCGTCAGGGGGATTCGAGAGTCAGCTGAGCCAGGGCGTGGCGGGCGAGCGAGGCCATACGGGGGTTGTCGTCGGAGGACGTTGCCAGGGCGCTCGCCATCGTGACGACCCAGCCGCGGGCGCGGAGCCAGGTGGCGCGGTCGGGAGCGACCGGCAGCGCGGCGCGGAACCGCTCGCGCGCGTCCCCGTCGAAGGTGAGCCACGCGGTCGCGAGGTCGGTCGCCGGGTCGCCGGAGGTGACGTCGCCGAAGTCGATGACCGCCGCGAGCCCACCCTCTGGGGTGAGCAGCAGGTTGCCCGGGTGGAGGTCGCCGTGCAGCAGCAGCGGAGGCCCGTCCCACACGGGCGCCGCGAGCGCCTCCCGCCACGCCTGCTCCAGCGCCGCGACCTCCATGCGGCCGGACAGCGACCGCAGCCGGGTCGCCACGACCTCCCGGCGGGACGCCAGCGCGACCCCGCGCACCGGGTTGCGCGGGGCCTCCGGCGCCGGCACGGCCAGCTCGCCGACGAACTCCGCCAGGGACTCGGCGATCCCCGACCGCTCGTCGGCGCCGACCGATGCCCCGTCGACGCCGTCGATCCACTCGACGATGCTCCACGCCCACGGGAACAGGTCGGACGGCACCCCGACCCGCACGGGCGCGGAGACCGTCGCGCGCACGCGGGCGGCGATGCCGGGCAGCATCTGCTGCTCGTGCTCGATCAGGTGCGCGGCGACCTCCCGGCGCGGGATGCGGACGGCGTACGCGTCGCCCAGCCGGTAGAGCTGGTTGTCCCACCCGTCGGACACCAGCCGCAGCGGGCCGGCCAGGTCGGGATGCTGCGCGGCGACGAGCGCGGCGACGAGCTCGGCGTCGGTGGGGATGTCGGCAGGCGGGGTCAGCGGCACCGGAGCAGCCTAACCGCCCGGCCGGACCCCACGCACGGCCCACGCCCGCGCCGTCAGCGCGATCGACCCGTCCGCCTCACGCGGCAGCGTCTCCTCCAGCCGCGCCCGCAGTGCCTCGCGGGCCGCGGCATCCAGCGACATCGCGTACGCCGGCGCGGGTCCCTGGCCGCCCAGGAACGGCGTCCAGTAGTCCTCGAAGTCCGCGAACACCGTCGGGATCTCGATCGCCGTCGTCGCGACCTCGGCGCACCCCGCCGCGGTGAGCAGGGCGGCGAGTGCGTCCGGGTGGGCCAGCGGGAATCGGGCGCCCTCGTCGAGCCGGGAGGCCTCCGGGTCGAGAGCGGCCGCCGCGTCCCAGAAACGGCGCATCAGGTCCATCCGTCCGGCGTAGTCCCAGACGGTGGCCGCGACGGTGCCGCCGGGGCGCGCGACGCGGAGGGCCTCCTCGAGCGCCGCGCGCGGGTCTGGGACGAAGTTCAGCACCAGTGCGGAGACGACGGCGTCGGCGGAGGCGTCCGGGAGCGGCAGGGCGGCGGCGTCCCCCACGACGAACGTCGCTCGGTCGCCCAACTGCTCGCGCGCTGTCGCGACGAAGCCGTCGGCCGGATCCACTCCGACGACAGAGGCGGGTGCGCAGCCGTCGAGGATCGCCGCCGTCAGCGCGCCGGTGCCGCAGCCGACGTCCACCCAGTCGAGGTACTCCGCCGTGCCGAGCCAGTCCAGGAACAGCGGCGCGACGCGCCGGCTCCAGCGGCCCACGTACCGCTCGTACGGGTCCCCGCGCCCCCACATCCCGGCCACACGCACACCCTAGCGCCGCGGCCGCCCCACGGACCACGCATGGTCGCTGCGTACTGATATCCAAATGCGCAGCAAAATCGCGTACGGCCGCGAAATCCTGCTGATGTCGTGTGTCAGCATTGGTGCGGAGGCCCCATGACTACCGACCCCGCCCGCATGACCGACCCCGCGCGCATGCACAGCGTCACCGACGACACCACCGAGCTCGTCGACCTCGTGCTCGACTACTCTCGCCGCCGCATCCTCGCGACGGACACGCCCCTCGACAAGCCGCTGCCCGAGTCCGAGCTGCGCCGGCTGGCCGGGCGCACCGTCTCCGAGAAGGGGATGGGGGCCGAGCGCGCGCTCGCCGTCTTCGAGCACGTCCTCGCGCCCGCATGCATCACCACCGACCACCCGCGCTACCTGTCGTTCATCCCGACAGCGCCCACGAAGGCGGCGACGGCGTTCGACCTCGTCGTGTCCGCGAGCGCGGTCTACGGCGGGTCGTGGCTGGAGGGCTCCGGCGCCGTCTACGCCGAGAACCAGGTGCTGGCCTGGCTCGCCGACGAGTTCGGCCTCCCGGCGACCGCGGGCGGCGTCTTCGTGCAGGGCGGCACGCTTGGCAACCTCTCGGCGCTGGTGGCCGCCCGCGACCACGCCCGCAGTGAGCGCGGCAACCCGGCGGGGAGCTGGATCATCGTCTGCAGCGCGGAGGCGCACTCCTCCGTCGCCTCGGCCGCGCGCGTCATGGACGTGGAGGTCGTGACGGTCTCGCCCGGCGAGTCCGGCGTCCTCACGGGCGACGCGGTCCGTCCGGCGCTGGCCGAGCACGGGGGCGCCGTCTTCGCGGTCGTCGCGACCGCGGGCTCCACCAACTTCGGGATCGTCGACGACATCGCCTCCATCGCCGCGCTGAAGGACGAGTTCGACTTCTGGCTGCACGTCGACGGCGCCTACGGCCTGGCCGGGATGCTGTCGCCGCTCGCCCGCCCGCGGTTCGCGGGCGTCGAGCGCGCCGACTCGCTCATCGTGGACCCGCACAAGTGGCTGTTCGCCCCGTTCGACGCCTGCGCGCTGCTCTACCGCGACCCGGAGCAGGGCCGCCGCGCGCACACGCAGCACGCCGAGTACCTCGACACGCTCACCGAAGCGACCGAGTGGAGCCCGTCGGACTACGCCGCGCACCTGACCCGCCGCGCCCGCGGGCTGCCGTTCTGGTTCTCGCTCGCCTCGCACGGCGCCGCCGCCTACCGGGACGCCGTCACGGCCTCCCTGCAGCTCGCCCGCCGCATCGCGGACGAGATCGACCGCCGGGAGGGCTTCCACCTGGTCCGTCAGCCGCAGCTCTCGGTCGTGGTCTTCGAGCGGGAGGGCTGGAGCAAGGAGGACTACGCGCTGTGGTCCGCCCGCCTCCTGGACGAGCAGCGCGCCTTCGTCACGCCGAGCTCGCACGCCGGCCGGACGAACACGCGGTTCGCGATCCTCAACCCGCTGACGACGTTCGAGGACCTCGTGGAGATCCTGGATTCGATGGGCTGAGCCTCGATGGAGGGCTGACGCCACTCTTGACACGACGAAGCCCCCGCCGTTCGGCGGGGGCTTCGTACTTCCGGGGGTTTCCGATTCAGACGATGTCGTCGTCGATGCCGCGTCGGGTGACGCGGTCGCCGGTCACCGGGTCCACCGCTGTGCGCGTGGTGGCCACGGTGCGGCGGCGACGGGTCAGCAGGATGATCCCGATGATGATGCCGACCACGCCGGCGATCATCAGGATGTACCCGACGAGGTGGAGGTTGATCCAGTCGACCTGGATGTTGAGGGCGAACGCGAGGATCGCTCCGATCACGAACAGGACGATTCCGGTGCCCAGACTCATTGAGGCCTCCTCTATACGCGTCGGCTGCCGGTCAGCAGCCGCACGAGCCAGACGATCACGGCCAGCACCAGCAGGACGATGCCGACCCAGAGCAGGAAGTTCAGGGACGACACGAAGCCGCCGGTGAGAAGCAGGACGATCGCGATGATGGCGATGATGATGAGCAGGATGTTCATGGAGGGGTTGTCCTTTCCTTGACGGGCTCCACGCAACAACTGTTTCGGTTGTCGAACAATCCCCTTGACGTCAGGGCCTTTCCGGCCTATTCGCGTGTCGCTCCGCAGCGATTCCGTCCACGGTCCGCCGCATCTTCGTGAGGAACCGGGTCACCGTGCGGGCTTCCTCCTCGCTCAGCTCGGCGGCCTCCGCCTCGATCTGCTCCTGGGCGATCTTCAGCGGGCCGGTGTCGCCGAACGCCGCGCGGGTCGGCACGAGGTCCACCGAGCGACGGTCGGCCTCGTTCGTGCGGCGCTCGATGTACCCGCCGCGCACGAGCCGGTCGATCAACGCCGTGGTGGAAGCGCTGGACACGCCCACGTAGGAGCTGACGTCCTTGGCGGAGGTGCGACGGCCCAACGCGGCGTTGTCGAGGATCAGGCGCAGTGCGAGGAAGTCGTTCTCACCGATCCCCATGGCCGCTCCGGTACGCCGCCGCATCGCGGTCTCCGCCGCGCGATAGACCTGGAGCGCATCGAGCACCCCGGTGTCAGGCGGGGGCTCCTCGGATCGTTCGGTCACTCTTGCCAGTCACGCCCTACCTCTGCGATCCCGCAACGGGAGGCCGCCCGATTTTCGGCGGATTCACGGCATGCCCGAGTGCGCGTATGCTCGGGCAGTGCTTCCCGACACGCTCCTCCTCGATCGCTACGAACTCCGCGATCGGCTCGGGCGCGGCGGGATGGGGACCGTGTACCGCGCGTTCGACCGCCAGCTGGAGCGCTTCGTCGCGGTCAAGGTGTTCGCCGCAGGGGAGGCCAGCGACGACGCCCGCCGGCGCGCGGAGGCAACGGCGCTCGCCCGGGTCTCGCACCCGAACCTCGTCACGCTGCTCGACGCGCACCTCTCGCCCGAGGGCGACCCGTCCCCGAGCTTCCTCGTCCTGGAGCTGGTCGACGGCGAAGACCTCCGCTCGCGGCTCGACCGCGGACCGGTGCCGCCCGAGGAGGCCGCGGCCATCACCGGAGGCATCGCGGAGGCGCTGGTCGTCGTCCACGGCGCCGGCATGATCCACCGCGACCTCAAGCCGGCGAACATCCTGCTCGGCGACTCCGGTGTGCCGGGTGGGATGCCGCACGCGAAGCTCGCCGATTTCGGGATCGCACACCTCCTCGGCACGGAACGCCTGACCACGGTGGGCACGATCATCGGCACCGCCGGGTACCTCAGCCCGGAGCAGGCGGACATCGCCGAGCCCGGGCCGGCGGCCGACATCTACGCGCTCGGCCTTGTGGCGCTGGAGGCCCTCACCGGGGTGACCGAGTACCCGGGGACCCCGCTGGAGGCCGTGACGGCGCGCCTCGCCCGCGACCCGCGCATCCCCGCGTCGCTGCCGGAGGACTGGCGCGGCCTGCTCGGCGCGATGACCGCTCGGGACCCGGGCCTCCGCCCGACGGCGCTCGAGGTGGCGGTCATGACCCGGGAGCTCGCCCCGCAGCTCGCCGGGTGGACGCTGCCCGTGGAGGACGTGCCGGGCGAGCTCGAGCCGACTGCCGCGATGCCTGTGGCCGAGCTGGGCGGAGGGGCACTGGTGGGCGCCACCGAGTCCTCGCCACGGCGGTCGGCCAGGGCCGGCGAGAGCGAGTCGCGGCGACGCCGGGTCCTCGTGGGCGCGATCGCGGGTGGAAGCGTTGCGATCGTGGCGCTGGCGCTGACCCTCGGCAGTGTGCTCGCCCCGGCGTTCACCGAGCCGACGCCGCCCGGGTCGGACAACTCCCCACGGCCGACTCCGACCGTCACGGGCCCGGCGCAGACCGTCGCACCCGTGGCGACGACGACCCCCCAGCCCGCCGCCCCGGCGCCCGCGCCGCCGGCCCCGGCCCCGAACCCGGGTACCGGCAACAGTGGGAACGGCAACGGCAACGGCAACGGG
The DNA here is from genome assembly GCF_041262565.1 of Leifsonia sp. EB41. Classification (NCBI taxonomy): domain Bacteria; kingdom Bacillati; phylum Actinomycetota; class Actinomycetes; order Micrococcales; family Microbacteriaceae; genus Leifsonia; species Leifsonia sp. EB41. Next base: position 1,780,608 of record NZ_JBGCCJ010000001.1, on the reverse strand, counting down.
AACGGACACGGCAACGGCAACGGCCACGGAAAGGGCGGCGGCTGAGCGCAGCGCCCTAGCGTCGTCCGAGCCCGCGGTACTCCCACCCCGCGCCGATCCACACCTCCGGATCGAGCACGTTCCGCGCGTCGACGATGCGACGCCCGGAAACGAGCGCGGCGGTCCGCGCAGGGTCGAGCTCTGTGAAGTCGCGCCACTCGGTGAGCAGGATCACCAGCTCGGCGCCCGCCAGCGCCTCCTCCGCGGAGTCGACCGTCACGAGCTCCGGATCGCGGGCGCGGGCGTTGGCGGCCGCGTGCGGGTCCGCGGCCACGACCTCGGCTCCCGCCGCGCGCAGGGCGCACGCGACCTCGAGGGCGGGGGAGTCGCGGACATCGTCCGAGTCCGGCTTGAACGCCAGTCCCAGCACAGCGACGCGCCGGCCGGGGGTGGAGCCGAGCAGCTCCTCGGCCAGTTCCACGACGCGGGCGCGGCGGCGCAGATTGATCTTGTCCACCTCGTCGAGGAAAACCACCGACTCGGCGAGTCCGAGCTCGACGGCCCTGGCCTGGAACGCGCGGATGTCCTTCGGCAGGCAGCCGCCGCCGAAGCCGACGCCCGCGTTGAGGAAGCGGCGCCCGATCCGGGCGTCGTGACCGATCGCGTCCGCGAGCTGTGTGACGTCGGCGCCGGTGGCCTCCGCGATCTCGGCCATCGCGTTGATGAACGAGATCTTCGTGGCCAGGAACGCGTTGGCCGCGACCTTCACCAGCTCGGCGGTCGCCCAGTCGGTCACGATGAGCGGGGTGCCGTCGCTCAGCGGCTTCTCGTACACCTGCGCGAGCGCGGCGGCCGCAGCGTCGTCCCGAGCTCCGCCCGCCACCCCGAACACCAGCCGGTCCGGGGTCAGGGAGTCGGCGACCGCGTGCCCCTCCCGGAGGAACTCCGGATTCCAGGCGAGCGTCACGCGCGGGTCACCGCCGCCGATGGTCGCCCAGAGCCGCTCGACGGTGCCGACCGGGACCGTCGATTTGCCGACGACGATGTCGCCGTCCTTGCCGTGCGCGAGCACCTGCGCGAACGCGGCGTCCACGGAGGAGAGGTCCGCGCCGGCGGCCCCGAGAGCTGCGGCGTGCCGACGGCGATGAAGTGGAGGTCCGCCGAGCTCAGCGCGGCGGCGTCGGTGCTGAACCGGAGCCGCCCGCTGCGCAGCCCGGACAGCAGGAGCTCCTGCAGCCCCGGCTCGAAGAACGGCGCCTCGCCCCGGGAGAGCTGCGCGACTTTCCGCGCGTCGACGTCGACGCCGACGACGTCGTGACCGAGATCGGCCATCGCGGCCGCGTGGACCGCCCCGAGGTAGCCGCAACCGACAACGGAAAGTCTCACCAGGTCGTACTCCTTGCTGGGCCGGCGCGGCTGCGTTCGTGCGGCCGGTGCGGGCGCCGCTCGATGTCAGGGGACGGCACCCGCACCTCATTCGCCGCCGGAGGGGTTGGGCAGCGGGCCTGCGCGCCTTTCCCGGATGGACGTCGCGCTGTCTGAAATTCTGTGCGTTACGTCAAATCTTGGCAAGCCCGGAAGATGGATTTCACCTGTTCGCTTGGCAAATCTCACCCTCGTTCAGCGTCCCCCGATCCGCGTCACCCCGGGAATCGAGCGGGTGAAAATGACACACGCGGCGTGTGGTCTCTATAATGTTACCTAAAGATGTCAGGTGAATCATGAGATGAAGGGACTGATGACGTGCGTGCGATACTCCGCGATCTGGCCTTCCGCTCAGCGGTATTCGACATGAAGGCGCTGCCAGCATCGCCTATGTGCTCCGCCGGGGCGCACACCGGGGACAGAGGGGGTTTCATGACGATCTCGGGGGGAACCGATGGGCACGACGAAGGTGAATTCGAACACGCCGCGCATCACGATCCGACAGGCAACCGGCTCGCTCTCAATCACACCGAGCCAAAGGAGTCAGGTATGACGATCACGACCACATCCGACGCGTCGCTCGTGGACGGCCGCCTCGAGGGCGAGCCGCCACGGCTGCCGCGGCTCTCGCGCTACACCGTCGATCGGCCGGCGCTGGCCGCCCGCCTCGACCGCGCGCTGCGGGAGCAGGCCACGGTGGTGCGCGCTCCGGCCGGCTACGGCAAGACGTCCCTCGTCCGCAAGTGGCTCGAGGGCTCCGGCGGCGCGGCGCGGGCCGCGGCCGGCTGGATCGACCTCGAGCTCCTGACCGGTGAGGTCAGGGGCTTCTGGGACGCCGTCCGCACCGAGTTCGACCCCCACGGGGCGGACGACCGGTGGGACACCGACCCGGTCGCCGCGGCGCAGGACACAATCGCGGGGTATCCCGGCACCGTCGTTCTCGTCCTCGACGGATACACCCGGCGCTGGGACGGTCTGCTGTCGTCCGAGCTCGTCCAGACGCTGCGCCGGACTCCGAACCTGCACCTGATGGTGCTCACGCGGTGCCTGACCTCCTTCGAGGCTCCGGGCCTGGCGGCCGTCCTCGACCTGGTGGTCGTGCAGAACGACGACCTGGCCTTCGACCGGGCGGAGCTCGACGAGGTGGTGCGCGTGCTCGGCCTCGACGTCGAGCGGCGCATCCTCGACCACGTGCTCCGGCAGAGCCGCGGCTGGCCACTGGCCGCCCGCGCGATGGTCCGGATCTTCGACGACCCGCGCTCCGCGCTCGCCGAGCCCGTCGCCGTGCGTGCGCTCGAAGACATCGGCGCGACGGTGGTCTCCGAGCTGCTGGCCGCTGCCCCGGTCGGCGACGACGGCCGTCTCGGCCTCCAGCGCGCGGCCGTCGCCCCCTACCTGTCGCCGCACATCGTCGAGCGCATCGGCGCCGACGAGGCGGAGCGCGACGTCCTCGGCGACGCAGAGGCCGCCGGCCTCGGCATCTGGACGTACGCGCGCGGACAGGGTCGCCTGGTCTACGAGCTGCTCGACCCGGTGCGCGTGGCGCTGCGCTCGCAGCTCGACGCGACGGCGCCGGGCGAGGGCGAGCGACTCGCCGGCGAGCTCCTCGACGTGCTGGAGGCGAACGGGGACTCCCTCGCCGCGCTCCGTCAGGCGCTGCGGGCGAACGACCTCGCCGCTGCCGAGACGATCATCGCCCGCAACTGGACCTCCTCGTTCACGGACGACGCCATGGACTACCTGGAGGTCCTCGGCGGGGTGGAGCTCGCCGCGATCCGGTCCTCGGCCATCCTCCTGACGGTCACCGGACTGCTCCGCGAGATCGCCGGGCGGGACGCGGCGGGCGCGCTCGACTACTATCAGGCCGCCGCGGAGCCGCAGGCCTTTCGCGGCAGACGGCTGGAACCGGTGCGGGGGTACTGGACGGACCTCGCGAGCATGATCGCCCTCCGCAAGGTCGGGCGGCTCGCAAACGCCGAGGACTTCCTCGGCCCGCTCTCGACACCGGACCCCGGCGTCTCCGTCCCGCCGATCGCATGGCTCGAGATGGGCCTCACGCAGCTCCGTCTCGGCCGGGAGCTGGAGGCCGTGACCTCGTTCGAGCGCGCCGCGATCAGCGTCTCGGACGACCCGGACCTGTACGTCTTCGCGTCAGGGGCCGCGGCGCTGGCGCACGCCCTGCACGGCGAGCTGGACCGGGCGAAGGCGGTCGCCGATCGCCTCGACTCGCACCGCTACGACGACCGGCCGCTCGGGCCGCGGGCGTTCGCGCCGCTGGCGATCGCGCGGCAGCTCATCGCGACCGAGCTGCACGCGCTCGCCGACGGCGACGCAGTTGCGGGCGAGGTCTCGTCGTGGCCGCCCAGCCCGGCCGTCGACGTCGGCGAGCTGCACAGCTACTCCGCCTACGCGGCCGCCGTGCGCGCGCTCGCGGCGGGGGAGCTGGAGGAGGCCCAGCAGGTCATCGACGGCGAGCTTCTCAGCAAGGGCACGCACACGCCGAGCAACACCGAGAGCGCCCGCTTCGTCGCCCTGAGCGCCGACCTGCTCATGTCGCAGGGCAATCTGGTCGCCGCGCAGAAGCTCATCAAGGCCTTCCCGGACGGCACGAACGCGCTGCGCCCGGTGGCGGCGCGACTGCTGCTGATGTTCCGCGAGTACCGGAGCGCTCAGCTCCTGGCGGAGACGGTGCTGGCGGAGAGCCCAGGACCGCGGACCCGAGTGGAGATGCTGCTCGTCCAGTCGGAGGCGCTGTACCGGCTGAAGAGCGCGCGGGCGGCGACGATCCGGCTGAACGCGCGACAGCTCGCGGAGGCGAACGGCCTCCTCACACCGTTCGTCCTGACGATCGAGGGTCAGGTGGCGCCGCTGACCTCGGCCGCCGCCGCGGGCTGCGAGGACGTCGACGCGGCCCTGTCGCGGATCAAGCCGCTGTTCTCGGAGACGGCGATGGCCGCGCAGCTCACCCAGCGGGAGCGGATCGTGCTCGACCGGCTGCAGTCCACAGCCAGCCTCGAGTACATCGCCCGCTCGCTGGTCGTCTCGATCAACACGGTGAAGACGCAGACCCGCAGCATCTACCGCAAGCTCGGCGCCAACTCCCGCGAGGAGGCTGTGCGGGTGGCATACGACCTGGGGTTGCTGCGCCCACGCCTGCCGATCGGTCGGAACCGCTACGAGGGCGACGACCGGATCGCCTGACCGGGCGGGCGATGCGTCAGCGCTGCTGACGCGCGGGGGCCGCGCTGACGATCTGGATCAGCGCGGCCCTCAGCGCGTCCGGGTCGTCGACCGTCGGGAAGACCTCGTCCTCCAGGCCGCGCACCGCCTCGAAGGCGGCGTGACCGCGCTCGGTGATGGACACGATGTGCCTGCGCCGGTCGGCGGGGTCGGGGAGCCGGATGACCAGGCCCTCGCGCTCCAGCCGGTCGACCGTGCGGGACATGGTCTGCGCCTCCACCTGCGCGAAGCGGGCGAGGTCGGTCTGCGAGTCGAAGCCGAGCTCCAGGAAATGGAGAGCGATCAGGCCGGCGTGGGTCAGGCCGCGGGCCTCCAGTGCCTCGTACCAGGCGCGCTCGACGGCGCGGGAGGCGGCGCCGAGCAGGCGACCGAGCGGCCACTTGTCCGGCTCGTGCTCGCCCTGCTCGTGGTTGCGTGGCTCGTGGTTGCGCGCCTGGTCGACCCGACCGGGTCCGCCTGGCGTCGCCTCCTCCGACATCGTGGCCTCAGTCGGTCCCGGAGTCGAACGCGGCGCCCTCGGAGGACGCATCGATCTCGCGTGACATCGCGTCGTCAGGCCCGCTGACGTCGAGCTCCAGGATCGAGCGGGCGCTGCCCTCCTCCAGCTCGCCGACGAGCTCGCCGGTCGGGCCGCCGATGAGCCCGGAGGCCGCGTACTGCTCGAGGCGCGAGCGCGAGTCGGCGATGTCGAGGTTGCGCATGGTGAGCTGGCCGATGCGGTCGGACGGGCCGAAGGCGGCGTTGCCGACGCGCTCCATCGAGAGCTTGTCGGGGTGGTAGCTGAGCGACGGGCCCGTCGTGTCGAGGATCGTGTAGTCGTCGCCGCGGCGCAGGCGCAGGGTCACTTCGCCGGTGATCGCCGAGCCCACCCAGCGCTGCAGGGACTCCCGCAGCATGAGCGACTGCGGGTCGAGCCAGCGGCCCTCGTACATGAGGCGGCCGAGGCGGCGGCCCTCGTTGTGGTAGTTGGCGACGGTGTCCTCGTTGTGGATCGCGTTGAGCAGGCGCTCGTAGGCGATGTAGAGGAGCGCCATGCCGGGCGCCTCGTAGATGCCGCGGCTCTTGGCCTCGATGATGCGGTTCTCGATCTGGTCGGACGCGCCGAGCCCGTGGCGGCCGCCGATCGCGTTGGCCTCCAGCACGAGCGCAACCGGGTCGGCGAACTCCACGCCGTTGAGCGCGACAGGGCGGCCCGCCTCGAAGCGGACGGTCACGGTCTCGGGGGCGACCTCCACGTCTTCGCGCCAGGCGGCGACGCCCATGATCGGGTCGACGATGTCGAGCCCGGCGTTCAGCTCCTCCAGGCGCTTGGCCTCGTGGGTGGCGCCCCAGATGTTGGCGTCGGTGGAGTAAGCCTTCTCCGTGGCGTCGCGGTACGGGAAGCCGCGGGCGACGAGCCACTCGCTCATTTCTTTGCGGCCGCCGAGCTCCTCCACGAACGCGGCGTCCAGCCACGGCTTGTAGATGCGCAGGCGGGGGTTGGCGATGAGGCCGTAGCGGTAGAACCGCTCGATGTCGTTGCCCTTGTAGGTGGAGCCGTCGCCCCAGATCTCGACGTCGTCGTCCATCATGGCGCGCACCAGCATGACGCCGGTGACCGCGCGGCCGAGCGGCGTGGTGTTGAAGTAGGTCTTGCCGCCGGAGCGGATGTGGAAGGCGCCGCACTGCAGCGCGATCAGGCCCTCCTCGACCAGCGCGCGCTTGGCGTCGACCAGCCGGGCCACCTCCGCGCCGTACTCCTTCGCGCGGCCGGGCACCTCGTCGATGTTCGGCTCGTCGTACTGACCGATGTCCGCCGTGTAGGAGCAGGGGATCGCACCCTTCTCGCGCATCCAGGCGACCGCGCAGGAGGTGTCGAGACCCCCCGAGAACGCGATGCCGACTCGCTCACCGACCGGAAGACTGCTCAAGACTTTGGACACGGGTTCAAGCTTAGTGCGGGGGCCGGGGGACGATTCCCTGCTCAATGCCCTTCGCTCAGGCCGGGATGCACCCCGGCCGTGTACCCGGCTGCGGCCACCAGGCGGGTGAGCGTCGCCACCAGGCCGGCGCGCTCCTCCGCGTTGAGCGCGCCGAGCATCGTGTCCTCCAGCTCGTCGGCGATGCGGTCGCCCTCGGCGAGGACGTCGCGGGCCGCAGGAGTGAGGTGGATGGCGTAGGCGCGGCGATCGTCCGGGTGCCGGCGGCGCTCGACCAGGCCGCGGGACTCGAGGTCGTCGATCAGGCCGACCATCGAGTTGCGGTGCAGGCCGAGCGCGGTGGCCAGCTCCTGCTGGGTGCGGCCCTCCTGCCGGGCGAGCTGCGCCAGCACTCCGAAGCGGTTGGGGGTGATGCCGAGCGGTGCCAGCGCTGCGGTGAAGCGCTGGGCGCTCTGGAGGCCGAGCTGCGAGAGGAGGAAGCTCGCGCGGGTCTCGAGCGCGGTGTACTCGCGTCGGTCTTCTGGTGCCGGCATCCCGACATCGTACCAATCAGTGATTGCACATAATTGTGATTATCACTTAGCATGCCGATATGAAGCTCACCATCTTCGGCGCCAGCGGGCGCACCGGCGCCGAGCTCGTCCGGCAGGCGCTCGAACGCGGCGATGACATCACGGTCGTCGTGCGGCGGCCCGCGTCGTTCGCCCCCGGCGTCACTGTGCGCGTCGTGCCCGACTTCGCCGACACCGCCGCGCTGCGGGAGGCGATCGACGACGCAGATGCGGTGCTCTCCGCCATCGGCCCGAGGTCGAACACGGACGCGCACGTCGCGGCTCCCGCCACGCGCGCGATCCTGGCCGCCCACCCGGGGCGCATCGTCGTCATCAGCGCCGCGCCGGTCGCCCCGCCTCCACCCGACGACAGCTTCATCAGCCGACGGATCGCCCTCCCGATCGTGGAGCGCGCGCTGCGGCCGGTCTACGAGGATCTGCGCGAGATGGAGGCGGCGCTCGCCGCGTCCGACAGCGTCTGGACGGCGTTCCGGCCGCCGCGACTCACCAACGGGAAGGCGACGGGCCGCTACCGGACCCGCGTCGGTGCGAGCGTGCCGCGCAGCTTCCTGCTGTCGCGGGCCGACCTCGCGACCGCGATGCTCGACTCCCTCACCCGCCCCGACACCGAGCGCGCCGCCGTCGGCGTCGCCGGCTGAGCCGTGCCGCGCACGATTCGTGCCGAATGTCGCGTTTGGTGGCGTTGAAGGCGACATTCGGCACGAATCGCGGCCGATGCGCGCGGGGTCAGGGAAGCCGGGGCGTGCGCGGGGGCTCGGTGCGGCGGTGGCTGGTGGCCTCGAACGCCGTCGCAAGCGCCAGCAGCGCCGCGTCGTCGTAGGCGCGGCCCGCGAAGGTCAGGCCGACCGGCATCCCGGTGTCCTCCATCGTCCCCATCGGGACTGTGACCGTGGGGATGCCGAGGTGCCGCGGCACGAGGTTGCCGTTGGCGACCCAGACGCCGTTGCGCCAGCCGAGGTCGGCGGACGCCGGGTTCACGTCCATGTCGGCCGGTGCGACGTCGGCGACCGCGGGGAAGACGACGACGTCGACGCCCAGGCCGGCCATCCACTCCTCGAGGTCGACGCGGCGGGTCTCCTCCAGGCCGCGGAGGCCGTCCGCCAGCTCCGGGATGCCCTCCAATGTCGTGCCGGGATGCTCGCGCACCCAGGCCGGATACTCGGCGATATCATCGTCGAAGCCGGTGTAGCGGTCCGGCAGCGCGCCCTCCGGCTGCGGGAAGATCCGGTCGCCGTCGACGTCGGCCAGCGTGTTCAGCGCGGGGTCGCCGTTGGCGGCGAGGAAGTCGTCCCAGCCCCAGGCCGAGAGGTCGATGATCTCGCGGCGCAGGTAGGCGGGCGAGACGAAGCCGCGGGTGGCGATGGTCTTCGCGCCCGGCCGGTCGCCCTCGTACTCGGACACCACGGGGAAGTCGGTCTCGACCACTTCGGCGCCGGCGGCCTCCAGGTCGCGGCGGGCGGCCTCCCACAGCGCGATCACCGAGTCGCGGGTGCGGATGCGCTGCCCGGTCGGGCCGCCGATGCCGACGTGCTCGCCGGTGCCGGCCTCCTCGTCCGCGTTGATGTACATGCGCGGGACGGCGATGCGGCGGCCGGCCAGGCTCGCGTCCCCGGCCAGTGCCGGATACGACGCGGGCCGCAGCTCGGACGCCGGCGGGATGGGCACCCACGGCTGCGCGCGCCAGAAGTCGCCACGGGTCTCGGTGTCGTCGGCGACGATGACGTCCAGGACCTCCAGGAGGTCGGCCATCGTGCGCGTGTGCGGCACGACGACGTCCATCGTCGGCACCAGCGGCCAGTTGCCGCGCACCGAGATGACGCCGCGCGACGGGGTGTAGGCGCACAGTGCGTTGTTGGAGGCGGGGGCCCGGCCGGAGGACCAGGTCTCCTCCCCGAGCCCGAACGCGGCGAAGCTGGCGGCCGTTGCGGTGCCGGAGCCGTTGGACGAGCCGGAGCCGAACGCTGCGGTGAGGAAGTCGCCGTTGTACGGGCTCTCGGCGCGGCCGTAGACGCCGCGCTGCATCCCGCCGTTCGCCATCGGCGGCATGTTGGTGAGGCCGAGCAGAATCGCCCCGCCCGCGCGCAGCCGCTCGATCGTGAAGGCGTCGCGCTGGGCGACCAGGTGCTCGAACGCCGGGGAGCCGGCCGCGGCGGTGAGGCCGCGGGCCAGGTAACTGTCCTTGGCGGTGTACGGGATGCCGTCCAGCGGGCCGAGCGTCTCGCCGCGGGCGCGGCGCTCGTCGGCGGCGCGGGCCTCCTCGCGGGCGTCGGGGTTGCGGACGATCACGGCGTTCAGGCGCGGGCCGGCGGTGTCGTAGGCGTCGATACGGGCGAGGTAGGCGTCGACCAGCTCGGCGCTGGTGGTCTCGCCGGACTCCAGGGCGCGGCGGAGGTCGGCGATGGTGGCCTCCACGACGTCGAAGCGGCTCATGCCTGCACCGCCGGCTGCTGCTGCGTGATGCAGTGGATGCCGCCGCCGCGGGCGAAGATCGGGCGCGAGTCCACCATGCTGACCCGGCGACCGGGGTACGCGGCCTCCAGGATCTCGGTCGCCTCCGCGTCCGCCGCCTCCTCGCCGAAGCCGCACGCGATCACGCCGCCGTTGACGACGAGGTGGTTCACGTAGCTCCAGTCCACGAAGCCCTCCTCGTCGCGGATGGTGGCGGGGGCAGGCAGGTCCACGATGTCCCACGAGCGTCCGGCGGCGTCGGTCGTGCCGGCGAGGAACGCGCGCAGCTCGCGCGAGACCTCGAAGTCGGGGTGCTCCGGGTTGCGCTGCACGTGCAGGAGCAGTCGGCCGGGTGACGGGATGGTCGCGACGATGTCCACGTGGCCGTTGGTGCCGAAGTCGTCGTAGTCGCGGGTGAGGCCGCGGGGGAGCCAGACGGCGTGCGTCGCGCCGATCGTGCGGGCGAGCTCGGCCTCCACCCGTGCCTTATCGGCGTACTTGTTGCGGCGCGGGTCGAGCTGGACGGTCTCGGTGAGCAGCACCGTGCCGTCGCCGTCGACATGGATGCCGCCGCCCTCGTTCACGAGCACGGAGCTGACCAGCTCGGCGCCGGTGCGCTCGGCGACGAAGCGGGCGATCTCCGCGGACTTGCGCCACTCGGACCAGGCGGGGTCGCCCCAGCCGTTGAAGGTCCAGTCGACGGCGCCGAGCACGCCGGGGCGCTCGTCGTCCACCACGAAGGTCGGGCCGAAGTCGCGCATCCAGAACTCGTCGAGCGGTGCCTCCACCTGCTCGATGTGCGAGCCGAGCATGCGGGCGGCGCGCTCGCGCTCGGAGGGGTCGACCACCATCGTGACCGGCTCGAACTCGGCGACGGCGTGGGCGACCGCGGTCCAGGCGGCGTAGGCCTCCTCAGCGGAGGCGGCGTCGTCGCCGAGGGTGATGCCGGCGCGCGGGAAAGCCATCCAGGTGCGCTCGTGCGGTGCGGTCTCGGCGGGCATGCGCCAGGTCATGTGAACCTCCGGGCTCTATTGATCGGATGATCAATAGATACCTATACTGGACCCACGATGTCAAGAGCAGCCCGCAAACCGCCCGCCGAGCGCCGCGCAGAACTGGCCGCCTCCGCCCGCGCCGTCGCCCTGGACGAGGGCCTCGCCGCAGTGACGCTGCGCGCCGTCGCCGCTCGCGCCGGGGTGACGCCTGCGCTGGTCGCGCACTACCACGAGTCGATGGACGGCCTGGTGGCCGAGACGTTCACGAGCATCGTCGGAGCGGAGATCGCGGAGCTGCGCACTCTGCTCGCGGCCGCCCCGTCGGCCGCCGCCGGGCTCGCGACGCTGCTGCGCACCCTCCTCGACGGCACGCGTGACGACGTCACGGTGGTGTGGGTGGAGGCCTGGGCGCTCGGCCGTCGCAACACGGTGCTCGGGGCGGCGGTGCGCGACCAGATGGACGCCTGGAGCGACGTCATCGAGGGCGTGATCGTGGACGGCGTCGCGGCGGGGTCCTTCCGGGTGGAGGAGCCGCGCGCGGTCGCCTGGCAGCTGCTCGGCATGCTCGACGGACTCAATGCGCAGGCGCTGGTCCGCTGGGGAGGCGCGGCCGACCGGGGGTCGCTGCTCGCCCACGCGGTGGAGGGGATGCTGGGGGTGGAGCGCGGGGTGCTGGTGCGGTGACGGTTGCGTGTACGGTGATTTGCCGTACACTTGAGGACATGCCGACCAAAGACCGACGAATCGAAGTGCGGGTGACCAGCGCGCAGCGGGAGCTGATCGAGCGTGCCGCGGTCCTGGAGGGACGCACCGTCTCCGACTTCACCTCCGCCACGCTCACCACGCGTGCGGAAGAGGTGATCCGCCACGAGCGCGAGCTGCGCGTCGAGGAGGAGACCTTCGCGGCGTTCGCAGCGGCACTCGACGCACCGGCCCAGAACGTCGAGGGGCTCGCCGAGCTGTTCCGTCGCCGTTCGGTGTTCATCGACTGACGCGGCATGGCTCTGTACCACCGGCCTCGTCCCATCACAGCGGGGGACATCGCCTCTGAGTTCGACTGCGGCGTCGAGGTCCTCGACCGTTGGCTGAAGGGGTGGGCGCGCCACAACGACGCGGCGGGAGGCGCCCGCAGTTACGTCTCCGTCACGGATGACACGAGCCACGTCGCCGGTTACTACTGCCTCTCGGCGAGCTCGATCGCGCGAGTCGACGCGCCGGGCTCGCTGGCGCGGAACATGCCCGATCCGATCCCGGTCGCCCTGCTCGGGCGGCTCGCCGTCGATCGCAGACATGCGGGCGTCGGACTCGGAGCGTCGCTGCTGCAGGACGCCGTGCTGCGCGCGATCCAGGCATCCGAGACGCTGGGCATCCGCGCCCTCGTAGTGGATGCCATCGACGATGCGGTCGTCCCGTTCTACGAGCGGTTCGGCTTCCGTCGGTTTCCGGGAACGCGGCGCATTCTCTTTCTGAAGATCTCGGACGCGCTGAAGACCGCCGCCGACCTCAGCTGACCGATGCCATCAGCTGACCCAGGCCGTCAGCTCTGCCAGGAACTCCTCCGGCTTCTCGATGTGGGGCGAGTGGCCGCAGTCCTCGAACACCACCTCCCGGGTCACCCCGCCCTCCGCCTGGTAGCTCTCCAGCACCGCTCGGATCTGTTTCAGCATCGGCTGCGGCGGCGCGACCTCGTCGCCGGGCCAGCCTGGGATGACGCCCGCGGCGCCGAGCTGGTTGAGGTCGAAGAAGGAGGCGTCGTTGACGATCGCGTCGAGGGCGCCGTGGATCCAGAGGATCGGCGGCTTGACCGGGAGGTCGATGATGTCGGTGGTGTCGAAGTAGGTCGGCGCCATCGTGTTGAGGACGCCGTGCGGGCCGGGGGCGAAGCCCGGCCACTCGTCGGTGGCGGTCGCGTCGCCCGGGTAGTTGTCGGCACCGGTGGCCGTCGTGAGCATCGAGGCGACCCAGAGGTCCTCGTACTCGGTGGTGAAGCCCGGGGCGACGTAGGCCGAGCGGTAGACGGCGCGCGCGGCGACGTCGGCGACTCCTCGCCGGTGTCGTGCGCGGCGAGCCGCTCCACGAAGTCCGGGTTCGCCCCGCCGCCGCCGGTGCCGGAGGCGTCGGAGTTGAGGAGGCTGCCGTCGAGCGCGGTGCCGCCGAAACCGTACGGGGAGACCGTGGACACCAGGGTGAGGCTGCGGACCAGGTCGGGGCGGTCGAGCAGCAGTTGCATCACCACGCCGCCGCCCATACTCCAGCCGACCAGGTGCACCGGGCCGCTGTCGAGCGAGTCGAGGACGGCTGCGACGTCCTCCGAGAAGTCGCCGACCCCGCGGGTCGCGTCGACGGGGAGCGTCTCGCTGTCCCCGAAGCCGCGGAGGTCGATCGCGAGCGCGCGTGTGCCCTCCGGGATCGACAGCATCAGCGGCTGCCAGAACAGCGACGACGAGACGTTGCCGTGCACGAACACGATCGTCCGGGTGGCGTCGGCTGCGACCGTGGGGTCCGTCGTGCGCGCCAGGACGTTGGCCCTGTAGCGGGAGGTCGGGATGCTGCGGGCGACGATGCCGGGGAGCAGGGTTGTCACATGGTCTCCTTCGGGTGAGGGCGGGGTGAGGGGTCGGAGTGGTAGTGCGGGTGAGCGGGGTACGCGCCGGGCAGGTGCGGGGTGAGCTGCCGTACGCCGGCCTCCGTCATCACGATCGTGTAGTGGTTCACGTCGTCGGCCTCGAACGCCTCGAACCAGGGCAGCCTGGCGCGCCACTCCGCCGGCTCCTCGGCGAGGTAGAGCGGGTCGGTGTTCAGCAGTCCGCGGGGCGCGCGGATGAACGCGATCGGCAAGGTCAGCCCGGCGAGGGCCTCCTCGTAGCCGCCGCTGCCGTCCATCTCGGTCGCGTTGACCGACATGGCCTCCTCGGACACGCTCGACCGCAGCTCGGGCGGCGCGCCCACGAGGTCGTAGCGCGCATACTCCTCCACCGCGTCGCTCCACCAGGGACCGAGCGCGGGATGCCGGCGCCAGAACGCGAGGTAGTCGTCCTCGCTCGCGAACGTCATCCGCAGCCGGTCGCGCGCGGGCCCGAGGTCGGCCGTGCGCGGGACGGGGAGGCCGCCGTCGATCAGCACCAGCCGCTCCACCCGGTCGGGGTGCCGCTCCGCGAGCCACACGGCGACGAACGCGCCCATCGAGTGGCCGGCGACGACCGCGCGCTCGACACCGAGGCCGTCGAGCATCCGCGCGACGTCGTCGGCGTGGTCCGCCATGCCGTACGGCCCGGGAAGCCCGCCGCTGCGGCCGCGCCCACGCAGGTCGGGGGCGATCAGCCGGACCCGGGGGAGGGCGGCGGCGATCACGGCCCACGAGACGTGGTTGGCGGTGATCCCGTGGATGCCGACCAGCGGCAGCCCGCCGGCGTCGGCGTGCCACTGGCCGCCCGCCAGCTCGCCGCCGTCCACCGCGACGCGGAACGGCGTCGCCGGCGTGAACGCGGTCATTTCGCGCTCCAGCCGCCGTCGATCGTGTAGCTCGCGCCGGTGACCATCCGCGACCCCTCCCCGGCCAGCCAGAGCGCGAGTCCGGCGACCTCCTCCGGCTCCACCAGGCTCTTGATCGCGGGCTCGGTGAGCATGATCTTCTCCACCACCTCGTCCTCCGGGATGCCGTGCAGTCGCGCCTGGTCGGCGATCTGCTTCTCGACCAAGGGCGTCCGCACGTAGCTCGGCTCGATGCAGTTGGAGGTCACACCGTGCGCGGCCCCCTCCAATGCGGTCACCTTGGAGAGGCCCTCCAGGCCGTGCTTGGCGGCGACGTAGGCCGATTTGAACTCGGAGGCGCGGAGGCCGTGCACGCTGGAGATGTTGATGACGCGGCCGAAGCCCCGCTGGTACATCCGGGGCAGCGCGGCGCGGATGAGGAGGAAGGGCGCCTCCAGCATGACCCGCAGGATGAGCGCGAAGCTCTCCGGCTCGAACTCGGGGATCGGGCGGACGTGCTGGAGGCCGGCGTTGTTGACGAGGATGTCGGTGTCGAGCCGGAGGTCGCCGAGCGCCGCGGTGTCCGAGAGGTCGACCTCCCACGCCTCACCGCCCAGCCGGTCGGCCGTCGCGCGGGCGGCGTCGCCGTTCACGTCCGCGACGGTGACGTGCGCGCCCGCCGCGGCGAACGCCTCCGCGCACGCCAGGCCGATGCCGCTCGCGCCTCCGGTGATGAGCGCCCTGCGCCCCGAGAGGTCCGCCATCGTCGCTTCCTTCCCCGGGCGCGCCACGCCCTCATTCGGCACCCTACCCGCGGCCTGCAGCCGGGTGGAAGGATCCCTCGGCGGGAGGTGGACCGGCGTCAGCTCGCGATGAAGGAGGTGACGTCGGTGCCGTCGGAGAGGATCGGCGAGATCATCCCGAAGACGTTGCCCTCCGGGTCGCGCAGATAGGCGACGCGGCCGATCGAGGGCATGTCGTCGGGAGGCAGCGCCTCCGTGCCGCCGAGGTCCAGCCCGCGCCGGTAGAGCTCGTCCACGTTCCCGTCGATCCCGACCACGATGTTCGCGCCGGAGATCGGTGCGTCGAGGGCGGGCGCGGGTCCCATGCGCTGGGTGAGGCCGCCGTTGATCCCGTTGCCGGCCGCGCCCATCCCGATCGCCCCCTCGCCGGTGTCGATCGCCCAGTACGGCATCTCGCCGAACCGGGTGAACGTCCAGCCGAGCAGTCCGGTGTAGTAGTCCATCAGGCGTTGCGGCTCGACGGCGTGGATTTCGAAATGGACGACGAGATTGGACATGGTGGGCCTCCCGGCGCCGAGCATAGTTCTCCCGAACCCCGAAGGGCACGTTGTTGTCACTTTCCGGGTCCGGAAGTGACAACAACGTGCCCCTCGATGGATGGTGCGGGGGTTCCGTGGGTCAGGCGGTAGGGGCGGCGACGGAGGCGGGTGTGGTGACGGCAGTGCGGACGAGGCGGGCGTCGACCGGGGTGACGGCGTGCTTGGGGCCGGTGAGGACGATTCCCGTCTCGGTCTCGCGCTCCGCGCACGACGGGCCCACCCAGAGCTCGACGTCGCCGGGCTCGACGATGCGGATGCCGTCGAGGCCGGTGAACGCCAGCCGTGCAGTCGGCACCTGGAAGGTCACCTCGGCCTCCTCGCCCGGCTCCAGGGTCACCCGGGCGTACCCGAGCAGCTGCGCCACCGGGCGCGTCACGCTCGCGAACACGTCGCGTGCGTAGAGCTGCACCAGGTCGCTGCCCGCGCGCTCGCCGCTGTTGCGGACCGTCACGCGTACCTCGAACTCGCCGCCGGCCGCCACGGCCGCGTCAGCCTCCAGCCCCGTGCGCTCGAAGGTCGTGTAGCCGAGTCCGTGACCGAACGGGAGTATCGGCGTGCTGTCGGCGCTCGTCACGTCCGAGGGGCCGCCGAGCAGCGGGTGCAGGTACGAGAACGGCTGCGCGCCGGCCGACCGCGGCAGCGACACCGGGAGGTGGCCGCTGGGGGAGACGCGGCCGGAGAGCACGGCGGCGATCGCGCGGCTGCCCTCCTCGCCGGGGAAGAAGGCCTGCAGCACAGCGGCAGGTGCGTCCGGTCCGGAGATCGCCCAGTCGATCGCGTACGGGCGGCCGGACAGCACGATCACGACGGTCGGCGTGCCGGTGCGCACGACGGCCTCCACCAGTTCGCGCTGCACGCCGGGGAGCTCCAGGCTCTCGACATCGTTGCCCTCGCCGACCGTGCCGCGGCCGAACAGGCCCGCGCGGTCGCCGACGACGACGACAGCCACGTCCGCGTCGGCCGCGGCGGACACCGCGGTGACGATGCCGGAGCGGTCGCCGCCCTCCACGTCGCAGCCGCGGGCGTGCACCAGCTCGGCGGCCGGGAACTCCTCGCGCAGCGCCTCCAGGACCGAGGGGAGCTCGAAGCCGAGCGGGACCTCCGGGTGGTGGGCGAGCACGTGGTTGGCGAACGAGTAGCAGCCCATCAGCGCCTCGGCGGCGTCGGAGTTCGGGCCGACGACCGCGATCCGGGCGGCGGCGCGGTCGCCCTCGAGTGGGAGGGCGCCGTCGTTGGTCAGCAGCACCAGCGACTCCTCGGCCAGTCGCAGCGCGAGCGCGCGGTGCTCGGGGGAGTCCAGGTCGACGGAGGCCGGCGGCTCCTCGAAGGTCTCGTCCAGCAGGCCGAGCTCCTCCTTCTGCGCGAGCAGGCGCAGCACGGCCCGGTCGACCAGCGCCTCGTCGGTGAGCCCGGCGCGGATGCGCTCGGCCAGCGGCGCGAGGAACGCGTCGCCGGTCGGCAGCTCGACGTCGATGCCGGCGGTCAGGGCCAGCTCGGCCGCCTCGCCGCGGTCGGCCGCGACGCGGTGCATCGTGTGCAGGAACGCCACGGCGAAGTAGTCGGCGACGACGGTCCCGTCGAAGCCCCAGTCCTCCCGGAGCACGCCGGTGAGGTAGTCCGGGTTCGCCGCGACGGGCACGCCGTCGATCTCCGCGTACGAGTTCATCACCGAGCGCACGCCGCCGTCGCGGATCGCCATCTCGAACGGAGGCAGCAGCACATCCCGGATCTCGCGCGTGCCGGCGTGCACCGGCGCGTGGTTGCGGCCGGCCTGCGATGCCGAGTAGCCGACGAAGTGCTTGAGCGTGGCGTGCACGCCCGACGACTGGAGGCCGCGCACGTACGCGGTTCCGATCGTCCCGACGACGTACGGGTCCTCGGCGATGCACTCGTCCACCCGGCCCCAGCGCGGGTCGCGGATGACGTCGAGCACCGGCGCGAGGCCCTGGTGGATGCCGAGCTCGCGCATCGAGGCGCCGATCGCGGCTCCCATCTCCTCCACCAGCTCCGGGTCGAAGGCGGCGCCCCACGCGAGCGGGGTCGGGAAGGTCGCGGCCTTCCACGCCGCCAGCCCGGTCAGGCACTCCTCGTGCACGAGTGCGGGGATGCCGAGGCGGGTCTGCTCGCGCAGCCTGCGCTGCTCCGACCACAGCCAGGAGGCGCGCTCCACGGGGTCGACGGGCCGCGTGCCGTAGACGCGGGTGAGGTGGCCGATGCCCTGTGCGGTGGCGTCGTCGTAGCTCTGGCCGGTGGTCATCTCCCCGTCGAGCGGAGCGACGTTGTCGTCGCCCTTGTCGACCCAGTAGCCGACGATCTGCGCGAGCTTCTCGTCGAGGGTCATCCGGGCGTGCAGGTCACGCACGCGTTCGGAGACGGTGGGGAGGGTGTCTGTCGTTGTCATGCTTCTTTCCTGCATACGGGTCGTACGGGAACGTGTCGGGAACGCGAGCGGGTGCCGGGCTCAGCCCTTGACCGCACCGGTGAGGCCGCCGACGATGCGGCGCTCGAACAGGCTGAAGAAGATCAGCGCGGGGATCATCGACAGCGAGGTGAAGGCCAGCACCTTGGAGGTGTCGGTGGCGTACTGCGACGAGAACGCCTGCACACCGAGCGGCAGGGTGAACGTCGCCTGGTCGTTGAGGATGAACAGCGGCAGCAGGTAGCTGTTCCAGCTGGCGATGAAGGCGAGGATGCCGACCGTGATCACGCCAGGGAGCGAGAGCCGCAGCACCATCCGGAAGAAGAAGCCGATCCGGCTGCAGCCGTCGATGAACGCGGCCTCCTGGATCTCGTCCGGGATCGCACGCAGGAACGGCACCAGGATGATGATGGTCGTCGGCAGCGCGAACGCGATCTGCGGGATGATGACGCCGGCGAGCGAGTTCATCAGGCCGAGGTTGCGCACCACGATGTAGAGCGGCGTGATCGCGACGGTGATCGGGAACATCAGTCCGGCGGCGAACAGCGCGTACAGGAACCCGCTGCCGCGGAAGGTGTAACGGGCGAGCACGTAGCTGGCCGCCAGGCCGAGCCCGACCGCACCGATGGTCGTGACCAGGGCGGTGACCGTCGAGTTGAGGACCTGGCCCCAGAAGACGCCGCCGGTCAGCACGTCCAGGTAGTTCGCCGGGTTCCACGGGTTCGGGAAGCCGGCCGGGTCGACGGTGATCTGCGAGTTCGTCCGGAAGCCGCCGATGATGATGTACGCGATCGGCACGATCATCAGCGCGATCACGATCAGCGCCACGAAGTAGACGGCCGGCGAGCCCCAGGGGAGGCCCTTGCGCTCGGCGCGGCGCGCGGCGCGGGAGGAGATGGTGAGGGCGGTCATCACGCCGTCCTTTCTTTCGCGGCCGCGTCACGGCGGCCCTTCGCGCGCCCGGGCTTCTTCGCCGTGGTCACGGCGCCCGCAGTGTCGCGGCGGAGGACGAAGCGCTGGTAGATCAGGGCGACGATCAGGGAGATGAGGAAGATCACGACCGCGACGGCGTTGCCGTAGCCGTAGTTGCCGGCGTTGCGGCCGTTCGCGACCATGTAGGTCGCCATCGTGGACGTGCCCGCCGTGGAGGCCACGTACTGGCCCCAGATGATGTACACGAGGTCGAACAGCTGGAGGGCGCCGATGATGGAGAGGAAAGCCCAGATCCGCAGCGTCGGAGCGAGCAGCGGCAGGGTGATCCTGCGCTGGATCTGCCAGTACGACGCCCCGTCGAGCGCCGCGGCCTCGTAGAGCTCCTCCGGGATGCCCTGCAGGCCGGCGAGGAAGAGGATGACGGCGAAGCCGACGTACTTCCAGGTCAGGATGCCGATCAGGGTCCAGATGGCGATGTTCGGGTCCGACAGCCAGTCGTGGGCCAAGGAGCCGAGGCCGACGTTGTGCAGGAAGCCGTTGAGCGCGCCGTTGGTGGCCAGCATCAGGCTCCAGCCGGTGCCGACCACGACCTCCGAGATGACGTACGGCACGAAGATCAGCACGCGGATGATCGACTGGCCCTTCATCTTCCTGTTGAGGAGGAGGGCGAGCAGGATGGCGATCGGGCCCTGGATGACGATGGACGCGACCACGATGAACGCGTTGTGCCCGAGGGCCGCCAGGAAGGCCGGGTCGGTCAGGATGACGGCGTAGTTCTGGAGGCCGACGAAGTCGGTGGGAGGGCCGTAGCCGGCCCAGCGGAAGAAGCCGTAGTAGGCGGCCATCACGACCGGGAAGATCACGAAGGCCAGGAAGACGATGACGGCGGGGCCGGCGAGGAGGGCGATCTCGGCGCGGAGGCCCCAGCTCGCGCCGCGGCGGCGGCGCGGCTGCGACGGGAGCGACGCGGTGGCGCCGCTCCCGTCGTGCTGCGCGAGATCCGCCGTCGACACGCGCTCGGTCGAGGTTGACTCGCGGGTGTTGCTCACGGTGAGGCCTCTCAGCCCTTCTTCGCGGCGTCGTTCGCGGCCTGGATCAGACCCTTGGCGTCGGTCTTGCCGGCGAGCATGTCGACCACGGCCACGTTCAGCGCGTTGCCGATGTTCTGGCCGAGGACGGTGTCGAGCCACTGCGAGACGTACGGGGCCTTGTTGTAGGCGGCGAGGACGTCCTTCAGGTAGGGCTCGGTGACCTCCTTCTGCGCGTCGGTGTTGACCGGCGGCGAGTTGAACGCCTTGTAATAGGCGATCTGCTGCGGGGTCGTCGCGATGAAGTTGAGGAAGTCGGCGCACTGCTTCGGCGCCTTCACCGAGCAGGAGTAGCCGTCGACGCCACCCATGATCGAGCCGGGCTCACCCTTGCCCGCGCTGGAGAGCTCGGGGAAGGGGTAGAAGCCGAGGTCGGCCAGCGGCTTCTGGTCGGGGGTGAGGGAGGCGATCACGCCCGGGTCCCACGCGCCCATGAGCTCCATCGCGGCCTTGTGGTTGGCGACCAGACCGGCGGAGGAGCCGGCGCCCTGCTGGGCGGAGGTTGTCAGGAAGCCGTCGTTGAACGGCTTCTGGCCGGCGAAGTTCTGGAGGTCCTGAGCGGCCTTCAGCCAGCAGCCGTCCGAGAAGCTCTTCGAGTCGGCGGTCTTCTCCATCGTGGTGCCGGAGCACTCGCGGAGCGCGAACCAGTAGAACCAGTGCGCGGCGGGCCAGGCGTCCTTGGCGCCGAGGGCGATCGGGGCGACGCCCGTCGCCTTCAGCTTCTGGACGTCGGCGCTGAGGTCGTCGATGGTCTTGGGAGCCCCGTCGATCCCCGCCGCCTTGAAGAGGTCCTGGCTGTAGAAGAGCCCGCCCGGGAGCACCGAGAGGGGCATGGCGTAGACCTTGTTCTGGTAGGTCTCGGCCTTGAACGAGCCGGAGGAGATGACCTTCTTGGTGTCGGAGGAGACCTTGTCGGTGAGGTCCATGACCTGCCCCGCCTGCACCATCGCGGCCATCTTGCCGCCGCCGCGCTGCAGGAAGATGTCGGGGGCGTCACCGGAGTTGAGCGCCGTCTGGAGCTTGCCGTCGAGGTCCTCGTTCTGGATCGACTGCATCTTGATGGTGACGTTCGGGTTGGCCTTCTCGAACGCGGCGATCGCGTCGGTCCAGTACTGCTGGCCGGGACCGGTCGTCGAGTTCTGCCAGAGCGTCATGCTGACTTTGCTGCTGCTGGAGGTGTCCGAGGCGCCGCTGCACGCGGTCAGCGCGAGCGATCCGGCGGCCAGGACTGCAGCTCCGATGAGGAGCTTCTTGGCTTTCATGTGATTCCAACCTGTTCTCTTCGTTGAGCGGCATCCACGGATTCGCGATGCCAGGTGACGGGGGTCCGTGCCGGGGCGTCCGGTCGGGCGAAGCCTCTCGCCTGGGGCCGGAGCTGGGACTCGTCGGTCCGGGAGGCTGACCGGACCACGTCAGTGTCGCAAGGGCCCTGAAGAGGTGTCAAACGTTTTCGAAATCCTTTTCGAAATCCTTTTCGAGATTGCTATGCTGCTCGGTCATGGGACGACGTCCAACCATCAACGACGTGGCGGAAGCGGCCGGAGTGTCCGCTGCGACCGTGTCGAAAGCGGTCAACGGCCGCTACGGCGTCGCCTCGCACACCGCCGAGCGCGTGCTCCGGGTCGTGGAGGAGCTCGGCTACGAGTCGAGCCTGGTCGCGTCGAGCATGCGCTCGCGGCAGACCGGCGTGATCGGCGTGCTCGTGGCCGACTTCGAGCCCTTCAGCGCGGAGGTGCTGAAGGGCGTCGGGGCGGCGCTCGCGGACTCCCATTACGACCTCCTCGCCTACAGCGGATCGCGGCACGGCGCCTCGGAGGGCTGGGAACGGCGCTCGCTCAGCCGGCTGAGCGGCACGCTCATCGACGGCGTCATCATGGTGACGCCGACCGTGGTCAACGCGAACGCGGACGTCCCGATCGTGGCCGTCGACCCGCACACCGGCCGCGCCGACCTCCCGACCGTGGAGTCGGACAGCTTCGGCGGCGCGCGCAGTGCCGTGGACTTCCTGATCGGGCTCGGCCACCGCCGCATCGGCTTCGTCGCCGGCCGGCCGGACCTGCGCTCGGCGGCCGCGCGCGACGCGGGCTACCGTCGAGCGCTCGCGGAGGCCGGCATCCCGTTCGACCCGACGATCGTCGGGCTCGGCAACTACGAGCAGGAGAGCGCACGGGAGGCGGCCCGCCGCCTGCTCGCCGCGCCCGAGCGGCCCAGCGCGATCTTCGCCGCCAACGACCTGTCCGCGATCATGGTCATCGAAGTGGCCCACGAGCTCGGGCTGGAGGTGCCGCGCGACCTGTCGGTGGTCGGCTTCGACGACATCCCGGAGGCGTCGCGGTACTCCACCCCGCTGACGACGATTCGCCAGCCGATGGGACGGCTCGGGGCTGCGGCCGCCGAGCTGGTGGTGGCGCTGATGGCCGGCGAGGAGCCGGACCCGACCCACATCCGCCTGCCGACCCGCCTCATCCGCCGCGCCAGCACCGCCCCACCCGCCTAACCCTCTCTCCTCCCTTCGCCGAAGGGCACGTAAACGCCCCTAGAACCGCGTTTTAGGGGCGTGCAGAGCGTTCCTAGCTATGTTGCTTATGAGCGCGCCTGCGGCGCGCCCCTCCTACGACTCGTTCTCGGTCGAGGGAAGGGGCTTATTCGACGCGCGCTGGCGGTTTAGCGGCAGGCCATATCCATGGCGACTCAGGTATCTCACCGGGTTCAGGAATTCCTTGACTACACTCTCGAGCGGGTCATCGACTGTCCCATCGGAGACGGCGATCAGGTGGTCGAACGCCTCGACGAGATCGGAAATGACAGCTGGCTGAACCACCGCTCTGCCGGTCTGTCGATCGATCTTGGCCACGGCTTCCCGCGTCTCGCGCTGCATCCGAGCGAGGTCCTCAACGGTCGTAACGAGTTCCGCGACACTTCGGTCAATCGCGCTACCAGTCGACAAGCTACTCACATCGAGCGCCGTCGAGATCGGGCTGTCAACATTTCCGCCCTCCAGCGCGTCCTGCAGCTGGGTGGCGATTGCTTTCCGGCAGTCGTCCGCATCAGCCAGATCGGTGTGACTGAAGAAGATCGTGCGCATTTGCGAAATATCAAAGGGCAGGTCAGTGCCCCTTTCAGCGATGAGAACTATGGGTAGCTTCGCTGTGTGTCGCACAGCCATCTCGTAGAAGACGTTGGGGTTTAGGCCAGTCAGATCAGCTACCACCGCGCGCGCAGAGAGCACGTGCTCGATGACCTGAAGGTTGATCTGACCGGGGCTCGAAATCTTGTCAGCCCGAATTGCGGTCAGCCCGACTTCTTCCGCTGCCCTGCTGACGATGTAGTTCAGCACGCCGTCCGAACGTTTACGGACATCACTGCCTTCCTCGCCAATCGGTGCAATGAAGAAGCATTCCGATTCGAACCCGTTCGGCGAGTCAGCCATGAGTGTCCCCGTCCCTCTAACCTGAAAGTCGATCAGATGCTACCGACCGCAGGATAGAGCGAGCAAAGTCGTGCGCTTTGCGAGTAGCGCCGTTAGGGGCGTTTACGTGCCCCTCGGCGAGTGGAGGGTCGTGGGGGCGCCGAAGGCGGTGGCGGCGGCGCGCATGGCGGCCTCGGCGCTCGCGACGGTGATCAGGCTGTTGCCCGCGACGATGTGGAGGCCGTAGGCGTCCTCCAGGGCGACCAGGTTCATGGCCAGCGTCTCGACGGGGAGCGCCGGCGCGAACACGCCCGCCGCGGCGCCGCGCTCCAGGATGCCGGTGTAGGTCGCGAGCTGGCGCAGGTACATGCGCTCGACCAGTTCGTCGTGCAGTGTGGAGGTGCCGGCGAGCACGTCGAACTCGTAGAGCAGGCGCATGAGGGCGTCGTCCGGGCCGCTCGGCAGGCCCTCCCGGATGGCGGCGGCGAGCTGGAGCTGTGGCTCGGGGATGCCCGCGACCACCGCGTCCCTGTGGTCGCAGAACCGTTCGAGGCCGGCGCGGTGGGCCTCCACCAGGAGCTGGTCGAGGTCCTCGTAGTAGTAGAGGATCGCGCCGCGGGTGAGCCCGGCCTTCGCCGCGACGTCGGCCAGCGAGAGCGAGCGGAGGCCGCGTTCGCCGACTGCGCTGAGCGCCGCCTCGATGAGGTCGGCGCGACGCTCATCCTGCTTCTTCGGCCGGGCCATGAGTCGACCCTACCGGCGCGCGGCGGACGGGATCGCTTGACACCTTCCGCGGAGGCGTGGCACACTCGTGGAATTCTTTGACGCAAGTGTCAAAGAATTCTCCTCACCGTCGATGGGACCACCGTGACCGTAGCTCAGACCGCCGACCTCCTCCTCACCGGAGCCAGGGTCAGGACCTTCGACGACGCGCAGCCGTGGGCCGAGGCGGTCGGCGTGACGGACGGCCGGATCAGCTACGTCGGCCCGGCCTCGGACGCTCCCGCCGCCCGTGAGACCCGCGACCTCGGCGGCGCCCTCGTCACGCCCGGCATCATCGACAGCCACAACCACCTCCTGCTCGGCTTCGACCCGGACGCGGTGAGCCTGGAGGGCGCCGAGACGCTCGACGAGGTGCGCCGCCGCATCCGCGAGCTCGCCGAGCGCCGCCCGGACCTCGACTGGATCTGCGCCGAGAACGCCGTCTACTCGATCGTGCCGGGCCGCCGCCCGAACGCCGCCGACCTGGCGGGACTCACCGACCGTCCGGTGTTCGTCACCACCTACGACCAGCACTCGGTCTGGCTCAACGACGCGGCCCTGCGCGCGCTCGGCATCGCGGGCGGCGGCGACATCCCATGGGGCCGCCCGGAGCGGGACGCCGACGGCCGGGCGACCGGCTGGGTCACCGACTTCTACACCAGCGCCATGACGACCGCGGGGCTCGCCGGCCTGCAGCGCGACATCCCGCTGTACTCGCCCGAGCGACGCTACCGCCGCCTGCTCGGAAGCCTCGCGCTCGCCACCGCGTCGGGGATCACGACCGTGGTGGAGCCTCAGGTCCCGCTCGCGGAGGTCGGCCTCCTCGACCGGGCGCGCGAGCGCGGGCTGCTCAGCTCGCGGGTGATCGCGGCGCTGTTCCACCCGATCGACGCGGACGCCGCCTTCCGCCGCGAGCTGCGGGAGGCCGTCGACGGGGCGCACGCGGACGAGCGGCTGCGCTTCGGCCCGGTGAAGCTCTACGCGGACGACGTGATCGAGCCGCACACCGCGTGGATGCTCGACGACTACGCGAACCGTCCAGGCCACCGAGGTCACCCGTCCGCCCCGCTCGGCGAGCTGACCCGCATCGTCACCGAGCTCGACCGGCTCGGCTTCCAGACACACACGCACGCGACCGGGGACGGCGGCATCCGCCTCGCCCTCGACGCGATCGAGGCCGCCGCGCGGACCAACCGGACCCGCGACCGCCGGCACGGGATCGTGCACGTCGAATGCCTCCACCCCGACGACCTCCCCCGCTTCGCCGCGCTCGGCGTCACGGCCGCCATGCAGCCGCGGCACTGCTCGCCCGACCTCGTCGCGGGCACCTGGATGGACAACATCGGCGAGCAGCGCTGGGACCGCGCCTGGCGCGTGCGCTCGCTCATGGAGTCGGGCGCGCACGTTGCGCTGTCCAGCGACTGGCAGGTGGGCGAGATGGATCCGCTCGTGGGGTTCTACTCGGCCCTCACCCGCGCGGGGCTCGACGGCCGCGACGCCTGGACGCCCGCCGAGCGGATCGGCCTGGACGACGCGATCCGCGGCTACACCCGCGAGGGGGCGTGGGCGTGGCACGCGGAGGACGACCTCGGCGTCCTGCGCGTGGGGGCGCGCGCCGACGTCGTCGCGTGGTCGGGGGACCTGTACGAGCACGAGGGCGACCCTGCCGCTCTGCTCGAGCAGCAGGCGGCGCTGACGGTGGTCGGGGGCGAGGTCGTGCACGACGCCGACCGGGACGCGCCGGCGCCGGAGCAGTTCGGGGCGCTCGCGCACTGCTCGGCGGAAGGGCACTAGGCCCGCCCAGTCACACCCACTCGTTCCTCTCCCATCGCAGCGAAAGGATCCACCCGATGTCCCAGCTCGACCCCGCCATCTCCCCCGCCCGTTCCGCCGAGACTGTCGACGACCTCCAGGCCTCTGGCCTCCGTCGCAGCCTCACCCTGCGTCACATCGTGTTCCTCGGCCTCGCCTACATGGCGCCGCTCGCGGTCTTCGACACCTTCGGGATCGTCGCGGACATCACGCACGGGCACGTCCCGTTGTCGTACCTGCTGGTGCTGGTCGCCGTGCTCATCACCGCACTCAGCTACGCCAAGATGGTCCGCTTCTATCCGCGCGCCGGCTCGGCGTACACGTACACCCGCGAGGCGATCAACCCGCACCTCGGGTTCCTGGTCGGCTGGGCGGCGACGCTCGACTACCTGCTGCTGCCGATGATCAACGCGCTGCTCTCGGCGATCTACATGACGGCGGCGTTCCCGGAGGTGCCGTCGTGGGTGTGGATCCTCTCCACCATCGCCGTCTGCACCGCGCTGAACCTGACCGGCGTGCGGATCGCGGCCAAGGTGAACGTGATCCTGGTCGTCATCCAGGTGGTCGTCGCCGTCGCCTTCGTCGGGCTGACGATCAAGAACATCGTGGAGGGCGCGAACGGCGCGCACTTCTCGGTCGCGCCGTTCTTCTCGCCCGGGATCGACGCGGGCGCGATCGCGTCGGGGGCGGCGATCCTGGCGCTGTCGTTCCTCGGCTTCGACGCGGTGAGCACGCTCGCGGAGGAGGCCGAGCACCCGCGGCGGGACATCCCGCGCGCCATCCGGATCATCGTCGGGGTCGCCGGCCTCTTCTTCGTGAGCGTCACCTATGTCATGCAGGTGCTGTTCCCCGACGTGTCGACGGTCGGCAACATCGTGGGCGCGTCCCCGGAGATCGCGAAGTACATCGGCGGCGCGGCGTTCCAGGCGCTCTTCATCGGCGGCTACATGGTGGCGGTGCTCGGCTGCGGGATCACGCAGCAGATGAGCGCGGCGCGCCTCCTGTTCGCGATGGGCCGCGACGGCGCGCTGCCGCGACGGTTCTTCGGGCGGCTCAACAAGGCGGGCGTCCCGGCCGGCAACGTGCTGCTCATCGCGGCACTCGCGTGCTCGGCCGTCTTCCTCGACCTCAGCCGCGCGGCCTCCCTCATCAACTTCGGCGCGTTCGTGGCGTTCGTCTTCGTCAACCTGTCGGTGATCTTCACCTACGTGCGGTTCGTGAAGCAGCGCGGCTGGCGGACGGCCCTCGGATTCGTGGTGCTGCCGGCGCTCGGGGTGGCGGTCAACGTCGCCCTCTGGTTCAGCCTGGAGCCGAGCGCGATGGTGGTCGGCGGGGTGTGGGTCGCGCTCGGGCTGGGCTACCTGCTGTGGCGGACGCGGCTGTTCCGGGTCGCGCCGCCGGCGCTGAGCGGCCCCGTAGAGCAGCTCTAACCCGCCAAACCCAGCATCGAGGGGCACGTCGTTGTCGTTTCGGAGGCCCGAAAGTGACAACGACGTGCCCCTCGATGCTTGTGTAGTCAGCGCGCGGTCAGGGGTTGGGGGTGGGCGCCAGAGGGAGGAGGAGGCGGCGGCGGCGGCGCGGGAGCGCCGCGATGAGGAGCCCGGCGAGCGCGAGCCCCGCGCTCAGGTACAGGCCGGGGCGGTAGTGCGCGAGCTGCTCCGCGAGGCCGGCCGGACCTCCCGCCGCGTGTGCGGAGCCTCCCGCGATCAGCGCCGTCGTGACCGCCAACGCGAGCGCGCCGCCGACCTGGGAGCTGGTCTGCACGAGCCCGGCCGCGAGGCCCTGCTCGTCGTCGTGCACGCCCGTCGTCGCCTGCACCTGGATCGCCGGGAAGCCGATCCCGAAGCCGACGCCGAGCAGTACGACAGGCGGCAGCACGTCCAGCCAGTAGACCGGGGCGGTGCCCAGGCGGAGGAACAGCAGGTAGCCGGCGGAGAGCGAGCCCAGGCCGACGATGATCAGCACGGTCGGCCCGAAGCGGTCGATCAGGCGGTCGGTGAACGGCGCGCTCGCGACGACCACCAGCCCGGTCGGCAGCAGAGCGAGCGCCATGCCGAGCGGCGACCAGCCGAGGACGTCCTGCAGGTAGAGCGTGAGCACGAACTGGAACGACACGTACGAGCCGAACAGCGTGATCGCGGTGAGGTTCGCCCGCAGCACCGATGCGACCCGGAAGATCCCGAACCGGACGAGCGGATGCCGCACCCGCAGCTCCAGGATCACGAACGCGGCGAGCAGCGCACCGGCGACGACGAAACCGAGCACGGTCGGCAGCGAACCCCAGCCGGCGCCGGGCGCGGAGACCACTGTGTAGACGAGGAGCAGCATCCCGGCCGCCAGCAGGATCGCGCCGAGCACGTCGTGACCGGCGCCCCGCTCCCGGGCGTCCTTCGGCACGAAGAGGACGCCGAGCACCAGGGCGAGGACGGCGAGCGGAACGGAGAAGAGGAAGGTCCAGCGCCAGCTCAGCGACGTCATCAGACCGCTCATGATCAGGCCGAGCGAGAAGCCGCTCGCCGCGAACGTCGTGAAGATCGAGATGGCCTTGTTGCGCTGCGGCCCCTCCTCGAAGTTGGTCGTGATCAGCGAGAACGCGGCGGGTGCGGTGAAGGCGGCCGCGACGCCCTTGACGAACCGGCTGGCGATGAGGAGGCCCGCGTCCATCGAGAGGCCGCCGGCGAGGGAGGCGACGGTGAACACGCTCAGCGCGACGAGGAGCACTGTACGCCGGCCGAGGAGGTCGGCCAGGCGCCCGCCGAGCAGCAGGAGGCTGCCGTAGCCGAGCACGTAGCCCGACACGATCCACTGCAGCGCGCCCGGCTGGAGGCCGAGCTCCTTGCCGATCGAGGGGAGGGCGACGCCCACCATCGACACGTCGAGGCCGTCGAGGGCGATCACGATGCAGGTCGCGAAGAGCAGCAGCCAGCGGGCGCGGCTCCAGCGGATGGCCGGGGTGGACTTCGAGGGCGGCGACGGCCGGACGGCGGGGCGGGAGGCGGTGTCGGAGTTCAGCACGAGCGCAAGTCTATGACACGGAATAGATTGTGTCAGCAAAGTATGCACATTCATGTAGTTCGCAAGAAAGCGGGCGTATCATTGCACCCGTGAACGAACCGGTCGACGTCTCGGCCCGCTGGCGCGAGTTGCAGGGCCTCTACCTGAGCACCGCCGCGGAGTTGGAGCGCACCCTCCAGCAGAGCCACCAGCTCGGCCTCAGTGAGTACGAGGTGCTCGACCTCGTCGCCGGCTACGCCAATGAGTCGTGCACCATGCGCAACCTGGTCGACCTCACCCCGATGACCCAGAGCGCCCTTTCCCGGATCGTGGAGCGCCTGGTCAAAGCCGGGCTGGTCGAGCGCAACACCTGCGACTACGACCGCCGCGCCCTGTTCGTCGGCATCACCCCCGACGGCGCGCGCGTGCACGACGACGCCAAGCGCGAGTACGACGGGCTGCTGGAGCGGGCCTTCTCGGGGGCGGCGTCGCGCGCCTAGCATGGACCCCATGCGCGCGATCGTCCAGGACGAGTTCGGCGACCCGGCACGGGTCCTGAAGGTGGAGGAGCGGCCGCTCCCCGAACCGGGAGCGGGACAGGTGCGCGTGCGCACCGTCCTCTCGCCCATCCACAACCACGACCTGTGGACCATCCGCGGCACGTACGGTTTCAAGCCGTCGCTGCCGGCCGGCTCCGGGACGGAGGCCGTCGGCGTCGTGGACGCGGTCGGCGACGGCGTCACGGCGCTCGCCGTCGGGCAGCGCGTCGTCACCGGCGGCACGTTCGGCGTCTGGGCGGAAGCCTTCGTCGCGCCCGCCGGGGCGCTCATCCCGGTGCCGGACGGACTGAGCGACGAGGTGGCCTCCCAGCTCGTCGCGATGCCGTTCAGCGCGCTCAGCCTGCTCGACTACCTCGACGTGAAGCCGGGGGAGATCATCCTGCAGAACGCGGCCAACGGCGCGGTCGGGCGGCTGCTCGCGCAGTTCGCGGCGACCCGCGACGAGAAGGTCATCGGGCTGGTGCGCAGGCAACACGACGCCGACGGACTGGCGGCGCAGGGCATCCCGAACCTGGTCGTGACCGGCGCCGACGGCTG
Organism: Leifsonia sp. EB41; assembly: GCF_041262565.1. Classification (NCBI taxonomy): domain Bacteria; kingdom Bacillati; phylum Actinomycetota; class Actinomycetes; order Micrococcales; family Microbacteriaceae; genus Leifsonia; species Leifsonia sp. EB41. Next base: position 1,750,703 of record NZ_JBGCCJ010000001.1, on the reverse strand, counting down.
GCGTGACCGTGTCCGCGCCCTTGCGGACGGCGCGCCGATCGCGGTCGCGGTCGACTCCATCGGCGGCGAATCGAGCGGCGACCTGCTCGCCCTCGTCTCCGACGGCGGCACGCTCGTGTCGTTCGGCTCCACCGCGGGCGAGCCGCTGCGGCTGTCGTCCGGCGACCTGATCTTCCGGCAGATTCTGGTCAAGGGCTTCTGGGGCAGCAAGGTGAGCTCCTCGATGGAGCCGGGCAAGCGCGCGGAGCTCTTCGGCGAGCTGATCCGCGCCGCCGCGACGGGAGCGATCACGCTGCCGGTGGAGGCTGTTTTCGGGTTCGACCAGGTGCGGGAGGCCGTGGAGGTCGCCACCCGTTCCGGCCGCACCGGCAAGGTGCTCTTGCGTCCCTGAGACGCCCGCGGGGGTCGCGACACGCCGTGATCGTGTCGCCCGGATTGGGGGACAGATTCGTGTCCTCCAAATGACCCACAGAACGGTCTTTCTGGCTATGCTCGGCGTGACGCATCGCAGCGTCGCAGTAACAGCCTTTCGCACCGACCCGACGCAAGCTGAAGGACGTACCATGAACCCGACATTCGGTACCACTGTTGACCCCGAAAAGGCCGCGGAGCGCGCGCACGTGCTCCTCGAGTCCGAGATCACCGCCCGCCTCGACGCGGTCCGCGACCTCGCCAAGCGACTGAACGACCTCGACACCGCCATCTCCGACTACCTCGGCGCCTGGCAGACCGCGCAGCGCGCCGGCTGGACGGAGAGCACGCTCTCCGACATCGGCCTCCGCGCCCCCGAGTCGCTGCCCGCCCCGAGCGGACGACGCTCCGCGGACGCCACCGAGACCGCCGCGCCCGCCGCCCCGGCCACCCCCTCCTCGCCCGCGCTCGCCCCGGTCGTCGCGCTGACCCCGCCGCCCGCGCACGTGCCGTCGCCCGTCGTATCGGCCCCGGCCTTCGGCGGCGCGCCGACGCTCGGCTCGGTGTCGTCGCTGCCGACCGGCTCCTCGTCGGTCGTCACCACGCCGACGCACTGAGCCCCGCGCGGCAGCTCGCGCCGCGCCGCACCACAGCACACCGCACCACAGCACTTGGCTACGCCCAGACACGGGACAGCCACGTCTACTCGAAGGACACGTCTGTGAACCAGCACACCTCCTACAACCGCGCCCACGACGACGCGCAGCGGCTCGCCCGCCGCCACGAACGCGACCTGCACTGGGCCAAGGAACGCCGCCGCCAGCAGGAGCGGGAGATCGTTGCGGCCTCCGCGCTGCTCGCCTCGAGCCCGTGGGCACTCGCCCGCCGCACCGTCCTGGTCTCGGGCTCCCTGCTGGCGGCGGTCGCCGTGGCCGCGGGCTTCGCAGCGGCGGCGCACCTCCCGGCCGGCTGGCTGCTGCTCGCCGACGCAGTGGCGGTCGCGGTCGCGGTGGCCGTGCTGATCTGCGCGACGGTCGCGCTGGCGGGCGTCCGCTCCCGCCGCGCAGCCGCGCGCGACCTGGTGCGCGCACACGACGAGCGCCTGTCGCACACGCAGTACCACATCAGCGAGAGCGTCCACACATTCATCGACGCTCACGCGGAGGTCGTCAACACGCGCCCGGCCAAGGTCGCCTGAGAGACGCGCCACGTTTCTCCGTGGTCTCTTAGAGGTTGCTGAGCCGAAAAGTGCTTGACTGAGACGTCCCCCCGAAAGGAGACCCGTCTCGTGAAGCCCGCCCAGCTCCGCATCCCCCGACACTGGATCGTCTGGACCGTCGTCCTGTTCGTCCTGACCTTCGCGCTCGGCTTCGCCGCCAAGTGGGTCGTCGCCCTCCGCTTCGAGTCGCTGGACGCCGCGGTCAACAAGATGAACTCGTCGCTGCTCGACAAGGTCGCCCTGCTGCTCGACCAGCTCGACAGGCCGACGATCGTCGCGGTCATCCTCGTGATCACCTTCGTGATCCTGCTGTTCGTGAAGGGCTGGCGGCTCGCCCTCGGCGCCGTCGTCGTCACCGGCCTCGGTTGGCTCACCACGCTGATCGTGAAGGCCGTCGTCGCCCAGCCGCGCCCGACGACGGCCGGCCTGACCCACCTGCTGCACGTGAACCCGGCGACGCTCAGCTACCCGAGCGGGCACGTGGTCTTCGCCGCCGCGCTCGTGACGGCGCTCGCGATGGTGTGCCGCGGCACGCTCGCCCGCACGATCGTCATCGTGGTGGGCGCGGTCTTCGTCGCCGTCGTGATGTGGTCGCGCCTGTACGTCGGCGTCCACTACGGGACCGACGTGATCGGCGGCGTGCTCAACGGTGTCGCCGGAGTCCTGCTCTTCGCCGGACTCTGGAACCTCGTCGCCGCGCGCGTGTTCGCCGGCAGCGGGCGCCGCGTCGCGGCCTAGCGCCTACACCTCCACCGGAGCCCCGCGGCCGATCGCCGCGGGGCTTCGCCGTTCACGCACCGTTCAGCCTCGCGTCCCATACGTGTCATTCGACAGCTCTAACTTCTAACCGTCGTTACAAAGCCAATCGAACACCATGTGGAGACTCAAATGAACGTACGTCGGATGCGTACTGTGACCGCTGCCGCGGTCGCCGGCGCCGCCATCGCAGCACTCGCCGGATGCTCCGCCACCGCCGGCGCTGCGGACTCCTCCAGCAAGCAGCCCCTGGTTCTCTATGCGGCCGTCGGCTACGACTCCGACGTCGCCAAGGCGTTCACGAAGAAGACCGGGATCGAGGTGAAGGTCGTCGACGACAGCACCGGCCCCCTCCTCACCAAGATCTCGGCGGAGAAGAACAACCCGCAGTGGTCGATGCTGTGGGTGGACGGGGACACCGCCTTCTCCTCGCTCGACCAGCAGGGCCTCCTCGCGCCGTACACGCCGAAGGCGACCTACACCGACGCGGGCAAGACCGTCGTCCCGGCCGACCACAGCTACACGCCGACCGGCACCACCGTCATGGCCGCGCTGATCTACAACGCCGCCAAGACCTCCGCGGTGCCGACGAGCTACGACGACCTCCTGACCGGCGCCTACCAGGGCAAGATCGGCATGAACGACCCGTCGCAGTCCGGCCCGACCTACCCGTTCATCGCGGGCCTGATGAACCAGCTCGGCGGAAAGTCCGGCGGCGTGAAGGCCGGCGAGGCGTACCTCACCAAGCTCAAGGCCAACGGCCTCAAGGTCTTCCCGACCAATGGCGACACCCTGCACGCGCTGGAGACCGGCCAGATCGACTACGGCCTCATCCAGAGCTCGGCCGCGCTCGGCGAGGTCGCCAAAGTGAAGGCCTCCGCGAACTTCCAGCCCAAAGTCGTCTACCTTCCCAAGTCGACGCTGCTGCCGACCGCCATCGCGATCGACAAGGGCGCGAGCTCCGTCCAGCAGTCCGAGGCGAAGCAGTTCATCGACTACGTCACCTCGGCCGAGGGCCAGAAGGTGATGCAGGGCGGCGACCCGACCGGCGACTCGCTGTACTGGCCGGTCGTGACGGGCGTGGACCCGGCGACCGGGGTGCCTGCCTTCCCGTCGGCCTACCAGCAGATCGACCCGGTGTTCTGGGGCCCGCTGCAGTCCCAGGTCGTGACCTGGTTCGACGGCGCCATCAAGTAGACGTCCGACGCGCATGCTCGTGTTCGACACGGTCGAGACGGCCGAGCGGACCGGTGGGGCCGTCCTCCCGCAGTTGCGGGAGGACGGCGCTCCGCCGTCCCGTGAGGCCCCGGCCCGGCGCAGGGCGATCCCGCGGCCCAGTCCGCTGACGGCGCTGTGGCTGGTCGTCGTCCTCATCCTCGTCCTCCCGATTGCGCTGTTCCTCGCGGTCGCGTTCAGCCCGGCGCTGCTGGGTCAGGGCACCGCCTGGTTCAGTCTCGACGCCTTCCGGCAGGCGATGTCCGGGCCGCTGCTGCAGGCGTTCGCCGACTCGGTGGCGCTCGGCGTCGTCGCCGCCGTGGTCGGCGTCTCGATCGGCTTCGCGCTCGCGTGGGCGGTGCACCGCACCACCGTGCCGCTGCGGCAGATCTGGACCGGCGTCGCCTTCGCGATCCTGCTGATGCCGTCGTACCTCATCGCGCTCGGCTGGGAGCGGCTGCTCGAGCCGAACGGCGTGCTGGCCATCCTCGTCCTCGACGCGCCCTGGGCGCGCGATGTCTTCTACGGGCCGGCCGGCATCGCGCTCATCCTCACGGTGAAGGGCGTGCCGTTCGCCTACCTCACGATCTCCAACGCGCTCCGCGGTCTCGGCGACGAGTACGTGGAGGCCTCCCGTGTCCACGGTGGCAGCCGGCTGGCCGCCGGGCGGATCGTCGTCGCGCTGATCGCGCCGGCGGTCTGGTCCGCGCTGGCCATCGTGTTCGCCGAGTCCATCAGCGACTACGGCGTCGCGGCGACGCTGACGAGCCTCGCGCACTTCCCGGTCGCGACCGGCGCGATCTACACGGCGGTCCAGGCCTTCCCCGCGCAGTTCCCGGTCGCGGCGGCCGTGAGCTGGATCCTGCTCGGTCTCATCGTGCTCGCCCTCGTGCTCCAGAACGCGGCCCTGCGCGGGCGCAGTTACCAGACTCTGGGCGGCCGCAGCCGGAGGCCCGCCCGCCGCCGCCTCGGCGTCCCGGCGACGGTCGCCTGGCTCGCAGGGCTGATGCTCTTCGCCGCGGTCGCGCTCGGTGTCCCCGCGTTCGGCGCGGTGTCAGCCTCCATGATCGACGGGCTGGGCAGCCTCACCGGAACGCACCAGTGGGACTTCGCGAACTACCAGCGCGTGCTCACCAGCCCCGACCTGTCCGGACCGCTGCTGTTCTCGGCGGGCTGCGCGGTGGCGACGGCGACGGTCGCCACGGTGATGGCGGCGCTCTGCGCCCGGGTGCTCGCGCGCAAGGGATCTGCACTGAGCGGGAGACTGCTGGACTTCGTGCTGCTCGCGGCGGTCGCGCTGCCCGGCATCGTCTTCGCGGCGGGCTACATCTTCGCCTACAACCTCCCGGCGGTGAACGCGGCCGGCGTGCGCCTGTACGGCACCACCGCGCTGCTGCTCCTCGCGTATCTGGCGTCGGCGCTGCCATCGACCACGCGCGTGCTGGTCGGCTCGGTCGGCCAGCTCCAGGACTCGGTGGTGCACGCGTCGCGGGTGCACGGCCGCGGCCCGCTGCGCTCGTGGCTCGGGGTCGGCCTCCCGGTGCTGGCGCGGCCCCTGCTCAGCGCCTGGCTGCTCACCTACGCGGCCGCGCTCCTCGAACTGCCGGTGTCGCAGCTCCTGAGCCCCGCGGGCTCGCAGCCGATCGCGGTCGGGATCGAGAACGCCCTCGGCAAGTACGACTTCGGCGGCGGGACGGCGATGCAAGTCATCGCCATCGCCAGCGCCCTGGTCGTCGTCGCCCTGGGATTCGGACTGTTCCGCCTGCTCGCACCCGCGGGCTGGCGCGCGATCGGAGAGGCACGATGACGGCGATCGATACGAGGCCGGCGCGGGACGCGCGGGCGACGGAGGCGCACGGGCACGCGGTGTCGGTGCGGGGAGCGGAGCGCCGGTACGGCGCGGTGCAGGCGCTGAGCGGGATGGACCTCGACATCGAGCCGGGCGGCTTCCTCGTCCTGCTCGGGCCGAGCGGCTCGGGCAAGTCGACGCTGCTGCGCGGGCTGGCCGGCGTCGAGCGGTTCGACGCGGGCACGGTGCGCTTCGGCGAGCGGCTCATCGCCGACGGCCGCCGGCACGTCCCTCCGGAGCGGCGCGATCTCGCGATGGTGTTCCAGGACTACGCACTCTGGCCGCACCTGACCGTGCTCCAGAACGTGTCGTACGCCCTCCGCCGCGGCTCGCACTCGTCGGCGGAGGTCCGCCGGCGCGCGCTGGAGGCGATCGGGAGCGTCGGCCTCGACGGCAAGGAGGAGCGCTACCCGCACGAGCTGTCCGGCGGGCAGCAGCAGCGCGTCGCGCTCGCCCGTGCCCTCGCCGGGCGCCCGCGGCTCATCCTCTTCGATGAGCCGCTGTCGAACCTGGACGCCGACCTCCGGGAGCGGCTGCGCGTGGAGATCGCGACGCTGACCCGCTCCACGGGCGCGACCGCGGTCTACATCACGCACGACCAGTCGGAGGCGATGGCCCTCGCCGACCGGATCGGCCTGCTCAACGCCGGACGGCTCGAACAGCTCGCGACGCCGGAGCAGCTCTACCGGCGCCCGGCGACGGGCTTCGCGGCGCGCTTCACCGGGATCGCGGGCAGCGTGCGCGGCATCGTCCGGGAGCGCCGCGGCGACGCGGTGGTCGTCCTCACCGGCGACCACACGCTGGTCGCGGCGGCGGGTGGGCGCGGCCTCCAGCCCGGCGACGACGTCGAGGTGCTGGTGCGCCCGACCGGCACGGTCTTCGCCGACGCGCCCGACGACGCCGGCCACGCGCTGCCCGCCGTCGTGGTGGACATCGCGTACCGCGGCCGGGGCTACGAGCACGTCGTGGAGACCCCGGTCGGCCGGATCACCGGCGTCTTCTCCGCGGAGGCGCGCCAGCGCGGGGAGCAGTCGCGCATCGCGATAGACCCGGATGGCTGCCACGCGTTTCCTTACTCCGTCACACATTCGAACTAACGGCCGTTACAATCTCTAGTAACTCCCTCGGAAGGACCCCCGTGAACTCACTCGCCTTGGTCATCGCCGTCTTCCTGGCGTGCCTGGTCGAAGCCGTCGAGGCGACCACGATCGTGCTCGCCGCCGGCGCCACCCGCAACTGGCGTTCAGCGCTGACCGGGACGGTGGTCGGCGTGCTCGTGCTCGCCGTCATCGTCGCCGTCGTCGGCCCGGCGATCACGCTCATCCCGCTCGGCTTCCTCCGGCTGGTCGTCGGCGGCCTGCTGCTGGTCTTCGGCATGCAGTGGATCCGCAAGGCCGTCCTCCGCGCGAGTGGCTACAAAGCCCTGCACGACGAGACGCTCATCTACCGGCGCGAGGTGGAGGAGGCGCGCGCCGCCCGGAAGGAGAGCCGCCTCGGCGTGAGCGACTGGTACGCCTTCACGCTGTCGTTCAAGGCCGTGCTGCTGGAGGGGCTGGAGGTCGTCTTCATCGTCCTCACCTTCGGCGCGAACCAGAAGCAGATCGGGCTGGCCTCCCTCGGCGCCGCCGCGGCCATCGTCGTGGTGGTCGTCATCGGCGCGGCGGTGCGTGCGCCGCTGTCGCGCGTCCCGGAGAACACGCTGAAGTTCGTGGTCGGCGTGATGCTGACCTCGTTCGGACTGTTCTGGGGCGCGGAGGGCGCTGGCGCGGTCTGGCCCGGCTCCGACCTCGCGCTGCTGGTGATCATCCCCGCCGTCGCGGTGTTCGCGCTGCTGCTCGTCGCCGCCCTGCGCCGCCGCAAGGCAGCCAGGCTCCGTCGTGAGCAGGCCGCTCCCGAGCCGGCGCCGGTGCTCGTCACGACGACCGTCGACGGTCACGGACACGCGGTGGAGGCCGCTGCGTCGCCCGCTCCCGCTCCCGCCGCTCAGCCGCAGCGGCAGAACGCGGTCGTCCGCGGGCTGCGCTCGTTCGGGATGTTCTGGTGGGACTTCATCGTCGGCGACGACTGGCAGATCGCCGCGGGCACGGCCGTCGGGCTTGCGATCACGTTCGCGGTCAGCGGCTGGGCAGGCGCCTGGGTGGTCATGCCGCTCGCGGTGCTGATCCTCATCCCGTACGGCATCCGGCGCGCGCTGCGCTGAGTCCCGAGCCGGTCGGAGCCGGGGGTGCGCTGAGGGATCAGTGCCCCTCCGGCTCCTCCGCGTACACGCGGGCGGCGTATTCCTCCAGCGCTGCGGCGCACGACGCCACGGCCTCCTCCGCCTCCGGGCGCTTCGGCGCCCCGAAGCGGTCGCGGGTCTGCACCTTCTCCAGCCAGTTGACCAGCTTGGTGTAATCGACCTCGTTCTCCTCCAGCTCGGCGTAGCTGAAGTGCGACTCCGTGTACTCCTTCTCGAGCTCACGGAGGAAGCCCTGGCACCGGTCGATGATCTCCTCGTACTCGTCGGTGCGCGCGTCCTGGAACGCCGCGACGATGCCGGCGTCGCCCGCGAGGACCTCCGACCGCAGGAGCGCGGCCGTGCCGCCGAGCTCCAGGATCTCGTGCCGCAGCTTGCGCAGCGCCCGCTCGCTCGCGACGTCGTCGGGGAGCGCGGCGACCGAGTTCTGGAGGTAGATCGCGCCGAGCGCCTTCAGCCGGCGCCACACGGTGGCCCGCAGCCGGGTCGGCTCGGACGGCACCCGGTAGACGAGGACGATCCACGTCGTCGCGGTGCGTTCGGCGGACTCGGCGTCGTCGGTCATCCACCAATCCTAGGAGTCGTCCGCGCCGGGCGGAGAGCGACGGCGGCGGGTTCACGGTCCGTTCACCGGGCGGGACGAGAATCCTGCCGTGCGAGGAGCCCAGCAGACGGTGGTCCGGCGTCACCCCGCGGTCGGCGACGCCGAGGACGCCCGCCGAGCGCTGTGCCGCGTCGAGCAGGCGGCGGGCGCGGGTCGCCTCGACCGCGAGTCGGTCGCGGAGGTCGTCGCCCAGCTCGAGTCGGGAGGCCGGGCCCTCGCCGGAGCGCTGCGCCGCCTGGTCAGTGACCTGGAGCTCGACGACCACTCGGCCGAGTCGCCGCACCTGGCGTCCGCCGGCGAGCGCGCGCGGCTGCTGGCCGATGCGCTGCGGGACGTGCGGGCCGCGTTGGAGGACCGGACGCCGGCCTGAGTGCCGGCTACTCCTCGACCACGACCGCCCGCAGCGGCGCCCCGTCGCCTCCCGCGATCGGCAGCGGCAGCCCCACGAACCGTGGCGCGCGCGCCGTCACCCGGTCGAGCCCGGTCAGGTTCTCGATGATGAGGCCCCCTGCGCCGAGGAACACGTCGTGGAACGGCAAGGCAGGGGCCGGGTCGTCGGCCACGGTCTCGTCCGGGTTGAGCGCGTCGACGCCGACCACGGTCACGCCGGCGTCGAGCAGAGCGGAGGCGATCCCGGCGTCCAGGAACGGGTGGTCGAGGTAGCCGGGCTCGTCGAACTGCGCCGACCAGCCGGTGCGGAAGAGCACGATGTCGCCCGGCTCGACCTCCCGCAGTGCCTCGCGCACGTCCTCCACGCGGATCCGTGTGCGCGGCGCGAGGCCGCCCACGTCGACCAGGCGCGCGGTCCCGATCAGCCGGCCGAGGTCGACAGCGTCGATGGTCGCACCGCCCTCGACCGTGTGGGAAGGCGCGTCGATGTGGGTGCCGGTGTGGCTGCCGAGCTCCAGACCGAGCACGCTCACCCCGGCCTCCGCGATCGTCACCGCCGGCTCCACGCGGACGGCCGGGTCGCCGGGGAAGACCGTCATCCCGGTGCGGATGGGGTGGCTCAGGTCGATCACCGGCATCCGTCACTCCTCTGCATCGGGGGCCTCGCACGGCGACAGGTGCTCGTGCACGCATGTCCACGCGCCGTCGCGGCGCTGCATGACGATGGTCTCGCGCTCCCGCACGGTCGTGCGACCGTCGCCCTCGGCGAGTTCGGTCTCCACGTCGTGCGTGAAGATCGCGACATCGTCGCCCGCGAACTGCACGCGCCGCCCGGTCGAGCGGCAGGCGAGCACCTGGAAGCCGTCGCGCTCCCAGCCGTCCCAGGCCGCCTCATACTCGGCGCGCGACTCCAGTCGCACGGGGTGGGTGTGCAGGACGAAGCTGGCGTCGTCGGCGAAGCCGGAGAAGTAGGCGTCGCGGCGGTGGTTGCCGAAGTCGTCGACGATCCGGTCGACCGCGGCGAGGACCTCCTGCTCGCTCATGCGCCGGCCTCCTGCTCGAAGGTGTGCCCGTCCAGCCGCTGCCCCTTCGCCCGGCGCGCGTGGGCGCGGGCCGCGGCCGACCGCTCGTCCAGGTGGATGGCCGGCACGACCGCATCGGCCGAGCGCACGCCGCGAGGGCCGTCCGGGCCGAACACGTAGCGCGGCTCCGGGAAGATCGCGAGCAGCGCCCCGTACAAGACGCCGGCCACGACCACGCTCGACAGGAGGCTCAAGTCGATCCCGCCGGCCAGGCCGCTGAACGGCCCGACGATGATCGGCGGGTAGTCGGCGAACAGCAGTCCGACGACAGCGGCGACGATCCATGCCGTCATCCCGCGCCAGTTCACACCCGCCGCGAACCAGTACCGGCCGCCGGTCTCGCCGCGGTTGAACACCTGGAGGTCGGACGGGTCGTAGAAGCCCCGCCGCACGACGTACCCGATGGTCATGATGACCATCCACGGGGTCGTCGTGACGACGATCGCGCCGACGAAGGCGTTCACGGTGCCGAGCAGGTCGAACACGAGCCTCCCGACCAGGATGAAGAGGAACGCGATGGTGCCGATGAAGATCGTCGCCTGCACCCGGCTGAACCGCGGGACGACGGACGAGAAGTCCAGGCCGGTGCCGTAGAGGGAGGTCGTGCCGGTCGACAGGCCGCCGATGAACGCCACCACGAGCAGCAGCAGCGCGTACCAGAGCGGCGAGACGTGGATGAGCGAGACCACGTAGTCCGCCTTGCCGACCACGAGGGTGGCGGTGGCGACGCCGAACAGCAGCGGGATGAGCCCGAGACCCTGGCCGAGGATGGTCGCGCCGATCAGCTTGCGCGGCTTGGTCGCCCGCGGGATGTAGCGCGACCAGTCGCCGAGGAACGCGCCGAACGAGATCGGGTTGGCCATGACGATGAGCGCCGCGGCGATGAAGGTCGGCCAGAACGCGCCTCCGATCGCCAGCGCCTTCGTGCCGGGGTCGTAGCCGGCGTCGAACACCCCGGAGTACGCCACGACGGCGAGCAGGATGAGGGCGGTGTTCGCGAAGACCGCGACCTTGTTGACCAGCAGCATGAACTGGTAGCCGTAGATCACCACGACGATCACGATCAGGCCGATGATCGCGTAGATGCCGAGCCGCAGCCCGATCGAGTCGGGCACCCCGGCGAGCCGGGTCAGCGCGCCGACGATGGCGTCGCCGGAGACCCACACCGAGATCGAGTAGAACGCGATGGCGGTCAGCAGCGACAGGAACGAGCCGACGATCCGGCCGCGCACGCCGAACAGGGCGCCGGAGGAGACGGCGTTGTTCGTCCCGGTCTTCGGCCCGAACAGCGCCATCGGAGCCAGGAACGCGATGCCGACGGCGACGCCGAGCACCGTGGCGGCCACGGCCTGCCAGAACGACAGCCCGAGCGCGATGGGGAAGGTGCCGAGCAGGATGGTGGCGAACGTGTTCACGCCGCCGAACTGGATGCGGGCCAGGTCGAGCCAGTTGGAGGTGCGGTCGGCGTCGGGGATGGTGTCGATGCCGTGCGCCTCGACCTCGGTGATCTTCGGGCGGGGGTTCAGTGCAGCGGTGACGTCGTCGTCGGACATTGCGGGGATCCCTTTCTTCGGGCGGGGGTGGGGGTGACTTTCAGCGGGAGAGCGGGGAGGCGGTGTCCCTGTGTCGCAGCGCGAGCAGCGACACCAGGTCGTAGGCGAGGTGGGAGGCCGCCACGCCGGTGAGCTCGGCGTGGTCGTAGGCCGGGGCGACCTCCACGACGTCCGCGCCGATCAGGTTGAGGCCGACGAAGCCGCGGATGATCTCCAGCAGCTCCCGGCTGGTGACGCCGCCGGCCTCCGGGGTGCCGGTGCCCGGCGCGTGCGCGGGGTCGAGCACGTCGATGTCGATGGAGAGGTAGAGCGGACGGTCGCCGATGCGGTCGCGCAGCTTCGCCACGACCTCGTCCACGCCCTGCCGGTAGACGTCGGCGCTCGTGACGATGCCGAAGCCGAAGCGGTGGTCGTCGTCGAGGTCCTTCTTGCCGTAGAGCGGGCCGCGGGTGCCGACGTGGCTGAGCGCCTCGGTGTCGAGGATGCCCTCCTCGACCGCCCGGCGGAACGGCGTACCGTGCGTGAACTCGGCGCCGAAGTAGGTGTCCCAGGTGTCGAGGTGCGCGTCGAAGTGCAGGAGGGCGACCGGGCCGTGCCGCTCGGCCGCGGCGCGCAGCAGCGGGAGGGAGATGGTGTGGTCGCCGCCGAGGGTGACCAGGCGCGTCCCGTCGGCGGTGAGGTCGTAGGCCGCCGACTGGATGGTCTCGATCGCCTCCGCGATGTCGAACGGGTTGACGGCGATGTCGCCGGCGTCGGCGACCTGCGTCAGCTCGAACGGCGAGACGTCGAGCGCCGGGTTGTACGGGCGGAGCAGGCGGGAGGCCTCCCGGATGTGGTTCGGCCCGAAGCGCGCACCGGGCCGGTAGGAGACGCCGGTGTCGAACGGGACGCCCGCCACGACGATGTCCGCGCGGCCCACCTGCTCGAGGCGCGGCAGCCGGGCGAAGCCGTCGCGGCCGGCGTAGCGGGGTGTGCGCGACGAGTCGATGGGGCCGACGTTCTGCGGCATGCAACCTCCTTGGTGCGGTGCTGAGCTGTGGAGCGGGTTTCCTGTTACGGAACCTTTGTTGCATGAGAGGCTACAACGCGATCCCGCCGCCGTCAACGCGCTCACGCGATTCGGGGGTGGAGGTTCGCCGACCGGTTACCGTTGTCCCATGCGCCCGATGCCCCTCGAACCCGCCGACCGCCGCGTGGCCATCGGCCCGCGGTTGCGCGCGGCGCGCCGGGCGCAGCAGCTCACGATCGACGAGGTCGCGCAGATCACCGGCCTGACCAAGGGCTTCCTCTCCCGGGTCGAGCGCGACATGACCTCCCCGAGCGTCTCGTCGCTGATCAGCCTGTGCGACGTCCTCTCCATCCCGGTCGGCTCGCTGTTCGAGGAGCCCGACGTCCAGCTCGTCCCCGCGGGCACCGGCGCGAAGGTCAACCTCGGCGGCGTGGAGACGGAGGAGCGCCTGCTCTCGCCGCGCACGGAGTCGCGGGTCCAGGTCATCCGCTCCGTCATCCGGACCGGGGGCCACGGCGGCGAGGAGCTCTACGCGGTGGCCGCGGACGTCGACGTGCTCCACGTCCTGCGCGGCGAGATCGAGGTGCGCTTCTCCGACCGGGAGTGGCAGCTCGGCCCCGGGGACAGCCTCACCTTCAGCGGCCACGAGCCGCACAGCTGGCGCGTGCTCACCGACGACGGCGCCGAGGTGCTCTGGGTGCTCGTCCCCGCGCTCTGGAGCGCCTGACCGCCGTGTCCCCGTACCGGAACCGCGTCACACCGACCGGCGAGATCGTCGCGATCCCGCTCCGGGGAGCGTGGACGGGCAACCGCGGCAGGCTGCACGAGGGCGAGGAGGTCGTCCGGTTCCACGGCGGGAACCTCTGGATCACCTGCGCCCTGGAGTTCCGCGACCGGCACCACGCGCTGTGGCGGCCGGGGCGGTACACGTTCCTGTTCTTCCACGACGAGGCGGTCGCCTTCGCCGCCGGGCACCGGCCATGCGCCGAGTGCCGCTGGACCGCGTACAAGCAGTATCAGGCGGCGTGGGCGGCGGAGGCGGGGACGGCGCTGCCCTCCGCGGGGGAGATGAACCGCACGCTGCACGCCGAGCGCCTCTTCCCGCACACCCACCGGCGGCGCCTCCACGAGGTGGCCTGGCCATCGCTGCCGGACGGCGCGTTCGCGGTGGTGGAGGGTCGGCCCGCGCTGGTGCTGGGCGACCACCTCAGCGTGTGGGGGAGCGAAGGCTACGGGGAGCGGCTCGTGCGTCCGCGCCGCGGGACCGCGACGGTGCTGACCCCGCCGTCGACGCTCGCGGTGCTGCGGGCGGGGTATCCGGTGCAGGTGGACGACGCGGCGCTCTAACTGCCGATGCTGAGCCAGGCGTCCTCGTCGCGGGCCACCGAGTCGCGCGTTGTCGCGTCCGCGTCCTTCATCGACTGGAGCTGCCGCTCGATGTCCGCCCGGGTCATGCCGGCCGAGAGCTGCCGTTCGAGGTCGGAGTCCGCCGGAGCCGACTGGTCGTGGAGCGCGCCCGTGGCGATCAGCTCCTCGGTTGCCGCTGCCCGGGCCTGCATCTGGGCGATCTTGTCCTTCGCCCGGTTGAGGCTGGCCCCGGTGTCGTTCATCTGCGTGCTGATGCCCGCCGCGACCTCATTGGCGCGCGCCTGCGCCTGCGAGGCGGTGTAGGTCGCCTTCATCGTCTCCTTCTCGACGCGGAAGCTCTCGATCCGTTCCGCGAGGCGACGTTCGTTGTCCTCGAGCTGCGACTGCTGCTTCTGCAGGGCGGCGTGCTGGTCGCGCAGCGTCGTCACCCGGTTCTCGAGGAGCGCTCGACGCTCCAGCGCGGTGCGGGCGAGGTCCTCGCGGCCCTGGTTCAGGGCCTCCTGGGCGTGCTGGGTGAGCCGCTGATAGCGCGCGCCCAGCTCCTGGCCCTGCAACTCGATGCGCTTGCGCGCCGTCGCCACCTCGGCGAGGCCCCGGCGCACCTCCTGGAGCATCCGGACCTGCTGGTCGTAGCTGTCGTCGAGGGCCTCGCGCGGGTCCTCCATCCGGTCGAGCGCGCGTGAGGTCTTGATGCGGAAGATGTTGCGCATGCGCGCGGTGTTGTCGCTCATGATTCGTTCCCCCTGGTGAGATGGGTGGTGTTCTGGCGGCGCGGCTCCTGTCCCGCGTCGAAGGAGTGGAGGGTGTGGAGCTCCCGCACTCCGGCATCGAGGGCGGCGACCTCGCGGTCGACATCCGCCCGGAGGGCGGCGAGCGTGTCGTCGCTGGGCGCGCCGAGCCCGGAGGCCACGGCCGACCGCAGGCTGCGGACGAGAGCCTCCAGCTGTTCGACGCGGTCGCGGACGATCGGGACCTCCGTCGCGAGCACGGTCGTGTCGGTCTCGCTCTGGAGCAGGCGGAGCTGCGACTCGACGGTCGCGCCCTCCGCCTGGATGCGCCGGAGCAACCGGGCGACCTCCCCGTGCGGCCCAGCACTGTGTTGCGCGAGCTCGACGGCCGCCCTGCAGCTCTCGAGGCTGTCGGCGAGCCGGAGCCGGAGCTTCAGCACCTGGCGCTGAGGTCCGCTGGTCACGGCCACGCGCGTCCGGAGCGCGACGCCCCTGACGGTGCGATTGCGTCGGACGCTCCAGTAGAGCGCCCGAATGATGAGCACGCCGGTCACGATGCCCGCTGCAGCGATCAGCAGGAAGCCGAGGAGGATGCCGGCGATCACTCCCATGACGGTCGCCACCCTCTCGGCGTTCCCGGGCGGGGGTGGGGTCGGAGACCGCCTGTCGTGTTCACATCCATCTGTCCGCCTTCGTCGGTGGTCGTGGTTCCAAACGCGATGTATCGCGTTTGCGACACGGTACGCCCATTGCGGCGGAAGTGCATCCAGTGAAGGTTCAGGTTCGGCGCCGCACCTGACCTGGATTGGGGGCGGCCCTGCAGCGATACTTCATTGACGTCAAACACTCAGCTCTCCTAGTCTTGTGAAGCCCGGTTCGGGCCACATATTTCGGGGGGAAACATGGTCGGTTCTGCGCGCTCACGATGGGCGCTTGTCACGGCGGTCGCAGCGCTCGTCGCGGGGGCCGTCCTGGTCTCGACACCCGCACAGGCGGCCACGGCGTCGATCGGGGTGACCGTTCCGGTCGTCTACGCGGACTCCTGGGGAAGCGGGATCGACGTGACAGGCGGCGGCTTCACCCCGAGTTCGACAGTGACGCTCTCGATCGACTGGGTGCGAGACAGCGACGGCTCGAAAGTGCACTATGGCGACATGACCACGCCGGCGAGTGCGTCGGGCGTCATCTCCGTGACCGGATGGGTTCCCGCAATGGCGCCAGGCGTCTGGGCCGATTACACGCTCACTCTCTCGGCCACAAGCGACGCCGGCGACACCTCGAACGCGGTTGCGTTCGACGTCCGCAATCCGCCCGGTATCCAGACGAACGCGCCGTCCCTGACGACAGCCGACTTCATGGATCCCACCGTCGGCCTCATCGTCCAGGCCAGCGGATTCACGCCGGGTGAGACCGTCGCCTTCTCGGCTGTCTACAACGGCACGAGCCTCGCGGCGCCGAGCTCGATGGTCGCGGACAAGTACGGCTCCGTCTCGTGGCAGTACGTGCGGACGGGCGTCACGGCCGCCGGCAGCGTCGCGCTCAGCGCCTCCGGCGCGACCGCGCACTGGAGTGCCACCGTCGCCATCACCGGGGCGACCATCGGCGGTTCGACGGCGCCGGCTGCTCCTGCCGCGCCGTCCGATCCACCGGCGCCTGTGCAGGCGACCCCGTCCACCCTTCCTGTCGTCAGCGGCTGAGCGATGAGGCGCACGGCGCGCGCCGTCGCCGCCGTCGCCGGCTCCGTCGTTCTCATCGTCGGAGCCGGCGCGCTCGCGATCACCCTTTCCGGGCCGGCCGGGTCCACTGCGCTGCCGTCCCGGTCGATTGCGGCCCCCGCGGCCTCGACCCCCGCTCGGCCCGCTCCGCCGGCCGCCCCGGCAGCGCAAGCCCCCGTCCCTCCGGTCCTCAGCCCTGCGCAGGTGGCCGCTCTCGCGCCGGCGGACTACCGGGCCGTGATCCCGGGGCTTCTGCCCGCGCCGCCCACCGCGACCTGGATGTCGGTCTTCCACCTGCAGGCCGACACCCCGCTGTTCGGAGCCGACCGGACAGCTCCGATCGCCCGATTCGAGTCACGAGACTTCTTGGGCGAGCCGTCCGTTGTGGTCAGGGTCGCCGTCGACGGGCCGTGGTCGCTCGTCCTGGTGCCGAGCAGGCAGATCCTGCCCTCGCAGGCTGGAGCGGGGCGGTCGGCGCCGGCTCAGAGCGCCGGGTGGTTGCCCACGAGCGCGCTGACCTCCGACACCACCGTGCAGAACCGGATCGTCGTCTCAGTCTCGGCTCAGTCCTTGACGATCACCGATGCTGCCGGCCGACCGGAACAGACGTTCTCGGTGGGTGTCGGCGCCCAAGGAACACCGACACCTGTCGGAGTGACCGGCTACCTCGAGGCGCGCTACCTGGACCCCGCTCAAGGTCAGCGCGTGCACCGGATCCAGCTCACCTCCTTGCACGCGACGGTCGCGGACGAGCCGTACGGCGGCACGGACGGCGGGCTCATCGGCATCCACTTCGAGTCCGTGTCCACGGGAGCCGTCTCTCACGGTTGCGTCCGTCTCGGTGCGGAAGCCATCGCAGCCGTCGACGCGTTGGCGCTCGGAACCCCGATCATCATCGTCGCCTAGACCAGCGGCCCTCCCGCATGAGCACTGGCTCTGCTCACGCGACGCAGACTGGCGATCTCGGTTCAGGTCGCCGAACTGGGCAATAGAAATGTCCAGATGATGCGTGGGAACGCATATTCTCCGGCGGAAGCCGGCCCAATAGGGTCCTGATTATGTCCGTTCTTCCCTCGTCGTTCCCCCTCCCTCCCGCACCGGAGAGCCAGCGCGACGACGCCGTCGCCGCGTGGAGCGAGCCCGTCGCACTCCGCACCTACGAGCCAGGCGAACCCGGCCGGCTGCCGGCCTTCCTGGAGTCCCGCGTGTATCAGGGCTCGTCCGGACGGGTGTACCCGCTGCCGTTCATCGAGTCGGTCAGCCACGACGCGACCGAGCGCAGCTGGCAGGCGGTGCACCTGGAGAACGAGTACCTGCGCCTGGTGATCCTGCCGGAGCTGGGCGGCCGCGTCCACATCGCCGTGGACAAGACGACGGGTCAGGACTTCTTCTACCGCAACGACGTCATCAAGCCCGCGCTGGTCGGCCTGGCCGGCCCGTGGATCTCCGGCGGCATCGAGTTCAACTGGCCGCAGCACCACCGCCCTGCCACCTTCCTCCCGATGGACTGGACGATCGAACGGGAGGCGGACGGCTCCGCGACCGTGTGGTGCTCCGACCACGACCCGTTCTCGCGAATGAAGGGCATGCACGGCATCCGGGTGCGGCCGGGCAGCGCGGTGCTGGAGGCCCGGGTGCGGCTGTTCAACCGCACCGAGACCACCCAGACGTTCCTCTGGTGGGCGAACGTCGCCGTGCGGGTGCACGACGAGTACCAGTCGTTCTTCCCGACGGACGTGCACATCGTCGCCGATCACGCGAAGCGGGCAGCGACCGCGTTCCCCGCAGCCGACCGGCCCTACTACGGGATCGACTACGCGGCGCGCGCCGACCGGGACGACCCGGCGTACGTCGCCGACGACGCCGACCGCATCGACTGGTACCGCAACATCCCGGTGCCCACCTCCTACATGTGCGTCGCGAGCGAGGACGACTTCTTCGGCGGCTACGACCACTCAACCGCGCTCGGCTTCGCACACGTCGCGGACCACCACATCGCTCCCGGCAAGAAGCAGTGGACCTGGGGGAACGCGCCGTTCGGCTGGGCGTGGGACGCGAACCTCGGCGACGACGGCAGCGCCTATGTCGAATTGATGGCCGGCGTCTACACCGACAACCAGCCCGACTTCTCGTATCTCGCTCCCGGGGAGACGAAGACCTTCAGCCAGTACTGGTTCCCGTACCACGGCATCGGCCCGCTCACTCAGGCGTCGACCGAGCTCGCGCTGAGCCTGGTCGTCGAGGGCGACGGGGCGGAGCGGACGGCGAGTGTCGGGCTCGCCGCCACCCGGGTGTTCGCGGAGGTCGGCCTCCGGCTGCTCGACGCGGAGGGCGCGACCGTCTGGTCGGAGCGCGTCGCGGCCGCGCCGGGACAGCCGGTCCGGGCGACGGTGCCGGTCGCCGCCGCCGGAGACCTGGACCTGGTCGCCGAGGTCGACGGCGTCGAGCGGCTGCGCTCCACCACGCGCTACCGGGACGCGGCCGCCGACGGCTTCGAGACCGCGACCGAGCCGCCCGCCCCCGCGGAGATCGACTCGATCGACGAGCTCTACCTCACCGGCGTGCACCTCGCGCAGTACCGGCACGCGACGCGCTCGCCGGAGCCGTACTGGCAGGAGGCGCTGCGCCGCGACCCAGGCGACTCGCGCTCCAACATCGCCGTCGCGTCCGCCCGCCTCTCCGCCGGACGCCTGGCCGAGGCGGAGGCGCACCTGCGCTCGGCGCTCCGCCGGCAGACACGCAGGAACCCCAACCCCGCCGACGGCGAGGCGTCGTACCTCCTCGGTGTGGTGCTGGCCGAGACCGGCCGCGACCGGGACGCCGACGACGCGTTCGCGAAGGCGGCCTGGACCTACGCCTGGCGTGCGGCCTCGGCGCTCGCCCGGGCGCGCATCGCGGCGCGGACCGGCCGCTGGGAGGACGCCCTCGGCCTCGCCGAGCAGACCGCGCGTCTCGACCCCGACCAGCTCCAGGCGGTCGCCGTGCGCGTGATCGCGCTGCGTGCACTGGGCCGGGAGTCGGAGGCGGCCCACGCGCTCGCGGCGGCACGCGCCCTCGACCCGCTCGACGCCTGGCTGAACGACCTCACCGGCGCACACTCCGCCACCGACGCCGGGACGCTGCGCGACCTCGCGGAGGAGTACCGCTCGCTCGGCCTGTCTGCCGACGCGCTCCGCATCCTTGACGCGGCAGCCGAGGCGGCAGTGAGCCGACCCGTCCCCGGCGCCGGCGACCCGCTCGCCCTCGTCCACTACGCCCGCGCCGAGCTGCTCGACGAGCTCGCGCGGCCGGAGGAGGCCGCCGCCGCCCTCCAGGCCGCCCGCGAGGTGTCCGCCGATCGCTGCTTCGCAGGCGTCCGGGATGACGCCCTCCTGCTCGAACGGCGCATCGAGCGCACCGGCGACGGCCGGGCGCACGCGCTCCTCGGCCACTGGCTGTACTTCCACCGCCGCTATGAGGAGGCGATCCACCACCTGGAGCGCGCTGTCGAGCAGGACGCCGGCGACGCGGTGTCGCTGCGGGGACTCGGCCTCGCCGCCTACAACGTGCAGGGCCGGCCCGACGAGGCCGTCCGCCGCTACCGGCAGGCAGTGCAGGCCGCGCCCGGCGACGCCAAACTGCGCTACGAGGCCGACCAGCTCGCGCGCCGGGTGGGCGCATCTCCGCAGGACCGGCTCGACGCACTGGCCGACGCCGCCGACCTCATCGCCGAGCGCGACGACCTGGCGCTCGCGTACGCCGAGCTGCTGGTGCTCGTCGGCCGGCACGAGGAGGCGGCCGCCCTGCTCTCGGCGCGGCGCTTCAGCCCCTGGGAGGGCGGCGAAGGCGAGACCATCCGGGTGTGGACGCTGGCCCAGCGCGCGATCGCGGGCGAGGCGCTCGCGCTGGGCGACCCGGGCCGCGCGGTCGCCGCGCTGGCGAAGGCCGTCGACGTCCCCGCCTCGCTCGGGGAGGCTCCGCATCCGCTGGCCAACCGGTCCGACCTCCTGCTGGCGTTCGGCGACGCGAGTCAGGCCGCAGGGCTGACGTCGGCTGCCGAGGACGCCTGGCGGGCGGCGGCGAGCAGCGCGGGCGACTTCACGACGATGTCGGCCGTGCCGCACTCCCCGATGACGTACTACTCGGTTCTCGCCGCGCGGCGCCTCGGCGACCTGGACCGGGCGGCCAGGCTCACGGCGGAATTCGCGGACTATGTGGAGGCCGCGCGCCGGCAGCACGCCACGATCGACTACTTCGCGACCTCCCTGCCGACCATGCTGATCTTCACGGAGGACGTCGAACAGACCCACCGCGAGCTGATCGCGGTCATGGACGCCGAGCTCGCCCTCCTCGACGGCGCCGCCGCCCGCGCCGCCGCGACGCTGACAGAGCTCGCCGACCGCGACCCGGCCGCGCCGCTTGTGCGCGAGCTGCTCGCGGAGGCGGAGAGCGCGTACGTCAACTGACCGCTGCCGCGAGCGGACGGCCGGGAGACCGGAATCAGCCCTTGTGCTGCTCCCGGTACTCCCGTGCCGTCATCCCGTGCACCTTCTTGAACTGGCGGGCGAAGTAGAACGAGTCCGGATAGCCGACCTCCGCCGCGATGGCGGCCACCGTCGCGGACGTGGTGTCGAGCAGCTCGCGGGCGCGCGACATCCGCAGCATGGTCTGGTACTGCAGCACCGGATAGCCGACATGCCGCTTGAACAGCGCGCTGAAGTGCGACGTGCTGAGGGAGGCCATCGCCGCGAGCTCGGGAACGGTCACCCGGTCGGCGATGTGCGCCCGGAGGTACTCGGTGGCGTGGTCGATCACATCGCCCGCCTCGTCCGTGCGCGACCGCTCGGAGGCCAGCAGGGTGAGCGCGTGCCAGGCGGCGCCGGCGGCGGCGTTGAGGCTCGTCGTGGTGCTGTCGCGCTCCGTCCAGGCCAGCACCTCCGACATGAGCGAGACGACCGGATAGAGGTCCCTGGGCCGGCGGACGGGGTTCTCCGCGGTCATGCCGGCGGCGGCCAGGAACGGCTCCACATCGGGCCCGGCGGCGTGGAACCACCACAGCGTCCACGGATTGTCCACGTCGGCCCCGTACGCGTGCGGCTGCCGTGGCGGGATCACGACGACCTGCCCCTGGTGTACGGGGAATCGTCCAGCTTCGGTCTCGCACCAGCCCGATCCCTCGACGCAGGCGATCACGATGGCCTGCGCGATCGGCGTGGTCCGGCGGCGTCCGTGGGAGTCCGCCTTCGGGAAATATCCGCTGTCCGTCACGACGAGTCGCGTCGTTCCCGGCTGCTGGAGGAACTCGCGGACGCGCGGACGGGGAAGGACCAGCATGCGCTGGCCGGGGAATCCGTCGGGGATGAGCACCGCACGATTCTGCGCCACAGTCGTCGAAATGTCCAGATACGTCGCCGGATTCTGCTACGGCGGCAGCGCAGACCGACCTACCGTTGATGTCGTCGGACGTAGGATTCTCCTTCAGCCGACCCCCTCGCGATCACCCCCACGAAATGGAGTCGAAGATGACCCGAAAGAACACCCGATGGCTGATGGCGCTCGGCAGCGCCGTCGCCGCGACGGCGCTGCTCGCGGGCTGCGTCTCCACGTCGGGCCAAGCGCAGCAGGCCAAGAGCGGCCCGGACGCCTCCGGACCCCTGATCCTGCAGTCCCGCTTCACCGACGCGGAGAAGGGCGGCCTCGACAAGCTGGTGAAGGACTTCAACGCCAAGGGCGAAGGCCAGGTCAAGATCAACACCATCCCGACCACCACCTTCAACCAGCAGCTCCCGTCCTACCTCACCGCCAAGAACCCGCCGGACGTCTACACCTGGTACGCAGGACAGGCCACGCGCGACTTCGCCGACCAGAACCTCCTGCTCGACCTGTCGAGCGTGTGGAAGGACCACGGCAGCGACTTCCCGTCCTCGCTCAAGACCCTCAGCCAGGACTCGTCCGGCAAGCAGGTCTTCGTTCCGACCGGCTACTACTGGTGGGGCGTCTACTACTTCAAGAGCGACTTCCAGAAGCTCGGCATCACCCCGCCGAAGACGTGGGACGAGTTCCTCGCCGACTCCGCGAAGATCAAGAGCCAGGGCGTGACCCCGATCACGGCAGGGCTCAGCGACAACGCCTGGCTCGCCTCCGCGTGGTTCGACTACCTGGACCTGCGCATCAACGGCGCGGACTTCCACCTGAAGCTGCTCTCGGGCAAGGAGAAGTACGACAGCCCGCAGGTGCGCAAGGTGATGGCCGCGTTCAAGCAGGTGCTCCCGTACTTCGACCCCGCGGTGCTCGGCACCAACCAGAACCAGGCGATGAGCGACTTCTCGCAGGGCAAGGTCGCCATGTACCTGCTCGGCGCGTGGGCACAGCCGTCGGTCCCGGCCGACAAGCAGAGCGACCTCGGGTTCTTCCAGTTCCCGACGATCGACCCCTCGGTGCCGGTCGCCGAGGAGGGCCCGACCGACGGGTTCATCGCCAGCGTGAAGACGGACAAGCCGAACCTGACGAAGAAGTTCCTCGACTACGTCGCCAGCCCGCAGGCCCAGACGGACCTCGCGGCGAGTCAGCAGGGCACCTACCTGCCGGCGAACACCAAGGCGTCGCTGAACCTCGACGCGCTCTCCAAGCAGGGCAAGGACATGCTGCAGTCCGCCAAGCAGGTCACGCAGTTCTACAACAGGGACGCGGGTGACGCCCAGCAGACACCGGCCGACACCGCGCTGACCAGCTTCATCGCCCACCCGGAGAACCTGGACCAGATCCTGAAGGATTGGGACGCGGCCTCCGCCAAGATCCGGGCGACTTCGTGACCACTCTCACCTCTGTTCGCGGTCGGCGGCGGATCTCCATTCCGCCGCCGATCGTGTTCGCCCTCGTCCTCATCCCGTTCCTGGTGGAGGCGGTCGGAGTCTTCTGGCCGGCTTTCCAGGGGATCAGCCTCTCGTTCCTGCACTGGAACGGCATCGGGCCGGCCACCCCGGTCGGCGTGCAGAACTACGTCGACCTGTTCTCCGACCCGATCTTCCTCACCGCGCTCAAGAACACCGCCATCTGGATCGTGCTCTTCGGCGGCATCTCCTTCGCCGCCGGCCTCGGCGTCGCGCTGCTGTTCCAGTCGGAGCGCCGCGGCGTCGGTATCTACCGCACGGCGCTATTCCTCCCGATCGTGTTCTCGCTGGTCGTCACCGCGCTGATCTGGGGAGCGTTCTTCCAGCCGAACGGCGTCCTGAACAACGTCCTCGACGCGGTCGGGCTGCACAGCTGGACGCACGTCTGGCTCGGCGACTCGAGCACAGCCCTCTACGCGGCGATCGTCGCCGCCCTGTGGCGTGAGATCGGCTACGTCATGGTGCTGTTCATCGCCGGGCTCAAGGCGATCGACCCCGCGGTCCAGGAGGCCGCCCGCGTCGACGGCGCCGGCGCCTGGCAGCGCTTCTGGCACGTCACCATGCCCCAGCTCCGCAGCGTCAACCTCGTGGTGCTGTCCGTGCTCATCATCGACTCGCTGCGCTCCTTCGACATCGTCTGGGCCATGACCAGAGGCGGCCCGTACCACTCCACGGAGCTGCTGAGCACGTACATGTTCTCGACGGCGTTCGGCTCGCACGCCCTGGGCTACGCCTCCGCCATCGCGGTCGTCATCTTCGTCCTCGCGATCGCCGTCATCGTGTCCTATCTCGTCCGCGCACTGTCCGAGGAGAAGGAAGCATGACTGCGACCGCCGCCCAGACCCGCACCGCCGCCGCCCGGCCCGTGACCACGGTCCGCCGGCGCAGCCGCCGCAAGACCGCCGCGACCGTCGGCTTCCACACCAGCGGCATCCTGATCTCGCTGGCGTGGTTCGCGCCGATCCTCGTCGTGCTCATCACGTCGTTCCGCACGTTCGTCGACATCTCCGCCAACGGCATCGCCGGCCTCCCGCACAGCTTCACGCTCAGCACCTACGTGCAGGCGTGGAACCAGGGCGGGCTCTTCCAGGCCCTGGTCAACAGCATGATCGTGACCATCCCGACCGTGATCCTCACCCTGCTCTTCTCGGCCGCGGCCGCGTTCGGACTCAGCCGGTACCGGGTGCCGTTCCGCCGGACGATCCTGCTCATGATGCTCGCGGGCAACCTCCTGCCGGTCCAGATGCTGCTCATCCCGGTGGCGCGGCTGACCCAGCAGCTCAACGTCTACGACACCCTCGGCGCGCTGGTGGCCGTTCAGGTCGCGTTCGGCATCGGCTTCTACACCTTCGTGCTCTACGGCTTCATGCGCACCATCCCGCACGAGCTGCAGGAGGCCGCGACCCTCGACGGCGCGAGCGCGACCCGGATCTTCCTGCAGGTGATCCTGCCGCTGACCCGGCCGGCGCTCGCCGCGCTCGGCGCGCTGTCGTTCACCTGGGTCTTCAACGACCTGCTCTGGTCGATCACGCTGCTGCAGACCTCCGAGAAGCTCCCGATCACCGCCGCGGTGCTCTCGCTGCAGGGCGAGTACGTGTCGAGCTGGTCCGTCATCGCCGCCGCGACCGTCGTCGCCGCCATCCCCTCCACGATCGTCTTCCTGCTCTTCCAGCGCAGCTTCATCGGGGGCCTCGCCCTCGGATCGGTGAAATAGAACACATGCACGTCGACACGGACCTCGTCCACCTGCGCGCGGGAGGCACGAGCGTCGTCGTCCTCCTCGACGACGGCCGCCTGCCGCGCATCCTGCACTGGGGCGACGACCTCGGCGAGCTCCGGTCGGCCGAGCTGGACGCGATCGCCCGCACCGCCAGGCCCGCGGTCGGCGACAGCCTCGTCACCTACCCGCAGCCGGTCCCGGTTCTCGCGCAGCTTCCGGAAGGCTGGCTCGGCCGGCCCGGGCTGGTCGGCGACTCCGCCGGTCGGCGCTGGGCTCCGCGCTTCCTGGTCACGGCTGCGGAGGTCGTCCGCTCGGCCGTGGGCGTGACGCTGAGTGTCGACGCTACGGACGCCGAGTACGGGCTGTCCCTCTCCCTCGATATCGAGGTGCTGGAGGCGAGCGGCCTCGTGCGCCAGCGGGCGCGTCTCCGCAACGACGAGGCCGACGCCTTCCGGGTGGACGGCCTCGAACTCGCGCTGCCGGTCCCGTCGGAGGCCGACGAGGTGCTCGACCTCACCGGCCGGTGGGCGCTGGAGCGCGTTCCGCAGCGCCGTGCCTTCGACGTCGGGGAGTGGGTGCGCACCTCCCGCGGCGGCAAGCCCGGGCTGGAGCACACCCTCCTGCTCGCCGCGGGCGAGCGCGGCTTCGGCTTCCGCTCCGGTCGCGTCTGGGCCACGCATCTGGGCTGGAGCGGCAACCAGACCCTCGCCGCCGAGCGGACTCCCGCGAACATCCGCCGGCTCTCCGCAGTGGAGGGCCTCGCGGCCGCCGAGGTCGTGCTCGCGCAGGGCGACGAGTACGTCTCGCCGTGGCAGTACGGCTCGTGGGGCGATGGGCTCGACGAGCTCGCCGCACGCTTCCACCGGCACCTGCGCGCCGCCGCCTCGTACCCGGACGGGCCGCGCCCGGTGCTCGTCAACACGTGGGAGGCCGTCTACTTCGACCACGACCCTGCCGCGCTCACCCGGTTCGCCGAGGAGGCAGCCGCGATCGGCGCCGAGCGCTTCGTGATCGACGACGGCTGGTTCACCGGCCGCCGCGACGACACCACCTCGCTCGGCGACTGGGATGTCGACCCCGAGCGCTGGCCGGACGGCCTCGGCCCGATCGCCGAGCGCGTCCGCGAACTGGGCATGGACTTCGGCCTCTGGTTCGAGCCCGAGATGATCAACCTGGACTCGCTCCTCGCGGTCGAGCACCCCGAGTGGGTCTTCGACGCCGGGCATGGCCCCGGCCTCCCGTCACGGCAGCAGCACGTCCTCGACCTCGGGCATCCGGAGGCGTACGCGTACGTGCTGGAGAAGATGAGCGCGCTCATCGCCGAGCTCGGCATCGCCTACGTGAAGTGGGACCACAACCGCTACCTGCTCGACGCCGGCCACACCCCGACCGGGAGGCCGGGGCTCCGTGAGCAGACGCTCGCCGCGTACCGGCTCATGGACGAGCTGCACTCCCGCCATCCCGGGCTGGAGATCGAGTCGTGCGCGAGCGGCGGCGGCCGGATCGACCTGGGCGTGCTGGAGCGCACCCAGCGCGTCTGGCCGAGCGACTGCAACGACCCGCACGAGCGGCTGGAGGTCCAGCGCTGGACCGGGCTGCTCGTCCCGCCGGAGCTGCAAGGCACCCACATCGGCGCGGAGGAGTCGCACACCACGCACCGCAGCCACCCGCTGTCGTACCGCGGCGAGAAGGCGCTCTGGGGCCACCTCGGCGTCGAGATCGACCTCCTCATCGCCTCCGACGACACGAAGCGGGCGCTGGCCGACTGGATCGCGTTCCACAAGGCGCACCGCGCCCTCCTGCACTCCGGCGTCGTCGTGCACGCCGACCTGTCCGAGACCGCTGCGCGGCTGGAGGGCGTGGTCGCTGCCGACGGGTCGGAGGCGCTCTACGCGTACTCGCTGACGGAGCGCCCGCGCACGTGGCCGGTCGGTCGCGCCGGGCTCCCCGGTCTGGACGATTCGCTGATGTACGAGGTGAGCGCTGTGTACCCCGCCGGGGAGCGTCCCGGCGGCGACCAGCCGCCGTGGCTGGCGGACGGAGCGGTGCTCAGCGGGCGCGTGCTGCGGCTGGTGGGCATCGAGCTGCCGTCGCTCGACCCGGACCGGTCCGTCCTGCTGCATGTCCGCGCTGTCTGACAGGCGGGACTGACAGGAAAGAGGGGGCGTGCCGTCGGCACGCCCCCTCTTCCGTGTCAGGCGATCAGCTGCAGCTGATCAACGGCGCAGCCCAGTCGGCTCGGTCGTTGTACCCGCCGTCGCCGGCGTCCCCGACGTGCAGCACCAGCTCACGCGCACCGGTGAGGTTCACGTCGAAGGCGACCGCGTGGCCGCGTGTGACGACCCCGCTGTCCCAGACGGTCTTGCCGTCAGCGACCAGCGAGAACGTCGCCGTGCCGCCGCCGGGGCCGACGTTGTTCACCACGTCGTCGATGCCGACCGTGCCGGTCAGTCGCGTGCAGACCCCGCCGACGTAGTAGCGGATGTCCGACGGGCTGGCGACGCCGAGCCCGGTCGCGTAGGTGGTGCCCGCGACGCGGATCGGGTTGCCGCCGCCGACGCTCTGGTCGACCGCGGGCGTCATCCAGCCGCTGGTCGCCGAGACCCACGGCTGGTGGGAGAGCGGCTGGTCGGCGCCGGAGGGCGGCGCGGGCGCGACGGTCACCGTGGCGACCGGCGAGGAGACCGTCACCGAGCCCCGGATGCCGGAGAACGAGACGGCCGCGCCGATCGAGGACGCCCCGACCGGGGTGCCGGCCGGGACCGTCACCGTGA
Organism: Leifsonia sp. EB41; assembly: GCF_041262565.1. Taxonomy (NCBI): domain Bacteria; kingdom Bacillati; phylum Actinomycetota; class Actinomycetes; order Micrococcales; family Microbacteriaceae; genus Leifsonia; species Leifsonia sp. EB41. Next base: position 1,723,205 of record NZ_JBGCCJ010000001.1, on the reverse strand, counting down.
ACCGGGCCGTCGCCGTCCCGCCCGGGACGATCACCTGCTGCTGTCCGCCGTCCGCCGAGCTCGTCCATCCCGCCGGCGTCGTGAGCGACACCATCGCCGACTGGGCCGGCGTGGTGCCGTCGTTGCGGACGGCGACCGTCACTGCGAGCTTCGAGCCAGCCGCGGCGAGGAGGTCGCCCGTGGGCGTGATCGCCGTACCGTTCACCGCGGTGAACGACGGAGCGCCGACCAGGACGCGCGGGCTCTGCGGCTGACCGACCCCCTTCTTCACGATCAGCACCGACACACCGTGCGCCGGGACGCCGGAGCGGATGCTGTCCTTCGCCTCGGTGAGCGCATGCGTCCAGGCGTCCGTGATGGTCACGCGGGTCGCGTCGATGCCGACGGCCGAGGGAGTCGTCGCGATGTCCGCAGGGGTGTCACCCCGGTTGACCAGCGCGACGGCGGTGGAGCCGTCCGCGAGCGGCTTCACCCAGGTCTCGGTCGTGCCGGCTGCGCCCACACGCACGGCCTGCTTGCCGAGCGGGTCGCGATCGATGGCGAGGAGGTCGGGGTTGGTGAGGGTGGCGACGGTCGCCGGGGTGAACGTCCGCGGGTCGCTGCCGATGACGAGCGGAGCGGCCGACATCGACCACAGCGCCATCTGCGACCGGAACTCCTCGTCGGTCATCCCGAGCTGCGGGCCCAGGTAGTCCGGGTCGTTCCAGTGGCCGGGGCCCGCGGCCTCCGGATGCCGCGCGTTCGCGTCGAAGTTGCGGAGCACGTCGGTGTACTTGATCGAGTTCACGAAGCCCACGTCGGTGTAGGTGCGCCACGATTGCGCGATCGCCGGAGCGTAGCTCCAGGTGTTCGTCGACTGCTGCGACTCCGGGTAGTTGCCCCAGTCGGGCGAGGTCACCGGGTTGCAGATGTTGAGGATCATCGGCCGCCCGCTGCTGTTGTGCCGGATCGCGTCCGCGAACTGCGTGTAGACGGTCTTCGGGTCGAGGTTCGCGGTGATCCCGCAGAGGAAGTCGGCCTTCACCGCGTCGAATCCCCACTTCGCGAACGTGTCGGCGTCGGTCTGGTAGTGGCCGTAGCTGCCGAGCCCGCAGGAGCCCGGGATGTACGGACCGGCGTCGGTGTAGATGCCCGCCTTCAGGCCCTTGGCGTGGATGGCGGCGGCGAGGGCGGCCATCCCCTGGGGAAAGCGAGCCGGGTCGCCCTGCAGCAGGCCGTCGGCGCCGCGCGGGGTGGAGGCCTGCCAGCCGCCGTCCAGCCACACGATGTCGTAGCCGGCCTTGGCGAGCCCGCTGGAGACCAGGTGGTCGGCGACGTCGAGCACCTGTGTGGCGGTGTAGTCGCCGCCGAGGCCGAAGTAGGTGTTCCAGCCGGCGTACGGGGTGGCGGCCAGCGGTGCGGTCGCCGGTGCGGTCGCCGGTGTCGTCGCGGCGGCCACACGAGGTGCGGCGGCCTTCGGTGCGGCGGCGGCCGGCAGCGCCGTGGTGGTGAGCGCTGTGAGGCCGAGCAGCGCCGCGACGCCGAGCCCCAGTAAGCGTTTGGTCAACATGAAAGCTCCAGACTTCTTCGTCGTCGCCCGGGCGAGCGCCGGGCACCCCCATGAGACCGCGCGGCGCGGGGAGGCCGGAAGTCAGCGGACGCCTGAATACCTGGACAAGTCGACGATCGGACTGGTCATGCGGGTTGGGGAACATCTCGGCCGGTTATATAGTTAACGCATATAAATCATCAGCGCGCCGACGCGCTCCCCGCTCCGGCTCGCACCTCCTGCCTGGGCCGGCGACCCACGACACACGACACGAAACGCACGAAGGACTCTCTTGGCCCGCACCGGCATCTTCACCAAAGATCACCCGCACTATCGCTGGGTGGCGCTCTCCAACACCACTCTCGGCATGCTCATGGCGACGATCAACTCGTCGATCGTCATCATCTCGCTGCCCGCGATCTTCACCGGCGTCAAGCTGAACCCGCTCCAGCCGGGAAACGTCTCGTACCTGCTCTGGATGCTGATGGGCTACATGCTCGTCACCGCCGTGCTCGTCGTCATGTTCGGCCGGATGGGCGACCAGTACGGGCGGGTCCGCATCTACAACTTCGGCTTCGTGATCTTCACGGTCGCCGCGATCGCGCTCTGCCTCGACCCGTTCTCGGGCGGACCCGGCGCGATGTGGCTGATCGCCTGGCGGTTCGTGCAGGGCGTCGGCGGCGCGATGCTGTTCGCCAACTCGACCGCGATCCTCACCGACGCGTTCCCGGCCAACAAGCGCGGCTTCGCGCTCGGCCTCAACCAGGTCGCGGCGATCGCGGGCTCGTTCATCGGTCTCATCCTCGGCGGCGTGCTCGCCGAGATCGACTGGCGCGCGGTCTTCTTCGTCTCGGTCCCGTTCGGGATCATCGGCACCATCTGGTCCTTCAAGTCGCTGCACGAGGTCGGCCAGAAGAACCCCGGCCGCATCGACTGGCTCGGCAACGTCACCTTCGCCTTCGGCCTGACCGCCCTCCTCGCCGGGATCACCTACGGCATCCAGCCCTACGGCGGCAGCTCCCAGGGCTGGGGCAACCCGTGGGTGCTCGGCGCCATCGTGGGAGGCATCCTGCTGCTGATCGCGTTCGTGGTCATCGAGCTGAAGGTGCCGTCGCCGATGTTCGACATGCGGCTGTTCAAGATCCGGGCGTTCTCGTCCGGCATCTTCTCCGGCTTCCTCGCCGCGATCGGGCGCGGCGGTCTCCAGTTCATGCTGATCATCTGGCTGCAGGGGATCTGGCTGCCGCTGCACGGCTACAGCTACGAGTCCACGCCGCTCTGGGCGGGCATCTACATGCTGCCGATCACGATCGGCTTCCTCATCGCGGGCCCGATCTCCGGCGCGCTCTCCGACCGGTTCGGCTCGCGGGCGTTCGCGACCGTCGGGCTCCTGCTCGTGGCAGCAACGTTCATCGGCCTCCTGCTCATCCCCGTGAACTTCGAGTACTGGCAGTTCGCGGTGCTCACCGGCCTGAACGGCATCGGCTCGGGCCTGTTCTCGTCGCCGAACCGCACGGCGATCATGAACAGCGTGCCGCCGAACGAGCGCGGCGCGGCCTCCGGGATGGCGGGCGTCGCCCTCAACGCCGGCAGCTCGCTCTCCATCGGCATCTTCTTCTCGCTGATGATCGCGGGCCTGTCGGTGGCGCTGCCCGGCGCGCTCACCAGCGGACTGACCTCGCACGGCGTGCCGCAGAGCGTCGCAGCGCAGGTCGGCGCGACACCTCCTGTCGGCAGCCTGTTCGCGGCATTCCTGGGCTACAACCCGATCGCGAGCCTGCTCGGCCCGACCGGCCTGCTGCAGTCCCCGCACGTGGACGCGGCGACGCTGACGGGCAAGGAGTTCTTCCCGCAGCTCATCTCCGGGCCGTTCCACGACGGGCTCGTGGTGGTGTTCATCGCCGCCGCCGTCATGAGTGTCATCGGCGCGATCGCCTCGTTCCTCGGCGGATCCAAGTATGTTCATGAGGAGGCCGTCGCAGTCGCACGGCCGGTCGCTGTGGAAGGCGAGGAAGTCGGTGCAGGACGAGCGTGAGCATTCCGGACGGCCGACGACCGGTGACGACGATGTCCCCGGCCGCCTGGCCCTGGCTGTCGGCCGGCTGAACCGCCGCATCCGCTCGGCCACGGGAGGCCTCAGCCACGGGCAGCTCTCGGCGCTCTCCACGATCGTGCGCCGCGGGCCGCTGCGGCCGAGCGAGATCGCCGCGATCGAGGTCGTGGCGGCGCCGACGATCACGCGCGTGGTCTCCGACCTGGAGGCCCGCGGGCTCGTCGAGCGCACGCCGGACCCGGCCGACGGCCGGTCCTTCTTCGTGTCGGGCACGCAGGCCGGGAACGACCTCCTGCTCGCCGCGCGCTCCGACCGCGCGCAGGCCGTCGCCGCCATCCTCGCCGAGCTCGCACCGGAGGACGTCGCCGCCCTCCGCGCCGCCCTCCCCGCCCTCGAGCAGGCCGCCCACACCCGCCCGACCCCCTGACCTCAGCCGAGAGGTGAGTAATCGCGGAAATCCCGGGTGGGATTTCCGCGATTACTCACGTTTCGCGATCAGGGGCGCGGGCGGCGGGGGCGGCGGGCGGCGACGACGGGGTGGGCGCCGGTGTAGCCCTCGCGGGCCTGCGCGATGGCGAGGATGCGCGAGCGCTGCGCGTACCAGCCCAGGATCAGCAGCGGGATGATGACCACCAGCGACGCGACCGTGTACGTCCCGGTCGGATAGTCGAAGGCCATCAGCACGATCACCGACGCCAGGAACGCCAGCGTCAGGTACGCGGTGAACGGCGCCCCGAACAGGCGGAACGACGGCCGCGCCAGCTTGCCCTGCAGCGACCAGCGCCGGAGCTGCATCTGGCAGAGGACGATCATGGCCCAGCTCGTCACGATGCCGAGGGCGGCCACGTTCAGCACGATGTTGAACGCCTCCGCGGGCACGATCAGGTTGAGGAAGACACCGAGCACGCCGATCGACGCGGTCAGCAGGATGCCGCCGTACGGCACGCCGCGCGCGTTCATCCGGGCGGTGAAGGCGGGCGCCGCGCCGGTCTGTGCCATCGAGTGCAGGATGCGGCCGGTCGAATACATTCCGGCGTTCAGGCTCGACAGGGCGGCCGTGAGCACGACGAAGTTCATCACCGAGCCGATGATCGCGCTGAGCTGCGGACCGCCGAGGTGGCTGAAGAATGTGACGAACGGGCTCTCGTTGGCGCTGTAGACGCTCGCCGGGAGCAGCAGCGCCAGGAGGAGCACCGATCCGCAGTAGAAGACCGCGATGCGGAAGACCACGCTGTTGATCGCGCGCGGCATGATCTTCTCCGGGTTCTCGGTCTCGCCGGCCGCGATGCCGACCAGCTCCACCCCCGCGTAGGCGAAGACGACGCCCTGCACGAGCACGATCGCCATCCCGATCGTGGCGACGCCGTGCGGGAGCAGCCAGCCGTTCTGCGCGGGCATCGCGAGTCCGGTCGGTCCCTGGTCGGTGGGCCAGCCGGCGGAGAGCACGATGATGCCGACGACGAGGAAGGCGACAAGCGCGCCCACCTTGATGATCGCGAACCAGAACTCCATCTCGCCGAACACCTTCACCGAGATGAGGTTGAGGCTCACGACGACGACCAGCGCGATCAGCGCGAGCAGCCACTGCGGCACGGACGAGAACAACTGCCAGTACTTCACATAGAGCGCGACGGCGGTGGAGTCCACGATCGCGGTCATGGCCCAGTTGAGGAAGTACATCCAGCCGGCGACGTACGCCATCTTCTCGCCGTAGAACTCGCGCGCGTAGGAGACGAAGGAGCCGGACGACGGCCGGTGCAGCACCAGCTCGCCGAGCGCGCGCAGCACCAGGAACGCGAAGAACCCGCAGACCGCATAGACGAGGACGAGCAGCGGGCCGCCCTGCTGGAGCCGGCCTCCCGCGCCGAGGAAGAGGCCGGTGCCGATGGCACCGCCGATCGCGATCATCTGGAGCTGCCGCGCCGACAGCGCCTTGTGGTAGCCCTCCTGCTCGCTGGAGAAGTCCTGCACCGCCTGGGACACGTCGCCGACGTGCTCGCGACGGTTCTCCAGCTCGTCTGCGGGGTCGTGCGGTGTGTTCTGCGTCATCGGCGGCCTCCCGTGGTCCGGCGACCCACAGTACCTGGTGCTCGCGGAGCCGCCAGGCCTCAGGCGACGGCGAGCATCCCCGCGGCGGTGACAGCGAGGACCAGCCCGACCCACTGCACGGGCGCGATCCGCTCGCGCAGCACGAGGGCCGCGAGCACGATCGTGCCGGCCGGGTAGAGGGCCACGAGAACGGACATCGTCGTCAGGTCGCCCGCCCGCAGGCCGAGCAGGATGAGCACGTTCGCGGAGGCGTCCAGCAGACCGGAGCCGAGCGCGAGCAGCACGCCGCGCCGGGTGAGCCGCCGGGTGGCGCCGCGCACGGCCAGGATGCCGACGATCGTCCACATGATCGCCGCATTGACCGTGCGGTTGGCGACCAGCGGGACGAGCCCCGAGTCGGCGGGGGTCTGGTTGAGCATGATGAGGAACACGCCGATCAGCGCGCCTGCGGCGAGGGCCATCCCGAGCGCGCGGCCGCTCGGACGCACGGCGCCGCGCTCCGGGACGAAGCCGACCAGCACGACCGCGACCAGAGCGAGGCCGAGCGCGACGTAGCCGATCGGGGCGAACCGGTCGCCGCCGGCGAGGCCCCACACCATCGGCACGACCGCGGACACCAGCGCGGTCAGCGGCGACAGGATGCTCATCGGCCCGATCGCCAGGCACGCGTAGAGCAGGGCGACCGCGGCGGCGCCGACGACGCCGGAGGCCGCGCCCCAGCCGAGGGCGGCGGCCGACCAGACGCCGCCGACGAACGGCAGGGCGGCGAGGAGGAGCGCGAGGCCGCCGACCGCGCCGAGGGCGGTGGTGCGCAGCGGGCCGATCGCGCGCGCGGCGACGCCGCCGACGAAGTCGGCCGAACCGTAGACGAGAGCGCTGAGCAGGCCGAGGATCGCGGCCGGCATCAGGCCGCCGTCGCCGGGTGGGGGAGGGACGCGGTGCCGTGTCGGGGGTGCGTCCGCATGGGCCGATCGTAGCGGAGGGCGCTTCTGCGGGCAGGTTCGTCCTCCACGGGCGCGCTGCCGGGGTGAGTTCTCCACAGATTCGCCTCGCGGGACTCGCGGTCGGCGGCGGTCGTTACGATCGAGGGATGAGCAACACATGGGAGCCCGACGACCGGGAGGCGCCGCCCTTCGACGAGCCGCCGTTCGACGCCGAGCCCCCGCTGCCCGACTTCGGCGACGACCCGTATGGGGACGTGCCGTTCTCGGACGCGCCGTTCTCCGATGCGCCGTCTGCGTCGTCCGGTGGCCCGTCCGCCGCCGCGCCGCGGACCCCGCAGGCGACGCCCGCCCGCTTCGCCTCGCCAGCCGAGGCCCTGCGCACCGTGTTCGGCTACGACTCCTTCCGCGGGCAGCAGGCCGAGATCATCGACCGGGTGGTCGCCGGCGGCGACGCCGTCGTACTCATGCCGACCGGCGGCGGCAAGTCGCTCTGCTACCAGATCCCCTCGCTGGTGCGCGAGGGCACGGGCGTCGTGGTGTCCCCGCTCATCGCGCTCATGCAGGATCAGGTCGACGCGCTGACCGCCGTCGGCGTGCGTGCCGCGTTCCTCAACTCGACCCAGGACTCCGGACAGCGTTCCGCGGTCGAGCGCGCCTACCTCGCGGGCGAGCTCGACATCCTCTACGTCGCCCCCGAACGGCTGTCCAGCGAGGCGACCAAGCGCTTCCTGGAGCGCGGCCGTATCGCGCTGTTCGCCATCGACGAGGCGCACTGCGTCTCCCAGTGGGGCCACGACTTCCGTCCGGACTACCTGGCGCTCTCCGAGCTGGCGGACCGCTGGCCCGGCGTCCCGCGCATCGCCCTCACCGCGACCGCGACCGAGGCGACCCACCGCGAGCTCACCGAACGCCTGCGGCTCGACAGCGCGGAGCACTTCGTCGCCGACTTCGACCGGCCGAACATCCAGTACCGCATCGTCCCCAAGGTCGAGGTGCGCAAGCAGCTCCTCGACTTCATCACGAGCGAGCACCCCGGCGAGGCGGGCATCGTCTACGCGCTGTCCCGCAACTCCGTGGAGCGCACCGCCGAGTTCCTGGCCGGCCGCGGTCTCACCGCCCTCCCGTATCACGCCGGGCTCGACGCCCAGACGCGGGCGCGCACCCAGTCGCGGTTCCTGCGCGAGGACGGCGTGATCGTCGTCGCGACCATCGCGTTCGGAATGGGCATCGACAAGCCGGACGTGCGGTTCGTCGCCCACATCGACCTCCCGAAGTCCGTCGAGGGCTACTACCAGGAGACCGGCCGCGCGGGGCGCGACGGCCTGCCGTCGACCACCTGGCTCGCGTACGGGCTGCAGGACGTCGTGCAGCAGCGCCGCATGATCGACGACTCCCCCGGCGACCTCGCCCACCGCCGCCGGCTCACTCAGCACCTGGATGCGATGCTCGCGCTCTGCGAGACGGTGCAGTGCCGCCGAGTGAACCTGCTGAACTACTTCGGCCAGCGCGCGACGCCCTGCGGCAACTGCGACACCTGCCTCACCCCGCCCGAGACCTGGGACGGCACCGTGCCGGCCCAGAAGCTGCTCTCGACGGTCGTGCGGCTGCAGCGCGAGCGCAACCAGCGCTTCGGCGCTGGCCACCTCATCGACATCCTGCGCGCCAAGCGCACCCCGCGCGTCGACCAGTACGGCCACGACGGGCTGGCCACCTGGGGGATCGGCGACGACCTCGGCGAGAGCCAGTGGCGCGGCGTCGTGCGCCAGCTCATCGCCCAGGAGCTGCTCAAGCCGGAGGGGGAGTACGGCGTCCTCGCGCTGACCCCGGCGAGCGCCGAGGTGCTGTCCGGCGGCCGGGAGGTCGTGCTCCGCCGCGAACCCGAACGCCCGGCCCGCTCCTCCCGCGGCGGCCGGTCGGCGGCGCCCTCCGACCTGGCCCCGGCCGACGCCGGCCTCTTCGAGGCGCTGCGCGCCTGGCGCGCGAGCGAGGCGAAGACTCAGGGCGTCCCCGCCTACATCGTGTTCGGCGACGCGACGCTGCGCGCGGTCGCGTCCGCCCGGCCCGCGACGCTCGCCGACCTGGACGGCATCAGCGGCATCGGCGCGAAGAAGAAGGAGACGTACGGGGAGGCGCTGCTGGAGGTCGTGGCGGGCGCCTGAGCCCGCGGGACGCGCACACCGAAGGTCACCTCGCCGAAGGTCGCCTCACGCGCGGTCACCTCACGCGTCGGTCACCTCACGCGTCGGCGACCACGACCTCCACGCCTGCGGCCCGCAGCCGGCCCAGCTCCTCCGGGTCGGCCGAGCTGTCGGTGATGATCAGCGCGACCTGCTGGAGGTCGGCGATCGGGGCGAGGGCGACGTTGCCGATCTTGGAGCCGTCGGCGACGACGACGGTGCGCTGGGCCTTCGCCACCATCGCACGATTGGTGCGCGCCTCGGTCTCGTCGTAGGTGGTGACTCCCGACGAGACGCTGATCCCGTCGGCGCCCAGGATCGCCGTGCCGACGTTGACCGCGCTGAACGTGTTCTCGGCGATCGCACCGACCAGTTCGAGCGATTGCGGGCGCAGGAAGCCGCCGGTCATCACGACGCGGACGCCGGCGAAGCCCGAGAGGAGGTTGGCGATCGTCAGCGAGTTGGTGACGACCGCGATATCGCGATGGTTCGCCAGCGCGCGGGCGACACTCGCGGTGGTCGTGCCGCCGCTGAGCGCGACGACGTGCCGTTCCGAGGGGAGGCGCGCGACCATGGTCTTCGCGATGGCGCGTTTGGCCTCCTGGAACCGGGTGTCCCGCAAGGCCACCGGGAGCTCCTGACCGCGTTCCAGAACGGTCGCGCCGCCGTGCGTGCGCAGGAGCAGTTGCTGGTCTGCCAGGTCGGCGAGGTCGCGCCGGGCGGTCGGCGCGGAGATGCCCAGCGTGTCGGCGAGCTCGGAGAGACTGATCGATCCGCGCTCCGACACGAGCTCGAGAATCTGGAGCATGCGCCGGGCGCGGCGGCCGGAGCTGACGCGGGCGATCACGGATTCGGCGGACGGAGCGACCATCGCGGGTGTCCTTTCCAGCGGTTCGTGGGCAATGCGATCAGTACTGATGAGCACTTTAGCGGTAATTCGCTCAGTTTCTTGCACAGAACGAACACGCTATCGCAAAATCGGCCCATGCCACAGATTGTCTTCCTCGGTGCGGGCAGCGTCGTCTTCACCCGCCAGCTGCTCGCCGACCTCTTCCGCTTCGACGACCTCCCGACCCTCCGCATCGTGCTCCACGACATCGACGCCGAACGCCTCGCCGTGGCGAGCGGCACCGCCGAACAGGTGGCGGCGCGGTTCGGGAGGACGGCCGACGTCGTCGCCACCCTCGATCGCCGCGAGGCGCTCGCCGGCGCCGACTTCGTCATCAACATGATCCAGGTCGGCGGGATCGACGCCACCCGCATCGACCTGGAGGTGCCTGCCGCCGCCGGGCTGCTCCAGACGATCGGCGACACGACAGGTGTCGGCGGGGTCTTCCGCGGGCTGCGCACCTTCCCCGTGCTCTCCGGGATCGCCGCGGACATGCTCGACCTCTGCCCGGACGCCTGGTTCCTCAACTACACCAACCCGATGGCGATGAACGTCTGGTGGATGTCGGTCGTCGCACCCTCCATCAAGACCGTCGGCCTCTGCCACAGCGTGTACTGGACGGTGCACGACCTCTGCGCGCTCATCGGCGTCCCCCTGGAGGGCACCCACTACCGGGCGGCCGGGGTCAACCACCAGGCCTGGCTCGTCGAGTGGTCCCGCGACGGCGAAGACCTCTACCCGCTGCTGCGGGAGGCGATCGAGCGCGACCCCGAGCTGCGCCGCCGGGTGCGCGTCGAGATCTTCGAGCGGATCGGCTTCTTCCCGACGGAGACCAGCGAGCACTCCTCCGAGTACCTCTCCTGGTTCCTCCGCTCGCCCGAGCAGATCGAACGGTTCCGACTGCGACCGCTGGAGTATCTCGGGATCTCGGAGGAGAACGTCGCCGAGTTCGAGCACGCGAAGGCCGCGCTCGCCGCGGGCGAGCCCCTGGAACTCGAGGAGGGCGCGGCCGAGTACGCGCCGCAGGTCATCCATTCGATCCTCACCGGCACCGAGCGCGTCATCCACGCCAACGTCGTCAATCGGGGACTGATCGGCAACCTGCCGGAGGGCGCCATCGTCGAGGTGCCGAGCCGCGTCGACGCCGACGGCGTGCACCCGCTTCCCTTCGGCGACATCCCCAGCCAGGGCGCCGCGCTGAACCGCAGCTATCTCTCGGTCGCCGAGCTCGCCGTGGAAGCCGCTCGAACGGGCGACCCCGCGCTCGTCCGCCGCGCCGTGCTGGCCGATCCGAACGCGAGCTCGTCGCTGACGCCCGAGCAGCTCTGGGCGCTCTGCGACGAGCTCACCGCACGCCATGCCTCCCGCCTGCCCGTCGCCCTCGGCGGCACGCTGACGGCAGACACGTTTTCTAGGAATCTGTAAAGAACGATCAATCCGAGTGAGCGATTCGAGCAATCTCGTTGTCAAACGCTCACTGGCAACCAAAGATGAATCCCAGCGCGACGAGCGATGCTGCTCGTCCCGCGAGACCCGACCAGGAGTACCCCGTGACACCGACCCCCCGCGAGACCCTGACCTCCCGTGAGATCGCCAGCCAGCCCGCCGTCTGGCGCGAAGCCCTCGAATGGCACGCCGACAGGGCCCGAGAGCTCCTGACCCTCCCCGGAGCGCGCGTGCTCGTGCTCGGCTGCGGCACCTCCGCCTTCGTCGCCGAGTCGTTCGCGGCGCTGCGCGAGCAGTCGGGGTTCGGGATCACCGACGCGGCGTACGCGTCGGAGCCCTGGCCGTGGCGCGACTACGACGCCGTCGTGATCCTGAGCCGGTCGGGAACCACCACCGAGGCGATCGAGGCGATGGACGGCCTCCCGGAGGGCGTGCGCACGATCGCCGTGACCGGGGTCGCCGACTCACCCGTCGCTGAGCGCGCCGACGACGTGCTGCTGCTGGACTTCGCCGATGAGGAGTCCGTCGTCCAGACCCGGTTCCCGACCACGTTCCTCGTGCTGGCGCGCTCCGCGTTCGGGGAGGACGTCAGCAGCCTCCCCGACGAGGCCGACGCAGCGCTCGCCCGCCCGCTCGGCATCGACACGACGGCTCTCGAGCACTTTGTCTACCTCGGCAGCGGCTGGACCTACGGGCTCGCCCAGGAGGCCGCACTCAAGATCCGGGAGGCCGCGCAGGCGTGGGCGGAGTCGTACCCGCTCCTCGACTACCGTCACGGCCCGCTCGCCGTCGCCGACGACCGCTCCCTGGTCTGGCTCATCGGCCGCAGCGAGCCGAGCCTCGTCGAGGACATCGAGCGCACAGGCGCGACCGTCCGGATCAGCACCTCCGACCCGCTCGTCGAGCTGGCGAACGCACAACGGCTGGCCGTCGCGATCGCCGAACGACGCGGGCTCGACCCCGACTCACCCCGACACCTGACCCGCTCGATCGTGCTCGGCTGAGCAGCGACCGAAGAGAACCCGAGAGGAACCGATGATGCTGCCTCGATTTGGAAAGCACCCGCACCGCCCCGCCCACGCCCGTAACGCCGCCGTCCGCACCGCCGTCGCCCTCACCGCCGCCGCGGCGCTCGTCGCGCTGGCCGGCTGCAGCGGCACCCAGGGCGCGACCACCCTGGACCCGTCCGCCAAGGTCACCATCCAGGTCTGGTCGGGGCAGGCCGACGCCGCGGAGAAGACGATCGAAGGGCTCGCGAAGGAGTTCGAGAAGGCGCACCCCAACGTCACCATCGACCTGTCGCCGGGCGCATCCTCCACCGACGGCCTCCTGCAGAAGCTCTCCGCCGGATTCGCCGGCAACCAGTACCCCGACATGTCGTACGCGTTCGGGTCCTGGGCCGGACAGCTGGAGGCGTCGGGCCGCACGCTCGACATCTCCGCCGATGTGAAGAAGCCGGGTGTGAACTGGGACGAGTTCACGGCCGCCGCACGCGGCACCGCTCAGCCGTCCGGGTCGAAGATCATCGGCTTCCCGGCGGTCGTGGACAACATCGGCCTCATCTACAACAAGACCCTGTTCGACAAGGCCGGGCTCGCCTACCCGACCGCCGACTGGACCTGGGACGACTTCCGGGCCGCAGCGAAGAAGCTCACGGACACCGCGAACCACATCTACGGCTACGGCTACTCGGTGTCGGGCAGCGAGGAGACCACCTGGCAGTTCTGGCCGCACCTCTGGCAGAACGGCGGCTCCATCCTCAACAGCGACGGCACAGCGGCGTTCCACTCGACCGCGGGCGACGACGCCCTGACCTTCCTGCGATCGATGGCCGTCGACGACAAGAGCGTCTACCTCGACCAGACCGATGAGAAGTTCGGCCAGCTGTTCGTCAGCAACCGCATCGGGATGATCACCTCCGGCCCGTGGGAGCTCTCCGACCTGAAGACCGGAGGCACGAAGTACGGCGTCGTCCAGCTCCCGGGCACGAAGGGCGACCACCAGACCGTCTCGGGCCCGGACATCTGGGCGCTGTTCGACCACCACGACAAGAACCGCGCCTACTGGGCCACCCAGTTCGCGCAGTGGCTGACCTCCGCAGCGCAGGACGAGCGCTTCAACGTGGCGCAGGGCAACCTCCCGCTGCGGTCGTCCGAGGCGTCGTCGACCGCGGTGGAGCAGCAGACCGCGCAGTACCCCGGTTACGACGTCTTCGTCGCCAACTCGAAGAACGTGAAGGAGACGCGCCCGACCACCCAGAGCTATGCCTCCCTCTCGGTCGCGGTCGGCAAGGCGATCTCGGAGGTCCTGCAGGGCCAGGGCGAGCCGGCCGCGGCGCTCGACGAGGCCGCCAAGACGGCCGACGCGCAGGCGAAGAAGTAGGAACGCCGAGGACACGGCCATGGCAGACACCACCGTCCCCCGCTCCGGGTTCCCGGCGCAGCGGACTCCGGACGACGCGCAGCGCAGTCGTCGCTACCGCCGCAGGCGGGGCCTGACGCGAGCCCTCACCGGCTGGGGCTTCGTCGCCCCGGCGACCGTCATCATCCTGGGGCTCTCGATCTTCCCGGCGCTGTGGGCGTTCGTGCTGTCGTTCCAGAACTGGAACGGCTTCAGCCCGGCGACCTGGGTGGGAGGCCAGAACTACGCGAACCTGATGAGCGACGCCGAGTTCGGGAACGCCGTGCTCAACACGGTCGGGTTCACCCTCCTGTTCGTGCCGGCCTCCGTGCTGCTCGGGCTGTTCCTCGCGGTGGCGCTCAACCGGCGCATCCGCTGGATGGGCTTCTACCGGACCGCCATCTTCGTCCCGTTCGTGGCCTCCGCCGCCTCGACCGGCATCCTGTCGACGTACCTGTTCAGCGCGCAGTTCGGGCTCGTCAACAATGTGCTCCGCGTGTTGGGCCTGCCGCAGCAGGGCTGGCTGGACGATCCCCACCAGGCGATGCTGGTCATCGCGATCATGTCGCTGTGGGGCGCCGCGGCGTTCACCACGGTGATCTACCTCGCCGCGCTGCAGGATGTGCCGGCCGACCTGATCGAGGCCGCCCGCATCGACGGCGCGAACCGCTGGCAGACCTTCTGGCGCATCGTCTGGCCGCAGCTGGCGCCGGTGACCGTGTTCGTGACGATCTGGCAGACCATCGAGGCCATCCAGCTCTTCGACCTCGTCTACACGACGACGAAGGGCGGCCCATTGAACGCGACGGAGACGATCGTGTACTTCCTCTACGACAAGGCGTTCCACGCGCTGCAGTTCGGCTACGGCTCTGCCGCCGCCTACGTGCTGTTCGCGGTCACCCTGGTCATCACGATCGGCGTCGTGCTGTACTCGCGGCGCCGGGGATCGGAGGCGATCTGATGGTCAGCGTGCTCGACCAGGTGTCCTCGGCGACCGAGCGGGTGGCCGCGCAGACCGGCGACCGCGGACGGAGGAGGCGCCGGCTCAGCGGCTGGCACTTCGTGCTCTTCCCGATCGCGATCCTGTTCCTGGTGCCCTTCCTGCAGATGACGCTGGCGTCGTTCTCGCCCGCGAAGGAGCTGGTGGCCTTCCCGCCGCCGTTCTTCCCGTCGCACTTCACTCTCGACGGCTACACCAAGCTGTTCGGCACGACCGACATCATGCTGTGGCTCGGCAACACCGTCATCGTCTCGACGACCGCGATCGTGTCGAATCTGGTGCTCTGCTCGCTCGCCGGCTACGGCTTCGCCCGCCTGAAGTTCGCCGGACGCAACTTCGGCTTCCTGATGATCCTCGCGACGATCATGATCCCGACGCAGCTGCTGATGATCCCCACGTACATCCTGTTCGCGACCCTCGGCCTGCTCAACGGGCTGGGTGCGGCGATCGTGCCGTGGCTGGCGACCGCTTTCGGTATCTTCCTGATGCGGCAGTTCTTCCTCTCCCTCCCGATGGAGCTGGAGGAGGCCGGGGCGATCGACGGCTGCAACCGCTGGCAGATCTTCTTCCGGATCGTGCTCCCGCTGGCCAGGCCGGCCCTCGCGACGCTCGCGATCTTCACCCTGCTGGGAGCCTGGAACGACCTGGTCTGGCCGCTCATCGCGATCAACAACCAGCAGGCGTTCACCCTCCAGCTCGGCATCGCGAACTTCCAGGGCACGCACCAGACCGACTGGAGCCTGATCATGGCGGGCAACGTCGTCGCCACGCTGCCGCTCATCCTGTTCTTCCTGTTCGCGCAGCGGCACTTCATCGCGACGATGACGTTCTCGGGACTGAAAGGCTGAACGGAGGCGCCGTCTTTCTCTCGAGGGGCACGTTGTTGTCACTTTCGGCGCCCGAAAGCGACAACGACGTGCCCTTCGGCGCCCTCAGCGGGTCGCGAGACTCACGGGAAAAACCAAGCAACAGTCGGTTTATGATCGGAACCGTCAACCCGTGACGCCCGAAGGAGTGCGAATGACCGACACGACCACCACCGACCCCACCGCCGCCGACAGCACCGCCGACCTCCCCGTCGACCCCCGCTACCGCGACGCGGACCTCCCGCTCGACGAGCGCGTCGAGAACCTGCTCGGCCAGATGACCCTGGAGGAGAAGGCCGGCCTGTTCTTCCAGACCATGATCACCATCGGCGAGGGCGGCGCGGTCGCCGGCCCGAACCCGCTGTTCGGGATCGCGGACAGCGCCGAGATGATCCGCGACCGGCACATGTCGCACTTCAACGTCTTCGGGGCCGCCAGCTCGGCCGCCGAGATGGCCGAGTGGCACAACCGCATCCAGGAGGTCGCCGCGGGCACCCGCCTCGGCATCCCGGTCACGCTCTCCACCGACCCGCGCCACTCGTTCAGCGACAACCCGGGCGCCGCGATCATGGCGGGCCCGTTCTCGCAGTGGCCGGAGACGCTCGGCCTTGCGGCGATCGGCGACGAGGAGCTGGTCGAGCGCTTCGCCGACATCGCGCGCCAGGAGTACACGGCGGTCGGCATCCGCGTCGCCCTGCACCCGCAGATCGACCTCGCGACCGAGCCGCGCTGGGCGCGCCAGGTCGCCACGTTCGGCGAGGACCCCGACCTCACCTCCCGGCTCGGCGCCGCGTACATCCGCGGCTTCCAGGGCGCCGAGCTCGGCCCGGACTCGGTCGCGACGATGACCAAGCACTTCCCGGGCGGCGGCCCGCAGAAGGACGGCGAAGACGCGCACTTCCCGTACGGCCGCGAGCAGGTCTACCCAGGCGGCGCGTTCGAGACGCACCTCAAGCCGTTCGAGGCCGCGTTCGAGGCGGGCACCAGCCAGATCATGCCGTACTACGGGATGCCGGTCGGCACCGAGTACGAGGAGGTCGGCTTCGGCTTCAACAAGTCCGTCGTCACGGGCCTGCTGCGCGAGCGCTACGGCTTCGACGGGATCGTCTGCACCGACTGGGGACTGCTCACCGACGCGGAGATCGGCGGCCAGCCGTTCCCGGCCCGCGCCTGGGGCGTCGAGCACCTGTCGACGCGCGAGCGGATGCAGAAGATCCTGGACGCCGGGGCCGACCAGTTCGGCGGCGAGGCCATCCCGGACCTCCTCATCGAGCTCGTGCGCAGCGGCGACCTGGCGGAGGAGCGCCTGGACGTCTCCGCGCGTCGCCTGCTGCGCGAGAAGTTCCGGCTCGGCCTCTTCGACGCGCCGACGGTCGACCCGGCCCGCGCGGCCGCGGTGGTCGGCAGCGCGGCATTCGTCGCGGCGGGGGAGGCCGCGCAGCGCGCCTCGGTGACCCTGCTGAAGAACGAGGGCGTCCTCCCGCTCGCCCGCGGTGCGAAGGTGTTCCTGCACGGCTTCGACCCGGAGGCCGTGGCCGGCTACGCGACGGTCGTCGGCAGCCCGGAGGAGGCCGACGTCGCGCTCGTCCGTCTGCACGCGCCGTACGAGCAGCGCTCCACGATGTTCGAGAACTTCTTCCACGCGGGCTCGCTCGACTTCCCGCAGGAGACGGTGGACGAGGTCCTCGCCATCGCCCGCGCGGTGCCGACCGTGCTGGAGGTGTTCCTCGACCGCCCGGCCATCCTCACGCCGTTCGCGGGCGAGGTCCGCGCCCTCGCGGCCGACTTCGGCGCGAGCTCCGCTGCGCTGCTCGACGTGCTGTTCGGGGAGGCCGCGCCGGAGGGCCGGCTCCCGATGGACCTGCCGTCGTCGATGGCCGCGGTGGTCGAGAACCGCCCGGATGTGCCGTTCGACACGGCCGACCCGCTCTTCCGCTTCGGTCACGGCCTGAGCTACTAGCCGGGCAAGTTCCAAGCATCCCCCCTGGTCGCCCCCGGATCGCAGGCGTACAGTGCCCTTTCCGTTGGGCGATCAGGGAATCTTTCATCCCCGTCCACGGTTATGTCAGGTGGCATAATCTCGCGACGATCTCGAAGGAGGGATGACATGGCACGAAGAATAGAGGAACTCGAGGACGAGACCGGCGCAATCATCAAGTACAGGCGGCACCCGAACGGCAAGGGACTCGTCTCCCCGACGGCCCGCGTGGCCGACTCGGCCCGCATCGAGCCGACCGCCTATGTGGAGGCCGACGCCCGCGTCGGGCTGGACGCCTACATCGGCGCCGGAAGCTGGATCGACTCCGGTGCGACGATCGGTGACCGCACCTTCGTCGGCGCCAACGTCCACATCGGCAAGGGCTGCGTCATCGGCAGCGGCGTGCGCATCGGCAGCAACGTGAAGGTGGGCGAGAACGCCATGATCGGCAACGGCGCCCGCGTCGACCGGGACGAGCAGCTCGCGCCGGGGACCATCATCGAGCTGCGCGGGGCGTCCGCCGCGCGCGCGGCCCTCGCCTCCCTGCCTCGCGAGGCGCGCCCGACCCGCCGGGCGGCCTGAGCCGTACCAACCACCGGCCCGCCTTGTCCATACCCGATGACGTTCGGGACGGCGATTTGGAGCTTCCCACAAACGGCCCGCGGACCTCGCGGGCCGTTTTTGTCGCCTCCGCACCGACGGTTTCGCCTGGTCGTCACCCGGTCGTAGCGTGACGATGACCCCGAGACATCGAAGAGGAACCTCATGGTTGACACCGCAGAGCGCGCACCCGAGAAGCCCCGTACCACCCCCGTCGTCGACGCTGCCGAGAACGAGGCGGCCGCCGCAGCAGCCGCGACCGCTCCGGCAGGCGCCGCGCCGCACGTCGACGTGGCGGCGCTGGGCCGCCAGCTCCTCGGCACCTGGGCGGAGGTCCGCCTGGCCTCCCGTGCGCTCTCCTCGCAGCCCGAGCTGCAGAAGGTCGAGGGACTCTCCGTCGCCGACCACCGCAAGCGCGTCTTCGGGCAGCTCAAGCTGCTGGTCGACCACGGCCAGGTGCACCGGGCCTTCCCGAAGTCTGTCGGCGGCATGGAGGACCACGGCGGCAACATCGCCGCCTTCGAGGAGCTCGTCGCAGCCGACCCGTCCCTGCAGATCAAGTCCGGCGTGCAGTGGGGCCTGTTCGGCGCGGCCGTGCTGCACCTCGGCACGGAGTACCACCACACGACGTACCTGCCGGCGATCATGTCGCTCGACGTGCCGGGCGCCTTCGCCATGACCGAGACCGGCCACGGCTCGGACGTCGCCGCCATCGCGACCACCGCGACCTACGACCCGGAGACGAAGGACTTCGTCCTCGACACCCCGTTCCGCGGAGCGTGGAAGGACTACCTCGGCAACGCGGCGGTCGACGCCACCGCCGCGGTGGTGTTCGCGCAGCTCGTCACCAAGGGTGTCAACCACGGGGTGCACGCCTTCTACGTGCCCATCCGCGACGCGAACGGCGACTTCCTGCCGGGGATCGGCGGCGAGGACGACGGCCAGAAGGGCGGCCTCAACGGCATCGACAACGGGCGGCTGCACTTCACCGGCGTCCGCATCCCGCGCACCGACCTCCTCAACCGTTACGGCGACGTCGCGGAGGACGGCACGTACACCTCCCCGATCTCCAGCCCCGGCCGGCGCTTCTTCACCATGCTCGGCACGCTCGTCCAGGGCCGTGTCTCGCTCGACGGCTCCGCGACCATCGCGGCGAAGATCGGCCTGAAGATCGCGCTGACCTACGGCGACCAGCGCCGCCAGTTCACCGCGGGCAGCGACACCGACGAGGAGGTCGTGCTCGACTACCAGCGCCACCAGCGCCGGCTGCTCCCGCTGCTGGCCACGACGTACGCGGAGAGCTTCGCGCACGAGATGTTCCTGCACAAGTTCGACGACGTGTTCAGCGGCAAGACCGACACGGACGCCGACCGCCAGGACCTGGAGACCATCGCGGCGGCGCTCAAGCCGCTGAGCACCTGGCACGCGCTGGAGACCCTCCAGGAGGCGCGCGAGGCGTGCGGCGGCGCGGGATTCCTGACCGAGAACCGGATCACCTCGCTGCGTCAGGACCTCGACATCTGGGTGACCTTCGAGGGCGACAACAACGTCCTCCTGCAGCTCGTCGCCAAGCGCCTGCTGACCGACTTCAGCCGCAAGTTCGCGAAGGCCGACGCCGGCGCGCTCGCGCGGTACGTCGTCGTGCAGGCGGCCGGCAAGGCGTACCACGGCTCGGGCCTCCGCAGCGTCGGCCAGACCGTGCGCGACTTCGGCTCGACGGCCCGCGCGGTCAACTGGCTGCAGGAGTCCGCCACCCAGCGCGAGCTGCTCACCGACCGCGTCGAGACGATGATCTCCGAGATCGGCGGACGCCTGCGCCCGGCCTCCAAGCTGGGCAAGAAGGCCGCGGCCGATCTGTTCAACTCGCAGCAGAACGAGCTGATCGAGGCCGCCCGGGCGCACGGTGAGCTGCTGCAGTGGGAGGCCTTCACCGAGGCCCTGGAGCAGGCGCCGGACGCCGGGACCAAGCAGGTGCTGACCTGGCTGCGCGACCTGTTCGGTTTCGGGCTGATCGAGAAGCACCTGGCCTGGTACCTCATCCACGGCCGGCTCTCGCCACAGCGCGCACAGGCCGTGTCGGCGTACATCGACCGGCTGCTGACCCGCATCCGCCCGCACGCGGTCGACCTGGTGGACGCGTTCGGCTACGGACCCGAGCTGGTGCGCGCGAAGATCGCGAGCGGCGCCGAGGCCGAGCGCCAGGCGGAGGCGCGCGCGTACTACGCCGCCCGCCGCGCCGACGGCACGCTCCCCACCCCCGAGAAGGCGCCCACGAAGCACCGCTGACGAACGAACTGACAGGACACGCCGCCTCGCGAGCCCGCGAGGCGGCGTGTTCTGTCAGACAGGTGCGGTCAGAGGAGGCCGAGGGCGCGCACGGCGTCGCGCTCGGACGCGAGCTCGGCGACGGAGGCGTCGATCCGCTCGCGTGAGAACGCGTCGATGGCGAGGCCCTGCACGATCTCCCAGCGGCCGTCGACGCCGCGCACCGGGAACGACGAGATGAGGCCCTCCGGCACGCCGTAGGAGCCGTCCGACACGACCGCGGCCGAGGTCCAGCGCTCGCCGGTGCCGTCCACCCAGTCGCGGACGTGGTCGATGGCGGCGCTCGCCGCGGAGGCCGCGGACGATGAGCCGCGCACCGCGATGATCTCGGCGCCGCGCTTCGCCACCCGCGGGATGTACTCCTCCGCCAGCCAGCCCTCGTCCACCAGCTCGGTCGCGGGCCGGCCGTGCACGGTGGCGTGGCTGAGGTCGGGGTACTGGCTCGCCGAGTGGTTGCCCCACACGATGACGCCCTCGATCGCGGAGACCGGGACGCCGAGCTTCGCCGCGAGCTGCGCGACGGCGCGGTTGTGGTCGAGTCGGGTCATCGCGGTGAAGCGCTCGGCGGGGATGTCCGGGGCGTGCGCGCTCGCGATCAGCGCATTGGTGTTGGCGGGGTTGCCCACGACGAGCACGCGCACGTCGTCGGCGGCGACGTCGTTGAGCGCGGCGCCCTGCGGGCCGAAGATGCCGCCGTTGGCCTCCAGGAGGTCCGCGCGCTCCATCCCGGCGGTGCGCGGCCGCGCCCCGACGAGCAGGGCGACGCTCGCGCCGTCGAAGGCCGCGCGCGGGTCGTCGGTCACGTCGACACCGTGCAGCAGCGGGAAGGCGCCGTCCTGCAGCTCCAGCGCTGTGCCCTCGGCGGCGCCGAGCCCGGCCGGGATCTCCAACAGCCGCAGCCGCACCGGCACGTCGCGCCCGAGCAGCTGCCCGGAGGCGATGCGGAAGAGGAGGGCGTAGCCGATCTGTCCACCGGCGCCGGTGACGGCGACGGTCACGGGGGTGCTCATGCCGCGAGCCTAGCGCTGTCGGCAACGGAGGACATCCGTCCGGAACGACCTCCGAACGGCAGTTAACGGAGGAGGGGAGGCCGGATTTGGGGTGGAAGTCCTCCGTTGGCCGCAGGTGGTGGGGTGGGGGGGCGGATGGGGCGGGCGCGGCGCATGGGGGAGGCGGGGCTGGGCCGCTACAGTCGCACCATGCGCACTCTCTACCCGGAGATCGAGCCCTACGACAGCGGGATGCTGGACGTCGGCGATGACCAGCAGGTGTACTGGGAGACCAGCGGGAACCCGGACGGCAAGCCGGTCGTGTTCCTGCACGGCGGCCCCGGCGGCGGCAGCACGCCCTCCCATCGGCGGCTGTTCGATCCCGAGCGGTACCGGATCGTCCTGCTCGACCAGCGCAACTGCGGTCGCAGCCTCCCGCACGCGAGCGACCCGGACGCCGACCTGTCCGCGAACACCACCTGGAATCTCGTCTCCGACCTGGAGAAGCTGCGCGAGCACCTGGAGATCGAGCGCTGGCAGGTGTTCGGCGGCTCGTGGGGCAGCGCGCTGGCGCTCGCGTACGCGGAGACGCATCCCGAGCGGGTGACCGAGCTGATCGTGCGCGGCATCTTCACGCTGCGTCCGGCCGAGCTGGACTGGTTCTACGAGGGCGGCGCCGCCGCGCTGTTCCCCGACCTCTGGGAGGGCTTCGTGGAGCCGGTGCCGCCGGCAGAGCGCGGCCACCTGATCCGCGCGTACAGCCGGCTGCTCGCCGACGAGGACCCGGCGGTGCACGGTCCGGCCGCCGTCGCCTGGTCGCGCTGGGAGTCCTCCACGATCACGCTGCTGCCACGGCCGGAGGTCGTCGAGACATTCACCGAGGAAAAGTACGCGGTCGCCTTCGCGCGCATCGAGAACCACTACTTCATGAACGGAGGCTGGTTCGAGGAGGACCAGCTCATCCGCGACGCGTACAAGCTGGAGGGCATCCCCGGGGTCATCGTCCAGGGCCGCTACGACGTCTGCACGCCGGCGATGACGGCCTGGGACCTGCACAAGGCGTGGCCGGAGGCCGAGCTGAACATCGTCCCGGACGCCGGGCACGCGTACGACGAGCCGGGGATCCTGGACGCGCTGATCGAGGCGACCGACCGGTTCGCCGGCGATGCGGCCGCCGAGGCAGACGACCTGGACGACGAGGCCACGGGCGACGAAGACGTGGACGACGAGGCCACGGATGAAGACGGCTCGGACGAAGAGTCCTCGGACGAGGAAGCCGCGGACGAGGAAGCCGCGGACGAGGAAGCCGCGGGCGACGAGGGCGAGAAGTAGTCCCGCTCAGCCGGCGAGCGCCGCGAGCGCCTTCCTGAGCTGCGTTGACGAGGTCGTCATCGTGTACGGGAAGTACACGACCTCCACGCCCACGGCGGCGAACTCCCGCTCCAGCCGGAGGCCCTTCTCGGTGCCGCGCCAGTCGTCGCCCTTGAAGAACACGTCGAAGCGCAGGTCCCGCCACATGTCGAGCTTGTCCGGGACGGTCTCGGCGACCGCCTCGTCCACGTAGGCGATGTGGCGCACGATCTCGATCCGCTCCGCGAGGGGGATGACCGGGTCGACTCCCTTGGTGAGCCGCAGCATCTCGTCGGAGACCACGCCCGCGATCAGGTAGTCGCACTCGCTCTTGGCGTGCTTGAGGATGTTGAGGTGTCCGATGTGGAACAGGTCGAACGCTCCTGCGGCATAGCCGACGCGCATGCTCACTTCGATGGCCCCCTTCGGGTGAGGTATCCTCACCTATTCTGCACAAAAAGTGAGAACTTGTCACTAGAAGTTCACGAACAGGAGGGTGCGCGCACCCGTGTCACCCGAACGGGGTGCGTACCGAGGGGTGTTAGTTGAGGGTTTCTCAACTAGACTCCTGGGCACGGCCCGACCGCCGCTGGGAACCCGAACCCGAACCTGGTTCCACGCTGTCCGGCCGCGGCCGACGGCGTCAGGAAGGGGGAGGGATGAGCACCAGCGACAGCACCGCGTCGTACGGCGACATCGTGCGCCGCCTCGCCGGAGCGCAGAAGGTGTCGCTCCCGGGCTCACCTCCCTACTCCATCTACGTGAACCGGAAGGCCGGGCGCCTGATCGCCGCGTGGGCCTACCGTGCCGGGCTGACGCCGAACGCGGTGACGGCGATCTCCGCAGTGCTGACGTTCGCGGGCATCCTGAGCATCGCCCTGATCCCGCCCGCGGCGTGGAGCGGCCTGCTGGTCTGGCTGCTGCTGGCGCTGGGCTACGCGTTCGACTCCGCCGACGGGCAGGTCGCACGGTTGCGCGGCGGCGGCTCGCCCGCGGGCGAGTGGCTCGACCACGTCGTGGACTGCGCCAAGCTGTCCAGTCTCCACATCGCGGTCGCGATCGCGATGTTCCGCTGGTTCGCACTGCCGCCGGCGTGGCTGCTGCTCCCTCTTCTCTATGCGATCGTCGCCGCGGTCACGTTCTTCGGCATGATCCTCAACGACCTGCTGCGCGACGCTCGCGGCGGTCAGCGCACCAGGGAGCCCGGCCGCCGGGCGCTCGCGCACACGATCCTGATCCTGCCCACCGACTACGGGATCCTCTGCCTCGTGTTCCTCCTGCTCGGCTGGCCGATGCTGTTCACCATCGCCTACGGCCTCTTCTTCATCGCGAACCTCGGAGCTCTCGCCTTCGCGCTTCCGCGCTGGTTCGCGCAGATGAAGCAACTCGGAAAGGAAGTCCGATGACCTCGCACGACGAGAAGAAGCCCACGGAGGGCGCCGCGCGGAAGAAGCCGCGGAATGTCGCCCTGATCGCCGCCGGCGCCGTGGTCGTGCTCGGCCTGGCGGCCGTGGGGATCTGGTGGGGTGCGACGAACGGGCCGGCGTCCTCGCCGGTCGCCGCCGACTCCACGCGCACGCCGGCCGCCTCGTCGGCTCCCGGCGCGTCCTCGGCTCCGGGCTCGTCGGCCTCCGGCGCTCCGGCCACCGGAGCTCCGGCCACCGGCTCCACTCCCGCACCGAGCACCGTCCCGGGAGCGGCGGGGGCCGCCCTTCCGCAGCGTCAGCCGGTCGCGATGGAGTCCACGACGTCCGTCGTCAAGGGCGTGACCGTCGCGATGACCAAGCTGGAGTCGGTGAAGGGAGAAGCGGAGGGGGTCGGCGAGATCGCCGGGCCCGCGATCCGGTTCACGCTGGCCTTCTCGAACGCCGGCGCCGCCGCCTACCCGACGCAGGGCGTCGTCGTGAACGTCTACTACGGCAAGGACAACACGCCGGCCCTCCCCCTGAGCAAGCCGGGCGGGACGACCCTCGCGTCGAGTGTCAAAGCGGGCTCCACGGCGTCCGCGACCTACATCTTCACTGTGCCGGAGGACCAGCGTGGGTCCGTCATCGTCACGGTGGACTATCAGGCGGGTTCTCCCGCCATCGCCTTCCAAGGCGCCGCCCCGAAGTGACAGTCTCGCCCCCCCAATACGGGGGGCGAGCGCCCCACTCCACCCGATTGCTGAGCTAAGCTCAGCGCCAGAAAACTGAGAAATCGTCGAGAAATCCCCCGAGCACCCCTTGCGACCTTTCTCCTCACAACCCGAACACAGGATGAAATCGTGACTGCATCGCACGAACCTCCCGCCAGGAGCGGGACCTCACCGGAGCCGGTGGATCGACCGCGCCGGAGCCGAGCGCTCCGCGCCGCGGCGGTCGGCCTCATCGCCGCAGTCGCGACGATCATGGCCTCTCTCGTCGTCACCCAGCCCGCGCTGGCCGACACAGCTCCACCTCCGGGCGTCCCCACGACCGTGAGCGCCGACCCGCTGCCCACCGTCCAGATGGACGGCGTGGCCTGGGTCGAGCAGGTCGTGGGCAACACCGTCTACGTCGGCGGTCAGTTCGCGAACGCGCGCCCAGCGGGCTCCGCGTCGGGGACCAACCTGACTCCGCGCGCCAACATGCTCGCCTTCGACCTGACCACGGGAGCGCTGAACACCTCGTTCAACCCCGGGCCGAACGCGCAGGTCAAGGCGCTCGCGGTCTCGCCCGACGGCACGCGCCTCTACGTGGGCGGCTCGTTCACGACCATCGGCGGTGCGACCAGGTACCGGCTCGCGGCGTTCAACACCGCGACGGGCGCGCTCATCACGAGCTTCGTCCCGGTGATCAACGCGACCGTCAACGGCATCGTGGCCACGAACACCACGGTCTACGCGGTCGGCGCGTTCTCGTCCGCCGGCAACCAAGCGCGCACCTACGCGGCCTCGTTCTCGGCGAGCAACGGCGCACTCCTGCCGTGGGCGCCGACGATCGCCGGCGGCACGGCTCAGCACATCGTGATGTCGCCGGACGGCTCGAAGGTCGTCATCGGCGGCAACTTCACGTCGGTCAACGGGTCGTCCAACCCCGGGTACGGTCTCGCCGCGCTCACGCCGGACACCGCGACGATGCTGCCGTGGAACGTGAACGGCCTCATCCGCGACGGCGGCACCCAGGCCGCGATCGAGAGCCTGCACGCCGACGCGTCGGGGCTCTACGGCTCCGGCTACGTCTTCGGCCAGGGCGGCAACCTGGAAGGCTCCTTCCGGGCCGACTGGACGAACGGCGACATGGTCTGGGTCGAGGACTGCCACGGCGACACCTACGACGTGACGGTCCTCCAGGGCGTGGAATACGCTGTCGGCCACCCGCACTACTGCGGCAACATCGGCGGCTTCCCGCAGACCAGCCCGACGTGGACCTTCCACCGCGCGCTGGCCTTCACGACGGACGTCCGTGGCACGATCACGACCGACCCGTACGGGTACTACAACTTCGCGGGCAACCCGCGGCCCGACCTCCTGAACTGGTACCCCGATGTCAACGTCGGCTCGTACACCGGTCAGAGCCAGGGGCCGTGGAGCAACGAGTCGTCCGGCAACTACCTCATCCTCGGCGGCGAGTTCACCCAGGTGCAGGGCAAGCAGCAACAGGGTCTGGTGCGGTTCGCCGTGCCGTCCATCGCGCCGCTGAAGATCGGGCCGCAGATCCCCGCAGCCTCCTACACCCCGAACGTGATCTCCCTCACGGCCGGCACCGCGCGCATCGCCTTCAAGACGAACTGGGACCCGGACAACGAGACCCTGACGTACGACGTGATCCGCGGGCAGGCGACAGGTCACCCGATCTACACCACCCAGGTGACGACGCCGTTCTGGCAACCCAAATCCATCGTCTTCACCGATACCGGACAGACGCCGGGATCGACGCAGACCTACCGGATCAGAGCGACGGATCCCAACGGCAACTCGGTGATGGGCCCGTCGGTGTCGGTCACGATCGCGAGCTCCGGGTCGATGACGCCCTACGCGTCCAACACGCTGGGCAACAGCCCTGAGTACTACTGGCCGCTCAACGAGAGCTCCGGCCCCACCGCCTACGACTGGGCCAACGGGAACGACGCGACACTGAACACGGGCGTCACCCGCTCCGGCACGGGACCGCTGAACCCGGACAGCTCGACCGCTGCCGCCTTCGACGGCCAGTCCGACGGGTTCTACCCCGCGCCCTCGAACGAGGACGGGCCGAACACGTTCACCGCGCAGGCCTGGATCAAGACGACGACAACGCAGGGAGGCAAGATCCTCGGATTCGGCAACCAGGCGACAGGCAACTCGTCCAGCTACGACCGGCACATCTACATGGCCAACAACGGTCAGGTGTACTTCGGCGTGTACCCGGGCAGCGTGCAGACGCTGAACACCCCGAACGCGCTGAACGACGGGCAGTGGCACCAGATCACCGCGACCCTCGGCAGCGGAGGCATGGTCCTCTACGTCGACGGCAAGAAGGTGGCGTCGCGAACCGACATCACCTCCGCCCAGGGGTACAACGGCTACTGGCGGGTCGGCGGTGACAACCTGAACGGATGGACCAACCAGCCGTCGAGCAGCTACTTCGGTGGCAGCATCGCCCAGGTGGCCATCTACCAGTCCGTGCTCAGCCGCACGCAGGTCTCCGCGTCGTACCAGTCGGCCGGCTACACCCTGAACGTGCCCACCGCTCCGGCGGACGCGTACGGGGCGGCCGTCTACCAGAGCGACCCCGACCTGTACTGGCGTCTCGCCGACACGGGCTCGACCGCGGCCGACTCGGGACAGTACGGTCAGACCGGCACCTACCAGGGCGGCTACACCCACAACCAGGCCGGCGCGCTGAACGGAGTTGCCAACGCGGCGACGTCGTTCGACGGCAACTCGGGCGTGCTGGTCAGCAATGTGCAGGTGTCGAACCCGACCACGTACTCGCTGGAGGGCTGGTTCAAGACGACCACGACCTCCGGCGGCAAGCTGATCGGGTTCGGCGACCAGCCGAGCGGGCTGTCGGGCAACTACGACAGGCACATCTACATGCAGAACGACGGACGCATCGTCTTCGGCGTGTGGACCGGCCAGACCAACACCATCACCTCGCCCAACCCGCTGAATGACGGCAACTGGCACTACGTGGTGGCGACGCAGGCCTCGGACGGCATGGTGCTGTACGTCGACGGAGTCGCAGTCGGGACCAACCCGCAGACCCAGGCCCAGGGCTACAACGGCTACTGGCGCGTGGGAGGTGACAACACGTGGGGATCGAGCAGCCCGTACTTCAACGGGACGCTCGACGAGATCGCCGTCTACTCGACGGAGCTCTCGGCGGCGACGGTGGCCAACCACTACTCGCTCGGGTCGAGCGGCACGCCGGCGAACCAGCCGCCGACCGCCTCCTTCACGGCGAGCTCGTCGGGGCTGATCGCCTCGACGAACGCCTCCGCGTCGACCGACTCGGACGGCACGGTCGTCGGGTACTCGTGGAACTGGGGTGACGGCGCCACCTCGACCGGGGTCACCGCCAGTCACACCTACGCCACGGCGGGCACCTACACGGTCACGCTGACGGTCACCGACAACGGTGGGGCGACGGGCACGTCGTCCCAGCCGGTCACCGTCGCGCCGATCCCGAACCAGCCGCCGACGTCGTCCTTCACGGTGACGCCGACCAACCTCTCGGTCAGCACCGACGCCTCGGCGTCGACCGACCCCGACGGCACGATCGTCGGCTACGCGTGGAACTGGGGTGACGGCGCCACCGGAACCGGTGTCACCGCGAACCACACCTACGCGGCAGGCGGGACCTACACGATCACCCTGACCACGACGGACAACAGCAACGCGAGCACCAGCTCGACGAAGCAGGTGACGGTGACTCCGCCGAACCAGCCTCCGACAGCGGCGTTCACGTCGTCCGCCAACGGCCTGGCCCTGAGCGTGGACGGCTCGACCTCCAACGATCCGGACGGCACGATCGCCTCCTATGCCTGGAACTTCGGCGACGGGGCGACCGCGACAGGGGCGACGGCGTCGCACACCTACGCAGCAGCCGGGACGTACACGGTCACGCTGGTGGTCACCGACAACCAGTCGGCGACCGGCACCACGAGCCAGCAGGTGACGGTGGCCAAGGCCAACGTGGCCCCGACGGCGGCGTTCACGTCGTCCGCCAACGGCCTCGCGGTGAGCGTGGACGGTTCGACCTCCAACGATCCGGATGGCACGATCGCCTCCTACGCCTGGAACTTCGGCGACGGAGCGACGGCGACCGGGGCGACGGCGTCGCACACCTACGCGGCGGCAGGGACCTACACGATCACGCTGGTGGTCACCGACAACCAGTCGGCGACCGGCACGACGTCCAAGCAGGTCGTCGTCACCGCCACCACCGGCGCCGTGCTCGCCTCCGACGCCTTCGGCAGGACCGTGGCGAACGGTTGGGGCTCGGCCGACACCGGCGGCGCCTGGACCGCGACCGGGACGGCGGCGAACTTCGCCGTCGGCAACGGCGTCGGATCCATCGCGGTCCCGGTGGGCATGACGCGCACCGAGCGACTGGGCGCGGTCTCCTCGGCGGCGTCGGACGTACAGGCGTCCTTCACCGTCGACAGGGCGGCGACCGGCGGCGGCCAGTACGTCGGCCTCATCGGCCGGCAGGTCGGCAGCACCGCCTTCTACGGAAGGGCCTGGATCAAGGCGGGTGGCGCCGTCCAGATCCAGATCCTGGAGGGCGGGACCACGCTGAAGGCGCTGAACGTCACCGGGCTCACCTGGACGCCGGGCATGGTGCTCAACGTCCGGATGACCACGGTCGGCAACGGGACCACGACCACGATGAACGCCAAGGTCTGGGACGCCTCCCAGCCTGAGCCGGCGACCTGGCAGGTGACGGCCACGAGCACCACGGCCGCCATGCAGCCCGCCGGAAGCGTCGGCGTGGTCGCCTACGTCTCCGCCTCGGCGACGGACCCGACGACGAACATCACCGTGGACAACTTCAGCGCGAAGTCGGCTCAGTAGTCCTCGGACGATCAGGATGGCGGGGAGTGCGGGACAGCCGAAGGCCGTCCCTGGCTCCCCGCCATCCGGCGCGTACGGCCTCGGTCGAGGTCAGGAACTGACGGCGGCCGCCCTGCAGCAGGATCTCCCACGCGACGGGGACGGTGGACCGGCGCCACGCGCGGACGGTCTCCGGCGGCAGGTTCCTGGCCGCGAACAGCAGCCGGTTCCGGATGTTGTAGTAGTAGTACGTCGCCGACTTGCGGGCGCCGGAGCGGGACCCGTCCGTGCCCTGCGTGCCGCCTTCGTCGTGGACGGCAGTGGCCTCCTCGACCAGCGACAGCGTCCCGCCGGCGCGGGTGACGCGGAGCGACAGGTCGACGTCCTCCCAGTAGAGGAAGTATTCGTCGGCGAAGCCGCCCACGGCGTCCCAGAGCTCCGCGGTCACGAGCAGGCACGCGCCGCTCAGCCAGGGAACCCGCTCGCCCGGCACGGTGCCGCGGCGCGCGGCGGATCGGATGCGCCCGTCCCTCAGGTACACGTCGGCGCCCACGGACCACGGCGTGCCGTCCGAGCGTCTGACGACAGGCGAGAGCAGCGCGAGCGGCTCGACCGCGGAGCGCTGGGCCAGCGCCGCCACGCTCGCACGGTCGATCGTGGCGTCGGGGTTGAGCAGCAGGAACCGGCGCGCGCCGAGCTCCCCGGCGCGCGCGACACCCGCGTTCATCCCGGACCCGAAGCCGACGTTCTCGGCGGACGCCACGACGTCCCAGCCGTGCGTGGAGGCCAGCGAGCGCAGGCTCGCGAGCTCCTCCTTCGTCGAGAAGTTGTCCACGACCACGACGACGGCCTCGGGGAGCGCGGCCGCGACGGAGCCCAGCGTCCGGGCGAGCAGGCCGGACGACCCGTAGTTCACCACCACCACCGCGAGCCCGTCGAGCTCGCTGGGAAGGCCTGAGGCTGCCATGATGACAATCGTGCACCAGATCGTCATCGCTGTGCTCACATTCCGCAGGCCCGCCGACATCCGGGCGGTCCTGCCCGTGCTCGCGCGCGAAGCGGCGACCGTCGCCGGAGCGGAGTTCGACGTGCGCATCCAGGTGGTCGACAACGACGCGTCGGGTAGTGCAGAGGAGGCGGTCGCCGAACTCGCCGGCCGGCTCGGCGTGCACATCGACTACACCGTCGAGCCGACTCCCGGGATCTCGGCGGCACGCAACCGCGCGCTCTCGACCGCGATCGTCGACGACGTGCTGATCTTCATCGACGACGACGAGCGTCCCGAGCCGGGCTGGCTCGCCGCCCTCCTGGACACGTGGCGCGCGACCGGCGCGCAGGCCGTCGTCGGCCCGGTGACGTCGATCTTCGAGGTCGCCCCGGACGCCTGGATCGAGGCGGGCGGCTTCTTCGTCCGCCGGCGGCTGACGACCGGCCAGGAGGTCACGGTCGCCGCGACCAACAACCTTCTGCTCCAGCTCGGCTTCGTGCGGGAGCACGGTCTCCGCTTCGACCTCGACTTCGGGATCACCGGCGGGGACGACACGATGTTCACGCGCGAGCTGGTCGCCGCGGGCGGGCGCATCGTCTGGTGCGCGGAGGCCATGGTCGTGGACGTGGTGCCCGCCGCGCGAATCACGCACCGCTGGGTGATGCTGCGCGCGTTCAGCAGCGGCAACAGCTGGGCGACCACCTCGGCGAAGCTGGCGCGGACGCCGGCCGAGCGACTCCGCGCCGTGGCGTCGTCGAGCGCGTCGGGCGCCGCGCGCGTCGCGCTGGGCTGCCTGCGGGTGGCAGCCGGAGTCGTGCTGAGGTCCTTGCGCCACCGCGCCAGGGGAGCACGGACGATCGCCCGCGGCCTCGGGATGGTGTCCGGCGCCTTCGGGTACGGCTACCAGGAGTACCGGCGCGGCTGAGTCGTCGCCGCCGCGGCGGAGCGGGCGGACGCGGGCTCCAGCGCGCGGCGGTAGGCGGTGACGTGCGCCGCGCCGACCGTGGACCAGTCGCGCGCCGACAGGTCGGGCCGTCCGTCCGGCGGGTCCGCCCGCAGGTCCGCGAGGACCCGGTCGAGCGTCTGCGTCGTCAGGCTGTCGGAGTAGCGGCGCACCCAGCGGTCGCCGACCTCCTGCGCGAGCGCACGGTTGACGTCGTTGTCGGGGACCAGCACGGGCCGGTCGAGCGAGAGGGCCGCGAGGGCTCCTCCCGAGTTGTGCATCTCGCGGTACGGGAGCACGACGAGCTGGGCGGCGCTGGCGATGCCGACGAGCTCCTCGTCGCTGAGGAACGCGAACGTCAGCTCGATGCGGTCGTCACCGCTCGCGAGTTCCGCGATCTCCGCGGCGAGCTCGGGGGTCGACGGCCGGCCGCCGACCTGGAGGCTGGAGTCGGCGGGCAGCCCGGAGAAGGCGCGCACGAGGGCCTGGACGTTCTTGTAGCGCCGGATGAGCCCGAAGTACGCCAGCCGGCCGTCGACCTGCGGACGGCGCGGCACATCGCGGAACCACTCGCGGTAGTGCCCGTGCAGGATGGTCACGGCCTCCGACTCCGTCGGCACCGGGGTGTGCTCGTTGAGCACGATCCGCAACGAGGTGAGCCGGTCCAGCCGGGCGAGCAGGAAACGCTGCCGGCGGCCGAGGCCGTCCGGCAGCTCGAGGTTGTGCACCGTCCGGACCACCGGGGTGCGCAGGAGCGCGATCCGGAGCAGCAGCACGCCCGTGAGGAGCTGCCGCACGAGCGCGCGCAGGGGAGTGCGCCCTTCGAGCAGGATCTCCGGCCAGTGGACGTGGAAGACGTCGTACCGCGTCAGCAGGGCGTTGCGCCAGGAGAACGTCCTCAGCCGGACGCCCGGCTGCCGGCGGATCGCCTCGGCGAGCATGACGATGTACGGGTTGGTGGTGGGCCGCGGGTCCGGGAACGACTGCAGCACGACGAGCGGGCGGCCGGTCACGATGGCGCACTCTTCTCCCCTGGCGCGACGACGCGCGGCAGCAGCGCGATGCCCATCAGGAGGGTGAGCAGGGTGACCGAGGAGTACCACGGTCCGAAGAACAGCGACCAGAGCGTGCGCACCGCCAAGTAGATCAGGAGGGCGCTGGCGGTGCGGCGCGCGATGCTCTGGCCGAGGCCGCGCAGGATGTACCAGAGCAGCGCGACCGCCAGCGCGAGCCCGGCGACGCCGTAGCCGGCCCAGAGGTCCCCGATCATGGAGTGCAACTCGAAGCCGGTGCCGAACATGAAGTTGTCGACGTAGCCGTTGTTGGGCGCGTAGTTGATCGCGGCCATGCCTTGCTTGGCCACCAGGATCTGGGTCGAGTTCGCGTAGACGCCGGAGCCGAAGCCGAACGGGTAGTGCTGCATGAGGGCCGTCGTGGCGGCGAGCTCGGGACGGCCGCCCAGGATGAGCGACCCGGAGGTGTCGATCTGGGTGATCGTCCGCTGCTGGGTCGCCTGGCCGAGTGCGCCGTCCACGATGAGGGACTGGCCGACGTTGTACGCGATGGCTGAGACGACCAGGAGTCCGAGGAGTACGCGCGCTGTGGACGCCCGTTTCGTCACGGCGGTGGGCCGCATCTGCCAGACGACGAGCACGCCGGTGAGCAGCAGGATCGCGAAGCCGCTGCGCGCGTCGCTGACCATCGACAGTCCGGAGAGCGCGACGAGCATCGCGAGCTCCAGCGGCCTGCTGCGCCGGATGGCGGCGAGGCTGAGCGCCACGATCGTGACGGGCACGGCGAACACGAACTTCCACGGGTTGCCGCCGGCCAGGATGCCGTGCGGGTCGATGCCGAGGACGAGCCCGATGCCGAAGAACAGGCCGACCAGCCAGATCGGCATCAGCGTCCTGGCCCAGAGCACCACGCCGATCGTGAGCATGGTGCCCACGAGCACGAACGTGTTCTGGAGCATGAGCCCGTTGCCGGTGTGCGCGGTGCCGTTCGCCAGGTCGGTCAGGATCATCCCGTTCACTGCGGCCGCGAGGCCGAGGACCATCAGCAGGACGCCGCCGTGGAAGCGGCGCAACACCGGCACCCACACCGGGAGGAGCAGGACGGCGACGAGGTAGCCGACAGTCAGTCCCTGCGGGAGCTGGATCCTGGCCCCGATGACGACCAGCGCGAGTGCGGCGACACCCCGTCCGGCGGTGGTGGCAGCCGCGTGCACCCGCGAGGGAGCCGCTGCGCCCGTGCCCGCGCGCGCGTCCGCGGGCGCGGTGAGGCGCTGCGGAGACGGGTTCGCGAAGGCCATCGGGCGAGTCCTTTCGACCTATATTGTGAGATTATCTCATCAAGTGGGACGAGGTCCTAGTCCCCCATCCTGGGCAGGGCGTCGTCGGAGGCCGGCTCCTCCGGCGCGGCGGCGGCCTCGGCGCGCCGCCGCGCGAGGTCGCGTCGCACATACCAGAAGTTCGGGATGACCTGGCAGAGCAGCACCGCGACCGCCGAGCCGATGATGGGCCCGCCCGCGCCGATCGCGAGCGTCAGCCACCAGGAGATGCCGAGGTTGATCGGGACCATGATGACGATCGGGAGCACCTGGAACGTCAGGCCGCGCTGATCGGTCATGTACATCCCGATGGGGTACTTCGCGGCCTGCACAGCGACGAAGGCGATGTAGCCGCCGATCAGCCAGCCATCGAGCGTGAGCTTCCCGCTGGAGACGAACTGGGTCACCCACGGCAGCACCGCCGTCAGGAGGAGCGCTACCAGGAGGCCGCCCGCGGTGAAGACCAGGGTCGGCCGGAACGGGGACTCCACCCGGGCGGCT
The DNA here is from genome assembly GCF_041262565.1 of Leifsonia sp. EB41. NCBI lineage: Bacteria > Bacillati > Actinomycetota > Actinomycetes > Micrococcales > Microbacteriaceae > Leifsonia > Leifsonia sp. EB41. The sequence continues at coordinate 1,688,850 of NZ_JBGCCJ010000001.1, read as the reverse complement.
GTGCGCGCACGCGCGTACACCGGCCAGAACGCGACCCCCGCCGCGGCGATCGTCTGGAGGATCATCCCGTAGAGCTGCGTCGCCAGGTTGTACTGGGCGAGCTCGGTGCCGTGCGTGAGATGGCTGAGCAGGAGGCGGTCGGTCTGCATCGCGATCGGGAGGGCGAGCATCTGCGCCAGCATCGGCCACGCGAGTCCGAAGGCCGCCACGTTGGGCTCGCGCCGGATCCGGGGGACGGCGCGGAACGCCGCTCCGACCTGCGGGTGCAGGGACCGTGCGGCCAGGACCAGGCAGATGACCGACACGAGTCCGCTCGCGATGTACGAGAGCACGGCGAGGAAGCTGTCGGCCGGGACCGCCAGCACGATGAGCAGGGCGATCGAGAGGAACATGAACGGAGCGACCACGAACTGCGTCGCGGTCTGGAGGGTCGTCTTGTCCAGCCCGACCAGGATGCGCTGGCCGACGGTCAGCGGCAGGGTGATCCCGAACACCGCCAGGCAGAGGAAGGCCGCGATGCTCCCGGAGCCCGGCGTCAGCCCGGAGCCCAGGATGACCGGCCACCAGCCCAGCAGGGTGATCACGAGGGCGCCGAGCGCGATGATCGCGCCGGCGACGATGAGGATGCGCAGGGCGGTGGTGATCGAGCGCCGCACCATCGGGTCCGTCCGGGGCGCCGCCGAGCCCGCGATGGCGTTGATGACCACCGCGGCCATGCCGAGGTCGGCGAAGGGGAGCAGCGTGGAGAGCGTCGAGAGCAGGCCGTACTGGGCGTAGGCGTCCGTGCCGAAGTGCGTGATGATCAGGCGGCTCGTGAAAAGCCCGATGAGGCCGGAGGCGCCCATCACGAGCACCTTGGTCAGCGCGGTGGAGGACACCGCGCGCGAGACGCCGAGCCCGCGCGTCATGCGATGGCGCGCTCGAACAGCCACTGGTCGGCCGCCCGCCGGCCGTCCACCAGGGGAAGCGCGTCGAGGACCTCCTGCGGCGTGCGGGGGTCGTCGAGCGCGGCGACCAGGGCGGCCGCGAGAGTCTCCGGGCCGGCGTCCGACGGGACGACGTGGTGGCCTTCCGCCGCCAGCCAGGAACTGAGGCCGCTCTCCTGGGTCGTGACGATGACGCACCCGTTCGCCAGGCCTTCGACGATGGGGAGGCCGACCTGCTCGCGCCAGCGTTCGCGCGGCTGCGACGGCAGGGCGAGCGCTTTGACCGAACGGAGCGCCGCGGGTATCGCCGAGCGCGGCGGGTCGACGACCAGCGAGATCGACGGGTCGTCGTCGGCGGCGTCCTCGGCGAGCGGCTGGAGGGGGCCTTTGCCCAGGAGCACGAGCCGGGCGTCCGGCCGTACGGCACGCACGTGCGGCCACGCCGCCAGCAGTTCCCGGAGACCTTTGCGCTCGTCGAAGGCGCCGAGGAACCCGACGACCGCCTCGCGCTGCCCGGTCCCGCCGCCCTCGGCCGCGGAGGGCAGGGCGGGGATGATCCGGGTCGACTGCCGCCGGCCGGCCGAGAAGGTGTCGTGGTAGAGGTCCCAGGCCGCGTCGGTGCCGAAAGCGAGCCGGTCGATGTTGCGGTGGACGTAGCGGGCCAGACGCATCCGCCCCCACCGTCCGATCCGCCCGCGCGGCCCGGTCGCCCGTGGCGGTTCGAGGTTCTCGATGGCATAGCTCACGATCGAGGTGTGGCTTCCGCGCAGTGCGTCGACGGCGCGCACGGCGGCGACGGAGAGCGCGGTGCGGCGTGCCGCGGACAGCATGAGCGGCTCGTTGACCTCCAGCGTCTGGACGTGCGAGCGGGCAATGATGCGCGCCGCCCTGACGTCGCCCGCCTGGGTCAGGTCGAGGCCGGGCTCGAGGGACGCGTCGTAGTCGTAGCGCCGGTCGCGGTAGATGATGGTCGCCGGCTCGAAGTCGTGCGCCCGCTCGAGATGCGCCGATCTGACGACTTCGTACAGCCGCACATCACGATGTGCGGTCCGGGTCGCGGTCATGGTCATTCACGCCCGGACGAGTACGCGTTCTCCGCTGAGATCGCGGTGTCGTCCGCCGTGGGATCGTCGTCCTGCACGGTGTCGCGTCGTCTGTCCGACGGCTGCTTCGGCTCGCGCGCGGCCGCGCGCGCCTCGGTGGGGCGCGTGGTCTCCACAGCCGGAGGAACCGCGTCCGGCGCGCCCCAGCCCACCGCACGGTCGGTGCGCGCCGAGTTGCTCGCCCGCCGCGCCGCGGCCGTCGACCGGGAGAGGTTCGCGGCAGGGGTGACGTAGGCGTTGTAGGGGCTCCGCGGGGCAGCAGGAACGAAGTTGAGCACGGCGCCGAGCACCGGGGCGTTGACCCGCTCCAGCGACTCCAGGGCGAGCTGGAGGTCGTGCCGCTTCGTCCCGTTGTACCGGACCGTGATCAGGGCGCCGTCCGTCAGGCGGGCCAACGGCAGGGTGTCGGTGACTGTGAGCAGCGGCACGGAGTCGAAGACGACGAAGTCGTACTCGGTCGACATCGTGCGCACGAGGTCGGAGAAGGCGGCGGAGCTCAGGAGCTGGCTCGGGTTGGACGGGATCGTTCCGGCGGCCAGCACGTCGAGGTTCGGGGCGCCCCACTGCTGCACGGCCTCGGACAGCGAGGCGCGTCCGACGAGCACCGACGTGAGCCCGACCGAGCCCTCGATCTGGCAGAGCGCGGCGACGGAGGGCCGGCGGAGGTCGGCGTCGACCAGCAGCACGCGCCCCACGCGCTCCGCCATCGCGAGCGCGAGGTTGATCGAGACGGTGCTCTTGCCGTCGTCGACGGAGGGGGAGGACACGACCACGACCCGGATCGACCGGTCGAGGTCGGCGAACTCCAGATTGGAGACCAGCCCGCGGTAGGCCTCCGCCTCGGCGGACCCGGGTGACGCGAGCACGGCCAGCGGGTCGGTGCGACGCCGGCCGCGCGGGATGCGGCCCAGCACCGGCAGTTCGGCGACGTTCTGGATGTCTTGGCTCGTGCGCACACGCGTGTCGAGCAGCTGACGGGTGACGGCGTAGATCAGCCCGAGTGCGAGGCCGGCGCCGGCGCCGAGGAGGATCGCGAGCGTCCTGTTCGGCGAGATCGGCACCTTCGGCAGAGTCGCCGGTGCGATGACGGACGTCGTGATCGCGGGCTGGTGGGTCGTCGTCACCGGGGCGATCGCGCTGATGGCCCTCGCGAGCGAGCTGGTCACCGCTCCGGCCATCTTCTGAGCCATCGCCGGGTCGGGGTCGTCGGCGGAGATGTTGATGATCACCGTGTTGATCGGGGTGTCCGCGGTGATCTTCGAGGCGAACGCGCCGGTGGTCCCGGTGTAGCCCACGGCGTCCATCGCGGGCCGGAGGACGCTGTCGGTCGTCGCGAGCGCGGCGTACGACTGCACGACGTTCTGGGCGAAGGTCGACCCCTGGAGGAGCTCGGAAGTGTTGTCGCCCTGCCGGGCGGAGATGAACACGCTGGAGGTCGAGCGGTAGACGGGCGTGATCTGCGAGGAGATGGCGAACCCGAGCGCGCCGCCGATCAGCGTCAGCGCGACGATCGTTATCCAGCGCTTGCGGATCGCTGTCAAATACTGATGCAGGTCCACGGCAGGTGGTCCTCTCGGTCGGGTGCATTAACCGTAGGCCTCGCCGCCTTGTTGAGTAAAGCTCAAAAATGACCCCCGTCGTGGGGGTCGGCGCGATCGATCACCGCCAGGATCGCGGCGTCGTAGCGTTCGCGGGAGTGGCGTTCGGCGGCGTCGTCGCGCGCGGACTCCGCGCTGCGCCGGAAGGAGTCCCAGTCGTCTGCGATCCGTTCGACCGCGTCGGCGACGGCCGCGGCGTCGCCGGGGCGGACGAAGACGGCCGACGGATAGCCGGCTGCGGCCTCCCGCAGTCCCGAGGTCTCCGAGACCACGACGGGCCTGCGGGCGAGCACCGCCTCGACGGCCGTGTTGCCGAACGGCTCGTCGAGCCGGGAGGGCACCAGGGCGATGTCCGCTGCGTCGAGCTCGTCCCACACGTTCGGCCGGAAGCCGAGGAAGCGCACCCGCTCCTCCAGCCCGTTGTCGGCGACGTACTGCCGGAGCTGCTCGGCGAACCACTCGTAGCCGTCGAAGACGTCGCCGACGATGTCCAGGACGGCGTCACGCCCGCGGTCGGCGAGAAGCTTCACGGCCTCGACGCAGAGGTCGACGCCCTTGCGCTCCGACAGCCGGCCGACGTAGACGAGCCGGACCGGGTCGGTCAGCGCCTCGCGCGGCGGCGTCGAGGCCGGCGGCCCGTCGACGGCGTTGAGCACCACTGTGGTCCGGGCGCTGAGCGACGGATACGGCTCGGCGAGCACGCCCGCGCTGAAGTCACTGTTCGTGGCGATCGCCTGGGCGAGCAGGAGCGGAGTGGAGAGGGCGCGCTTCATGATCGGGCGTGCCGCCGCCTCCGCCTCGTGGACGTGGCACACCGCCGCACGGCCGCTCAGCCGGGCAGCGACCAGCCAGACCGGGATGGTCAGCGTGCTGACGTAGACCGCGTCGACCCTGTGCCGGCGGATCATCCGGATCGCGCGCACGATCGCCGTGGGCACCGCGACGGCGAGCCGGGCCAGCCCGGACGGGGAGAGCAGCCGCTTGCGGAGCACCGGGAAGCGGACGATCTCCGCGGTGGCCCCACGCCGGCGGGCCTCCGCCAGCAGCGGCCCATCGCCCGGCACCGCCACGACCACGCGCTCGCCGCGGGCGGTGAGCGCGGCCACCGTCTCGAGCATCACCCTGTCGGATCCGTAGAGCTCTGCGCTGGGGTGCGCGACGAGCACCGATCGTCGCCGGGTGGTGGCCATCTCGTCTCCTGCGATCGCTGACGGGACACGCGGAATCCGATGACTCTATCGTCATGCGTGCGTCGGGGGAATTCTGGTTCTACAATACTGAGCAATCTTCAAACTGAAGGAGTACCCGTGCCTGTCATCGTCGTGGTGTGCACAGCGAACGTGTGTCGATCCCCGCTGGCCGCGGCGATTCTCGACGCGGGGTTGCGTTCGTCCTATCCGGGGACGCTCACGGTGCTGAGCGCGGGCACGGCGGTACACGACGAGCAGGAGCTCTGCACGTCCACCGTCCGTCAGCTCGCGGTCCGGCGGATCCCGTCCTACGTGGCCGAGCGGTCGCGCGCAGGACGGCTCGACGCCGGGCTGGTGGAGACGGCGGACCTCATCCTCACCGCCGACACGGCGCAGCGCGCGGTCGTCGCCCAGCTCTCCAGCGCGGCACGCTCGCGCACCTTCACGCTGCGGGAGGCGACCTACCTGCTGGAGGGCGCCGCGCGGCTGCGGGCGACCGAGCCGGATCCTCTCGACTTCTCCCAGTCCGTCGAACGGCTCAACACCCTCCGCGCGACCATCGTCACGCCCGGCAGCGGCCGGGGCAGAGGGTTCGGCGGTGCCGGACGGCACGGCCACCCCCTCGACATCGTCGACGGCCACCACAAGGGGCCGAAGTCGCACGCCGACGTCGTCCACGCCGTCACGCTTGCGGCCGAGGAACTCTCCCGGCTGCTGCGGGAGGACGCGCCCGTCCCCGTGTGAGCGGCGGTCGCCATACGACGAAGCCCCGCCTCCCTGAGGAGGCGGGGCTTCGCGCGAGGCGGGGCTACGCGGTCAGGCGTCGCCCCGAAGGCTCACCAGGAGCCGAGGTGCACGGTGCCGGTCGGCTGGCCGACCACGCTCGCGATGGAGGACGGGAGCGGCCGGGCCGTCGAGGTCGGCTGCGCCGTCATCGGGCTCGCGCCGGTGACTGACTGAGACGCGGAGTCCTGACCGGTCGCGGCGGCGAACGCTGCGGCGGTCGCGTAGCCCTTCATCGAGGTCGGCGTCAGCTGCCAGTCGATGTCGACGGAGGGCGAGCCCGCCGTCGTCCGGTGGTACAGGTTGCCGTTGACCGTCAGGTTCATCGATCCGGCGGACAGGACGTGGGCCTGGTCCTCCACGGTGAACTGGGCGATGCCCTTCGCGTCCGCCAGCACGTTGTTCGAGATGCTGATGTTGCCGAGCACCCAGGTGAACGTCGGGTCCGGCTGCGGCCGCTTCGGGTCGTGGCCGGGCACCGAGAGGTTGGTCTCGCGGCGCGCGTCCTGCATGAGCGCGATGTTCCGGTTGTTGCGCTGAGCGGTGTTGTTCCAGATCGCGCTGTCCGAGGTGTCGAACAACCGGATCCCGTTGCCGGTGTTGTCGTTGGCGACGTTGTTCGCCACCGTGACGTGCGCCGAGAGCTCCGCCTCCATGCCGTCGCCTCCGTTGGAGACGAAGTCGTTGCCGGCGATGGTCGCGTCGTACACCGACTCGTCCAGCCACAGTCCGGTCGTCGCGTTGCGCAGGAAGGCGCTGTTCGTGACCGAGACGGTGCGGGTGCGCGTGATCTTGAGGCCGCCGGAGACGGGCTCCTGCTTGAAGTGCTCGCTGTTGTTGTCCGCCACGAGCAGTCCGCTGGCCTGGAGGCCGTAGGCGCCGTTCGCACCGGCGCCGAGCATCCCGTTGCGGGCGATCGTCAGGTTGCGCAGGGTGTTGTTCGTGCCCCAGGTGTAGAGGCCGATGGTCGCGTTGTCCACGATCGTCAGGTTCTCCAGCGTGATGCCGTCGACCTGGGCAGTGACGGCGCCCATCTGCTTCGCCGAGACGGCGTAGCGCTCGAAGCCGATTCCGCGCACGGTCGTGCCCGCGCCCTGGATGGTCATCGCCTGCTGGAGGGTGCTGACCCGCACCGAGTGCCCGTTGGGGTTGGTGCCGAGGACGAGCTGCTTCGCGGTCTTGTCGGCGTAGAACGTGCCGGCGACCACGGCGCTGCGCGAGGAGACCTGGCGCTGCGAGACGCCGTCGACGAACACCTGGTCGGGCGTCGCCGCCATCGGGTACGACGGCGAGAGGTACCGCGACGCGTCGCTCAGACCGCCGCTGAACGACGGGCTGGTGTCGAAGGCGTAGTTGTAGCCGCCGGAGACCCAGCTGGACCCGGACGCGCTCCAGCCGCCCCAGCTCTGGCTGCCGTCGAACCAGACGGCCTCACCGGGGTAGTTCTGGATGGTGAGCTTCTTGCCGGAGGGCACGGCCACGGTCTCGTGGTAGGTGCCGCCGCGCAGGACGACGGTCGCACCGTTCGGTGCGGCGTTCACCGCGGCCTGGGCCGTGGCGAACGGGCTGGACTGGCTGCCGTTGCCGCCGGCGCCGGCGGTCGCCGAGGCGAAGACCGCGCCGGAGGGGATGGCGTAGTTGGTCGAGCCGATGGCGGCCGAGCCCACCGCGTGGCGGGCGCCGGTCGTCGAGACGCCGTTCGACGCGCCGGACGGAGCCGACGGCGTCGACGGAGCCGAGGGGGCGGCCGGAGTGGTCGGGGTGACGGTCGGCGTTGCCGACGGGGTCGGGGTGGCGGTGGGCGTCGTGGCCGGCGTGCTCGGAGTGGGGGTGCTCGTCGCCGGGGCGGACGGAGCGCCCGAGGTCGCGGTCAGGTCGTCCACGACGACCTTGGCTGGCGTCGAGCTCTTGGACAGGTACGACCAGATGCCGACGGAACCGCTGCTCAGGCGCTTGGCGCTGGAGTCGGTGCCGGTGGCCTGCCAGGCGCCGGGAGTGGCTCCGTCGGGCGTGACGCGGGCCTTGAGCGACACCGGCGACGAACCGGTGGCGGCGAAGTCGAGCGTGTACGCGGTGCCGGCGGTCACGTTCGAAGCGACCTGGCGCTCTGCGACGATGTGCGTGTCGGCCGAGCCGTCGATCCGGCGGATCTGCAGCGTGATCGTCTTCGATGCGGTGAAGCGGATCATCGCCTCATATCGGCTGGAGCCCGACACGCGCTCCTGGAGGGCGGCGGAGATGCCGGAGCCCTTCGTGGGCAGCACCGGGACGGTGAATTTGACCGAGGACGTCACGTCGGAGGCCGAGACCGAGCGCAGAACCGAGCTGGCGCTGGTGCCGGGCCTGGCGAACGTGAAGACGCCTTTGCCGGCCGAGACTGAGCTCGCGGACGCGTTCGTCAGCGAGTACGCGCCGCCGGCGTTGGCGGTGCCCCAGCCCGAGCCGACGGTCCGGGTGAACGAGTCGGAGACGAGGGGGGCGGGCGCGGCGACGGCGGCAGCGACGCCCATCCCGGCGGGGAGAGCGATCGCGGCCGCCACGGCAGCGGCGATCGCCGCCGTCCTGGCGCGGGGCTTCGTGTTCTTGTTTTCGGATGTGTGGCTGGTGGCAGCGTGCCGACCGTGGGGGAATTCGCGGTTGTTGCGCGTCATAAGCGGGGTGTGTTTCCCGCCGCCTCGGGTAGGGATGGCAGCCGGACATGGCAAAAGGGGGGTTTCCGAAGGCGGCGTGCTGATATGGGAGTATTCACTACCAGCACGCCGATGTCGAACCGCCGCGATGCCGTCACTCAGGCTGAGGTCGTCTCCGAGAACACCTCCGCCACCACTGGGGAAGAGCGCTTTCTCGACCGGGCTCCCGCGGAACTGTGCCCCTCTTGGAGGTGCACTGCCAGGTCTGTATACCCCCTCGCCACGAGGTCCCAATCGTAGCGTTCGAGGGCTCTTTCTTGAAGCCTACTCCCAGCAGACTTTGTGGATCCGGGGTCGATCTCCGCAGCCTCGACGCATTCGCGCACGTCGTCGGGGTCGCCGAAGTATCGGGCGTCCGGACCGGCGACCTCGCGGTTGAAGTCGACGTCGTAGGCGGTGACCGCGGTGGCGGCTCCCATCGCGCGCAGGAGGGACGGATTCGTTCCGCCGACCGAGTGCCCGTGCAGGTAGGTCAGCGCGTTGGCGTAGAGCTGGTCCAGGAGCTCCTGGTCCCACACCCCGCCCAGCATGCGGATGCGCTCGTCGCCCTCGGCGAGCTCCGCGATCCTCCGCGAGTACTCGGCCGCGTACGGCGCGGAGCCGACGACCACGAGCGGCAGCCGGGCCGAGCTGCGGCGATAGCCGTCGACGATGACGTCGACGTGGTTCTCCGGCTCGAACCGGGCGACGACGAGGTGATACGCGCCGGGTTCCAGCCCCAAGCCCAGGAGTCGCTGGTCCGGGGCCGCGTCGATCGCCTTCGCGCCGTACGTCAGCAGTGTCGTGTCCACGCCGAACTCGCGCTCGTAGTAGTCGGCGATCCCCTGGGCATCGGCGATGAGTGCGTCGGCCCAGCGCACGGCCAGAGACTCGGCCACGCGGTAGTACTTGCGGCCGACCCGCCCCCACTTGCCGCGCTTCCACTCGAGCCCGTCGACGTGGACGGCGACCGGGATCCTGGCGATCCGGAGCACCGGGAGGAATGGCGAGTTGGCGGCGTTGAAGACGAACGCGGCGTCGTACCGGCGGCGGAGCACGGCGTGCAGCACGGACAGCCCGGTGTGGCTGAGCGTCTCCAGCGTCTTCGACCGCAGAGCCGGGAGGTGGACCAGCCGCATCCCCTCATACGCGGACGGACGCTCCGCGCCCTTCTTCGTCCTGCAGTACACGGTGATCTCGGCGCCGTCGGCGGCCATCCGCCTGCCGATCTCCTCGACCGCCGTCTCGAAGCCGCCATAGGCCGCGGGAACCCCGCGGGTGCCGATCATCGCCACCCGGAGCGGGCGGCCGTCTGCCGCGCGCATCAGTACGCCCCGACGGGATGCGTCAGCACCTTCACGGTGCGCCACATGATGACGAGGTCGCCGGTGAGCGACCAGTTCTCCACGTAGTAGAGGTCTAGGCGGACGCTCTCCTGCCAGGAGAGGTCCGATCGTCCGTTGACCTGCCACATCCCGGTCAGTCCAGGCTTGATGTAGAGGCGTCTGTGCACGTGGTTCTCGTAGCCGGCGACCTCCGCGGGGAGGGGCGGCCGGGGCCCGACGAGGCTCATGTCGCCGAGGAAGACGTTGAGGATCTGCGGGAGCTCGTCCAGCGAGTACTTGCGCAGCGTCCGGCCGACGCGGGTCACCCGCGGGTCGTCGTGCAGCTTGAAGAGGAGGCCATTGCCCTCGTTCTTCGCCTGGAGCTCGGCGAGCCTGGCCTCCGCGTCGACGCACATCGACCGGAACTTGAGCATCCGGAACTTCTCGCCCCCGCGGCCGACGCGCTCCTGCGAGAAGATGACCGGGCCGCCGTCGTCCAGCTTGATCGCGATCGCGACGGCGAGGAAGAGCGGGGAGAGCAGGATCAGCGCGAGCCCGGACGCGAAGAAGTCGAAGGCGCGCTTGAGCACGTGCTTGCCGCCCTCGAACTGCGGGATCTCGACCTGGATGAGCGGGAGCCCCTCGACCGGCCGGAAGTGGATGCGCGGGCCCGCGATGTCGGTCAGCGGCGCCGCGAGCACCAGCTCGGTCGCCGTCCCCTCCAGCTTCCACGCCAGGCGGCGGACGAAGTCCCCGCCGCTGAGCGCCCGGCCGGCGACGATCACGGTGTCGACGCCGAGCCGGGCGGCCGCCTCTGCGACCCCCGACAGGTCCGAGACGACGGGCACCTCCCGCTCCGGGGAGGCGATGCGGCGGCTCAGCTCCGCATCCTTCTTGGCGCCTTTCCGCTTACCGGTGTCGAGAGCGGCGCCTACGACGTTGTATGCCGCTCCCGAGTTCGCGTGGATCTGGCGCACGACCGTGTCGACGTCGTCGAAGCGGCCCACCACCAGCGCGCAGGAGAGGTAGTGGTCGAACGTGCGCTGCCGGATCAGCCAGTGTCGCCACAGCCAGCGCGAGAACAGCACGCCGCCCATCCCGAGCGGGAGGGCGAGGACGAAGTAGCCGCGGGCGATGTCGACCTTGCCCACGAGGAAGAAGATGGCGAGCAGCCCGAAGGTGATGGCCGTGGCCGCCACGACGCGACGGTACTCGGTGACGCCGACGCCCACGACGCGCGGGTCCCGGGTGTGTGGTAGGCCGTGAGGGCGAACAGCCAGGTGGCCGCGATGAGCAGCGAGACGGTGAGGTAGTCGACGCGGAAGCCGTCCCCCGTGGTGGTCGGGGTGTCCTCGAAGCCGAAGCGCACGAAGATCGCGCCGATCGTGCTCAGGAGGATGAGGGCGGTGTCGGTCGCGAGCAGGCGGTAGCGGTAGTGCTTGGCCCAGCTCCGCTCGGAGCTGAGCGGGCGGGCGTTGGCGTGCGCGTGGGTGAGCGTGCCGAGGCGGGGGCGGAGGACGGTCACTGGGCCGCCTCCGTCTCCGCGGGGTGCGCCACGAGGGCGCGCGTGGAAGAGCCGACGGCGGCTTGGGGGAAACCGTGGTCTCGAACGGATTCACCGCCGCCGGCTCCGTTCCGCAAGGGACGACCTGTGCTCCACATGCTCCGCGCGCCCCTGCTGGGGTCGAGAGCGTGAGGCGCTCGGTGCGATCGTGTCGGGTTCACGGGTCGTCCCTGGGTTCGGATGGTGCTTTTTCGGGTTGAGATGAACAGGTGGAGACCATTCGCGCCGGGTCCGGGTCGTTCTCCCGCCGTAAAGTGATTGTTTCTCACCTATTCACAAAGGTGAGAATACATCGTTTTTATGGAGGGCGGGCACCCGCGTTCGGGGGGCGTGGGCGATCCGCGCACCCCCCTGCTGTCGGAGGTCGCGCCTAAGCTGGCAGCATGTGCGGGCGCTTCGCGTTGGACAAAGAGACCGACGACATGATCCAGGACTTCGTCGCGGAGGGCGGGGACTTCCGCGACTGGCGCCCGAGCTGGAACATCGCGCCGACCGACCCCATCCCGGTGTTCCTGGAGAGCAAGCGGGGCGAGGAGCCGAGCGTCCGCCGCCTGGAGCTCGCCCGCTGGTCGCTCGTGCCGTCCTGGTCGAAGGAACTCAAGACCAAGGTGCCGACTTTCAACGCCCGCGCCGAGACCGCGGCGGAGAAGCCGATGTTCAAGGCGTCCGTGGCCTCCCGCCGCGCGATCATCCCGGCCCGCGGCTACTACGAGTGGCAGACCGACCCGGCCACCAAGAAGAAGACGCCGTACTTCATCCACTCGGCCGACGGCGACCTCCTGGGCTTCGCCGGGCTGTATGCGTGGTGGGCCGACCCGGCGATGTCCCGCGACGACCCCGAGCGCTGGCACCTCACGGCGACCATCCTCACCTCGGACGCCGTGCAGACGCTGTCGGACATCCACGACCGCAACCCGGTGCCGCTGCCGCGCGAGCTCTGGGACCACTGGATCGACCCCACGGTGGTCGGCGACCAGGCGCTGGTCGACGAGGCCGTGCGCGCGGCGCTGCCCGTGGCGGACGCGCTGGTCTTCGACCGGGTCGGGCCGGTGGTGGGGGACGGGCCGGAGCTGATCAGGCCGGTCGAGGGGGAGTGACGGCGGAAGCGTCCCCCCGCACGTCCGTTCTCGCCGCCACGCTCACCCGCAGGAACACGATGATCCAGCTGAAGATCAGCACGGCAGCCACCAGCTCCACCGCGGTCAGGTTGTAGTACCCCACGGCGAAGAACAGCGTCACCAGCACGATCACGCCGATGAACACCCAGCCGAGCACGTAGAAGGTGCGGGGGAGGTGCGGCATCGCCCAGCGGATGCCGACCGCGAGCACGCAGAACACGACGGCCATTCCGGTCGCCGCCGTGTTGTGCAGCAGGAAGAAGTGGTTGACCGGGAAGAGCCCGACGCAGGCGAGCATCGCGCCGACGACCACCAGCGCGGCGCGGACCTGCAGCTCGCCGCGCGACGGGCGCCGGTCGTGCCCGCTGTCGGTGGCGTAGCGGGCGATGGCCGTGACGAGGACGCCGCCCACGATCACCGTGATGTTGAAGGTCGCCGACGACCAGTCGTCCGTGATGCCCAGCACGCTGAGGTTCTGTCGCCACCAGTGCGGGTTGGAGGCCGTCAGCATGCTGGTCAGCGCCCCGACGACGAGGAACACCGCCAGCACCGCCGACAGCAGCAGGGGATTCATGTTCGCCGCCGCGAGGAACACGTAGTAGCCGGTGACCGCGGCCGCCGTGCCGACCAGCAGGGTCGCCGGGATGGCGAAGACCTGGGCGTCCTGGAAGCTGCGGGCGAGCACGTCGCTCAGCACGGTCCAGAGCAGCAGCACCACGACGGCGTGCGCGACCGCGATGGCGAGCGAGTCGAACACCTCGATCGCGGCGCCGATCCGGGAGCGGTGCTCCTTGGGGCGGCTGTACCAGGGGATGCTCCAGGTCGCGACCCGTCCGCCGCCGTAGACCACCAGGGTCACGGCGCAGCAGGCGATCGCCGCGAACTGGCCGACCGAGCCCGCGCCCGAGATGGAGAGGTTGTGTCCGGCGAAGACGAAGAAGGCGATCAGGCAGACGGCCACGAACGCGAGGCCACCCGCGCCCATCGCCAGCGACTCCACGGAGGCTGCGTGCAGCCTGCGGGAGAGGCGATCGGCCGCGCCGGGCTCGCCGACGCCGTGTTCCGAGACGGCTTCCCTCATGGTCTGAGTGTAGGCAGCGGGCGCCGCCCTGGAGAGGGGCTGCTCAGCTCGAGCGGGTCAGCTCGATGAGCATGCTCCTGTGGGTCGGGACGGTGCGCCCGGTCTTCTGGAAGCCGAGCGCCTCGAGGTCGCTCAGGCCGTAGCTGTGCAGCCGGCCGTCCACATCGTTCTCGACCAGCCACACCCGCGTCACGCCGTCGAAGCGGCCGCGCTCGGCGGCCTGGGGGACGGTCCAGACCTTGTCGGCCCAGCCGATGTTGTGCGAGTAGATGGTCCGGAGCGTCGGGTCGCTGACGCCCGTGAAGCCGGCAGGGTAGGTACGCATCGCGAGCCGCGGCCGCTGCGACGGCCGGGTGGACTCGTCGAACACGACAGCGTCGCCGGGCTGTCGCACCGACGCCATCGCGCTGCTGACCTCCGACCAGTCCGAGTCGTTCTTCGAGTACGGTCCGCGCTGGCCCAGGTAGGCCGGAGTGCTGATCGCGATGAACAGCAGCGCCCCGGCGCCGGTCGCAGCGATGGCGGGGATCGCGCCGCGTCGCGCGACGGACCGGCCGACGACGAGCAGGCCCTCCGCGATGAGCAGCGCGGCCGCCGGTGCGGCGAACGTGGAGTAGCGCCCGGTGTACATCGGGAAGACGAGGTTGATCAGCAGCATCGCCCCGGTCGGCAGGATGAGCCACGTCGCGCCGACGAGCGTCGCGCTGATGAGTGCGGGGCCGGTGGGCGCCGGGCCGCTGGGCTTCGCGCCGGCGATCCGTGCCACCTTGGCGTCGCGTCCCCAGCGGCTGCGCACCCACGTGCCGATCGCGACCAGGATCAGCGCCCAGGCCACGAGCGCCACCCAGCCGTTGTCGAACCACGGCTGCCACAGCAGGCTCGGCACATCGAAGGGCTGGTCGGCGAGGTAGCCGATCTGACTCCGCTCGAAGTAGGCGAGCAGGAGGAGCGGCGCGAGCGCCACCAGTACGCACCCGGTGGCGATCAGCCAGGCCCGAAGCGTGGGCCGGGACGCCCGGGAGAGAAGCAGGATGCCGAGATGCGCGAGCAGCAGTGACGCCGTATAGAGGAAGAGGTAGGAGGTGAGGGCCATGCCGGCCGCGTAGACCGCCCAGCAGGTGCGGCGCACCGACGGGGGAGCCGAGCGTCCGCCGCCGTCGATCAGCCACACCAGCAGCAGGGTCAGCCACGCCGCGGCGGCGGCCGTGAACGCGAACGAACGCGCCTCCTCGCCCGCGTAGGTCATCCGGGGGAGGACGCAGGCGACCAGACCGGCGACGATCGCCGCCTTCGGGCCGCCCCGGCGCCCAGCCAGCAGTGTGACCGCCGCGACCGCGAGGCCGATGGCCACGGCGCTCGGCAGGCGCAGGGCGAACGGACTGTCGCCCGCGAGCCGGATCCAGCCGTGCATGCCGAGGTAGTACAGACCGTGCACCGCGTCGACGTGGAACAGCATCGGGATGAGCGTGGACACCGGTCGCTTCGCCGACAGCAGCGTGGCCGCCTCGTCGCCCCAGAGCGACGGGATCCAGCTGCCGGCCGCGCAGATCACGGTGGCGACGAGGCCGAACGCGACGGCGATGATCCACGGCCGGACGGCGCGCAACGGCGGGGCGGCGGCCTCGCGCTCTGTCGCTGTCAGCGTGCTCATCCCACCCCCGTTCGCTCTCCACACGCACGAATCCTGGCGCGCGCACGTACCGGGACCAGCCAACCAGACGTCCCCGGGGAGACCCTGAGGGTCCGCTGCGGAAACACATATTTCAGACGCCGGCCTTCCGCCCGGCGGAAAGGGCGGAATGCTGGATCCCGGGTGGCGGGCGCACTCGCCCTGCCGCCCGGGATCCGCCCCACACACGCCGGGAAGACGGGGTGTCCGTGATCCACGCTCCGCCGCATCCAGCGTGCTGAAGGGAACAGTACGTGGCCGCGCGAATCCGGGGCAGGGGATTAACGCCGCGCTCCGGTGGTGGTACAGCCCGTCTACAGCTCCCCGCGCCGCGCGCCGGCCCAGAGGTCGACACCCGCGTCGACGGCGAGACCGTCGATCGCCGCGAGCTCCTCCGCCGTGAACTCCAGGGTGTCCAGCGCGCCGACGTTCTGCTCGAGCTGAGCGACGCTGCTGGCGCCGATGACCAGCGAGGTGACGCGCGGGTCGCGCAGCGCCCAGGCCAGCGCGAGCTGGGCGAGCGACTGCCCACGGCGCTCGGCGATCGCGTTGAGGCCGCGCAGGCGCTCGACGGCCTCGTCGGTGAGCCAGTCCGCGTCGAACGACGTGCCGGCCGCGGCGCGGGAGCCGTCCGGAACGCCGTCCAAATACTTGTCGGTCAGCATCCCCTGGGCCAGAGCCGTGAACCCGATGACGCCGACGCCGAGTTCGCCCGCGGCGTCGAGCAGCCCCTCCGTCTCGATCCAGCGGTTCAGCATGGAGTAGCTGGGCTGGTGGATGAGCAACGGCGTGCCGAGCTCGCGGAGGATCTCCGCGGCGCGACGGGTGTCCTCCTCGCCGTACGAGGAGATTCCCACGTAGAGCGCCTTGCCACTGCGGACGGCGGTGTCGAGCGCCTGCATGGTCTCCTCGAGCGGCGTGCTCGGGTCGGGCCGGTGCGAGTAGAAGATGTCCACGTAGTCCAGGCCGAGCCGGGACAGCGACTGGTCCAGGCTGGCCAGCACGTACTTGCGGCTGCCGCCGCCCTGGCCGTACGGGCCGGGCCACATGTCCCAGCCGGCCTTGGACGAGACGATGAGCTCGTCGCGGTACGGCCGCAGGTCCTCCTGCAGGATGCGGCCGAAGTTGACCTCGGCGGCGCCGTACGGAGGCCCGTAGTTGTTGGCGAGGTCGAAGTGCGTGATCCCGAGGTCGAAGGCGCGGCGGACGATCGCGCGCTGCGTCTCGAACGGGCGGTCGTCGCCGAAGTTGTGCCAGAGCCCGAGGGACAGCGCGGGCAGGTCGAGACCGCTGCGGCCGGTGCGGCGGTACAGCATCCGGTCGTAGCGGGACGGGTTCGGTACGTAGGTCATGTCACCAGCCTTGCCGACGGGAGCGGGTTCGTCCAACACGGGACGGCGATGCGATTGTGCCCCTGCACGGATGAGTCGGTTGTCAAGGGGTCTTCGAGTGTTTCCGAGGCGCGGACAATCGTGGCATGCAGGTGGACCAGATTCACAGCAGCATCCGTCGTCCCGACCCCCTACGGGACGACGTCCAGCACGCTCCCGTGCGTTCCCCCGGCCGGGAGCAGACGACGGCCGGGGACCTGACCCCAGGCCGGGAGTGGCTGGGGCTCGGCGTTCTGCTCGCCGCCGTCTCGCTCGCCGTCCTCGTCCCGCTGAGCGGGATGCAGGCGGGCGTCGGGCTCGGCGCCGCCGGGCTGGTGCTGCTGTTTCTCCTCGGGATGGGCGCCGCCCGCTTCACGATCCCTTCCCGGCGGGTGCGGCTGATCGCGCTGGGACTGCAGTTCTGCGCGATGGCCGCTGCCGCGCTCGCCGGGGTGGTGCTGTCGGCGGTCGCCGCGATCGGCTGAGGCCGCCGCTAGCTCTTCGACGCCCCGCGACGCATCCAGCCGACGATCGCGGTGATGACGAAGAAGACGATCCCGAGGATCGCCAGCCAGATCAGCCCCTTGACGGCGAAGCCGAGGATGGCCAGGACGAGCCAGATGACGAGCAGGATGATTATCAGAGCGATCATGCTCACACCGAACTCCCTGCAGGTGATTTCGTCAACAGGCCGGGCACCATGCCCGTGGGGATAGCATCCCCGGTATGCACGATGTCGTCGCCACTCTGAGCGCGGTGCTCCCTGCCGCGTCGCTCGTCACCGAGCCCGCCGAGTTGGAGCGCTACCGGCACGACGACGCCGAGTGGGCGGACTCCGCGCTGCCCGCCGCCGTCGTCCTCGCCGCCTCCGCCGAGGAGGTCGCCGCGACCGTGCGGGTCGCCGCCGAGCGGGGCGTCCCTGTCGTGCCGCGCGGTGCCGGCACCGGCCTGTCCGGCGGGGCGAACGCGGTCGCGGGCTGCGTCGTCGTGTCGCTGGAGCGGATGACCGCGGTGCGCGAGGTGAACGTCGAGGAGCGCTATGCCGTCGTGGAGGCCGGCGTCATCAACGACGACCTCCGCCGCCACGTCGCCGCCTACGGCCTCTGGTATCCGCCGGACCCCGCCAGCCAGGCCATCAGCACGATCGGCGGGAACGTCGCCACGAACGCGGGCGGCATCTGCTGCGTGAAGTACGGCGTGACCCGGGACTACGTGCTCGGCATGACCGTGGTGCTCGCCGACGGCTCCATCGCCCGGCTCGGCCGCACGACCGCCAAGGGCGTCACCGGCTACGACCTGACCGCGCTGATGGTCGGCTCGGAGGGCACCCTCGGCATCGTCGTGGACGTGACCGTGAAGCTCCGGCCCATCGGCGGCAGGGAGGAGCGCGCCGTCATCGGCTACTTCCGGTCGCTCACCGACGCCGGCCGGGCGGTCGCCGCCGTCTCCGCCGCGGGGATCGTGCCCTCCGCGCTCGAACTCATCGACCGGATGTGCCTGCACACCGTCGCCGAGTGGCAGGGCTGGCAGCTCCCGGAGCACGCGAACGCCCTCCTGCTCGCCTCGGTCGACGAGGTCGGCGCGTCGGGGGAGGAGCTCGCCGGCCGCGTCGCCGAGCTGTTCCTCGCCGCCGGCGGCGCGAACGTGGAGCGTGCGACCGACCCGGAGGAGGTCGCCCGGCTGTTCCTGGCCAGGCGGCTGGCCTACCCGTCGCTGGAGCGGCTCGGCCCTGTGCTCACCGAGGACGTGTGCGTGCCGCGCTCGGCCGTGCCGGAGATGCTCGCGCGCATCGAGCGGATCGCGGCCGACGCCGATGTGGTGATCGCCAACATCGCGCACGCCGGCGACGGCAACCTGCACCCGCTGATCATCGCGCCGGAGGGCGACGACGCCGCCAAGGAGCGTGCGAAGGCGGCGTTCGACCTGATCGTGGAGTCGTGCCGCGAGCTCGGCGGCACGGTGACGGGCGAGCACGGCGTCGGCCTCCTCAAGCTGCACGGGGCAGCGGCGGAGCTGAGCCCGGTCGTGCTCCGTATGCACGCGGCGGTGAAGCACGCG
Organism: Leifsonia sp. EB41; assembly: GCF_041262565.1. NCBI lineage: Bacteria > Bacillati > Actinomycetota > Actinomycetes > Micrococcales > Microbacteriaceae > Leifsonia > Leifsonia sp. EB41. The sequence goes on along the minus strand of NZ_JBGCCJ010000001.1, from coordinate 1,670,396 downwards.
CTCGACCCGCAGGGCATCCTCAACCCGGGCAAGGCGTTCCCGGCGCCGACCGCCTCCTCCTGACCTCCCGCCCACCCGACCGAAAGGCGCCCCATGCCCTCACTCACCGCCGACGACGGAGTCCGCCTCGACTACACCGAGTACGGCGACCCGGCCGGCCGTCCCGCCGTCCTGATCGCCGGCTTCAAGGCACCCGCGACCACGTGGCGCTACCAGGTGCCCGCGTTCGCCGACGCGGGCTATCGCGTCCTCGCCGTCGACCTGCGCGGGCACGGGACCAGCGAGCACCCGGAGTACGGGGTGGACATGGTGCGCCGCGGCCGGGATGTCGCCGCCGTGCTGGAGGGGCTCGACCTCCGGGACGCCGTGCTGGTCGGCGGCTCGATGGGCGCGAACACGATCTGGTCCTTCCTCGCGCAGTCGGGCGCCGAGCGCGTGGCCGCGGCGGTCTCCATCGACCAGACGCCGAAGATGCTCAACGACGACGGCTGGCCGTACGGCTTCTACGGCTACGACGCCGCCAACCGCGACACCTACTTCGCGACCGGAATCCCGGAGACCGGCCACGGCACGCCGATGGCGAAGCGCGGGCTGCGGCTGGTGCGCCTGATGACGGCGATGAAGGGGATGAACCGCGAGTTCACGCCGGGCGAGCTCGCGCTGTTGCACGACCACGCCGTCGCGGACTGGCGTCCGGCGATCGCCTCCGCCGGCATCCCGCTGCTGTTCGTCGCGGGCGCCGAGAGCGAGTACTGGCCCAGCGGGCACGCGGCGGCGTCGGCGGCGCTCGCCACGGACGCGACGGCGGTCGTACTCGACGACGACGGCCACGCGGCGAACATGGAGCAGCCGAAGGCGTTCAACAAGGCCGTCCTGGAGTGGCTCGCCGGGCGCTGACCCGGATGCGCGACTCCCGGGTCGACTTCCGGCCGTTCTGCGACTACTGTGCTCCAGGCTATGAGACGACTACCCATCGCGGCCGCCGCCGTCGCCCTCGCGCTCGGCCTCAGCGGCTGCGCAGGGGGTTCGACGTACCCGGCCGACACGGCGAGCACGCTGCAGCACGGTGTGCTGGCCGTGGCGACGGCAGCGGAGGCGAAGGACTACGCCGGCGCGCTGACGCAGCTCGCCTCGCTTCAGCAGCGCAACGACGCCGCCCTCAAGGCCGGCGCCATCGCCGCCGACCGGCACGATGCGATCGCGACGTCTCTCGCGACAGTCAAAGCCGACCTCACCCAGCTCAAGGCAGCCGCCGACCGCGCTCAGTTGCAGCAACAGCTCCAGCAGCTCCAGCAGCAACAGCAGCAGCAGGGCGACAACAAGGGCAAGGGCAAGAAGGGCGGAGGCGACGGAGGTGACGGCGGATGAGCGCCACGGGTCGCACACCGGCCGCGGCGCCCGACGCCGGCCGGATCGCCGACCGCTACCGGCTCCTGGAGCGCATCGGCTCCGGCGGCATGGCGGAGGTCTTCCGCGCCCACGACGAGCTCCTGGGCCGTGACGTGGCCCTCAAGGTATTCCGCCGCGAGTTCGCGTCCGCCGACGATCTGCGCCGGCAGAAGGGCGAGGTCAAGCTCCTGGCGAACCTGTCGCACCCGGCGCTGGTCACCCTGTTCGACACCACGTCGGACGACGAGGGCCGCGGCGTCCTGGTGCTGGAGTTCGTCGACGGCACCGACGCGGGCGCGCGCCTGAAGGAGGGACCGTTGCCCGAGGCCGCGGTGGCCGCGCTCGCCGTGGACGTCGCGCGGGCGCTCGCCTACATCCACGGCCGGGGCGTGGTCCACCGCGACATCGCGCCGGCCAACATCCTGCTCCCCAGCGCGACGTCCTCCGGCGTGCACGCGAAGCTCACCGACCTCGGCATCGCCCGCCTCATCGACGACGCGCGCATCACCTCCACCGGCTTCGTGATCGGCACGGCGAGCTACCTGAGCCCCGAGCAGGCGGCCGGCCGACCGGTGGGCCCGCCGAGCGACGTGTACTCGCTGGGCCTCGTCCTGCTGGAGTGCCTGACCGGCACGCGGGAGTTCCCGGGCAGCGGAGTGGAGTCGGCCGTCGCGCGCCTGTCGCGCGACCCGGACGTGCCGGACACGCTCGACCCGGAGTGGCGCCGCCTGATCCGCTCGATGGTGGCGCGCGAGCCGGACCACCGGCCGACCGCGGCCGTCGTGGCGGAGGAGCTCGCCGGGCTGCTGGCGCGCGACGCGGCGCCGGCAGACGCCGACGAGGGGCTGGAACGCACCCTGCTGCTGCCGTCCCCCGATGAGTCGCCCGAGGCCCAGGTGGCGCAGGAGGCGCCCGAGCCCACCGCTGCGACCGTCATCCTCCCCGGCGCCCGCCCGGAGCCGGTCGCACCCCGGACGACCGCCGTCACCTCCCGGATGCCCCGCCCGCTGCGCGGCGTCCGCCGCGGAATCCTCGGAATCCTCCTCGCCTGCGCCGCCCTCATCGTGGTGGTCATCGGGATCGCCCTCGGCGCGATGATCGGGGGAGGTCAGCCGCCACCGGACCCGGTGAAGTCCTACCCGGCGGTCGGCGGCACGCTCGGCGACCACCTCAAGCAGCTCGAGCACGACGTCTCGAACTCCGGGCCGTAAGGGCTCAGCGGCCCTCCCGCGCCATCGCCTGCACTGCCGCGTCCGCCTCCTCGACGATCGCCCGCATCGCCGCCTCCGCCCGCGCCCCGTCCCCCGCGCGCACCGCCCCCGCGACCTCCTCGTGCAGCCGGATCGCCTCCGGGTTGGCGGTGTGCGGCATCAGCGCGTGCGCCGTCCGGCCCGACAGCGCCTCGACCACCGCCTTGCTGAGTGCGCGGAAGCCCGGGTTGCCGGAGGCCTCCAGCAGGATGCGGTGGAAGGCCTGGTCGTAGGCCAGGTACTCGCCGTGGTCGGCTGCGCGCTGGGTGGACGCCATGCCGACGATGGCCTCCGTGAGCGCGCCGCACTGCTCGGGAGTCGCGCGGACGCTGGCGAGGCGGGCGGCCACGGGCTCGATCGCCAGGCGCAGCTCGCTCAGGTTGCCGAGCGCGGCGAGGCGGTCGGGGCCGGCGAGGCGCCAGGCGATCACCCGCGGGTCGAGCACGCGCCACTCGGTCACCGGCTGGACGACCGTTCCGCGGCGTCGCTTGGCCTGCACCAGGCCGAGCGCCTCCAGCACCCGGATGCACTCCCGGAGGACGGTGCGCGAGATGCCGAGGTTCTCGGGCGTGAGCACCGAGCCCGGCGCGATCTCGCCGGTGACGATGCGACTGCCGACGGACTCGATGGCCAGCTCGTGGAGGGAGTCCGTGGGAGGCATTCCCTCATTATCGAGGATTCCTTACGTGCGATCAAACACCCAGTGAACGTGATTAATACTTATGAAAACGATGGCAACTTCGTATTTACCTGATTTATCTGTAGGGTGGCCGAGCACACGTTCCATCACTGACCAAGGATGCTCATGATCTCCGTCCTGTCCAGCGCGCTCCGCGTCGCCGCGGCCGCCGCGACGCCCGCGCCCCATCCGGCTTCCTCCGAGCCGCAGCTGATCCTCGCCGCCGTCGTCGGCGTCGCCGTCATCGTCGTCCTCATCACCTGGCTGCGGATCCACCCGTTCCTCTCCCTGCTCCTCGGCTCGCTCGTCACCGGCCTGGTCGCCGGGATGGCCGCCGACGCCGCCACCACGAGCTTCATCACCGGCTTCGGCGCGACGGAGGGCAGCGTCGGCATCCTCATCGCCCTCGGCGCGATGTACGGCAAACTGCTCGCCGACTCCGGCGGCGCCGACCGCATCGTCGACACGCTGGTGTCTCGCACGAGCGTCCGTGCCCTGCCCTGGGTGATGGGCCTCGTCGGCGCGATCATCGGCCTGCCGATGTTCTTCGAGATCGGCCTCGTGCTGCTCATCCCGGTGATCATCCTGGTCACCCGCCGGTCGAAGCTGCCGCTGATGCGCGTCGCGCTCCCGGCCATCGCCGGCCTTTCGGCCATGCACGGCCTGGTCCCGCCGCACCCCGGCCCGCTCGTGGCCATCGGCGCGCTCGGCGCGAACCTCGGCGTCACCCTCGCCTTCGGCGTGCTCGTCGCCATCCCGGTCATCATCCTCGCCGGCCCGGTGTTCAGCCGCTTCGCCGCCAAGTGGGTGCCCGTAGACGTCCCGGGCCTCTTCCTCGGCACCGAGGGCGAAGAGGGCGACAGCGACGCCGCGGTCGGGCGCAAGCGCCCGTCGTTCGCCCTCGCGCTCATCAGCATCCTGCTCCCCGTCGTGCTCATGCTCGGCAAGGCTCTCGGCGACATCACCGCCTCGAGATCCACCGCCGAGTGGAAGCTGATCCTCGACTTCCTCGGAACGCCCGCCATCGCGCTGACCATCGCCGTGCTCGGCGGCTTCTTCCTGCTCGGCATCCCGGCCGGCATGAACCGAAAGTCGCTGCAGGACAGCCTCACCTCGTCCCTGCCTCCGATCGCCGGCATCCTGCTCATCGTCGGCGCAGGCGGCGGCTTCAAGCAGGTGCTCATCGACACCGGCATCGGCCAGGTCATCGCCTCGTTCGCGCACGGCAGCAACGGCATCGGCATCCTGCTGCTCGCCTGGTTCATCGCGGCGCTCATCCGCGTCGCCACCGGCTCGGCGACGGTCGCCACGGTCACCGCGGCCGGCATCATGGTGCCGCTCGCAGCGCACCTGTCGACCCCGATGGTGTCGCTGCTTGTGCTCGCGATCGGCTCCGGCTCGCTGTTCCTCTCGCACGTCAACGACGCCGGGTTCTGGCTGGTCAAGGAGTACCTGGGCCTCAGTGTCCCGCAGACGCTGCGGAGCTGGACCGTCCTGGAGTGCATCGCGTCGGTCGTCGGCCTCGCCGGGACGCTGGTGATCGCCCTGGTCATCGGCGGCTGACATGCCCGCGAGCCAGGCGAGCACCGTTGTCGTGCCGAGCACGATCGTCGTCATGGGTGTCGCGGGCTGCGGCAAGTCCACCGTCGCCGCCCTCCTCGCCGACCGGCTGGGCTGGGACCTGCTGGAGGGCGACAGCCTCCACCCCGCCCGCAACGTCGAGCGCATGAGCGCAGGCGTCCCGCTCGACGACGCCGACCGTGCTCCCTGGCTCGCGGCCATCGCGGACCGCGTCCGCGAGGGCGCCGCGGCCGGGAGGCCGCTGGTGGTCGCCTGCTCGGCGCTCGCCCGGCGCTACCGTGACGTCCTCCGCGGGAAGGGCGTGGTCTTCGCCTACCTGGCGGGCACGCGCGACCTGCTCGAGAGCCGCATCGCCGCGCGCAGCGGCCACTTCATGAAGCCCGGGATGCTGGACTCCCAGCTCCGGACCCTCGAGCCGCCGCAGCCGGACGAGGCGGCCGTGACCGTCGACATCGACGCGGAGCCGGAGGCGATCGTGGCCGGGATCCTCAGCGAGCTGGGTCTGGTGGCGGCGGCCGCCTGAACACCCAGTCCACCGTCCCCCGCCACGTCGTCCGCAGCTCGCGCCCGCGCCGCCACTCCCGCCAGGTCAGCCAGATGATGACGGCGTCGAACACCGTCAGGACCGCCACCCCCACGGAGGGCTTCGTCACCAGTTCGTAGAGCTGGAAGATCAGGAACACGCCCAGCGCGGCCATCGCCCACGGGTAGACCCGGCGCGACCCGACCAGCAGCGCGACCACGATCGCCAGCTTCACGACGCCGTGCAGCAGCAGGTACGCGGCGACGAACAGCACGCCCCCGGCGTGGACGTGGGCTGCGCCGTGGACGATCAGGTTGGCGATGAGGTCGTGCGGGTCCTCCGACAGCTCCTCCGCTGTCACCCGGTTGGCGGCGCTGAGCAGTGCGGCCGGCGTAGCGAACAGCAGCAGGACCCCGCCCACCAGCTCCACCAGGCCGTCGAGCCCTTTGAACAGCACGCCGACGAGGAACACCAGGTCGAGCACCCTTTCCCGCATCGCGTCCTCCCGGGCGCATGCTACCCGGCATGACCCCTGATCTGGGTGCGCGGAGATTCTTGTCCTCCAATATGAGGACCGGTATCGTCCGAAGTGGGCCGACGTGACCTACCCGACAATCTGGTCGCGGGTGGCCCACCGAGTGGAACCCGACCCTCCCCTCGTGCACCACCCTCCGGGAGACCGGAGGATTCAGCTCGAACGTCGACCTAGCGACGTCGGGGCCGCAACACACGTGCGTCGTCGCACGTGTGCTGACCCCTGCGCTGCGTGGGACGACGCTCCGAACAGATTGTGAGCACGTCCCATGAACAGGTTCGCCAAGGGCGCGATCGCCGGCGCGGCCGGCATCCTCCTTCTCCTCAGCGGCGCGGGCACCTTCGCGCTGTGGAACGGCTCGGCCAGCGCCGCGGCCGGCTCCGTCCAGTCCGGAACGATGACCATCGCGGCCGACGCCGCGGCGGGCACGTGGAGCGTGGTGCACGGCTCCGGTTCGGCCACTGCTATCCCGAACATCGCGAACTTCCGCGCCGTGCCTGGCGACGTCTTGACCTTCACGCAGAAGGTGGACGTCACCGCCACCGGCGACAACCTCTCCGCCGTCCTCAGCGTCGACCCGACGTCGATCAAGGCCGGAGACGCCTCCCCGGCCAGCGCCGCCCTCGTCACGGCGCTCACGAGCGGGATGACCGTCGTCGTCGGTGCGCCGCTGCCGACCGGCGTCACCGCGGGTTCCGCCGCGAACACCTACAACGTCAGCGGGACCACCGGCACCAAGGTGCTGACCGTCTCCGTGACGCTGCCGTTCGACCCCGCGACGACCGGCACGGTCGCGCAGGGCGGCACCGTCAACCTGAGCGCGCTCGGGTTCAAGCTGGCCCAGCAGTAAGCACGCGCACGAGCGGAGCCGGGGGAGGTGCGAAGGGACATGAAGCGCTTCGCCCTCCCCCTGACCGCCGCCGGCGCGGCGCTGGTCACGTTCCTGCTGATGCCGGGAGCCGGCACGCTCGCACTGTGGAACGGCGTCGCCGCCGCGAAGGCCGGGGCGATCACCGCCGCCACCGTCGCGGTGAGCGTGACGATCCCGCAGCCGTTCGACACCGTCTTCAAGACCGGGCACACCACCACCACGGGAGGTGTGGTCGTGACGAACACCGGAAACGTCGATGCGACGTTCGGCGCCGCCGCGACGCTCGCGTCCGGGACGTCTCCCGCCCTCGCCTCCTCGATCGGCGTGATCGCGTGGCCCGCCGCCGGCGCTGCCTCCTGCACGTCCACGGCCACTCCGCCGTCCGGGTCGTACACTGGCACCCTGGCCGGCCTGGGCGCGCTCGGGCAGACGACAGGCGCCCTGTCCGCTGGCGCATCGGCCGCGTTCTGCGTCCGCGAGACCATGAACGTGGCGTCCGCGCCGGGGATCGCGAGCGGCTCCGCGGTGAACGTGGTCTTCTCCGCGACGGTGGCTGCCGGGACGACCTGGAGCGCTTCGGCATCCGCGAGCATCGCGCAGACCTTCGTGGACGACATCGCGCCGTCCGCGCCGACCGGCCTGTCTGCGCGAACCTCGACGTCGACGCCCGTCGCGCTCTCGTGGACGGCCGCGACCGACAACGTCGGCGTCACGGGATATGACGTCTACCGGTCAGGGACGACCGCGTCCATAGGATCCACGACTTCCACCTCGTTCACGGACACGGGCGCCGCCGCGAACACGTCGTACACGTACACCGTTTACGCGCGCGACGCCGTGCTGCTCACGTCACCGGCCGCGAGCCTGTCGGTCGACCGCACCGCCCCGACGACGCCGACGCTCGCGCTCACCGGGACCACCGCCTCCACCGCCACGCTGTCGTTCGCGGCGACCGACAACGTCGGCGTGAGCGCCTACACGGTGTCCCGCGACGGCACGGCGATCGCCACGGTGGGCGGCGCGACCACCACCTACACAGACACCGGGCTGACCGTCGGCCTCCACCGATACACCGTCACGGCCTCCGACGCCGCGGGCAACGTCTCGCCTTCGTCACCGGCGGTCTCCGCCGCCGGGTCGTACAGCTCCGGCTCCTGGTACCAGCTCGTGAACGCCGCGAGCGGGCAGTGCGTCACGGTGCCGTCGCCGATCGCGAGCGGGAAGGTGCTCACGCAGTCGGCGTGCGCCGCCCCGGTGGACGACGCGCAGGCCTGGCAGCTCGCGGGCTCCGGCTCCACCGTCACCGTGACCGCCGCCCTCCCCACGCCCGCGAGCGGCCAGTACCTGTGGGCCGGCTCCCGGACCGCGCCGGTCAGCGTGACCTCCTCGCCCAACAGCGCGAACGGCTCGTCCCAGTGGGCGTTCACTCTCCAGGCGGACGGCTCGTTCACCCTCAGCAACACCATCACCGGGAACAACGGCAACGGGAACGGCAACGGCAATGGCAACGTGACGACTCTCTGCGCCACCGCGACGGCGGCAGGCGGAGGCCAGCTCACCACGACGACCTGCGCGGCGGGCGCTTCGACCCAGTCCTTCTTCCTCAGGCAGGTGACACCGTGAGCGAAACCGGAACGCGCCCAACCACTGCGCTCCCGTCGAAGGGGCTGCTGCAGTACGTCGTCACCGGCCTCAGCGTCGGCCTGCTCGGGCTGGTGCTGTTCGTCGCGGCCGTGGTCATCGTCATCCCGCGGGCCGCGGGCGCCACCCCGGTGACCGTGCTGACCTCCTCGATGGAGCCGACCCTCCCGCCGGGGACGCTCGTCGTGGTGAAACCGAAGGCCGTCCACGACATCCACGTCGGCGACGTGATGACCTACCAGATCCGGTCGGGCGACCCGGCCGTCATCTCGCACCGGGTCATCGCGATCACGACCTCCACCACGAACGGCATGACCTTCACGACGAAGGGCGACAACAACGCGGAGGCCGACCCTCCCGTCGTGCCCGCGCAGGTGCGCGGCGTGGTCTGGTACAGCGTCCCGCTGATCGGCTACGTCAACAGCGCCCTCGACCAGAGCCAGCGCTCATGGGTGCTGCCCGCGGTCGGCGTGCTGCTGATCCTCTACGCGGCGTGGATGTTCCTGCGCGGCACCGCCTCGTCGGTCCGGCGGCGCTCCCCGCGCGCCGCGGACGGTGAAGAACCCTCCACTCTGTGAGCCCTCTCGCCCGATCCGGCCGCCCCCGAGCGGATCGATCGGAGACGCATAACGACTTCTCAGGCTCCATCCCGAATTCTGTGCCGAACCTTGGAGGCGGTGGCGTGGAATAGAAGGGAGAGCGAGGTCGGAAGATGGAAGAGCAATACGGGATGCCCGCGGAAGGCGTCTCGATCGTCGTGCCGACCTTCAATGAGTCGGGCAACGTCGCGGAGCTGGTGCGAAGGCTCGCGGCGGTGCTCGACGCGGACGCGAGCGAGATCCTGATCGTCGACGACTCGACCGACGACACCGCGCGGGTCGCGGCCGAGAGCGCCGACCACGTGGCGCACCGGGTGCGTGTCGTGCACAGGGAGGACCCGGTCGGCGGTCTGTCCGGCGCCGTGCTCACCGGGATGGCGCTGGCCGCCCACCGCTGGGTCGTCGTCATGGACGGCGACCTCCAGCACCCGCCGGAGGACCTCCCGCGCCTGATCGCGGCGGGCGAGGAGCGCGGCGCCGACATCGTGGCGGCCTCCCGGTACCTCGACGGGGGCAGCGCCGGCGGCCTCGACGGACTGCTGCGCCACCTCGTGTCGTCCGGCAGCACGCTGGCGGCCCGCGCGCTGTTCCCGCGCCGGCTGCGCGGCTGCACCGACCCGATGACCGGGTTCTTCGCGGTCCGCCGCGACGCGCTCGACCTCGCGTCGCTGCGCCCGCAGGGCTTCAAGATCCTCCTGGAGGTGCTGCTCCGGCACCGCCTGACGCTGACCGAGGTCCCCTTCGCGTTCGGCGTCCGCACCGCCGGCGTCTCGAAGGCGACCGTCGCCAACGGCGCCGCGTACCTGCGGCAGCTCGTCGCCCTCCGCTTCCAGTCACCCGCCCCCGGGCTCGCGCAGGCCGCGGCCGAAGTCGTGTGACAGAGGTGACGGGCATGACCGTCGCGCCGATCGTCCCCCGCTCCCGGAGCCACCGGGTCCGGGACGCGGTCGGCCGTCGGCCGGTCCTGCTGCTCGTCGCGCTCGGGCTGGCCTGCGCGGTCGTGGCGTGGCTGCGCCTCCCCGCGACCGCGCACGACACCTTCTGGGCGGAGGACGGCCGGACCTTCGTCTCGTCGGCCGCACTGGGCGGTCCCAGCGTGCTCCTGCAGCCCTATGCCGGTTACCTGCACACCATCCCGCGCCTGGTCGCCACGGTCGTGGTGCTGCTTCCGGTGTCCTGGTGGGCGCTCGCGACCACGGCGGCCGCGTGCGCCATCGCGGGCGGCCTCGCGGTCGTCGTCTTCGTGTGCGCCCGCGAGCTGGTGCCGTGGCTGCCCGCGCGGATCTTCGTCGCCGGGCTGACCGTGCTCGCGCCGCTCGTGCCGCGCGAAGTGCTGGGGAACCTGGCGAACCTGCACTCCCTCTTGCTATGGACCCTGTTCTGGATCGCGCTGTCCCGGCCGCGGACGACGCGCGCCGCCGTCGTGCTCTCGGCGGTGGCGCTGCTCGGCGCGCTGACGGAGATCCAGGCGGTCTTCCTCGCGCCGCTGCTGCTGGTGCGCACGCGCGACCGGAGGGTGTGGATCGTGCGCGCCGGGCTGATCGCGGGCATGGTGGCGCAGCTCGTCGTCACGTTCGCCTGGCCGCGCGCGGAGAACACCAACCCGGCCGTCGACCCGCTGTCGATCGCATACGGCTACCTGATCAACGCCGTCCTGCCGCTCGCCGTCCCGCAGTCGCAGCTCGGTCACGTCCTCGCCGCCACCGGCCCGGCCGTGGGCCTCCTGGTGCTGGCGGTCGTACTCGGGACCGCGGTCTACGTCTTCCTCCACGGGACGCGCGGGCAGCGGCTGCTCGTCGCCGCGGCGCTGACCGGGTCGGTGCTGCTCTACGTCGTGAGCGTGGCGACCAACCCGAACGCCTTCTACGACTACGCCGGCCTGACGCCCACCCAGCTCGACTCCGTGTGGCTGACCCGCTACGGGGTCGTCCCCTCGATGCTCCTCGCGCTCGTGCCCGCGGTGGCCGCCTCGATCGCGTACGGCCGGCGGAGGTTGCGCCGGGGCAGCGGGCAGTGGCCGGCGTGGTCCGTTCTGGCGGCGGCCGGGTTGTGCGCTGCGCTGATCATCGCGCAGCTCGGCCCGCAGTGGACCCGCCGCTCGGACGGCCCCGCCTGGCAGCCGCAGCTCGCGAGCGCCGCCGAGCAGTGCCGCCGTGACGACGAGGTGAAGTTCGTCAACCTGAGGGAGACGATCGGGTGGAAAGTGACGGTGCCGTGCCGCTACCTCGACGACGGAACGACGGAGGACTCCAGATGACCACTACGCCGGCACGGCCGGGCGTCGAGGACATCGCCCGTGCCGCCGCGGACGTCCTGCGCCGCAATGACGCCGGCACGATGACCCGTGCCGCGCCCGGCCTGTATCCGCACATGTGGAGCTGGGACTCCGCCTTCATCGCGATCGGGCTGGCGCGGTTCGACGTGCCGCGCGCGATCCGCGAGCTGCAGACCCTCCTCGACGCGCAGTGGTCCACCGGCATGATCCCGCACATCGTCTTCAACCCGGAGGAGCCGGGATACTTCCCCGACTTCGGCCGGTGGGGGACCGAACGGGCAGCAGCGCGGCCCGCCGGCGTGCAGACCAGCGGGATCTGCCAGCCACCCGTGCACGCGATCGCGGTGCGGCACATCCTCGACCGGGGGCGCGAGCGCGGGGGAGCGGATGCGGCCGCGGCGGAGGAGTTCGCGCGCGGCTCGCTCGACGCGTGGTCGGCCTGGCACCACTGGCTGGCGTCGGTCCGCGACCCCGACCGGTCGGGACTGGTGGAGATCCACCACAGCTGGGAGTCCGGCTTCGACAACTCGCCGCGCTGGGACGCCGCCTTCGCCCGCATCCACCCCGGCGAGGTGCCGCCCTTCCAGCGCCGCGACACGCTGCACGTCGCCGACGCGAGCGAGCGCCCGACGAACGAGGAGTACACCCGGTACCTCTGGCTGGTCGAGCAGCTGAAGTCGGTCGACTACGACGACGCAGCGGCGCGGGAGGTCGTCGACTTCCGGGTCAAGGACGTCTTCTTCTCGGCCGTCCTCGCCGTCGCGAGCGACGTCCTCGCCGACCTCGCCGGCGAGTTCGGCCGCGCCGACCTCGTGCCCGGCCTCCGTGGCATCGCCGACCGGTTCCGCCTCGGCGTCCGCTCCACCATCGACCCGGCGACGCAGCTCGCGCGCGACTTCGACGTGCGCGCAGGCGAGTGGATCGGCGCCGAGACGATCGCCGGCTTCGCCCCGCTGTTCGCGGGCACCTCGGCCGGGATCGCGTCCGGCCAGACCGCGCTGCTGCGCGGCGAGCGCTGGATGGGCGACCCCCGCCTGCGCTTCCCGCTACCGCCGTCGACGTCCCCGGCGAGCCCGGCCTTCCGGCCGTCGACGTACTGGCGCGGCCCGACCTGGCCCTTCCTCACCCTCCTCCTCGGCTGGGCGGTCGACCGGCACGGCGATCCGGAGCTCGCCGCCGACCTCCGCACCGCCTCCGTCGCCCAGCTCTCCGACCTCGCGTTCGGCGAGTACTACCAGCCGTTCACGGGGGAGCCGCTCGGCAGCCACGACCAGTCGTGGACGGCGGCTGCGGCGCTGGAGTGGGCCGGCCAACTCGGGGTCCGGGCCGGATAGCGCGCGCTCCCCGAACTGGGGTGCGGCAGGCGCTGGATCGTTTGGTGTTTCACATACTCAGGCAGTGCATGTCATAGGGTCCATCCGCTAGCTTCTGGGTGTGCATCACGAACCGGGCCCGCGCGCCCATCCGACCGAGGGGCCGCTCCGCCGTCCTCGCCGGTCGCACGGCGTCGCGATCCGGCACGGCCGCCTGCCCCGGCGCAGGCCGCGGACCTTCATCGTGCGGTTCGTCGTCGCGCTGGTCACGGTCGCCATGGTGAGCACGGCGAGCGTGGCCGCCTACGCCGTGCTCGACACGGTGCGCTCGATCAAGCCCGGCATCCACCTGGTCACCGCGAAGGGCAAGTCGCTGACGGCGCAGAACGTCGCGACCGTCGGCGCCGAGAGCGGGGCGGTGAACATCCTCCTCGCCGGCACGGACACCCGCACCGGGCAGGGCGGCCAGTTCAGCACGCAGGACGAGCTCTCCGGCAGCTCGGGGGCGGGCAGCAACGACGTGACGATGGTGCTGCACGTCTCGTCCGATCACCAGCACGCCGAGGTGATCTCGATCCCGCGTGACCTGATGGTGCCCATCCCGGAGTGCCCCGGCCCGAACGGCGGCACCGTCCCCGCCACCGACCAGGCGATGTTCAACACGACGCTGTCCCGCGGCGGGCTCTCCTGCATCGTCCTCACCGCGGAGGCGCTGACCGGTCTGACGATCAGCGACGCCGCGCTGATCAGCTTCGACGGCGTGATCGCGATGTCCAACGCGGTCGGCGGTGTGACCGTGTGCCTCGCGACGCCGCTGGACGACCCCTACGTCGGCCTGAACCTCCCGGCCGGCACGCAGACCCTGGTGGGCGCCCAGGCGCTCGCCTTCGTCCGCAGCCGCCACGGAATCGGCGACGGCAGCGACCTGGGCCGGATCAGCAACCAGCAGCTGTTCCTGTCCGCGCTGCTGCGCAAGATGACGAGCGCGGGAGTCCTCAGCAATCCGCTCACGCTCTTCCAGCTCGCGCACGCCGCGGTGACCAACGTGCAGCTCTCGGACACGCTGACGCAGCCGACCACCCTGGTGTCGCTGGCGCTGACCCTCAAGACCGTCAGCCTCTCGAACATCGTCTTCCTGCAGTATCCGGCCGTCGCCGACCCGGACGACCCGAACCGCGTGGTGCCCGCCACCTACGCCGCGGGCGTGCTGAAGAGCGCGCTCCAGAACGACGCGCCCGTCACGCTCACCGGGAAGCTGGGGTCGGGCACGGTCGCGGCGCCCGGCGCGACGCCGGCTCCGACCGGCACGGCCGCTCCGACCCCGACCGCAGCGCCGACACCGGCCCCGACGGGCACGGCGGCCGTTCCGTCGCCCGCTCCGACCTCCACGGACGTCGCCCTGCCCTCCTCGGTCACCGGCCAGACGGCGGCGCAGCAGACGTGCACGAAGGGGAACTGACCGCCGGCTCCACCCCGGTCAGCCACGCGGACGCGCGGGTCGCCAGCGCCGCCAGCGCGACGGCCCAGGGGATCAGCAGGCAGAGCGCGAACAGCAGCGCGCTCGGCACCGGCGGGCCGTAGGTCTTCATCAGCCAGAGGACCAACGGGTGCGTCAGGACCACCATGAACCCGCCGTAGGCAAGCACGGTCACCGCACGGCCGACGCGCGGCGGAGCCTTCCGGAACAGCGCCTCGGCTGTGAGGATCAGCCCGAACGAGATGGCGACGGCGACCACCGTGCTGAGCACCGGGGTGCCGAAGTCGCCCTGCTTGATGTCGAGCGGGCGCGTCGTCCCCGTGACGACGAGGACGGCGGAGACCGCGAGCAGCGCCGCGCCCACCAGCGCCGGCCGCGCGATGCGGGGCCGGAGCGCCCGGGCGATGACACCGAGCGCCAGGAAGGCGACGCACGGCACCGCGGACCCCACCGACAGCGGCGTGTTCGCGAGCTGCGGTCCGGCCGTCACGCTCAGGAGCAGCCCGACACCCGCGACGGCCCACGTCACCGGACGCGGGAGCAGCCAGAGCATCCGCAGCAGGACCGCGGAGAAGAACAGCGCGGTCACGAACCAGAACGTCGTGAACGGCAGCGCGGAGTTCTCGCCATCGGCGAGGGGCCCGGCCAGCCGCTGCCAGGTGGTGTCCTCCAGCTGCAGGTCGAGGATGAGGAAGACCGTCCCGATCAGCACCAGCCAGGTGAGCATCGGCCGCAGCAGGGTCCGGAACCGCGTGAGGAGCTCGCGTCCGAGGGTGCGGTGCGGCGACCAGAAATATCCGGCGAGGACGAAGAACAGCGGGACGTGCCAGCTGTAGAGGAGGGTCCGCGTCGTCGGCGAGACGAGGGTGTGACCGGCGACGACTGCGACGATACCGAGGACGCGCACCAGGTCGACGGCGCCGGAGCGGGGCTTCGCGGCAGGCTCGGTCTCCGTCGCGGGAGCGGGCGCTGCCGTCGCCTCCGCGGTGCTCATCGTGGTGATGCTCATGTGCGGAACCCTCCCTCTCCTCCTGTCTCGCGGTCGGTCGTCCTTCGATCGAACGCGCGTCTTCCCCAGACTTCACTGAGAACCAGCGAATACAGCCGGTTCTCTGAGCGCTTTCGATGGTGAACGAACGGTGACTCCGGCCTCCGTGGGAGGTGGCTCCGGTTGGATGGACCTGTGGTGGAGATCGTGCCGGAGACGGCGAGTTGACGAGCGCGCGGACGTCCGAGCGCCCGCTCGCCCTCGGCGCCCGGGCTGGCCGCCCGGCTGCGGTCGAGAGCGGTGGTCGTGCCCGTCACGCTGTGGACGGTCGCGCACGCCGCGATCGTCGGCTGGGCGCTGGTGGTGCGCGCCGTCGTGCTCGTGGTCAGCGGCCACGCCGCCGCGATGTCGCCTGCCGCGCTCTTCTACCACTGGGACAGCGTCTACTTCGGGTCGATCGCCCTGCACGGCTACGTCGGACCGGGCACCGGTCCCACCTGGTCGGCGTTCTTCCCCGGCTACCCCGCGGCCGCCCGCGTCGCGCTCGCCGCGGTCGGGTTCCCGCATCCCGACCATCAGCAGGTGGTGATCGCCCTGGAGGCGGTCGCCGCGATCGCCTCGCTGGCGGCGTCGCTGCTGGTGTGGCGCCTGGCGCATCGTCACTACGGCGACCGGGTGGCGGTCGCCGCGACGGTCCTGTTCGTCCTCGGCCCGTACGCGGTGTTCCTGGTGGCCCCGTACTCGGAGGCGCTCTTCGTCGCCTTCGCCCTCGGCGCGTGGCTGTGCGCGGAGCGCGGCCGCTGGTGGGAGGCCGGCGCGCTCGCCGCGTGCGCGTCCGCCACCCGGATCGACGGCGTCTTCCTGATCGCCGGCCTCGCGGTGGCCGTCGCGGTCCGCCTCCACAGCCGCGGCGAGCCGTTCCTGATGAAGGCGTTCGGGACTGCCGCGATCGGCTCCGCCGGCATCCTCGGCTACTGGGCCGCGCTCTGGGCGTGGACGGGGAACCCGACCGCGTGGTTCACCGCGCAGCACACGGGCTGGCACCGCGCGCTCACCTGGCCGTGGATCACCCTGCGCGACACCGTCGAGTCGGTCTTCGTCCCGCCGTGGCCGCACGGCCTCCAGAACGCCCTCGACCTCGTCTTCGCCGCCCTCATCGTCACCGCGCTGGTCGTGTTCCTCCGTCGCCGCCAGTGGGCGGCGGCCACGTACGTCGGCCTGACGGCGCTCGCGATGATGACGAGCACCACCTACCTCTCGATCGCCCGCTCGACGGTCGTGCTGTTCCCCCTGACCCTCCTGGTCGCGACGACCGTCGGGGATGACCGGCGACGCTGGATCTTCCGCACCGTGCTCGCGGCGGGACTGGTCCTCCTCGCGCTCAACACGGCGCTGTTCGTGAACGCGGTGTGGGTGGACTGACGCCGCCGGTCGTGATCAGCCCCGATCGACGCGCGCCAGAAGCCCGTCGGCGAAGTCGCGCCACCGGCCGAGGAAGTCGATCGTCGGGTCTCGCAGCCAGTTGAGCTGGAGCCCGTCCATGAACGACAGGTAGTCCACGGCGAAGTCGTCGGCTATGCCGGGCGGGAGGGCGAGCGAACCGGCGATCAGCCGGCGGATCTGCTGGAGGCGGTCGCGGAAGTACTCGTGGGCGGGATGCTCCGGGTTCAGCGCTTCGGCGGACAGCACGGTGTAGAGCCGCACGATCTCGGGCTGCCGGAAGTTCCGTTCGACCAGGGCGTCGAGCACGGCACGGAGCCCGGCCGGATCGGAGGGGATCGCCGAGTCGGGTAGAGCGGCGGCGGCATCCAGCTCGTCGCGGTGGCGGAGCACCTCGACGAGCAGCTCCTTCTTCGAGGCGAAGTGGTGGAGCACGCCGGCGTGGGTCAGCCGGCTGGCTTTGGCCAGGCCGTCCATCGTGAACCCCTGGTAGCCGCTGTGCGCGATCTGGAGGGTGGCCTCCGCCAGCAGCTGGGCGCGCCGGTCCTGCTTGGTCAGTCGTATGCGACGGGGAGGGGCGGCGGTCATCGGTTCAGTTTCCCACGCGGTTTGCGCGAATAAGTTGCTTCGAACTACTATCCCACTACCTAGGGTAACTTAAGTAAGGGAAGAGCCCGATGTCGACGACGACCGAGTACTCGATCAATCCGTTCCTGCCGCCGGACGAGTACATCCCCGATGGGGAGCCGCGGGTCTTCGGCGACCGGGTCTACGTCTACGGGTCCCACGACCTCGCCGGGGTCGCGACCGGGATGTGCGCCGGGGACTACGTCTGCTACTCCGCGCCGCTCGACGACCTGTCGGACTGGCGCTACGAGCGGGTGGTGTACGAGCGCCGCCAGGATCCCTTCGCCCGGCGGATGACCGAGAAGGGCGACAGGCTCGGGCTGAAGTCGCACCTGTTCGCCCCCGATGTCATCGAGCTCGACGGCAGGTACTACCTCTACTACGGCGTCGCGCTCGAGCGGTCGGGCATCGCAGTGGCGGTCGCGGATTCGCCGATCGGCCCATTCGAGTACCTCGGCCGGGTCCGCTACCCCGAGGACGACAGGCCGGCAGGCTGGCGGGACGACGCGGACGGCATCGCGGACGGCGACCGGGCGTTCGCCGCCGGCCGGCCCGCGCTCGGCCCGCTCGGCATCCGGATGAAGGACTACCCCTACGATCCCGCCCTCCTGGTCCACGACGGCCGGCTCTTCCTCTACTACGGCCTCGGGTACTGCTACGTGGTCGAACTCGACAGACGCGACAAGCGCACGGTGATCAGGAACCCGGAGACCGGGAAGTACGCGACGCAGCTCTTCGCCGGGCGGCCGGGGAGCATCCTCGCAGCGATGCTGCTCGGGCGCGGGCCGAAGAGCCAGTTCGTCAACGGTCCCTCCATCCGCGAGATCGACGGCCGGTTCTGGCTCAGCTACTACGCCTCCGGCCGCGACGGGTTCAACGGGATGTGCCACGCTGTCGCATCGGACCCGCGCGGACCGTTCACCCCGGTCGGGCCGCTGGTGTCGCTCGGCAACACCGGCTACGACGGCCAGGGGCGTCCGACCGACCGGGTGGGCAACACCCACGGCGGGATGTTCGCCGTCGGGGACCAGTGGTTCCAGGTGTATCACCGGCACACCGCCGACGGACGCCAGGCCTGCGCCACCCCGCTCACCCGCCGCCCGGACGGGACGTTCGAGCACGCGGAGTACACGTCGCAGGGCTTCAGCACCGGACCGCTTCCCGCCTTCCGGCGCTGGCCCGCGTACATTGCGTGCCACCTGACCGACGCACGCGGGCGCGGGGCGACCCGGACGAAGGGCCCGAACGTCGCCGAGCGCGCCCGGATCGGCGGGCCGGACCGCAACGACCCGACGAACGAGGACATCGTCTCCGTCGTCACCGGGCTCACCGAGGGCGCCGTCGTCGGCTACAAGCACTTCGACTTCGGCGACCGGGCCGGCGCAACCGCGACAGCGACCATCGAGCTGAACACGGAGTCGGCGGGCACCGTGGAGGTGCGGCTCGACGACCCCGTCGCCGGGCCGGTCGTCGCCGTCATCCACGCGATGCCGACCGGGGGGCGGTGGTCGTCCTTCACCTCGAAGCTGGCCACGGTCGCCGGAACGCACGCCGTGTATCTGACCTTCCACCCCGACGGCGCCGCCCTCGGATCCCTCGCGACCCTCGAATTCGCGTCGACCGCTCACTGACGAGCGTCACCCGAAAGGAACCACAGCACATGACGATGACGTCCGACCACACCGCAGAAGTCCCGGACGGCGCGGAGGACCCGCGGCCGCCTGTCAAAGGCCTGCGGCGTACATCCTGACGGACTTCATCCATCTCGGCTCCAGCGGGGCGCTGGCCGCGATCCCGCTGTTCGGCGTCGCGAGCCTGGCCGGCATCCTGGTCTCGATCGTCGTCGCCGGCCCACTGTCCGACCGGATCGGGCGGCGCAAGCCGTTCATCTTCGCCGCGTCGGTCCTGGTCGGCGTCGCCCTGATCATCCCCATGGTCTCGCCGACTTTCGGCGGATGGCTGGCGTTCTCGGTGGTGTCCGGTCTCGGCTTCGGCGCCTTCCAGTCGGTCGACCAGGCGTTGATGAGCGAGGTGCTGCCCTCGGCCACGTCGTTCGGCAAGGATCTCGGGGTGGTCAACATCGCCGCGACCCTGCCGCAGACCATCGCTCCGGCGGTGGCTGGATTCATCATCCTGACCTTCGGCGGCTACCTCGCACTGTTCCCGATCGGCATCGCCCTGTCGGTCCTCGGAGCCTTCGCGGTCTGGTTCATCCGGTCGGTCCGGTAGGCGCCTGGTCGACGGGGCCGGCTCCGGTCCAACCGAGGGGAAAGCGAAGCTCGTCCATCTCGCACACGGCGTCGATCGGGTCGTCGGCGACCTCGGCGGCGATGCGATGCTCGCTGGACGAGCGACGCTCCTCCGCGACGGAGAGGGCGCGCGCGGCAAGCAGTTCGAGAGTCCGCACGTCCACCGCGTGCGATCGACCGAACGGCATCTCCACCGCTCCGACAGCGAGCACCCGTCGCGCGTGGCGGGGAGCATCGTCGACCACGGCGAACGTCTTGGTGCTGTCGGCGCCGTAGTGGGCGCGCAGGTACTGATCGTTCTGGGTCAGGAGCGCAGTGTGCTCAGCCCCGCTCGCGGCGATGGCCGCCGACATCTCTTCGGCCAGCCGGAGTCCTGCCTCGTCGTCGTCGTCCCTGAATGCCGCGGCATAGGAGACGAGCGCGGTGCGCCAAACGGTGTCCAGCACTTCAGGCACTTCGACATCGTGGCGAACGAGTTCGCGGTAGCCGTCGCACAGCCGCAGGCATCGTCTGAGGTGGTTTCCCGCGCGGGTGGCCGCGGCGAGATCGTCGGCGACGTGACCCGCCAGCTCGACGATGCGCTGACCCGCCGGAACGGTGGGGCGAGCGTACGTCTCGCCGTCGTCGACGATGAGATCGAACGAGGTGAAGAACGTTTCGGTGACACGATCCATGATCCCGGCCTTTCCGGCGCCCATGATCCTCGGGCCGCGGTGAGCCGGCAAGCGCGAGTGAGCCACGTCATCAAAACATGAATTTAACTCACCTAACCCATTGAGGCGGCAGACGAAGGGGTCTAGCGTCCGTGATCGAGGGCGGAGTCGCCCGTTGCGCGGAGGAGTTGTCGTGATCCGTTCTCGAGCCGTCTTGTGCCTGGCGATCGTCGGCGTCTCCGGCGCGGCATTGGTGGGCACCACATCCAGCGCCGCCGTCGGGGCGACGACCGCGCCGATCGTCTCTCTCAACACCGTCCAGCAGCGCGACCGCGACCGATTCCAGACGAACGTCTTCTCGGACGGGACGGCCGGAAGAATCATCCGGGCGTCCGTGGCGAACGGACTGGAGCTGACAGGGTCCAGCCTGTCCGGTGGGTCCGGGTACTCCTTCACGATCACTCCACCTCCCGGCGGTTCACTGCAGCCGGGGGATCAGCTCATCATGATGCTTCCGAACGGCACTCCCGATCCCTCGCAGACGACCGTGAACATGCAGTACAACGGCTTCGGCGCCGACGCGGAGCAGGGTGAGCTGAACATCCGCGACCTCGCGTGGGATGCCACCGGCCAGATCACCCGGTTCGACATCACCTTCACGCAGATTTCCGGGTTGGGACCGTACGGCTTCTCCGCCGAGATGCGGATGGGCGAGAACGAGGAGACCTCCGTCGACCTCGGCGCCAGGACCATGCGCTGGCTCGAGACTCCCCTCGGCTTCCCTGTGCAGACGGAGTCCGAATGGCTGCACAACGTGGGCTCGTCCAGCGTGGCGATCGGCGCCACCTCCGTCTCCGGTGACGCGTCGGCGGACTACCCGATTCGCACCGACACCTGCTCTGGGCACACCCTGGCCCCTGGCGCGATGTGCTCCATCGGCGTCGGCTTCTCGCCGACGAAGCCGGGACCCCGTGATGCGCTTCTGAACCTCCACGTGGGCGGTACCGTCCAGCAGGTCTCGCTCGCCGGCCAGGGATCGCTCGGCACCTCCAGCGTCACGACTTCCGGCTCCGACGAGTTGGACCTCGGGACCACGCACTCGCTCGTCGCCGGCTCCTCCTGGGCGATCGCGGCGCGTCCCGGGTACCACTGGCAGACCATGGCGCCGTCCGGAGACGACTCGACCAGGACGACCGTGGACATGTCCGACGAGGACGGGCGCGGACCGATGGCCCTCGGCGTTCACCCGACCGTGTACTACAGCGCCTCCGCCGGCACGGGAGCGTACGGGGAGACGACGGGCATCAACGGCTACACCTGCGGATGGAGCACGGGCAGCATGGATGTGAAGGCCTTCGCGGTCGACGCGTACGACTACCCGACGCTGGCGAACATCACGTACACCCAGACGTGCGGCGACGACACGAAACCCATGACGGGGGTGCTGCTCTGGCACTGGCGGAGCGACATCACCCCGCCGGCCGCGCCCACAGCCGTCGCCGTGAGCGGGTCGTCGCCGCGCACAGCGAGCTGGCGGCCCTCGGCATCGACCGACGTCGCGCGAACGATCGCACGGCTGGTCGAGGGCACCGGCGCCGCGGCGACGCCGGCTAGCGGCTACCCGCTCTCCGACGGGACGGCGACCTCCGCCACGCTTCCAGCGCTCCAGAACAACGAGCGATACTCCGTCGTCGTCTTCGCTGTCGACACGTCCGGCAACACGAGCCCGGCCGGGAGCGCGACGTTCACCGTCGGCACTCCGAGCGCACCGCTCGCGCTCGCCGGACCGCCCACCAACGTGAAGGCCGTCGCAGGCGACGGATCGGCGACGGTCTCCTTCACGCCGCCGGCCGACAATGGCGGCTCCGCGATCACGGGGTACCTCGTGCACTCCTGGGGCGGCCTGCAACAGGCCACAGGAACCAGCAGTCCCATCACCATCTCAGGGCTGCGAAACGGCAGCCCGAACAACTTCCTCGTCTACGCCATCACCGCGGTCGGCCGCGGGCAGTCGTCGTTCCTCAGCAACACCATCGTGCCCGGCCCCGTCGCGCCGCCGCCTCCTCCGCCCGCGCCGAAGCAGTTCCTTCCCGATCCGGGCTTCGAGTCGGGCGCCGGGGGATGGGTCGGCTTCGTCGCAGGCGCGGCCTCCCACGTCTCGTCCCCCGTCCGCACGGGAACGGGAGCGCTTCAGGTGACGACCACGAGCAGCACGCCGACGATGGCCGGGATCACCCAGAACACGGCCGTCCCGTCGAGCGTGGCGGGCACCACGTACTCGTTCTCCTGCTGGGTGCGACCGAGCAGCTCCGGCATGAACCTGCAGGCGCGGTTCCTGGAGTACACCCAGAACTTCAGCAGCGACATCCATCTCCCCGTCACGACGGCGACGGCGCTGCCGGTCGGCGTCTGGACGAAGCTGAGTGTCACCGGCACCGCCGTCAAGGGAGGCGAACGGATGGTCTCCCAGATCTATGCGACCGATCAGACCCACGCAGGGGCAATCGCCTATGACGACTGCTCGCTCACCGCGAGCGGGTAACCGCAGCGCCGTCACCGTGTGAGCCGGATCACGCGTCGGTGATCCTCTCGGCGCGGATTTCGCGGCTCGGTGTTTCCCCGGCGGGCGCGGTCCGTCTACTATGTGGCTGTTGTATTCACGGCCGAACGAGCCGGGACCCGGTCTGCCTCTGCTCGCTCGCCTTCGGCCGTGTGGGGTATGGGGTGATCGACATGGCGCTTGCGTTGGTGGAGCGGTTCGAGGTGGACGGCAGACGATACAGCCTCTATGAAGGCGAGCGCTGGCTGCTGTTCCGGGAGCACTCCGGCGGCGCGGTGTGCGTCGGTTCGATCATCAAGTCGGGGCTCGGCTTCATCGTGTCGGCGTGGGCCAAGCCGGGGCCCATGATCATCGTGCAGACGCTCGAGGCAGCGATCGAGCACTTGCTCATCACCGACGCGCCACCGATCGCGGACGATGAGGAGGACGTGGACGACAAGGTGGACGAGCTGGACGAGGAGGATCCTCACCCGGAACGATGGCGCCGGGCACTCCGGGCGCCTCGCGCGATGGCATAGGCGGCGTCAGGGCCGATGAGGCCCATGATCCTCCTGAAGACGCGGACCCCCGCCGCGATCAGGAGCACCGTCGCCGCCAGGAACACCCAGCCGATCCATCCGGTCCCCGGGGCCGCAGCGCTGGCCTGCGTGTCAGTCATGATGCCGACTTCTCTCTGACGACGTTGTGTCTTCTGAGCGGAATGATGCAGCCCGGACGCGCACTCGGCAACAGCGGATTTCTGCGGAGCCGCCTTGTCGGACCGGAGGAGTCTGCGGTAAGACGAGCCCATGCCCAGGACGCGCGGACTCCGTCGGGATCTGGTCCCGATCGTCGGCCAGCTCCGCTCCTATCGGCGCGCGTGGCTTCGCGGTGACGTGATCGCCGGGGTCACCGTCGCCGCCCTCATCGTCCCGAAGAACCTGGGGTACGCCGGCATCGCCGGCATCCCGTTGCAGAACGGCCTCTACGCGGCCGCTGCGGGCGCGATCCTCTACGCGGTCTTCGGGACGAGCCGGCAGATCTCGATGGGACCCAGCTCCGGACTCGCGGCGGTGGCGGCCAGCGCCGTGCTCGCGGCGGGCATCACCGGCGAGCAGGACGTCGCCTCGTTCGTCGCCGGCATCACCCTCGCCTCC
Source organism: Leifsonia sp. EB41 (assembly GCF_041262565.1). Lineage (NCBI taxonomy): Bacteria > Bacillati > Actinomycetota > Actinomycetes > Micrococcales > Microbacteriaceae > Leifsonia > Leifsonia sp. EB41. The sequence continues at coordinate 1,646,610 of NZ_JBGCCJ010000001.1, read as the reverse complement.
GGCATCCTGTTCCTCCTGCTCGCCGTCTTCCGGCTGGGCTGGATCGCCCAGTTCCTCTCGCGGGCCGTGGTCACCGGCTTCCTCTTCGGCGCGGCGATCGACGTCGTGATCGGGGAGCTCCCGAAGCTCACCGGAACCGAGACCAGCGGAGCCAACCCGATCCAGGAGCTGCGGTCGTGGTTCGGGACGCTGAACGACGTGCACGGGACGACGGTGCTCGTCGGCGTCATCTCCCTCGTCGTCGTCTTCGGACTCCGCGCGATAGCACCGAGGGTTCCCGGCGCACTGGTGCTCGTGGTCGGCGGTCTGCTGGCCTCGGCGCTGTTCGGCCTCGGAGCGAAGGGTGTTGCGCTGGTCGGGGATGTTCCGCGCGGGTTGCCGCTCCCGCAGCTCCCCAACGGTCAGCAGTTGTGGGACCATGCGGGCACCGTCGCCCTGGCCGCCGTGGCGCTGGTCATGATCGGCTTCTCCCAGACCGCCGGCGACGCGCGCACGTTCGCGGCCAAGCATCGCTATCCGATCGACATCAACCAGGAGTCGGTCGCCCAGTCCGCGGCGAACATCGGCGCCGGCCTGTTCCAGGGGATGCCCGTGTCGACCAGCCTGTCGGCGAGCTCGCTCAACGATCGCTCGGGGGCGAGGACCGGGCTCGCCTCGCTCACCTCGGGCATCACGGTGCTGCTGACGCTGCTGGTCCTCGCGCCGCTGTTCTCCATCCTCCCCAAGGCGGTCCTCGGAGCCCTGATCATCGAAGCCGTCGTCAGCGGGATGATGGACGTCCCGGAGATGCGGCGGCTGTTCCGGGTGAAGAAGGTGGACTTCTGGATCGCCGTCGTCGCACTCCTCGCCACCCTGGTCTTCGGCGTGCTCGCCGGCGTGATCATCGGCATCGGTCTCTCCCTCGCGTGGCTGGTCTCCGTGGCCACCCACCCGGAGATGCCGGCCCTCGGCCGCGAACGCGGCACTCAGGTCTTCCGAGAGCTCGACACGAACCCGGGTGACGAGCTCGTGCCCGGCGTGGCCGTCGTGCGGTTCGACGGCGGCCTGTTCTTCGCCACCGCCGATGCGCTCGAGGACCATCTGCGCAGCGTCATCCAGGCCGACCCGGGGCTGACCGGGATCGTCCTCGACTGCGGCGGCATCAACTTCATCGACGCGCAGGGCGCTGCCACGCTGGCGGACGTCGTGACCCTGGCCAGGGACGCCGGCGTCCGCCTCCGCCTCACCCGGCTGAAGCCGAGCCCGCGGGCCGTGCTCGAGCGCGAAGGAGTGATCGGACTCATCGGGGTCGACCACATCCACGGCAACATCCACCGGGCCGTCGAAGCGGAGCGGCACGACGCCGAAGGCCGACGCGACGGCAACGCCTGAATCGCCGCCGCCGCCAGGCCTCATCCGGGCGGCATCTCCAGCGTCACCGTCGTCTTCGCCGTCTGTCCGTCGCGTACGTACGTGACGTCCACCGTCTGCCCGGCCTGCGTGGTCATCACGGTCTGGATCAGGACATCCGTGTCCGTCGCGGGCTTGCCGCCGATCTCGGTGATGACGTCGCCCTCCTGGAGGCCGGCCTGCGCCGCGGGGCCGCCGCTGACGACCGAGGCCACGTACAGGCCCTCGGCGACCTTCAGCTTGGAGGCGGCTGCGGGCGGGACGGGCACCACCGAGATCCCGAAGTAGGGGTAGGTGACGCTCCCGGTCTTGATGATCTGGTCCACGATGCTGTGCGCGAAGTCGGACGGGATCGCGAAGCCGATGCCGACGCTGCCGCCGCCGGACTGGCCCGCGGAGTTCGGGACCGTCGCGATGGCCGAGTTGATGCCGATCAGGTCGCCCGAGCAGTCCACGAGCGCGCCCCCCGAGTTGCCGGGGTTGATCGAGGCGTCGGTCTGGATGGAGTTGGCGAGGATCGCGGTCTGGCCGTCGTCGCCGGGCACCGGCACGGTCCGGCCCAGCGCGCTGACGATGCCCGAGGTGACCGTACCGGACAGGCCGAGCGGAGCGCCGAGCGCCACGACCGGCTGACCGACGACCACGTTCGCCGAATTGCCCCACGGCACGGTCGGCAGCGACGACGACGCCGTCACCTTCAGCACCGCGAGGTCCGAGCGGGGGTCACGGCCGACCAGCTCGGCCGCAGCGTTCGCCCCGCCGGAGGTCGTCACGGAGATCTTCCCGCCGCCCACGGCACCGGAGATCACATGGTTGTTGGTGACGATGTAGCCGTCCGGGGTGATGATCTCGCCGGTGCCCGTACCACCTCCCGCCGAGCCGACCGCGGAGACCGTGACGATCGCCGGCAGCACCTCGTTCGAGACGGTGATGGCGTCGCACGCGCTCACCTGCTGGCTCGTCGCTGCACCGGTCGAGGTGGAGGAGGCCGTCTGCGTCGCGGAGGAGCGTCCGACTCCCCAGCCGAGCAGGGCGCCGACGATCAGCGCGACCACCACGGCGATCACGGCCCCGATCCAGCCACGCCGTCTCCGCCGCGTCGGCGACGGTGCCTGAGTCTGCGGCACGGACGCCCCTTCGGCGCGCGCCGGTTCGTTCTCGGTCATGACCCACCCCCAGGTCGCCAGAGCCCCTCGCCCTGCGACAGGTGTCGGTCTACCACCCGCTCCCACAGGGCGGCAACGGGGTCGCGCCCAGAGCCGTGGCGCGCGGCGCGCGCCCGCAGTATTCTCGTTCTTGACCCTGGACCCGGTCACCGAACGCTCGAGGCAGAGACCTCCCGCACACCATCCGGTTGAACGTGAGGACAGGGATCATGGGATTTCTTCACTACGGATAATCCGATTTCACGATCAGCATCGAGGATCGAACGCTGGCGCATGTGAAAGTCGTGATTCTGACGCTGCTGCGGAACGGGCAGAGCGTCGCCTTCACCTTCGCCCACCCGATGAGCGACGGGTCGGGTCGGGAGACGATCTGGATCACTCCCACGAGCGAGCTGCGGTTCCAGTTCCTCGGGAGTCGCGCGCCGCGGCTCAACGGGGCGTGGATAGAGGAGATGCTGCGGGTGGCGAGGAGCCAGTCCGGGCTGCATGTGACGGAGGAGCCCAGCGAGGAGGGTCTCGAGCCCGTGCAGCCGGTAGCTCCCGCGCTGCAGCCTGTCGAGAGCTGAGTCCCGCGGCTCGCCGTCAGATCCCCTCGTCGAAGTCGATGAACGCGTAATCCTCGGTGGCGCCGGTGTTTGCGGCCTCATCGTCGTCCGGACCGGGAAGTCTCTCGATCGTCACCGGGGTGAACGCCGTCACCAGGATGCTCTCCGGCTCGGGGAGGTGGGTGCCGAGGGGAAGGAAGTCACCGCCGCGACGGACAGCGTCGAGGACCGCCTCCTTGAATCCTTGGAGGTCGTCGTCCGCGATGGCGAATCGTCGGTTGTGGATGTGCACGAGGTACGTCACAGCGGCCCTGCCTCCGCTCGCGCGGTCACGAGGGGTGATCGCACTCGCGACGGTACGCGCAGAGAGCGATGTCCGCACCCGGTCGACCACAATCCGCCGAAATACGCGCCGACTCAGCGCCGCTGCATTTCAGCGCCTTTGCGTCTCAGCGCTTTTGGGCGTCGCGGATGACCTGCTCCGCGACGACCGAGAGCCGGGTGCCCGAGTTGCGGGCCCGCGAGCGCATCTGCTCGAACGCCTCCGCGAAGTCGATCCCCTCGAGTTGCGAGAGCACGCCTTTGGCCTGCTCGATCAGCACGCGACTGTCCAGCGCGTGCTGAAGCTGCTCGCGGGCGATATCGGACTGGCGGAGCGCCCGCTCCTGGAGGATGCCGATGGTGGCGACATCGGCCAGCGCTTGTGCGGCGGCGGCGTCGTCGGGGGAGAGCGGGCCGGCCTGGTCCCGGAACAGGTTCAGCGACCCGATGGTCTCGTTGCGCAGCCGGAGCGGGATGGCGTGCATGGACTGATAGCCCACGCCGGAGGCTTCGGTGGCGAAGTGCGGCCACCGGGCGTAGGAGGCGGCGATGTCGTCCACGGTCACCAGCCGACCGGTCTGGTACGCGTCGACGCAGGGGCCTTCGTCGGCTTGGAGCTGGAGCAGGCTGATGAGCTGGCTCCGTTCGCTCGTCGACGCGACCACCTGAAGCGTCCCGGTCGGGTCCGGGAGGAGGATCCCGGCGTCGGTCGCATCGAGGATCAGGGCGCAGCGCTCGACCAGGGTGTGGAGGAGTTCGACCACGTCGTAGCCGATCACCAGTGTGTCCGCCAGTTCGACGAACGTCTGGAGAAGCTGTCGTTCTCTGCCCGAAGTGCTCGCCATTCTCCCAATTTACAACCGTGGGTCAGAGCTGGAAGGAAATCCTTCGATCGATGATCTGCGCGGCGATCTCGCGCACCGGGAGGCCCTCGGCGAAGGCGCGAGCGCGGATGAGCAGGAGGGCGTCGGCGGGGCTGACCTTCGCCTGCGCGACGACCATGCCGGTGGCCTGATGGACTTCGCGGCGGGAGTAGGGGCTCTCGGTGAAGGTACCGCCGTCCTCGCCAGGTCGACGTTCCATGGCCTGATTGAGGACCTGCATGGCCGCGATCCCGGCCAGTGTCTCGGCGTGGCCGATGTCGGCGGGGGTGAGCGGTTCCGGGGTCTCCAAGTACAGGTCGACCGCGCCGATCCCGAGCGCGCCGACGATGAGCGGGAAGGCGAACACCGAATGGATCCCGGACGCGGCGATCGCGCTGGACAGGCTCGGCCACGCAGAACTCGACGCGCGCTCCACGGTAATGAGGACCGGGGAGCGCGTGCTCAGCGCCTGCCAGCACGGGCCTTCGCCCAGGTCGATCTGGAGCTCGTCGAGGCGGGCCGCGAGAGCGTCGGTCGCGCACACGGTCTCGACATCGAACGGGTCCTGCAGCGTGGAGATCGCAGCGCGCGCGACGGGCAGCGACTCCAGGAAGGGCTGGCACAGCGTCGGCGATGCAGATCGGTTGAAAACCATGTCTAACCAGCCCTTTCGCCTGCGCATGCCCGGTTTCGCGATGCGGCCTGGGTCCAGGACTGCGTTCACTCACACAGTACATCCTCAGCGGAACCCACTGTGGCGTTCATGCTGCTCGCGCGTACGCTGAAAGTACGTCGTCCTGGACCTTGACGTCATGAGCGTGAGTGGGCGTGACGATGTCCGAGGTCTCCCGAATTCGACCGGCCGCACAGAGCCGACCGAAAGCCCTGCCGGCCGCCAACGAGTACACAGCACTGGCGGCAGTGATCCGGGAGTCCGGCCTGCTCCGGCGGCGCTACGGCTACTACTGGACGAAGATCGCCCTCGTCCCGGTGCTCACCGGCGCGCTGGTGCTCGGCTTCGTCCTGGTCGGCGACAGCTGGTGGCAGCTGTTCACCGCGGTGCTCTTCGCGTTCCTGTTCACGCAGATCGCCTTCCTCGGCCACGACAGCGCGCACCGCCAGATATTCCGCTCCGGCCGCTGGAACGACTGGGTGAGCCTGGTCGTCGGCGACCTGTTCGTCGGGATGAGCTACGGCTGGTGGCAGCACAAGCACACGCGTCATCACGCCAACCCGAACCAGGTGGGCGCCGACCCGGACATCGAGCTCCCCGTGATCGCGGTCACCCCCGGGCAGGTGGCGACCCGTCCGGCCCCGCTGCGCTGGCTCCTCGGCCACCAGGGCTGGTTCTTCTTCCCGATCCTGCTGCTGGAGGGGCTGTCGCTGCACGCCTCCAGCGTGCGACGGGTCTTCCAACGGGAGCCGGTCAAACACCGTCCGGTGGAGATCGCGTTCCTCACCATCCGGATCGTCGGCTACCTGGCCCTGGTGCTGTGGGTCCTCTCTCCCGACAAGGCGGCCGTCTTCCTGGCCATCCAGCTCGGTCTGTTCGGCTTCTACATGGGGATGTCGTTCGCCCCGAACCACAAGGGGATGCCGCTGGTGCCCCACGACGCCCGGCTCGACTTCCTGCGCAGGCAGGTGCTGATGAGCCGCAACATCCGCGGCAACCGGATGCTGGACTTCATGATGGGCGGCCTCAACTACCAGATCGAGCACCACCTGTTCCCGTCGATGCCGCGCCCGCACCTGAGACGTGCCGCGCCCACGATCCGCGCATATTGCATCGAGCACGACGTCCCGTACACGGAGACCGGCCTGCTGGCCTCCTACGCGATCGTGACCCGGCATATCAACAGCGTCGGCCTCGGGGACAAGGACCCGTTCAGCTGTCCGCTGCTGGAGCTGCGGCAGACGCCCGCGGCGACGGTGACGGAGCTCCCGCGGTCCGGGTGACCGTCACGCCGGGTTTTCCGGTGCGCCCACGCGGAGTGGCAGGGTGGGTGACGCCGGGGGGGTGCGGCTCCCCATCGAGGGGAGGGCTCATGGAGTTTCAGAATCCTGCTGCGGTCGCCGCCGCCGACATCCCGGGCGTCCCGGCGAGGACCATCGTCACGCCGGTGTTCGCGAAAGCGCTGGCCCGCGACGTCTATGTGTGGGGCTGGCCGATCGTCAACGCGTTCCATCGACGGGCGTCGTTCGCCGTCGCCCCGGAGCCCGGGCTGATCGGCGGCGTGCTGCCGGCCGCCCCGACCGGGTACGTCTGCATGCTGACGGCCTACATCGACCCCGCGCAGCGGTGGGTGGCGCACCCCAACCAGGACGTGCTCTACGGGTTCGGCTTCGCCGCCACCGACGACGACCCCGTGGTGCTGCAGGTGCCCGACTTCGGCGACCGGTTCTGGGTCTACTCGCTCTACGACGCCCGCACCGACGAGTTCTCCCGGCTCGGCCGGCAATACGGCACGCAACCGGGCGATTACCTGGTGGTCGGCCCGCACTGGGACGGCGACATCCCGGACGGCATCAGCGGAGTGCTGCGGGCGCCGACCGAGCTCGTGGGGATGGGTCCCCGGCTCTTCGTGGACGACACCGACGACGACCGCGCCGCCGTCCAGGAGCTCCTCAGCGGCGTCGTCGTCTACCCGCTGAGCGCGTACATCGGCGGGACGCGGTCGAAGGATTGGACGGCCGTTCCGCACTTCCCGTCCGACCGGCCCACCACCGAGGAGACGCGCTGGGTGGATCCGGAGACGTTCTTCGACGAGCTCCCGGACATCCTGGCGAAGGTGCCGCCGTTGCCCGGGGAGGAGTCCCGCTACGCGATGATGCACGCGCTCTTCGCCGCGGCGGCCGCCGACCCGGAGGTCGCCGCCGCGATCCGGCAGGCCGCGATCGAGACGGACGCGGAGGTGATCGCGGCGCTGTTCGACTTCGCCACGAACGGCCCGCGCGACGACCGCGGCTGGAACTCGCCGCCGAACGTGGCGAGGTGGGGCTTCGACTATCTCACCCGGGCGGCGACCGCGAAGTCCAACATGTACGTCAACCAGCCGGAGGAGACCCGCTACTTCTTCGTCGAGGTCGACAGCGACGGGAACCGGCTGCACGGCTCGAACCGCTACACGATCACCTTCCCGGCCGGCGGTGTGCCGCCGGTCGACGGATTCTGGTCCCTGACCATGTACAACCCGCAGCACTTCTTCGAGCCCAACGACCTCGGCCGCTACTCCCTCGGCACCAAGACGCCGAACCTCCACTACGGAGACGACGGGTCGCTCACGCTCACCATCCAGCACGAGCCTCCCGCCGCCGAACTCCAGTCGAACTGGCTCCCGGCTCCGGAGGGCGAGTTCGAGCTGACCATCCGCACCTACTGGCCGAAGCCGGAGGTGCTGTCGGGTGAATGGCGGCCGCCGGTCGTCGTCAAGGGTGAGGAGTGACGAATGGCGATCTCGGATGAGCTGGCCCGGGATGCGTACCTGTACGCGTACTCGATGGACAAGGCGTACGGGTTCCTCTTCGAGACGACGATCGAGCCCGGTGTGCGCCTGAACGAGTTCCAGAAGCTGCGCGACCTCGCCGACGACACGTACACGGCGCATCCGACGATCAACAACGACACCCTGCACCTGCAAGGCTGGTTCGACGTCGCCGCCGAGCCGGTCGTGGTGACGGTGCCCGACGTGGATGGCGACCGGTACTGGATCCTGCACACCATGGACATGGGCCATTACACGACCGCGATGATCGGCTCCCGCACCCGCGGCGCGAAGGGCGGGACGTTCCTGTTCGCTGCGCGCGACTGGGCCGGGGACGTGCCGGAGGGGATCGACGAGGTCATCCGCTCCGACTCGAACCTGATCAAGGTGATGGGCCGGATCATGACCACGGGAGGCGACGACCTGGAGGCCGCCCGCGCGCTCCAGGATCAGTGGGAGCTCCGGACACTGTCCGAGTCTCGCGGAGCTCCGGCTCCCGATCCCGTCGTGCGCGACTTCCCCGACCCCGCGACGAGCACGTGGCTCCATCGGGTGAATTTCCTCTTGGCGGACGGTTCCATGGCCGACGCGGACGCAGCCTGGCTCGACGGCCTGGCGGAGGCGGGCGTCGAGCCCGGCCGGACCGACTTCACCGAGGACCAGCTCGAGGCGGCGGCTCGCGGTGAACGGCTGGCAACCGAGCACCTGAATGAGTTGGCTCCCACGGTCACGAGCTCCAAGGGCGCCCTCGGCACTCGGGACGAGCTCCAGAACGCGCCCCGCGACGTGTTCGACATCGGAACCATGCTGGGCCAGTGGGGCCTCCCGCCGGTCGAGTCGGTCTACGTCAAGGTCGAGACCGGCTCCGACGGCCGCCCGATCAACGGCTCCGGAGGCCGCGAGTACCGGGCGCGCTTCACCGCTCCCGACGTGTCCGAGTTCTGGTCGTTCACCGTCTACGGCGACGACGACCGGCTGATGGCGCACAACAGCATCAACCGCCACAGCCGCGGCGACCGCACCCTCACGCCCGACGACGACGGGACCTACTCGCTCCTCCTCAGCGCGGACGTCGACGCGCACGCCGCCGACGCGCACTTCCTGCCCATCCCCGAGAAGGACTCCTACGTGATCCTGCGCCTCTACGGGCCGAGCGCAGCCATCCAGAACGGCGACTACACACCGCCGGTCTTCGAGGCCGTCGACCGCTGACACCGGGCGCCAGGCCGACGGAGCGCCGAGCACTCTGCGAACTCGCCGGTGGTACCCACCAGCAGGCCCCCAGGCTTAGCATGCCCCCGTGCAGGGGGCGTCATGAGACACGAATCCCCACGGCGATGGCTCGCTTCGCTGTGCGCGATTCTGCTCGCCACCACCGCGATCGCGGTGGTCGCCGTACTGCCCGACGGCCCGGCGCAGGCCGCCGCCACCGTTCCGTTCACGTCGAAGTTCTCGGTCAACGCCAACGGGGCGATGATCTCGATCGGCAACGGGCTGCTGACCTGTCCGGCGTCGAGTGCGTGCACCAGCGCGCAGAACGGGGCCGCGCAGGACAACAACAACTTCAACATGGTCAACCTCGATGCGGACAATGTCGCAGGCACCTTCAACTCCTCGTCCTCGCAGCTCGCGCTGCCGGCCGGGGCGAGCGTGCTGTGGGCGGGGCTCTACTGGGGTGCGCGCCTCGACGCCGGTACGAACGGGAGCGCAGGCAACGCGGCGAACATCGGCACGATGTCCTTCCGCGCCCCGGGCGACGCGGCGTACCGGACGGTCACGGCCTCCACCGCGGCGCGTGACCAGTTCGGCCCGAACAGCTCGAGTTACAACGCGTACCAGCGCTTCGCGGACGTGACGTCCATCGTGCGGTCGACCGGCAACGGCGTGTACTGGGGAGCGAACGTCACTGCTGCGACGGGTGTGGATCGGTACGCCGGGTGGGCGTTGACCGTCGTCTACTCCGCGCCGGGCCTGCCACTGCGCAACCTGACGGTGTTCGACGGGTTCAATGTGGTCGGGCAGGGCAATCCGCAGTCCGTGACGGTGTCCGGGTTCCTCGCGCCGAAATCGGGGACGGTGGACGCTCAGCTCACGATGGTGGCATACGAGGGCGACCTGTCGCTGACCGGCGACTACACGCTGCTCAACAGCACGCAGCTCGCGACGCCGCTCTCGCCCGGCTCCAACTTCTTCAACTCCACCAACGACCTCTTCGGCACGTCCGTCACGTCGCGGACCCCCGCGTATCAGAACATGCTCGGGTACGACATCAAGAACCTCGGGGCGTCCGGTGCGATCCCGAACAGCGCCACGAGTGCGACCTTCACCTTCTCATCCAACGGCGACGTCTACTATCCGGGCGTCGTCGGACTCGCCATCAACCTGTATGCGCCCGACTTCACCGCGTCGGCCAAGTCCGTCGTGGATGTCAACGGCAACAATCCCGCGCGCCCCGGTGACACGCTCCAGTACACCGTCAACTACGCCAATACCGGGCAGGATGCCGCGCTCGGCGCGGTCTCGCACGACACCCTCCCGGCGAACACCACCTACGTGCCGGGCTCGCTCGCCCTGGTGAACCCGGTCACGGGCGCGACCACGCCGCTCACGGACTCGCCGGGCGACGACCGCGGCGAGATAGCCGGGCGCACGGTGACGGTGCGCCTCGGCGCGGGCGCGAACGCGACCACGGGCGGCAGGATGGCGTGCTCGGGGACGGGGTGCACCGACGACGGCACCTCGCGCCAGTCGTACACGTTCCAGGTGACCCTCGACGGCGCCGCTGGAGGCACGACGGTGGCGAACCTCGCCACGCTCGACTACCGCACCGAGACCACCGGAACGGCGGCGACCTACACGTCCAACGTCGCGAGCATCGCGGTCCTCCAGCAGGCCGACGTCGGGATCACCAAGACGCTGTCGCCGGATCCCGCGCTCGCCGGCTCGACCGTGACGGCGACGCTGACCGTCCGCAACAACGGCCCCAACACCGCTGCCGCCGTCACGGTGACCGACCCGATCCCCGCCGGCTGGAACGGGGTCACCGCCACCACCCCGCAGGGATCGTGTGCGACCGCGAACGGGACGGTCACGTGCTCCCTCGGCGACGTCCCGAACGGCGCGGTCCTCGCGATCACCCTGACCGGCACGGTGGACTCGGCGTCGACGGCGACGAGCCTCAGCAACGTCGCCTCGGTGAGCACGACCTCCTTCGACCCGGTCCCGGGCAACAACGTGTCGGGCGACACCGTCTCGCTCGCCCGCCAGGCGGACCTCGCCATCGCGAAGTCGCCCAGCCCGTCGCCCGCCGTGCCGGGCGCCCGCGTGGTCTGGACGCTGGTGGTCACGAACCAGGGGCCGTCCGACGCGCAGAACGTCACCGTCGACGATGTCCTCGACGACCCGACGCAGGCGACGATCACCGGCACCGAGGGCGGGACGAGCTGCGTCGTGCAGCCCAGCGGCTCCGCACGCTGCACGATCCCCACGCTCGCGGCCGGCGCGACCGTCACGATCCCGCTCGACACCGTGCTGGCCACCGGGCTCGCCCAGGGGACCGTCGTCGGGAACACGGCCACCGTCGCCTCGAGCACGCCCGACCCGGTGACCACGAACAACACGGTCCACGCGACGGTCGCCACGAGCGCGCCGGCGGCCGACGTCCGGATGGCGAAGACGGGGCCGGCGCAGGTCGTCGCGGGTCAGACCATCACCTGGACACTGAACGCAACGAACTGGGGTCCGTCCGACGCGGCGGGGGTCACGGTCGCGGACACCGCGCCGGCCGGCGTCACCCTGACCTCGGCCTCCACGACCCGCGGCACCTGCACCGTGACCGCAGCGAGCCTGAGCTGCGACCTCGGCACGCTCCTGTCCGCCGGGGTTGCCGGTGACGGCTCCCTGCAGCCCGGCGCAGCAGGCACGATCACGCTGACCGGCACCGTGTCCGCGCTGACCACCGGCACACTGGCCAACACCGCCACGATCGCGGGCTCGACGCCCGACCCCGACCTCTCCAACAACAGTGCGACCGCCTCCACGACGGTCACCGCCTCCTACGACCTGTCGGTCGCGAAGACCGCCAACCGCACGACGCTTCCCGCTCAGGCGCCTGCGCCCGTCGTCTACACGATCACGATCAGCAACGCCGGACCGTCGGCCGCGACCGACGTCGCCGTGGACGACGCCCTCCCGCCGCAGCTCGTGCTCGACTCGATCACGGGATGCGCGGCGACCACGACGGCGACCGGGTTCACCTGCGTCGTCCCCGGCCCGATCCTGCCCGGCGGCACGGCGGTGATCACGGTGAGCATGACGGCGCAGCAGGTACTCGCCGGAGGCCCGGACGTGGTGGAGACGGCGAGCATCAGCGCAGCGGGCGACACCGATCCCGGAAACAACAGCGCGAGCTGGACGCTGAGCGGCCTCCCCTCCGTCGACCTCTCCCTCGCGAAGAGCGCGCCGGCCACCGTGACACCGGGTGCGGGGACCGGCGTCCCGGCGGGCGCGCCGGTCCCTCCGGTGCCGTACACATTCGTCATCACGAACAACAACGACCCGACGAACGTCGCCGAGAACCTGGCTGCGATCGCTCCGGTGATCCTCGATACGCTCCCGCAAGGCACGACCTTCCTGAGCGCCAGCGTCACCGCGGGCCAGGGCCAGGGCGTCGCCTGCACCACGGCGGGCCAGGCTCTGCGCTGCCAGCTCACCGGGACCGGCGGGGTCTCGCCCGACCTCGACGCGGGCCAGTCGGTCACCGTCCAGGTCCTCGTCTCGCTCGACGCGAGCCTCGCTGCGGGATCGAGCCTGACGAACACGGCCACGGTGCAGAGCGGCGACCCGGTCAACAACCCCGACAACAACCCCTCCAACAACACCTCGACCGCCACCAGCACCGTCCAGCCGCTCGCCGACGTCGCCGTGACCGCCTTCACCGTCGATCCCGTCGACCCCGCCGCGAGCGGGCCCGGCACCCTGCGACACGTCCACGTCGTGCTGACCAACAACGGCCCGTCGACCGCGACGGACGTCACCTACCTCGCCACCCGCACCGTCGACGCCTTCGTCACGAACACCGGCACCCAGCCGTCGAACTGCGTCAACACCGGCAGGGAGGCCTCCTGCACGATCGAGAACGGCGCGTTCGGCTCCAGCCTGCTGCCCGGTCAGAGCGTGACGATCGACTATGACATCCAGGTCTCGGCGAGTGCGGCGCCCGGCTCGTATCCGGACACGGTGCAGGTCGCGACGACGACGCCCGAGACGACGCTCGCCAACAACCAGCTCGTCCGGCCGATCGTGGTCGGACCGGCGGTGACGGCGCTCACCGTCACGAAGACGCCCATCGACACGATCCCGAACCCGGACGAAGCAGCGAGCCCCGTCGATCCGACGCTGCCCCACCCCTCCTTCGTCGCCGGCAGCACCTTCGGCTACCAGATCGCCGTGAGCGTGCCGTCGATCGGGTTCTCCGACGCCGAGAACGCGTTCCTCACCGATGTGCTCCCGCCCGGCTTCACCGCGACGGCCGTCTCCTCCACCGGCAGCGGGCTGTGCACGATCACGCCGGAGATCCAGATCGGCGTCGGAGTGGTGAGCGACGTGGAGTGCGAGCTCGGCACCGTCCCCGGCTGGCAGGGGACCACGCCTCCTCCCGCGGTCATCGTCACGATCAACGGAGTGCTGTCCGACGACGCCGCGACGATCAACGGCGGCGACCAGTTCGCCGAGCAGGTGCCGAACACTGCGACCGCGACGACCTCGACACCGCTGACCGGCGGTCAGACCTCGGTCAGCGGCACTGCGAAGGTGGACATCGTCAACGTCGCCGACCTGAAGCTCTTCAAGACGCCAGACGCGGCCACCGTGAACGCCGGAGGCTCCATCGGCTACACCCTGACGGTCGTCAACGCCGGTCCCTCGGGGGTCGCCCACGCCGTCGTGACCGACCAGCTCCCGGACGGCTTCACTCTCGACGCGGCGCAGTCGGACTGCGCACCGCCGCTCGTCGGCGCCGACTTCAACGAGAACCTCGTGCAGCCGAGGCTGCCGGCTGCGCCCAACGTGATCGCCTGCCGGGTCGGCGTGGTCGGCGCCGGGCAGACCGTGTCCATCCACATCGTCACCGACACCGACCCCGGCCTCGCGGCCGGCGACGCCACCAACACGGCCGTCGTCGGCTCGCTGGCCAATGACGTCGACCTCACGAACAACACGGCCACGGCGACGGTCGCGGTGCAGCGGCTCACCAACGTGGCCATCTCCTCGTCGGTCAGCACCGACACCCCGGCCGCCGGGCAGGAGGTCACCTACACCGGCTACCTCGTCAACAACGGCCCGTCGACGGCGGTCAACGTCAACGGCGAGACGACCTTCCCGCCTGGCTTCGTCCCGGTGAGCTTCGACGTCCCGGCCAGCATCTGCACCTGGAACCAGCCACCGCCGGCGGATCCTGCGAGCGTGCCGTGGCAGAACTTCCAGTACGTGCTCACCTGCATGGTGCTCCCGGAGTTCGCCGTCTCGCCTCCGGGATCGTCCACCACGAACGTCGTCGTCATGCACATCCCCGGCGACACCCCCGCCGGCGCGTACACGACCACCGCGGTCGTCCGCAACGACACTCCTGAGACGACGCTCGCCGACAACACGACCTCGCAGACCGTGCTCGTCCAGCGCGTCTCCGACACCAGCATCACCAAGACACTGGTCGAACCGAACCCCCTGGTCGCCGGGCAGCCCGCGACCTGGAGACTGACGGTGCACAACGCCGGCCCGTCGATCGCCGACAACGTCGTCGCGTCCGACAACGTCCCGACCGGGATGACGTATGTCTCTGCGACGATCGAGGGGGGAGCGGCCTGCCCCGCGCCGACCACGAACGACCTCCGGGCGGGAGACACGCAGACCATCGTCCAGTGCCCGCTCGGGACGCTCGCCGTCGGCGCGTCGGCCTCCATCCTGGTCACGTTCGGGGTCGACGCCGACACCGCTGGCGCCGACCTCTGCAACACCGCCCTCGTGGGCTCCGGCTCGCTCGACCCGGACGTCACGGACAACCAGTCCACGGCCTGCGGCAGCACGACCGCCTCCGTCGACATCGCCGTCACGCTCTCGCCGGCGACGCAGACCACGGTGTCGGGCGGTCAGGTCCAGCTCACCGCCACCGTCCGCAACAACGGTCCGAGTCAGGCGACCGGAGTGGTCGCGTCCCTGACGTCGCCTCCCGCGTTCACCGGCATCTCCGGTGTCGCCGTCTCGTGGCCGCCCGGCCGCCCGAAGCCGCCCGACGGCGTGGGCGGACTGACGTTCGCCGTCGGCACGCTCGGTCCCGGCGAGCAGGTGGTCTATCAGATCATCGGGACCGCGACCGGATCCCCGGGCGATGTCCTCCCGTTCACGTTCAGCGGTACGCCCACTGAGCCCGACACCGTGACGGCGAACAACACGGCCGCTGCACAGGTCGACATCATCGCAGGGCCGCCGCCGTCGCCCGCGACGCCCTCCGCCCCGTCGGCGATCGCGGCCACCGGCAGCGACATCCTGGGCCCGCTGATCATCGCCCTCGCGCTGAGCGCCGCCGGGCTGACGATTCTCGCAGCGCGCTCGCGGCGGAGACGGCCCAGGCGCAGTCCATCCTGACATCGCGACGATGTCGGTCCATGATGGACGTGATGGCAGATCGCATCTCTCCGCAGAGGATCCTCGAGCACGTCCAGCGGCTCGGGGAGCAGCATCCGCCGATCGCTCTCGACTCGGTCGACCGTGACGTTCGCGCGCCGGGGGCTGTCGCCGAACGCTACGGCCACGTCATCGACTACCTCGCGCGGGTGGAGCTCGAAGTCGATCGGAACGTGCTCGAGCTGCTCGTGCTTCTGCCCGACGTGCACGAAGTCGACCGCATGTTCTACGCCGACGTGTGGCAGCCGCAGGAGATCCAGCACGGACTGATCCTCGACCGCCTGCAGCAGGATCTCGGCCGGCCGGCCGCCCAACCCGAACTCGCCGTCTCGTTCAAGATCAAGATCATGGGCGCCCTCGCGCACTTCTCGTCGATCCAGGACATCGCGCGGCTGCTCTACTACCTGACCGGCGCGAGTACCGAACGGCAGGCGGTGCTGGCGTACAACGTCCTCTACGACGGGATGCTGGACCTCGGCGAGGCTGCGATCGCCGAGACGATCATCAGCCCGATCCGCAGGCAGGAGCCGGGTCACTTCGCGTTCTACCGGATGAGCGCGACCCAGCTCGTGCAGAGCGGCGAACTCAAGCCGTGGCAGCTCTACCTGGCGCGTGTCCTGAGGGAGAAGACGTACAACCTCGTCGGCACGAACGGCCAGGACCGCTATCGCGCCCAGATGGGCGGTGTGGCGAGTGTGCTCGGCTTCGCCGACGATCTCGAGAAGTACGCACGCGAGGTCGGCAGGATCGAAGCGCAACTGCTCTGGGCAGAGCAGAGCGGCATGGAGTTCCCCCCGTACGTGCTCAAGGCGCTGAGGGAGAGCATCGACCTCTACCGGGAACGCGGGTTCGACGCCTGAGAGCGGCTCCATTCAACGGTGCTGCGGATAGCCCGCTGCGGGATCAACTGGGTGGCGGGTCCCATGCGCCCACAATCACGCGAACTTCGTCGACGATCGCAGCGATAAGCACGGACGGGACCCCCAACGAAACCCTATTAGGGGACTATGCGGCAAGAATCAGGCACACCAGGCTCGAGGCATGAATATTAGTATCCAGGGGGGCTTCTCGTCGCGCTCGCGCACCAGAAGGCTGCGGTGGCTTCTAGCCACATTGTTGTTGATTCCGGCCGCTGGCCTGGTCGGAGCACAAGCTCCGGCGCTGGCTGCAAGCACCGATTCGCTCAACACCGTCGTTTCAGAGGCGGAGTCCACCGTCAACATGACGTTGGCCCAAGTCAAGACCCAGAGTTGGGTGCCGACGACCTCCGACTACCAGGGCTACTCCGGTGACTGGTGCGGCTGGTGGGTTTCGGCGCTGCTGCACAACAACGCCATGCCCCTGCTCACGACGGTCGGCACATCCGGACAGACTTCAGGGACGATCGTCAGCTGGTATCAATCGCAGGGGCGGTACCAGACTGTCGCGAGCGGCGCGCAACCCAGAGCGGGAGCCCTCATCATCTACAGCGGCCATGTCGGGCTCGTTGCCGGTGTCAGCGGTGGGACTGCGCAGACCATCGAGGGGAACACCGGATACTCGCGGCTCGGCCTTTCCGACTCGCAGTGGGACCAATCCGAAGTGACCCAGTTCGCGTCGCCGTGGGGACAGGTGATCGGCTATGCGTATCCGCTGTATGCGGGCTATGACTCCTTGAACGGAGTCGGCGACCCTGGCAACGGAGGTATGGGGACCGTTGCCTACGGAGTGACCTCGCTTCTACTTCCCAGCGGTCAGCTCGTTCTCTACACGATCCGAGGCGACGGCAACCTGTGGGGGGACACGCAACAGTCAGCCGGAGGAAGCTTCGGTGGATGGCAGCTCATCGGAGGCGCGAACGGCACCCTCACCGGTCGACCGTCGGTTGTCCGAACGGCCTCCGGGCTCATCGTCGCCTACGCCCGCACGACCGCAGGCACGATCGTCGGTGCGGGCCAGTCTTCGGTGGGCGGAGCCTTCTCCGGCTGGCAGCCGATCGGCGCCAATGGGGGCGGCATCGTCAGCGACCCTGCAGCGATCCAGTTGCAATCCGGCATCATCGCGATCTACGCGACGACGTCCGCGCAGACCGTTTCGGGTGTCGCTCAGACCTCGGTCGGTGGCGGTTTCGGCGGCTGGCAGACCATCGGCAGCTCGCCGGTCGGCCTGGACCTTCGGCCGTCGGTGATCCAGCTCGCCGACGGACGGATCGTGATCTACGCCCACAGCAGCGCGACGAACATGATCTACGGAAGTGGGCAGACCGTTGCTGGCGGAACATTCCAGACATGGACCGCGATCGGAACGAACGGCGGCGGCATCGCCAACGAGCCGACGGTCTCTCTCGGTTCCGACGGCCGGATCAGTATTTTCGACACCGCCGGTGGAACACTCGCTGGCGTGACGCAGCCGGCGCCGGGGCAGAGCTTCGGCTCGTGGGTGAACTACGGGTCGGGTGGCACCTCTCTGCTCACCGCAGCTGCCTTGGTTCCGCTTTCAGATGGAACTGTGGCGCTCTACACTCGCGCCGCGGACAGCAGCGTTTGGGGAACCGTGCTCACGCCCGGCCAGACCGCGCCGGCCGGATGGTCGAACATCGGATCGGGGGCCAACGTCGCAACTGCTGTGACCGCCAAGCAGACCCCGAGCGGGATGATCGCCCTCTACGGGAACTCCGGCAATGGGGGCGTGACGGGTAGCAGCCAATCCACCGCGGGAGGGTCGTTCGGAGCCTGGGTCACCATCAACTGATCCAGGAACGCCCCGGGGTGGGAGAGATATTCTCGCTCTTCCGCTCCGGGTTCCGTGCCCGGCACGCTCGGGGAACAACAAAAAACCCCCGGATTCCTTACGGATCCGGGGGTTTTCTCTGGTGGCTCCGACCGGCATCGATCCGGTGACCTTTCGATTTTCAGTCGAACGCTCTACCAACTGAGCTACAGAGCCGGAAGGCACGAAGTGCCTACCTAGACGGAAGCCCTTCCGAATGGAAGGGCTTGTCGCCGTGGCGACCCTGACGGGACTTGAACCCGCGACCTCCGCCGTGACAGGGCGGCACGCTAACCAACTGCGCTACAGGGCCTAACTGTGGTGCTTATTCGATTGTAATGGATGCCATCGTGACCCCAACGGGATTCGAACCCGTGCTACCGCCGTGAAAGGGCGGCGTCCTAGGCCACTAAACGATGGGGCCGGATCGTCCCGAATCGCTTTCGCTTTTCGATGACCACCGACGCATAAGCATACGGAAGTCCCCGACAGAATGCCAATCGGGGTTGCAGCCCGGGCGGGTCGATCGCGCCGGTTCTCGCCACGCCCCGATGAAATGCCCGGTGAGAAGCCGGACGCCAGCGAAGATGGCGATCGACGGCCCCCCTGTCGTCCGTGCGAGCCGCACGTGGTCCCGATCGAGCACCGCCGCCCTCCCCCCGACCCGGGCGGCGTATGGTGATGTTGCTAATGTTGCTCCTGGTGATGACGAGACCCGTGTTGATCGTGTGACAGCCGATGTTCCATCCGACGGGTTGAAGGTGACGATGAGATACGCGACGAGAGACGACACGCACCGGCGCAGGCCGCGCCGGGCGCTGCTGCGCCTCCTCGCGGTCGGGGCCATCGCGCTCACCGGGGTCGTCGGCTCCATCGCCGCGCCGGCGTACGCCGACCAGTACCCGAGCTGGCAGGACGTCCAGAACGCCAAGGCCAACGAGGCCGCAGCTTCGGCCCAGGTCACGCGCATCACGACCCTCATCGCGCAGCTCGACCAGGAGGTCTCCGACACCCAAGCGGCCGCGCAGAAGCGCGGCGAGGAGCTGCAGGCGGCCGTCGAGGCGTTCGACACGGCGGACATGAAGGCCAGGGACCTGGAGTCCCAGGCCGCCGCCAGCCAGCAGAAGGCCGACGCCGCCGGCGCCCAGGCCGGCAAGCTCGCCGCACAGCTCTACCGCACCGGCGGGCGCAACCTCACCGCCAACCTCTTCCTGAGCGGCAACGGCGCCAGCGGGACGAACCCCGAGACGCTACTGACCTCCCTCGGGAGCATGTCCAAGCTCACCGAGCAGTCCGACAAGGTCTACACCGACGCCCGCGTCGCGCAGAACAACGCCAAGGCGCTGTCGGCGATCGCGGAGGTCGCCAAGGCCGAGCGCGAGAAGCTCCGCGTCTCGGCGACGGCCGCCCTCCAGGCCGCTGTCGCCGCCGCGAAGGCCGCGCAGGCCAAGCTGGCCGAGCAGCAGAAGCAGATCGTCGTCATGCAGGCGCAGCTCGCCGCCCTCCGCGACACCACGGCGAAGACGGTCTCGGGTTACGAGGCCGGCGTCGCAGCAGCGGCCGCGGCGGCAGCGGCGCGCGGCTCGGGAGGCCTCCCCGGCGGCTACGTCGGACCGCAGGGCTGGGCTGTCCCGGCCGCCGGTCCGATCACGGACGGCTTCGGCCCGCGCCCGTCCCCCGGCGGAATCGGCAGCACCTACCACATGGGCATCGACATCGGCGCCTCGTGCAACGCGCCCATCTACGCGGCGTACAGCGGCACCGTCATCTACGCGGGGCCGGACGGCACCCACGGCAACTACGTGCTCCTCGACAACGGCGGCGGCATCGAGACCGGCTACGCGCACATCCGCAATGGCGGCATCCTCGTCGGCATCGGCCAGAGCGTCGGGGCCGGCCAGCCGATCGCCCGCGTCGGCAGCACCGGCGCCTCCACCGGCTGCCACCTGCACTACGAAGTGCTGGTGAACGGCCAGAAGATCGACGGAATCCCGTTCATGAGAGCAAGGCAGGCCCCCCTTGGCTAGCGACACTTCGAAGAACTCCCGTACCCGCACAGGCCTCGCGATCGGCGCAGGCGTCATGGGCGCCGTCACGGCGTCCATCGGCATCGTCGCCCCGGCGCAGGCCGTCGACTACCCGTCCTGGAACGACGTCCAGCAGGCGAAGGCCAACGTCGCCAACCAGCAGGCGATGATCGCGAACATCACGACCCTGATCACCGGCCTCCAGAGCAGCGTCGACGCCGCCCGCATCGCCTCCGAGAAGGCGGCGGAGGCCTACTTCCAGGCCAAGGACGCGCTCGCCGCGGCGACGGCGAAGCAGGCCGACCTCGAGAAGCAGTCGGCGGACGCCGCTGCGAAGGCCAAGACCTCGCAGATGCGTGCCGGCCTCCTCGCCTCCCACCTGGCCAAAGCCGGCGGCGGCACCGACGTCAGCACCGAGCTGCTGCTGAAGGGCGGCGGCAGCGGCTCCAGCGCCGACAAGCTCCTGTTCCAGCTCGGCACCATGAGCAAGCTCACCGAGCAGTCGAAGGCCGTCTACGACCAGGCGACCAAGGACAAGAACACCGCCGAGTCGCTGAACGAGCAGGCCAAGACGGCGAAGACCGAGCGCGAGAAGCTCTCGGTCGCCGCCGACCAGGCGCTGACCGCCGCGCAGAACGCGCAGTCCGCGGCCCAGGCTGCGCTCGTCGAGCAGCAGAACAAGTCCACGGAGCTGGTAGCCCAGCTCGCGACCCTCAAGAACACCTCGACGCAGGTGGAGGCGGCGTACCTGCAGGGCGAGAAGATCCGGCAGGAGCAGGCGGCGGCCGCGGCGGCTGCCGCAGCGGCGGCGGAGGCGCAGCGGCAGGCGGCGATCCGCCAGCAGCAACAGCAGCAGGCCCAGCAGCAGGCCGGCAGCGGGTCATCCGGCGGCTCCTCGGGCGGGGGAGGCGGCGGCGGGGGCGGCCCGGTCGCCCCGCCGAACGGGAACGTCGTCGACACTGCCATCTCGTACGCGAAGGCGCAGCTCGGCAAGCCGTACATCTTCGGCGGCGAGGGCCCGACGGGCTACGACTGCTCCGGCCTGACGATGAAGTCGTACGCCTACGCGGGCGTCTACATCGGCTCGCACTCGGTCAACGACCAGTTCTTCACGGCGGCCAACCGCGGCCAGATCGTCCCGTACAGCCAGCGCCAGCCGGGTGACCTCATCTTCTGGGGCGACTCGCCGGGCAATTTCTACCACGTCGGCATCTACCTCGGCGGCGGCATGATGATCGCCGCCCCCACCGAGGGCGACGTCGTCAAGATCCAGTCCGTCTGGGGCTCCCCCTGGGGCCAGGTAGCCCGCCCCTCCGCCTGACCCCACGCCGCCGAGACGGCTCAAAGTCCGCAGAAAACCGCCGAGTGGGCAGATTATCTGCCCACTCGGCGGTTGTGCGTTCGGGTGCGAGGGTCAGTGGCCCTCGGCGGCGAGCTTGACGAAGCCGGCCTCGACGATGGCCTCGGCCTCGGCGGCGTCGCCCCAGCCCTCGATGTTGACGAACTTGCCCGGCTCGAGGTCCTTGTAGCGGGCGAAGAAGTGCTCGATCTCCTTGCGGGTCTGCTCCGGGATGTCGTTGACGTCCTGGATGTGCAGCCAGCGCGGGTCCTTGTACGGCACAGCGATCACCTTGGCGTCGCTGCCGGCCTCGTCGGACATGTTCAGCACGCCGACCGGGCGCACCTTGACGCCGACGCCCGGGAAGACCGGGTGCTCGAGCAGCACCAGCGCGTCGACCGGGTCGCCGTCGAGGCCGAGGGTGTTCTCGAAGAAGCCGTAGTCGGTCGGGTACACGAAGCTGGTGAACAGCACGCGATCCAGGTAGACGCGACCGGTCTCGTGGTCCACCTCGTACTTGTTGTGGCTCCCCTTCGGGATCTCGATGACGACGTCGTATGCGGCCATGCCGATGCTCCTTAGCTGTTGGAAATCTGCACTAACGTTACTGGATGCGCCTCAACGGGTCCTCGGGTGACGTGGCGGGTGGAGCGGCGGCCGGGCCTCCGCGCCGGCCGCGCCTGACGCCGCCGATCGCCGACGCCCGCCGCGCGGTGCGGGAGGCCCTGGCCGCCGCGGCCGACCTGCCCGCTGTGGACCCGCACGACGACCACGGCCCGGTCCGGCCTTCGCCGCTCGCCCCCGGAGCGCTCGTGCTCGTCGGCCTGAGCGGGGGAGCGGACTCCCTCGCGCTCGCCGCCGCGACCGCATTCGAGGCCCCGCGCCGCGGCTACCGAGCCGGCGCGATCGTGGTCGACCACGGCCTCCAGCCCGGCTCCGCGGGGGTCGCCGAGGCCGCCGCCGTGCAGGCCCGCGACCTCGGACTCGACCCGGTGCTCGTGGAGCGCGTGAGCGTCGCGACAGGAGCCTCCGGCCCGGAGGGTGACGCACGCGCCGCACGGCACGCCGTGTTCGACCGCGCCCGCGCGGCCACCGGCGCGGCCCGGATCCTGCTCGCCCACACGCTCGACGACCAGGCGGAGACCGTGCTGCTGGGCCTGGCCCGCGGCTCCGGCCCGTCCAGCCTCCAGGGGATGCGCCCGGACACCGGAACGCTGCTGCGCCCGTTCCTCGGCCTCCGTCGCCGGACGACGCGGGCCTTCTGCGCCGACAGCGGGCTGACCCCGTGGGACGACCCGCACAACGACGACCCCGCCTACGCGCGCGTCCGGGTCCGCACCCGGCTGCTGCCCGCGCTGGAGGACGAGCTCGGCCCCGGCGTGGCCGAGGCCCTCGCGCGCACCGCCGAGCAGCTCCGCGAGGACGACGACGCCCTCGACGGCCTCGCCCTGGAGTGGGCGCAGGAGCTGGTCAGCCAGGCCGAGGACGGCGCCGTCGCGCTCGACGTCCGCGGCCTCGCCGCCGACCCCGCCGCGCTCCGCCAGCGCATCATCCGGCTGGTCGTCTCCGCCGAGTTCGGGGTGTCCCTGAGCAGGGTGCACACCCTCGCCGTCGCGGAGCTCATCACGGGCTGGCACGGCCAGGGACCGCTCAGCCTGCCAGGCGTTAGAGTTGTCAGGCAGAACGGCCTGCTCACGTTTCACCCCGACAGCTAAGGACAGCGCCTCCCTCATGGAACTCACGGACGTTCACGACGACCTGACCGAGATTCTGATCACCGAGGAGCAGATCCGCTCCCGCATCGCCGAGCTGAGTAGGACGGTGGAGGCCGACTACGCGGGCAAGGACGTCCTCCTCGTGGGTGTCCTCAAGGGCGCCGTCATGGTGATGGCCGACCTGTCCCGCGAGCTGCGCATCCCCGTCACGATGGACTGGATGGCGGTCAGCTCCTACGGCAGCGGCACCGCGTCGAGCGGCGTCGTGCGCATCCTCAAAGACCTGGACACCGACCTCAGCGGCAAGACCGTGCTGATCGTCGAGGACATCATCGACTCCGGGCTCACGCTCTCGTGGCTGCTCGCGAACCTGCACAGCCGCGGCCCGGAGTCGATCGAGATCTTCACGCTGCTCCGCAAGCCGGAGGCCGCCCGCGTCGAGATCGACGTGAAGTACGTCGGCTTCGACATCCCGAACCAATTCGTCGTCGGCTACGGCCTCGACTACGCAGAGCACTACCGCAACCTCCGCGGCGTCGGCATCCTGGCGCCGGCCGTCTACAGCTGATCGGCAGAGGCCGGGGCGGAGCGATGGCGGAGGTCAAGACCCAGCCGTCGGACGCGGACGTCCGCGCGTTCCTCGAGGCCGCGACGCCCGCACGGCGCAGGGCCGACGGCCTCGTGCTGGCGGACATCTTCCACGAGGTGACGGGCGCCGACCCCGTCCTGTGGGGTCCGTCGATCGTCGGCTACGGCAGCTATCACTACGTCTCGCCGTCCGACCCGCGTCGCCAGGGCGAGTGGCCCAAGACCGGCTTCTCGCCGCGCAAGGCGCAGCTCTCGCTCTACGGAATCAAGGACCTTCCGGAGGGCGCGGCCCTGCTGCCGTCGCTCGGCACGTTCACCGAGGGCGCCGGCTGCGTTTACGTGCGAAAGCTGGACGACATCGACCTCGCGGTGCTGCGCCGGCTGATCGCTATCGCGTGGGCGCGCGGGGACGACCCTCAGCCGCGGTAGACCTCGCGCCGGTGCGCGACGCGCAGCACGAGGATGACCAGCCGGTCGTCCTCGATGTCGTAGACGATCCGGTAGTCGCCCACGCGGACGCGCCAGGCGCCGCCGCTGTCGACGAGCGGCTTCGCGGCGGGGGGTCGCGGCACCTCGGCGAGGAGCTCGACGACCGCCTGGATGCGACGGCGGGCCGGCGGGTCCAGCTTGCGCAGTTCCCGGGCCGCCGCCGGCGCGACGTCGATCCGGTAGGTCATGCCAGGCCGAGCTCCGCCTTCACGTCGTCCCACGGGATCGGTTCGGCCGCGGTCTCTTCCAGCTCGCGCCGGGCGGCGACGGCCGCCTGGGCATCGTCCAGCTCCTCCAGGCGCTCGACCATGCGGTCGAACTCGTCGGCGTCGACGAGCACGGCCACCCGCCTGCCGCGCCGGCTCAGGGAGATGAGCTCATGCTGGAGATGCGCGCGGTCCACGAGGGCGCCGAGGTGCTGCTTCGCATCGGAGATAGGCATGAGCGCGGTCATGCGACCATGATAACCCAACAGACCCGTTAAAGCCTGAACAGACCCATTCGACCGATTCGACCGAATCGGTCCCCTGACTTGCGCCCGCCCCCGCGCCGTGGTCCGATGACCCCATGCCCTACGAACCTCCCGAGCTGTACCGACGCTGGCTTGCCGCGTGGAGCGACCGGCACGCGGCGCTGGAGCCCATCATCGCGGGCGACGCCGTCGGGCACTGGCCGGAGGGCGACGTCGTCGGGCCGCGCGGGTTCGCCAGGGCCATCGCGGAGACGGTCGACCAGTTCGATCGCGTCGAGTTCGACGTGCAGGCGGGGCCGCTCGTCGGCGACGGGTTCGTGGCGGCGCGGTGGGTCCTCACCTGTCACATGGGGGACGAGACGATGTCGTTCGCCGGTCACGACTTCGTGCGGGTGGAGAACGGCATGATTGCGGAGTACTGGCCGGCGATCCTCCCGACCTCCTGATCCGGCGCTGGACAGGTACGCAGCGGTAAGCGCGCCCAGAGCGAACACGCAGCCGACCCACAGCGCCCAGGCGGTACTGTGGTCGCACCATGAACCTCAAGAAGATCTTCCGCGGCCCGATTCTGTACGTCGTGCTTGCGATCATCGCGGTGTGGATCGGGTCCAGCCTGATCACCATGTCGGGCTTCAAGCCCGTCACCACGCAGGAGGGGCTCAACCTCCTCCAGCAGGACAAGGTGTCGAGCGCGAAGATCGTCGACGGCGAGAACCGGGTCGACCTGATGCTCAAGCAGGCGGACGGCGCCAACGGCACCCAGGTGCAGTTCTACTACGTCACCCCGCGCGGCGCCGACATCGTCAAAGCGATCGACGACGCCAACCTCCCCAAGGGCTACGACGACTCCGTTCCGCAGCCCAACTGGTTCGTGAACATCCTCGGCTTCCTCATCCCCGCGCTGCTCATCGGCGTGTTCTTCTGGATCATGATCTCGGGCATGCAGGGCGGCGGCAACAAGGTCATGCAGTTCGGCAAGTCCCGGGCGAAGCTCGTCACCAAGGAGACGCCGAAGGTCACCTTCGACGACGTCGCCGGGTCCGACGAGGCCATCGAGGAGCTGGAGGAGATCAAGGACTTCCTCAAGGAGCCCGCGAAGTTCCAGGCGGTCGGCGCGCGCATCCCCAAGGGCGTGCTGCTGTACGGCCCTCCCGGAACGGGCAAGACCCTGCTGGCCCGCGCCGTCGCGGGTGAGGCGGGCGTCCCCTTCTACTCGATCTCCGGCTCGGACTTCGTAGAGATGTTCGTCGGCGTCGGCGCCAGCCGCGTCCGCGACCTGTTCCAGCAGGCCAAGGAGAACTCCCCGGCCATCATCTTCATCGACGAGATCGACGCGGTCGGCCGTCACCGCGGCGCCGGCCTCGGCGGCGGTCACGACGAGCGCGAGCAGACCCTCAACCAGCTCCTGGTGGAGATGGACGGCTTCGACCCCAAGACGAACGTCATCCTGATCGCGGCGACCAACCGCCCCGACATCCTCGACCCCGCGCTGCTGCGCCCGGGCCGCTTCGACCGCCAGATCGGCGTCGACGCTCCGGACATGCTCGGCCGCAAGAAGATCCTGGAGGTGCACGGCCGCGGCAAGCCGCTGGCGGCCTCCGTGGACCTCGAGGTGCTCGCCCGCAAGACGCCCGGTTTCACCGGCGCCGACCTGGCCAACGTGCTCAATGAGGCCGCGCTGCTGACGGCGCGCTCCAACGCGCAGCTCATCGACAACCGCGCCCTCGACGAGGCCGTGGACCGCGTCATCGCGGGCCCGCAGAAGCGCACCAGGGTCATGAAGGACCAGGAGAAGCTGATCACGGCGTACCACGAGGGCGGCCACGCCCTCGCCGCTGCGGCGATGCGCCACACCGACCCGGTGACGAAGATCACCATCCTCCCGCGCGGCCGGGCCCTCGGCTACACGATGGTCATGCCGCTGGAGGACAAGTACTCGGTCACCCGCAACGAGCTCCTCGACCAGCTCGCCTACGCGATGGGCGGCCGCGTCGCGGAGGAGATCGTCTTCCACGACCCGACCACCGGCGCCTCCAACGACATCGAGAAGGCGACCTCCATCGCCCGCAAGATGGTCACCGAGTACGGCATGAGCGCCGACATCGGCTCGGTCAAGCTGGGCCAGGCGAACGGCGAGATGTTCCTCGGCCGTGACATGGGCCACCAGCGCGACTACTCCGAGCGGATCGCCGAGCGCGTCGACACCGAGGTGCGCGCCCTCATCGAGAAGGCGCACGACGAGGCGTGGGAGGTCATCAACGACAACCGCGCCGTGCTCGACCGGCTCGCGGCTTCGCTGCTGGAGCACGAGACGCTCGACCACAACCAGATCGCCGAGATCTTCGTCGACGTCAAGAAGCTGCCGGAGCGCCCGCAGTGGCTGTCCAGCGACAAGCGGCCGATCTCCGACCAGCCGCCCATCCCGTTCCCCAAGGCGCCTATCGACGCCGGGGCCGTGGACGGCGGCGTCGACTCGGAGCCGCCGTCGTCGAAGCCGAAGCGGGCTCCCGCCATCAAGCCGCGGCCGGCGACGGCCTAGGCCGCGCACCGCATGACCGGATTCGATCGCGCACGCATCGAGGCGGCCGTCGCCGAGATCCTCGCCGCCATCGGCGAGGATCCGTCGCGTCCGGGCCTGGCCGACACCCCGTCGCGCGTCGCCGACGCCTACGCCGAGTTCTTCTCCGGCGTGGGCGTCGACGCGCGTCAGCAGCTCGGTGAGCCGGTGCCGCTGGAGGACGCCGCCGCCGAGACCGTGATCCTGCGTGACATCGCATTCCGGTCGGTGTGCGAACACCACCTGCTGCCGTTCCTCGGTGTCGCGCACGTGGCCTACCTGCCCGGGGACGCAGTGATCGGCCTCGGCCGCATCCCGCGCGTGATCGAGACGCTCTCGTCGCGCCCGCAGCTCCAGGAGCGCCTCACCGAGCAGATCGCGGACACGATCGAGGAGGGTGCTGCGGCCCGCGGCGTGCTCGTGGTGCTGGACGCCTCCCACGAGTGCGTGACCACCCGCGGCGCGCGGCAGACCCGCGCCACCACCGTGACGATGGCTGCGCGCGGCGCCTTCGCCGAGCCCGCCTCCCGCGCCGAACTCATCGCCCTCATCGGCGGACCGCGCGACGAGGCGTCCGAGTGACGCTCATCATGGGCGTCCTCAACGTGACGCCCGACTCCTTCAGCGACGGCGGGCTGTGGCTGGAGCCGGAGGCCGCGATCGCGCACGCGCTCGAGCTCGTCGCGCAGGGGGCCGACCTGATCGACGTCGGCGGCGAGTCCACCCGGCCGGGCGCGCTGCGCGTCGACCCGGCGGAGGAGCGCGCCCGCGTCGTCCCCGTCATCCGCACGCTCGCCGAGCACGGCGTCACGGTCAGCATCGACACGCTCAACGCCTCCACCGCGCGCGCTGCCGCCGACGCGGGCGCCGCGATCATCAACGATGTCTCCGGAGGCTTGGCCGACGCCGGGATGCCGGACGCCGTGCTCGACACCGGACTCCAGTACGTCGTCATGCACTGGCGCGGCCGGCTCGACGCGGCCGACTCGCGCGCCGTCTACAGTCACACCGTGGCAGAGGTGCGCTCGGAGCTGTCCGCCCGCGTCACCACCCTCCTCGAGCACGGCATCGACCCCGCCAAGCTCGTGCTGGACCCTGGCCTCGGCTTCTCGAAGAACGCGCAGCACAACTGGCAGGTGCTCGCCGGCCTCCACGAGTTCGAGACCCTCGGCTACCCGGTGCTCATCGGGGCGTCGCGCAAACGGTTCCTCGGCACGCTGCTCGGCGAGGGCGCCACGGTCGAGGACCGGGACGCGCCGACCGCGGTCATCTCCGCGCTCGCCGCGCAGGCCGGCGTCTGGGCCGTGCGCGTGCACGACGTGGCGTCGACACGGATGGCCCTGGATGTCGTGCAGGCGTGGCAAGCTGGACGCGATGACTGATTCCGCTGCCGTGTCCGTCTCGCGCACGCCGACGGACGCGATCGTACTGACCGGGCTGCGCGTGCGGGCGAACCACGGGGTGTTCGACTTCGAGCGCGCGAACGGCCAGGATTTCGTCGTGGACGTGACGGCGCACCTCGACCTGTCGCCGTCCGCGGCCTCCGACGACCTCGCCCGCACCGTGCATTACGGCGAGCTGGCGAACGAGATCGCCGATGCCGTGCGCCGTGACCCCGTCGACCTCATCGAGACGGTCGCGGAGCGCGTGGCCGGGGTGGTCCTCGCACACGAACCGGTGCACTCGGTGGAGGTCACGGTGCACAAGCCGGACGCCCCGATCGAGGTGCCGTTCGGCGATGTCGCCGTCCGCATCCTGCGGGGCCGGCCATGACGCCGCCGAACCGCATCGGGCGACCGGAGCGCTTGCGCGTCGGCGTCCCGGCCGTGCTCGCCTTCGGCAGCAACCTGGGCGACCGCGTCGCCACCATCCGCGAGGCGCTCCGGCTGCTCGCGGACGACCCCGGCCTCCACGTCACGGCCGTGTCCCGACTCTACGAGACGCCCGCGCTCAAGCCGGAGGGCATCGACGAGGAGGCGCCCGCCTACCTCAATGCCGTCGCGCTGATCACCACCATCCTCGACCCGCTGGCGCTGCTGGCCGCGGTCAACCGCGTGGAGGACGCCCTCGGCCGCGTGCGCGAGGAGCGCTGGGGCGACCGCACCCTCGACATCGACATCGTCGACTACCAGGGGATCGTCGCCGACGACGATCCGCGCATCGTCCTCCCGCACCCCCGCGCGCACGAGCGCGCCTTCGTACTGGTGCCGTGGCTGGAGGTGGACCCGGATGCCGTGCTGCCGGGCTACGGACCGGTGGCCGAGCTGGCGTCCCGGGCGACCGATCCCGTCACGTTGTACGAGGCGGGCGACGCATGAACCGCACGCGTCCCACCTCCCTGATCGGCCTCGGGGTCCTCGGACTGGTCGTGGGCTTCCTCGGGGAGCTCGCAGCGTCGGGCACCGGCATCGCCGTGTTCATCCCGCCGCTGACGCTGCCGATCACGCTCGTCGCGGTCGCGATCATCGTGGTGGCGTTCGCCATCCCGATCCGCCGGTCCGTGCGCGGCCGCAGCTCGCGCCGCATCGACCCGTTCCAGGCGACGCGGATCGTGGTCCTCGCCAAGGCGTGCAGCCTGAGCGGCGCGCTGCTGACCGGTGCGGGCGCCGGCATCCTGATCTACATCCTCACCCGGGACGTGCTGCCCGCCTCGAACGCGGTGCTGCTGACCTCGCTCGGCACGGCGGGCGCCGTCATCCTGCTCGTCGCGGGCCTGGTCGCCGAGTTCTTCTGCACCCTCCCGCCCGACGACAAGGACGACGACCCGGAGGCCGCTCGTGCCCGCTCGCATTGACCTCACTGTCGGGGAGTGGAACCGCGTCTCGCCGAAGTACGTGGTCGTGGTCGTCGTCAGCACCCTCCTCAGCGGGATCGTCCTGAGCGCAGGGACGGTGTTCCTCTGGCTGGTCGCCGGGTGGTCGTGGGCGTGGACGCTGCTGGTGGTCGTCGTGGTCGCGACGCTGATCGGGTTGTTCATCGCGAACCGGCGCACCCGGTCGATCGGGTACATCCTGCGCGCCGACGACCTGCTCTTCCGGCGCGGGATCATGTTCCAGCGCTTCGTGTCGGTGCCGTACGGGCGCATGCAGCTCATCGACATCACGCGCGGGCCGGTCGGGCGGATGCTCGGGCTGGCCGACCTGAAGTTCGTGACAGCGGCGGCGTCGACCAATGTCGTGGTCCCCGGGCTCCCGGAGCCGCAGGCCGCGGAGCTGCGGGACCGGCTGGTGGAGCTGGCGGAGAGCCGCCGGGCAGGGCTGTGACCATTCCGGAGCCCGGGGGCGTGCCGCAGGGCGGAGCGACGGGTGGACCACTGCCCGGCGGGCCGCTGAACCCCGCCGAGCGCGCCGCCGAGCGCTTCACCGACGGCGAGTGGCACCGGCTCCACCCCGCGACGCCGCTGCTGCGCGGCGGCATCGTGTTCATCGCGGTCCTGGGTTTCGTGCTGTCCAACCTCCGCGAACGGCTGGTGAGCTTCTTCGTCGGAGCGCCCGACGTCGGTGGCGACCCGATCGACGCGATCGTCAACCACGGCTGGGAGGGGTGGGCGCTGCTCGGCGTCGCGGTCGTGCTGTTCGGCTGCCTCGCCGCGTTTTACGTATCGTGGCGGATGCACAGCTTCCGGATCACCGGCGACGCGGTGGAGGTGCGCAGCGGCATCCTGTTCCGTACCCAGCGCAAGGCCAGGCTCGACCGCATCCAGGGCATCAACGTGCAGCGGCCGCTGCTCGCGCGCATCTTCGGGGCGGCGAAGCTCGAGATCTCCGTGGCAGGACACGACGCGAACGTGACCCTGGCGTACCTCGGCTCGGTGCTCGCGGACGGGCTGCGGTCGGACGTGCTGCGGCTTGCGTCGGGTGTCCGGGAGGCGGAGGCCGCCGCCCCGGCTCCCGGCGTCGCGGTCGCGTCCTCCCGCGCCGCCCAGGTCGGCGACTTCGTCAGCCGGCGCATCGACGACTTCCTCGCGCCGGAGCTCGACCCGAACGCGGCGCCGCCGGAGTCGGTCGTGAAGATCCCGCCCGTCCGCCTCGCCGGTTCGCTCGTGCTCAGCGGGTTCACCGTGTTCGTGGTCGCCGTGATCGTCCTGCTGGTGATCGGCTCGGCGGGCGGCGCGCCCTGGCTGCTGATCGTCGTCCTCCCGGGCCTGCTCGGCTCGGCGAGCTTCTACATCAACCGGTTCACCAAGTCGCTCCGGTACTCGATCGCGGGCACGCCCGACGGCGTCCGGATGGGCTTCGGCCTGCTCACGACGAGCAACGAGACGCTGCCGCCAGGCCGCATCCACGCGGTCGAGGTGCTGCAACCGCTGCTCTGGCGGCCGTTCGGCTGGTGGCAGATCCGGATCGACACGGCCGGCCACACGCGCGAAAAGGGCGCGGCGGGCCAGCCGAACACGACCATGCTGCCGGTCGGCGACCAGGCCGACGTGGCGAAGGTGCTGTCGCTGGTTCTCCCGGCGTTCACCGACGAGCACAGCGCCGCGATCCTGGAGGGCATGACCTCCCGCGGCCACGACGCGTTCACCGGCAGCCCGCGGCGCGCGATCTGGCTGCGGCCGTTCTCGTGGCAGCGCACGGGCTTCCGGATGGTGGACGGGGCCGTGCTGCTGCGCCGCGGCTTCGTCTGGCGGAGCCTCGCGGTGGTGCCGCTGGCCCGGCTGCAGAGCCTGGAGTTGCAGCAGGGCCCGCTCGATCGGCTGCTGGGGCTGGCGGAGGCACGCTTCCACACCGTGTCCGGCCCCGTGCATCCCCGGCTCGGCGCGATGGACGCGGCGACCGGCGAGCAGCTCTTCGAGAGCGTGGCGGTGCGCGCCGTGGCCGCCGCGGCTGCCGACCGCACCCACCGTTGGAGACACACCGCGGGATTCGTGCCGAATGTCGACTCCGGCGCCGCGAAAAGCGACATTCGGCACGAATCCGACAGCACCCCAGGGGAGGACGCATGAACGACAGCACCCGGCGGTCCGGCCGTCTCGGCCTCGGCATCGTCGGCGCCGGACGCGTCGGGCCCGTGCTCGGCGCCGCGCTCGCCGGAGCGGGCCACGCGATCGTCGGAATCTCCGCGGTGTCCTCCGAGAGCCGCGAGCGCGCCCAGGCGATGCTGCCCCAGGCGCCGATCCTGGACGTCCCGACACTTGTCGAGCGCAGTGAGCTCGTCATCCTCGCCGTCCCCGACCGCGAGCTTCCCGGCCTCGTCTCCGGCCTCGCCGCGACCGGCACCTGGCAGCCGGGCCAGCTCGTGCTGCACACGGCGCCGGGCTACGGCGTCGAGGTGCTGCGACCGGCCGCGGAGGCCGGCGCCATCCCGCTCGCGGTGCACCCTGCGTTCGAGTTCACGGGCACTAGCCTCGACCTCGCCCGGCTGGCGGAGAGCTGGTTCGCCGTCACCGCGCCCACTCCGGTGCTCCCGATCGCGCAGGCCCTGGTGGTCGAGATGGGCGGCGAGCCGGTCGTCATCGCGGAGGCCGATCGCCCGGCCTACGCCGAGGCCATCGCGACGGCGACCGCGTTCTCGCGCTCGATCGTCGAGCAGTCCACCGGCATCCTCGCGGGGATCGGCGTCGAGAACCCCGGATCGTTCCTCAGCTCGCTGCTGCGCTCGGCCGTCGACAACGCCTTGACCCGCGCCGGAGCGCCGACCGCTCTCGACGTCGGCGACGTGCTGGAGGCGCTCGGCGCCGCGGACGACGGCCCGGGCGAAGGCGACCCAGGCGACGACGGTCGCGGCTGGTACCTCCGCGGCGAGTAGCCTGGATGCGGCCGCCTCGCCCGCACGGGACCGGCGCCAACGACCTCACCGCCACCACCCCGAGAGGACCGTCATGCCCGACGTCGTGACCACCATCGCCGAGCTGCGCGAGCGGGTGGCGCACGCCAGGCGGGCGGCCGCGCTGGACGGTCCCGCCGACGCGCCCGCGGGCCGGGTCGTGCTGGTCCCGACGATGGGCGCCCTCCATCGCGGCCATTTGAGCCTGGTGAGCCGGGCCCGCGACCTCGGCGGTCTCGTGGTCGTCTCGATCTTCGTCAACCCTCTGCAGTTCGGCCCGAACGAGGACCTGGACCGCTACCCGCGCACCCTCGACGCCGACGTCGCCGCGCTCGACGGCCTCGCCGACCTGGTCTTCGCTCCGACCGCCGCCGAGATGTATCCGGACGGGCCGTCCTCCACCCGGGTCTCCGCGGGCGAGGTCGGCCGGCTGTTCGAGGGCGCCTCGCGCCCCGGCCACTTCGACGGGATGCTGACCGTCGTCGCCAAGCTGCTCAACATCGTCCAGCCCGACGTCGCCGTGTTCGGCCAGAAGGACGCCCAGCAGGTGCACCTGGTCGGCCGCATGGTCGACGACCTCGACCTCCCCGTCACCATCGCGGTGGTCGACACCGTGCGCGAGGAGGACGGCCTCGCGCTCTCCAGCCGCAACCGCTACCTGGACGACGACCAGCGAAGGGCCGCCATCACACTGTCGCAGGCGCTCGCCGCCGGCACGTCAGCGGCGTCCGGGGGAGCGGCCGCCGCACTCGAAGCCGCGACCGCGCGCGTGGAGGCCGAGCCGGTCGTTAAACTGGACTATCTCGCGATCGTCGATCAGGACACGTTCCTCGAAGCGGGTGCGGACCTCCACGGTCCTGCGCTGCTGCTGATCGCCGCCCGCGTCGGCTCCACCCGCCTGATCGACAACGCGCGCATCACGCTCGGCTGAGCCCCCACGCCGCACGCCCTCCATAGAACCGCCGGAACGGAAGACACGATGACCGAAGCGCCTGCCACCGACCTCAACGCCGACGGCGACCTCACCGCCGACGAGATCAGCGAGCAGAAGGCCGTCCGCCTGGCCAAGCGCGAGCGCCTCATCGCCGAGGCCGGCGACGCGGGCGGCGGCGCCTACCCGGTGCAGGTCCCCGTGACGACCACCATTCCCGAGGTGCGCGCCGCCTGGGGCCACCTGGAGGCCGACCAGACCTCCGGCGAGACCGTCGGCCTCGCCGGCCGCGTCGTGCACCAGCGCAACACCGGCAAGCTCTGCTTCGCCGTGCTCCAGTCAGGCGACGGCTCGCGCCTCCAGGCCATGGTCTCGCTCGCCGAAGTGGGCGAGGAGTCGCTGGCGCGCTGGAAGGAGCTGGTCGACCTCGGCGACCACGTCTTCGTCTCGGGCGAGGTCATCTCCAGCCGCCGCGGCGAGCTGTCGATCATGGTCCGCGGCTGGGAGATCGCGTCCAAGGCGATCCTGCCGCTGCCGAACCTCCACAACGAGCTCAACGAGGAGACGCGCGTCCGCAGCCGCTACCTCGACCTGATCGCGCGCGAGCAGGCCCGCCGCAACGTCCTCGACCGGGCCGCGGCCGTCGCCAGCCTCCGGAGCACGTTCGCGGGCCAGGGCTTCGTGGAGGTCGAGACGCCGATGCTGCAGGTGATGCACGGCGGCGCCTCCGCCCGCCCGTTCGTCACGCACTCCAACGCGTTCGACACCGAGCTCTTCCTGCGCATCGCGCCGGAGCTGTACCTGAAGCGCGCCGTCGTCGGCGGCATCGACCGGGTGTTCGAGATCAACCGCAACTTCCGCAACGAGGGCGCTGACTCCACGCACTCCCCCGAGTTCGCGATGCTGGAGGCCTATCAGGCGTACGGCGACTACAACTCGATCGCCGACCTGACCCAGCAGCTCATCCAGGACGCGGCGGTCGCCGTCTCCGGCTCGCACGTGGTCACCTGGGCGGACGGCACCGCGTACGACCTCGGCGGCCAGTGGGACCGCATCCGGATGTACGACAGCCTCTCGGAGGCCATCGGCGAGGAGATCACGCCGCAGACCCCGATGTCGCGGCTGCGTGAGCTCGCCGCCGACGCTGAGATCGAGGTGCCGCACCCGCTGCCCGGCAAGTACGTCGAGGAGCTGTGGGAGCACCACGTGAAGTCGGGACTCGTGCGCCCGACGTTCGTCATGGACTTCCCGGTCGACACCAGCCCGCTCGTGCGCGCGCACCGCTCGCGGGACGGCGTGGTGGAGAAGTGGGATCTCTACACTCGCGGCTTCGAGCTGGCGACGGGCTACTCCGAGCTGATCGACCCGGTCGTGCAGCGTGAGCGCTTCGTGGAGCAGGCGCGCCTGGCGGCCGCCGGCGACGACGAGGCGATGCGCCTCGATGAGGAGTTCCTGCGCGCCCTCGAGTTCGGCATGCCTCCCACCGGCGGCATGGGCATGGGCATCGACCGCCTCCTCATGGCGCTCACCGGCCTCGGCATCCGCGAGACCATCCTCTTCCCCCTCGTGAAGTAGGGCTCAGCCGCGCTGGTGGAGGTGCGCTTGCGTGAGCGCCTCCATCTCCTCGTCGCTGAGCTCGTCCAGCTTCTTGCCCTCGCGGCGGTCGAGGCGCATCCACCGGATGAAGAGGATGACCAGGATCGGGACGTCCGCGATCTCGGCGATGAACCACAGGAAGTCGCCGGACAGATGCTGGTCGTGCAGGGCGCTCGGGAACCACAACGGCAACGGGCCGACGATCGCCGGAGCGTGGTCGAGCACGGCGTCGTTGAGCCGCAGCAGCAGGCCGGGGATGGCGTCGAGCAGCAGCGCGACGAAGGCCAGCAGGAACTCCACCGTGATGAAGAAGCTGGTGTGGATCACCGAGTGGGCCGCGATCGGCAGCACCATCAGCAGGCCCGCGAGGGGCACCAGTATGGAGATGGTCCACTCCGACCAGGGGTTGTCGCGGAGGACCGCCGCGACCGGCGTCAGGAAGATCATGAACGCCGCGCACGCGAACACTGTCGCGAAAATGGCGTTGCCGAATAGCCGCACCGGGCGTGACTGCAGGAACCGGTCGGTGCGCCCCTGACCCGTGCTGCCCAGCGCGACCCGCGCGAGCGCGATCGGCCTCCCGAGGCTCACGAGCGCCGGGACGACGAACAGCAGCAGCGCGATCCGTGTCGTGAAGGCCCAGCGCAGCACCTGGCTCTCGGCCCCGAGGAACCCGAACGAGATGACCGCGTACGAGCCGAGCCCGAGCAGCAGGTACATCCACGTCAGCCGCGCCGGCCAGCGGTGACCGCGGCGCCGCAGCGACAGCACGCCGCCGAGGTAGAGGGCCGCCGCGGCGATGAGCATGACCGCGGCCGCCGGGTCGAACGACCAGGTGGTGAGGAAGACGAGGAAGGGAGGCGTGGTGCTGCTCCGGGGGAGTCGGGTTCACATGTGTGCGAGGTACCATTATCCCGCTATGGGAGACATCATCGGTGGAATCGTCTGGTCGCTGGCCCCGACCGTGCTCGTCGGCCTGCTGTTCTGGGTGATCATGCGCGCCATCGTGCGTGCCGACCGCACCGAGCGCAAGGTGTACTCCCGCATGGAGAACGAGGAACGCGCCCGTCGCGGCCTCGCCCCCAAGAGCTGAGCGCACTCTCAGGAGGAGTCCGCCGCCCGGCCCCGGACACCGCCCGATCGTGCGCCGTCTCGCTCCGGAGGCTCGCCGCCCGCTACGGTAGGCATTCGAGGGCACCGTTCCGGCATCCTCACCGGCTGACGCCCGAGGGGGATGGATGGACGCGGGTTTCCTGACCACGACGATCGTCGTCCTCGCGCTGCTCCTCGACTTCGTCATCCGCGTCATCGCGATCATCGTGGTCCCGCGCAACCGCAAGCCCACCTCCGCGACCGCGTGGCTGCTGGCCATCTTCCTCATCCCGTACATCGGCGTGCTGTTCTTCCTGCTGATCGGCAGCTACAAGCTCCCGAAGAAGCGCCGCGAGAAGCAGGAGGAGATCAACAGCTTCATCCTCGACAGCACCGAGGGCATGGAGCGTGTGCGCCGCGACCACCCGTGGCCGACCTGGCTGGAGTCCGTGGTCGAGCTCAACCGCAACCTCGGCGCCATGCCGCTGGTCGGCGGTAACCGGGCAGGCCTCAACGGTCACTACGACGACTCGCTGGCCGCGATGACCGCCGCGATCGCCGACGCGAAGCGGTACGTGCACGTCGAGTTCTACATCCTGACGCTCGACAAGACGACCGCGCCGTTCTTCGAGGCGATGGAGGCCGCGGTCGCCCGCGGCGTCGTCGTGCGGGTGCTGCTCGACCACATCGCGTCGGTGCGCACGCCCGACTACAAGGCCACGATCAAGCGCCTGACCGCGATGGGCGCGAAGTGGCACCTGATGCTTCCGGTGCAGCCGTTCAAGGGCAAGTACCAGCGCCCGGACCTCCGCAACCACCGCAAGCTGCTCATCGTGGACGGCCGGGTGGCGTTCATGGGTTCGCAGAACGTCATCGACCGCAGCTACAACAAGAAGTCGAACATCAAGCGCGGCCTCAAGTGGAAAGAGCTCATCGTCCGGCTGGAGGGCCCGATCGTCGCGGGTCTGAACGCGATCTTCATCACCGACTGGTACAGCGAGACCGACGAGCTGCTCCGCCGCGAGACGGAGCCGATCACCGACGAGGACGCCCGCAACGCCAACGACCCGGAGGAGCTCGACGCCCAGGTGGTGCCGTCCGGACCCGGGTTCGCCGGCGAGAACAACCTCCGGCTCTTCCTCGCGCTGCTGTACTACGCGCAGGAGCGCATCGTCATCACCTCCCCGTACTTCGTGCCGGACGAGGCCATGCTCACCGCCATCACGACCGCCACCCAGCGCGGAATCGCCGTCGACCTGTTCGTCTCCGAGATCGGCGACCAGGCGCTGGTCTACCACGCACAGCGCTCGTACTACGAGGCGCTGTTGCGCGCCGGGGTGCGGATCTGGATGTACAAGGCGCCGTACATCCTGCACGCCAAGCACTTCACGATCGACGACGATGTCGCCGTCATCGGGTCGAGCAACATGGACATGCGTTCCTTCCTGCTGAACATGGAGGTCTCGCTGATGGTCCGCGGACGCTCGTTCGTCCAGCAGATGCGCGAAGTGGAGGACGGCTACCGCCGCGACAGCCGCGAGCTGACGCTGGACGAGTGGATGAAGCAGCCCCTCCGCTCCACGGTGCTCGACAACCTCGCCCGCCTCACGTCCGCCCTGCAGTAGCCGACACCGTGGTCGTCCCGCTGGGGCGATCCTGCCCCACCACGTCCGCGAGCAGTCTCGTGTCGCACCACCGCTGAGCTGTCGCCGCCAGCCGTGCGTCGCTCGTGACCAGTGGAAGACCCAGCTCATGCGCGAGCGCGACATACATGGCGTCGTACGCCGACAGGTCGTGACGCCACTTCCAGGCGTTCTGCCGCAGCGGTCCGTGCTCGAAGCGCATGATCGGTACCCGCGAGAACTCGGTCAGCAATCGCTCCACCTGTTCCGATCGCTCGGGACGCTGCCGGGCGATCCGTCGCGCCGCGCTCACGAACTCCGGATCGATCAGATGCGGGGCCGCGAGCACGCAGTCGGCCAGTGGCCCGTCTGCCCGAAGGCCGGTGGACCCGGCCGAGGCGAGGAGGTCGACCATCGCGCTGCAGTCGATCACCGCCGCGATCATCGCTCGCTCCGGCTCTCGCGGACGATCTCCACGATCTCCTCGCTCGTGATCCCCAGTCCGGTGAACGGCGTGCGACCCTCGGCGGCGGCCTCGGTCCTCGCCGCATCCGCCGCGACGACCTCCGCCCATCGCTCCTCGATCCGCAGCCGCTCCGCGATGCGGGTCAGTTCTCTGCGGAGGTACTCCGAATACGAAAGGCCCTTCGCGCTCGCGGCATTCTTCAACCGGGCATCGACCGCTGGGTCGAGATCTCGTACTTGCACTGTGACTCCCATGGATTCGAGCTTACATCGATCATGCATGCAAAACAAAGCCTTCTGCATGCGTAGATCCATTGTGCAGCGCGGAGGTCATCTGAGGCGGGCGATGCGGAAATCTGTGGAGAGATCGTCGCCGAGCCGATGGTGTGGAGGATGTTGTCGCCCTCAGCCGCGCGGCTTCAGCCGCACCGTCGGCAAAGCCGGCGCCGGCAGCGCGCCACCGGCATACCCGCCCACGGTCCCGAACCGCCCCTCCGGGTCCTCCCCGTCGATCACGTCGCGCTGCCACTCGGCCCGCGCCGCGACGATGTCCTCGTGGCTGCGGCCGATGAAGTTCCACCACATGACGATCTGCTCGCCGAGCGGCTCGCCGCCGAGCAGCAGGAGGCGCGCGGGCCCAGCGGCCTCCACCTCCACGGCGTCACGCCCGGGGCAGAGGTACGCGAGATGCGCGAGGGGCACGGCGGTCCCGGCGACCGTCACCTCTCCGGCGTCGACCAGGACGCCGTGCTCGAAGGCCGGATCCAGCGGCACGGCCACCCGCGCTCCCGCCGGCATGGTGAGCTCTGCGCCGACCAGCGGTGAGAACACCGTCGCAGTCGTCCCGCTCCCGGCCAGCGCGCCGACGAACGTCCGCACGGTCGCGTCCCCGAGCGCCGCAGGGGACGGGACGTGGTGCTCGAAGAAGGGGGTGACCTCCCGCGACGCGCTCGGCAGCGCCACCCAGAGCTGGACGCCGTGCAGGCGCTGCGTCCCGGGCGTGGACACCTCGGAGTGACTGATCCCGCGCCCCGCCGTCATCAGGTTGAGTTCGCCCGGCCGCACCAGGGCGTGGCTGCCCACGCTGTCGCGGTGGTCGATCTCGCCCTCGAACAGCCAGCTCACCGTCTGCAGCCCGGTGTGCGGATGCGGCGGGACCTGCATCCCGCCGGTCAGCGAGACGTCGTCCGGGCCGTAGTGGTCGACGAAGCACCAGCCGCCGATCAGAGAGCGCTTCCGCTGCGGGAGGGTGCGTCGCACGGTCATCGCCCGCGGACCGCCGAGCGGGACCTCGCGCGGCTCCAGGATCTCCACGCCCGCGTCGGCGACGATCACGTCGTCGCCCGCGAGGACCTCCACCGGGTCGCGCTCGAGGTTGCTCATGGCGGCATCCTAGGCGTCATCGGGCCCCCATAGAATGAGCGCGTGAATCGTGCAGCGCGCCCCCGGATGTCCGTCACCGCCTCCGCTGTGCTCGTCGCCGCGGCCCTGCTGCTCGCGGGATGTACGAGCACGCAGGTGAAACCCGCGAAGGACTACGCGGGCGAGCCGCAGGGGGTCCAGCCCCCGGCCAGCAGCGCGGGCGGCGCCTCCTGGGCGACCTGGCTGGAGAACGGAAAGCAGTTCGGGATCGTGCTCAACGGCAGCTCCACCTGCCCGCCGACCGTGCAGTCGGTGAAGGTGGTGGCGTCCAACCAGCTGGAGGCCATGCTCGCCCCGGCCAGCGGCGGCGTCTGCACGCACGACATCGTCCCGCACACCACCGTGTTCGACACGCCCAGCGGCCTGACGACCAGCTCGGACGTCACCGTCAAGCTCCCCGACACCACCCTCACGATCGCCGCCATCCGCGGCTGACACGGCGTCACGCCTCCAGCGAACATGCCTCCGCAGCACCGGATGCCGCGGTTACTCTCGTTGTATCGGCGCCGACCCTGCAACGGCGTCGCCAAGGAGTAGAAATGTTCGAGAGATTCACCGACCGCGCTCGCCGCGTCGTCGTCTTGGCCCAGGAAGAGGCCAAGATGCTCAACCACAACTACATCGGGACGGAGCACATCCTGCTCGGCCTGATCCATGAGGGTGAGGGTGTCGCCGCCAAGGCTCTGGAATCGCTCGGTATCTCGCTGGACGCGGTCCGCGAGCAGGTCCAGGACATCATCGGCCAGGGTCAGCAGCAGCCGACCGGCCACATCCCCTTCACGCCGCGTGCCAAGAAGGTCCTGGAGCTGAGCCTCCGCGAGGCCCTCCAGCTCGGCCACAACTACATCGGCACGGAGCACATCCTGCTCGGCCTCATCCGCGAGGGCGAGGGCGTCGCCGCCCAGGTGCTCGTGAAGCTGGGCGCCGACCTCAACCGCGTGCGCCAGCAGGTCATCCAGCTCCTCTCCGGCTACCAGGGCAAGGAGCAGGTCCAGGTCGGGGGCAACGATCAGGCGACCGCGCAGGCAGGCAGCCAGATCCTCGACCAGTTCGGCCGCAACCTCACGCAGGCCGCGCGCGACAACAAGCTCGACCCCGTGATCGGGCGCGAGAAAGAGATCGAGCGCGTCATGCAGATCCTGTCGCGCCGCTCCAAGAACAACCCCGTGCTGATCGGTGAGCCCGGCGTCGGCAAGACCGCCGTCGTGGAGGGTCTCGCGCAGGCGATCGTCCGCGGCGACGTGCCGGAGACGCTGAAGGACAAGCAGCTCTACACGCTCGACCTCGGCTCGCTCATCGCCGGCTCCCGCTACCGCGGCGACTTCGAGGAGCGCCTGAAGAAGGTCACCAAGGAGATCCGCACCCGCGGCGACATCATCACCTTCATCGACGAGATCCACACGCTCGTCGGCGCCGGTGCAGCCGAGGGCGCGATCGACGCGGCCAGCATCCTGAAGCCGCTGCTGGCCCGCGGCGAGCTGCAGACCATCGGCGCGACCACGCTCGACGAGTACCGCAAGCACTTCGAGAAGGACGCCGCGCTCGAGCGCCGGTTCCAGCCCATCCAGGTGGCGGAGCCATCGCTGCCCCACACGATCAACATCCTGAAGGGGCTGCGCGACCGCTACGAGGCGCACCACAAGGTGTCGATCACGGATGGTGCGATCGTCTCGGCCGCGAACCTGGCCGACCGGTACATCCAGGACCGTTTCCTGCCGGACAAGGCCATCGACCTGATCGACGAGGCCGGCGCTCGCCTGCGCCTGTCGATCCTCTCTGCGCCGCCGGAGCTGCGTGAGTTCGACGACAAGATCGCCGCCGTGCGCTCCCAGAAGGAGGCCGCGATCGAGGACCAGGACTTCGAGAAGGCCGCCTCCCTGCGCGACGAGGAGAAGAACCTCCTCGGCGAGCGGCTGAGGCTGGAGAAGCAGTGGCGCTCGGGCGACGTGAAGACGACGGCCGAGGTCGACGAGGGCCTGATCGCCGAGGTTCTCGCGCAGGCCACAGGCATCCCGGTCTTCAAGCTCACCGAGGAGGAGTCCGCTCGCCTGGTGTTCATGGAGAAGGCCCTGCACCAGCGGGTCATCGGTCAGGAGGAGGCCATCTCGGCGCTCTCCAAGACCATCCGCCGCACCCGTGCCGGCCTGAAGGACCCCAAGCGCCCCTCCGGCTCGTTCATCTTCGCCGGCCCCACCGGTGTCGGTAAGACGGAGCTGGCCAAGGCGCTCGCGGAGTTCCTGTTCGACGACGAGTCGGCGATGATCTCGCTCGACATGTCGGAGTACGGCGAGAAGCACACGGTCTCCCGGCTGTTCGGCGCCCCTCCCGGGTTCGTCGGCTTCGAGGAGGGCGGCCAGCTCACCGAGAAGGTCCGCCGCAAGCCGTTCAGCGTCGTGCTGTTCGACGAGATCGAGAAGGCGCACCCGGACATCTTCAACTCGCTGCTCCAGATCCTGGAGGAGGGACGTCTGACCGATGGCCAGGGTCGCGTGGTCGACTTCAAGAACACCGTGATCATCATGACCACGAACCTCGGCACGAAGGACATCTCCGGCGGCCCCGTCGGCTTCCAGATCGAGGGCGACCCGACCACCGGCTACGACCGGATGCGCGGCAAGGTCTACGAGGAGCTCAAGAAGAACTTCAAGCCGGAGTTCCTCAACCGCGTGGACGAGATCATCGTCTTCCCGCAGCTGAACAAGGCCGAGCTGCTGCAGATCGTGGACCTGTTCATCAAGCGCCTCTCCGACCGGCTGCTCGACCGCGACATGACGATCGAGCTGGAGCTGCCCGCCAAGGAGCGCCTGATCGAGGTCGGCTTCGACCCGACGCTGGGAGCGCGGCCGCTGCGCCGCGCGGTCCAGCACGAGATCGAGGACCGACTCAGCGAGAAGATCCTCCACGGCGAGCTGAACGCGGGCGACCACGTGCACGTCGACTTCACGGACGGCGAGTTCGTGTTCACCACGACCGCACGCCAGGAGTCCGTCAGCGCGGGCGCTAACACCGCCGCCGCGATCGGCACCGGCCCGGCCACTCCCGA
Source organism: Leifsonia sp. EB41 (assembly GCF_041262565.1). Taxonomy (NCBI): domain Bacteria; kingdom Bacillati; phylum Actinomycetota; class Actinomycetes; order Micrococcales; family Microbacteriaceae; genus Leifsonia; species Leifsonia sp. EB41. The sequence continues at coordinate 1,603,292 of NZ_JBGCCJ010000001.1, read as the reverse complement.
CCTCGCCGCGAACGCGAACGACTGAGACCGCCGAATACGCGGATAATCCGCTAGAGACCGCCGAGTACGCAGACGATCTGCGTACTCGGCGGTTTCTTCGTGCGGGGGTGGTGGTCGGTAGGGTTGGAGACGTGAGTTCTGACGGCGCGTATGTGGTTCGGAGGGCGCGGACCAGCGACGTGCCCGGCATCAGGGAGCTCGTGGAGCCGCTCGTGCAGCGACGCATCCTGCTCGGCAAGGAGGCGGTGACCTTCTACGAGTCGGTGCAGGAGTTCCGCGTCGCCGAGACCGCAGAGGGCGAGCTGATCGGCTGCGGCGCGCTGCACGTGATGTGGAGCGACCTCGCCGAGGTGCGCACGCTCGCCGTCGCTGATCCGTGGCTCGGTCGCGGCGTCGGACGCGCGCTGCTCGGCCGGCTGGAGGCCGACGCGGCGGAGCTCGGACTCAGCCGGCTGTTCTGCCTCACCTTCGAGGTCGGCTTCTTCGAGCGCAACGGCTTCGAGGACATGGGCTCGGAGTCCATCGATGCGACCCTGTACGCCGAGCTCGTCCGCTCGCACGACGAAGGCGTCGCGGAGTTCCTCGACCTCGCCCGCGTGAAGCCCAACACCCTGGGAAACACGCGCATGTTGAAGCATCTCTGAGCGCGCCTGCCCCGGCGTGTCGCGGGTCGGCGCTACTCTGCGGGCATGTCGACGTTCAAGAACCCAGTCGGCCCGAAGCCGAGCGGCGTTTACTGGCGCCGTCGGCTCATCGTCCTCCTCGGCCTCGTCGCGGTCGTGGTGGTCATCGTCCTGATCGTGGTCCGGCCCGGCTCGTCGAGCGGTGAGCCCGCCACCGCCCCGGTCACGACGAACACACCGGCGCCGACCGCGGCCGCCGCGACGAGCATCCCGACGTCCAGCGCCAGCGCGAGCGGCCAGGCCTGCAAGCCGGCCGACGTCAAGGTGGAGGCCGTGACCGACGCCGCGAGCTACACGGCAGGCCAGCTCCCGCAGCTCTCGGTCGCCCTCACCAACACGGGAGCGAACGCGTGCGTCCTCGACGCCGGGACCGCCCAGCAGGTGTTCACGATCACCAGCGGCTCGGAGGTCTACTGGAAGTCGACGGACTGCCAGAGCTCGAAGGTCGACGCCCAGGTGCTGCTGCAGCCGGGCAAGACGATCTCGTCGCAGACCCCGATCACCTGGGACCGCACGCGGTCCGACCCGTCGACGTGCCAGGCGCAGCGTGCGCAGGTGCCGGCCGGCGGTGCGTCGTACCACCTGCAGGTGTCGGTCGCGGGCATCACCTCGGCGACGACGAAGCAGTTCGCGCTGCGCTGAGCCGCCCTGTTGTCCTCCACAGTTCGGGCTCGGCGGGGGCTCCTCCACGAGTTCCGCGATCCTCCCGCCGATGACGGTGGCCGACCGTAGTGTGGAGCGCGACTGAGGAGGTTCCGTGGCAAAGGCCGCTGTGACGTATCGCTGCACCGAGTGCGGCTGGACGACCGTGAAGTGGGTCGGCCGCTGCGGCGAATGCCAGGAGTGGGGCACCGTCGCGGAGGCGTCGGCGCCGACGGGCGTGCTGCGCGCTCTGAAGCCCGTCGTCGTGAGCGCGGACCGCGCGGCGCGCGCGATCACGTCGGTCGGCACGGAGCCGGCGGAGCGCCGGCCGAGCGGCATCGGGGAGTTCGACCGCGTCCTCGGCGGGGGCATCGTGCCGGGCGCGGCCATCCTGCTGAGCGGTGAGCCAGGGGTCGGCAAGTCGACGCTGCTGCTGGAAGTGGCCTCGCGGGCCGCGAGTGAGGGCCGGCCGGTCCTTTACGTGAGCGCCGAGGAGTCCGTGAGCCAGGTGCGGATGCGCGCAGAGCGCACCGGCGCCATGCACGACCAGCTCTTCCTCGCCTCCGAGACCGACCTGGCGACGATCATCGGCCAGATCGACGCTGTGCGGCCCTCGCTCGTCATCGTGGACTCCGTGCAGACCGTGTCGAGCGGGTCCATCGAGGGCATCGCGGGAGGCCCGAGCCAGGTGCGCGAGGTCGCCAGCACGCTCATCCGCGTAGCCAAGGAGCGCGAGCTCCCCATCCTGATCGTCGGTCACGTCACCAAGGACGGCTCGATCGCCGGTCCGCGCCTGCTCGAGCACCTGGTGGACGTCGTGTGCCACTTCGAGGGCGACCGCCAGACCGCGCTGCGGTTCGTGCGCGCGCTGAAGAACCGGTTCGGGCCGACCGACGAGGTCGGCTGCTTCGAGATGGCCGGCGACGGCATCGCCGAGGTGCCGGACCCGAGCGGGCTCTTCCTCAGCCGCACCACGACGCCGGTGTCCGGCACCTGCGTCACTGTGGCGATGGAGGGCCGGCGGCCGCTGCCGGTGGAGGTGCAGGCGCTCGTCGTGGCGACCACCGCGCCCAACCCGCGGCGCGTGACGAACGGGGTGGACTCCTCGCGCGTCGCGATGCTGCTGGCGGTCCTGGAGCGGCGGGCCGGCATCCGCCTCGGCGACAAGGACGTGTACGTGTCCACCGTCGGCGGGGTGCGGCTGGCCGAGCCGGGCGCCGACCTGGCCATCGCACTGGCGGTGGCGTCGGCGGCGACGGACCGGGCCATCCCGCACACGCTCGTCGCATTCGGCGAGATCAGCCTGGCGGGGGAGATCCGGCCGGTGACGAGCGGCAAGCAGCGGGCGACGGAGGCGACGCGGCTCGGATTCTCGACCCGCATCGACGAGCGCGCCGCGACGATCCGGGAGGCACTGCGCGTCGCCTTCACTGCCGCCACCACCCCACGCGAGCGAGAACTCGACGCCGCCTTCTGACCCCGCCTCCGGCCCGCGGCTAATGGAGGAGTTCCGCCCCCGACACGCGGCACGACTCCTCCGCTGACTGCCCGCGCGCGGCATGTCGAACGGAATCTCCTCCCGTGGCGACGCGAGGGTTTTCGCCGCGGGGCCCTCGGGCCACAATGGGCCGCATGGCCAACCTGACGTTCACCCTCCGTTCGGGCCGACGTGTCGGCGTCACCACCCTGGGCGACCCGGTCGCCGCGCGTGTCATCGTGTTCTGCCATCCCGCCCCCGGTTCGTCGGTGTTCGACCCCGACCCGGACGCCTCGGCGAACCGCGGCGTCCACATCGTGTCGCTCGACCGGCCGGGCTACGGCTCCAGCGATCCGTGGCCGGCCGGCTCCTGGCCGAGCATCGTGGGCGCCGCCGACGACATCGCCGAATACATCCGCGAGATGAAGCGGCTGGAGGCGCCGATCGGCGTCAACCGTCCGCCGACGATCGGCATCGCCGGCTGGTCGGCCGGCGGCCGGGTGGCGCTCGCCTTCGCCGCACGCCATCCCGAGCTCGTCGACCGGGTCGCGGTGGTCGCGACTCCCGCCCCGAACGAGGACGTGCCGTGGATCCCGCCCGAACTGCAGAAGCAGTCCGACGAGTTGGGTCGCCTCTCACCCGACGAGGCGAGGAGCCGGCTGTCCGCCATGCTGCAGGGCCAGGCCGACGCAATGCGGGCCGCCGACCTGGAGAGCGGCGTCCCCCTCGACGCGCTCGGAGCCGGACCGGTGGACGCCGAGGTGCTCGGCCGCCGCGGCCTGGAGGACCGGCTCGGCCGAATGTTGAAGGACGCCTACCGCCAGGGTCCCGGCGGCGTGGCGGCCGACATCCTGAGCTACACCGCGCGACCGTGGGGCTTCGATCCGGGAGCGGTGCGGGCGAAGACGCTCATCATCGGCGGCGACGCCGACCCGATCGCGGGTCACGCGCACGCCGCCTGGTACCGGAAGGCGATCCCGGACGCCCGGATGGAGATGTTCCCCGGCGCCGGTCACCTCGTCATCGCGCCGGCGTGGGAGCGGGTGCTGTCGTTCCTGGCGCCGAACACAAAGCTGCCGCAGGACGCAGCTTAGAGCGCGGCGCGCCGCGGGAACCTGGCCGTCGCCTGCTCGATGACCGCGGGCAGGAAGGCGGACGCCCAGACCCGGTAGCCGTGGTCGTTCGGGTGGAACCAGTCGTCGGCGAAGTGGTGCAGCGCCCCGCGCCACCCCTCCCGCCGCATGGCCTCGTGCAGCGGGACGACCGTCAGCCCGCGCTCGGCGGCCGCTTCGCGGAGGATGCCGTTCGCGACCGCGACCTTGCGCTCGTTGTGCGGCAGGTAGAAGTACGGGAGGTCGGCCACGATCGCGTCCGACGGCACCGCGTCCAACACCCGGCGGATGCCTTCCCGGAAACGCACGGGGTCGAAATCGGCGATGTCGTTCGCGCCGATCGACACGGTGACGAGGTCGGGGGCATGGTCGGCGAGCCGGGGAATCTGGTCGTCGGCGGCCAGCGCGACGGTCGCCCCGGACACGGACAGGTTGACGACCTGGACGCTCCGTCCGGTCGCGGACCGGACGTGGTCGGCGATCACGCCGACATAGCTGTTGCGCGGCACGGAGGCGCCGATCCCCTGCGCGGCGCTGTCCCCGATGGCCACGTAGAGGATCTCGCCCTCCGTCTTGGCGTGGTCGCGCCACCACGCGGAGTGCACGGGCAGCGTCTGGTTGATGCGCTCCTTGCCGGCGGCGAGCGACGCGCGCTGCCGCGCGACCCACACCCGCCCGGCCACCGCGCCCGTAGCGACGACCAGAGCGCCGCCCAGCCAGACCGCTGGCTTCAGAATGCCCATCCCGGCAGCGTACTGCCGTCCACTTGCGCTTCCCTGAGCTTCGGGCGCGCCCGGCCCCTGCCCGATTCGCGGTGACCGCGCGCATCCAGTAAACTCATCGGCGGTACCGTGTCCGAGCGGCCGAAGGTGCAACTCTCGAAAAGTTGTGTGGGTGAAAGCCCACCGTGGGTTCAAATCCCACCGGTACCGCCACGTGCAAGCCCCCGCGATCCCCGTTTTTACAAGGGATGCGGGGGTTTCGCTTTCCCCGAAAAGGCGATTTGCCCACCCTGACGCATCTGCCGTCGCTGAGGCGCTACTTCTGAGCCCGTCCGAGGCACTACTCGGCAGAGCCGACGCAGGCGACGCCGGGCACCTGATCTCGAGGGGAGGGGTTCTCCGCGACGGTGAAGCGGGTGGCGCAGAACGAGTGGTGAGAACAAGGTTCACGGGACGCGGCGGCAGGCCCTCGGTCGGGCGTAGACAGGCCGTTCTCGGCGGTGATACTTTCTTGCCAATTGCGCGCACGAGCAACGCCGCGTCACAAGCGCCAGCAGCCCCGCGCGACTCTCATGAGGAGGTTGTGAAGTTCGATGAAGAATAGATCCGCAATCCTTGCCGCCGCACTCGGTATCGCCGCACTCGGCGCCACCGGGTTCAGCGCTCCGACTCCGCCGCCGGTCGCGAACTCCGCGTCCGTGCAGCCGATGGCGCTGCGCGCACCCGACTCGGCGTTCACCGACGCGACGAGCGCCCAAGGTGCCGTCTCGTGCCAGCGGCCCGCACCCGACAACCGGGTGTCGACCACGCTCCACTGCTACGGGCCCGACCAGCTGCGCTCGTTCTACGGCCTCGGTCCGCTCGCGTCGAGCAACGACGGCGCCGGACAGACGATCGTGCTGGTCGACGCGTACGGCACCCCGACGGGAGCGAACGACCTGTCGTTCTTCGCCAGCACCTACGGTGGCCCCACACCCGACTTCAGCGAGGTGTACCCCCTCGGCCAGCCCGACTACAAGAACCCCACCGGAAAGGGAGTCGGCCAGTCCGGCCCGAACGCGGCCGCGAGCTGGGCCGGTGAGGCGAGCCTCGACATCGAGTGGGCGTACGCCATGGCTCCCAAGGCGCACATCGTGCTCGTCGCCACTCCTCCCGCCGAAACCCAGGGCGTCCAAGGCCTGCCGAACCTCATGAAAGCGATCGACTGGGCTGTCGGAGCGTACCCATCGGGCACCGTGTTCTCGATGTCCTTCGGCACCGACGAGCAGGCGTTCGGGGGAGCCGCGGCCGCGCAGTTCGCGAAGTTCGACCAGACGTTCCAGCGCGGCCTGGCGAAGGGCGACACGTTCTTCTCCTCCGCCGGCGACAACGGATCGACCGGTGTCACCCGGTCGCACCGTCAGACGACGGTCGGCTCGACCCCCGAGGTGAGCTACCCGAACGTCTCGCCGTACGTGACGTCGGTCGGCGGCACGCAGGTGATGTCGGGATGGCAGTGGGCCCCCACCCAGGACATGCCGTTCCTCGCATCGGGTGCGCGTAACCCGGCCTACTGGTCGTGGACCAGCGGCGGCAGCTCGGAGAACGTCTGGAACGAGAGCTTCGAGGGAATCGGAACGGGTGGCGGCCTCTCGACCGTCTACGCCCGCCCGTCCTACCAGAGCACCGTGTCCGGCGTGGTCGGCGCAAAGCGCGGCGTGCCTGATGTGGCGTTCAACGCGGCGGTGAACGGTGGCGTGCTGACGTACGAGACCTACTTCCCGTCGCTCTACGGCGGCCCGCGCTGGGGTGTGTACGGTGGAACCTCGGCTGCGTCACCGCAGTTCGCCGCCATCACCGCAATCGGGAACCAGCAGCGCGCGGCAGCGGGCAAGGGACCGATCGGATTCCTGAACCCGGTGATCTACAGTGCCTCGTTCGACAAGTCGGCCGCGTTCAACGACATCGTCCCGCACACCTACGGGACGACGCCGAGCGGCGTGCTGCAGAACAACCGCATCTGGGACCTCGGATCCGACGGATTCGTCACGCCCGACCCGGTGCCGGGATACCCGACGACGTCCGGTTACGACCTGACAACCGGTTGGGGCAGCCCGAACGCTCCCGGATACGTCGGCCAACTGGTGGCGGCGCAGTAGTCCTTTCCCCGACGTCCGGCGGTCGTGCCCTTCTCGGCGCGGCCGCCGGATCGTCGTTGCTGACTCGTCGCGGAGTGCCGGCTTCACAGGCTCGGCCCAGCCCCACCGGACGCGGTTTCGTCTCGCAGCTCGCGTGCGGCACCGGCGCGTCCACGGAACACCTGTAGCCGCGGGAAACCGGTCGCCGCACGCGAACTCTCTGCCGGCCGTGCGCGGCCGCGGGTCAGGACCGAAGTTCGCGCCCGTGCACGGTGACCGCGTAGATGACGAGCACGTCGAGCGCGACCATGATGATCGCCCACCAGGGTTGCGCGGGCAACGACATCAGGTGAGACACCGCATTGATCGCGACGATGATGACGACGAGCACACGCGCCCAGGTCTTGCCGGTCAGGAGGCAGGCGGCGGCGACGATCAGGGCGATACCGACGATCAGGGACCACCATCCCCAGGCGGCAACGTTGAACGATGCGGCTCTGCCGTTCGGGCCGACGAAGTACGCCGTGTTCGGCCCGATGATGGCCATGATCCCGTAGAAGATGTCGATGGCGGCTCCGATGAGCAGCACGACCCCAGCGAAGTAGATCCAACCGACCCAGCCGGTCCGCTGCGCTGGTTCCTGAGTCTGTGTTCGAGTCATGATTGCCAACCCCCTGCGTGTCTGTGAAGCGCGGAACTGCTGTCAGCCGAATGATGATGCGCGCGGTCGAGGTGTGGCAATGGGGCATTTTGCCGGAACCTCCGCGGGCGCCGATGACGACGCAGCCCTGCAGGATGACGAGCACCCAGTTCATGGCGACCCGCCGTCGCGCCACGGTATGCACCTCGGATACATTGCGGGGGCACTCACAAATTGTTGATCGCCCGAGGTGCCCTCATCCCACGCCTCTGAACACGGAGTCATCGCAATGGCCGACCTGGAGCAGCATCGGCCGATAGGCCTCGCGAAGCCGACGCGGGTCCTGGTCACCCTCGCCTCGGCCGGCGTTGCCGCGTGGGCCATCTGGGCGGGGCGCGGGTTTCTCGGCCCGTTGATTCTCGCGGCGGTGCTCGTGATCGTGGCACACCCGGTGCGCCGCCCCCTCGATCGGCGTGGGCTGCCGCGCTGGCTGGGCACGGTCGTTGTCGTGGCTACCGCCTACGCGATCATCGCAGTGCTCGGAGTGGTCATCGTGCTCGCCCTCGGCCAGTTCGCCCGGGTCCTCACCGACTATGCGAGCGAACTGCAGAAGAGTTCCGGCGGGGTCGCAGAATTCCTCGGCACGCTCGGGTTCGACCCGGCGTCCGCCGACACGGTCGGCGGTTGGCTTCAGCCCGATGCGATCCTGCACGGGGTGTTCAACGCCGGCAAGCAGCTGGTCGGCCTGGGTGCGGCCCTCTTCTTCGTGCTCGGCTACGTCTGGTTCATGGCGATCGACGCGCGACGGTTGGCCGAGATGCCCGATGAGCTTGCGGCGAAGCAGCCGATGAGGGTGCGCTCCTTTCGCGGATTCGTCGATGGCACCGCACGCTACTACGTGGTCAACACGATCTTCGGCGCCATCGTGGCGATCATCGACGGTCTCGCCATCTGGGCGATCGGCATCCCGCTTCCCTTCGTCTGGGCGGTGCTCGCGTTCGTTACCAACTACATCCCGAACGTCGGTTTCGTCATCGGGTTGCTTCCACCGTTCGTGCTGGCGCTGGTCATCGGTGGCTGGGGCATGGGACTGCTCGTGCTCGCCCTGTACGCGGTCGTCAACGTCGTCGTTCAGGAACTGATCCAGCCGCATTTCGTAGCGAGGACGGTTCGGCTGAGCGTCACCCTGACCTTCTTCTCGGTCGTGCTCTGGAGTGTGCTCCTCGGACCAATCGGAGCGATTCTCGCCGTGCCGCTGAGCTTGTTGGTGAGGTTCCTCCTCATCGGTGACGACAAGGGCGCGGCTCTCGCGCGTTGGCTCACCTGGGACACGGAGGACCCACCGTGATCTTCGGGCCTCGCCGGGAGCGGCAACGCTCGAAGCGCTATGCGCCCCTGGCCCTCGACGTCTGCCTGACCCACGGCGAGATCTGCTTCTCTCCCGCAGCCGGCGCATCGGTGAAGCCGTTCAGCTGGACTTCGAACTCTGCGCGGTCCGGCAGCGTCGTCTTCACCCAGGTTCCACCGGAGCAGGACGACCCAGAGCCTTCTTTCGTCCCGTCGGTGTACGCCAGGCAGAACTGCAGATCACCGGTGGCCGCCTTCACCAGATACAAGCGGTGACCGTCGGCTTGACCCTGATACCGGGACGTAGACGTGTCGCCGCTGATCGGGATGTCGGAGAACACGGCGGGGAGCTCGTCCCCGGCCTTACGCTCTCCATCGAACGGCGACGGTGAGGAAACGCAACCGCTCAACGTGAACACAGCCACTGCGAGCACACCAACTGCCGTGATCCGCTTCATCCGTTCCCCCTTCGCAGGATCGTAACAGCCGGGATGGCGGTGGCACGGACCTCCGTTCCTCCGAGCCTCCTGGGCGTCCCTCGCGAACACTGCACGCGAGGCGTACTGTCTCCGCGGACGGCTGGCGATACGCCAGTCGCCTCGATCATCGGCAGAGAAGAGAGAATGGTGGGCAGGCATATCGCGCGGGTCGGCGGACTGCGCCGAGTCGGCGATGTGATCGTCGAACACCCTTTCCGGACCGGCGCCCTCGTGACCGCCACCCTGGTGGCGGCGCTGGTCGTCACGCCCCTGGTGACGGCCGATCTGATGCCGGCGCCCGCCCGATCACAGTCGTCAGCGCCTGGTGCGGCTCCCGTCGTCGCCCTGTCCGTGCCGAACGTGATCGGCCTCTCCGAGACCCGTGCCAGGGATACGTTGCGTGCCCGCGGGTTCTCGACGTCGTCCCGCACCGAGTCGGGAGCGTCCCCGACGGGCGGGACGGACTACGTCGTGACGCGGCAGTCTCCGGGCGAGGGATCGCATGTGGCGAAGGGAACGACGATCGCCCTGACCGTCGCACCGGCGGGGACCATTGTCTCGACGCCTCCTCAGAACGCGAGCGGCGCGACGGGCCCGGGAAGCGTCTCGGCGCCGGCCGCGTCGGGTATCGCGCCCGCGACGGGCGGAGCCGGGGGAACCGGCGGGGCCGGGGGAACCGGCGGAGCCCCGAATGCAGGCGGAGCCGGAGGAACCGGCTCCGCCCAGAGTGGTGGTGCCGCGCCCGCCTCACCGGCGCCGGCAGCCGCGCCGCAGCCGCCAGCGGTCCCGCAGCCCGCGCCGCCGGTCACACCGCCGCCGGTGGTCCAGGTGCCGACCCCGCCCGTGCCCTCCCTGCCGCTTCCGAAGCTTCCGGTCTTGCCTCTCGGTATCGTCACCGGCTTCCTCCGCGGAGTCGTCTAGTCCGGGACGTGCGAGCTCGATGTCGGGCCGCATGATGCCGAAGTCAGCGCGGGCTTGGCATGCCTCGGATTGGGGGGCCGGCCGACTCCGCAATTCCTGGCGGAGTGATGAGGGCTTGCCCAATACTGAGCCTCGGGGCCTCCGCCCTCCTCGCCATGACCCGGTGCGTCCGCCGAGCTGAAGCTGGAAGAGCCTGAATGACACAATTCCATGAACCGGGTCCCTTCGCTCCACCTGGAGGTCAGGGGATGCCCTCCCCGGGACCATACCCACCGGGAGGGTACTTTCCCTTCGCGCCGGTAGCGGTGAGGAAGCCAACCGGCTGGCTCGTCGTGAACTGGTTGTTCTTCTGGCCTCTGGCGTTGTACTCACTGCTGTCCGCGTGGAACAGGATCGACCCCGCCGTGCGCGTCGGAGAGATCGCGGAAGCCCAGCGCCAGGTCCGGCGGGTGCGCACGTTCGGCATCATCGGTCTCTGCGTCGGCTGCGCATCCTTCGTGCTGAGCGTCGTCCTGCTCCCCATGGTGGCAAGCGTCGTCGCCACCGTCGACGGGTCGTTCGCATCACTGTCGGCGAGGAGTTCGGCTCAGGCTGATGGACCGCTCGGCAAGATCCTGCGGCCGCCGTCGGACGCAACGCCGTGGGTGAATTCGCCGACCGGCGTTCTGGATCTGCCCACCTTCGTCGACCACTTTTACGCCGCGGATGCACGCGCTGACGAGACGAAGCTCGCCCAGCAGCGGGGCTTCGTCTCCGCTGCCCGAAACGGCTGGATCAATGCCGATCGGTCACAGACCGAGGTCGTCCTGATCGAGTTCCGGACCCCGCAGGGCGCTGAGAGCATGTACCTCGACCTCACTCAGACGTGGCGGAGCGGCCGCGAAGGCGGGAGCGTCCAGTCGGCTCCCGACGTGAACGGCACCAGCCTGGTCGTCGACAAGCTGGATTCACTCGGCAACGCCCACGTTCGGATGACCGCTCCACACGGCAACATCCTCGTGTACGTGCGTCACTTCACGGCAGCAACGCCCGACCCGGACCAAACGAAGCAGATCATTCAGCAGCAGCTCGACGCGCTCAACTGACCACCACGACGCGGACAGGTCGAGTTCACCCCATCCCGGCCCGGCTCGAACAACGGCTGCCTCCCTCTCCAGAGGGCCGCTCAGCGGGGGTGCGCCTTGCGACTAGGGCGGGACCAGGAGAGAGCTTAGAGCAGCGCGGAGCGATTGCGGCTCCGCGCTGCCGTTCTACTTCTTGTCGGTGGAGTCGCTCGCGGTGGCTGAGGGTGCGTCGGCTGCGCTGTCCCCATCTTTGCCCGCCGCCTTGATGTCCGCCGCGGCCGCATCGTCGACGGCCTTCTCCACGATACGGTCGGCCTTCTCGAGCGCCTTGCGGATCTTGACCTCGCCCGGGTTGGAGACCAACGCGATGATCCCTGAGTGGCCGGGTGCGATCGCATCCTCGAGCTCCTTCGCCAGCTCCTTCTTGTGGTGGCGCTCGCGCAGCTTCCCGAAGACACCGCCGCCCGCGCCCACCACGAGGGCGCTGCCGATGATCGACGGCGGGAACAGGACACCCAGGACCGCGCCGCCGACAGCGCCCCAGGCGAGGCCGTCGCGGGTGCTGTGGTCGGTGGCCTTCTGCACGTGGAGCTTGCCGTCCTCGTCCCGTTTGACGACGACGACCCCGTCGATCTTGACAGTCGCGCCGTCCTCGACATCCTTGAGTGCTTCGTACGCTTCCATCGCGATGTCGGCGTCCGAGAAATCGGCGGCGATCAGCGCGTAAGCGCCGTCGCTGATGCCGGCCGCCTGCACGCTGACGGCCGTGTCGTCCGCGCCGGACTCGTCGGCGGGAGTGGATGTTGCATCGGTCATTTCGGTCTCCTTTGAGAGCGGTGTCTGCCCGTTCGGGCGAAAGTATAGGAGCGGGCGCCGCTCGCGGCGAGGCCAATCGGCTGAGACCGCCCCGTCGTGCTGCCGGCCCGGGTGCCCGAGCCACGACCATCGATGCCGGTACGCTCGCGGCATGACAGGGATGCGAGCGATGCTGCATGTCCGACGCTGACGAATCCGTCTGGCCGGCGGTCGTCCGCCAGGTCCGCGAAGCGTCCGTGGAGGTCGAGGTTCTTTCCGTGGATGCCTTCCGGGCCCACGCGGTCGGGCACGAGCTTCCGCTCACACAGCACTCCACGTTGGGGGCGATAGCCGCGAACACGGGTGGTCTCCTCGTCGACAGCAGTTGGTTGCGCATCCTCGGCGGCGGCTCGCCGGGCCTGCCGAGCCTGGCGGAGGAGAACAGTGGAGGCCGCGCTCAGTCGCATCTCGTCGTCGCCTTCGATGCGCTGGGCGGACGCTTCGCCATCGACGGTGGAGGCCTGGGCGTCGCCGCGGGTGAGGTCTGCTATTGGGGACCGGATACGCTCGCGTGGTCCGGGATCGGCGGGGGACACTCGGCCTTCGTCGCGTGGGCGCTCGCCGGAGGGCTGGCCGAGTTCTACGGCTCGTTGCGGTGGACCGGCTGGCAAGACGACACCAGGTCGTTGCGTGCGGACCAGGGCTGGACCCTGTATCCGCCGCCCTTCTCACGGGAGGGGCAGGACGCGAACGCAGTGTCCCGCGCGGTGGTGCCCCTGGCCGAACTTCACTTCTTCTACGCGGAGGCCGCGCGTCGATTCGACGGCGGCGTCGCGTGAGGGCGGAGTCAGCCCAGCCAGGTCATGGCCGTGGTCGATTCGCGGATCAGCCCTGGCCCTGATCCCAGAGCCGCCAGCCCGCCTTGGTCTGGCGGTAGCAGAACGACCACGGTTCCGAGCCGCCTTGGTCGGTGCCGTCGAGGCCGCGGTCGGTGGTGATCCAGTACGCCATGCACGTGCCGTCGTCGCCGGTGCGGGCGACGAACGTGTAGGCGAGCAGCCGTGGGCCGTCGCACCATACGGTCGTGTTCGAGGTCGTGAGGGCGCGGGTCATGCCGCAGTCGTTGCTCTTCGCGGCCTCCATATAGGCCTGCGACGTCGAGGTGAGCGTGGCGTCGGGGCCCGGCACCGGATGGCGCGGGGCCGGAACGGCGGGTGGAAGGTTCATGAGCGCGAGCCCCCCGACAAGCGTTCCGCCGAGCCCGATGACGATCGCGAGGGCGATCAGAGGGGTCTTCCATCGCGACAGCGCCATAGTGCGAACTTAGGGGTCGATCCCGAGGGAGGCGGACGAGCGCGCCGTGGGTGTAGCCTCCAGCGCGTGAGCAGCATCCGCGAACGGATCGTCAGCTGGTTGAAGCGCGAGCGCGAGTACGAGCCGCCGGCTGGCCGGCTGACCGAGGACACGATTCAGCGTCTGCCGAGCGGCGGCGGGATTCAGCGCATGCCTGGTGACGGTGTCGATCCTTCGAGCGTCGATCCGTGGGCGGGGCGCAACCCCTGACTGGTCACGAAACAGCCCCCGAAGTGGAGTGATTCGGGTTGCGTCAGCCGCCGAGCGGTCCCGTCGACGACCGGACGATCAGGTGGGGTTCGACGGACGCCGGCGCCAGCGTGACCTCCGGGTCGGCCATGTAGCGAAGCAGGTGCTGGACGGCGAGTTCGCCCATCTTCGAGAAGGGTTGCGCCACCGTCGTGAGCGAAGGCGAGCAGTACTCGGCGAGGGCGATGTCATCGACACCGACGACGGAGATGTCCTCGGGGATCCGGCGGCCGAGTTCATGGAATGCCCGGATCACCCCGAACGCCATCTCGTCACTCGCCACGAACACCGCCGTCACCTCCGGGATTCGGCCCAGGATGAGACCGTTCCGGTATCCCGAGGCCGGCGACCAGTCTCCCTCCAGCGCGGGAGGCGGCGTGATCCCGGCGTCTTCGAGCGTGCGGCGCCAGCCTTCAGCACGACTGAGCGCGTCGAGCCATCCCGAGGGGCCGGATACGTGCCAGACCGTCTTGTGACCGAGATCGAGGAGATGCTGCGTCGCTATCCGCGCAGCCTGCGATTGGTCGATGGCGACGATCTCCGTCGCCGACGTGCGTGACCCGTCGATCGTGATCGTCGGCGTCGCCTTCGTGATCTCCTCGATCGCCTTCGTGGAGTGGACCAGCGGCAGCGCGAGGATGATTCCCTCCACGCCTTGATCAGCCAGTCGCGACATCGCCTCTTCGATGGAGGATGCGTCGAGCGACGGGCTCGTCGCCGCGCTCACCGAATAGCCGGCCGCGCGGGCCGCCTCCTCGATGCCGACGGCGATGGCGGTGCGCGAGTAGAAACTGGTCTGCAGTTGCACCACACCGATCGTGCGGCTGCGGCCTGACGACAGGACCCGTGCGGCATTGTTCTTGCGATAACCGAGCTGTTCGACCGCCGCGAGGACTTTCGCCCGCGTCTTCTGCTGCACGTTCGGATGGCCGCTGAGGACGCGAGAGACGGTCTGCGCGGATACGCCGGCGACCCTCGCAACGTCGGTCATCCCGGGCGGCCGCTGCGTGGAGCTTCGGAGCGCAGGCGTTGTCATCCGTCAATGATACCGACCACAAACGCCCGGCCGGCCCGTCTTGCGGCGAGTCCCGCGCTGTGGGAAAGCCCGGATGATAGCGATAACCTTGGGGTTCAGGCCGATTTCGTTCGGTGCGCCAGTGGTTTGAGCAGCCGAGCACGGCGATCGCCGCCCTGAGCCTGGCGTTTCCCTGACTGTTTGGCATCGATATCTATTACGCTGGACCCGATCGAGCCGCCCTGAGCGAAGATGGTTGAAATTCCGGTACATCCAGACTGACTAAATCGACTTGTTATCGGTATCATTTTGTGCGATAGTCGTCCGACAAGAGGCGTAGCGGATGCGTGGCTGTCCACGTCGGCCGGAGCGCGAAGTCCTGTGATCAAAGGAGAGGCAGTGAAGAAGTCAGCTTTTCGCCTGGCTGGTGTGGCCGGAGCGGTCGCGCTTGGCCTGGTGCTTGCAGGGTGTTCGTCCAGCGGGACGGGCGCCGAGAAGTCGACCGTCACGTTCTGGGGCTGGGCTCCGGGATACGCCGATGCGGTGAAGGCGTTCAACGCGTCGCACACGGATGTGAGCGTCACGTACCAAGAGGTGCAGCCGGGGGCCAAGGGCGGCTACCAGAAGATGCTCAATGCGGTCACTGCGAAGAACGCGCCGTGTCTCGCCCAGGTCGGCTACGAGACGTTGCCGAGCTTCGCCGCGCAGGGTGCACTCGAGGACGTCTCCCAGTACGCGAACGGGGATAAGGGGAAGTACCAGCCCGCGGCCTGGAAGTCCGTCTCGATCGGCGACGCGGTCTACGGTGCGCCCGTCGACACCGGTCCCATGGCGCTGTTCTACAACAAGCAGCTCTTCGACTCGCTCGGGCTCGCCGCACCGACCACCTGGGATGAGTACCAGGCGGACGCGGTGAAGATCCACGCGTCCGACCCGAACAAGTTCATTTCGTCCCCCTACATGGACTACGACTACGCGGGACTCGCATGGCAGCCTGGTGCGACGTGGTTCGGTGTGAGCGGCGACTCCTGGAAGGTGACGATGGCGTCCGCCGAGAACAAGAAGGTCGCCGACTACTGGCAGGGCCTGGTGAAGGACGGGGTCATCAGCAGCGCTCCGATGTACGACCAGGCCTGGTACACGGGCCTCGGCAACGGCGACATCGCCACCGTCGTCGGCGCGGTCTGGCAGGCCGGAGTGATCAAGGGAGGCGCCGCGGACGGTTCCGGCAAGTGGGCGGTGGCGCCGATGCCGCAGTGGAAGGCCGGCGAGGATCAGGTCGGCAACGCCGGCGGCTCCGCGACGGCGGTGCTGAAGGGCTGCAACGACCCGAAGGGCGCCTGGGAGTTCGCCAACTGGATGAGCACCGACAAGACGACCTTCAACACGCTCGTGCAGAAGGCGGGCCTCTACCCGGCCGCCACGGCCCTGACGAGTCTCCCCGCGCTCACCTCGGGCGACCCCTACTTCGGCGGTCAGAAGATCTATGACGTCTTCAGCGCTGCGGCGGCCAAGGTGAACCCCGCCTGGACCTGGGGGCCGGTCATGACGAAGACGGCGGCCGACCTCAACGACGGCCTCGGCAAGGCCTGGTCGGGGCAAGGCACCATCGCCGATGCCCTGCAGACCGCGCAGGACAAGACGGTGACAGAGCTGAAGACGCAGGGGCTGAAGGTCAGCCAGTAGGCACAGCAGCACAGATGCGGCGGGCGCGCGATACCTGATCGGCGCCCGCCGCATCAGCAAGACGGAAGGAAAGGTTTCGTGAGCGAACTGGCTCTTGCCCGTAAGCCCTCATCGTCGGCGGCTGCGAAGCCGGCGCGGATACGAGGGCGAGGGACGCTCGGCTGGCGGGCGCCGCTGCTGTTTCTCGGGCCGTTCTTCCTGCTCTTCGCGGCGATGTACGTCGCCCCGATCGTCTACGCCGCCATCGCCAGCCTGTTCGTCGTCAAGCGTTCCGGGCTCGGGCTCGTCGCACCGACTCAGGTCTTCGCGCCGTCGGCGAACTACGCGCGAGCCTTCTCCGACCCCGACTTCGTCCACTCGCTCGGTCGGGTCGCGTTGTTCGGTGTCGTTCAGGTGCCCGTGATGCTCGGGCTCGCCCTCGCGCTCGCCCTCCTCATCGATTCGAAGTCCGCCCGTGGCAAAGGGTTCTTCCGGCTGTCCAACTTCCTTCCCTATGCGATCCCGGGTGTGAGCGCCGCACTGGTCTGGTCGTTCATGTACTCGACGCAGTCGAGTCCGATCAACCACCTCCTGAAGCCGCTCGGCCTTCAGGTGCCCTTCTTCGCCGACGGGACGGTGCTGTGGTCCGTGGCCAACATCGTCACCTGGAGCTGGACCGGGTACAACATGATCATCATCTACGCGGCTCTGCAGTCCATCCCGGCGGAAGTGCTGGAGGCGGCGAAGATCGACGGCGCATCCCCGGTGCGGATCGCCTGGAGCGTCAAGATCCCGATGGTGAGGAGCGCCATCATCCTCACGGCCGTGTTCTCCATCATCGGATCCGCCCAGCTCTACAACGAGCCGACCGTCTTGCAGCCGATCTCCGGAGGGGCGATCTCGTCGACGTTCACCCCGATCATGTCCGCCCAGGCGGCTGTCTCGGCGGGCGACTATCCCTACGCGGCCGCGCAGTCGGTCATCCTCGCGGTGCTCGTCGGCATGATCTCGTTCGTCTTCTTCCGGCTGACGAACCGTCCAGAGCGCGAGCGACCGCGCGTGGCACAGAGGAAGGCGCGCGCATGACCGCGACCGTTGACAAGATCTCGCCGGCGCGCCCGCGGAATCGTGCGGTGAAGCCGCGTCGTGACACCAGCCCGCTGAGCCGCACAGTCGTGATGATCCTGCTCTCCCTCTCGAGCATCTACTTCCTGTTCCCGCTGTGGTGGCTCGTCGTCTCGGCGACCAAACCGTTCGGCCAGCAGTTCAGCGGCAGCGGCCTCTGGTTCGACGGGTTCGGCCTGTTCGACAACATCGCACGGCTCACCGCGCAGAACGGCGGCATCTTCTGGCAGTGGATGCTGAACAGCCTCCTCTACTGCGGCGTCGGCGCGCTCGTCGGCACGCTGCTGTCCGCGATGGCCGGCTATGCGTTGGCCAAGTACGAGTTCCGGGGCCGCGGTGCGCTGTTCGGCGCGATCCTCGCGGCTGTGCTGGTGCCCAAGATCCTCTTCACGCTGCCTCTCTATCTGATGTTCTCGGGCGTCGGACTCATCAACAATCCGCTCGCCGTGCTGCTGCCCAGCGTCGTCAGCCCGTTCGGGGTCTACCTGTCGCGCGTGTTCGCGGCGCAGTCGGTGCCCGATGAAGTCGTCGAGGCGGGTCGCCTCGACGGCGCGAGCGAGTTCCGCATCTTCCGCTCGATCTCCACGAAGATGATGCTGCCGGCGCTCGTCACGATCTTCCTGTTCCAGTTCGTCGACATCTGGAACAACTACCTCCTGCCGGCCATGGTGCTCAGCGACGATCGTCTGCAGCCGGTCACGGTCGGGTTGGTGGGCTGGAACGCCAGCCATGTCGCTGTTCCGCCGCCGCTGGTCGTGATCGGCTCGCTCGTCTCGATCGTCCCTCTCGTCGTCGCCTTCCTCGCCCTGCAGCGGTTCTGGCGTGCCGGGATGACGGCGGGAGCCGTCAAGTGACGGTGGCGACGAGCGCCGCCATCCTGAACTACTCGAACGGTGCTCTGCTGCGCGACGGGGTCGAGCACCGGGTGCTCTCCGGTTCGCTGCACTACTTCCGGGTGCACCCCGCACTGTGGCGCGATCGCCTCGAACGGATCGCGGCGCTCGGGCTCAACACTGTCGACACGTACGTCGCGTGGAACTTCCATCAGCGCCGGGCAGAGCAGCCGGCGGACTTCAGCGGTTGGCGTGATCTGGAGCGATTCGTGCGGCTGGCCGGCGAGCTCGGGCTCGACGTCATCGTGCGACCCGGGCCGTACATCTGCGCCGAGTGGGACAACGGGGGTTTCCCCGCGTGGCTCACGGCTCGCTCGGGCAGGGGGCTGCGCTCGTCCGATCCACTGTTCCTGGACGCTGTCGCTGAGTGGTTCGACGACCTCATCCCGCGCCTCGTCTCGCTGCAGGCCTCGCACGGGGGACCGATCGTCGCGATGCAGGTCGAGAACGAGTACGGCAGCTACGGCGACGACGGCACGTATCTGGCTTGGTTGCGGGACGCCCTCATCGAGCGCGGCGTCACCGAGTTGCTCTACACCGCGGACGGCCCGACCGACCTCATGCTCGATGGCGGATCCATCCCGGGAGTTCTCGCCACGGCGACGTTCGGCTCGCGCGCCACACAGGCGATCGGCTTGCTCCGGTCCCGGCGGAACGGAGAACCCTTCATCTGTGCCGAATACTGGAACGGCTGGTTCGACCACTGGGGAGAGCGGCATCATGTGCGGTCCGTCCCGAGCGCCGATGCCACCCTCGCGGAGATCCTCGAACTCGGCGGATCGGTGAGCCTCTACATGGCGCACGGCGGGACCAACTTCGGCTTGTGGGCGGGAGCGAACCACGACGGTGCGCTGCAGCCGACCATCACCAGTTACGACTCCGACGCGCCGGTCGCCGAGCACGGGGCTCTCACCGCCAAGTTCATGGCGTTGCGTGAGCGGCTGACCGAATTCACGGGTGTTCTCCCGCCGGCGCCCCCCGCCGCCCCTCCGGTGCTCGCGCCGCGAGCAATCTCTGTGGAATCGGGCCGAGCGCTGCTGGAGTCTCTCGGGTCCGCGGCGGCCGGAATCGCTTCGACGCGTCCACTGAGCTTCGAGCAACTCGGACTTCCGTCCGGCCTCGTCCTCTACAGCGCCCGGCCGCGATTGCCGCGGGGGAGCACGACCCTGACGATCACGGGCTTGCATGACCGCGCCCAGGTGTTCGTCGACGGAGTGCCGGCGGGCGTGATCTCGGACGAGACCGGAACCCTGGAGCTCGTAGGAACGGGCGCGCCCGTGGAGCTGCAGATTCTCGTCGAGAACCAGGGACGCATCAACTACGGGCCGCTGCTCGGCCAGGGCAAAGGCATTCTCGGTGGTGTGCAGGTCGGGCGTCGGCTCGTCCACGGCTGGACGATGCGCGCGCTGCCGCTGGACGAGTGGTCGCCCGCCATGCTGAGGCAGTTGGCATCCACTCCGGAGTCCGTCGGCGCGAGGATTTCCCGCGCGCCGGGCTTTGCCACAGCTCAGGTCGAGATCACCGAGCCCGCCGACACCTTCCTCGCGCTCCCTGGCTTCCGCAAGGGATTCGTCTGGGTCAACGGCTTTCTCGTGGGCAGGTACTGGGACGTGGGGCCGCAGCTCACGCTCTACGTTCCCGCCCCGCTGCTGACCTCCGGAGTCAACACGATCACCGTGCTGGAGCTGGAGCAGTCCGGGGACCGCATCGAATTCCGTGGCGCACCGGAACTCGGACCCACCGAGGAGTACATCGAGACCTTCGACGACGAGTAGGCGGCGCTCAAAGAACGCCGCCGGACATGCGACTGGCCCCGGGCTGCTGACAGCGAGCCCGGGGCCAGTCCTTTGTCGTCCCTAGTGCGCGGACGGGTTGGTGGTCCCGTCGCCTGCATATTCGGTCAGGACCAGAGTCTGGTCGGAGGCCGACGACAGCCCCTTCGCTGCGGCCTGGTCCCAGGTGCGCTGCGGGGTGGTCTGCACGCTCGAGTTGTCGAATCCGAGCACCAGACCGCTGTAGCGGTTCACGAGGCGCACACCGCCGGTGGCGTCGCCCGTCGTCGCCGAGGTGTTCGGCACGACGAACCACTGTTGCCCGACATCCGGGGCGCCCTTCGGCGAGAGCGCGAGCTTCGCACCCCAGGCGCGGCCGGCCGTGGACGACGAGTCGACGCCGAGGAGATCGCCGGCGTGATCGGCCAGGGTGTAGGCGCCATCACCCGTTGGGGCGAACGTCCACGTACCCGCCGCCTGGTTGACCGCCGCGGCACTTCTCAGCTTCCCGCTCTTCCCGTCGACGCCCAGCAGCCGTCCGTCGCCGTTCGCGATGGTGTACTGCTTGGTGGTGTCGATGGCGGCAGCCGGCTTGTCGACGTCGATCGTGACGTTCGCGTACTGCGCCGAAGAACCGTTCATGCATCCGTACGAGCAATACGAACGGAACGACTTGCCGACGACGGCCGAACCGGTCTTGTTGGCCGGGTCGATGAACCAGCGGTACCAGGAGGCTGTCGTGTAGCTCTTTCCGGTGTCGCCGAGCTTGAACCACTGCTGGGTCGCCAGGCTCTTCGTCGCGTAGAACTCCTGGGGCGCGGTGCCCGATTGGTCCGGGTTCTGCGGCTCGCCGATGTAGAGGCCGAGGTAGGCGTCGTAGGTGACGTCCATGACGAACAGCGGCGATGTTCCCGGCATCTGGCCGTTCTTGATCTGCTGCTGGGCGCTTCCCGGGGTCGTCGGGTCGTACTCCTTGTCGGGAGCGGTGTAGCCCGTGGTGCTGCTGGCCGTGACAGGAGTCATGTTGCTCTCCTTGCCGCCGATTCCCGGCTGCGTCCAGGCGCCGTCGTACCACTTCTGCCAGGTTCCCGTGGCCATCTTGCCGGAGATCGGAGCGCGGGCGACATGCTCGTAGAACGCGACCCAGCCTCCGCCCTTGTTGACCACGCGGGATCCGTAGAAGGAGTAGAAGTATCCCGAAGCGTAGTCGACATACAGTCGCGGATCGCCGTCACCGTAGTAGTACGTCTGCTGTGGGAACGCGGCGGTGTCTCCGCGCACCGTGCTGTATGGCGACGTGATCGCGTGCCCGGGGATGCTCCAGGTCTTGCCCTGGTCCTTCGACACCGCATAGTCGATCGAGTCGTAGTGGAGACCATCGGCGAACGGCTCCGGGGTGAACTCGTTGTGGACCAGTCCGTACCAGTCCCCCGTGTCCGGATCGACCCAGACCTGGGTCAGGTCGCAGTAGTTCGCCTCGGAGTGGCTGGTCGACCCGGGAGCGACCGTCGCCTCCTTGCCGGTCGGGCTGTTGTTGCAGAGCGCTGTCGTGTCGGGGTTGGTTCCCGCGTTGCTGATCGCCTGGTCCGCGGTGGCATCGTCGATGTTCGTCCCGGTATAGAAGGACCACGCTCGCGGGTCCGTCTTGGAGTAGAGCGAGTGCGCCTCCTCGAAGTGGTAGGTCCCGTCCTTGTCGAGGTAGTTGCTCGCCGAGGTGTCGTCGGGATAGTTCCAGTCGGTCGAATCGATCGAGGTCGTCTTCACCGTGTACGGCGAGGGGGGTCCGGGAGGAGTGGCCGGCGTCGGTGTGGTGTCCGAATCGGTCGAGTACGCGACGAGCTCCGATGCCGAGGCGTTGCGCGAGCCGTTGATCGAGTCCTCGGCCTCGAACCGGACGTAGCGTGCCGCGACCGGGTTCGCGAAGCTGACGTACTGGAGCTGGGTGTTGCTCGTGGGTTGCACGAAGGTGGCTGTCCCTGCGAGCGTCCATCCCGCCGCGTTGGGATCCTGTGCGGTCGCCGCGTCGTTCGTCGTGTAGACCTTCGCGTCCTTGACGGGACCGTTGCTCTGCACCTTCACCGAGTATCCGAGCCCGGTGAGGGTGAAGGACCCTCCCACGTCGAAGGTGACCCAGTGCGGGAAGCCCGGCTGCGGGCTGGCGTTCCACAGGCTCGCCCACTGGGTCGCGTAGTTCTGGTCGAACGCGGACGCGGCCGAGCCGTCACCGCTGTCCGTCGCTTGAGAGTCTTCTCCGACCACGCTGTACTGCGAGTTCGTGATCGCCTTGCCGGCTGGCTGTCCGGCGATGCTGTCCGTGCTGTAGACGACGAGCTCCGAGGCCGATGCGTTGTCGGAGCCGTTGATGGAGTCGAGCACGCGGAACTGGACGTAGCGTGCGGTGACGGGCTGGGCGAACGTCACGTACTGGATCTGAGTGGCGCTCGTGGGTTGCTGGAAGGTCGCAGTCCCCGACGGAGTCCAACCGGTGCTCGTCCCGTCCTTGGCGACGGCGGGGTCGTTCGTGGTCAGGACTTCGACATCCTTTGCCGGACCGTTGCCCTGCACCTTGACCGAGTAGCCGAGACCGGTCAGCGTGTGCTCTGCCCCGATGTCGAACGTGAGGTAGTGCGGCATCGGGTCGGGGGAGCCGGCGTTGTAGTTCGACGCCCACTGAGTCGAGTAGTCGCCGTCGAATGCACCAGCGGCGGTCCCGTCGAGAGAGGGGGGAGCGGGATAGGGCGCTGACTCCGAGTCGAAGCCCAGGAGGGTGTACTGCGAGCTCGGCAGCGCGCTGCCGGGAGGAGCTGCCGTGTCGGCGCTCGCCGGTGCGGAGGGCACGGCGGCAGCCGCGAACAAGGTGAGAACGACGGCGCCGAGAACGGCGGCTCGCGATCTCCGATGGTTGGGGGGTTTGGTTGCGCTCATGGTCTACCTTCGCTACTTCATCGGGCAGGGACAGGAGAGTCACGATACGCGTAGCATCATCGATAACGCTAGTGAATTCAACGAAACTGCCGCTTTATTGTTATCGGTAACTACAATCGGGATCTTCGACCCGTGCCGCTGGGGCATGGTTGGCGAAGCAGGATCTTGCCGGGCGTCGGGCAGGAGGTGGACATGCCGAATCGAGGGATGGGAGCCTGCGGTGGACATCGGTCGAGCGTGGCGCAAGTTCGTCCGGCGGTGGCGTGAGCCGCGGGTCGACACTGCGAGCACGAGCGACGACCCGTCGACGACGCAGACCCTTCTCATGGGGCTCGGCAGCGCGCTCCTCTCGATCGGGGTCGCCACCACCGACATCCAGCGCACGCTTCGTTCGGTGGCGACCGCGCTCGGTCACCCGGGGATGTCGATCGTCGTGCTGCCGACGGTGATGATCGTCTCGTTGCCCGGGGTGGAGAACCGCGGCATGCAGGCGATCACGCCGCTCGCCAGCGAAGTCCGTTTCGACCGTGCGGCGGACGTGTATCGCCTCGTGCTCGCGGCAGAGCGCGGTGAACTCACGGCGGAGGAGGGGATCGCCAGCCTCAAGGAGTCGCTCGCGCGGCCGCCGCGGTTCCCCGCCGGAGTGCGCGTCGTCGGTCACGGCGTCGCAGCGGCCGGGGTGGCGTTGGTGCTTCTCGGTGCCCAGCTCGACAGCATGGTCGGGGCGTTCGTCCTCGGGACCCTGGTCGGCGCTGCCAAGCTGGCAGTCCGGCCCGGTTCGTTCGGTGCGACGATCCTGCCGGTGTTCTTGTCCTTCGTCGCGGCGCTTCTGGTGTTCACGGCGGCTGAGGCACACCTCATCGCGATTCCGCTTCAGGTGCTCGTCCCCGCGATGGTGACCCTGCTGCCGGGCGCTGCGTTGACGACGGGGATCCAGGAGCTCGCATCGGGCGACATGGTTTCCGGCTCGAGTCGCCTGGTGTACGGCTTGACGCAGCTCGGCCTCCTCGCGTCGGGGATCGTCGCCGCCCTAAGCATCACCGGGCTCTCGCCCTCGACGGCGCTCTTCGCACCTGAGCCCGGATTCGGGGTGCTCGAGCCGTGGGTCGGCGTCATCCTTCTCGCCGCAGGGTTCTATCTCTACTACTGCGGCCCCAGCCGGTCCATCTTCTACCTGGCTTTCACGCTGCTCATCGCGTACGCGGCACAGGTGCTGACCGCCCAGGCCCTCCCGGCGGTCTTCGGCGGCTTCGTGGGTGCGTTCGCTCTCACACTGGTGGCGTACCTCCTGCAAGCCCTCCCCGGAGCGCCGCCCGCCGTGGTCTGCTTCCTCCCGGCCTTCTGGCTCCTTGTGCCGGGAGCTGCGGGGCTGATCGGCCTCACGCAACGGGTGCTCGGATTGGCACTCGATTCGCTGAGCCTCTTCACCATCCTCGGCTCGATCGTCGCCATCGCGCTCGGGGTGGTGTCCGGGACGGCGTTCTACCGGCAGATCCACCGGGTCGCCCCGTCCCGATGGGGGCTGCGGTTCGGCTGAGCCGCGCAGTGGGTTCGGTGAAAGAAAACTGGACTCTTGCCGAATGCCGACGAGCGGACGCACCATTCTGCCGGAGAGCAAGGACACCGTCGGCTCGCAGGGGCGCAGCCGCAGACGGTCCAGCCAGGGGGAGCCCCAAGCGCTACGTTCTCCCCGCAGCTGAGGGAGCCTGATGCGCGAACACTTCGGCAGAACGCTGAACGCGGGGGGACGGATCGTGATCGCCGCCGCGGCCGTGGCGGTGCTCGCGCTCGCCGGGTGTTCCGGCGAGGTCACGGACGTCGACCGTGCGCAGGCTCAGGTGACAGCCGCGGAGAAGGCGGTGACGGAGGCGCAGAGCGCGATGAAGGCCGCCTCCGACAGCTTCTGCACGGCGAGCAGGACGTACCTCCAGGCGCTGGATCGGTACGGCGACGTCTTCACGCAGACCACGCCCACCGTCGGCGATGTCCGAAAGGCCGGCTCCGACCTGGCCAAGCCGCGCGACAACGCCCTGGATGGTGCCGAGGCGGCGGTCGCGGCCCAAGCGGAGCTCGTCGCCGCTCAGAGGGAGCTCGCCGACGCGCGGGCCGCGTTGGAGCGGGCCAAGGCCGGTCCGTCGGGGACCCCCGCGACGTCCGCCACCCCGCAGCCGTCCGCCACCCCGCTCGCTCCGGCAGCGACCGTCGACCGGGTCAAGACGGCCGAATCCGAATTCGCCGCGGCTCAGAGTGCGATCACGGACACCACGCCGCTCGCCGACGCCTCCGTCCAGTTCAACAGTGCGGCCGTCGCCCTGGAGTTCTCCTGGCTGCGGCTGTTCGTCGACGCCGGCTGCGTGCCGGCGACCCAGACCGAGCAGGCCCAGGCCGCCGTGAGCGCGTATGTGACGACGCTGCAGCAGGATCTCGCCGCGGCCGGGTACTACACCGGCGCGATCGACGGCGTGTACGGGCCGCAGACGGCCGCGGCGGTGGAGGCGCTCCAGAAGGAGAGCGGGCTCCCGGTGACCGGCGCCCTCGACAAGGCGACGGCCGCGGCACTCCAGAGCAAGCTCCTGGCGGTCGGCGGAGCCGCGGCCCAGCAGGACACCGCGACCACGGCCGCCGTTCAACAGACCCTGAAGCTCGCCGGGTTCTGGGACGGGCCGGTGGACGGTGTCTGGACTCCGGCCCTGACCGACGCGCTCAGGTCGTTCCAGACCAAGCTCGGCGTCGAGCCGACCGGCGCCGTCGACGCCGCCACCATCAGCGCTCTGGAGAAGGCGATCGCCCAGGGGAAGCAGGCGACACCGACGCCGACGCCGTCGCCGTCGCCGACGCCGTAGGCATTCCCGTCGGGTCATCTGGCACCTCGATGGAGTGCGCGAGACCCGCGAAGGAATAGTGCGCGCGCAGGCGCTGTTCGGATCAGGGTTGCGCCCACCGCGCAGCAGATACCGACCGCTTACGTGTCCGCACACCGAAAGGCATGCCTCGATGGATCTGTTCTCCCCTGTTTCGCTCGGCGACCTCCACCTTCCCAACCGCGTCGTGATGGCGCCGCTGACCCGCACGCGTTCGGGTGAGGCCGGCATCCCGGGGCCGCTGGTGGCGGAACACTACGCGCAGCGAGCGAGCGTGGGCCTGATCATCACCGAGGGGACCTACCCGAGCCACGAGTCGCGGGCGTACCCGGGGCAGCCCGGCATCGTCACCGATGAGCAGATCGCCGGCTGGCGCGCGGTGGCCGACGCCGTGCACGCCAAGGGCGGCCGCATCGTCATGCAGCTCATGCACAGCGGTCGTGTCTCGCACCCGCTGATCAACGGGACGGACCGCATCGTCGCGCCGAGCGCCGTCGCGATCGATGGTGAGACGCGCACGACGACCGGGAAGGTCGCCTACCCGGTGCCGCACGCGCTCACCACCGAGGAGCTCGCGACGGTCCGCGACGAGTTCGTCACCGCGGCCACGAACGCCATCGCCGCAGGCCTCGACGGGGTGGAGGTGCACGGCGCCAACGGCTACCTGCTGCACCAGTTCCTCTCGCCGGTCTCCAACGTCCGCGACGACCAGTACGGCGGGTCCCCGGAGGCGCGGGCGCGCTTCGTGGTCGAGGTGACGTCGGCGATCGCGGAGGCCGTGGGGGCCGGGCGGGTGGGCATCCGGTTGTCGCCGATGCACAACATCCAGGACGTCTTCGAGACCGACCTCGGCGACGCCACCGCCACCTACGAGGCCGTGGTCGACGGGCTCGCGCCGCTCGGCCTCGCCTACGTGAGCGTGCTGCACAGCGAGCCGACGGGCGCTCTCGTGCAGGACCTCCGCGAGCGTTTCGGCGGCCCCTTCGTCGTCAACAGCGGGTTCAGCTCGGTCACCTCGCGGGACGAGGCGATCGCGCTGGTCGAGGATGCGCACGCGGACGCCGTGGCCGTCGGCCGTCTTGCGATCGCCAACCCGGACCTCGTGGAGCGGTGGAAGGGTGAGCACCCGGAGAACCAGCCCAACGCGGCGACGTTCTACGGGGCGGGCGCCGAGGGCTACACGGACTACCCGCGCCTGAGCGCGTAGGCGGCGCTACTTCCAGCGGAAGTGCACGAACACCCGGCCGAAGTTCTTCGAGTCCTTCTCGACCCGGTGGTACTGGGCCTTGATCTCCGGCTGGTCGAGGAAGCGCAGCACGCGCTTCTTCAGCGCGCCTGAACCCTTTCCCGGGATGATCTCGACCAGCGGGGCCTTCTTCGCGACGGCCTCGGCGATGATCCCGTTCAGTGCGCGATCGATGTCGCCGCCGCGGTTGTAGATGTCGTGCAGGTCGAGCGTCAGCTTCATCTGCTCATCCTGCACCCGGGCGGGTCGGGTGCGGGCTCACGGGCAGACGCGGACGAGCCGACCCTCGAAGCCGACGACGTCGCCGACCTGGAGCTGCCGTCCGCGCCGGCGGTCGACCTCGCCGTTCACGGTCACGTAGCCGTCGATGATGGCCTCCTTCACGTTCCCGCCGGAGTCGAGGAGCCCGGCGAACTTCAGGAACTGCCCGAGGCGGATCATGTCGCCGCCGATCGAGATGTCGTCTGCGCGAGGCTGGTTCGTCATCCTACGTAGATTAGCCGCTACTCCCGGGAGAGTAACCGCACCTACTCCACCGGCCGGATGACAGCGTTCGCGCGCCGGAAGAGGATGGGCCGAACGTTGCGATCCGTCCAGTGAAAGGGACTCCCATGTCCGCTGTGCCCACCTCTCCCGCCCCTGCCGCCGACCTCGTCCGCCGATCCCGGGAGGCGTTGAGCGCCCTCGCCGTGCAGTTCCTGCTCGGGATGGGCGCGAACCTCCTCGGCAGCCCGGAGGAGAACGTGGGCGCCGCGCGCGTCGTCGCGGGCATCGTTCTCGGCCTCCACGCGCTCGTCGGGATCGGGGTGATCGTCGTGGCGGTGCGGGTCTGGCTGACCGCCCGGCGTGAACGGGTCGCCAAGCGGGCCGCTCTCGCCGCGTTCGTCGTGATCGTCCTGACCTTCCTCGTCGGGGTCGGGACGATGATGTCGGGCAGCGCGTGGCTGTCGTTCCTGATGTCGGCCGGCTTCGTCGCGGCCGCGGTGCTGTACGTCGTGGTCGGCGCCCGGGCGCTTGCTCTGCGGGCGTCGGTCGTGCACTGACGAGGCTCGCTCCTCCTGGCCGGAGCGATGTCTCGGCCAGGAGGAGCGTCGGGTGCGACTACTGGTCGTCCTGGTCGCCCTGGTCCTCGCCGTGCGCGGCGCTGGTGAACAGCAGGCCCTTCGGTGTGACCGAGCCGAGGCCCGGGATCGGGGTGAGCGAGCCGTCGGTGAGGCCGAGGCGGGCGAGGGAGGTCGGACCGCTGTCCGGGGTGATGGTGGAGACGGCCTCGCCCGGCGTGAACGGTCCCGTGATCTCGTCGACGGCGTTGTGCGTCGGGTCGGTGGCCCACAGGGTGCGGCGCGACGCGGTCGCGAAGGCCGTGTCGTCGAGCGGCTGGGCGACCGAGAGCACCTGGATGCCGTGTCCGGCCCCGGCCCGCACGGACGGGTTCAGGAACAACAGCTGCTGGTCGCCCTGCGAGTCGAGCATGAACGAGCCGCCGAAGCGGGCGCTGGAGCGGGGCACGATCGTGTTGGAGTCCGGGTCGGTGAGGGCGAGCTGGACCGGCTTCCCGGCTGTGGCCGTGTTGGCGCTGGTGCCGACGCTGTTGTCGAACAGCACGGGGCTGAGCACCGCGTTCGTGCCCTGCAGAGCCACCCGGTAGGCGGCCGGGCCGTTCGGGACGGTCGGGTTGGAGGCGCTCACGATGATGGAGCCGTGCGAGACCGAGATCGCGTCCGTGCCTCCGCCGTGCGTCAGGCCCTGGTACGCGTAGCGGGTCGGGGCGGTGGAGCGCGTGGGGTCCAGGGTCAGGAAGCTGGAGTTCCCGTCCTCGTTGGCCGTCAGCAGCAGCCGGTGGTGCTCGGGGTCGGCAGTGAGGCCGTCCACCTTGCCGGTGACCGACCACGACCGGCCCGCGACGCCGGCGAGGCTGTACTGCTGAATCGTGGAGGCGGTCGCCCCGGACGGAGCGCCCTCCCCCATCGGGCCGACGCCGTTCTGGAAAGTGACGTAGATCGAGTCGCCGAGGCGCGTGATGTCGTCCGGGCCGGTCTCGGCGCCGACCGCGGGGAACGAGCGGACCGAGAACGACGAGTGCGCCGGCGCGGGGCTGGACGTGGTGGCGGCGGCGGGCAGCGCGGCACCGGCGACGGCAGTGGTCGCGGCGATTCCGGCGACGAGGAGGCAGGCGCGCGTACGCGAGAGCGCGGGGAACGGCATGGGGATTCCTTTCGAGGGCATGGCGGTGTCCGGGGGAGACGCCTCCACGGTAGGCAGGGTGTCCCCCGTTCACGGGCCCCCATCGGGTGAACAGGGGGGAAACGCGGCTGAGGAAGCTCAGAGGAACGGGGGTGCGCCGGAACGATTCTTAGCGCGGGCTTGGAGGGCCGTCCCTAGCGTTCGAGGGGTCCGACCCGATCAGTCGATCCAACCTCCGAAAGGGAGTCCCATGACCGAGCCGAACCATCCCGCCGTCCGCGAGAACAAAGTCCCGGAGCCCACCGCTTCCTTCTGGGCCATCAAGATCCTGGCCACGACCGTGGGTGAGACCGCGGCCGACCTGCTGGCCTCCAGCCTCCACCTGGGCACCCAGTTCACCTCGGTCGTGATGGCCGTGGTCTTCCTGGTCGTTTTCGCGGTGCAGTTCCGGAGCCGCCGCTACATCCCCGCGGTCTACTGGTTGACGGTGGTGCTCATCAGCATCGTCGGCACCCTCATCACCGACAACCTGACCGACGGCCTCGGTGTGCCGCTGGTGGTCTCCACCTGCGTGTTCGCGGTCGCGCTGATCGCCACGTTCGCGGTCTGGTACGGCGTGGAGCGCACGCTGTCGATCCACGACATCGTGACCAGGCGCCGGGAGGCGTTCTACTGGCTGGCGGTGCTGTTCACCTTCGCGCTCGGCACGGCCGCCGGAGACCTGGTGGCCGAGCAGCTCGACCTGGGCTACCTGGTGTCGGTCTTCGTGTTCGCCGTCGCGATCGCGCTGGTCGCGGTCGCGCACCGCGTGTTCCGGCTCGGGGCGATCGTGGCGTTCTGGATCGCGTACGTGCTCACCCGTCCGCTCGGCGCCTCGCTGGGCGACCTGCTCTCGCAGCCGACCTCGGACGGCGGCCTCGGGCTCGGGACGATCGTGACCAGCCTGATCTTCCTCGCCGCGATCCTGGCGCTCGTGGTGTACCTGACCGTGTCCGGCCGCGACCGCACGCCGGTCCCGGTCGCGGCCGGCCTCGACGAGGACGAGGACGAGCGCGTCCGCGCCTGAGCACGACACCCGGTCCCGAACGCACCGGACGCCCGGGCGCCGCCACACAGGCGGTGTCCGGGCGTCCGGCGCGTCGGGAGTCGGCTACTTCAGCGTCATCGTCTCCATCCCCAGATACGTCTTCGCCGCCCACGACGCCGGGTCGTCCGCGAAGTGCTGGCGGATGGCGCCGTTCTGGAGGGCGTTGTCGAGCGACATCATGATCATCGACTGGTCGAGCACGAGGCGGCGGTGGCCGATCGAGCCGGAGACCGGGTTGACTGCGTCGTAGAAGCCGCCGTCAGCCGTGTAGATGCCCGGGTAGAGCGTGCGCAGCTTCTGGATGTTCGCGTATGCGTCCTGCGGGATCACGCCGAGCGCCGTGAAGGAGGCGTGCGGGGTGACCACATCCTCCGTCGAGCAGCCCGGGCACTGGGCGAGCGCCTGGCCGGCCGGGAACTTCTGGCCGGTCGCGCCATAGATGCCGTAGCCGCCGGTGTCGTCGGCGGTGCTCGACGGCGACATGCCCCAGACCGGGTAGCCGAGGGTCTGGGTGGCGTACTTCTCCTGCACCTGCGCCGTGCGGACGTCCGCGAGGCCGAAGCCGTTCTGGCCCCAGGTGGTCTCCGGGACGATCTCGTTCGCGAGCATCGCCTCGAACATGCCGCCGCCCCAGGTCGGGAGGAAGGTCATCGACGTTCCGGGGTAGGTGTAATGACCCTCCCAGACATTGAAGACCTTGCCGCTCTGCGGGTCGGTGTACTTCTGCCAGTCACCCGCGACCGGCCACTGGCCCTGCCACGAGAAGTCGGGGTCCGTGGTGCACTGCTTCGGCGGGAGGGTGCGCCAGGTGCGCCACCACACGTCGCCGGGCATCTGGTGGAGGCCCATCCCGATGTACATCGCGATGCGCGGGTCACTGTAGATCGCGCCGTTGTGGTAGCCCGCAGGGCCCTGGCCGGCGTAGTAGCCGCCGTACATCTGGCCGGTGGGCTGGTTGCCGGCGATGGCCGGGTTGGTGTTGCACGCGGTCTGCGCCCGGTTGTCGTAGAAGATCGAGAAGTCCATCGGGGAGATGAGCGCGTCGATCTGCGTGCGGAGCTCGGGGAGCGCCTGGCGCGCCACCATCAGGCCGGACGCGTACCAGCCGTTGTCGACCGCCGAGAGGAACGAGCAGTTGTCGTGCTGCGGGGTCGTCTCGGTGGAGCAATCGGCGGCGCCGGGGTTCAGGATGGTGTGGCCGTTCGTGGTGTCGTACCACTGGAACAGGAAGCCGTGCGAGCGCTTCAGGGTGGCCACGGTGTCGAGCGTGGAGGAGATCAGCGCGCGCTCCTGCGGCCGCTTGATGATGCCGAGGTCACCGGCCGAGAC
This sequence comes from Leifsonia sp. EB41, assembly GCF_041262565.1. NCBI lineage: Bacteria > Bacillati > Actinomycetota > Actinomycetes > Micrococcales > Microbacteriaceae > Leifsonia > Leifsonia sp. EB41. Next base: position 1,571,589 of record NZ_JBGCCJ010000001.1, on the reverse strand, counting down.
CACGGCCTCCAGGTAGGTGCCGATGTTCGCGGCGGAGGTGTACTGGCCCCTGGTGGCGCCCGGCCCGAGGTTGTCGAGCGGCAGGTGCGTGGTGGGGTCGGTGTCCTTCTCGAAGAAGGCCCAGGTGTCCTTGGCGACCTGCAGGAGGCTCGCCTTCTGGGCGGCGGTGAGCGGCGCCTGGGCGCTCATGCCCTGCATGCCCTGCGCGGCTGTGCTCGCTGTGCCGGGGCTCGGTGTGCCTGGCGCCGTCGTCGCGAACGCGGTCTGCGCGGTCGCGAGCGACGCGACGGCGAGGACGGCTGCTGCGCCGGCCCGCACGATCGCGGTGGTGCGGCGTGAACGCCGCGGCGGATGGGATCTGGTCATGGGACGGTCTCCGTTTCGTGTCATCGTCGACAACTGCTCGCACGGGAACGCACTCCCGCGCAGAGCGATCACCCCGCGCAACGTATGCGCATACATTCGATCGCGCAAGACCTTGGGGAGAGGAGATCCGGTAGGCCCGCCCTGGCCGCTCAGGCGGCGAGCTGGGCGACCCACGCGCGGCGCAGGCCCTCGCGCGCCCGGTAGGTCAGGGCTGCGGCCGCGTTCGGGGAGATGCCCAGCACGCGGGCGACCTCCCTCGGAGTGAGCTGCTCCACCTCGCTGTACCAGAGTGCGCTGCGCCACCGCTCCGGCAGCGCGCCGAGTGCAGCGGCGACGCGCGAGCGCTCCCAGACCATGTCCTGGTGGTCGTCGGTCCACGGCTCCTCGCGGTACTCGCCCGGGTCTTCGACGGCGACCTCGTGCCGGGCGGAACCCCATCCGGCGGCGGCGTTGCGGATCGTGGTGTACAGGTAGGCGCGGAAGCCGCGGACCGGGCCGTTGCCGTTCCGGAGCGCCCGGAAGATCCTGGCGAACGCCTCCGCCACGAGGTCGTCGGCGTCGAAGGCGGAGGTCACGGAGGCCGCGAACCGGCGCCCGGCGACGGAGTGGCGCCGCCAGAGCTCCGCGAACGCCGCGGTGTCGCCTTCACGGCTGCGGGCGACGAGGTGGTCGTCGACGGTGGTGTCTGCGTACGGGCGCATGGCGGTTCCTTCCTGGGGCGGCCGCGCACGACGACGGGAGGCCGCCCCGACGATGCGGGCGAGGGCCGCCCTCCGGCGCGGAGGGGCTCGGATCGGGGCCCGGATCGGGTGCCGGATCGGGTGCTCAGCGGGGCGGGCGGCTGCGGGATGGAAAGAACCTAATTTCCGTGCGGAGGCGCTCGAAAGCCGATCCGGGACAGGGGAATGGCCGGTTTCGGACACGGCGATGGATCGCTAGCTTGCCTAGCTACGTGAGCTTCTAGATGTTCGATTGCCACGCCGATAGCAGGGCGAACGGTGCGAATCAAGCCCCCGGGCAAAACTTGCTGAGGCGGTTGAATAGCTCGAAGCTCTAGATACTTCACCACTCACTGCAGACTCCTGCCGAAGGGAATGCCATGACGATCGCGGTTAAGGCGGCACGACCGCTTCAGCACCGCTCCGGCCAGAGCGAGCACCTCGCGTGGCGCCAGCCGGTGCCGGGGCTCTGGGTCGCCGAGACTCCGTCCGCCTACCTCGGCATGATCGAGCAGACGGACACCGGCTTCACCGCGTCGGCCGCCGACGGCCGGACGCTCGGCGCGTTCAGCGTTCTCGCCGAGGCCAAGCTCGCGGTCTACGCGAACTGGTTCCGGCCGCAGAAGTCCGGGCTCTTCGGCCGGCTGCGGCGCGCATGACCGACGACGCAGAGGAGGTCGTGACCGACTGGAGCGAGCTCCTCCCGAAACGCGCCTACGTCCTCCGTTCGCCCTCCGGCGACGACCTGCTCTCCACGTACGGCGGTCCGGGTGAGCAGGCGGGTTCCGCGGTGTTCTTCGCGCACTCCCCGGAGGACGACGGCGAGCTCACCCTCGCTCCCGGCGACGGCTGGACGGTGCTGCGCAGCGTCCACGAGGCCTAGGTCCACGCCATGAGCACGGTGGCCGAGGGCAAAGCCCAGCTGCGGAAGGCCGCCCGCACGGCGAGTGGCAGCAAGCTGCTCGAGATCCCGGCACGCGGCGGGTTCGCCGCGAGCGGGCTCGTCCAGCTCCTGCTCGGCGGGCTGGCCATCCAGCTCGGCGCCGCACACGTGGGGGAGCCCGACCAGACCGGGGCCCTGGACGAGGTGGCGAGGATCCCCGGCGGCTTCATCGTCCTGTGGATCGCGGCCATCGGGCTGTTCGCCCTCGGGCTCTGGCTGCTGACCGAGGCCGTGCTGGTCAGGGCCGGGTCGGCCGCCGACCGCTGGATCGCGCGCGGGGAGGACGTGAGCAAGGCCGTCGCCTACGCCGTTCTGGGCTTCACGGCGCTCGCCTTCGCCGCAGGTCATCCGTCGCACGCCAGCACCACCACCCGGAAGGTCAGCGCGGGGATCCTCGCGTCCCCGGGAGGCCAACTCGCGCTGGGCGTGCTCGGCCTGGTGACCTGCGCGGTCGGCTGCTACTTCGTGGTCAAGGGCATCCGGCGCCGGTTCCGGGAGGACATCGAGGTGCCGAGCGGCGCCGCCGGGCGCGGGATCGTGGTCCTCGGGATGGTGGGCTACATCGCGAAGGGTGTCGTGGTCGCCCTTGCGGGTGTCGCTTTCATCCTCGCGGCGATCAGCGCTCAGCCTGCGACCGCGACCGGCCTCGCGGGCGGCCTGACCGAGTTGCAGGAGCTCCCGTTCGGCGGCGCCGCCATCGTCGTGCTGGGCCTCGGGCTCATCGCGTCCGGGGTGTACAACATGGCGCGGGCCTGGCTCGCGCGGTTCTGAGCTGCCCGGCGCGGTTCTGAGCCGCCATCAGTCGCCGAAGCGCTGGCCGGCGGGCCGTCAGCCGGTCGACGCGCGCGCGACGAGCTCGGCCGGAAGCTCGTGGATCTCGGGGGCGTCGCCGCCCTCGATGAGCGACAGCAGGAGGCGCGCCGCGACCGAGCCGAGCAGGTCGCCCGGCAGGGCGACGCTGGTCAGTGCCGGTGCTGTGACAGAGGAGGCCGGGAGGTCGTCGAAGCCGGCGACCGCGATGTCCTCCGGAACCCGCAGGCCCGCCCGCGCGCACGCGGCGAGGACGCCGTGGGCGAGGGTGTCGGAGGCCGCGATCACCGCGGTGGCGCCGGCGGCCCGCCAGCCGGGGAGGGCAGCCTCGGTCGCGGCCATCGCCTCGGCGATGTCCGGGCGGCTGCGGACCTGCGGCGTGGTGAGCAGCGCCATCCCGCGCCGCGCGGCCTCCGCCTCCAGCAGGGTGCGGCGCAGTTCGTAGGTCGCGGCCGGGGTGGAGCCGTCGAGGTAGCCGATCGTGGTGTGGCCGCGCTCGGCGAGGTGCGCGATCAGCGCGCGGACGCCGGAGGCGAGGTCGTAGTTGACCGTCGGAGCGCGGTCCTGGAGGCCGGGTGCGTCCAGCAGAACCAGCGGGACGCCCGCGGGCGCGTCGTCCAGGAACGCCACCGTCGGAGCCGACACGAGCAGGCCTGCCGGCCGCAGCGCGGCGAGACGGCGCACGTCGGCGACGGTCGGCTGCTCGCCGGTCGGCGACGCGAAGAGCAGGAGCTGGAAACGCGCGCCGAGGGTCTCCTGCACTGCGTTGATCACACGGCCGAAGAACGGGTTCGGGAGGTCGGGGGCGAGCATCACGACGACGTCGCTCGTGCCGCGGGCCAGCGCGCTCGCGGTGCTGTCGACCACGTAGCCGAGCTCCCGGACGGCGGCGCGCACGCGCTCCGCGTTCTCGTCGGAGATCCGGCCGCGGTGCTTGCCGTTGACCACGAGGGAGACGGCGGCGATGCTGGTGCCCGCCCGCTCCGCGACCATCGCGGCGGTCACCCGTTTCCGCTGAGGGGGAGGGGGCGGCGTCGACACCCGCTAATGATATCGGCGAGCGCTCCGGTTGCGCGTCAAGCGCTTTAGGTTTATCGTGTCAAACGTTTTACGTTCCTCGAAGAAGCGGAGGCTCCACCCGATGGAGAAGATCATCCTCGACTGCGATCCCGGTCACGACGACGCGATCGCGCTCATGCTCGCCCACGGAAACCCGGAGATCGAGCTGCTCGCCGTGACGACCGTCGCGGGCAACCAGACCCTCGACAAGGTCACCCGCAATGCGCTGTCCGTCGCGCGCGTCGCCGGGATCGCCGGCGTCCCGTTCGCGGCAGGCGCCGACCGTCCGCTGGTGCGGCCCGTCGAGGTCGCGCCGTCCATCCACGGCGAGTCCGGCCTGGACGGCCCCGTGCTGCCCGAGCCGCTGATCGAGCTCGACGCGCGGCACGCGGTCGACCTCATCGTGGAGACCGTGATGGCGCACGAGCCGGGCACCGTCACGCTCGTGCCGACCGGCGCGCTGACCAACATCGCGCTCGCCGTCCGCCGCGAGCCGCGGATCGTGGAGCGCGTCAAGCAGGTCGTCCTGATGGGCGGCGGCGTCCACGTCGGCAACTGGAGCCCGGTCGCCGAGTTCAACATCGTCATCGACCCGGAGGCCGCGGACATCGTCTTCAGCGCCGGCTGGAAGGTCGTCATGGTCGGCCTCGACCTGACGCACCAGGCGCTCGCTACCCCGGAGGTGCGCGAGAGCATCGCCGCCGTCGGCACCGCCCCTGCGCGCTTCGTCGGCGAGCTGCTCGACTTCTTCGGGCACACCTACTCGGAGGCGCAGGGCTTCGACAGCCCGCCCGTCCACGACCCGTGCGCGGTCGCGTACGTGATCGACCCCACGATCGTGCGCGCCGAGCGGATGCCCATCGCGATCGAGACCCAGGGGCGCCTGACCACCGGGATGACCGTGGCCGACCGGCGCGGGCCGGTGCCGGACGACTGTGTGACCTGGGCCGCACTCGAGCTCGACCGCGAGCGGTTCTGGGGCCTGGTCGTGGACGCGCTGGAGCGCATCGGAGACCCGGAGGCCGCGACCGCTGCCGTCCCCGCGACTGCCGCGACCGCGAAGGGAGCCGTCGCGTGACCGCCCCCGTCGCCACCTCCACGCCGACCGGCCGCCCGGTCCGGATCGCCGCCCTCACCGCTGCCCTGCTCGCCGCGTGCGTCGCGTTCCAGCTCAACGCGAGCATGCTCAGCCCCGTCCTCGTGACGATGGCGCGCGAGCTGCACAGCGACGACGCCACCATCGGCCTGTCGCAGACTCTGTTCTTCACGGTCGCCGCGGTGTTCTCGCTGTTCCTCCCGCGCCTCAGCGACATCGTCGGCCGCAAGCGCGTCCTGCTCGGGATGCTCGTGGTCATGTTCGCCGGAAGTGTGATCGCCGCGCTCGCCCTCAACGTCGAGATGCTTTTCGTCGGCCGCATCGTGCAGGGCGTCGCCGGGCCCGTCGTCCCGATCTGCCTGCTCATGCTGCGCTCGGAGATCTCCGACCCGCGCCGCTACGGCGCCGCGATGGGCCTCCTCACCGCCGTCAACGGCGGTATCGCCGGCATCGACGCCATCGCGGGCGGCTGGCTCGCGACGGCCTTCGGCTTCCGCTCGGTCTTCTGGGTGATCGCCGCCGTCACGGTCGTCGCCGTGGTCATGCTCGCCGCTTGGGGCGTCGACTCCCGGCCGTCCGCCGGCGTGCGGATGGACTGGTGGGGCGTACTCCCGCTGGCCCTCTCGCTCGCCGCGCTGCTGACCGGCCTCAATGAGGCGGGCAAGCTCGCCGCCGCGAACTGGCCGCTCGTGATCGGGGCGCTGCTGGTCGCCGGGCTCGCCTTCGCCGCGTTCTGGGCGATCGAGAACCGCCGGCGCGAGCCGCTGATCCCGACCCCGCTGCTCAAGCCGCGGTCCACCTGGGCGCTGCTGCTCACGACACTGCTGACGATGACCGGCGTCTTCGCGGTCGTCAACGGCCTGGTGACCTCCATCGCGCAGAACCCGGACGCCGGGTTCGGGATGGCGCCGGACCTCGCGTCGCTCGCCTTCCTCACGCCGTACGCGCTGGTCGGCTGGGTGGTCGGCCCGCTCGCCGGACGCCTCGCCCCGACGCTCGGCTACCGCCGCATCCTCCGGATCGGCCTCGCCGGCAGCGTGATCGGGACGCTCATCATGGCGTTCGTGGGCGTGCACTCGCTCCCGGTGCTGATCGCCGCCACCGTGCTGCTGGGCATCACCTATGCCGGCATCGCGAACATCATGCTGAACGGTCTGGGCATCGTGCTCTCGCCTGCCGCCAATCCTGGCTTCCTGCCCGGGCTGAACGCGGGCGCGTTCAACCTCGGCGCCGGACTGAGCTTCGCGCTGCTGCCCGCGATCCAGATCGCGACGGGCGCGACGGGACACTCGACGACCGGATACTCTGCGGGGATGATCCTCGGAGCTGTCATCACGGCCGCGGCGCTTGCCGTGTCGTTCCTGATCCCGCGTCCCGTCTCGGCCGAGGTGGCGCAGGAGGCCGGGCGATGAGCGCGGGCAGGATCGTCGTCGTCGGCTCGCTGAACGCCGACCTGGTCGTGCGCACCGAGCGGTTCCCGCGTGCGGGCGAGACCGTCTCCGGAGGCGACCTGCTGGTCGGCGCGGGCGGCAAGGGCGCCAACCAGGCCGTCGCCGCCGGCCGGATCGGCGGCGACGTCGCGATGGTCGGCGCGGTCGGAGCGGACGCGAACGGCGAGCTGCTGCGCTCGGCCGTTGCCGCGGCCGGAGTGGACACCTCCCATGTGACCGTCCGGGACGGCGTGGCGACCGGCACTGCTCTCATCACCGTGGCCGCGGACGGCGAGAACACGATCGTGGTCTCCGCCGGCGCTAACGGCTCGCTCGCTCCGGACGACCTCCCGGACAGCGTCTTCGAGGGCGCGGCCGTGCTCGGCCTCTGCCTGGAGGTGTCGCACGCGACCGTGCGTGCCGCCGCCGAGCGGGCCCGCGCGGCAGGCGCGACGGTGGTGCTCAACCCGTCGCCGTTCGGGGAGGCCGCGCGCGACCTCGTCCCGCTTGCCGACGTCCTGCTCGTCAACGAGGGGGAGACGGAGGCGCTGCTCGGACTGGCGGAGGGCGCGGTCGCGTCCGACCCGGCCGCTGTGCGCGAGGGGTTCGCCGCGCTCGGCATCGCCCGTGCGGTCGTCACCCGCGGGGCGGACGGCTGCCTGATCGTGGACGTCGACGCGGCCCCCGCGCACGTCGCCGCGGTGCGGATCACGGCCGTCGACACGACGGGCGCGGGCGACGCCTTCATGGGGTCGCTGCTCGTCCGGCTGGCGGAGGGCGACGCCCTGGTGGACGCCGCGCGGTCCGCGGTCGGTGTGGGAGGCTACGCGGCCGCGCATCCCGGCGCTCAGGCGTCCTACCCGGATCCCGCGCAGCTCGCGGCGTTCCTGGCGGAGCGCGCCACCGAGGCCTGATAGGCGCGGCCCCGAAGGGCACGTAAACGCCCTTAAAACGCCGTTTTGAGGGCGTTTACGTGCCCCTCGGCGGTGAATCGCGCCTCAGGCCGGGTGGCGCGACACCGCGGCGAGCGGGACGTGCCAGCGGAACCGCAGCGACAGCATCCGGAACGCGAACACGAGTGCGGCGGCCGCTGTCTCGGTCCACGGGTTGTAGCCACCCACGCTCCACACCACCGCGACGACCGCCGCCCCGAGCATTGCGGGAACGGCGTAGAGGTCGTGCGGGTCGAAGAGCTGCGGGTCGCGGTTGGCGACGACGTCGCGGAGGAGCCCGCCGCCGACCGCGGTGGTCACGCCGAGCACCGCCGCGGCGACCGGGTTGGCGCCGCGCTCGAGCGCGATGACGGTGCCGGTGACGCAGAACAAGGCCAGCCCGCCGCCGTCGAACACCAGCAGGGTGCGCGGGAACCGCGCCACCGAGCCGGACAGGAAGTAGACGAGGATGGCGGCCACGACCGGTGGAGCCAGGTAGACCGGGTTGGCGAACGCGTTCGGGGTCACGCCGAGGATGACGTCCCGGATCACGCCGCCGCCGAGGCCGGTCAGCGATCCGAGCAGCAGCGAGCCGACGATGTCGAACCCGCGCCGCGCAGCCAGGAGGCTGCCGGAGATGGCGAAGAAGAACGTGCCGAGGAGGTCCAGGACGATGGGCGCCGACATCAGGCCACCCTCTCACGGAACGCGGCGCCGGGCGTCGGCGAGCGGCGCACACCCCGGACAGGGGAGAATCCTGTCATGCCCTTCCCTCTCTACTTCGACTGCGACACCGGCGTGGACGACGCCGTCGCCCTCGCGTATCTGCTGAGCTCCCCGGAGGTCGCGCTCGCCGGCATCGGCACGGTCAGCGGCAACGTCAGCGCGGCCCAGGCGGCCGACAACACGCTCCGCCTGCTGGCGCTGGCCGAGCGGGACCTGCCGGTCGCTGTCGGCGAGCACCACCCGATCGCCGGGACGTTCCACGGCGGCGCGCCGCACGTGCACGGCGTGAACGGCCTCGGTGGCGTCGACCTCCCGGCCGCTGCAGCAGCGCCCGTCGCCGAGGACGCGGCCGACATGCTGCTGCGCCTGTCGCACGAGCACGACGGCGTCCTCCAGATCCTCGCCGTCGGGCCGCTCACCAACCTCGCCCGCGCCCTGGAGCGCGACCCCACGCTGCCCTCCCGGATCGCGAAGGTCACGATCATGGGCGGCGCAGCGCTCGTCCCCGGCAACATCACGCCGGTCGCCGAGGCGAACATCGGCAACGATGCGGAGGCGGCGCGGGCGGTGATCGCCGCGGCGTGGCCGATCGTCCTGGTCCCGCTGGACTCCACGATGGACAACGTGCTGGAGGAGGCCGACCGGGTCCGCTTGGTGGAGGAGGGCGGCCCGCTGGAGAGCGCGGTCGGGCGGATGCTCGACCACTACTTCGACTTCTACGTCACCGAGTACGGCCGCCGCAGCAGCGCCCTGCACGACCCGCTCGCGGCGGCACTCGTCGTCGGCGGCGTCCGCGCCGTGGTCGCGCCGGCCGTCCCGGTGGAGGTCGACGCGACGGACGGGCCCGGCCGCGGCCAGACGATCTGCGACCTGCGCGGGCAGCGCCCTGGACCCGTCGACCGCACGGGCGCGCACGTGCGCGTCGTGCTGCGGACCGAGCCGGACCTCGCCCCGCACCTCCTGGAGCGCGTGCTCGGCTGAGCCCTGCTTCCGGCTCAGTCGCCGCCCGGCTCGCTGAGACCGCGCACGTAAGCGATCAGCTGCCCCGCCACCGCCTCGAACGGTTCGATGCTGGACTGCGCGCGGCTGAGGATGACGCCGCCCTCGCTCCCTGCGACGAGCAGCGCGGCCGCGCCCGGCGCGGCGTCGGCGGGGACGCCGCCGAGCGCGAGGAGTTCGGCGAGCAGGCCGGCCCAGTCGCGGAAGACCTCGCCCGAGCGCTGCAGCAGGTCATCGGCGTCGGCGGCGACCGCGACGGCCACGGCCGAGCAGCCGATGCGGAAGTGCGCGACCAGCAGGAGTTGCCGCCAGGCGTCGAGGAACGTCCCTGCGACCTCCTCCGCCGACCGGCCGCGGGCCGACTCGATGACCGCCATCGACCGCGTCCGCTGGAGGTCGAGCGCCTGCGCGACCAGGCTCGCCTTGCCGCCGGGGAAGTGATGGTAGATGGATCCGCGCGGGGCGCCGGTGAGGGCGAGCACTTCGGAGAAGGACGTCTCCTGGAGGCCCTTCTCGGCCAGCAGCCTGGCCGCGCCCTCGATCATGCGCGCCTTCGCGTCCGAGACCATCGGTGGACCTTTCTGTCGGGAACCCTTGACTATGACGCTCATCATAATCCACACTGGACGCGCAGCCCCGGAACCGAGGAGATGAGTCCCATGCCCATGATCGACGTCTACGCGACCGCCGGCACCTTCGCCGACCCGCACACGCTCGCCAGGACCCTCGCCGACACCCTCAAGGTGATCGAGCAGGTGCCCGACATCCCGATGTTCCGCACGAACACCGCCGCCTTCGTCCACGAGCTCGCGGACGGCGCGCTCTCCAATGTGGACGGCGACTCGAACTACGTGCGCGTCCAGGTGCTGACCAACGCCGGAGCGCTCGACCGGCCGAAGCAGCTCGCGGTGGTCGAGCAGTTCACGGCCATCGTCGCGGAGGCCGCGGGCGACCCCACCCTCACCGAGCGCACCTGGGTCCTCCTCACCGAGGCCGTCGAGGGCGGCTGGGGCTTGGGCGGCCACGCCAACACCAACGAGGAGCTCGTCCAGGCCGCACGCGCCCAGATCGCCGAGCTGCAGGCGGCGGCTCGGAAGGACTGACTCAGCCCTTCGTGAGGTCCTGGGCGAGCATGACGAGGATGCCGCTGGGGCCGCGGAGGTAGGTCAGCTTGTAGATGTCGCGGTAGGTGGCCACGCCGCGGAGCGGATGGCAGCCGTGCCGGTCCGCGATCTCCAGCGCGGCGTCGATGTCGTCGACCTGGAACGCGACGCGGTGCATGCCGATCTCGTTCGGGAGGGTCGGCTCGGTCTCGATCGCGTCGGGGTGGAGGTACTCGAACAGCTCCAGGCGGCCCTGGCCGTCCGGGGTCTGCAGCATGGCGATGTTCGCGTGGTTGCCGTCGAGGCCCACGGCGGTGTCGGTCCACTCGCCGCTGACCGTGTCCCGGCCGACGACCTCCAGGCCGAGGTCGGTGAAGAAGGCGATCGTGGCCTCCAGGTCGCGGACGGCGATGCCGACGTTGTCGAGTGTGATGGGCATGCGTCGCATGGTACCCACCGTCGCGTCGGCGCGCTCTCGGCGCGCTCAGGGCGTTACGCTCGCGCGCGACCCCGGTACGTCCGCGGAAACCCCCGTAACAGCGGGAATCCGGCGGTCGCGCGCGAACTCAGGTCAGGCATCGTCGCTCGACTCGTGTGCTCGCGGTGGTGCCTTCGGCTGCATGATGCCTCCAAAAAGTGCACTTGGCAACAGCGGGTTTTCGCCCTGCCTCCTCGGCCGGATTGCCCCCTTGCCGAGCCGGGGCGCGGCGTCGTACCGTTCGGCCACGCGGAGCGGCACTCGCATCGCGCCAACCGAACGGAGTCGCCATGACTTTCTGGGATTTCCTCGTCTGGTCGTTCTGGTTCTACCTGGTGTTCGTCTGCATCACGATCTTCATCCGGGTGTTCATCGACCTCTTCCGCGACCCAGAGCTCAACGGCTGGGCCAAGGCGCTCTGGTGCGTCTTCCTGGTGGTGGTGCCGTTCCTGGCCGCCTTCATCTACCTGATCGCCCGGGGCGGTCGGATGGCGCAGCGCAGTGCTGCGGGCTCGATGCAGGCCCAGGCCGCCTCCGCCGACTACATCCGTTCTGTGGCGGGGACGGGGACGACCTCCCCCGCCGCCGAGATCGAGTCGGGCAAGCAGCTCCTCGACGCCGGCACGATCACGCCGGCCGAGTTCGAGTCGCTCAAGGCCAAGGCGCTCCGCGGCGCGGCCTAGCCTGAACGCAGCAGTGCCCGAACGCACCAGAGCCCGACCGATCGCTCGGCCGGGCTCTGGCGTATTTTCCCCATACCCGTAGCTACGGGGACCATCAGCATACGCCGCCCGCCGCCCGCGTCACCGGGCGGGCGCCGCTCACTCGCGGGGAACGCGCACCCGCAGCGCGCCCGGATCGACCCGGACGCGCATCGAGCTCACCTCCCCGAAGAGGTCGCCGTCCAGCTCGACCTGCTCCGGGCGGCTGGAGGTCAGCACGAACTCCTTGCCCTTGAGGTAGTTCATCGCGTGCACCTCCCGGTCGTCGCGCATCAGGCGGCGGCCGACGCTGGTGCGGCGCAGCACGCCGTTCTCCCAGAAGATCTTGACGACGATCCGGGCCCAGCCCATGATGCTCTCCGGCCGGAGCACCACGATGTCGAGGATGCCGTCGTCCACCGCCGCGTCCGGGAGCAGCAGGATGTCCGCCTGCAGCGACCCGCAGTTGCCGACGATGACGGTGTGCGCGCGCAGGGTGTGCGGGCGGCCGCCGTCGAGCTGGTACCGCACCCGGAGCACGTTCTTGTCGCGCAGCACCCGGCCCATCGCCTCCACGTACGCGATCCACCCCGCCTTGGCTTTGAGGTCGTCGTCGGTCTCCGCGATCATCTTGGCGTCGATCCCGAGCCCGGCCATCACCAGGAAGGCGCGGCGCTCCGTGCCGTCGCGGCCGTCGCGCAGCTCGGCGAGGCCCACGTCGATGGCCCGGTCGGCGCCGTCGAACGCCGTGTCGAGAGCGTGCTCGACGTCGTCCAGGGTCAGCGAGAGGTTGCGGGCGAGGAGGTTTCCGGTGCCGGAGGGCAGCAGCGCCAGGGCGGTGTCGCCGCCGCGCAGCTCCTCGGCGACCGTACGCACGGTGCCGTCGCCGCCGGCCGCGATCACCACATCCACGCCCTGTTCCAGCGCCTGGCGGGTCTGGCCCGTGCCCGGGTCGTCTTCGGTCGTCTCCAGCCAGAGGGTCTCCTCCCAGCCGTGCCGGCGCTCGGCGGCCGCGAGGGCCTCCCGCAGCCGTTCCGGGTCGGTCTTCACCGGGTTGACCACGATCGCGGCCCTGCTCATGCGTCTCCTTCTGGCGTCGTGCTCGGGCGGCGCGACGCTGACCCAGACAGTACGCCTGAGTGGGCCGGCGTGTGCGAGGCTGAGGGGGTGCATGTGCTCGACGACCCCGCCTGGAACGCCCTCACCGGCCCGCACGCGGCCCTCGCGGTCGGGGACGACCGGGCCCGCCGCTACCCGTCGGACATGTCGCCGTTCGCGTCGGTCGCCGACCGGGGCAGCGACGCGGACTGGGGCCGCCTGGCCGGTCTCGTCGGGCCTGGCACGACGCTGGGCGTGTTCGCCGACGGGGCGCCGGAGGGCTGGGAGGCCGTCGCCGGATACGACTGCTACCAGTACGTGTTCGAGGGCGCCGACCTCCCGGCGCCGCCCGCGCTCGGGGACGACGCGCGCCTCGTCCCGCTCGGGGAGGACGACGTCGCGGAGGCGCTCGACCTGGTCGAGCGCACCAGGCCCGGCCCGTTCCTCCCGCGCACGATCGACTTCGGCGGCTACCACGGCGTCCGCGTCGGCGACCGCCTCGCCGCGATGGCCGGCCAGCGGATGCGCCCCGACGGCTGGTGCGAGGTCAGCGCGGTCTGCTCCGACCCGGAGTGGCGAGGCCGCGGCTTCGCGGTCCAGGTCATGCTCGCCGTCATGCGCGGCATCGTCGACCGCGGCGAGCGGCCGTTCCTGCACGTCGAGACCGTGAACGAGCGGGCGGTCGCGGTGTACGAGCGGCTGGGGTTCACCCGCCGGAAGCGGATGACCGTGCTGGTCTGCCGGACGGCGGCGTGACCGCGTGCGGCTGACCGACCCGGCCGTGCCGATCCCGTCCGGGCTGCGGACGGCGGAGTTCGTCCTGCGCCCGCTCACCGCCGACGACGCGCCGGACGACCACGCGGCTCTGATGGAGACGCGCGACGAGCTGCGGCTGTGGGAGCAGTCCTCCTGGCCGGCCGACGACTTCACCGTCGAGGCGAACCGCGAAGACCTGGCCGGCCTGGAGCAGCGGCACCGCGAGCACAAAGCCTTCACCTACACCGTGCGCGACCCGGGCGACACCGAGTGCCTGGGCTGCGTGTACGTGTTCGACACGAGCGCGAAGTTCCTGGCCGGGTCGACGGTGACGGCGCTCGGCGTTGATGCGTGGGAGGACGTGGAGGCTGTCGTCTTCTTCTGGGTACGCCGGTCGCGGATGGCGGACGGGCTGGACGGCCGCCTACTCGCCGCGCTGCGGGGTTGGTTCGCGGAGGAGTGGCCGGTCGAACGGACCGTGTTCGTCGCGAGCGAGGAGTTCGCCCAGCAGGTCGGGCTCCTCGAAGACGCGGGGCTGGAGCGCCGGTTCGAGTACGTCGAGCCGGATAAGTCGGGGCGGTTCTTGGCGTATGCGTAGTCAAGTCGTGCGCCGGATGGTTGTGGCACTCTATTCTCTGGCAGTCGTGCTCGGTGTGTGCTCGGCAGTTCTCGCCGGGTTCGGAATCGTCACGCCGCCGTGGCTTCTCGTCGGTGGAACAACGGTTCCAGCAGTTATCGCGACGTCTCTGTGGGTGTCAGGAAACCCGAGGGACCCGCAGTGAGCATCGAACTCTGACGGGGCTCAGGGCGCACACTCGCGGCGCGCCTCACGCCGGCGGCGCGACCGGCGCCTTCGGCGGCTTCGCGTTCACCTTCCCGTCGATCGGCGCGGGCACGGTGCTGCCGTCGAGCGTCACCAGCGCAGGCAGAGGCTGCCCCAACGGCCCCGGCCACGGCTTCGGCGCCACCGGCGTCGGCCGCGGGTTCGGCGGGGTCGGCTGGGTGATCGTGCTGCCGGGAGCCGGCGGCACCGGCCTCCCGAGCCCCGGCTGCACCAGGTGCGCGAGCGAGGGCGCGTCGTCCACGCGCGGCACCCCGAAGATGCCGAGCCCGAGCAGGTCGCAGATCGTCTTCGGGATGGACGCGTGCGAGTGCCATTCCGGGTCGATCGCCTGGCTGACGGCGCCGCCGAACATGAGCAGCGGGATGCGCGAGCCCCCGATGACCTGGAAGCCGTCCGGGTGCAGCGCGTCCGGAACCGTCTCGATCGCGGGCGTCGGCACCGAGTCGGCGTAGCCTCCCCAGTCGTCCCAGGTCAGGATGAAGACCGTCTCGTCCCAGCCGCCGCCGTCGATCACCGCCTGGACGCGCTGCCAGACCAGCCCCTGGCCCTTGGTCACGTAGTCGGGCGCGGGCGTCGCCGGCGGGTGCTCGTCGTAGCCGGCGGGGGACCAGACGTAACAGACGTCCGGCAGCGTCCCGCCCTTCGCCATCGGGATGAACTGCGACGGCGGGAACACCTCGCTCGACCCCGGCGCCGTGGACGTGGTCGTGTAGAACTTGACCGGGTAGCCGTCCTGGTCGGGGAACGCGCCCCAGCTCACGCCGGCCTTCTGGGCGACGCTGAAGATCGACGGGAGGTCCCACACCGGGTGTGCGCCGACGAACGGCGGGTTCTTGAGCGTCGGCATCTGCCCGCCGACGGCCAGCATGTGGCCGGGGGTGGAGTTCGAGCCGGAGCCGAAGTGGTGGTCGCTGAACACGAAGTTCTTGGCGAGCCAGCTGTAATAGGGGATGACCTGGTCGTTGTCGAGCTGCATCGGCTCGGCGGGATAGTCTCCCATCGCCCAGTGCACCCACGCGTTCCGGTCGTGGGGTTGATCGAAGTCGGGGGCGCTGGTGCGCAGGTTCCCGTTGTTCGCGACCTCGGCGCCCCACTCCGCGAGGGAGGGGAAGTAGAAGTCTGTTGTCTTGTTCTCCTGGATAAAGACGATCACGCGCTTCACCGCTGCCATGCGTCCCACCGAAGCACGCGGGCGGGCGACACGCCAGAGGGCAGGGGAATCCGCTAGGAGGTGGGGGCGTCATCCCGGCGAGTGCGCGCCATCGCCATCACTTCCAGACGAACGAGAGGACTACCTCTCCCATCGCTGTGAGCACTTCGCCCACGCGAGAAATCCACAGCTTGACGGTCCACCGCCGAACGGACTCGCGCTCTTCCACTCAACCCCCCCGTGTTCGCGATCGAGCGTAGCCGACGCCGGGGCTCTGCTGCGGCAATCACTGCAACATCCCCGTCATCGCCACCGCACCATCGTCGTTCCCGGTCATCGATGCCAGACCCCAGACCTGCTCGATGGTCCGCAGCAGCGAGTAGTGCGTGAACGGCGTCGCGGCGACGGTGTGCGCGCGCGCCGCCGACCCGGCGAACACGCACGCGACCACGTTGTCCGACGCGTCGCCCTCGTCGAAGGTCACGATCAGCAGCGAGCGCTGCGTCGTGAACGCCGGGGACGCCAGGATCGTCGGGACGTTCGCCTTCAGCCACGCGTCTCCCGCCGCGACCGAGCAGTCGTGCATGTCGTCGCAGAGGTTCGGGCTGATGAAGGAGAACGCCGGGAGCGTGGAGGCCGACGCGAGGTCGCCGGCGAAGCGCGAGTACGGGACGTCGTGCGCGGCGCAATAAGAAGAGGAGCCCGTCACGCTCGGGAAGTACAGGAACGGGTTGTGCTTGACCGCGTACAGGCTCGTGTTCGCCGTCGTGCACGGCGACGGCATGCTCTCGGCGTACATCCGCCAGGAGCGGCCGGCGCGGTCCAGCTCCTCAGCGAGGTTCGGGCCGGTGACCAGGCAGGAGCCGCCGGGAGGGTTGCAGTCGGTCGTGATCCCCGCGGTCGTGCCGCTCGTGAGTGCGAGGTAGTTCGGGAGGCTCGGGTGCGTGATCGCCGAGTACCTCGTGGCGAGCGCGCCGGTCTGCGCGAGTGAGGTCAGGTAGGGGGCCTGGGGGTCGCCGATGACGGAGCCGGCGGGCTTGTTCTCGTCCACGATGACGACGATGTGCTGGATCGCGGTCGCGACGGCGGCGGGCGGCGAGGAGGGCGCAGGGCGCGTCGGCGACGAGGTCGTGGTGAGCGCGACCGTGGGCCTCGGCGTGGGCGCGACGCCGGGTGCGCACCCGGCGAGGACGAGCACGCCGGTGAGCGCGCACCCGGCGGCCAGGGCCCTCCCGTTCATGGCAGCACCGTACGCCGCGCGACGCAGGATCGGGCGACCCGATCCCGACCGCCGGTCAGCCCAGCGGCCCCTCGCAGCTCTCCCGCAGCAGAACCGTGACCGGCAGCTCCGTGCTGACCGGCTCCAGGTCGGGGTCGGTGAGCCGGGCGACCATCGCGCGCACCGCCGCGCGGCCGAGCTCCAGCATCGGCTGCATCACGGTCGTCAGCCGCGGCTCCGAGCGGGCGCTCTCGTCGATGCCGTCGAAGCCGGTGACGATGATGTCCTCCGGGACGCGCACGCCGGCCGGGCGCAGCGCGTCCAGCACGCCGAGGGCCATCTGGTCGTTGGCGCAGACCAGGGCGCGGGGGAGGCTGCCGCGGGCGATCAGGTCCTCGGCGACGGCGCGGGCGCGCTTGCGGGAGAACTCGCCGTGCAGCACCGGCAGCGCCGTCGGGTTGATGCCGCGGCCCTCCAGTGCGTCCGCGAAACCGCCGTAGCGCTCGGCGTCGTCGGGGGAGTCGAACGGGCCGGTGAGGTACACGGGGTCGCGGATGCCGTGGTCGTCGATCAGGTGCTCGGTGAGGGCGCGCATGCCCTCCCGGTTGCGCACGGTGAGGTGGTCGAAGTGGTCGCCTCGGCGCTGTCCGGCGAGGTACACGACCGGGATGGTGTCGCCGATCCGCTTCAGGAGGTCGTGCGGCGCGCTCTGCGCGATGACGGCGAGGCCGTCGACTTTCCCTGCGAGATCGTTCAGCGTGAGCTCGAGTCCCTCAGGGGTGCGGCCGCGACCGACGCAGATCATCAGCGAGAAGCCCTGCCGCCAGGCCTCCAGCTCGCAGCCGCGCAGCACCTCCTCGAAGTACAGGTTGGCCGCGTTGCCGTGGTCGGGCGTGGCCGGATCGCGCCGGATCTCCACGGTGCCGGTGTCGCTGACCTCCGGGTCGCTGAGGTCCTGGACCGCGTCGACGCCGGGCAGGAACAGCCCGAGCACGCCGGTGCGGCGGGCCGCGAGCCCGCGGGCGCTGCCGCTCGGCACGTACCGGAGCTCGCGCACCGCGGCGAGTACCCGCTCCTGGGTGGAAGCGCGTACATCCGAGGGTCGCGTGAGTACGCGGGACACCGTCGCGATGGACACTCCCGCGTGCGCGGCGACATCATACACCGTCGGTTTTCTCGCCACGTTTCCCCCCGAGTTCGTCTGTGAATCCGTTGCCAGAATCCCATTGTGGCACGAGGAAACTTAATTCGGATGGGGTTGAAAGACGTTTCGTATGCGCTTACAGTGGCGGAGCACCACGCATCAAGTCATCGTCGACTGAAGGGACCACACCGCGATGAAACAGTCCAGGACGCGCCTCCGGCGTTCACTCGTCGCCCTCGCCGCCGCAGCGTCACTGCTTGCGATGAGCGCCTGCAGCCTCCAGACCTCGGGGGCCAGCAACAACTCGGGAGCCAGCGGCTCTCTGCTCTTCGGTGCGGACGGCGGGAACCCGACGTTCGTACGCAACTTCAACCCGTTCTCGCCGAACACGCGAACCGGCGCGCACTACATGTACGAGCCCCTCCAGGTCGTGAACTCCATCGACGGCAAGGCGACGCCGTTCCTCGCGACGGGCGACAAGGTCGTCGACCCGAAGACGATCCAGTACACGATCCGCCAGGGCGTGAAGTGGTCGGACGGCACGGCGTTCACCCCGGCGGACGTCGTCTACACCTTCGACCTCATCAAGAAGACCTCCGCGCTCGACCTGCTCGGCCAGTGGCAGAACATCGACACGATCAGCACGTCGGGCGACACCGTGACGTTCCACCTGAAGACCCCGAACGTCCCGGCCGCGAGCATCATCGACCAGCAGATCATCGTGCCCCAGCACATCTGGAAGTCCGTGAAGGACCCGGTGACCTGGGCCAACGAGAAGCCGGTCGCCACCGGTCCGTACACGGTCGGCACCTTCGCTCCGAACCAGTACACGATGGTGAAGAACACCAGCTACTGGCAGGCGGACAAGGTCGCGGCGGAGAAGCTGGTGCTGCCGGCCTCCAACACCGGCCTCCAGCTCGTCAAGGGCGGCTACGACTGGGCCTACTCGTTCATCGACAACGTGGACAAGACCTGGGTCGGCGCGAACAAGCAGCACAACAAGTACTGGTTCCCGCCCGGCGGCACCATCTCGCTGATGCCGAACCTGACCAAGGCCCCGTTCAACAACCTGGACTTCCGGATGGGCCTCAGCTACTCCCTCGACCGCGACAAGATCGCGCAGGACGCTGAGGAGGGCTACGTGAAGGCCGCGGGCCAGAACGGCCTGCTCCTGCCGAACTCGCAGCAGTGGCTGAACTCCTCGCTGCCGAACCAGGGCATGATCACGCAGGACACCCAGAAGGCGCTCGCGTCGTTCGCCAAGGCGGGCTACACGCAGAAGGGCGGCAAGCTCGTCGACGCCTCCGGTCAGCCGCTCCAGCTCACGATCACCACGCCCAACGGCTACACCGACTGGCTGCGCGGCGTGCAGGCCGTCCAGCAGCAGCTGCAGGCCATCGGGATCACCGTCACGATCGACCAGCCGCAGCCTGCCGCCTACACCCAGGCGCAGAACAACGGCGACTTCCAGCTCCTGATGGGCGCGTTCGGCGGCGCCGGCAGCGTCTACCAGGACTTCAACACCCTGATGAGCAGCAGTTTCGTCAAGCCGGTCGGCACGTCGGCCTCCGGCAACTTCGAGCGGTTCAGCGACCCGCAGGCGGACAGCCTGCTGCAGCAGCTCCGCTCGGCCACCTCGACGAGCGACCAGAAGAAGTACATCGACCAGCTCCAGGAGGTCATGTACAACAAGGTCCCCGTCATCGGGATGTTCTACGGCGGCCTGTGGGGCCTGTTCAGCGACAAGAGCTTCACAGGCTGGCCGAGCCAGAGCGACCCGTACGCGACCCCGGCCACCTGGACCGAGAACTCGCTGCTGATCCTCACCCACCTCACGAAGGCGAAGTGATCGCAGGCCGGTCGCGGGCGACGTCCGCGACCGGCCGGCGATCCCGCCTGCCCCGAACACTGAAAGGAGGTCGTCGTGCGCTATGTGCTCGGAAAGCTGGGACTCTTCGTCCTCACCCTCTGGGCGGCCGTCACGGTCAACTTCATCCTGCCGCGACTGATGCCAGGCTCGCCCGCTGACGCGGCGATCGCCAAGCTCAGCCAGAACGGCCCGGTGTCGCCCGCGATGCGCGCCTCGATCGAGGCGCAGCTCGGCGTGCCGACCGGCAGCCTGTGGGACCAGTACGTGACGTACCTTGGCCAGGTCGTCCACTTCGACTTCGGGCCGTCGTTCAGCTACTTCCCGCAGTCCGTCTCCAGCCTCATCGGCGCGGCGCTCCCCTGGACGCTCGTCCTGGTCGGCACCGTGACGGTCCTGGCGTTCGTCCTCGGCACCCTGCTCGGCGTCCTGGCGGCGTGGAAGCGCGGCACCGCGTTCGACACCATCCCGACCGTCGGCGGGCAGTTCCTCTCCGCGTTCCCGTACTTCTGGATCGCGCTGATGCTGCTGTTCTTCCTCGGCTACGTGGCCGGCTGGTTCCCCACCAGCGGCGCGTACTCCCAGACGGCGACGCCGAACTGGAGCTGGGACTTCTTCATGGATGCGCTGTACCACGGCATCCTGCCCGGCCTGACGATCCTGCTGACCGCGTTCGGCGGCTGGATCATCGGCATGCGCAACACGATGGTGAACACGCTCGGCGAGGACTACGTGACCTTCGCGGAGGCGAACGGCCTGCGCACGCGCACCGTCGCACTCCGTTACGCCGCCCGCAACGCGCTGTTGCCGCAGTTCACGTCGTTCGGCATGGTGCTCGGCGGCGTGGTCGGCGGATCGCTCCTGGTGGAGACCGTGTTCGCCTATCCCGGCGTCGGCCTCCTCCTCTTCCACGCGGTGACCAACCAGGACTACCCGCTGATGCAGGCGCTGTTCCTCATCATCACGGTGAGCGTTCTGATCGCGAACTTCCTCGTGGACATCCTGTACGGCGTACTCGACCCGAGGACCAGACGATGACGCAGAAGGAACCCACCATGACGCAGACTCCGACGACGTCCCACGTCCGGGCCACCGAGATGGCCGCTGCGGAGAACGATCGCAAGGGCTGGAACCCGCTGCGCGTCGTCGGCCGCGCGTTCGGGACGGTGTGGTCGGAGCCCAAGGCGCGCTTCGGCATCGTGCTGCTCGCGCTCTTCATCCTGATGGCGATCTTCGCGCCGCTGATCGCACCATACGACCCGCACGACACGTCGTTCCCGCACAGCCAGGACGGCAGCGCCGCGCACCTGCTCGGCACGACAGGCGTCGGCCAGGATGTGCTGTCCCAGCTCATCTGGGGCGCCAGGGTGTCCGTCTCGGTCGCGCTGATCGCCGGCCTCCTGAGCACCATCGTCGCGATCCTGGTCGGGCTGAGCTGGGGCTACGTCCGGGCGTTCTGGGGCGAGGGGGTCGGCTTCGTCGTCAACCTCTTCCTGGTCATCCCGTCGCTGCCGCTGATGATCGTGATCGCCGCGTACCTGCACAACGGCGGCATCGCCGTGATCGTGCTCGTCGTCGTGGTCACCGGCTGGGCGTGGGGCGCCCGCGTGCTGCGCTCGCAGACGCAGACCCTCCGCTCGCGCGACTTCGTCACCGCTGCCAAGTTCAGCGGCGAGAGCCCGAGCCGGATCGTGTTCCGGGAGATCCTGCCCAACATGACCTCGCTGATCGTCGCCAGCTTCTTCGGCGCGGCGACCGCGGCCATCCTCGCGGAGGCCGGCCTGGAGTTCCTGGGCCTCGGCGACCCGAACACGGTGAGCTGGGGAACGATGCTCTTCTGGGCGCAGAACAGCAACGTGCTGCTCACCGGCCAGTGGGTGCAGCTCTTCGCGCCCGGCTTCATGATCGCGCTGTTCGCCGTCTCCATGACGTTCATCAACTTCGGAGTCGACGGGCTGAGCAACCCCCGTCTGCGTGAGAGGAAGGCCGCACGATGAGCCTGCTGAAGGTCGAAGACCTGTCCGTCGTCTACGACGAGGGCAAAGGCCAGTCGTTCGAGGCCGTGAAGAAGGTGAGCTTCGAGCTCGGCCAGGGCGAGTTCGTCGGGCTCGTCGGCGAGTCCGGCTCCGGCAAGTCCACCCTCGGCTTCGCGCTGACCCGGCTGTCCAAGCCGCCGGCGCGCATCGCGGGAGGCCGCATCCTGTTCGACGGCACCGACATCGCCGCGCTCTCCATCGAGGAGGTGCGCACCCAGCGCCAGGGCGGCTTCGCCATGGTGCTGCAGTCGGGCATGAACGCGCTCAACCCCGTGCGCACCATCCGCAACCACTTCCTCGACATCTTCGCCGCGCACGGCCACGTGCCGCCGCGGGCGCGCGCCGCCCGCGCGGAGGAGCTGATCGCGAAGGTCGAGCTGCCGGAGGCCACCCTGGGCCGCTACCCGGGCGAGCTGTCCGGCGGGATGCGGCAGCGCGTCTCGATCGCGATCGCGCTCGCCCTGGAGCCGCGGCTGATGGTGTTCGACGAGCCGACCACGGCGCTCGACGTGCTCGTGCAGCACGCCGTGATGAACACCATCCGCCAGCTCCAGGCGTCGGAGAACTTCACCGCCATCCTGATCAGCCACGACCTCGGCGTCGTGCTGGAGGCGACTCAGCGCGTGCTCGTCATGCACGACGGCGTGATCGTGGAGGACGCCCCGAGCGACCGCATCCTGAAGGCTCCGGAGCACCCGTACACGCAGATGCTGCTGAGCCACTACGGCGACCCGCGCGCCGCCGAGGTGACCGTGCCCGGGCTGGAGCGGAGGCAGGAGGGCACCGCCCGGCCTGCGCCGGTCACGTCGGCGGTCGCCGGCGCGCGCACCACGGGGAACGCAGCCCGGCAGCGCATCGGCGCCCGCGAGCCGATCGTGGTCTCCGACCTCGTGAAGGTCTATCCGAAGGGGCGGAGAGGCGGCGAGACGCGCGCCGTCGACGACGTGTCCTTCACCCTGGAGCCCGGGATGTCGATGGCGCTCGTCGGCGCGAGCGGCAGCGGCAAGTCGACCATCGCCAAGATGATCACCGGCGTGGAGCGGCCGACCTCCGGGACGATCCAGTTCGGTGACACCCGCATCGACACCCTCCGGGGCCGGCGCGCGCTGAAGCAGCTCCACTCCGAGGTGCAGATGGTGTTCCAGGACCCCTACGCGGCGCTCAATCCTCTGCACACCGTGGAGTACATCCTGACCAGACCGGTCGAGAACTTCACCGGCCTGCGCGGCAACGCCGCCCGGATGCGCGTGCTCGAACTCCTGGAGACGGTCGGCCTCACGCCGGTCGAGAAGTTCGCCACCCGGCTGCCGCACCAGCTCTCCGGAGGCCAGCGCCAGCGCGTGGTCATCGCCCGCGCGCTCGCCAGCGACCCGCAGGTGATCATCGCCGACGAGCCGGTCTCGATGCTCGACATGTCGCTGCGCGCCGGCGTCCTCGCGCTGCTGGAGGAGCTGCGACGCACCCGCGGCGTGTCCATGCTCTACATCACCCACGACCTGCTCAGCGCGCGGCTCGTCACCGACCGGATCATGGTGCTCGACAAGGGCGTCGTGGTCGAGCGCGGCGACACCGCCGAGGTGCTGCAGCGCCCGCAGGACGACTACACGGTGCGGCTGCTCGACGCCGTGCCGACGCCGTCGCGCGGCTGAACCCTGGCCACAAGTCCAGACCCGACTCCCGACCGACCACACCAAGGAGAACTCTGTGCTCACCTTCCCCGACGGCTTCCTCTGGGGCGCCGCGACCGCCGCTCACCAGGTGGAGGGCAACAACGTCAACAGCAACTGGTGGGTCATGGAGCACGCGCCCGGCACGGCGATCGTGGAGCCGAGCGGCGACGCCGCCGACCACTACAACCGGTACCCGGAGGACCTGCGCCTCCTCGCCGACGCGGGCCTGAACAGCTACCGCTTCTCGGTGGAGTGGGCGCGCATCGAGCCGGAGCGCGGCTTCGTCTCGCGCGCGAACCTCGACCACTACCGCCGCATGATCGACGCCTGCCTCGACGTCGGTCTGGAGCCGGTCGTGACGCTCATGCACTTCACCGTGCCGCGCTGGATGGACCAGGCCGGCTTCTGGCGCAACCCGGAGGCCCCCGACCTGTTCGCGCGCTACACCGAGACCGTGCTGCCGATCCTCCAGGACGGCGTGCGCTACGTGTGCACGATCAACGAGCCGAACATCGCGGCGATGCTCGCGGGCGGCGAGAAGGCGGAGAACCTGGTCGCCTACGGCCTCCCGAACCCCGACCTCCACGTCGCCGACGCGTTGCTGGCCTCGCACCGCCGCTCCCGCGAGGTGCTGTCGTCCGTCCCCGGACTCCAGAGCGGCTGGACCATCGCCACGCAGGACTTCATCCCGACCGAGGAGCCGGGCTCCGCCGAGATGCTGCACGAGTACGGCTACCCGCGCGACGACTGGTACCTGGAGGAGTCCGCCGGCGACGACTTCCTGGGCGTGCAGGCGTACACCCGCACATTCGTCGGCCCGGAGGGCCCCCTCCCCGTCGCGGAGGACGCCGAGACGACGCTGACCGGCTGGGAGTACTTCCCGCAGGCCGCCGCCGACGGCATCCGCGCGGCGTGGGAGAAGAGCGGGCACACCCCGATCATGGTCACCGAGAACGGCATCGCGACCGCGAACGACAGCCGCCGGATCGACTACACCGAGGCGTCGCTGCGCGCCATCCACGAGACCATCGCCGAGGGGGTGGACGTGCGCGGCTACCTGCACTGGAGCGCCCTCGACAACTACGAGTGGGCCAGCGGGTACCGGCCGACGTTCGGGCTCATCGGGGTCGACCTGGAGACGTTCGAGCGCACCCCCAAGCCGTCGCTCGGCCGGCTGGGCTCGATCGCGCGGCAGAACGGCCTGTGAGCGCGGTGCCCGGGCTCCCGACCACTCTGGCCGGCTCGCGCATCCTGATCGACGGGGAGCCCCGAATGGTGCTCGCCGGCGAGGTGCACTACTTCCGGGTGCCGCGGCACGAGTGGGCGGACCGCCTCGTGGCCGCCCGGGAGGCCGGGCTCAACGCCGTCGCGTCCTACATCCCGTGGATCTGGCACGAGCTGCCCGACGGTACGGTCGACCTGGCCGGGTCGACCCGGCCGGAGCGCGACCTGGGCGCGTTCATCGACCTGTGCGCAGAGCACGGGCTGTGGTTCATCGCGCGGCCCGGCCCGTTCCAGATGGCGGAGCTGAAGAACGAGGGCATCCCGTTCCGCGTGCTGCACGAGCATCCCGAGGTCCGTCAGCTCGGCTGGGACGGCGAGCCGGGGTCGACGCACTCGCTCGACTACCTGGCGCCGGCGTTCCTGACGGAGTCGTCGGCCTGGTTCGACGCGGTCCTCCCGGTGATCGCGGCGCGGCAGCGCGAGCACGGCGGTCCGGTGATCGCGGTGCAGCTCGACAACGAGGTCGGCATGCTCGACTGGGTGTCGAACACCCCGACGCTCACCGACGACGCGCTGCGGGCGTTCGCGCAGTGGTCGGGGGAGACGACGAACCCGCGCACGGGTGCAGCGCACACCGACGCGGAGCTCGCACTGCACCAGCAGCTCGGCCGGTTCGTGCGCAGCCGGTACGCCGCCTACCTGCAGCGCCTGGAGGGCTGGGCTCGGGCGGCCGGGATCACCGCACCCCTGCTCGTCAACATCCACGGCACCGACGCCGGCCGCGGGCTGACGTTCCCGATCGGGATCAGCCAGCTCGCGCAGTCGTACCGCGGCCGGCCGGGTGTCGCCGCCGGGACCGACATGTACCTCGGCGAGCTCACCGTGACCGACGCCGCCGACCTCTACGTCGCCAACGCGTTCACGGCCGCGGTGAACGACGCGGACCAACCGCTGACCGCGCTGGAGTTCGACGCGGGCAGCGGAGACTACAGCGAGGACCTCGCCCAGCTCGTCTCGCCGGAGGCGACCGTGCTCAAGACGCTGCTGGACGTGGCGCAGGGCACCCGGCTGATCAACTACTACCTGTTCGCGGGCGGGATCAACCCGCTGCTCGACGAGCCGGTGGGCGACGGCAACGACCGCATCTCCTTCACGGGCGAGCGGCACGGGTTCGCCGCGCCGATCGGGCCGGAGGGCGAACCGTCCGCGGGCCTCGACGGCGTCGTGGAGGCGGCGCGCACCGTGATGGAGCACGCCGCACTGTTCGCGACGGCGGCGCAGCTCACCGACGACCTGGTGCTCGGCTTCGTCGCCGACCACTACCTCACCGAGTACCGGCATCCGGCGGCCACCCGTCGCGCGGAGCAGGTGCGCGACCGCGAGCTGCACCGCGGCCTCGGCGTGCGGCAGACCCTCGCCCGCGCGCTCGTGTTCGGCGGCTGGAGCTTCCGGGCGCTCGACCTCCAGGCCGCCGCCGGCAGCGACGAGGCGTGGAGCGCGGGCGCATCCGCCGACACCCGGGACGGACGCGAGCGCGAGCTCATCGTCCTGGCGACGGGACGCGAGCTCGGCCGCGGTGTGCAGGAGTTCCTGGCGCGGCACCTCGGGACGGGAGGCCGGCTGTTGCTCGCCGGCGACCTCCCTGCTGAGGACGTCGACGGCTCGCCGTGCACCGTCCTCGCCGACGCGCTCGGCCTGACGAGTGCGGGCGTGGTGGTGGAGAGCATGCACGCCGAGCGTCAGTACTTCCCGAGCGTCCGCGCGGTCGGTCCGCTCGCCGGGCATGGAGCGCGGGAGGTCCGCGTGACGCGGGCCCAGCTCCTCGCCGGGGACGGCGAGCCGCTGCTCCGGGAGACCGGGAGCGGCCTCCCAGCGGCGATGCGCGTCGAGACGCCCGGCGGCGGGGTCGCCGTGGTGCTCGGCGCCGACTACCCGGTGCACGCGGGTTTCTGGCGGTCGCTGCTGGAGGCGGTCGGGGTGCGGCAACGGCTGGAGCTCGGGGCCGATCGCGCGGGCGCCATCGCCGTCCCGGTCGCGAGCGAGCAGGCGGCCGCCGTCGTCGCGATCAATGTCGCGCCCTACCCGGTGACGCTCCGTCCCGTGCTCGACGGCGTCGCCGTGACCGCTGGGCCGCTGGTGCTTCCGGCGCGCGGCCACCGCGTCCTTCCCGTGTCGTAACACCTCCCGCGGGTGAAGTTCTCGCCCCGCTGTTGCGCCGCGGCACCCTCGATGCCACTATTTACTGAACGATCGGTAAGGAACGAGGAGGTTCCGTGGGTGGTGCGCACATGAGCTCAGAGTCAGTCCGTCCCATGATGCTCCGGGACCGCGCGTCCGCGGCGCTCGGCATGGTGGTCGAGAAAGACGAGCCCGGCGAGGCGGTCGTCGGCATGACGGTCCGCGAGGACATGACGAACGGCTTCGCCATCACGCACGGCGGCCTGGTGTTCGCACTCGCCGATACCGCCTTCGCCATCGCCTGCAACGAGGACGAACGGGTGACCGTCGCCGCCGGCGCCGACATCACCTTCCTCAAGTCCACCCGGGCCGGTCAGACCCTCACCGCCCGCGCCGTGCGCCGCACGGTGGTCGGCCGCAACGGCGTCTACGACGTCACCGTGACCGACGAGACCGGCGACGTGGTCGCGGAGTTCCGCGGCCGCTCGCTCACCACCAACCGGTCGGCCGTCGAGCACGGCAGCACCACCGAATGACCCCGTAAGGACACCATGTCGACGACGACACCGGCCCCCGCCGCCCCCGACCTGACCGAGATCGACCCCGTGGCGATCAGCCGCGACGAGCTTCGCGACCTCCAGCTCAAGCGGCTGCAGTGGACCGTGCGGCACGCCTACGAGAACGTCCCGCTCTACCGCGCGAAGTTCGACGCCGCGGGCGTCGGCCCGGACGACATCAGGACACTCGAGGACATCGTGCGCCTCCCCTTCACGACGAAGGAGGACCTGCGCTCGACGTACCCGTTCGGGATGTTCGCGGTGCCGATGGAGGAGATCCGCCGCATCCACGCCTCGTCCGGGACGACCGGGCGGCCGACCGTCGTCGGCTACACGCAGGGCGACCTCGACCGCTGGGCCGGCCTGGTCGCACGCTCCCTCCAGGCCGCCGGGGTCGGCGCCGGCTGGAAGGTCCACAACGCCTACGGCTACGGTCTCTTCACCGGCGGCCTCGGCGCGCACGCGGGCATCGAGCGGCTCGGCGCGACGGTCATCCCGATGTCGGGAGGCCAGACCGCGCGGCAGGTGCAGCTCATCCACGACTTCGAGCCGGACGCGATCATGTGCACGCCCAGCTACCTGCTGACCATCGCCGACGCCATCGAAGCCGCGGGGCTCGACCCGCGCGGCACGTCGCTGAAGGTCGCGATCCTCGGCGCCGAGCCCTGGACGAACGAGCTCCGCCGCGAGATCGAGCACCGCCTCGGCCTCGACGCGGTCGACATCTACGGACTCAGCGAGGTGATGGGGCCGGGCGTCGCGAGCGAGTCGGTGGTCACGAAGGACGGCCCGCACGTCTGGGAGGACCACTTCCTCCCGGAGGTCATCGACCACGAGACCGGCCTGCCCGTGGCCGACGGAACGACCGGCGAGCTGGTCTTCACGTCGCTGACCAAGGAGGCCTTCCCGGTCATCCGCTACCGCACGCGCGACCTGACCCGCCTGCTGCCCGGCAGCGCGTACCCGGCGCTGCGCCGCATCGAGAAGATCACCGGCCGCGACGACGACATGATCATCCTGCGTGGCGTCAACCTGTTCCCGACCCAGATCGAGGAGCTGGTGCTCGGCATCGAGACGCTGACGCCGCACTTCATCCTCGAACTGCGCAAGGAGGGCCGGATGGACGCGCTCACCGTGCGGATCGAGCGCCATCCCGACCTCGACCGCGAGGTCTGCGAGGCCGCCGCGCAGGTGCTCCGGCAGAAGATCAAGGTGCACATCGGCACGACCGTGGACGTGGTGCTCGCCGAGCCGGGGGAGCTGCCGCGCAGCGAGGGCAAGTACAAGCGGGTGTACGACTACCGCTGAGGTGTCCCCGACGCCGGGGGTTGATGTGTTCCTGGTGCCGACCTAGACTCCCCGGCATGAGGGGGGCTCAACTCTCGACACGGGCAGGGATCGCGGCGGCCGCACTGGGGGCGGCGCTGCTGGGCGGTCTCGCCCTCCCGCAGGCCGCGGTCGCCGCACCGGGGGCGACCGCCCTCGGGCCGATCAACCCCGTCGCCCAGCCGCTGGCCGGGCACCCGGCGAACAGCGGGTTCCTGGTGATCGCGCAGGGGAACGTCCTGCTGTCGGCGGACGAGTCGGAGGGCACCGTCGCGGTCGGCGGGAACCTGTCGTTCACGACCTCGTACAACGTCGCCGCGCACTCACCGGCGGTTCCCACCTTCACCGCTCCGGGCGACACGGTCCAGACGCTGCTGTACGTGCGAGGCGGCGTCGTCTTCCCGCCGACCGGCGTCAATCTCAAGGTGCTCAACGGCGGCTACACGAAGATCGGCGACACCTCCACCTACACCGCTTTCGACCACGACCAGAACAACGCCCTCATCAACTACTCGATCGTGCCGAAGGGCGCCGCGGCGACCACCAACCCGCAGATCTCCGGGACCGTGACCCAGACGCCCGCCTCCATCGGCACGCCGGTGCCGAGCTCGCTCATCGACGTCGACGGGGCCTTCGCGCTCTACCGTCCCACGGCGACCGCGCTCGCCGGGTGCGACGAGAACGTCCTCCCCACCGACGCGAACGGCACGCCGATCACCCGGCCGATCACCTCCCCGACGAGCATCTACCTGACCCTGACGCCGGGCGTGACCAACGTGCTGAACCTCACCGCGGCGGAGCTCGGCCAGCTCACCGAGATCACCTACCGCACCGCGCCCTCCGCCAGTATGCCGCTGCTCATCAACGTCACCGGCGACTACACCGGGACGTTCCCCAACCAGGCCGGGGTCAGCGGCAACCAGGCGCCGTACATCCTCTGGAACTTCCCGACAGCCTCCACGGTCACGGTGAACGGCGGCGCGGCGATGGAGGGCACCCTGTACGCGCCGAACGCCGCGGTGTCGTGGGTGCAGACCAACAACATCGAGGGCAACGTCGTGGCCGCGTCGTTCGTGCACGGCCCCGGCGCCCTCGGCCAGGTGCGCGAGGTGCACGACTTCCCGTTCGCCGCGCAGCTCTCCTGCGAGTCGGCGCCGGCGCAGGACCCGATCCTGACTCTGGTGAAGGTCGTGCACAACAGCGACGGCTCGACCGGCCAGCCGTCCGACTGGACGTTGACGGGCTCCGGCCCGGACACCGTCACAGGGCCGGGGAACAGCGCGGCCGTGACCGACCAGGTGGTCGCGCCGGGGGATTACACACTGTCGGAGTCGGGGACGCTGACCGGGTATACGCCCGGAGCGTGGTCGTGTGTGGGCGGGGTGCTGAACGGGGATGTCGTCACGGTGGCGCAGGGCGCTGCGGTGACGTGCACCATCGAGAACACGTTCGTGCCGACGCCGACTCCCACCCCGACGCCGACACCTCCGCCCGTCGTCCCGGACGGCGGCGGCAGCTCCACGGCCGGAGGCGCCACCGAGCTCGCTGACACCGGTTCCGAGACGCCGACACCGCTTCTGGCGGCGGCCGTCACGCTGATCGCCGGCGGGGTCGCGCTGTCCGTCGCGGGTGCGGTCCGGGGGCGGCGGAAGGCGCGCCGCGAATAGTCTCCGCCGAGGTCAGCTCGCGCGGTCGGCCGGAAGGAAGACCCCGAGCGCACGGGCGACGCGTCGCAGCGTCTGCTTGAGCTGTTCGAGCTCGCCGTCGTCCAGCCCGAAGTCGACCGCGGCCTCCGCGTCGAGGGTCTCGTGCTGGACGGTGCGGAGGAGGTCGGCGCCGGCCGGCGTGAGGGAGACGTCGAGCCGCCTCCCGTGCACGGTGCTCTGCGTGCGGCTGACCAGTCCGCGCTCCAGGAGCCGGGCGATCGCCGCGGACATCGACTGCGCGGTCACGCCTGAGCGGTCGGCGAGCTGCGCGCCCGTCAGGGTGCCAGGATGCTCGATGTCGAGCTGCGCGAGGGCGGAGAGCTGCGCGGGGGTGAGCCCGTAGTCGCGGAGGCGCTGGTCGAGCCGCTGCCCGAGAGCGCCGTCGATGCGGCGGACGAGATAGGTCAGCCGGTCGCCGAAGTCGCGCGGGCCGTGGATGTTCTGCTCGGGCATGGCTTACACTGTATCAGTCAACTGATATAAGTTGACTGATACAGACAGGAGATCGCTATGACTTTCGCATCCGTCCGCTTCCCCACCGACGATGTCCCCGGCCTCGTGGCCTTCTACGAGAAGGCTCTGGGCATCGAAGCGAACTGGGCCACCGACCGGTTCGTCGAACTGGTGACCAGCCGCGGCACCATCGCGATCAGCGCCACCGCCCTCACCGACCGCTTCGCGGCCGCGTCCGTCGCTCCGCGCTCGAACGGCGGCATGATGCTGGAATTCCTGGTCGACGACGTCGACGCGGACCGCGACCGCATCGCGGAGCTCGCGGGCGGCCTGGTCATGGAGCCGACCACGCTGCCGTGGGGCAACCGCTCGATGCTGTTCCGCGACCCGGACGGGACGGTGATCAACTTCTTCACGCCGGTCACGCCGGAGGCGGTGGCGCGCTTCGGGGCGCGGTGAGGCGCCACCGCCTCCGCCCTCAGCGCGCCACGAGCAACGAACGGGACACGTTCCCGCTCGCGCCCGCCGTCCACGATGTGCGAGCACCGGACGAGATGAGCCACGTCCCGAGGTCGCGGGGCCAGATCACGTCCGCCTTGCCGTCGCCGTTCAGGTCGGCGAGCTGCAACTGGGCGGCGGGGACGTCCGCCAGGACGCCCTTCTCCCAGGACGATGCGGCGCCATACGAGACCCACCAGCGTCCGTCCGTCGAGCTCGGCCACAGGACGTCCGTCGTGCCGTCGCCGTTCACGTCGCCGAACTTCAGCTCGGCCACCGGCACATCGGCCTTCACGGTCCTGCGCCACGGGCTCGACCCGCCGTCGGAGATCAGCCACGAGCCGTCCGGGTGCGCGTAGAAGACGTCGGCCTTGCCGTCGCCGTTGAAATCGCCGACGCGGATGTCCTTGCTGGGCACCCCCGCCACGGGCAGCCGCCTCCACTCGGAGGTGCCGCCGTAGGAGACCCACCATTCGGCCTTGACCGGATTGGCCCAGAACACGTCGGCCTTGCCGTCGCCGTCGAAGTCGCCGAGCTGGAGGTCTTCGCCGCGTGCCCCTCCACCGTTGGCGAGTGCGGTCCACGCGGAGGTCCCGGAGTAGGACACCCACCACTGGCCCTTGTCGTCGGGCCAGAACACATCGGCGACCCCGTCGCCGTTGAAGTCGGCGAACTGCATCCGATCGATCGGGATGTTGCCCGTTGCCAGGGTGCGCCACGCGCTGATTCCGTGGTCCGAGACCTGCCAGCGACCGTTCGGGTGCGCGAAGAAGACGTCGGCCGCTCCGTCGCCGTCGAAATCGGTGCTGTTGGCCGTGCGAGGCAGTGGGCAGCCGTCGTAGATCGCGTAACCGGCGTCGAACGGGCACACATCGGCCGAGTCGGGAATGCCGTCCTTGTCGGAGTCCACGGGCGGTGCGGGAGGTGTGCTCGACACGTTCAGTCCGACGGAGTTGCCTCGGTAGTCGGCGTGCTGGTGGTTGCAGTCATCTCTGAAGGTCACGAAGTACGGCGAGTCGAGATTGACCGTACTGCAGGTGTTCTGTCCCATATGGGCGCCGGCGTTCACCTGCGGCACGATCGCCTTCATGAGGGCGCGCAGGCGGAACGTCGCCGTGTCGTTGCCGTTGACCTTCCCGTCTCCCGTCCGGTCGATGTCCATGGCCGTCGTGGACATGTAGCCGTCGCTGTCCCAGGTCTTCTGGCAGTGCGGCGAAAGTGACGGACAGGTGTTCTGGCCGTCGTCCGCGCAGGAGCGGTTCAGATCGGTCACGCGGACGCTGCCCGTGTGCTTGATGACGGCGATCAGGGTCTGCAACGCCCGCTTGTCCACGCGGCACTCCTCCCGGATCGTGCCAGTGGCCAGCGGCTGGATCTCGTCGCGGATGATCGAGCCGCGGACGATGGTCGCCTCGGTCAACTGTCCGGAGGCGGCGTACCGCATCAGCTCACTCGCCGCGCCCTGGGGCGTGGCGGGGAGGTCGCGCGTGGCACACGCGATGTCGCAGTCCGCGGACGCCGCTACGGGAACGGCGAAGAATCCGAGAGAATCGCGATCAGGACGGCGAGGGCTCCGATGCGCCTGGCGCCGAGGATCGGTCGATTGCGCACCCGAGGACGGGACTTTGTAACATTCACAGGTGAAGCATATCAATCTGACATCGACGATGGCCACCCTTGTGATAGTCGCGTGCTGCGGCCTCCTGCTCGCCGGGTGCGGCCCGGAGCGGACCTCCCCTCGGCACGACAGCACGACCAGCCCGGGCGCAACCGAGCACACCGGGGCCCGACACTCGGAAGCTCCGACGCAGCATCCCGAGACGTCGCCTCCCGATGCCGACGGCACCGCCCCTGGCAGCGACCCGACCGCGCAGATCCGAACGGCCTGCACGCTGTTCGCGGCCACCTTCGAGCAGAAAGTGGCGGAGAAGTTCCCGAACCAGAGGAAGGCGGCCGAGCTCGCCCAGGCGGCGGCGCGCGAGGATGGTCAGTGGGAGACGGCCGCCGAGTACATGACGCGCATCGTGGACGTCGGCGAGCGCGTCAACCTGCCGGGCGGCCGACCGGTGAGCGCGGAGGAGGGCAACTCCGCGAATCAGGCGGTCGCCGAGTTGCGCGACCTGTGCCTCGCGGCAGGGGCGGAGTTCACCCTCCCGGCCGACTAGGAACGCGAAACGCCGGCCCTACAACCCCTCCGACACCGCCGCCGCCGCGTGCAGCCACGCCCGCCGGGTCTTCGGCGCGAGCGTGTCGTAGGCCAGCCTCCCACCGTGCATCTCCGGGTCGAACGGGATGGTGACCGCGCGGCGGGCCAGCGGCTCGAAGCCCTTGGCTACGCGGGTCACGTTCGACTCGGGACCGGTGCGCTCCGACTGCGACACGATCACGACCGCGTCGCGCGCCAGCCGCGCCGACTGGGCGTCGCGCTGCATGAGGGCCTCCAGCAGCAGCGCGCCGGCCTCCGCGTGCTCGCCGAGCGCCGTCGTCGCGATGACGAGCTGGTCGGTGTGGTCGATCATCCGGAGCCAGCGCTCGGCCGACTCGTCGTTTCCGCTGTCGATGATCACCAGGCGGTAGAACTTCGTCGCCACCAGGTGGAGGCGGTCGAAGTCGGCGCTCGAGATGCGCTGCTGGGTCGCCAGCATGGTCGGGTTCGAGCGCAGCACGTCGTACTTGTCCGCGTTCTGGTGGTGGACGAAGTGGCCGATGTCGGCGCTGCGGGCGCCGGCCGAGAGGAGCTGGTCGGCGGCAGGCAGCAGCGACTGGAGCGTGGCGTCGTGGTCGTCCTGCTCGGTGCGCCAGCCGAGCGTGCCTCGGGTCTCGTTGTTGTCCCAGGCGAGCACGCCGGAGCCTCCGTTGCGGGCGAACACGGCCGACAGCAGTGCGGTGGTCGGCGTCTTGTTCGCGCCGCCCTTCCCGTTCACGATCGCGATGGTCCGCGGGCCGGCCCAGTGCCGGCTGACGGACTCGAGCTCTTCGCGCTCCTTCAGCTCCGCCGACGACGGAGACATCGGGATGCCCGCGCGGGAGAGCGCACCGCGGACGCCGGACCGCGCCAGGTCGGGGCGCGGCTTCTCGACGTGCAGGAACGACGTCCGCTCCGGCGCGCGCGGAACCAGCTCGACGGGCTCCGGCGCGGTGACCGGGGACGGGTTCACCGGCCGAGACGGGGAAAGCCGGGACGGAGTCTCCGGCTGAGCCGTCGGCAGCGGGACGGGGGCTGTCGGCTTCGACGAGCCGAGCAGGTCGTTGAATGGCGCCGCCGCCGGGGCCGGGTCGCGCTCGGCCGCGCCGAGCAGGTCGTTGAACGCCGTCGGCTCGGGATGCCGCGCGGCCTCCCGCGCATCGGCGAACGGCACGGGCTCGGCCATGCTCTGGGCGGCCAGCTCCTCCTCGTCGCCGATGGAGCCGTCCGGGTGGACCACCAGAAGCCAGTCGCCCTCCTCGTCGGAGACGGTGAGCTGCACCGGGTGCCCGGCGGTGGCGGCGATCTGGCCGACCCGGCCGAGGACGACCTCGCGCAACTGCTCGGTGTTCGGCTCGGAGAACCACTCCGGGGACCCATCGACCAGCAGTTCGCCGGTCGCGTCCGGGTCGAGGCGCACGCTGAGGTGCGGTGACAGGGGCAGGTTGAGGGCCACGGGACTCCTTCCGCGGTCCGCGCGCAGGAGAACGCAGACCGAAGGTGGACAGTAGACCGGTCGGGCCGCCCCGTACACCGACATTCAGCGGACTGTCAGGAGCCGAGGGGCACGTAAACGCCCCCAAAACCGAGTTTTAGGGGCGTTTACGTGCCCTTCGATCAGTGGACGGCGACGGGCTCGGCGTCCGTCAGCGCGACGGCATCCGCGACCGCCGGCCGCTGCCGACGGCGGTACAGCAGCGCCGACAGCACAGCCCCGAACGCGAAGAACCCTGCGCTCCACCAGTACGCGGTGGAGTAGCTGTGCACCGCCGCCTCCTGGAGGACGTGCGGCGTCGGCGGCAGGTGCGCCGACAGGTAGTCGGTCAGCGCCGTCGCGGCGAGAGTGTTGAGCAGCGCGGTGCCGATCGAGCCGCCGACCTGCTGGCTCGTGTTCACCAGCGCGGAGGCGACGCCGGCGAAGTGGCGGTCGACGCCGAGGGTGGCCGTCTGGATGGCGGGCGGCATGATCGAGCCCATGCCGACGCCCATGACCATCAGCGCCGGGAGGATCTCGGTGCCGTAGTTGGCCGTCACTCCGAGGCGGGTGAGCAGCAGCATCCCGGAGCCGGCGATCACCATGCCGATCGGCACCATGACCTTCGGCCCGAACTTCGGCAGGAACAGGTTGGTCGAGAACTGCGCGGAGATGACCAGCATGACGATCATCGGCAGGAAGGCGAGCCCGGTCTGGATGGGCGTGAACTTCAGCGTCGTCTCCAGGTAATAGGTGACGAACAGGAAGATGCCGAACATCCCGGAGCCAGCGATGAGGATCGAGCTGTAGGAGGCGCCGCGGTTGCGGTCGAGCACGATCGGCAACGGGAGGAGCGGGTGCGCCGCCTTCCGCTGCCACAGCACGAACACGATCAGCAGCACGCCGGACGCGGCGAGGAAGCCCCAGGTCAGCGGCGAGTCCCAGCCGTCGCTCTCGGCGTTGGAGAAGCCGTAGACCAGTGAGAACAGCGCGCCGGAGACGAGGATGGTGCCGGGGATGTCGAGCTTCGGCCGCGGGCCCGAGCGGTGGCCGGCGGTGACGAACACGGTCGCGAGGATGATCGCGGCGATGGCGATGAAGACGTTGATGTAGAGGTTCCAGCGCCAGTTGAACTGCTGGGTCAGCACGCCGCCGAGCAGGAGGCCGACCGCGCCGCCTGCACCCGCGATCGCACCGAAGATGCCGAACGCGCGGGCGCGCTCCTTCGGGACGGTGAAGGTCGTGGTGAGGACCGCGAGGGCGGTCGGGGCGAGCAGTGCGCCGAACGCGCCCTGCAGTGCGCGGGCGCCGACGAGCATCCCGAACGTGCCGGCCGCGCCGCCCAGCGCGGAGGCGCCGGCGAAGCCGATCAGGCCGATGATGAAGGCGCGTTTGCGGCCGATGAGGTCGGAGATGCGTCCGCCCAGCAGCAGCAGGCTGCCGAAAGCCAGCGAGTACGCGGTGACGATCCACTGCCGGTCGGCGTTGGAGAAGCCGAGGTCTTGCTGGGCGGCCGGGAGGGCGATGTTGACGACGGTCGAGTCGAGGACGACCATGAGCTGGGCCATCGCCACGGTGACGAGCGTCCACCAGCGCCGGGAGTGCGGAACGCCGCCGTCCGGAGCCGCGGGCGCGACCGAGGGGGAGGGAGAAGTCTGGGTCATGCCGGACAGCATATACGAAACTCAGCAGTTTCGGATCTCCCGAGTTCTAAAATTAACCTTAGAATGGTCCACAAGACATCACCGAACACAGGGGGAAGGCCGCAATGACGCAGCTCGACGCCGCAGACTCCGCGCCGAAACTCGGCCGGAAACGCGATCACACCCGCGACGCCGACATCCTCGACGCCGCGCTGGAGGTCCTCGCCGAGACCGGCTACGACCGCATGACGATGGACATGGTGGCCGCCCGCGCCAAGGCCGGCAAGGCGACGGTCTACCGCCGCTGGGGGTCGAAAGGCGAGCTGGTCGTCGAGGCGATCGCGTGCATGAAGAAGAACGCGATCGACTTCGAGCATCTGCCCGACACGGGCACCCTGCGCGGCGACCTGGTCGCGATGGTCAAGCCGCACACCATCGAGGACGGCGAGCGGAAGCTCCAGATCATGGCCGGTCTCACCTCGATGCTCGCGCGCGACCCCGACCTGGTGGAGGCCGTGACGGCCGCGATCGTCGAGCCGCGGGCCTCCCTCAACCGGCTGTTCATGAAGCGGGCGATCGAGCGCGGGGAGATCTCCGCGGAGACCGATGTCGAGACGCTGGCGATGATCATGCCGTCGATGACGGCCTACCGGGTGCTGATCCTGCAGCAGCCCGTCGACCGCGCGTACCTGCTGTCGCTGATCGACGGCGTGCTGCTCCCGGCCGTCGGCATCCGGCCGGGAGCCTGAGCCGCGTCAGCGGCGGTCGAACCGGGCGCCCTCGGGCTTCGCGGGGAGCAGGTAGAAGACGAGCAGGATGATCCCGCCGACGAACGGGATGAACCCGAGGAAGAAGAACGGGCCGGGGAAGTTGGCGTCGTGCAGACGTCGCCAGGACAGTGCGAGGCTCGGTACCAGGATCGCCAGCACCCAGACGATGTAGACGACGATCAGAATCCAGCCGATCGGGCCGAGCCCGCGGCCGCCGTTGCCGACGGTCCCGAGGCTCAGGAGCAGGATCTCGTAGACCGCGGCGACGATGATGGCGAACAGGAAGAACCACCAGTACTCGCTGCGGCTGGCCCGCCCGGTGAAGTCCGAGTACTTCTTGAAGAACCGGCGGATGGCGTCGCCGAACGAGGCGCCGTACAGCGGCTGGTCGAGTGGTGCGGAGGCGGGGCTCTGCGGTGCGGTCATGGTGGATCCTTTCGAGCAAGGTCGTGACGAGCGTCGAGTGGAGCGGCGCCAGTCAACCGCATCCACGCACTCCGCGCCTACGATTCGTGCCGAATGTCGCGAAAACGCCGCCGTTTCACGACATTCGGCACGAATCGCCTGCGGGCGATTCGGCGCTACCGGCCACGCGTCAGGATCAGATGCGCCACCATCGCCGTCCATCCCGTCTGGTGCGACGCCCCTAGCCCTTGCCCGGTGTCACCGTCGAAGTACTCGTAGAAGAACACGTTGTCCTTCCAGCGCGGGTCGGTGGAGAGCAGCGGATACCGCGCGTCCGACGGCCGCCGCCCGTCCGGGCCGGGGAGGAACAGCGAGATCAGCCGCCGGGAGAGGTCGTCGGCCGCCTCGCCCGGGGTCAGCGAGTTGCCGGAGCCGAGCGGGTCCTCGATCCTGACGCCGGTCTCGCCGTGCGACTGGTAGTGCTGCAGCGCGGCGACCAGCAAGGAGTTGAGCGGGAACCAGACCGGCCCGCGCCAATTCGAGTTGCCGCCGAACAGCCCGGTCGTCGACTCGGCGGGCTCGTAGTCGACGGACGCCTCGACGCCGTCGACCTCCACTGTGAAGGGGTGCTCGCGATGGTAGGCGGAGACGCCGCGGATGCCGTGGTCGCTGAGTAGTCCCGCCGGGTTGAAGACCTTCTTCAGGATGCGGGTCAGGCGCTCGGGCGACACCAGCGAGAGCAGGTAGACCTGCTCCTTCCTGATCACCCGCCGGTGGAAGGCCGCGCCGAGCTCGGGATGCTTCACCAGGTAGTGGTTCAGGATGCGGCGGAACTCGGGCAGCGTCCGCACGCCCGGCTCGTCGTACGCGAGCGACGCGACGACCGGCACGAGCCCGACGAGCGAGCGCACCTTGAGCGGGACGTCCCGGCCGTCGGCCAGGTGCAGCACGTCGTAGAAGTAGGCGTCCTCGTCGTCCCACATGCCGGAGCTGTTGGCCGAGCCGGCGATGCGGAGGAACTGCTCGCCGAACTTCACGGCGACGTCCTCGTACACGTCGTCCTCGCGGGCCAGCCGCAGCGCGATCTCCAGCAGGTCGAGCGCGTAGCTCGCCATCCAGCCGGTCGAGTCGGCCTGCTCGATGGTCCCGACCTCCGGGGGCAGCGTCGACCGGTTCAGCGGCGCGATGTTGTCGAGACCCATGAAGCCGCCCTCGAAGAGGTTGTCCTCGTCGGCGTCCTTGCTGTTCGTCCACCACGTGTAGTTGATCAGCAGCTTGTGGAGGATACGGGCGAGGAAGCCGAAGTCCCGCCCGCCGTCGATGAGGAAGACCTGGATCGCCGCCCACGCGTGCGTCGGCGGGTTCACGTCGGAGAAGTTCCACTCGTAGGCCGGGAGCTGCCCGTTCGGGTGCATGTACCACTCCCGCAGCAGCAGGACGAGCTGCGCCTTCGCGAACGCCGGGTCGATGTGCGCCATCGTCACGCAGTGGAAGGCGAGGTCCCAGGCCGCGAACCAGGGGTACTCCCACGGGTCGGGCATCAGGATGACGTCGTCGGCGTCGAAGTGCCGCCACTGCCCGTTGCGCACGGCGGCGCGGCCGGGCGGCGGCGGGGGACCGGCGGGGTCGCCATCCAGCCACTTGTCGACGTTGAAGTGGAAGTACTGCTTCGACCAGAGCAGGCCCGCGAACGCCTGGCGCAGCACGCGCGCCTCATCGGGGTCGGCGGGCGCGTTGTCCAGGCCGGCGTAGAACGCGTCGGCTTCCGCCCGCCGCAGGGCGAGCACATCGTCGAAGCCGGTCCCGAGCTCCTGCGGATCCAGGGCGGCCGGGTCACCCGCGCCGCCGGTCAGTCGCAGCCGGAGGACCTGTGTCTCGCCCGGCCCGAGCGTCACGGTGTAGTGGAGGGCGGCCTTCGTCCCGACCTGCTGAGGGTCGACGGTCGCGGCGCCGCGGATGACGTGGTCCCCGATCCCGTCCTTCGGATACGCGGGCGAGTCCGCCGCGCCGAACAGCCGCTCCGTGTTGGTCTCGTTGTCGCAGAACAGCGCATCCGGCTGTCCCTCTCCGCTGAAGGCCAGCGCCCCGCCCGGCCCGGACCCGAGCACGCGCCCGCCCTCGAACCGCAGCGACGGCTTCGGCACGTCGTATCCCCACGACCAGGTGTTGCGGTACCAGAGCGTCGGCAGCACTTCCAGCGTCGCGGCCTCCGGGCCGGCGTTCTCGATCGTGACGCGCATCAGGAGGTCGTGCGGCCCCTCCTTCGCGTAGTCGACCGTGACCACCCAGTAGCGGCCGTCGTCGAAGATCCCGGTGTCGACCAGCTCGTACTCCGGCTCGAGCTTGCCGCGGCGCGCGTTGGTCTCGATCAGGTCCTCGTACGGGTACGCGGCCTGCGGGTAGTGGTAGCGCCAGGTGTTCCAGGAGTGCGTCGGGGTGCCGTCGAGGTACCACCAGTACTCCTTGACGTCCTCGCCGTGGTTGCCCTGCGGGCCGCTGAGGCCGAACATCCGCTCCTTGAGGATGGCGTCCTGCCCGTTCCAGAGCGACACGCCGAGGCACCAGTTCTGCTTCAGGTCGGAGAACGCGGCCATGCCGTCCTCGTTCCAGCGGTACGCGCGGCTGCGGGCGTGGTCGTGCGGGAAGAAGTCCCAGGCCTCGCCGTCGGCGCTGTAGTCCTCGCGGACCGTGCCCCAGGCGCGCTCGGCGACGTACGGCCCCCAGTCGCGCCAGGCCAACGTCCCGTCGTCCGCCTGATGGATGCGCTCGCGCTCGGCGGACGGCTCGGCTGCGGGCTCGGCCGGGTTCACCTGGGTCATGGGGCCATTCTCTGCGGTGGCGCGATCGGGGTCTAGGACGCGGGGCCGTGTGGGCCGCCGAGGGCGTCGACCGCCTGCTGGGTCAGCGCGATCGACTCCTCCTGGTAGCGCGCGAGGAACGCGAGCTGCTCGGTGGTCAGCGACTCGTGCAGCCGCCGGAAGGCCTCCCCGATCGACCGGTACACGTTCGGCCCGGACTGGAGGGCGGCGAAGTCCGCGCTGATCAGCACCCGCCGCCGGTCGGCGGGGTCGGCCTCGCGCTGCGCGAACCCACGCTTGATCAGTCGGTCGGCGATCCCGGTGACCGCCCCGGAGGTCAGGTTCAGGGCCGTGCCGAGCTGCCCGGCCGTCTGCGGTCCGTTGCGCATCAGCACGTCGAGGGCCTTCATGTCGCTGACCCCGAGGCCGTAGCTCGCGGCTGCGCGCTGCTGGAACAGTCCGGTCAGGCTGGCGGACTGCGCGCCGAGGTCGGTCAGGCGTGCGATCAGCTCGTCGCGCGCGCTGGCGTCGGGTTCCGTCGAATCCACTCTTGCAATCCTCTCAGTCGCTCATTATCTTAGTTACTAAGACAAATCGAAAGCCAGGCCACGAGGCTCGGCGAACCGGAGAGGAAGGGCATCCCATGTCCCGCACCGTCAGCACCGCACCATCCACCGATCAGCTCACCTCGCACCTGGTGTCTTCCGAGGATGGCACGCCGATCGAGTACTTCAGCACCGGCACGGGGCCCGGCCTCGTGATCGTCCACGGAACCATGCAGTCGGCGGCCAGCCAGAGCGAGCTCGCGGCCGCGCTCGCCGGATCGTTCACCGTGCACCTGATGAACCGCCGCGGCCGGGGCCGCAGTGGCGCGTACCCCGCGCTGGAGGCCTACGACCTGGCGCTCGACGTCGCCGACGCCGCCGCGGTCGTCGCCGCGACCGGCGCCACCGCCATCCTGGGCGTCAGCTCCGGCGGCATCATCGCCGCCGAGGTCGCGCTCGCGCGGCCCGAGCTCGCCGTCGTGCTCTTCGAGCCCGCCCTCGTCGCCGACGGCTCCCTGGACCTCGACGCCTTCCTCGCCCGGTTCGACCCGGAGGCCGCCCGCGGCGACGTGCCGGCTTATATGGTCACCGCCCTGCTCGGCACGCAGATGGGCCCGGCGTTCCTCCGCTTCTTCCCGCGGCGGATGCTGGAGTCCAGCACCCGGAAGATGCTCGCCAAGGACGCGGGCTCCCTCCCGGTCGGCGGCGCCACGATGAGCGAGCTGGCGCTGGCGGTCCCGTACGACATGCGGATCGTCGCGCAGCGCGCCGACCGGATCGGCGACTACGCGGCGATCCGCGGGCCGGTGCTGCTCATCTCGGCGGAGAAGTCGCCGACGTACCTCCGCCACGCGGTCGACCGGCTGCGGAAGCTGCTCCCGGAGGCGAGCGTCGGCACGATCCCGGGAGCCGGGCACTCGGCGACGCAGAACTCCAAGGAGGGCGGCAAGCCGCAGGTAGTGGCCGAGGTGGTGCGCGCAGGACTGAAAATGTTGCGCGGTAGACGCGAGTCGTGTGTACGCTAGGTGAAACATTTCGGCTGGACAGATGCGCCGAAAGACCTAGAAGGAGAGACCGATGAAGATCTTGACGAAAGCGCTCGCCACGACAGCGGTAGCGGGAGCGCTCATCGCAGGCGGTGCCACCGCTGCGCACGCCACGACTGTGTCCGTCGAGGGCGGAACGTGGGACTACGGAGTAACCGGCAAGTACACCTACTCGAACTACCAGCACAACTCTCGTGACCACAAGGCAACAGCCTGTGGCGCCGGGTGCGACTATGCCGGTTGGGCGAAGCCCCGTGTGGCGGCCAAGGCTCAGGCGATCTCCGCCATCGGCGGGAACACCGCGTTCTACGACGTCAAGTAGGCATTCGGGATGGCGTCGCCTGGTCAGCGGCGTCATCCCAACCCTTGTCGAAAGCACTAGATCATGTCTCATCAAAAGAGGTTCAGCAGCGCGCTCGTCGTGACTGCTCTCATCGCCGCTACGGCCGGGTGTTCGAGCCCGCGTCCAGAGGTCGACGATATTCCCCTGTCCACTGGCTCGTGGGCAGAGGAGATGCAACATCAATATCAAAATGCGCTATCGCCAGAGATCAGAGCAACTCTCGAGGACGGGAAGATTTCCGACCAGGAGTATGCGGAGATGAAGGACCGCTATCGCGCGTGCATGTCTGCAGCGGGAGTCACCCTGGCGCGCTACGACTTCGAGGGCGGGTCGTACACTCACCCGGCATCCATGTCGCACGACGAAGCGCAGAAGGTCGAGCGTCGATGCTCTGACGAGTCTGGTGAATATCCGATCGGCATGTTCTATGTGCAAATGCGGGTCAATCCGTCGCACAAGGACATGGCGGCGCTGATCGTCGACTGCTACAAGCGCAACGGTCTGGTCGGCGCCGGGTACGGTCTCAAGGACTATCTCGCAGGCGACATGCCGAAGAGCGTGGCCAAAGCCGGGGCGGTCAAGGCCTGCGACCTCGACCCCGACGGACTTCTCGGTGGCTGAACGATCCTTGCGTAGCCGCGTCGGTTGGGTAGCCATCTTGGTAGTCGCGGCCGCCTCGGCGGGAGCCGCAGCGGCCGCGACAGTGATGGCGGAACCGCCTGCTGCCCTTCGCTCGGCCACCTCGATGAAGGAGCTGCCCGTCGGCCAGGACCGATTCGACGACGCGCGTAGCGTCCAACTCTCCGTCCGAACATCCGTGCCCGTTCCCTTACTCGCGCCGACGACGGGTCGCGTGACCTCCTTCCCGTGCGAGCCAGGGATGGCTGTGGAGTCCGGGACATCGCCTGTCTCTGTCGACGGGATGCCCTATCTCGCTCTCACGACACGGGTCCCTCTTTGGCGCGATCTGACCGTTGGCTCCACGGGCGACGATGTCCGCGCCCTCCAAGAGGAATTGCATCGCCTCGGGGCTCCCATCTCGAGGGATGGAGTGATGGGGCGCAACACGATCGTCGCCGCCGCCCAGGCATTCGCTCGAATCGGCGTCACAATCGCGCCGGACAGCGTTCCCGCCGCATCCGTGCTCTGGTTGCCGACCCCGACTGTCTCGGTGTCGCAGTGCGACCTTTCCGCCGGAGTACCTGTCGACCACGGTGCGACCATGGCGACGTTCGCGAGTACCTCGCCGAGAGTCACCGTCATCGACCCGCCGGGTGATCTGTTGCCCGGCGCTCGGGTCGTCATCGTCGGCGAGGGGCGTTACGCCGTCGATGACGATGGCGTCGTGCAGGTGGCGGATCTGCCGGCGCTCGGAGCGGCCGGGAATGTGGACGTATCCGCGTCCGAGGCGAAACCGATCGATGCCCGCCTGGCGCTCAGCGAGCCCGTCCAGGTCTCGGTCGTCGTTCCCAGTGCCGTCTTCGGTGTGGATGGAGTTCGCGGTTGCGTATCGTCGCGCGGTGACCGCTACCAGGTCGAGATCCTCGGTTCCCAGCTGGGAGAGACGATCGTCGTATTTCCCAATGGGAAGAAGCCGGAGCGTGTCGACTCGAGACCTGACGCGCATTCCCCATGCGGGTAGAGCTTTCGAATGTCGGTCATCGCTTTGCGAGCGGGGAGTGGCTCTTCCGTGGACTGAGCGTCGCACTGGAGGCCG
Organism: Leifsonia sp. EB41; assembly: GCF_041262565.1. Lineage (NCBI taxonomy): Bacteria > Bacillati > Actinomycetota > Actinomycetes > Micrococcales > Microbacteriaceae > Leifsonia > Leifsonia sp. EB41. The sequence continues at coordinate 1,527,575 of NZ_JBGCCJ010000001.1, read as the reverse complement.
GCCGGGTCTACTCCCTGACCGGGCCGTCCGGGGCGGGCAAAAGCACGCTGCTGGCGCTGCTCGCCGGGTGGATGGCACCAGCGGAGGGCGCCATCGCTGTGCCGGTTGATGCCAAGATCGGGTGGGTCTTCCAGAATCCGCACGGTTCCTCCAACAGGACTGCGCGGGACCACGTTGCGTTTCCTTTCCTCGCCCGGGGGCACTCGACAGAAGAGGCCGACGTTCTCGCCGATAGGATGCTCGACAGCTTCGGTCTACTCTCTCGGGCTGATCGTTCCTTTCGCGAGCTGAGCGGAGGCGAGGCCCAGCGACTCATGTTGGCCAGGGGGCTCGCCGCTGCGCCGGACCTCTTCCTCATCGACGAGCCGACGGCGCAACTCGACAGGGAGACCGCGAACGGAGTCAACGGGTCGATCAGGGCCATCGCTGCGGCGGACACCATCGTCGTGGTCGCTACCCACGATCTCGACACTCAGGCTGCCTGCACTGATCACATCGTGCTCCGGCGGGAACTCGCATTGCCGACGACACCCGGCGGGGCGTCATGAGGTTCCGCGCCATTCTCCGAGAAGCGTGGCGAAATACCACGACCGGTTCAGCGGCCGCGTGCCGTACTGCAATCGTCGCTGCGGCGACAGTCAGCCTGCTTGCCGGAGCCGACGTGAGCTCGACGCAGCAACTCGCTGCGCGAGCCGACGAATTCGCCCGCAGCGGCGCGTCCATCTCGATCGTCACCGCGATGGACCGCGTGGATGGCACGCGCTGTGACCGTCTCGCCGAGTTGCCGGGAGTGGCAGCTGCTGGTGCAGTGCGATCGACATCCTGGCAGCTTGTGCCGACGGTTCTTCGCCGCTCGCCGATTCCCCTCAGCGAGGCATCGCCCGGATTCATCGCCGTCATCGGTGCTGCAACGCGCAGCGCCGGTGTGCTCCTGGGGCCGGAGGCCATGGAGGCGTTGGGACCGGCAACTGCCGACATCCTGTTCACGACGTCAGGAACGGTGCGAGTCGGTGGCGACTACCCGTACCCCGAGGACGGACGAAGGCCGGGACTCTCATACGCTGCGCTCGCCCCTGTACTTGCGGATCGAGCGTTCGATGAGTGCTGGATCGACTCACGGCCCGCGCAGGACATGACCGCTGCTCTGCTCTCGACCGTGCTGCTGGGGGGCGATCAGCACGATCCGCCTGCTATCGCGCAATTGAACCCCACGTTGGGCGTGACTTTCGACGGTCGCGCCCTTTTCGCAGAGCGGATCAGCCGTTTCATCGGGCCGTGTGCCGCGCTGGTCGGCCTGGTCCTCGGCTTCGTCGCCGTTCGTTCCAGACGGCTCGCACTTGCGTCCGCCCTCCACGCTGGAGCATCGCACAGTGATCTCAGGGGGATCGTCGCTGCCGAGACCGTGGCATGGGGCATCATCTCGGCGGCCCTTGCGATGCCGGCTGTTGTTCTGATCGGGGCCGGTCTCGAAAGCGGAGCCGGACCCTCGCTGGCCGTCGGCATCACGGTGATGTGCTCCCTCTGGCTCTCGGGATTCGTCGGGGCGTGGTCCGGTGTGCTCACCGTTCGGGAGCGCCACCTGTTCCGCTACTTCAAAGACCGATAAAGGCGACTGACCGTCACTCAGCACTGAGACCACTGAATCCCAGAACCAACCACTGTTGGCCCCACTGAATCGCATCTGCCTACGATCGAGTCGACCTCCCCTCGAAAGGAACGACAGTGCAGTTCAGACATCTCGGCAACTCCGGCTTCAAGATCTCCGAGATCACCTACGGAAACTGGCTGACCCACGGCTCGCAGATCGAGAACGAGACCGCCGCCGCGTGCGTCCGGGCCGCCCTCGACGCCGGCATCAGCACGTTCGACACCGCGGACGTCTACGCCAACACCGCAGCGGAGCAGGTGCTCGGCGACGCCCTGAAGGGCCAGCGCCGGCAGTCGCTGGAAATCTTCACGAAGGTGTTCGGCGCGACCGGGCCCAAGGGCCACAACGACGTCGGGCTGTCGCGCAAGCACATCCTGGAGTCCATCGACGGCTCGCTCACCCGGCTCGGCACCGACTACGTCGACCTGTACCAGGCGCACCGCTTCGACTTCTTCACCCCGCTGGAGGAGACGATGCAGGCCTTCGCCGACATCGTGCGGCAGGGCAAGGCGCTCTACATCGGCGTGAGCGAGTGGACGGCGGACCAGCTTCGCGCCGGGCACGCGCTGGCGAAGGACCTCGGCTTCCAGCTGATCTCGAATCAGCCCGAGTACTCGGCGCTGTGGCGGGTCATCGAGGCGGAGGTCGTGCCGACGTCCAAGGAGCTCGGCATCTCGCAGATCGTGTGGTCGCCTGTCGCGCAGGGCGTCCTCAGCGGCAAGTACCTTCCTGGCGCGCCGCTGCCCGAGGGCAGCCGGGCGACCGACGAGAAGGGCGGCGCGGGAGCGGTCAAGCGCTGGCTGACCGACGACGTGCTGACCCGCGTCCAGCAGCTCACCCCGATCGCGCAGGAGCTCGGCCTCACGCCGGCGCAGCTCGCGGTCGCCTGGGTGCTCCAGAACGACAACGTCGCCACCGCGATCATCGGCGCCTCCCGCCCCGAGCAGGTCGTCGAGAACGTGAAGGCCTCCGGAGTCGCCATCCCGGCCGAGCTGCTCGGCAGCATCGACGAGGTGCTCGGCGGCGCGGTCGAGCGTGACGCCTCGCACACGGCGACGCGCTCGCCGCAGCACCGCGAGGCGTAGCCTCCACGATTCGTGCCGAATGTCGACTCTGGCGCATCCAGAGTCGACATTCGGCACGAATGTGTGCGCGCCTAGACGCGACTCGTGACCGAGTCGCCGGCTAGGCGCTGGGAGAGCCACACCGGGATGATCGCAAGGATCGTGAGCACGGCCGCGACCACGTTGACGACCGGCGCCTGGTTCGGCCGGAACAGGTTCTGGAAGATCCAGATCGGCAGCGTCTGCACGGCCGGTCCCGCCGTGAACGTCGTCACCACGATCTCGTCGAAGCTGAGCGCGAAGGCCAGCAGCACGCCCGCCGCGAGCGCCCCGCGCACCTGCGGCAGCGTCACCCAGAGGAACGTCTGCCAGCCGCGCGCGCCGAGGTCGCCGGAGGCCTCCTCCAGGGAGGTCCCCATCCGCCGCAGCCGGGCCTGGACGTTGTTGTAGACGATGACGATGCAGAACGTGGCGTGGCCGATGATGACCGTCGCCATCCCGAGCGTCACGCCGAGCGGCCCGAGCACGGTCGTGAACGTCGAGGCCAACGCGATGCCGGTGACGATGCCCGGGAGGGTGATCGGCAGCACGACCAGGAAGTTGATGCTCTGCCGGCCGAAGAACCGGAACCGCTGCACGGCGAAGGCCGCCATCGTCCCGAGCACCAGTGCGATCGCGGAGGCGCAGAGCCCGGCGATCACGGAGGTCGCCAGCGCGTCCGCCGCACCGCGCGACTGGAACGCGTCCACCCACCACTGCAGCGTGAAGCCGGGCGGCGGGAACGAGAACGTCCGTGAGCTGTTGAACGAGTTCAGCACGATCAGCAGCAGCGGCACGTAGAGGATCACCAGGCCGACCAGCATGCAGAGGCCGACGACGATGCGCGCGGGGGTCGAGAGCAGCTTCACACGTTCTCCAAAGCGCCGGTGCGGCGGACCGCGAGCAGGTAGAGCACGACCGCGACGAGCGGGATCACTGACAGCGCCGCCGCCAGCGGCTGGTTGTTCGCCGTGACGAGCTGTCCGTAGATCAGGTTCGCGAGGAGCTGCGTCTTGCCGCCGACGATCCCGACCGCGATGTAGTCGCCGAAGCTCAGCGCGAAGGTGAAGATCGACCCGGCCACGATCGCCGGGAACACCAGCGGGAACGCGACCGTCCTGATCGTGCGCCACGTCGACGCGCCCAGGTCGTAGCTGGCCTCGAACAGCGAGTCGGGCACGCGGTCGAACCCGGCGTAGACCGGGATGATCATGTACGGCAGCCAGAGGTACGCCAGCGTCATGATCGTGGCCGGGAGGCCGAAGCCGGGCGTGTAGCCTCCCGTCGCGACCGCGATCGGCCCGCCCGGCTCGACCAGGATGCGCCAGGCGTACGCCTTCACCAGGTAGCTGGCCCAGAGCGGCGTCGTCACGGCGACGAGATAGAGTGCGCGCCGGCTCGGCCGGGCCACCTTCGCGATGTACAGGGCCATCGGGAAGGCGACCACGGCGTCGATGAGCGTCACCCCCAGCGCCACGAGCAGCGTCCGCAGCGCGACCGTCCCGTAGAGCGGGTCGGTGAACAGCGTCGCGTAGTTCTCGAGCGTGAAGGTGGGGACGACCGCGCCCGTGAACCCGTTCACCGTCCAGAAGGAGGAGACCAGGAGGACGGCGATCGAGCCCAGGTAGATGACGACGAGCCAGAGGAGGGGCGGCCCGAGCAGGAAGGCCAGGCGCGCCCTCATCCCAGGACTCCTGTCATCCCTTGATCTCCTGCCACTTGGTCACCCACTCGCTGTACGCGGTGCAGTCGTTGCCGCTGCCGTCGACGCACTTGGTCTGCGGCGTCGTCCAGTAGTGGATCTTCGAGGCGTAGCCGGCGTCGAGCGCGTGGTACTGGTCGCAGAACGTCGGGTCCTGGGTCTTCTCGCACGCCTTCGTCTGGGCGGGGGCCTCACCGAACCACTCCGCGACCTGGGCGTTGACCGTCGGCGAGGTGATCCAGTTCATCCACTGGTACATGCAGTTCGGGTGCTTCGCCTTGGACGAGATCATCCAGGTGTCCGACCAGCCGGTCGAGCCCTCCTTCGGGACGGTCGTGCCGACCTGCACCTTGCCGTCGCTCTGGATGAGGTTCGCGATGACCTGCCAGGACGTGCCGACCACACTGCTGCCGGACTCGAAGGACTGCACGGACTTGGTGTAGTCCGACCAGTACTCGCCGATGGAGGTCTTCTGCTTCTTCAGCAGTGAGACCGCGGCGTCGAGCTGCTTCTCGGTGAGCGAGTACGGGTCCTTGATCCCGAGCGACGGGTCGTGCGCCTTCAGGTAGAGGGCCGCGTCGGCGATGTAGATGGGCGAGTCGTAGGCGGTGACCTTGCCGGCGTACTTGGACGCGTCGTCGAAGACGGCCGACCAGGAGTCGGGCGCCGGGGTGACGCTGGCCTTGTTGTACATCAGCACGTTGGCGCCCCAGCCGTGCGGGATGCCGTACATCTGGCCGTCGACGGAGTTCCAGGCCTTGTCCTTGAGGAAGCTGGAGATGGTCGTGTAGTTCGGCACCAGCTTGGTGTTGACCGGGGCGACCTGGCCGCCGTAGACCAGGCGGAGGGTGGCGTCGCCGGAGGCCGAGACGCCGTCGTAATCGCCGGTGCGCATGAGCTGCACCATCTCGTCGGAGGTGCCCGCGACCTTGGCGTTGACCTGGCAGCCGGTGTTCTGCTCGAACGGGGTCACCCAGTTGACCTTCGGATCGTTGGAGCCGTCCTCGGCGTAGCCCGCCCAGACGATGAGGTTGAGCTGGTTCTCGTTGGCCCCGAGCTTCTTCGCCATCGGGACGTTCGGAACCGAGCCGGCCGAGCCGCCGGTGGAGCCGCCGCCGGAACAGGCGGCCAGCACCAGGAGGGCCGCGGAGGCGGCCGCGGCGACGGCCGCCGAGCGCGCCACGCGCTTCGTTGCACGGATCATGAGTCCTGCCTCTCTTCTACACCTCTGCTGCGAGGTACATCTGCGTCCTGGAGGTCGGCCGGCGCGTCGCCGCCGAGCCTCCGGAGGTCGTCGTCGTTCCATGTCACGTGCACGCGCGAGCCGCGGTCGAGCTCGGCGCGGTGCGTGCGGTCGTTGCTCTCCAGCACCGAGATCCGGAGGCCCGCGTCGAGGTCCACCACGCGGCGGATGCTGTTGCCCGCGTAGACCGACTCGACCAGCGTCCCGGCGGCGGACGGCGCGCCCGAGGTGTTCGGCAGCGTGTGCAGTTCGAGCTTCTCCGGGCGGATGGAGTACTCGCCGTCGAGGCCGAGGATGCTGCGGGCGCGCTCGCGGTCGAACAGGTTCGAGGTGCCGACGAAGTCCGCGACGAACCGGGAGTTCGGGTGCTCGTAGAGCTCGCGCGGCGTCCCGAGCTGCTCGATCCGGCCGTTGTTGAAGACGGCGATCCGGTCGGAAAGGGTGAGCGCCTCGTCCTGGTCATGGGTGACGAACACGAACGCGATCCCGAGCTCGTGCTGGAGCTGTTTGAGCTCGACCTGCATCTGCTGGCGCAGCTTGAGGTCGAGGGCGCCGAGCGGCTCGTCCAGGAGCAGCGCCTTGGGCTGCACGACCGTCGCGCGGGCGAGCGCCACGCGCTGCCGCTGGCCGCCGGAGAGCTGGGCGGGCTTGCGGTCGGCGAAGTCCGGCAGCTGCACGGCGGCGAGCGCGTCCATCGCCCGCTTGCGCCGCTCCGTCCGGCCGACGCCGCGGACCCGGAGGCCGTAGGCGACGTTGTCCAGCACGTTCATGTGCGGGAAGAGGGCGTAGTCCTGGAAGACCGTGTTCACCTCGCGCGCGGCGGCGGGCTTGCCGGTCACGTCCTGGCCGAACAGCTCGATCGTGCCGGAGGTCGGCTGCTCGAAGCCGGCGATGCAGCGCAGCACGGTGGTCTTGCCGGAGCCGGAGGGGCCGAGCATCGAGAAGAACTCGCCGGCGGCGATCTCCAGGTCGAGGTCGTCGACGGCCGCGACCGTCCCGAATCGTTTGGTCAGTCCGGTCAGCCTGATGGCGGGCTGCTCGCTCACATCCAGTCTCCTTCGACGGTGGGCGTCGTAATCATATGCGATCAGATGTTGACATGACTACGGGATCCGCAGCAAAAAGTTGTTGGGAATGTCGATTCCGCCCGTCACGGGAGGGATTACCGGCGGAATCTGCGGTGAGATGCGGCCGTCAGCCGTCGGCGAACGGGAGGCCTCTGCGGCCGCCGACAGGCGCACACTCGTCTCATGACGGATTCGGACGCGCTGGACGCCTACTCGGCGGCGGTCGTGCGCGTCGCGCGCGTCGTCGGCCCGGCGGTCGCCGCTGTGACCGCACGGACGTCACGCGGCGTCGGCCTCGGCAGCGCCACCGTCATCTCCGCAGAGGGCCATGTCCTGACCAGTGCGCACGTCGTGGAGGGCGCCGCGAGCGTGGACCTCGCCTTCGAGGACGGCACCCGCGTGCGGGCACGCGTCATCGGCCGCGACCCGCTCTCCGACCTCGCGATGCTGCTGGCCGACGCGCCCGTCCCTGCACCGGTCGAGCTCGGCGACGCCGCACGGCTTCAGGTGGGACAGCTCGTCGTCGCCGTCGGCAACCCGCTGGGCCTCGCGGGGAGCGTGACGGCCGGGATCGTGTCGGCGCTCGGGAGGTCACTGCCGACCCGGTCGGGCCGCGTGGTGGACGAGGTGATCCAGACCGACGCCGCGCTCAACCCGGGCAACAGCGGCGGAGCGCTCGCCGACAGCAGCGCCCGGATGATCGGCGTGAACACCGCCGTCGCCGGAACCGGCCTCGGCCTGGCCGTGCCGATCAACGCCACCAGCCGCCAGATCATGGAAACCCTGATGCGCGAGGGACGGGTCCGCCGCGGCTGGCTCGGCATCGCGGGCGCGGAGATCACGCTCAACCCGGAGATCGCGCGCAAGGCCGGCGCGCGCACCGGCATCCAGGTGATGTCGGTCGTGCCGGACAGCCCGGCCGACCTCGCAGGCATCCGCGCGGGCGACGTGCTCATCTCGCTCGACCGCATGCGCATCCACGCGGTCGCCGACCTCCAGCGCCTCATGATCGCGAGCACGATCGGACGCCGCCTGGAGCTCACCGTCTGGCGCAACGGCGCCCTGGTGGACGCCATAGTAGAACCCACAGAACTAACCGACGCCTGAGAATCCATCGCCGAAGGGCACGTAAACGCCCCAAAAACGCGGTTTTAGGGGCGTTTACGTGCCCTTCGGCGGAGCCTGAGGGAGGGTGACGGTGAGGCAGGCGCCGCCGGTGGGGCGGTCGGCGGCGGTGACGCGGCCGCCGTGCCGGTCCACGACCTCGGCGACCAGCGCCAGCCCGAGTCCGTAGTGCCGCTCGCGGCCGGCCGCGCCGTCCTCCGCGCGCGCCGAGGCGAAACGGTCGAAGGCGCTGCCGCGGAGGTCGTCGCCGAACCCCGGGCCGTCGTCGGAGACCGTGAGGACGACGTCGCCGCGGTCCGTCGAGACGTCGACCGCGACCTGCGACGCGGCGTGGTCGAGCGCGTTGTCGACCAGGGCGACGATCATCCGGCGCAGCGAGACGGGTGCGCCGGTGACCACCGCAGCGGGCGCCGCCGTCGTGGTGAGCGCGATGCCGCGCTCGTGCGCGCGCCCTTCGGCCGAGCGGGCGACCACGCCGGCGAGCTCTCCGATGTCGACCCGCTCCGGCTCCGCGTTCTGGCGGGGGTCGGCCGCCGTGAGGAGGTCCTCCACGATCTCGGTCAGAGCCCGGCTGTCGTCCACGATCTCGTCCAGCCCCGACCGGACGTCGTCGTCCGCGGCCGCGTCCTGGCCGCGGGAGAGGCGGCGCCGCAGGAGCTGGGCACGGGTGCTCAGCAGCGTCAGCGGCGTCCGGAGCTCGTGGCCCGCGTCCGCGACGAAGCGTCGTTGCAGCGCGAGAGCCTCCGACATCGGGCGCATCGACCGGCGGGCCAGCAGGAGACCGACCAGTGCGGCGGCCACGGTCGCGATGACGCCCGAGATGATGAGCGCGGTCAGCAGGCGGCCCATCTCCTCCTGCTGCTCGGCCAGGCCGTAGGAGATCTGGACCACCTTGCCCCGCCGCACGTCGGTCTGGGTCAGGTAGCTCTTCCCGTCCGCCGCCACGACGGTCTCGGTGATCGACCCGCCGTTCTGGGCGACGTCCTGCAGCGCGCGCTCGTCGGGGAGGCCCTTCGGCAGGTTGGGGGAGACATCCCGGCCCTGCGGGAGGATGACCGTGATCAGGAGGTCGTGCGGCGCGTCGTGCACGGAGTCCACCTGCGACGCGTCGGCCAGCGCCCGCTTGGCGGCCTCCGTCTGGCCGGTGGACACGACGATGTAGACGACCCCGCCGAGCACGACGAACAGCGCCAGGATGATGCCGGCGAACTGCAGGGCCAGCCGCGCCGACGCCGTGCGCAGCTCGCGGAGGTCGGCCTTCATCCGACGCCGCCCAGCCGGTAGCCGACGCCGCGCACCGTCTCGATGAGGGTGCGGCCGAACTTCTTGCGGAGATGGTGCACATACGTGTCGACCACGCCGGGGTCGTCCGCGTCGGCGAAGACCTCGTCCAGCAGTACGGCCCGCGAGAAGACCTGCTCCGGCCGTCGCGCCAGCAGTTCGAGGAGGCTGGCCTCCCGGTCCGAGAGCACCATACGCTCGCCGGTGCCGAGCGTGACCGTGCGACTGCCGACATCCAGCTGCCCTCCCGGGAAGCGCACGGTCGGGACGTCCGACGACGCCCGGCGGATGAGCGCGCGCACCCGGGCGAGCAGCTCGTCGATGTCGAACGGCTTGGCCAGGTAGTCCTCCGCGCCCGCGTTCAGGCCGTCGACCCGGTCGGGGGCGGTGCCGAGCGCCGAGAGGATGAGGATGGGCGTCGTCACGCCGTTGCTGCGGAGGCCGCGCAGCACACCGAGCCCGTCCACCGCGGGGAGGCCGCGGTCGAGCACGACGGCGTCGAAGCTCTCGGTCAGGCCACGGTGCAGCGCGCGCTGCCCGTCGCGGGCGAGCTCGACGTCGTAGCCGTCGGAGACCAGGAGCGTCTCCAGCATCCCGGCGAGACGGCTGTCGTCCTCGGCGACCAGGACCCGGCGGCGCTCACTCATGCCCGCAGTATAGGAGGGGTCGCCCGCGAGCCCGTCGCCGCTCACCGCGGCTGCTCCGCTCCCGCGAAGGCCAGCTCGCCGAGCCCGAGCAGCCGGCCGGCCGCGTCGACGGCGAGCACACCGCGCGCGCCGTTGCCCATGGCCCAGCGGATCCCGTCCTCGCCGAGCGCGAACACGGCCGTCGCGAGCAGGTCGGCCGTCGTGAGGTCGGCGGCCACCACGGTCGCGCTGCGCAGCCCGGTCGCCGCGCCGTCCGTGCGGCCGTCGACGATGTGCGCGCCGCGCTCGTAGGCGCCGGAGGTCGCCACGCCGCCGTCGCGGACCTCCAGCACGGCGAGCACCTCCGCGGCGCTCTCCGGGGAGCGCACGCCCACGTTCCACGGCCGGCCCTCGCCCGGGCTGCCGGAGACCGCGACGTCGCCGCCCGCGTTGAGGCAGAAGTTCCGGAGGCCGCCCACGGCGAGCGAGCGCGCCGCGCGGTCGGCTGCCCAGCCCTTCACGACGCCGTCGAGGTCCCAGGTGCCGTCCGGCCGCCGGATGCGGAACGCGCCGCCGGAGGCGTCGGCCATCGCCGAGCCGAGCCCGACGACCTCCGCGAAGTCCTCGCTCGTCCCCGACGTGTCGCCGCCGCGGGCGTTCACCCGGCTGAGCTCGCTGTCGGGACGGTACGCGGAGAAGAGCGCGTCGGCGTCCCGCAGCACCCGGAACGCGCGCTCGGCGGCCGCCGCTGCGACACGCTCCTCGGTCTCCCGGATGTCGATCGACATCGGGATGCCCATGACCGTCTCGACGAACCTCATCGCTGGTCGATGGCCGACTGCAGCGACTGGATGTAGCCCTCCGAGGTGTAGGTGGCGCCCGAGATGGTGTCGATCTTCGCCGACTGGGAGGACATCGCCTCCTGCTGCAGCATCGGGATGGCCTGCGAGTTGATCTCCTGGTCCCGGCCACTCTCGGTCGGGTACTGGATGGCGTCGATGGCGGTGATCTTGGTGCCCTCGAACGTGACCTTCACCTGCACGGGGCCGTAGCGGGTGTCCACGGCCGTTCCGGTCACGGTCTTGGTCGCGGGCGCCGCGGCTGCGGGAGCCGACGCCGACGCGGAGGGCGTGGCGGTCGCCGTCGCGCTGGGGGTGCTGCTCGGCGCGGACGACGGCGTGGTCGTGGTCGCGTGCGCCGACGACAGCGCGGTGGTCTGCTCGCCCACCCCGTACAGCTTGAGGCCGACGGTGGCGCCCATCACCACCAGGATGATGGTGAACAGGACGGTCCCGCGCCACGACTTGTTGTTCATGACATGCTCAGTTCTTCTCGGTGGATGAAACGCTTGGGCATCCGCAGTTCGCGCAGCGAGGACTCCACCTGCTCGGCCATACCCTCGGGCCCGCAGATGAACGCCTCCCAATTGTGGAGGTCGGGGATGATCCGCACCAGGTGGCCGGGGCCGAGCGGGTCGTAGCCGAGCTGCGCGCGGCGGCCGACGAGCGGGATCACCGTGACGCCTTCCATCGCCTGCAGCTCGCCGAGGAGCGCGAGCTGCTCCGGCGCGCTGACCCGGTACAGGACGACCGGGCGGCCGCCGCGGTAGACCAGCTCCTCCGCGAGCGCGCGGATCGGGCCGATGCCCGCGCCGCCGGCGATGAGGAGCAGCTTGCCGCGGCTCGCGCGGTCGGCGGTGAAGTGCCCGAAGGGTCCCTCCGCGAAGACGAGCGTCCCCGGCTTCAGCGCGGTCAGCCGGCTGGAGTGGTCGCCGAGGGTGCCGACGGTGATGCGCAGCCGGCCGTTCGCCGGCACAGCCGACACCGAGTACGGGTGCGCCGTGCCGAGGTGGCCCCAGGCGAGGAAGCGGAACAGCAGGAAGTTGCCGGCGCGGACGCCGAGCCGGTCGACGTGCGGTCCCTCCAGCCAGACGCTGTTGAGGCCGTGGCCCTCCGGGACGACCGCGATGACGCGCATGCGGCTCTTCCACGCGTCCATGCTCGGCAGGATGAAGCGCCAGGTCAGCACGGCCGAGGCGGTGCCGAGGTACAGGCCGATCCAGAGGATGCGGTTGACCGGGTTACCGATGAAGTGCACGCCGGCGCTGAGCTGGTGGAGGAAGGTGAGGAAGATCGCGACGTACGTCGTGAGGTGCAGCCAGTACCAGACCTCGTACGACAGCTTCGTCCGGATCAGGCGTGCGCTGGAGAGCCCGACCGCGAGGAACGCGATGGTCCCGACGAGCGCCCAGAGCATGTCCGGATACGAGTAGTAGACGGTCCAGAACTCGTCCCAGGGCGTGCTCTTGTCGATGACCTCGCTGCCCAGCACGATGAAGACGACGTGCGCGACGATGAGGAAGATGACCGAGGCGCCGAGCGACCGGTGCCAGGAGACCAGCTTGTCGAGCCCGACCGCGTTCTCGAACCACGGCACCCGGGCGATCAGCAGCACCTGGTAGCAGACCAGCAGCGCGCCGACCAGGCCGCTCAGCTCGCCGAGCGAGGTGATGGCGTTGGCGGGCGTGGAGGCGAAGTTCGCGGGGACGCTGAACCACCACATCCCGAGCACGGCGATGACGCTGGCGCCGAGCAGGATGCGCACAGTGAGTGCGCCGCGCCGGTGCCGGGTCGCGGCGCCGCGGCGCGCACGGGGGCGCCGCGCGGGTGCCGTCGTCGCGGCCCAGGTCTCTGTCATGCCTCCAACGATGCTGGTCGAATCTTTGTGGATTCTTACGTCGGCTGAGAACGGCCTAAGGATCGGCTATGGAGTGCGGCGGCGCGCCGTGACGGCGGTGCCGCCGCCGGTCGCCCGCCGGGTGCGGCTACGGTTTCCGCATGAGCTTCGCCCTCCTGGCGCTGGTGGTGGCCGTCGGCCTGCTCGGCCCGCTGGCGGCCGCGCGTTCGATCTGGCGCGTGCCCGTGGTGGCGGGGGAGCTGCTCGGCGGCCTCCTGATCGGCGTCTCCGGGTTCCGGCTGGTCGACCCGGCGAACGACGACTTCACGCTGCTGGCCTCCATCGGGTTCGGGCTGACGATGGTAGTCGTCGGCTCGCATGTGCCGGTGCGCGACCCGATCGTCCGCGCTGCGCTCGCACGCGGCGCACTCGGCGCGGGGCTGGTCGGCGCGGTCTCGGCGGTGTTGGCCGCTCTACTTGCGGCGGTAGCGCACTCCGGCAACGGCCTCCTCTACGGCGTCCTGCTGGCCTCGTCGTCCGCGGCGCTCGTGCTGCCGATGCTGCAATCCGTGAACGTGGACAAGCGCTCGGCCGCCCAGCTCGTCGCGCAGATCGCCGTCGCGGACGTCGTCTGCGTCGTTCTCCTCCCCTTAATAGTCGTGCCGGGGAGGGCGCTGACCGCCGGGATCGGGGTGCTGGTCATCGCCGTGCTCGCCGTGGGGCTGTGGGTCGCGCTGACCCGCTGGGTCCGCTCCGACTACCGCCGCGTGCTGCACGCCTACTCGGAGCGCCGCCGGTTCGCGCTGGAGCTGCGGCTCAGCCTGCTGGTGCTGTTTGCCTTCGCGGCCATCGCCCAGTTCGCGCAGCTCTCGATCATGATCGCCGGCTTCGCGCTCGGGCTGGTGCTGTCGGCCGTCGGCGAGCCGCACAGGCTGGCGAGGCAGCTCTTCGGGATGACGGAGGGCTTCTTCGGTCCGCTCTTCTTCGTGTGGCTCGGCGCCTCGCTCGATCTGCGGGCGCTCATCGCGCACCCGGCCATGATCCTGCTCGGCGTCGCGCTCGGCGTGGGCGCGGTGCTGGCGCACCTGGCCTCGCGGCTCGCCGGGCTCCCGTGGGCGCAGGCCGTCGCCTCGGCCGGGCAGCTCGGGGTTCCGGTCGCTGCCGTGACGCTCGGCCTCCAGACGCACACGCTGGCGCCGGGGGAGGGCGGGGCGATCCTGCTCGGCGCGCTGATCAGCCTGGCCACGTCGGCCGTCTCGGTGGCGGCGGTGGCGCGGCGGCCCGGAGGGGCGGTCCGGGCTACGCCAGCGTCATGAAGAGCTTCTCGAGCTCCTCGACGGTCATCGGGTCGGTGGTGTCGTCCGGGTCATTCAGGCACTTCTCCATCGCGGTGGCGATGATCTGGAAGCCGGCCTTGTCGAGCGCGCTGGAGACCGCGGCGAGCTGGATGACGACGTCGCGGCATTTCCCGCCGTTCTCGACGGCGGCGATCACCGCGTTGAGCTGACCCTGCGCGCGGCGCAGGCGGTTCAGCACGGGCTTGACGTCGGCGGGGGTCCGGTCCATCGTCAGCTCCGTCCGAACAGGCGGCCGAGGAAGCCGGCGCCGGTCGCGGTCGTGGACTGCTCGGCATGGCCGTCGCACCACTGCGCCGCGGGAACGTTGCGGCGCACGTCGGCGACGTGCTCGCCGCAGCCGTTCCAGGTCGTCTTGCCGCAGGTGGAGCAGGGCACGGGATAACACATGGGCAGAGTCCTCTCTCGGGGATTCGGGATACCCCCGGAGGTATAGTACGATACCCACTGGGGTATGCACAATCCGCCCCCCGAAGCCCGGCCCGGAGGAAGGACCATCCCAGTGAGAACGATCATCGTCGGCGGCGTCGCCGGAGGCATGTCGGCCGCAACCCGGCTGCGCCGGCTGGACGAGGCGCGGGACATCGTCGTCTTCGAGCGCGGCCCGTACGTCTCCTACGCGAACTGCGGCCTCCCGTACTACGTCGGCGGAGTGATCCGCGACCGGTCCTCGCTGCTGCTGCAGACGCCGCAGTCGCTGGCGTCGCGGTTCCGGTTGGACGTCCGCACCGGTCACGAGGTGCTCGACGCGGACGCCGCGCGACGCACGGTCACGGTGCTCGACCTCGCGAGCGGCGAGACGTCCACCGAGGGCTACGACGAGCTGATCCTCGCCGTCGGCGCTTCCGCCCGGGAGGCGGCGGGACATCCCGGCATCCCCACGCACACACTGCGCACGGTGGAGGACGTGGACGCGATCGGCCGCCTGGTGGACGCCGCGGCCGACAACGCGTCGGCGCTGGTCGTGGGCGGCGGGTTCATCGGCCTGGAGGCGGTGGAGAACCTGGTGCGCCGCGGCCTCCACGTCACCCTCGTCCAGCGCGGTCCGCACCTCCTGAGCCCGCTCGACCCGGAGATGGTGGCGCCGCTGGAAGCGCGGCTCCGCGGCCACGGCGTCGAGGTGCGCACCGGCGTCACGATCGACACGGTGGACGACGGGGTGGTCCTCCTGGACGACGGCAGCGCGCTGCGCCCGGACTTCATCGTCGACGCGTCCGGCGTCGTGCCGAGCGTGGATCTCGCGCAGACAGCCGGTGTGGCACTGGGGCCGACCGGCGGGATCGCCGTCGACGCGCGCAATCGCACCAGCGACCCGCACATCTACGCGGTCGGCGACGGGGTCGAGAAGGTCGACGCGCTGTCCGGCCAGGAGGCGCTGGTCACGATGGCCGGACTGGCCAACCGGCACGGGCGCTCGGTCGCCGACGTGATCGCCGGCCACGACGAGCGCAACACGCCGGCGCTCGGCACCGCCATCGTGAGCGTGTTCGACTCCGTCGCCGCGAAGGTCGGCTGGAGCGAACGGCAGCTCGTGTCGGCCGGCCGCGAGCACCGCGTCATCCACACCCACCCGACGTCGCACGCGACCTACTACCCCGGAGCGCAGCCGATGTCGATGAAGCTGCTGGTCGACCCGGCGAGCGACGCGATCCTCGGCGCGCAGATCGTCGGCGGAGAGGGCGTGGACAAGCGGATCGACGTCATCGCGGTGGCGATGGCGGGCGGCATCACCGCCTCCGCGCTCGCGCGCCTGGAGCTCGCGTACGCGCCGCAGTTCGGCTCGGCGAAGGACCCGGTGAACCAGCTCGGCTATGTCGCCGACAACCTCCGCGCCGGCACGACCAGCGCCATCCAGTGGCACGAACTCGACGCCACGCTGGCCGCGGGCGCCACGCTGGTGGACGTCCGCAGCGCGGGCGAGCACGCGGCCGGTGCAATCCCCGGCGCTGTCAACATCCCCGTCGACGAGCTGCGCGCCCGGCTCGCCGAGCTGCCGGCCGGCCCCGTCGTCGTGCACTGCCAGGTGGGGCAGCGCGGGCACACCGCGGCGCGCATCCTCGCCCAGCTCGGGTACGGCGTCGTGAATCTCGACGGCGGCTATCGCACCTGGGCCGCAGGCGCGGCGATTCGGGAGCGGGAGGCCGTCGCCGCCTAGAGAACGGATAGCGCATCGTCAGGTTCTGCCCATGTGACGTAAGAATCCGTCAAGAATTCGCCGGGATGGTGGAGGTAACGACCTGGAGAAGGGAGGGACGGATGGCGACCTGGACACGAGGCAAGCGGATCGTCGGTGTGCTCACCGGCGTGATCGGCGTGACGAGCGTCGGCGCGGCCGCGGCCGTCGGCACGGTGCTGTTCGACACCACGCCGACCAGGCACTCGGCGGCGGCTGCGCAGCCGGTGCGCACTCCGGCGGCCACGCCGTCGGCGACGCCGACCCCGACCGCCACTCCGACTGCGGCCCCGGCCGCCCCGATTCCGACTGCGGCCCCCGCTCCGGCCCCGGCCGCTCCGGCCCCCGCGCCCGCCGCGCCTGCTCCCGCCCCGGCCCCCGTCCAGCCGAGCCAGGGCGGCTCGTCCAGCGGCTCGTCGTCAGGCTCCTGATGCGAAGGCCGACGGAGGGGAGCGACGATGAGTGAGCTGCTCTGGGCCTTCGGCCGGGCCTCCGGCCTCATCGCGCTGCTCCTGTTCACCCTGACGCTGGTGCTCGGCATCGTCACGCGCTCCGGGCGCCCCCTGCCGGGGATGCCGCGGTTCTCGGTGTCGCTGATCCACCGCAACGTGTCGCTGCTCGCGTGCGTCTTCCTCGTGCTCCACGTGGGGACGCTGCTGTTCGACTCGTACGCCAAGCTCTCGGTGCTCGACATCGTGGTGCCGTTCGCGGGCTCGTTCAAGCCGTTCTGGCAGGGCCTCGGGACGGTCGCGTTCGATCTGGTCGTCGCGATCACGATCACCGGCCTGCTCCGCCGCCGGATCGGCCAGCGGGCCTTCCGCTTCGTGCACTGGTTCACCTATGCCATGTGGCCGATCGCCGTCGCGCACGGCATCGGCAACGGGACGAACGGCACGAACGGCTGGTTCCTGCTGGTGACCGCCGGCTGCACCCTCCTCGTCGTCGCGGCCGTGATCTGGCGGCTGTCGGCCCGATTCGTGGAGCACTCGCACACGCGGCGTCTGGCCGCCGGACTCAAGGACGACGCATGACGATGACGATGGAACCGAGCGCGTCGGGAGGCGCGACGCGCGCAGTGGACGCCGGACGGCTCTTCGCTGCGGGACACCGCGCGGCGCTCGACGCTCACCTGCGCGCCTACGGCGAGCTGCCCCAGAGGAACCCCGATGCCATGCTCGCCGAGCTCGAGGCCTCCGGGCTCACCGGGCGCGGGGGCGCGGCCTTCCCGGTCTGGCGCAAGCTCTCCGCCGCCATCGAATCGGGCGGACGCCGCCGCGGCCGGGCGCCGATCCTCATCGCCAACGGCACCGAGGGCGAGCCGCTCAGTTCCAAGGACGCCGTGCTGCTGCGCAACGCGCCCCACCTCGTGATCGACGGGATGCTCGCCGCCGGACGGACGATCGGCGCGCGCAACGTGCTCATCGTGGCCGAGGGCGACGCCCTCCGGGCCGTCGAGCGCGCGATCGAGGAGCGGCGGGACGCGCGCGGGATCGAGGTCGTGGAGGGCGCGGGAGGGTTCGTCTCCGGCGAGGCGAGCGCCCTGGTCAACCTGATCGAGAACGACGACGCGCGGCCGGTGGACCGCACGAAACGCCTGACGACCGCGGGCCTCCGGGGTCGGCCGACCGTCGTGCAGAACGTGGAGACGCTCGCGCACGTCGCGCTGATCGCGCGCCACGGCGCCCGCTGGTTCCGGTCGGTGGGCGACCGGGTCGACCCGGGCACGCGGCTGGTGACGGTCACCGGCGACGTGCCGAAGCAGGGCGTCTACGAGATCCGCACCGACGCGACGGTGCGCGAGACCCTGGCCCCCCTTCAGCTCGACTTCCGGACGGTCAGCGCCGCGCTGATCGGCGGCTACCACGGCGCCTGGGTGCCAGCGCAGGCCTTCAACCTCCCGCTGACCGCGCTCGACCTCGCCCCGTTCGACGCGACGCCGGGCGCCGGGATCATCCACGTGCTGGGCGACCACCGCTGCGCGCTCGACGTCACCGCCGGAATCGTCAAGTACCTCGCCGGGGAGTCGGCCGGCCAGTGCGGTCCGTGCATGTTCGGCCTGCCGACGATGGCCGACCGGTTCGCGGCCGTCGCCTCCGGGCAGGCCGTGGTGGAGAACGCCGCCGACCTCAAGCGGCTCGCCGGCCTCGTCGTCGGCCGCGGCTCCTGCCACCACCCCGACGGGACCGCCCGGCTCGTGCGGAGCGCGCTCACGGTCTTCGACCACGACGTGCGCTCGCACGCGCACGGCCGCTGCGTACGGAGAGCGCGATGACCTCCCACGCCCTCCACATCGACTGGACGAAGTGCGACGGCCGCGGACTCTGCGCCGAGATCCTCGACCGCGCCCTCACGCGCGACGACTGGGGCTACCCCGTCTCGCTCCGCGGCGCGGAGGGCTCCCGCTCGGAGGTGCCGCTGCGCGCCGACGAGCTGGACGCGGCGGACGACGCCGTTGCGCTCTGCCCGGTGCTCGCGCTCAGGCGGGTCGCCCTGTAGTAGTCCCGCCAGATGACCCGGTGCAGCGGGATCCAGCGCGGGAACGTGCGCAGGCCGGGGATGAACGGCAGCAGGGCCAGCAGCAGCGTCAAGGAGCCCATGATCAGCACGATCACGAGGTCGGCGTTGGCGAGCGACGCGAACGGCTGGACCTGGTAGAAGAGCGAGAACAGCCAGAGCCAGGCCTGGCCCGGCGTGTTGCCGGTCTCGTTCATCATCCCCCACTGGTCCCCGGTGAGGTGTTGGGCCGCCGCAAGGTTCTGGAAGTACTGGCCGTCGCCGAGGAACAGGATCGCCGGCGTGTGGTTCAGCGGGTAGAAGCCGCCCTGGCTCGCGAGCGCGCCGTCGAGCGCGCCGCTGCGCGCCATCCCGCTGAGCGACGAGATGATCGCGGGCACCGGGCCGTAGTCGCCCGAGGACGACTTCGGCAGCGTGGTCCCCGTGTCGGCGGCCAGGGCCTTCTCGTAGGCGGCCGTCCACTTGGCCTGCTGCGCGGGGGACGCGCTCGTCCAGCGGGAGACCGCTTGCGGCACGGTCGGCAGCGTGCGCAACGGGCCGATCACGAAGGCCTTCGCCGTGTCGACCGGGAGCCGGACGCCGGACAGGCTCTGCAGGTCGAGCGGCCCGAGGGTCTGCGTCGCGCCCTGGGTGTCGTTGTAGGGCGGCCCGTACTGGGCGGTGTCGCTCGTCCCGCCGAGCTCGGCCGTCGCGGTCGACGCGAAGTCGACGGGGTCGGCCGCCGACCAGGAGGCGAAGGTGACACCCGGTTCGTCCGGCGACCCGAACACCGCGGCGAGCCCGAGCGTCACCGCTCCGACGACGACGAAGCCGATGGTGACCTCCTTGAAGAGGTCGTAGTCGCGCACGCGCCCCTTCCACGGGCGGCCGGCGACGTCGTCGTGCCGCCGCCAGGTCATGCTCGGTGTGCGCTTCATCGCGGTGCCTCCGATTCGTTGTAGGCGTGGACGACCTGGTCGTCCTCCTCGGTCGCGTCGATCGGCGGGACGACGCCGTGCACGCGCACGAGGAGCACGTGCAGCACGACGATCGCGCCGACACCGATGGGCAGCAGCACGATGTGCCACGTGAACATCTGACCGAGGTCGGCCACGTTGAACCAGGCGCCGATCCCGACCGCGTTCAGGGCGTCCTTGCCCTCGAAGGCGATCCACTGCGAGTCGAAGTTCGTCTGGAGCAGGTAGCCGGTGAACGCGGCCGCGATCGACACGGCGAAGGCGATCACGCCCGTGATCCAGGTCAGCACCCGGCCGCCGCGCCACGCGGCCATCCAGTACTTGCCCCACAGGTGCACGACCATCAGCAGGAAGAACAGCTCGACGCTCCACAGGTGCACGCTGTTCGTGAAATGCCCGAGGCTCGAGACGTGGTACCAGGCGGGTCCGTTGAGGCTGAGCACCAGGCCGGACAGGATCACCACGGCGAACGCGGCGAGCGACGCCATCCCGAACACGTAGATCCACGAGGAGACGTAGCTCGGCTGGTCCTGCGGCAGCAGCTTCTGCGGCGGGAGGCGCTTCAGGAGCCAGCGGCGTACGCGGCCGGTCCAGGTGTAGATCTCCTCATCCGGGCTGCTCGGCGCCTGAGGCCCGCTCATCGACGGCGCCTCGCCTTCGGGAACGGCAGCAGCAGCGCCAGTGCGAACAGCACGAGCATGACCACGATGACGATGAGATTGCCGAGCTGGATGGTGAACGCACCCCAGCCGAGGTAGATGCCCGGCGCGCTTGCGACGATGTCCACGGTGCCTCCTTCGGTCGATGCCAGCGTGATCCTCGCCGGGATCGGCGGGCGGGCCGAAGGTCCCGCGGACTCTCAGGTCTCCTGCGGGTGGCCCTCCTGCTCAGGCTCGCCGGTGACCTCCAGGATCGCGACCTCCTCGAGCTCCTCCCTGCCGTGACGCCGGTCCACCCCGAACAGGTAGACGGCGTCGAGGACGCCGAGCGTGTTGGAGAGCAGCAGGGTGACGAACCACGGCTTGCTGCCGTTCCGGGCGGCGCGCCAGAGCGACGCGCCCTTCCAGGCGAGGCTCCAGGCGACGACCGCGACGACGAGGATGCGGCCCACAGGCGGCACGTCGTGCATCCCCATGCGGGACGCTTCGTAGTGGTTTCTCATGGGGCCATCAGACCGCCTGTGCCCGCGGCACGGCAAGGGCCTAAGGTCCTGGCCCGCCGCGCGCGGGCGGGGCAGGCTCGACAGAGAAGCCGATGACGTGAGGAGTCCCCATGCCCACCCCGATGACCCGCGACGAGATCGATGAGCTCCTGAAGGCCGCCCTGGTCGGCCGGCTCGGGATGATCGCCGACGGCCAGCCGTACGTCGTCCCGATCTCCTTCGCCTTCCGTGACGGCGCTGTCTACTGCCACAGTGCACAGGGCCGGAAGGTGCAAGCGCTGCGGACCCGGCCGGAGGTCTGCTTCGAGGTCGACGAGCTCGACCACATCGACCGCTGGCGCAGTGTGATCGCGTGGGGCCGTTTCGAACAGCTCCTCGGCGCGGAGGCCAGGGAGGCGATGGAGCTCCTGGTCGATCGCTTCCGGCCGCTCGTGCCGGCGAGCGCGGAAGACCATCAGGGAGCGGAGCTCGGGATGATGCGGACACTCGACATCCCGCGGCTGGCGGAGGCGCGGGAGCAGGTGGGGCAGCCTTCCGCTGCAGCCGTGGTCTTCCGGGTGAACCTGCACACGCTGACCGGCCGCATGGAGGGGGAGTGGTGACGATGGCGATCGACGGGCGCACGGTGGTGGGGTTCGACGGCTCGCCGCCGGCGTGGCGGGCGCTCGACTGGGCCACCGACCGCGTCGCGCAGCGCGGGGGCGCGCTGGAGGTGGTGCACGCGATCGACACGCGCCTCGGCGGCGCTGTCTTCGGTCCACGGTTCGACCTCGAGACCGTGGTCGAGACCGGCCTCGCGCAGGCCCGGAGCCACGTTCGTGCGCTCGCCCCCGGCGTGGCGGTGGAGGTGCGCTGGGTGGAGGGGCCCCCGGCGGGCGCGCTCCTCGCGGAGGCCGCTGGTGCCTCGCTCCTGGTGGTTGGCACCGACAAGGGGCCGTTGAACAGCGGGGCGAGGATCGGCACCCTCCCGCTGACGCTTGCGGCGAAGGCCGACTGCGTCGTCGCCGTGATCCCCGCCTCGCCGCGACCCGAGCGGAATGTGGTCGTCGTCGGCGTGGACCGCTCCGCCTTCGCACGCTCCGCGCTCGCCCTGGCGGTGACAGAGGCGAGCTGGTCGGGCGCGCAGGTCGAGGCCGTGCACGCCTGGGACGTGCCTGAGGCCCTCCATGCCGCCCTCGAGTCCGGCGAGCATGCCGATCCCGCGTTCCTGAAGCGCGAGCAGGCCGTGATCCCGGAGGCGGTCGCCGACGTCCCGATCGCGCGGGCGGCGCCGATCGCCGACATCGTGGTGCGCAGGAACCCGGCGGAGGCGCTCATCGAGCGCGGAGCGGGAGCCGTCGCCGTCGTCGTCGGGACGCGCGGCCGCGGGCGCTTCGTCTCCTCGCTGCTCGGTTCGGTCAGCCACGACGTGCTTCAGAACCTCCCGTGCCCGGTGCTCGTCACGCCGAAGGAGTTCTCCTTCGCCGTCCCGAGCGGGCCGGATGACCGGGATGCGTGGTGAGAGGTCAGCCGTGGCCGCGGTGCTCGAGGTGGAGCACAGCGGCCTGCGTGCGCCGCTCCAGGCCCAGCTTCGCCAGCAGCGAGCTCACATAGTTCTTGACCGTCTTCTCGGCCAGTCCCAACTGCTCGGCGATCTGGCGGTTGGTCCGCCCGTCGGCGATGAGAGCGAGGACCTGCCGCTCCCGGAGGCCGAGCGAGGCGAACCGCGGGTCGTCGGCGGGCTCGCGCAGGGTCGCCGAGACGCGCGACGCGACGCGCGGGTCGATAAGGCGGTTTCCGCGGTGGGCCGCGCGGACATCGTCCAGCAGAGTGCTCGCGCGGATGTCCTTGACGACGTAGCCGTCGGCGCCGGCGATGATCGCGCTGCGCAGCGCGTCCTCGTCGTCGTAGGCGGTGAGCATCAGGCAGCGGATGCCCGGCTCCGCCTGCTTGACGGCACGGCAGACGTCGATGCCGCTGCCGTCGGGCAGCCGGACATCGAGCACGGCGACATCGGGCCGCACGGCGAGGATCCTGGCGCGCGCCTGAGCGGCCGTCGCCGCCTCGCCGACGACCTCCATATCGTCCTGGCCGTCGATCAGGGCGGCCACGCCGCGGCGGACGATCTCGTGATCGTCCGCGAGGAAGACGCGGATCGGTGGCGCGCTCATCGGACGGTCTCGACGGTCACGGGCAGGCGGAGCCGCAACCGCGTCCCCCGGGGGGTCGACTCGACATCGAGCACGCCGGCGCGACGCTCCGCGCGCTCGGACAGGTTGGCGAGCCCGCTGCGCCTGCTCGTCCCGCCCATCCCGGTGCCGTCGTCCGCCACGTCGACCGTGAGTTCGTCCGCTGACGCCACGACCTCGACCGTGGCGGTGCCGGCCCCCGCGTGCCGGACCACGTTGGTCAGTCCCTCCCGCACGAACGCCGCGACATCGTCGGCGAGCGCGGCGTCGGACACCAGGTCGACGGGGCCGGAGAAGGAGACCGTCGCCGGCCGCGGCAGGGCCTCGCCGACCTCCTGCACGATGTCGAGCAGCCGGTGCCGGAGGCTCTCGGCCGGTCCCTGCTGACGCGACAGGGAGAAGATCGCGGTGCGGATCTGCGCGATCGCGTCGTCCAGCGACTTCACGGTGCCGTCGATCCGGTCGGCCAGCCTCCCGGGTCCGAGCTCGGACTGGACGCTCTGCAGTTCCAGCCCCGCGCCGAAGAGCTGCTGGATGACATGGTCGTGCAGGTCTCGGGCGATCCGCGCCCGATCCTCGAGGAGCACCACCCGCTCGCGGTCGGCGCGGGCCGCGGCCAGCTCCATCGCCAGGGCGCCCTGGCGCGAGAACGTCACGGTCCTCTCCAGGTCGAACGCGGAGAAGGCGGGGTCGCCGATCGCGCGGACGGCGATCAGCACCTCGGGGTCGCCCGTCTTCCCGTCGAACGGGATGACGAGCGCGGGTCCCGAGCTGCGACCGTCCGGGAGCCGGATGCCGCTCAGCTCGTCGAGCCGCGTGGGCTGCGCCCCTTCGATCGCGCTGCGGATCCTCTCGTTCGTCGTCTCCGTCGGGTCGAGTTCGCAGGAGGCGCCGCTCGCTCCGAGCACGCGGAACGCGTCGTCGTGGACATCGACGCCGATGACGAGCACCGCGCGAGCCCCGACCAGCGTCGCCGTGCGGGTCGCCAGCTCCTCGTGCGACTGCTCCGCCTCGCTCCCGAGGATGCTGGCTGTCAGCTCGGCGGCGGACGCGCTCCAGGCCTGCCGTGCGACGGTCTCGGCGAACAGGCGGGCGTTGTCGATCGCGAAGCCGGCGTTGGCGGCCAGCGCTTTGACGAGCTGCTCGTCGTCCTCGGTGAACCCGCCGGCGACGGGGTCGGTCAGGTAGAGGTTGCCGTAGACCGCGTCGCGCACGGTGATCGGGAGGCCGAGGAACGCCGTCATCGGCGGGTGGCCCACCGGGAAGCCGGAGGACCTCGGGTCGTCGGCGATCGAGTCGAGACGGATCGGGCGCGGATCGTCGATGAGGGCGCCGAGGAGCCCGTGCCCCTCCGGCAAGTGGCCGATTCGTGTCACCGCGTCGTCCGACATCCCGACGTGGATGAACTGCTCCAGGCCGCCGCCCTCGGCGATCACCCCGAGGGCGCCGTACCGCGCGCCGACCAGTTCGACGGCCGACTCGATGATTGTCCGCAGCACCACCGGCAGCTCCAGGTGCGACACCACTGCCCGGTTCGCCCGGACGAGGGCGCGCAGCCTGCCTTGGGTGTCCAGCACCTTCCGTGCCTGCTCCACCAGCTCGCCGAGGGCACGGTCGAGTTCGGCCCGGGGCGCGTCGGGGAAGGTGATCGGCTCATCGCTCGGGATGGCGCGCCTCCTCTCGGCAGCGGGAAGCGGGCTACGGGCCGTGAACGGCCCGTGAGCTCACGCGCCGAGTGTAGCTTCCCGCGGCGTCGCGTACACCTGTGTGTCCTGACCGACCACGATGGTGGGAGCGGCGAGGTCGAGGACGAGGCCGTGGGAGACCGAGCCCAGCCACGCGCGCTTCCAGCCGGTGAGCCGCCGGCTGCCGACGACGAGCATCGACGCGTGCTCCGACTGGACGCGGAGCCCCGAGATCGGGTTCTGGCGGAGCAGGACCGCGTGCACGACGACGTCGGGGTGCGCGGCGCGCACTGTTCGCACGTGGTCGTCGAGCAGGTCCTGCCGTTCGCTCTCCTGCGAGGTGACGAACTCGTCGTCGGGGACGATCAGCGGCTGCTCGGACAGCGGCGCCACCCAGCAGTGCACGATCGTCAGCCGCTGGCGCAGGTCCTCGGCTTCTCGCGCCGCGAACTCCAGGGCGAGCCTGCCCACCTCGGAGCCGTCCACTCCCACCACGACGCCCGTCCGGGCCTCCGCGGCCTCGGGCTCTTCGACCGGGACCACGGCCACCGGACCGGCGGCCGCCGTCGCGAGCCGCGATCCGAGCGACCAGCCGTAGCGGACGCGCGGCCCGATCCGGTGCCGTGTGCCGACCACGACGAGGGTGTCCGAGCGGGTCTGACCGGTCAGCAGGTCGAACGGATCGCCGACGAGCCGCTGCGCTCCGGACACGACGCCGGGATGCGAGTCTGCGAGCTCCTCCACCCGGGAGTCGAGCCGGTCCTCCTCCTGTTCGGTCGCCCGGTCGAGGGCGCCGTCGTCACCCAGGAAGTCGCCGACGTCGACGACGTCGACGAGCTCGATCGTCGAGCCCTCGGCACGCGCGCGGCGAAGCGCCCAGGCGAGGGCCGCCTCCGCCGCTGCAGAGCCGTCCCAGCAGACCATCGTCCGGTCGGTCATCGTCCCTCTCCCTTCCTACCCCGCGACTCGCAGCACCAGCGAGCCGCCGGTCCTGCCGCGGCGCAGATCGTCGATCGCACCCGCCAGCCCGTCGAACGGAACCGCCGTCACGGTCGGCCTGAGCCGGAGGTTCCGTGCGAGCGCGAGGAAGCGCGCGCCGTCCTCCCGGGTGTTCGCCGTGACGGTGCGCAGGTCGCGCTCGCGGAACAGCGACTCCGTGTACGAGAGCGGCGCGAGGTCGGACATCTCGATGCCGGCCAGCACGACGGTGCCGCCGCTCGCCGTGGCCCGCAGTGCGACCGGGACGAGCCCGCCCGCCGGAGCGAACACGATCGCGGCGTCCAGCGGCTCGGGCGGCTCCTCGTCCTCCTCGCCGACGAAGCCGGCGCCGAGCTCCCGGGCTAGCTGGCGGTTCTGCACGCCGCGTGTCATCGCGAACACCCGCGCGCCGCCCGCCATGGCGAGTTGCGCCGTCACGTGCGCGCTCGACCCGAACCCATAGATGCCGAGGACGCCGCCCGGTGGGAGCTGCGCCCGCCGGAGCGCGCGGTAGCCGATGATCCCCGCGCAGAGAAGCGGCGCCGTCTCCAGCGCGTCGGCGTCCGCCGCGATCGGATAGACATATGCGGCCGGCGCCACCAGGTAGTCGGCAAAACCGCCGTCGGCGTCCCAGCCCGTGTACTCCGAATTCGGGCACAGGTTCTCCGCACCCCGCCGGCAGAAGGCACACTCGCCGCAGGTGCGCCGCAGCCAGGCGACGCCGACGCGGGCTCCCGGCTCCAGCGATGTCACAGCGTCGCCGACGTCGACCACCGTGCCGATCGCCTGGTGCCCGGGTGTCACCAGCGGGCGGTGCACGGGGATCTCGTGGTCGATCACGTGGAGATCGGTGCGGCAGATCCCGCACACTTCCACCTCGACCAGCACCTCGTCCGACGCCGGCTCCGGCACCGTGGCATCGACCGCCTCGAGCCCTCCGCTCGTTCCCGTGGTGCGCCACGCTCTCATCACCGCCATCGCGTGCCTCCCATCCGCCACCGAGTCAAGCGCCGCTGGCGCCTGCCGGGCGGGCCGAAGGTCCCACGGGACTTATGGCCCTTCGGGCCGCCCGTGCCGGGTGAGCAGACTGCAGACGGAGGTGCCTCACCATGGAGATCCGCAGGTACATCGTCGGTGTCGACGGTTCGGTGCCGGCCCGCGCCGCGATCCGGTGGGCGGTCGCGGGGGCGCGGGAGCGGGGACTCGGTGTGACGCTCGTCCACGTCGCCGACGACGGATGGGGCGCAGTGGGGGCGCTGCTCATCGACGAGGTCGACCAGGACGCGGGGAAACGGCTGGGGCAGGAGGTCGACTACGCGCGGTCCCTCGGAGCGGACGTGCCGATCCACGGCGAGACCCGGACAGGCAGCCCGATGGCAGAGCTCGCCTCGTTCAGCGACCAGGGGACGATGATCGTCGTCGGCACCCACAAGACGGGCTTCCACTACGGGCGAGCGTTCGGCTCGCGCAGCCTCCAGCTCGCGAACCTCGCCACCGGGCCGGTCGCGATCATCCCGGAGGCGGCGTCGCGGATGCGGCGTGGCGTGATCGTCGGCGTCGACGACACACCGGCGGGGGAGGCGGCGGTCGACCTGGCAGCGGACCTGGCCTGCGACCACCACTGCGAGCTGATGACCGTCCGCTCATCCCAGACGTCCGTCCCCTTCGACCCCGACGAGCCCGAGGAGAGGCGCGACTGGCAGCTCCGGCGGGACGACGAGGCGCGGGGTCTCCTCGCGGCGGCCGTCTCGCGGGCGCGGGCGAGGCAGCCCGGCATCGTCATCCGCAGCCGGGTGGTGCGCCGGCCGGCGGGCGCCGCCCTCAACGAACTGGCCCGCAGCGCGGAGCTCCTCGTGATCGGGGACTCGCGCCGGGCACATGCGCAGCTCGGCAGCCTCGGCGCTGTCGCGTACGACGTGCTGCTCAACCTGTCCTCGCCGACGGTCGTGGTGCACGCCCCGGCCGCCGCCGCGCGGGCGGAGCAGCCGAAGACGGAAGGAGAGAGCCATGTCATCGGATGACCCGGTCCGGGTGCTGGACCGCGACGAGTGCCGGGAGGTTCTGAAGGGCGCGACGGTCGGGAGGCTGGCGACGGCCGTGGGCGGAGAACCGGACATCTACCCGGTCAACTTCTACTCCGACGGGTCGAGCATCCTGATCCGGACGGCGCCCGGCACCAAGCTGCTGGAGCTGACCGTGCACGACACGGTGGCGTTCGAGACCGACGGCTGGACCGACGACGAGGCCTGGAGCGTCGTCGTCCACGGCCATGCCAGGCAGCTCGAGCATCAGGTGGAGATCGACGAGGCAGACAAGGCCCCGTTGCAGCCGTGGATCCCGACCCTCAAGTACCGCTACGTCCACATCGACATCGACTCGATGTCCGGCCGGCGGTTCCGGCGCGAGCCGGAGCCGGAGCGCTGGTGAACCTCCGCACGGAAGGAAGAGCATCATGACCGACGAGTCCCTCGACGGCGGGTCCGAGGACCGCATCCACCCCGGCGGCCGCATCGTCGTCGGACTGGACGGCTCCGCGGAGTCGCTGTCCGCGCTGCGCCGCGGCGCCCGGATGACCGAACGGCTGGGCTGCAACCTCGTCGGCGTGACGGTGTGGGAGTACCCGCCGTCCTGGCCCGGCTACGTCATGGGCGGCTGGGACCCCGAGCGGGACGCGCACAGCATCGCCGAGGAGGCCGCGCGCGAGGTCTTCGGCGCCACCGTGCCGCCGTGGTACTCGACCGTCGTCCGCTCCGGGTCGGCGGCGCGCCAGCTGATCGCGGGGGCGGAGGACGCCGAGATGCTGATCGTGGGCAGCCGCGGGCTCGGCGGCTTCACCGGGCTGCTTCTGGGGTCGGTGTCGCGGTCGGTGGTGGAGCACGCAGACTGCCCGGTGCTCGTGATCCACGGATCGTGAGCTGAGCGGAGGCCGCCGCTCCGGGACCGCCTCAGACGGCGACCGTCGTCCGCAGCGTTTCGCCGATTGTGCGTCCCCACTCGCGGGCGTCGTCGAGCTGTCCGGCCACCAGCACGCTGTCCTTGTCGACCAGGAAGCTGTGCTTGGCGAGCAGGCGGTGCGACCCGAGCCTGCGCAGGCGCTTGTCGATGGCGGCGGCGGCCGAGCCGCTGAAGATCTCCGTCATGTCGGCGCGGGTGTCGAACGCGGCGAATCGCGCAGGCGTGCCGCCGCAGGTCTCCAGCCACTCGCGCACGCCGATGCCCTCGGCGTCGGGTTCGAGGGTGAGTCGGCGCTCGGGGTCGTCTCCCCACTTCGCCGCCTCCACCCGGGTGGACGGCCGGCTCAGCGAGTGCACGTGCGTCGGCGCGCCGATGAGGAGGAGGTCGATGTCCGGGAAGGCCTCAGGTGCGTCCTTGACCTTCATCACAGTCACCGACACGAACGGTCGCAGCCCGTCCGCGATAGCCTCCGCGACGCGGCGGGTGCTCCCGAACATGGACTCGTAGACGATGGCCGCGCGGGCGACCGGTGTGGTGTCGTTCATGCCGCCACCCTCGCGCGGGTCGCGCGCGGTGCGCAGGGCCGAAGG
Organism: Leifsonia sp. EB41; assembly: GCF_041262565.1. Taxonomy (NCBI): domain Bacteria; kingdom Bacillati; phylum Actinomycetota; class Actinomycetes; order Micrococcales; family Microbacteriaceae; genus Leifsonia; species Leifsonia sp. EB41. Next base: position 1,498,568 of record NZ_JBGCCJ010000001.1, on the reverse strand, counting down.
TCACGCGGGACTTTCGGCACTGGGCGACGCCGGCACAGGTTGGGACACTCGTCGCGTTCCCTGAGGGCTGGAGGATGCGATGGCCGAGACGATCATGGTCGGGGTCGACGGCAAAGCCGAGCACCGGGCGGCGCTGGAGTGGGCGGTGCGCCGCGCGGTCCGCGACGGCTCCCGGTTGGAGCTCGTCTTCGTGCTCCAGCATTCCTGGGGGGACGACGCGGACGGCCCGAGCGACCTGCTCGTCCTCGCGGCGAAGTCGCTGCTGGGGACCGAGCGGGAGGCCGCCCTCCGCATCGCAGAGGACGCCTCGGCGAGGGTGCCGGCACTGACCGGTCCCGAGCCCGCGCCGAGGCGCCATTCCGGCCTCGAGGTGGGGACGCGATACCTGTACGGGCACGTGGGCGCCGAACTGACGGCGGCCTCCCGCGGCGCCGACCTCCTGGTGGTCGGCGCCCGTTCGCGTTCGCAGCGCGACCGCGGCTTCGCCGGCTCGCTGCACCTGCGCGTCGCGTCGACCGCGGCCTGCTCGGTCGCCGTCGTTCCGCACGGCTGGGCACGGTCGGGGGCGGGCGTCGTGGCCGGTGTGGACGGCAAGCCGCCCTCGGAGACGGCCGTCGCGTTCGCCGCGGACGAGGCTGCGGCGCTCGGCGAAGGCCTGCGCCTGGTCTGCGTCGGCTACACCGCGAACCCCCTGCTCGCAGGCCTCGTCCCGGAGGTGTCGCTCGACGACAGGAGGCAGCGGATCGTGGACGCGGCGGCGGAGAGCGCGCGCGAGCGCCGCCCCGGCATCGACGTCCGCGCCGACGTGATCGAGGCGGCGCCCGCCCGAGGCTTGGTCGAGGCGGCGGAAGGCAGCAGAATGCTGATCGTGGGAACCCGCGATCGCCACGGCGCGAAGCGCGTCATGCTCGGCTCGGTCGGCCACGACGTGCTGCTGAACGTCCGCGTGCCCGTCGTGATCGCGCGAACGCGCCACGAGGCCGAGTGAGCGGCGCGCCGGGCACGACGGAGGTCGTCGCTCCCGCTGCGCCGAGTCCGGTCCAGGTCGCGGCCTGCCAGGACGCGGCGGCAGTGCTCGCGGGCCAGCGGACCACGGCAGACGGCCTCAGCGACGCGGAGGCCGCCGCCCGGCTCGCCACGATCGGCCCGAACGCCGTCCGCGGTCACCGGGCCCGCCCCTGGCGTGTCCTCGGCCGCCAGGTGCGCAGCCCGATCCTCATCCTGCTGTTCGCGACCGCCATCGTCTCCGCGTTCGTCGGCCAGGGGACGGAGGCCGTCATCATCGCGGTCATCCTCGTGGTCAGCGTCGGCCTGGGGTTCGTGAACGAGTTCCGGGCCGAGCAGGCGGCGGACGCCCTCCACGACCGGCTCCGGCACACCTCGATCGTGCTGCGCGGCGGCACTCGCCGCAGCGTGGACGTCACGGAGCTCGTCCCCGGTGACGTCGTAGTGCTCTCGGTGGGCTCCGTCGTCCCCGCCGACCTGCGGCTCTTCGAGGTCAACGGGCTGGAGTGCGACGAGAGCATCGTGACAGGCGAAGCGCACGCGGCGGCCAAGTCCCTCGACCCGGTGGCGGAGGGCGCCGGGGTCGGCGACCTCGCCTGCAGCGCTCTGATGGGCACCGTCGTGCACGCCGGAGGCGGGGTCGGCGTCGTGGTCGCGACCGGCGGGACGACGGAGTTCGGCCGGATCGCCGTCGGCCTCGGCACGCAGCAACCGCAGACCGAGTTCCAGCGCGGCCTCGGCCAGTTCTCGACCTTCCTGCTGCTGGTCGCGATCATCCTGACGACCCTGATCTTCGTCGCGGCGCTGCTGCTCGGCCGACCGCTCATCGAGTCGCTGCTGTTCTCGCTCGCCATCGCGGTGGGCATCACCCCGCAGCTGCTTCCTGCCGTGGTCAGCACCAGCCTCGCTGCCGGCTCCCGCGCCCTCGCGCGGCGCCGGGTGCTCGTGAAGCGGATGGTCTGCATCGAGGACCTGGGTGACCTCGATCTCCTGGTCACGGACAAGACCGGGACGCTCACTACCGGCCGGATCGTGTTCGACCGCCCGGTGCCGTTGGACCACGTGGAGGCCGACGAGGTGCTGCTGCTCGGCCTGCTCGCCACCGACACCGATCCCGCCGCGCCGCAGACGGTCGGCCTGAACGCGCTCGACGCCGCCCTGTGGGAGAGCGCAGAGGCGGCCTCCGCCCCGGTCGCGGCGTACCGGAGGCTGGACGCCGTGCCGTTCGACCACGAGCGCCGCATGGCCGGCGCTCTGGTCGCCGCGACCGGCTCCGCTCCCATCGTCGTCGTGAAGGGCGCCCCGGAGTCCGTCCTCGCGCTCTGCGCGGACGTGGACCCGTCGGCGGCCGGGACGCTGTCGCAGCTCTACGCTGCGGGCTCGCGCGTCATCGCCATCGCCACGAGGGCAGCAGGCGACCTGGTCGCGCTGACCCCCGGCGACGAGACCGGCCTGACCCTGCGCGGCTTCCTGGCGTTCGTGGACGGCGTGAAGCCGGACGCGCGCGCGTCCCTGCAGCGGCTCGCCGACCTCGGCGTCGGGGTGAAGATCGCCACCGGAGACAGTGCCGTCGTGGCCGAGCGCGTCTGCGCCGAGCTCGGGATGCCCGGCGCCGGCACCCTGACCGGCGAGGCGGTCGACGCGCTCGACGACGCGCAGCTCGCGGAGTCCGCCCGCGCCGCCACGATCTTCGCCCGCGTTTCGCCCGAGCAGAAGGCGCGCATCATCCGCGTCTTGCGCCAGAAGGGCCGCGCGGTCGGCTTCCTCGGCGACGGCGTCAACGACGCCCTGGCCCTGCACAGCGCCGACATCGGCATCTCGGTCGACTCCGCCGTGGACGTGGCGAAGGACGCCGCCGACGTGCTGCTGCTCGACAAGGACCTCGACGTCCTCGCCGACGGTGTGACCGAGGGGCGTCGCATCTTCGCGAACACCATCAAGTACGTGCTGATGGGGACCTCCAGCAACTTCGGCAACATGTTCAGCGCCTCGATCGCGTCGGTCATCCTGCCGTTCCTGCCGATGCTCCCCGGCCAGATCCTGCTCAACAACCTGCTCTACGACTCCAGCCAGCTCGCCATCCCGAGCGACAACGTGGATGCGGAGCAGCTCACGGTCCCGTCGCACTGGGACATCGGAGCGATCCGCCGCTTCATGCTGCTCTTCGGCCCGATCAGCTCGGTGTTCGACTTCGCCACGTTCGGGCTGATGCTCTTCGCATTCAACGCCGCGCCGCCGGAGTTCCGTTCAGGCTGGTTCATCGAGTCGATCGCGACGCAGACGCTGATCGTGTTCGTGATCAGGACGCGCCGGGTGCCGTTCCTGCGCAGCCGTGCCTCCCTCCCGCTCGCCGTCTCGGTCCTCGCGGTGGTGGCCGTCGGAGCCTGGCTGCCGTACTCGCCGCTGGCCGGGCTGCTGGGCTTCACGCCGCTGCCCGCGCTGTTCTTCCTCGCGCTGGTCGGCCTGGTGCTCGTGTACCTCGTGCTCGTGGAGCTCGCGAAGGTCTGGTACTACGCCCGGCTGAGCGCCCCGCGAGCGCCGGCGGTGCGCCGTCGCGCGTACCCGCACCGGGTTGCCCGCCGGGCGGCGCGGTTCACGACCCGCTCTCCACGGGCGACCTGAAGATCTCCACCGCCTCCCGCACCGCATACGCCACGATCACGAGCCCCGCCACCGGGTCCGCCCACCACCAGCCGAAGAGGCCGTTGAGCACGATGCCAACGAGGACGGCGGTCGCGAGGATGCCGTCCACCAGGGTGACCCGGCCCTCCGTGATCAGGACGGGGTTGCCGAGCCGGCGGCCGGTGCGGGCCTTGCCGAAAGCGAGGGCGAACATCACGAGCGCAGTCACGGCCGTCCAGCCCGCGCCGCCGGGGGTCGGCGCGGCGCGGTGGCCGGCGATCAGCGCGACGACGGCCTGGACGAGGAGGTAGGCGGCCAGCAGGACGAACGCGACGCCGATCAGTCGCAGGGCGAGTCGCTGACGGCGCTCGCCGGCGCCGGTCAGCTCCCAGATGACGACGACGCTGGCGAAGATCTCGATCAGGCTGTCCAGGCCGAAGCCGAGCAGGGCGACCGACGCGCTCGCGTATGCGAGGACGGCGAGCACGACGACGCCGACGACGTTCCAGCCGAGCGTGACCGCCTCCAGCCCGATGCCGAAGCGGACCAGGCGGTGGCGGGTCGCCTGGTCGAGCTGCGAGCCCGTCATTGCGTCGGCCCGGGCACGAGCTCGAGGCTCAGCTCGTCCAGATTGCGGAGGTGCGCGGTGGCGTGCGCCCTCGCGGCCTCGGTGATGCGCTGGGCGTCGGCCAGGGTCGCGGCGTCGACGGTCACCCGTGCGCTGCCGTGCAACCGGTGGCCGACCCAGCGGAGCTGCACGCGCGGCACCGCGGTCACGCCGGGGGTGTCCTCGAGCGCGTGCTCCAGCCGGCCGACGAGCTCGGGCTCGATGCTGTCGAGGAGGCGGCGGCCGATGCTGCGGACGGTACCCCACAGCAGCACGATGATCGCGGCCGAGATGAGGAGGCCGACGATCGGGTCGGCGAGCGGGAAGCCGAGCATGACGCCGATCGCGCCGATCACCACGGCGAGCGAGGTGAAGCCGTCGATGCGGGCGTGGACGCCGTCCGCGACGAGGGCGGCGGAGCCGATCCGCTGCCCGACCCGGATGCGGTAGATCGCGACCGCCTCGTTGCCGGCGAAGCCGATCAGGCCGGCGACGACCACCCAGCCGAGGTTCTCCAGCGGGTGCGGGTGGAAGAACCGGTCGATCGACTGCCAGGCGGCGACGATCGCGGACAGGGCGACGACCGCGATGATGAACAGCCCGGCGAGGTCCTCGGCGCGGCCGTAGCCGTAGGTGTAGCGCCGGGTCGCGAGCCGGCGGCCGAGCACGAACGCGACCCAGAGCGGCACGGCCGTCAGCGCGTCCGAGAAGTTGTGGACGGTGTCCGCGAGCAGCGCGACGGACCCGCTGAACCCCACGACGATCGCCTGCAGAAGCGTGGTGCCGAGCAGGACGAACAGGCTGATCTTCAGCGCGCGGACGCCCTCGGTGCTGGCCTCCAGGGCGTCGTCGATCGAGTCGGCGGCGTCGTGGGAGTGCGGGACGAAGAGACCGTAGAGGAAACCCTTGAAGCCGGTCGGGTGATGGTGGTCGTGGTCGTGGTCTTGGTCGTGGTCGTGGTCGTGCTCGTGGTGGGTGTGGGTCCCGCTGCTCATGCCGACGCCTCCACGTGATGATGCCGCGGTGTCCCGCCCAGCGAGTGCTCCGCCTGGAAGATCGCGTCCGTGACCAGCCGGCTCGCGTGCTCGTTCTCCATCCGGTAGAAGACCCGCTGGCCGTCCTGGCGCGTCGCCACGATCCGGGCCAGCCGCAGCTTCGCCAGGTGCTGCGAGACGGCGGCGGGCTGCTTGTCGAGGATGTCGGCGAGGTGGTTCACCGACAGCTCGCCGGCGTCGCGGAGGGCCAGGATGATGCGCACCCGGGTGGCGTCGGCGAGCATCCCGAACACTTCGACCGCGAGCTCGACGAACTGGCTGTCGGGGAGACGTCCGCATATCGGCTTATCTGCGTGCATACGCAGATTAAAGCACACCCCGCCGACGGCAAGGCCGTCAGCCCGGGATCAGGCCTCCGGCCGCCGCAGGATCAGGAAGCGGACGCCGTACGGCCCGATGCTCAGCGGGAAGCTGCTCAGGTTGTCGACCGTCGTCACCTCGCTGTCGTCGCCCGCGTCGATCACGGTCGCCCCGAGCGGCAGCGCGTCCGACCGCACCGTGCCGTCCACGGCCTCCGCGCTCATGTTGAGCACCGTGAGCTGCATGACCGGGAGGCCGTGCTCGTCCAGCGACTCCAGCTCGTGCACGAGCACCAGCATCCCGGGGTGCGCCACATCGGGCACGTCGACCTGGCGGGCCGTCGCGATGCCGTAGCGGGAGCGGATGCGCAGGAGGTCGCCGAGCCCGCTCGCGAACGAGTCCGGCCGGGCGAGCTGGTCGGGGAGGGTGCCGTACAGCGACCGGGATCGCGGCATGCCCGAGGCCGAGCGCTCCTCCTCCGGCGCGATCCCGAGCAGGTCGTGGGCGCCGCGCTCGATCCAGCGGGTGTCGCCGTCGGCGATCAGGTCGGCGACCTGCTCCCGCGGGACGGTGAGCGAGCCGAGCAGGTCCCAGCCGGACAGCGCGAAGACACCGGGCTGCCAGGCGTTGAACGCCGCGAGCAGCAGGTGCGCGTCGCGGATCGCCGGTACGTCGGCCTCCGTGATGGAGTCGAGCGTCGCGTGGCCCTGCGTCGCGGCGATGAGGGAGGCCGTGGTGCAGGCGATCCCGTTCGTCGTGAACACCAGGTTGTAGTCGGCGGCCGGGGCGGTCAGGGCCTCCAGCAGCTCCGACCGGATCAGCTCGGCCAGCTCGCCGCCCGGCAGCTCCTGGTAGCGGAACGGGTACAGGTCGTTCTTGTGCAGCGTCGCCCAGTGCACGAGCTCGTAGGTGAGCTCGTCGTGGTTCTGGAGGCCGTGCACCAGGCTCGCCGGCTCCACGCCCAGCTCCAGCGACGTCCGCAGCGTGAGCCGCAGGAACTCGGTGTCGCCGGTCGCGAGCGCGTGGTGGTAGGCGGGCCGGTTGATGAAGTCGTACGAGAGGTCCGCGCCGACCGCGCCGGTGTCCCGGATGTCCTCCACCGTCAGGTTGAGCTCCTGGAAGGTGAAGCCACCGACCTTGCGGACCATTCCCGCGATGACGTGGTTGGCCGCGGCCGAGAGCGGGTGGCCCTCGGACCAGGCCGGCAGGCCCTCCGCGCTCTTCTCGACGCCGAGGAAGCCGTTCGCGTCCAGCCGCAGCGCGCTGGTGCCGAGGTCGCCGAGCGAGTGGAGGGCGTCGCCGATGACCAGGCGCATCCCCGAGAAGGTCGGGTCGAGCCAGTTGACCGAGGGCTGGCCCTCCTTGAAGTAGTGCAGGTAGACCCAGCGGCGGGTCACGCCGTCGACGCCGACGACCGGCGCGGTGACGCTCCAGTTCGTCTCCTTGACGCCGGGGGCGTAGAAGATGACGCGCTGCAGCTCGCCGATGATGTAGCCGCGCTCGGCGAGGGAGGCCTCCGTCGCCGGGTCGAGGTTCACCGAGTCGCGGTGCTCGGGCACCTCCGGCAGCAGGTGCCACTCCTCCGGCGGGATCTCGACCATGTGGTAGATGCCCGGGTAGTCCTTGTACGCCATCTCGGCGAGGCGGAAGTCGGCGCCCTTGCCGGTGTGGCCGGGCACGATGTCGTCGATGACGACGCCGCCGTGCTCCTCGGCGACGTCGGTCATCCGCTGGAAGGTCTCCTCGTCGCCGAAGATGGGGTCGATCTGGGTGCCGATCCGGTCGAAGTGCCCGTCGACGCTCGGGGTCTCCTGCCAGCCGCGGAGACCGCCGGCGCGCTTCACCGGGCCGGTGTGCACGCCGTTGATGCCGATCCGCTCGAACACGTTCCACAGCTCGGGGTCCGCGAGGGCCGCGAGGAAGCTCTGGTCCCTGCGGGTGATGAGCGAGATCGGGTACGCGGTGAACCAGACGTCGGACGTCGACACCGCACGGCGCGCATCGGGCCGCGCGTAGGGGTTGCGCCACATGCTCGGCGAGCCGGAGAGCTGACGGCTGAGCACGTCGGCGTCCTTCAGCATCGACTGGCGGACCAGCCACTGCACGTAGGCGGGGTTCAGCCCGTTCGCTGCGCGCGGGTCGGAGACCGTGCGGCGGATCGCGCCGCCGCGCAGGTTGGCGCGCGGGCGCAGCCGGCGCGGCCGGGCGGGGTAGAGCTGTTCGTCGTAGGTGATCTCGGTCGATTCGGGCTCTGCGCCCTCCGCGGTCTCGTCCATCTCTCTCCTTCCGGCCGCTGCCACCGTATCCCTTTCCGCCGAGACGTGAGCAATCGTGGAAATCGCACCCGCGATTTCCACGATTGGTCACCTCTCGTTGGTGTGCCAGGGGAGGGGGAGGGACTGGGCGGGGGAGTTCGGGGGGACGATGAGGATGCCGGTCGCGGCGGCCAGGCCGCGCAGCATGGCTGCGCCGCGCCAGCGCGCGACGACGGGTCGGCCGTCGACCTCGGAGTACGGGACGAGAACGGTCGTCCCCGCTCGGCCCTCGACCTCGGCGTCGCCGGCGGGGTGCGTCGGCGCGGGAGGCCGCCCGGCCAGCCCGGCCAGCAGCGGCTCCACGAGCGTGATCGCCGAGACCATCGCCGCGAGCGGGTTGCCGGGAAGCGCCGCGACGAGCCGCCCGTCCGGCAGCTCCGCGATCCGCGTCGGGCCGCCGGGCCGCATGGCCACCCCGTCGACCAGGAGGCGTGCGCCGAGTGCACGGAGGGCGTCGCGGAGGTGGTCGGCCGACGACGTCCCGGTGCCGCCCGTCGTCACGATCAGCGCCGCGTCCGCGTCGCGCAGCGCCGCCACAGTGTCCTCCAGCCGGTCCGGCACGCGGGCCGTGCCGGTCACCCGGCCGCCCAGCATCCCGATCAGGGCCGGGAGCTGCACGGCGAAGCTGTCGCGGACGCGCCCGGGCCCGGGCACGCCGGAGGTCACGACCTCGTCGCCGGTGAACACGAGAGCGACCGAGGGGACGGCCGCCACGAGGAGGTCGTCGGCGCCGGTCGCCGCAGCGAGGGCGACGTGCGCCGGGTTGAGCAGGGCGCCCGCGGCGATCAGCCGTTCTCCGGTCAGCGCCTCCGTCCCGGGGTGACGGATGTGGTGGCCGGGCCGCGGCTCACCCGCGACGGTCGAGCGCAGCATCCCGCCGGCGACCTCCCCGCTCTCGCTGCGCAGCACGGCGAAGGCGTCGGCCGCCACGAGCGCTCCAGTGACGATCGGGGCGGCCTGTCCGCGGCCGGGGTCGGAGTCCACCAGCCTCCACGGCCCGTCGCCCGCGACCAGCCAGCCGTCCATCGCCGCCGACGCGAAGTGCGGGAGGTCGATCGGCGTCACGAGATCGACGGCGAGACGCCGGCCGATCGCAGCGTCGAGCGCGACCCGCTCACGCGGCAGCGCCGACCCCGCCACCGCGGCGATGGCACGCGCCTCGTCCCACGACGGCCGTCCAGGATGCCCGGTCACCGCGTCATGCCCATTCCCGATCCTCTTCCCGCAGTATTCGAATGACCGCCGCGGGCATTCCGGTAGGGTCTCACGCTACGCCGTGGTAAGCCTGGAGCATGAGTCGCACGACATCGCGAAAACAGATCACGCGCATCGTCGTCGGTGAATCGCGCAGCCGCCGGGAGGATGTGCTGGCCGTCGAGGAGCCGCTCGAGATCCGGGTGGCCGGCACGCCGCTCTCGATCACCATGCGCACGCCGGGGAGCGACTTCGACCTGGCGGCCGGCTTCCTCGTCTCCGAGGGCGTCGTCTCCCACGGCGACCAGCTGAGCGCCATCCGCTACTGCGCGGGAGGCGCGGTCGACGGCGAGAACACCTACAACGTCCTCGACGTGACGCTGGCGCCCGGAGTTCCGCGACCGGACGCGAGCCTCGACCGCAACTTCTACATGACCAGCTCGTGCGGCCTGTGCGGCAAGGCGAGCATCGACGCCGTGCGCACGCGCTCCGCGTATCCGGTCGACGCCGACCCGGTCGCGATCACCGACGAGCTGCTCACCACGCTTCCCGACCGGCTGCGCGAGGGGCAGGCGATGTTCGAGAAGACCGGAGGCCTCCACGCCGCTGCGCTGTTCGACGCCGCGACCGGCGCCCTACTCGTGCTGCGCGAGGATGTCGGCCGGCACAACGCGGTCGACAAGGTCGTCGGCTGGGCGCTCAAGGAGGACCGCCTCCCGCTGAGCGGGACCGTGCTGATGGTGTCGGGCAGGGCGAGTTTCGAGCTGGTCCAGAAGGCGTCGATGGCCGGAATCCCGATCCTCGCCGCGGTGTCGGCGCCGTCGTCGCTCGCGGTCGACCTGGGCCGGGAGCTCGGCGTCACCGTCGTCGGGTTCCTCCGGGGGTCGTCGATGGTCGTCTACTCGGGTGACGAGCGGATTCTGGTGACGGAGAAGACAGAGAAAGCGATGGCCTGATGCCGAAGACGGACGTCAACCCCGGCGACGAGTACCCCGACCTGGAGGTCGGCCACAACAAGAAGTGGGCCGTCGGCGTGCCGGCCATCCTGCACTCGATGGAGCCCGCCATCCGCGACATGGGCCCCGCCCGCACCGCGAAGCTGATGACGGCCATCAACCAGAAGAACGGCTTCGACTGCATGAGCTGCGCGTGGCCCGACCCGGGTGACCGCAACATCCTCGAGTTCTGCGAGAACGGCGCGAAGGCCGTCACCTGGGAGGCCACCCCGATCACGGTGCCGACCAGCTTCTGGGCCGAGAATTCGCTGACCAGCCTGCTCGACAAGTCGGAGTACTGGCTCGGGATGCAGGGCCGCCTCGTGGAGCCCGTGCACAAGCCGTCCGGCGCCGACCACTACGAGCCGATCGGCTGGGACGAGGCCTTCGCCCTGATCGCCGACCGCCTGAACGGCCTCGCGTCGCCCGATCAGGCCGCGTTCTACACCAGCGGCCGCACCGCGAACGAGACGGCGTTCGCCTACCAGCTCTTCGCGCGGGCGTTCGGCACCAACAACCTCCCGGACTGCTCGAACATGTGCCACGAGTCGACGGGGACGGCGCTCAGCGAGACCATCGGCATCGGCAAGTCGACCATCGCCTACGACGACTTCGGCAAAGCCGACCTGATCGTCGTGATGGGCCAGAACCCCGGCACGAACCATCCGCGCATGCTGACCGCGCTGGAGGAGGCCAAGCGCAACGGCGCCACCATCGTCGCCGTCAACCCGCTGCCGGAGGCCGGGCTCATCCGCTACAAGAACCCGCAGAAGCCGCGCGGCATCATCGGCAAGGGCACGCAGATCGCCGACCACTTCCTGCAGATCCGGTCGGGCGGCGACATGGCGTTGTTGCAGGCCGTCTCGCAGCGGGTGCTGGAGGCCGAGGACGCCGCTCCAGGGACGGTGCTCGACCACGAGTTCCTCGCCGAGCACACCCTCGGCCTGGAGGAGTTCCGCGCGCACATCGCGACGCTCGACGACTTCACCGTGCTGGAGGCGACCGGGCTGACACTGGAGGAGATCGACCTCCTCGCCGACCTCTACATCCGCTCCGAGCGAGTCATCATCACCTGGGCCATGGGCCTCACGCAGCAGAAGAACGCGGTCGCGACCCTGAAAGAGCTGATCACGCTGCTCCTCCTGCGCGGCAACATCGGCAAGCCCGGCGCGGGCGCCTCCCCGATCCGCGGGCACAGCAACGTGCAGGGCGACCGGACCATGGGCATCTGGGAGCAGATGCCGGACACGTTCCTGGACGCCCTCCAGGCCGAGTTCGGCTTCGACCCGCCGCGCGCGCACGGCTTCGACGCGCTGCAGACGCTCGCCGGCCTCCAGCGCGGCGACATCGACGTGTTCTTCGCGATGGGAGGCAACTTCGTCGCCGCGATCTCGGACACCGCCGCCGCGGAGGCGGCCATGCGCGGCGCCGGGCTGACGGTGCAGGTCTCCACCAAGCTGAACCGCTCGCACGTCGTCACCGGCGAGGAGGCGCTGATCCTGCCCACGCTCGGCCGCACCGAGGTGGACCTCCAGGCCGGCGGCCCGCAGTTCCTGTCGGTGGAGGACAGTGTGTGCGCCGTGCACGCGACGCACGGCAGGATCCCGCCGGTCGCGCCGGGGCTGCTGTCCGAGGTGGCGATCGTGTCCCGCCTCGCTCAGGCGACGCTCGGCGGGAGGCACGGGATCGACTGGGCCGGCTTCGAGGCCGAGTACGACGTCATCCGCGACCACATCAGCCGCGTCGTCCCGGGTTTCGGGAGCTTCAACGCGGACGTCCGCCGCAAGGGCGGCTTCGTCCTCCCGAACGGCCCGCGCGACGAGCGCCGCTTCGACACGGCGACGGGCAAGGCGATGATCACCGTCAACGAGCTGGAGCCGCTGGAGCGCCCGGAGGGCCGGCTGATCCTCCAGACGCTGCGCTCGCACGACCAGTTCAACACGACGATCTACAGCCTCAACGACCGCTACCGGGGCATCAAGAACGGCCGCGACGTGATCTTCGTGAACCCGGACGACCTGGTCGAGCTCGGGCTGACGGACGGCCAGCGCGTCGACATCCACAGCGAGTGGGCGGACGAGGTCGACCGTGTGCTCCCGAACTACCGGGTGGTCTCGTACCCGACCGCGCGCGGCTGCGCGGCGGCGTACTACCCGGAGGCGAATGTGCTGGTGCCACTGCAGAGCGCGGCGACGGGCAGCAACACCCCCGTCTCAAAAGCCGTGATCGTCCGCCTCGTCCCAGTCGCCTGATCCGCCGAAGGGCACGTAAACGCCCCTAAAAGCGCGTTTTAGGGGCGTTTACGTGCCCCTCGACGGTTGGGGAGGGTCGGCGCTACGGGTTCGGGCCGCCCCGCTCTGGCCGCGCCCGCTTCAGGTAGCTCCGCGACCGCGCCACCTGGTGCTCCAGCGCGTCCACCGTCTGCGACATGCTCGTGATCGCCTGCCCCCGGTACACGTCGATCCCGTCCATCGTCGCGAACACGTCGTCGAAGGCGCGCTGCAGCACCTGCGCGTCGACGGCGGAGGTGGTCTGCTCCTTCTGGATCTGCTCCGTCTGGTCGCGCAGCACCTCGCCGGTGCGGCCGATCAGGGCGTTCGTGCTCTGGTGGAGGGCGCCGAGCTGGTCGATGACGAGGCGCTGGTTCTCCAGGGCCTGCGCCACGACCACGGCGGTGCGCAGCGCGGAGACCGTGGTGGTCTTGGCCCGCTCGACGCCCTTGATCAGCTCCACGTTGTTCTTCTTGATCACGTCGAGGGCGAGGTAGGCCTGCACGGAAACCGCGATCTGGGTGGTGAGGTCCTGGCGGCGCTGGCGGATCGGGAAGAGCGCCTCTTTTTCCAGCGTCGCCGCTCGCACCGGGTCGGTGAGGCGGAGGTCGTCGGCGCGCTCCACGGTCGCGCGGTCGAGCGCGGCGGCCAGCGTGACGTACTCGTTCAGCCGCTCCGTCGTCTTCCAGAGCGCCGTGCGCTCGTTCTCGATCTCCTCGTTGTCGCGGCGCAGCCACTCCTCGCCGTGGTCGAGGGACACCACGATCTGGTCGAGCTGCTTCTGCGCCGACTCGAACCGCTCGACGTACTTGCGGAGGCGGCGGCCGCCCGGCATGCGCGCCAGCATCCGGTAGCTCTTGCTGGTGTGCTGCGGATCGAAGTCGCTCACCGTCGCCCGCAGGGCCTGGAGGGTGCGCAGGACGCCGTACTGCGGGTCCGTCCGCACCGCCTTGCCGCGCGCCGCGGCCAGCGCGGTGGCCGGGCGGCTCAGCAGCTGCCGGGAGGCGTTGCTCGACTCCTGCATCTCGGTGTCGCCGAGGCGGGAGAAACCGGTGATCTTGCGCCGGAAGGCCTCGCTGCCCGGGTCGGCGCCGGCCAGGTCGCGGATCCACTCGCGCGCGCGGGACTCCAGCTCGGCCGCCCGCTGAGGAGAGACGCTCATCATCCCCATCGCACGCTCGTCGGGAAGCTCCGGCACCGCCTCGGGCGGCTGCAGCTCGTCTCCCTGACCCGCATCCATGTCGTTCTCCTCCCACCAGGACCGCAACCCCTCCAGGGTAGGCCGCGCACCTGCGTGAAGGGTAAGGTCTGCCGGATGGACGGGATCGAGTTCGCGCGGGCGACCGCGGCCGACGTGCCGGCGATCGTGGCGCTCGTGCACGAGGCCTACGAGCCGTACGTCCTACGCCTCGGGGTCACGCCGGCGCCGCTGACGGCGGACTACGCCGCGATCGTCGGCGACGGGGGAGCGGTCGTGGCCTTCCGCGATGGGCGCGTCGTCGGCCTCCTGGTCAGCGCGGTGCATCCGGGATTCGTGGAGGTCGAGAACATCGCGGTGGCCGCGAGCGAGCGCGGCTCCGGGCTCGGGACCCGCCTGCTCGACCTCGCCGACGAGCAGGCCAGGGCGGCAGGGGCGACGGAGGTGCGGCTGTACACGAACGCGGGGATGACCGAGAACGTCGCGTACTACCCGCGTCGCGGCTTCCGCGAGACCGGGCGCCGCCGATCGGACGGCTACGACCGGGTGTTCTTCGCCCGCAGCGTTGCCCCGGCACGCGACTGAGCCGTTCCGCGTATGGACCGCCCTCGCTGGCAGCCTCCCCGTCCCGGTGGGATACTCGCGGCATGGGCAGCACCACCACCGACCGCGCGTCCTTCTTCGACGGGCTCGCGGCCGAGTTCCTCCAGCACTACACGCGCGGGCCGCGGTTCATCGCGGTCACGGGTGTGGCCGGCGCCGACCTCCAGGCGGCGGCGGACGCGCTCGCCGAGGCGCTGCGCGCGTCGGGCCAGGCCGCCGAGCGCACCCACACGACGGCGCACGTCACGCCCGACAGCCTCCGCAGCGACGTGGTGACGCCGTTCCGCACCGCGGCGCCGGAGGGCGTCCTCGTCGTCGACGGGCCCGGCCTGCTGGGCGAGACCCTGCGCGGGTTCTGGAACTTCTCGGTCTGGATCGAGCACGACCCGGAGCGCGACGCCGACTGGTCGTTCGTCGCCACCGGGCGCAAGGACCCGCTGGGCGCGCCCCGGGAGGTCGCCTCCGTGCTGTTCGACGACGCCGACCCGGAGCGGCCGCGGCGGCTGTTCGCGGACTCCTGCTGAGCTGCTAACGCGGCCGGTCGAACCGCGCCCCGACCGGGTTCGGCGGCAGCGCGGTGAGCACGAGCTGCACCACCCACCCGAACGGCGCGAACGAGATGAAGTACAACGGCCCGGCCAGGTTCGCGTCGTGCAGGCGGCGCCAGACCAGGGCCAGGTGCGGCACCAGGGTCGCGAACACCCACACGATCCACACGGCGAGCAGCACCCAGAAGAGCGGGCCGACGAGGCGCGACGAGCCGGTCATCCGGAGGCTCCCACTCAGTCGGCCGATCACGACGACGAACGTCCAGTAGACGATCGCCAGGAGCACGTCGAACAGGAAGAACCACCAGTACTCGCTGCGGCTCGCCCGGCCGGTGAAGTCGGCGTACTTGGTGAAGAACCGGCGGATGGCGTCGCCCATGTTCGCACCATAGAGCGGCGCCCAGAGCGGGGCCGGCGGCTGCGGCGTCGACATCGGGTCCTCCAATCGTGGGGGTTCGAGTCCAGGATGCGACGGCGGGCCGTCCCGCGCACCAGCGTCTTCCGCTGAGGGACGACCGCGACACGACTCGCCGCTCAATCGAGCGCCGTGCCCAGTCCGGGGGCCGCCCCGGGTTAGAGTTGGCGGCTGGGGGGACCGCCGCATCGAACGGATCGAGACCCCCGCATGCCACGTCAGGAGCGCGCCGAGCGCAGCCGCGCCAGCATCCTCGAGGCTGCCGCGGACGAGTTCGACCAGCACGGCTACGCCGGAGCCCGGCTCGAGCGGATCGTCGAGCGCACCGGGCTGACCAAGGGCGCGGTGTACTTCCACTTCCGGTCGAAGCTCGACCTCGCGAAGGCCCTGGTCGTGGAGAAGTACGGCAACTGGCCCGCGATCGTCTCCGAGGTCGACGCGAGCGGTCTGCGTGGCGTGGCGGCCGCCGCCGAGCTGACCAGGAGGGTGGGCGCGGTGTTCGCATCGGATGTGCGGGTGCGCGCGGCGATGGCGCTCTCGCAGACGATCCTCCCGCCCGGGCCGGACGCCGACCCCTACGACCATTGGGTCGGGGTCGTCGCCGGCTACCTCGAACAGGAGCCGTCGCTTCCGCAGGGGCTCACCCCTCGCGAGGTCGCCGTGGTGGCGGTCCAGGGCTTCTTCGGTGCGTACATGATCGCGGCGGAACGCGGCCGCCTCGACGAGCTGCCGGCCGACATCGACCGGCTCTGGGGTGCGCTGGGGGCGCTCGCCGCGAAGGGCGTCTGAGCGCCGCACCGCGCGTCGCGACGGGATGTCGCGGGCCGCAGGCGGCCGGTGCGATACGTTCCTCCGGGCGGATCACTCCGATCCGCATTTCCTGGGGGGAACCGAATGAAGAAGATCTCCGTCGTCGCCGCTGCCTCGATCGCGCTCGTCGCAGCGCTGAGCGGGTGCTCCGCGTCCACGCCGGCCCGCGCTTCCAAGCCGACCGTCAGTGCCACCACCACGGCTGCCGCTCAGACGCGCGCGCAGGCGTGCGCCATCGTCATGAAGGCGATGAAGGACGTCGCCTCGAAGCAGGGCGAGGCCGCGGCGGCGATGTCCGACCCGTCGAAGGCGCAGGCGATCCTGGACGAGATGACCGCGTCCTTCGCGAGCATGGACTCGGGCGTCACCAACCCGGAGGTGAAGGTCAAGTCGCACGCCGCCGCGGCGGCCTTTACGGACTACGCGGACTACATCAAGAAGATCCAGGCCGACCCGTCCAGCGTCGACACCAACGTGCTCACCACCAAGCTCAAGACGCTGTCGACGGCGTCGACGGCGGTCGGTACGGAGTGCGCGGGCGCCTAGGTCACCGTCAGAGCGCGGTGAGCTCCTCGCGGACGAAGCGCGCGAACTGCTCTGCGGCCGCGGGCTGCGAGCGGGTGCGGTTGCGGGCGATCCCGATGACCCGCTCCGCTTCATCGGCGAGCGGGACCGCCACGATCCCCGGCTCCGCCGGTGTGTCGGGGATGAGCGCGACGCCGACGCCGTCGCGCACGAGCGCGCGCAGGGTCGACAGCTCGGTGACCTCGATCACCGGTGAGAGCACCTCACCGTGCGCGGCGAAGTAGGCGTCCGCGATCGTCCGCAATCCCGAGCCCGGGCGCAATGCGACCAGCTCGGCCTCCGTCAGATCGGCGAAGGAGGCCTCGCTGCGCACGGCCAGGGGATGTCCCACCGGCACGCCGAGCACCAGCCGCTCCGCGGTCAGCGGCACCCACTCGATGTCGGGGTCGCGCGGGTCGGGGCTGAGGAAGGCCAGGTCGGCCGAGCCCTCGCGCAGCGCGTCGAGCACGGTGTCCGCCGTCCCGCCGCGCAGGGCGAAGCGGATGTCGGGGAACAGGCTGCGGTACTCGCTGACCACGCGCGGCAGCAGCCAGCTCCCGAACGACGAGACGTAGGCGAGGGAGACGATCCCGGCGGCCGGGTCGCGGAGGGCGTCGATGCGGGCGCGCGCGGTGTCGAGCTCCGCCTCCGCGCGTGACGCGTGGGCCAGCAGGATCTCGCCGTACTGGTTGAGCTCCAGGTGCCCGCGGCGGCGGTCGAACAGCTCGACGTCGGCCTCCGCCTCCAGCCGCGCGAGGGAGCGCGAGAGGGTCGACTGCGAGACCCCGAGCGTCTCGGCGGCCAGGGCCAGATGGCCCTCCGTCGCCAGCGCCCGGAAGTGGGCGATCTCGTCGATCCGCATGCACACCATCATGGCCCACCCGGGAGGTGCGCGCCGGGAGGCCGCAGCGCGAGCGCCGGACCCCCGCGAACGGGGGAGTGCTCAAATGAGCGGTCTACCCCTGTACGAGTTCTCTGTACGTTCACTCACAAGACAGTGCGCGGTTCTCCGCCATCCCTAAGGTTGCCGCGGACTCGCACGAGATCCCCCCTTCCGATCGAGGAGAGAAATGTCAACCAGACTGCGCACTTTGTGGCGCGCCGCCACCGCCGTGGCCGTCGGAGCAGGCCTCGCCGCCGGCTCCCTCGTCGCGACACCGGCGTTCGCCAGCACAGACGGCACCGGTGTCGTCATCAACGAGGCGTACTTGTCCGGCGGCAGCGCCGGAGCCGCCTACGCCAACAAGTTCGTCGAGCTCTACAACCCGGGCGACCAGCCCGTCGCGCTGACCGGCTGGAGCGTGCAGTACCGCTCCGCGACCAGCACTGGCGCGGCGAACGGGGTCGTCGCGCTGAGCGGAACGATCGCCGCCAAGGGCTACTACCTGGTCGCCGGAGCCTCCAACGGCACCGCGGGCGCCGCCCTCCCGACGCCGGACGCCGCAAGCAACGGACTGAACCCGTCCGGTGCCTCCGGCACCCTCATCCTGGCCAAGTCGGCCACCGCGCTGACCCTCCCAGCGGGCTCCGTCACGGGCAACGCCAACGTCGCGGACCTGATCGGATACGGCACGTCGAACACCTTCGAAGGTTCGAAGGCTGCGACGGCGCCGAGCGGCAACACGGATGTGAAGTCTCTCAACCGCACGTCCTTCACGGACACCGACGACAACGCCGCGGACATCTCGCTGAGCGCGACGATCACCCCGCAGAACACCGCGTCGGCCACCGACCCCGGCAACCCGGGCGACGGCGGAGGCACCGACCCCGGGACCGGGACCGACCCGGGTCCGCCCGGCACGGTCTCCATCGCTGAGATCCAGGGCACGGGTGACACCAGCCCGAAGGCCGGCCAGACGGTCAGCACCGTCGGCGTCGTCACCGCGGCCTACCCGACCGGAGGCTTCAACGGCTTCTACCTGCAGACCCCGGGCACGGGAGGCGCGATCGACCTCGCGACCCACACCGCGTCCGACGCGCTCTTCGTCTTCGGCTCCTCCGCTGCCGCCAGCGTCGCCGTGGGCGACTACGTGCAGGTGACCGGCGCCGTCAGCGAGTTCAACGGCCTCACCGAGCTGACCGCCACGAAGGTCGACAAGCTCGACGCGAGCACCGTCACCGCGCCGACCCCCGCGACCGTCGCCCTCCCGACGACCGACGCGCAGCGCGAGAGCCTCGAGGGGATGCTGCTCGCTCCGCAGGGCGCCTTCACCGTCACCGACGTCTACTCGGCCAACCAGTACGGCGAGATCGGCCTCGCGGCCGGCGACAAGCCGCTGGTCCAGGCGACCGAGACCGCCCGTCCCGGCACCCCGGCCTACGCCGCAGCCGTCGCCGACAACAAGTCCCGTTCCGTCACCCTCGACGACGGCGCCTCGACCAACTTCCTCAGCTCGGCGAACAAGTCCAAGCCGCTGCCGTACCTGTCGCTGACCGGCCCGGTCCGCGTCGGCGCGCCGGTCACGTTCACCAAGCCGGTCATCCTCGACTACCGCAACGACGCCTGGAAGTTCCAGCCGACCGCCGAGCTCACCCCGGCGACCGCGGCGACCGTCCAGCCCGTCACCTTCGGGAACACCCGCACCGCGGCCCCGGCCAACGTCGGAGGCGACCTGCGCCTGGCGACGTTCAACGTGCTGAACTACTTCCCGACCACCGGCGACCAGCTCCCCGGCTGCACGTTCTACACCGACCGCGACGGCAACAAGATCACCGTCAACTCCGGCTGCGACGCCCGCGGCGCCGCCGACGCGACCAGCCTCAAGCGTCAGCAGGACAAGATCGTCGCCGCGATCAACGCCCTCACCGCCGACGTCGTCTCCCTGGAGGAGATCGAGAACTCGGCGCGCTTCGGCCTGAACCGCGACGACGCGCTGAAGACCCTGGTCTCCGCGCTCAACGCGGCGGCGGGCAGCGACGTCTGGGCGTTCGTGCCCTCCCCGTCGAAGCTCCCGGCCTCCGAGGACGTGATCCGCACGGCGTTCATCTACAAGAAGGCCGTGGCGGCCCCGGTCGGCGCGTCGACGATCCTCGACGACGCGGCGTTCTCGAACGCCCGCCAGCCGCTCGCCCAGGCCTTCAAGAAGGTCGGAGCGCAGGACTCGTCGGCCTTCATCGCCATCGTGAACCACTTCAAGTCGAAGGGCTCCGGCTCGGGCGCGGACGCCGACCAGGGCGACGGGCAGGGCGCGTCCAACGCCTCCCGCGTCAAGCAGGCCACCGCCCTCGTCGCGTTCGCGAACGAGCGCACGGCGACGCTGGGCTCCGACAAGGTGCTCCTGATCGGTGACTTCAACGCCTACCTCAACGAGGACCCGATCAAGGTCCTCACCGACGCCGGCTACATCGACCAGGTCAGCACCCGCACCTCGAAGGCGACCTACTCCTTCGGCGGCACGGTCGGCTCGCTCGACCACGTCCTCGCCTCGCCCGCCGCGAACGCGGCGATCACCGGCGCGGACGTCTGGAACATCAACTCCGTGGAGTCGGTGGCCCTGGAGTACAGCCGCTACAACTACAACGCGACCAACTTCTACGAGCCGAGCCCGTACCGCTCCAGCGACCACGACCCCGTCGTGATCGGCCTGGACCTGAAGGCCGCTCCCGTGACGCTCAACCTGCTGAACATCAACGACTTCCACGGTCGGATCGACAGCAACACCGTGAAGTTCGCCGGCACCGTCGAGAAGCTGCGCGCCGAGGGCGGCGAGGGCAACACCCTCTTCCTCTCCGCGGGCGACAACATCGGCGCCTCGCTGTTCGCCTCGGCCTCGGCCGGCGACGTCCCCACCCTCGACGTGCTGAACGCGCTCGACCTGAAGACGAGCGCCGTGGGCAACCACGAGTTCGACAAGGGCCTCAGCGACCTCACCGGCCGGGTCAAGGACGCCGCGAAGTTCGGCTACCTCGGCGCGAACGTCTACCAGAAGGGCACCAAGACCCCGGCGCTTCCGGAGTACCAGGTGTTCACGGTCAACGGCCTGAAGGTCGGCGTCATCGGCGCCGTCACGCAGGAGACCCCGACCCTGGTCTCGCCCGGCGGCATCTCGACGGTCGACTTCGGCGACCCGGTGGAGGCAGTGAACCGCGTCGCGGCGCAGCTCACCGACGGCGACCCGGCCAACGGCGAGGCCGACGTGATCGTGGCCGAGTACCACGAGGGCGCCGGCTTCGGCCAGCCCGAAGGTGCGACGCTCGACCAGGAGGTCGCGGCCGGCGGAGCGTTCGCCGACATCGTGACCAAGACCAGCGCGAAGGTCTCGGCGATCTTCACCGGCCACACCCACAAGCAGTACGCGTGGGAGGGCCCGGTCCCCGGTGTCGCGGGCGCGACCCGTCCGATCGTCCAGACCGGCAGCTACGGCGAGAACATCGGCCAGATCACGCTGACCGTGGACGGCGACAGCAAGCAGGTCACCGCGCACACCGACCGCAACGTGGCGCGCACCACGGACAGCGACGCGAGCCTCGTCGCCGCCTACCCGCGGGTCGCGAAAGTCAAGACGATCGTCGACAAGGCGCTCGCCGACGCGGCGGTCATCGGCAACCAGAAGGTCGGGGCGGTCACCTCCGACATCACCACGGCGTACCTCAACGGTGGCCGCGACGACCGGATGAGCGAGTCCACCCTGGGCAACCTCGTGGCCGACTCGCTGCTGTCGACGCTCTCGCCCGCTCAGCTCGGCGGCGCCGAGATCGGCGTGGTGAACCCGGGTGGCCTCCGCGCCGAGCTGCTGTACGGCACGGACGGATCGGTCAGCTACGCGCAGGCCAACGCCGTGCTGCCGTTCGTGAACAACCTGTGGACGACCTCCCTCACCGGAGCGCAGTTCAAGCAGGCGCTTGAGCAGCAGTGGCAGCGGAACGCGGACGGCACAGTGCCGAGCCGGCCGTTCCTCAACCTGGGCCTGTCGAAGAACGTGTCGTACACGTACGACGCCACCCGGCCGGAGGGCGACCGCATCACGAGCATCCTCGTGAACGGCTCGGCCATCGACCCGGCGAAGTCGTACCGGATCGGCACGTTCTCGTTCCTCGCGCAGGGCGGCGACAACTTCCGGGCGTTCGCGGCCGGAACCGACACGCGCGACTCGGGTCTCATCGACCGGGACGCCTGGATCGGCTACATCTCCGCGCACAGCCCGCTGTCGCCGAGCTTCGCCCGCCGCGGCGTGTCCGTCACGGACGTGCCGACGACGACGCTGACCCGCGGCCAGCAGGTGAGCTTCGGAGTTCAGAAGCTGAACCTGACCAGCCTGGGCAGCCCGGCCAACACCTCGCTCGAACTGAGCTGGGGCGGTTCGGCGGTCATCGGCAGCGTGCCGGTGGACGCTGCAGGCAACGCGACCGTGAGCTTCACGGTCCCGGCCTCGGCCGCCGGCGCGAGCACCCTGGTGCTCACCGCCAAGGAGTCCGGCACGACCGTGCGCATCCCGCTCACGGTGGAGGCCGCTCCGACCGACGGCAAGCCGACGACCGACCCGAAGGCGGCCCCCGAGTCCGCGCTCACCAAGGCCTTGAATGGGAAGATCTCGTTCAAGGACAAGGCCTACCACGCGGGCGACCCGATCGACATCACGGTCGGCAAGGCGCGTGCGGGCCAGTGGGTCTCGGTGTGGGTGTACTCGCAGCCCGCTGCCGTGGGCGCCGGCTGGATCCAGGTGCCCGCCGACGGCATCCTGCACCTCACCCTGCCGAAGCCGCTCGCGAAGGGCGACCACAAGCTGTCCGTGCAGGACAGCACGAACTCGGTGATCGGCTGGGGTGACCTCAAGGTCTCCAACGGCAACGCGCTTGGCCACTGGGTGTGGACGCTGGTCTGGAACTGGCTCACCGGCTGGCTCTGGGGCTGGCAGCAGCAGTAACCGTGAATGACGACCGCCGGGCGCGCACATCGCGTCCGGCGGTTCGTCGTTCCCCGGTTGTAGTGCATGTAAACAATCATTGACACCGTGTCCGCATCGCTTTACACTCGCCATGTACACAATCTTTGACATGGGAGGTGCGCGGTGTCCTACGACGAGAAGAGCGCGTGGGCGTACCTGGTGGTCGCCGTCCTGGGCTACGCCGTCTACCTGATCCTGCTGGCAGTGAACGGCCCGGGCGACTACGTGCCGCTGCTGATCTGGACCGTGGTGGGCTCCATCGTGGCCAACATCCTCGCCCGCTTCGCGATCTCCTTCTCGAACCCGCGGGAGGCCGACAAGCGCGACCAGCGCGACCGCGAGATCCACGCGTTCGGCGAGCGGGTCGGCCAGGCGTTCGTCATCATGGGCGCCCTGGCCGCGATGGTCCTGGCGCTGTTCGAGGCGCCGTGGTTCTGGATCGCGAACGCCGTCTACGCCGCCTTCGTGCTGTCCGCGGTGGTCGGCTCGATCGCCACGCTGGTCGCCTACCGCAAGGGGCTGCCGGCATGGTGAAGCCCACCCGCGTGACCAACAGCATCCGAGCCCTGCGCTTCGGCGCGGGGGAGATGACCCAGGCCGACCTCGCGGATCGCGTCGGCGTCACCCGCCAGACCATCATCGCCATCGAGCAGGGGCGGTACTCGCCGTCCCTGGAGATGGCCTTCCAGCTCGCGCGGGTGTTCGGGGTCCCGCTCGACGACGTGTTCCAGTACCCCGAGGAGCGAGGGGAATCATGAGCACCACGATGCGCGCCGTCGTTCAGGACGCCTACGGCACCACCGCTGCGCTGCGCGTGGAGGAGGTCCCCGTCCCGTCGATCGGCCCGGCCGACGTGCTGGTGCGCGTCGAGGCGGCCGGCATCGACGCGGGCACCTGGCACCTCACCACCGGCCGCCCCTACCTGATGCGGCTGATGGGCTTCGGGATGCGCCGCCCGTCATCGCGTGTGCGCGGTGCTGCCTTCGCGGGCGTGTTGGAGGCCGTCGGAGCCGAGGTCGACGACCTCCAGGTCGGCGGCACGGTGTTCGGCTCGGCTTCGGGCGCGCTCGCCGAGCGGGTCCGCGCCCCGCGTGCCGCGGTGGTCCCCATCCCTGCCGGCCTGGGGTTCGCCGAGGCCGCGGCGGTCCCGATCTCAGCGGTGACGGCGCTGCAGGCGCTGGCCGCGGCCGAGGTGGAGAAGGGCGACCGGGTGCTGGTGCTGGGCGCGGCCGGCGGCGTCGGCCACTTCGCCGTGCAGCTCGCCGTCGCCCGCGGCGCCGAGGTGACGGGAGTGTGCAGCGGTCCGAAGACCGCGCTCGTACGCGAGCTGGGTGCCGCGGACGCGATCGACTACACGACGACCGACCCGCTCGGCCTCGGCCGGGTCTGGGACGCGATCATCGACACCGCGGGAAACCGTCCGCTTCGGGCGCTGCGAGCGAGCCTGGCGCCCGCGGGTGCGCTCGTCCTCGTCGGCGGGGAGGCCGGCGGCGGCATCCTCGGCGGCACGGAGCGCATCGCTGCGGCCGGCCTGAGGAACACGACCTCCCGCCAGCGCCTGGTCGGC
Organism: Leifsonia sp. EB41; assembly: GCF_041262565.1. Lineage (NCBI taxonomy): Bacteria > Bacillati > Actinomycetota > Actinomycetes > Micrococcales > Microbacteriaceae > Leifsonia > Leifsonia sp. EB41. Next base: position 1,474,615 of record NZ_JBGCCJ010000001.1, on the reverse strand, counting down.
CTGATGGCACGCGAACGCCAGGAGGACCTCGTCGAGTTGGCCCGCCTCTACAGCGAGGGCGCCTTCCACCCGGTCATCGACACCGTGTATCCACTCGAACGCACGGGCGAGGCGATCGACCACCTCGGCGCCGGACGGGCGCGCGGCAAGGTCGTGGTGGTGCCGTAACTCAGAACGCGGGGACGTGTAGCCCTGAGACGACAGCGTCCCTCCGCAGGATGATGCTGCCGAACCGCGAATGCGTCCCGCACCAGTGCGCGACGTCCGAACTCAGATAGCCGAGGATCGACAGCAGCAATTCGTGATCGTAGGCGAGGTCTCTGTTGAAGATCGGCTCGTGGTGGGCGACTCGGTTGCGCAATTTTCGGAGTCGCTCCAATGCCGTGTGCAGGTCTCTGCGACGACCGCCGTAATGCGGGAAGGCGCTGTCGAGCTCTGCCGCCTCCCAGAGCCGAGCGTGATAGCGATTTCCGAGAAGCCCGATCCAGAAGCCGAACCCGAGTTCCGCTAGGACGTGACCCGGCGTGAACTCGCCCGACCGCAACCGAGAGAGGTTTCGATGGGCTGATCGGATGACGGCGAGATCGGCGTTGTGGAGTTGCGCGGAATCCCACCAGGCGCGCGTGCCGAAGTGGTCGACCAATCTGTCGTTCAGGGCATTCCTCAGGCAGACCTCCGCGAGGTGGAAACCGCCCTGGAGGCTTGCCGAGACTTCGATGTTCCATGAGTAAAGCCGGATGGCCTCGTCAGGCGCGGTGGTGGCCGATAGGTACGTCTGGAATCGCGGACCGCCGATCAGCAGGGGAACACCACCGCGCCAGATCGAGTCATGAGGCTGTGCCATGGGTGGAGCTTTCCGGTAAGCTGTTCGACGTAAGCCCCGGACGAGACACGAAAGTGTCGCCGCGCCGGGGCATTTATCATTCTGGGCGGCGACCGGGCAGCGTCGCGGGCTCGCTACGAAGTTGTGGATAACTCCCGTGACCCCTCACACCTGGAAGTACAACTCCGTGTGCAGCTTGCATCCCGGGTTGAACCCCGCCCCGCACTCCGGGCAGGCGTCCGCCTCCAGGTACTCCGCGATCGTCAGCGTCGCTTTGCACACCCCGCACAGCACCGCGCGCTCGCCGCGTTCGGCGACCGGCCACTGCTGCGCCGGATGCCCGGCGGTCTCCGCGTGGCAGGCGTGGCACGGGTAGAACTCGCCGCAGCACGCGAACCGGATCGCGATCACGTCGAGCGGTGTCCGGTAGTGGATGCAGCGCGTCTGGTCGTCCACCGTGGGGCCGAGCACGCGCGGGCCGCCGCTCATCGCACCCCTCGCGCCGTCAACGCGTCGCCCAGCTCGTCCGCGTGCTTGAACGCCATCACCAGGAACGGCACCGCGAACGCCCGCAGCCCGGCCCTGGCGCCCCGTGCGCGCTGAGCGTCCCTGACGTCCCGCGCCAGCCCCGCGAGCACCGGCACCGTGCTGAGCGTCACCGTCAGCAGCAGCGCCGTTCGCGCCGGGTCGACCCGCAGCGCCGCGAGCGGTCGGAGGCCACGCTCGACGGCGTCCAGGAGGTCGGCGACCCGCGTCGTCAGAACCAGCAGCGCGGCGAGCACGACCGCGGACGCCACGCGCGCGGTGTTCGCGACCGCGGGCTCCGGGCCGAGGAAGAGGAGCTGGCCGGCGAGGGTGATCACGATCACCCAGCGTACGGCGAGCACCTGACGGGCGAGCTCGCGCATCCCGAACGCCCCGTCGCCGAGGCGCGCGAGGGCGTAAGCGACCACCGGCAGCGCCGCGGCGACCGCGGCCGCGACCCAGGTGGAGGGCAGCAGCGAAACGGCGAGCACCGCCGCGAGCACCATCAGCAGCTTGGGGCCGGCCGGCATCCGGTGCAGCGGTCCCGTCCCCGGGCGGTAGAGCGTCAGCACGGGAGGCTCCCCTCGGCGAGCAGCCGCTCGTACGCCGCCACCACATCCCCCGGCGAGCCCACCGTGGCCACCGTGCCGCCGGCGAAGAGCACCGCCGTGTCGCAGCGGGCGGCCAGCGCCAGGTCGTGGGTGACCAGGACGAGTCGGTGCCCGGCGTCCTCCAGCAGATGGTCGGAGACGCGCCGCGCGTTGCGGGCGTCCAGGTAGGCGGTCGGCTCGTCCGCGATGACGAGCTCCGGCCGCCGCACGAACGCGCCGCACAGCGCGAGGAGCTGCTTCTGGCCGCCGGACAGGTCGTGCGAGGGCCGGTCCGCCAGCTCGGTCAGCCCGAAGCGCTCGAGGGCCTCGGCGACGCGCGCCGCCGTGGCCTCCCGCCCGAGCCGGTCGGCGCGGAGCGAGAAGGCGACATCCTCCGCGACGGTCGGCATGATGATCTGCGCGTCCGGGTTGCTGAAGACGACCGCGATCCGCCGCCGCAGCTCGGCCTGACGGGCGGGGTCGAGCCCGAGGATGCGCAGCCCGCCGGCGGAGGACGGGACCAGCCCGCCGAGCAGGCGTGCGAAGGTGGACTTCCCCGACCCGTTCTCGCCGATCACCGCGATGGTGCGGGCGTCGAGGTCGAGGGTCACATCGTGGAGGACGTCGACGTCACCGAGGCGGACCCCGATGCCGTCGAGCTGGAGGGCGCTCATCGCACCACCTCGAACACGGCCGCCACACCCAGCCCGCCGCCGACCGACGCGGCGGCCACCCCGAGGGTCCCCGCCGGAGCCCCGCCGCGCACGAGCCGGCTGAACAGCCGCACCACGGCCACCGCTCCGCTCGCGCCCCACGGGTGGCCGAGCGCCAGCGCGCCGCCGTCGGCGCAGACGCGGGGGTCGTCCTCCTCGACGCCGACGCGCTCCAGCACCGCGATGCTCTGCGACGCGAACGCCTCCACGAGCTCGAACGCTACGATCTCCCGCGAGGTGACACCCGCTCGCTCCAGCGCGGAGAGGATCGCCGGAGCGGCGCCGATCCCGGGCAGCGCGGGGTCGCAGCCGACGACCGCGCCGGCCAGCACCGCGAGTCCGGGCGCTGCGCCGGCCGGGGCCACGACGACCGCAGCGGCTCCGTCGCCGATCCGGGTCGAGGTCCCGGCCGTGAGCACGCCGCCGGGGAACAGCGCGGGCAGCCGGGTGAGCAGCCGCTCGGCCCCGCCGATCGCGTCGTCCCGGTCGAGCCCGGCCAGCGGCACCAGCTCATCCCGGAACCGGCCGCCAGCCTGCGCGGCGCGGGCCCGCTCGTGGCTGCGCGCGGCGTGGGCGTCGAGCCGCGACCGCGGGATGCCGTCGTGCGCGGCCAGGTCCTCCGCGGCCCGGACCATGTCGGGATCCGGGAAGCCGTCCGGCGCGAACGGCGCCCGGTCGTAGGCGACTCCGTCGACCGAGCGGACGGGCGCGGTGGAGGCGCTCTCCACGCCCCCGGCGAGCCGCGGCCTCCGGTCGCCCGCCCGGATCGCGGTGGCCGCGTCGAGGATCGCGGCCAGCCCGCTGCCGCACTGCCGGTCGACGGTGCCGCCCGGGATCGCGGGGTCCAGCCCGGCGGCGAGGGCCGCCACGCGCGCCGGGTTGCCGCCGGGACCCATGCAGTTGCCGAGGAGGACGTCCGCGACCTGGATCGGCGCGCCTGTCGCGCTCGACGCATCGGACAGGGCGGCTCGGAGGACCGGCGCCGCGAGCTCCTCCACGCGCAGGCTCGCCAGGGCGCGGCCGCGGGTGCCGATGGGTGTGCGGCGGGCGGCGACGATGACGGGGGTCTCAGTGTTCAATCGGCCGCACCTCCCCATCCAGCACCCGACGTACGGCCTCCGCACGCGCCGGCTTCCCCGCGGCGGTCCGCGGCAACTCGGCAGCGTACCAGCGGCGTGGACGATGGGCGGGCGCGAGGCGTTCGGCAGCCGCCGCTCGCAGCGTGGCCAGCGACGGGAGGCTGCCGTCCGGCTCCACGAGCGCGGCGACGAGCGCGCCGACGCGGCCGGTCGGGAGCCCGAACACCACCGCGTCGCGCACGCCGGGCACCGAACGCAGCGCGGCCTCCACCTCGTCCGGCACGATCGTGGCGGACGCACTGAGGATCGCGCCGTCCGCGCGGCCCAGCAGACGGACGCGCTCGCCGCCGTCCGCCGCACGCACCAGCTCTGCACGGTCGCCGACTGTCGCCCAGGCGCCGTCGCGGCGCAGCGGGCCGGGCGCACCGGCGTAGCCGCGGGCCACGTACGGCGAGCGCACCCACAGCTCGCCGTCGCGCACGCTCAGCTCGACTCCCGGGAACGGCACGAGCCCGTCGCCGTGGTCGACGGCGACGAAGGATAGCTCCGCCGCCCCGTAGTACGCGGTCACGCGCATCCCCTCCGCCTCGGCCCGCGCCCGCAGCGCCGGGTCGAGGTGGGAGCCGCCGACCAGCGCGGACCGGATGCCGGACGCGGCGCCCGACTCCAGCAGCCGGCGCAGCGCCTCGGGGGTGCCGTGGAAGCAGTCGGCGGCGCCGCCGTCGAGCACCGCCCGCGGGCCGCCGTCGAGCGCGTGCGCGAGCGAGAACAGCGTCAGCGACGACGACGCCGGCGCCGGGAGGGCGACCGTCTCTCCGCCGCCCAGCAGCCCGGCCACCGCCGCGAACGACGACGCCCACGACGCGTGACTCCGCAGGACGATCCGCGGCGGCCCGCTGCTGCCGGAGGTCAGCGACGCCCAGCCGATCCGGTCGGACCCGTCAGGGCCCTCGAGATCCGCGTGCGACGCCGCGTCCACGGCCGCGGCCAGGTGCGAGGCCGGACGTCGGCCGTCGACCACGAGCGGGACGTCGCCGGCCGACCGCGCCTCCCGGAGCAGCTCCATGAGGGCGGGGTCGTCGTCGCGCAGCGGGACGATCCGGGTCATGCGGCGGGAGCGTCGTCCCGACGGCGAGCCGGAGCCCAGGTGCGCCGGAACGCGCGCGGGTACGCACGGACCAGTGTCGCCACGATCGCGGTCGCGAGCACAGCCTTGATGAGGTCGCCCGGCACGAAGCCGAGGCTCAGGAACGCGGCCTGACCGAGCGGCAGCCGCAGGACAAACGCCTGCACGGGGATGCCGAACGCGTACACCACGCCGATGCCGCCCACCACGACGCCGACGAACGTGCGCCAGACGACGGGCTTGCGATTGCCGGCGTGGACGATGAGGCCGATGACGGCGGCGCCGACGATCCAGCCGAACAGGTATCCGGCCGACGGCCCGACGAACACGCCGATGCCGCCGCGGCCACCGGCCAGCAGGGGGAGTCCGGCGGCGACGAGGGCGAGCAGCACGGTCATCGACAGCGCGCCCAGCCACGGCCCGAGCAGTGCGCCCGCGAGCATCACGCCGAGCGTCTGCGCGGTGATCGGCACCGCGCCGAACACGGTGAAGCCGCCGGGGAGGCCGAGGACGGCGACGATCGCGGCGACGACGGCGACGCGCGCGATGTCGGTCGCGTCGAGGCCGCGGCGGGCGGGGCGGGCTGTCGCGGGCCGGGAGGCCGCGCTCTCTGCGGTCGCGGGCGTGGCGGAGGTGGTGCGGGGGGAGTCGGTCATCGGGATTCCTTTACCTGAACACTGTTCACCTGAACAGCGTTCACTATAGTGAAACCGTGACGGGAAACGAAAGCGCACGCAGGCACAGCCGCGACGACGTGGCCGAGACGGCCCTCCGCATCCTCGACGACTACGGCCTCCCCGACCTCACCATGCGCCGCCTCGCCGCCGCGCTCGACGTGCAACCCAGCGCGCTCTACTGGCATTTCCCGAACAAGCAGACCCTCCTGGCCGAGCTCGCCGACCGCATCGTCGGCCGCGCCGCCGTCACCTCAGCCGAGGTGTCCTGGCCCGACCGGGTGCGCGCCGAGGCCGCCGCCCTCCGCGACGCGCTGCTCGCTTACCGCGACGGCGCGGAGGTCGTCGCCAGCACCGCCGCGCTCGGCCTCGGCGCCGCCCCGGCCCAGCAGCGCCTGGAGGCCGCCGTCCGCTCGGGAGGCTTCGACGCCGAGACGTCCGGCCGCGCCGCCACGGCGCTCCTGCACTTCGTGCTCGGTCACGTCTCCCACGAGCAGCAGCGGATGCAGTTCGACAGCATCGGTGTGCTGGCGACGGGGGAGGCCGCCGACCCGCTCGACGAGGGGGACTCCGCCGCCGCGTTCGCGTTCGGGGTGGGACTCCTCGTGGGCGGTCTCCAGCGCCTCGCGACCGACGAGGATGCCTCGGAAGCCGCCGGAACCGCAGGGGCTAGTCGCTCCCGAACGTGACCTTCCACCCGCCGACGACGGTGGTCGCCAGGTTGAACAGCGCCGCGAAGATCGCCCCGAGCGAGGACACGACGATGACCTCCAGCAGCGACACCACGAGCGTGAACATCATCACGTTGCCGAAGGTCAGGCCGGCGACGAGGGAGGCGCCCTGCGCGCCCGCGATGCTCTCCAGGAACGTCGTCATCGAGCCGACCAGCCCGACCTTGTCGAGCACCGACCAGCCGAGCAGCGTGAGCACGACGGTTACGGCCGCCAGCACGACACTGATCAGGAACGACATCTTCAGCGCGGACCAGAAGTCGATGTAGACGAGGCGCATCGTCGCGCGCTTCTTCTGCTTCGTCCGTGCCGACATCGGCGACCTCCCCGGTGCTGCTGCTCTCGAACCGCTCGCGCGGCTCCCCCATCCGGCGAGTCTAACCGGCACGCTTGCAGGAACCCGGAGCGACCGGGCGTCGAAACAAACCGATCGACCGGTTATGCATGTAATATGGCCGTGCGGGGGCGAACGCCCGACCGACGTACAGTTCGCAACGGCGACCACTGGGGGGATGTCGGTCGGGCGGTTCCCGGAGGGACGCCCTCCACGAGTTCACTCCACGAGTTCACTCGACGACGAGGTCGGGCAGCGACCGCAGCGCGTCGAGCCGCCCGTCCGCCACGATCCCCGGCAGCAGCACGATCCACAGTTCCCGGATGCGCTGCAGGAGGTCCGCACGCCCGGTCAGCGTCGCCGACACGAGCTGCACTCCCGTGAACGCGGGCGACAGCAGATGCGCGAACATCCCGGGGTCCACGTGTTCCGAGACGTCGCCCTCGGCGATCGCCTTCCTGGCCAGCTCCTCGATCGCGCGGAACCAGTCCTCGTACGGCTCGACGATGGCCTGATCGGCCGTCCCGACGTCGGTGGTCAGCCGGATGCCGGCTTGCACCACCGGGTCCTCCAGGAGCTGCCGCCCGAGGCTCCGGCAGAGCAGCACGAGCGTCTCCAGCGCGGGCCGGCCCTCCGCCAGGATCGCGCTGGAGGCCTCCATCGTGCGCCGGTGCTGCTCGGCGATCACCGCGAGCGCCAGCTCATCCTTGGACGCGAAGTGGAAGTACAGCGCGCCTTTCGTGAGCCCGGCCGTCTTCGCGATGTCCGAGATGGAGGCCAGCCCGTAGCCGCGCGCGCCGAACACCTCGGCCGCACCCCGGAGGATGGCGTCGCGGGTGGCGAGGGCGCGAGACTGCGTGACCATGACCTGAACACAGTAATGCGGCGCAGCTATGGGATTGATGCATGAATCGGGTCGCCGCGGGACCAGACGCGGCACTCGCCCTCGGAGTAGCGTGAGCGTATCCGCAGCCGGATCACCCGTCGCACGCGCCGACCGAGGAGGACGCCGCATGACCACCGTCGCCGACACCATCGTCGAGATCATCCGGGACGCGGGCGTCAAGCGCGTCTACGGCATCCCCGGCGACTCGCTCAACGGCTTCACCGACGCGCTGCGCCGTGCGGGCGACGTCACCTGGGAGCACGTGCGGCACGAGGAGGCCGCGGCGTTCGCGGCGGCGGCGGAGGCCGCGCTCACCGGCGAGCTGGCCGTCTGCGCCGGAAGCTGCGGCCCCGGCAACCTCCACCTCATCAACGGCTTGTTCGACGCCAACCGCAGCCGGGTTCCCGTGCTCGCGATCGCCGCGCAGATCCCGGGGCCGGAGATCGGCAGCACCTACTTCCAGGAGACGCACCCGCAGGAGCTGTTCCGGGAGGCCGCGGTCTACACCGAGCTCGTGAGCATGCCCGAGCAGTTGCCCCGCGTGCTGGAGATCGCGATGCGCACGGCCATCGAGCGTCGCGGCGTCGCGGTGGTCGTGATCCCCGGCGAGATCTTCCTCGCGGACAGCGTCGGCCGCAAACCGTCGGCGCCGATCCGGTACTCGCCGCGCGTGACCCGGCCGACCGACGGCGAGCTGAGGGCCGCGGCGGACATCCTGAACGCCGCCAAGAAGGTCACGATCCTCGCGGGCGCCGGCGTCGAGGGCGCCCACCCGCAGCTCATCGACATCGCCGGGGCGCTGCGGGCCCCGGTCGTGCACGCGATGCGCGGCAAGGAGTTCGTCGAGTACGACAACCCCTACGACGTGGGCATGACCGGCCTGCTCGGCTTCTCCTCCGGCTACCGGGCGATGGAGTCGTGCGACGCCCTGCTGATGTTAGGCACGGACTTCCCGTATCAGCAGTTCTATCCGTCCAAGGCGAAGATCATCCAGGTCGACATCCGCGGCGAGAACCTCGGCAGGCGCACGCCGATCGACCTCGGGCTGGTCGGCAGCGTGAAGGACACGGTGGAGGCGCTCCTCCCGCTGCTGGACGATCGGAAGGACACCAAGCACCTCGACGCCTCCCGCTCGCACTACCTGAAGGCGCGCAAGAGCCTCGACGAGCTGGCCGTCAACGACCGCAATCGCACGCCCATCCACCCGCAGTACGTCGCGCGGCTGATCAGCGAGCTCTCCAGCGAGGACGCCGTGTACATCCCGGACGTCGGCTCGCCCGTGGTCTGGGCGGCCCGCTACCTGCGGATGAACGGCTCTCGCCGGCTGATCGGCTCGTTCAGCCACGGCAGCATGGCCAACGCCCTGTCGCACTCGATCGGTGCGCAGGCGGCGTTCCCCGGGCGACAGGTGATCGCACTGGCGGGCGACGGCGGCCTCGCGATGCTGATGGGGGAGCTCCTGACGCTGGTGCAGATGAAGCTGCCGGTCAAGATCGTGGTCTTCAACAACTCCTCGCTGAACTTCGTGGAGGTCGAGATGAAGGCCGCGGGCTTCGTCAACTACGGCACGGGCCTCGAGAACCCGGACTTCGCCCGCGTCGCGCAGGCGATCGGCATCCACGGCCAGCGGGTCGAGAAGCCGGACGAGCTGGAGAGCGCCCTCCGCACGGCGCTCGCCCACGACGGCCCCGCCCTGGTGGACGTGGTGACCGCCCGTCAGGAGCTCAGCATCCCGCCCGCGATCACCGCCGAGCAGGTGAAGGGCTTCACCCTCTACGCGCTCCGCACCATCATGTCCGGCCGCGGCGACGAACTCATCGACCTCGCCGACACCAACGTCTTCCGCCGCCTCTTCGACTGATCCACGCAATCTCTCCCGGAGTCATGTACGCGACACGCCGTGTGCGGACGTACACAACTCCGGGACTGATGGCTGCGGAGGTCAGTTGATGCAGACGGTGCTGGAGTAGTTGGTCGTCGGGCCGGAGTGCGTGGGGGCCGGGGCCGGGGCGGCGGGAGCGCTGCCGCCGGTGGCGGCCGCTCCGGGCGCGGTCGGCATCAGGCCGTCGTCGCCGAGGACGACGGTGACGCCCTTCACGCTGCCGGTCTCCTGCACTGCGGCGCCCGGGATCAGGGCGGCGACGGCCTTGGCCTGCGACTCCTGGCCGGACGGGTACTGGATGGTCGTCGTCTGCTGCGAGCTCGCGTCGCCGGGGGTGCCGGTCTTGAAGCCCGCCGCGGTGAACGTCTGCGTCGCCGTTCCCGCCGCGCCGTTCATGCTGCCGCCGTTGAGCACGGTCACCTTCGTGTCGGACGGCTTGGCCGCCTTCGCGCTGTCGTAGGCGGACGGCGTGCCCGTCAGGCTCTTGATGAACGCGGGCATCGCGGCGGTGTCCACCTGGACGATCGACAGGTCGGAGCCGTCGACCGTGATGGTCGGCGTGCCCGAGATCGGGATGGTCGCCGACTGGATCTTGCCGCCGGTGAGCCCCTGCATCTGGGCCGCGAGCTGGAGGAAGTTCAGCCCGGGGTCGGTCTCCAGCGATCCGCTGATCGCGTCGAGAGCGCTCGTGAGCTTGCCCGGGTTCAGCAGGGTCCCGGCGGACAGGAACTTGTGCGCCTCCACCGACAGGAAGTACTGCTGACGCACGACCCGGTCGAGGTCGCCGCGCGGGAGGCCGTGCCGCTGCCGCACGAACGACAGCGCCTGCTGGGCGTCGAGCGTCGAGACTCCGGCCGGGAAGTTCGCGCCGGAGTACGGGTCGTTCACCGCGTTGTTGAGGCACACCTGCACCGGCCCGAGGGCCTTCGCGATCGTGTAGAAGCCGAGCAGGGAGACGCGCACGTAGTGGTCGATCGACAGCCCGGTGAGGTTCTGCACCGTCTGGATGAGCAGCTTGGCTCCGCTGGTCGGGTCGCTGCCGCCGTTGCCGAGCGAGAACGCCGCGTTGAGCTTGTTCATCCCGTGGCCGGGCACGTTCACCCAGGAGTCGCGGGGGAGGGAGACGAGCGTCGCCGACTTCCCGTTGGCCGGGATGTGCAGGATCATCATCGTGTCCGTGTTGGTGCCGCCGCCGTCCGCGGTGGTGCTGAGCTGGTTCAGCTCCGCCTGCGTCGCGTTGTCCGGGCGGTGGTCGTCGCCGACGAGCAGGATGTTCTGGTCCGCGCCGTCCACGTCGTTGCCGGTCTTGTTGATGACGTTGACGTGGCTCACGCCGCCGACGAAGCGGAAGTAGCTGTACGCGGCATAGCCGCCGAGCACCACGAGGAGCACGGCCAGCCCGGCCGCGGTCCAGGCGATGATGCGCTTGGAGCGGCGGTGCTTCTTCGGGGGCTTGCCGCCGCCGGTGCCGCCGCCGGAGCCCTCGCCGCCGTCGCCGAAGCCGTCGTCGCCGAAGCCGCCGTCAGCACGGCCCGGGTCGGGCGAGCCGGACAGCCCGAAGAGGTCGAAGGGCGCGCCGGAGGCTCCCGCGCCGGACGCTCCCGCAGCAGCGGCGCCGGTGCCGGCACCCGCCGCCGCGCCTGCTCCCGCAGCGCGCCCACCGTTGCGCCCCGAGGGCACGCCGGACGCCGGCCGCGTCGCCCGCACCGGCCGGCGCGGGTCGGCTGCGGGCACGCGTCCGAAGATCTCGGTCGGCGGCTCGGGACGGTCGTCCCGGCCGGCGCCGGACTCACCTGAGGGATAGTTCGGGCGTCGCACACCACGACGCTAGGGGGTGCGGCCTGCGAACAGCCTGGTTTCGCCCGGTGTTCCGGCGGAATGACCAGTAGATCAGCGAGGAGTTCTCAGCATGCTCACGGCAAAGGGGCGACCAGCGCTGCGAGAACCCTCATGCATCCGGTTCGGAGGCTGCGTCACCCGGCGACATCGCGTCGGTCATCCGGGTGGAGATCGCAAGCAATTCGTCCTGCTGCTCCGGCGTGAGCGCGTCGAAGAGGATGCGGCGGATCGTCGCGGTGTGCTTGGGGAGCGCCCGCACGACGACGCGGCGCCCGTCGCCGCTGAGCCGGATCCAGCTGGCGCGCCTGTCCTCCGCGCAGTCCTCGCGCTCCACCAGGCCGCGGCCCTCCATGCGGGTGACCTGGTGGGAGACGCGGCTCTTCTCCCAGCCGGTCAGCTCGACCAGGTCGCGCACGCGCAGCCGCCGCCCGGGCGACCGCACCAGCGCCATGAGCACCTCGAGCTCGGAGATGGAGATGCCGTCGTCCCGCTGGAGCTGGGCGTCCAGTGTGCGGTCGAACCCGCGGCGCATCAGGTAGAACGCGTGGAAGAGCTCCGCTTCGGCAGCGCTCAGCTTGCGCGGATCGGGTCGGGTGCGCGCGATCGGCATACGTCATCCTTGCACGCGCCTGCGACAGCGTGCGGAGGCCCGCCTCAGTGCGCGAGCTGCTCCAGGAACACGACGAGCACGCCGAGCGCCACGATGCCGACGAGCACGATCAGCTGCTTCCAGCCGGCGATCCCGGTGCGCGACACCGCGATGCGTGCGATCACCGCGAGCGACGCGATGAGGGCGGTGATCGCGATGACGACGGCGGTCCGCGCCTGCATCCAGCCGAGCATCGCCGCGGCGAGGACGATCACCGGGACGACGATGACCGTGAGCGCCCGGGAGGCGACGGCCAGGAGGTGCCGGAACTCGCGAGCCGTCGGCAGGGTGTTGTGCACGATCATGTGCGAGACCAGGTCGGAGGCGAGGCCCGCGAGCAGGACGCCGACGACGGAGATCACGAGCGTCCAGAGCACGGTCGGGGAGTCGAGGTGCTCGCCGTGCGCGTTCAGCGCCATCAGGATCGCGAGCGCCGTGAACGTCACGTAGATGCGCTCGCGGAGCCGGTCGCCGGCCTCCCTGCGCTCCTCCTCGGTGGCGTTCGCGGGCAGATGAGCGTCGTCGGGAGCGCGCCGGTCTGACATGCGTCGAGCCTAGCGGGCACGGGAATACCCGCGGCAGGGCACCGGTTTCGAATGTTGACACGTCATCTAACTAGGAAGGCTGACATGACCAGGATCGCCATCATCATCGGCAGCACGCGCCCCGGCCGCAACGGGGAGTCCGTCGCCCGCTGGGTGCTCGAGCACGCTGCGCAGCGCGACGACGCAGAGTACGAGCTCGTCGACCTCGCCGAGTGGAACCTCCCGCACCTCGACGAGCCGATGCCCGCCGCGATGGGCCAGTACGCCAACGACCACACCAAGGCGTGGGCGGCCAAGATCGCCGAGTTCGACGGCTACCTCTTCGTCACGCCCGAGTACAACCACAGCACCTCCGGCGCGCTCAAGAACGCGATCGATTTCGTCGGGGCCGAGTGGTACAACAAGGCGGCCGGCTTCGTCAGCTACGGCGTCTTCGGCGGCGCCCGCGCGGTCGAGCACCTGCGGCTCGTGCTCTCGCAGCTCCAGGTCGCGACGGTCAGCGCCTTCGTCGGCCTCAGCCTCCAGCACGACTTCGAGAACTGGTCGCTCAAGCCGACCACCGCGGCCGAGGCCGGCCTGACGCCGCTCTTCGACCAGCTCGAGTCGTGGTCCGGCGCGCTCGCCTCCGTGCGCGCCGCCTCCGACGCCGACCTCGACGAGGAAGCCGCCGCCTAACCCCAACCGTCGAGGGGCACGTTGTTGTCACTTTCGGGACTCGAAAGTGACAACGACGTGCCCCTCGCGTGCGCGTGCGCCCCGGAGGGCGCGGCGCTCAGGTCTGGCAGGTGGGGCAGAAGTAGGTCACGCGCTGGTCCAGTTCGGTGCGCCCGAGCTCCGCGCGGCGGATGAGCGTCCCGCAGCGCAGGCACGGCTTGCCGTCGCGGCCGTACACCCAGGTGTTGCGGCCTCGGCGGGTGTCGCCGGTCGTCACGCGCACGGTCCGGTCGCGGTTGGCGACGAGCATCCGCCGCGCCAGGTCGACGGTGGCCGGGAGGTCGGCCTCCCGCACCGGCCGCGTCGGCAGCATCCCGCGCACGAAGCACAGCTCGTTGGCGTAGACGTTGCCGATGCCGGCGAGGTTCCGCTGGTCGAGCAGCGCGACCGCGATCGGAGTGTCCGGGTGCTCGGCCAGCCGGCGGAGGGCCTCCTCGGCATCCCAGTCGGGGCCGAGCAGATCCGGGCCGAGATGGCCGACGACGGCATCCTCCCCCGACCGCGGCACCACCTCCAGGATGCCGAGCTGGAAGCCGACCGCCTGCGTCTCGGCGGTCTGCAGCACCACGCGCGCCTGGAAACCGGGATGCCGCCACCGTCCGCCCGGCGGGTAGACCTCCCACGAGCCCTCCATCTTGAGGTGGCTGTGGATGGTCTGGTCGCCGACCCGGATCAGCAGGTGCTTGCCGCGGCTGACCACCTCGTCGACGTGCCGGCCGCTGAGGTCGACGGTCGCGTACTGCGGCACCCGGAAGTCCGTCTCGGTCAGCAGCCGGCCCTGCAGCGCGCGGCGCAGGCGCGCGGCCGTCTGGTAGACGGTGTCGCCCTCAGGCATCGGTCGCCATCCCCGCGGTCACCCTCGCAGCCGGAGACCGCGCGGCGTGGGGAGGAACCCCGCCTCCGCGAGCGCCGCGCCGAGCGGGCTGCCGAGGACGTTCGCGCCGTTGACCGTCTCGATGGCGAGCTTGTCCACGCGGCGGGAGGTCACCAGGCCGGCCAGTGCGCGGGAGGCCGCCACGAGCGCGGGGCGCACACCGTCGTCCTGCTGGTCGGCGAAGCAGAGCAGGCTCTTGCCGCCGCGCTCCACGTAGAGGGTGAGCTCGCCGTCGACCAGGGCGACCAGCGCGCCCGCCTTGCGACCGGGCCTGTGGCCGGTGCCGCCCTCCACGCCCTCGGTCGTTGCTGGGACGGCCGGCCAGGGGAGCGCCGCGCCGTACGCGTTGGCGGGGTCGGTCGCCGCGAGGGCGACCGTGTCGAACGGTCGAGGCTGCGTGTGGTCGCGGGCGAAGGTGCGCAGGCGGTCCACGGTCGGGCCGCTGGCGAACTGCGCGGCGCCGAGCGTCTCCACGAAGTAGCCGCGGCGCGCGCGCCCGCTGTCCTCGAAGCCGCTGAGCACTTTGTAGGCCAGGGCGAAGCCTCCCGGCGTCCCCTCGTTCATCACCGAACCGCGGGTGACGACGCCGTACCGGTCGAGCAGCGTCTCGGCCTGGCCGTGCGCGCGGACCGTGGAGTCCAGGTCGCGCTCGGGGAGCAGCGACCAGCGGCCGGCGACGGTCGGCGGTCCCATCCGGGTGACCATCGCGGAGGTGCGCGGGGCGCCGACCCGGCCGCGGTACATCCGGGAGCGGGTGGGCTGCCGCGGCCGCTTGTGGGCGCCGCCGCCGCCGCCGGTCAGCGTGCGCAGCGGAGCGAGGGTGTCGTTGGTGACCAGGCCCGCCCAGACCAGGTCCCACAGCGCGGTCACCAGCACGGCGTCCTCGATCGCCTCGCCGCGCTCGGCGCCGAGGCTGTCGGAGAGTTGCCGGAAGAAGTACCCGCCGCCGAGCGCGAGCGCCGCCAGGACGTCGCGTTGCAGCTCGTCGGGACCGTGGTCGGTCGGCGGGGCGAGCGTCAGCGGGGCCGAGTCGGCGAGATTGAGGCTGATCCAGCCGTCGTTGCCCGGCAGCGAGCCGTCGCCCGCCCAGATCACCTCGCCGGTGGCAGTGAGCTCGTCCAGCATGGCCGGGCTGTAGTCCGCGACGCGGCTGGGCAGCACCAGCGACTCCCACGCGGAGGCCGGGATGCGCGCCCCGGCGAGCTGCTCGATGACCGACGCGACCGCGTCCACGCCGCGAAGAGTGGAGCCGACGTGCTGCCAGTCGCCGAGGAATCGCGCGAACGTCGCCGTCTCGACCGGCTCGACCTCCTGGCGGAGCGCGGCGAGCGACATCCGCCGCAGCCGCCGCAGCACCTCCGCGTCGCACCACTCCGAGCCGGTCGCGTGCGGGCGGAACTCGCCCTCCACGACGCGGCCGTCGCGGGACAGCCGGCGCAGCGCGTCGTGCACGATCGCGGGGCCGAGACCGAACCGGGAGGCGACCTCCGCGACCTCGAACGGGCCGTGCGTGCGCGCATACCGGCTGACCAGGTCGCCCAGGGGATCGTCCACCGGCTCGATGAACGCGACGGGCACCCCGATCGGGAGCGGGACGCCGAGCGCGTCGCGCAGGCGGCTCGCGTCCTCGATGGCGGCGAAGCGCTCCTCGCCCGCGATGGTCACGGCCAGGGCGCGCTTGGCGTCGACCAGGGATGTGAGGTGGGCGTGAGCGATGGCGGGAGTGGCGTGCGGGGCTGCGGAGGGTGCGTCGGCTGCATCGTCGACAGTCGCCACGGCGTCCGTCGGAGCCCGGTCACCCGCCTCCTCGCCGTGCAACCGCTCCGCGACCTGCGCCACCGTCAGCGGCCCGAGCAGCCGCAGCAGGTCGGCCACGCCTTCCTCGCCGCGCACGCGACGCTCCGGATCGAGCCGCTGAAGCTGCAACTCCACCCGCTCGATCACCGACGGGTCGAGCAGTTCGCGCAGCTCCGCGCGACCCAGCAGCTCGGCCAGCAGCCCCGCGTCGAGCGACAGTGCCGCCGCCCGCCGCTCTGCGAGCGGGCTGTCGCCCTCGTACATGAACGCCGCGACGTAGCCGAACAGCAGCGACCGCGCGAACGGCGAGGCCGTCTCGGTCGCGGCCTCCACCAGCGTGATCCGGCGCTGGGCGATGCTCTGCGCCACCTCGTCCAGCGCGGGCAGGTCGTAGACGTCCTGCAGGCACTCTCGCACCGTCTCCAGGATGATCGGGAAGCTCGGGTACTTGCGAGCCACGTCGAGCAACTGCGACGCCTTCTGCCGCTGCTGCCAGAGCGGCGACCGCTTGCCCGGGTTGTACTTCGGCAGCAGCAGCGCACGGGCCGCGCACTCGCGGAACCGGGACGCGAACAGCGCAGAGCCGCCGACCTCCAGGGTCACCAGTTCGTCCAGCTCGGCAGGCTCGAACACGAACAGCTCGCCGCCGGGCGGCGTGGATTCCGTGTCGGGAATACGCACGATGATCCCGTCGTCCGCCGCCATCGCGCCCGCGTCGATCCCGTACCGCTCGCGCACGCGCGCCTGCACGGCCAGCGCCCAGGGCGAGTGCACTTGCATGCCGTACGGGGAATGCAACACCACGCGCCAGTCGCCGAGCTCGTCGCGGAACCGCTCCACCACCAGAGTGCGGTCGGTCGGGACGTGACCGGTGGCCTCCTTCTGCTCGCGGAGGAACGCCAGGAGGTTGGCCGTCGCGAACGCGTCGAGCCCGGCCTCCACGCAGCGCAGCTCGGCGTCGGCGGGGGAGGCGGCGCTCAGCTCGCGCACGAACGCGCCGACCGCCGCGCCCAGCTCCGCGGGCCTGCCGATGCCGTCGCCCTTCCAGAACGGCAGCCGGCCGGGCTCGCCGAACGCGGGCGAGACCAGCACGCGGTCGTGGGTGATCTCCTGGATGCGCCAGCTCGTGGAGCCGAGCGCGAACACATCGCCGACGCGCGACTCGTAGACCATCTCCTCGTCCAGCTCGCCCACCCGGCTGGCGCGCTCGCCGACCATGTAGACAGCGAACATCCCGCGGTCGGGGATGGTGCCGCCGCTGGTCACGGCGAGCCGCTGCGCGCCCGGGCGCCCGGTGAGCGTGCCCGCGTCGCGGTCCCAGACGATGCGCGGCCGCAGCTCGGCGAACTCGTCGGACGGGTAACGGCCGGCGAGCAGGTCGAGGGTCGCGTCGTAGGCGCTGCGCGGCAGCGTCGCGAACGGCGCGCTCCGGCGCACCGTGTCGAACCAGTCGTCGGCGTCGAGCGGCTCCAGAGCCGTCGCCGCCACCGTCTGCTGGGCGAGGATGTCGAGGGGGTTCGTCGGGATCCGCATGGTCTCGATCAGGCCGGCGACCATCCGCTCGGTGGCGACCGCCGAGTGGATGAGGTCGGCGCGGTGCTTGGGGAACACGACCCCGCGCGAGACTTCGCCCACCTGGTGGCCCGCCCGGCCGACACGCTGCAGCCCGCTCGCGACCGAGGGCGGCGCCTCCACCTGCACGACGAGGTCCACCGCGCCCATGTCGATGCCGAGCTCCAGGCTGGAGGTCGCGACGACGCAGCGCAGCCTCCCGGACTTGAGGTCGTCCTCGATGAGGGCGCGCTGCTCCTTGCTGACCGAGCCGTGGTGCGCGCGGGCGAGCACGAGCGACTCCGGGTCGGCGACGGCGGCGGAGCCCTTGGTCTGTCCGGACCCGCCCATCAGCTCCGCCGGGGGCCGGGCGGACGCGCCTCCCGCCTCCCCGCCGAGCAGCCGCTCCTCGTACAGCTCGTTGAGCCGGGCGGTGAGCCGCTCGGCCAGTCGGCGCGAGTTCGCGAACACGATCGAGGACCGGTGCTCCAGCACTCGCTCGACGATCGCCTCCTCCACGTGCGGCCAGATCGAGCCGGCCTGGGGCGCGGAGCCGTCGTCGTTGTCGCTTGCGTAGGTGGAGGTGCCGAGCTCGCTCATGTCCTCGACCGGTACGACCACCCGGAGGTCGAACCGCTTGCCCGCGGGCGGCGCGACGATCTCCACCGGCGAGCTGCCGCCGAGGAACCGCGCGACCTCCTCCGGCGGCCGCACCGTGGCGGACAGGCCGATGCGCTGGGCCGGCTTCTCGAGCAGGGCGTCGAGCCGCTCCAGCGACAGCGCGAGGTGCGCACCGCGTTTGGTGGCGGCGACGGCGTGCACCTCGTCCACGATCACGGTCTCGACCGTCCTGAGCGTCTCGCGCGCCTGCGACGTGAGCATGAGGAAGAGCGACTCGGGCGTGGTGATCAGGATGTCCGGCGGGGAGGCGACCAGCGCCCGGCGGTCGGACGACGACGTGTCGCCGGAGCGCACGCCCACGGAGACATGCGGAGGCTCGGCGCCGAGCCGCCGCGCCGTCTGAGTGACGCCGACCAGCGGCGCACGGAGGTTGCGCTCCACGTCCACACCCAGCGCCTTCAGCGGCGAGATGTAGAGGACGCGCGTGCCGGGGCGGGCGTCGGGCGGCCGCTCCTCGCTCGCCAGCCGGTCGATCGCCCAGAGGAACGAGGCCAGGGTCTTGCCCGAACCGGTCGGCGCGATGACCAGCGCGTGCCGCCCGTGCGAGATGGCCTCCCACGCTCCGGTCTGGGCGTCGGTGGGCGCGGCGAAGGCCCCGCGGAACCATTCACGGGTCGCGGGGGAGAACCGGTCGAGCACGTCGCTCATCGCCTCCATCCTGCTCCCCGCCACCGACACCGCCAAGCGGAGGCCGCGCGGGGTGCGGGCGCGGGCCGTCAGCGCGGCAGGTGCGCCCGGATGAAGGAGGAGATGTCGCCGAGCTCGAGCGGCGAGATCCCGTGGCCGAGGCCCTCGTAGATGCGCGCGTCGAGGTCCGTGTGCGCGGCCAGCCACTCGGCCGCGCGCGCGACGCCGGTCGCGGGGATGGTGTCGTCGTGGGTGCCGCGGCCCCAGAACACCGGCGGCCGGCGCTCGGCGAGCGCCGCATCCCCGTCCTCCGTGCCCTGCACGACGAAGGCGGAGAGCGTGACTGCGAAGTCGAAGCGCTCCGGCGCGAGGCGCAGGAGCTGGATGGCGAGCCCGCCGCCCTGCGAGAAGCCAAGCAGGCCGGTCGGCACGTCCGGCTGGTCGTCCAGCCAGTCGAGGACGGCGCGGGCGGCCCGCGTCGGCGTTGGCGGCGAGCGGGTCGACCGAGATGTTGGTGAACCGCGAGAACCACGCGAAGCCTGGCCCCTCCGGGATCGGCGCCCGCAGCGAGGCGATCACCGGCTCCAGCGGCAGGTACGCCGAGATCCCGAACAGGTCGGCCTCGTCCGAGCCGTAACCGTGCAGGAGGATCAGCCGGGGGCGGCCGACGCGGTCGGCCTCGCCGGCGGACCAGAGCACGGCCTCGTGGTCGAGGTGGAGCTCGGGGGCGGGGAATGGCATGATCCATTCTGCGCACGGCGGCTTGTCCTCCACAGCCCCCAGATCGCGGCGCAGTCCACAGATCGGTCTATCCGGGTGGCGGCGCGGTGCGGCATCCGTAGGATCAGTGCATGAGCGTGCGCACACCCGACCCGGACCCGACCCCCGACCCGCTCGATGGCAACGGCGTCCAGCCCGGTCCCGCTTGGCTGAGCGACATCGAGCTGGAGCAGATCCGCCGACGACTCCCCCTGCTCTACGTGGAGGCCGTGCCGGTGCGGGTCGACGGCCTCGGCCAGGTGACCGAGGTCGGCGTGCTGCTGCGCGCGAACGCGGTGGGCGAGATCACCCGCACGCTCGTCTCCGGCCGGGTCATGTACGGCGAGACGCTGCGGGAGGCCCTGTTCCGGCACATCGAGAAAGACCTCGGGCCGATGGCGTTCCCGCTGCTGCCGGCGAGCCCGGTGCCGTTCCAGGTCGCGGAGTACTTCCCGATGCCGGGGGTGACCGCGTTCACCGACGAGCGGCAGCACGCGGTCTCGCTCGCCTATGTGGTGCCGGTGACCGGCACCTGCGAACCGCGACAGGACGCGCTCGAGATCACCTGGATGACGCCGGAGGAGGCGGTGTCGCACACGGTGTGCGAGGAGCTCGAAGGCGGCCGCGGGGTGCTGGTGAAGGCGGCGATGGCGTCGGTCGGCAAGATCGTCTGACCGAATTCCTCGATTGTGCTTGCGCTCGTTAGCTAATGGTATTAGCTTTACGGCTATGAACACTTCCATCGCTTCGCAGGTCCGGTACCTGCAGCGCCCCGAGGGACGCATCAGCTACACCGTCGAGGGCTCCGGCCCGCTCGTCGTCGCCGTCCCCGGGATGGGCGATCTCCGTTCCACCTACCGCGAGCTGACCGGCCCGCTGCTGGAGGCCGGCTACCGCGTCGCCGTCACCGACCTGCGGGCGCACGGCGAGTCGGACACCACCTTCCGCGAGTTCGGCGACATCGCGACCGCCCGCGACCTGATCGCGCTGATCGACGAGCTGGGCGGCAACGCCGTCGTGCTCGGCAACTCGATGGGCGCGGCCGCCGCCGCGTGGGCCGCCGCCGAGCGTCCCGACGCGATCGCCGGCCTCGTGCTCTACGGCCCGCTGCTGCGCGACCCCGCGATGAGCCGCCTCACCGTCGCGTCCATCCACGGGATGTACCGCGTGCTGTTCACCGGCCCGTGGGGCCCGGCCTTCTGGGCGGGCTACTACCGCTCGATCAACAAGGGCCGCACCGCGCCGTGGCTGAAGGAGCACACCGCCGACCTCAAGCGCAACATGAAGGAGCCCGGCCGGCTGCGCTCCTTCCGCCACCTCACCCTCCAGCTCACCCACTCTGTCGTCGAGCCCCGCCTCCCGGAGGTGACGGCCCCCATCCTCGCCTTCGTCGGAGCCCTGGACCCCGACTACAAGGACCCGGCCGCCGAGGCTGACTGGATCGAGTCCCTCGGGGCGGAGGTCGTCCGGGTCCCCGAGTCGGGCCACTACCCGCAGGCCCAGCGGCCCGACGTGATCGTGCCAGAGACACTGCGCTTCCTCGCGGAGCGCCGAGCGAGCGGGTGGGGCCAGGCCCGTGCCTAGGGCCGGGCTGACCCGGGCCGCCGTGGCCGCCGTGGCCCTCGACCTCGTGGACGCCGGCGGGGTGAACGGCCTCGACAAGCTGACCCTCGCCGCCGTGGCCTCCCGCGCCGGTGTGGCGGTGCCGAGCCTGTACAAGCACGTCGCGTCGCTCGACGACCTGCGCCGGGTGGTCGCGACCGAGTGTGTGGCCGAGCTGACGGGCGTGCTGGCCGAGGCGACCATCGGGCGCTCCGGGCCGGAGGCCCTCCACTCAGCGGCCGACTCCGTCCGCGCCTACGCGCACCGCCATCCCGGACGGTATGCGGCGACGCAGGTCGCACCCGACCTCGGCTCGGACGCGGACGCCGAGCTGGCGGCGCGGGCGGGCGAGACCATCGCCGTCCTGGCCGCCGCCCTGCGCGGCTTCGGACTGCCGGAGGAGGCGACGGTCGACGCCATCCGGATGCTGCGGAGCGCCCTCCACGGCTTCATCACCCTCGAACTCGGCGGCGGCTTCGGTCTCCCCGACGACCTCGACCGCAGCTTCCGCCTCCTGATCGACGGCATCGAGGCCGGCATCGCCACCCTCGCCCCCACCCCGACCCACCCCTGACCCCAGCGCCCTGCCCGAGACTCATCCCATGTCGCTAACGGAGGACATCCGGCCGGGTCGGGTGGGAATCTCCTCCGTTGGCTGACATTTCCGCTTGCCGCACACCGGATCTCCTCCGTTGGCTGCGGGGTCGGTAACGGAGGAGATGTGGCTGCGTCGGTGGGCTTTAAGCAGGCAACGGAGGAGATCCGGCCGGGTAGGGGCGGGATCTCCTCCGTTGCTGGAGGTCGGGGTGCGGGTCAGCCGCGGGCGCGGCGGGTGCCCTGTCCTCGGCTGGTGCTGCCGCTCACGACGTCGCCGACGCGGAGGCCCTGGCGGGCACCCGCGCGGCCGCCGCGGCCGTTGCCGGACGCCTGAGGAGCGCCGTTGCGGTCGGCAGCGGGGCGGCCCTCGCCGCCGGCGCGCCCGCCGCGGCCGTGGCCACGGCCAGCGCCGTCGCCCGTCGGGGCTGCCACGTCGCGGCCGGAGTTCCGGCGGCCGTTGCGGCCCGTGCTCTGGCCACGGTTGCCGCCGTTGTCGCGCGAGGCCTGGCCCTCGTGGCCGTCGCCGGCCGCCCGGTTCTGGCCGCCGCGGCGTCGCCGGCCTCCGTTTCCGCCACCCGAGGCACCCGTGGAGCCCGCGCCCCGGCCGCCGCCGTTGCCGCCCGCGGCGACCGGCGCCGGCGCGACGCGCTCCGCGCGCTCGCCCACCAGCGCCGTCACGGCGGCCGACTCGGCCGTCACGCGCTGCGGCGTGGCCGTGATCGCGGCCGCGCGCAGCAGCGACTTCACGTCGCCCGCCTGCTCCGGCAGCATCACGGTCGCGACGTCGCCGGCGCTTCCGGCGCGCGCGGTGCGGCCCGAGCGGTGGAGGTACGCCTTGTGCTCCGCGGGCGGGTCGACGTGCACGACCAGCTCCACGTCGTCGACGTGGACGCCGCGGGCCGCGACGTCGGTCGCGACGAGCACGCGCACGTCGCCGCTGCCGAACGCCGCGAGGTTGCGGTCGCGGGCGCCCTGGCTGAGGTTGCCGTGCAGGTCGACGGCCGGGATGCCCGCCGACGTGAGCTGCTTGGCGAGGCGCTTGGCCTGGTGCTTGGTGCGCATGAACATGATGCGGCGGCCGCGGCCGGAGGCGAGCGCCATGATCAGGTCTTTCTTGGCGTCCTGGTCGCTCACCTCGAAGACGTGGTGGGTCATGGCCTCCACGTGGCTGGTCGCGTCGTCCACCGAGTGCAGCACCTCGTTGGTGAGGAACTTGGCGACGACCTTGTCGACGCCGTTGTCCAGGGTCGCAGAGAACAGCAGGCGCTGTCCGCGCGACGGCGTGGCGTTGAGGATGCGCGTGACGGTCGGCAGGAAGCCGAGGTCGGCCATGTGGTCGGCCTCGTCCAGCACGGTGATCTCGACCTTGTCCAGGTGGACGATGCCCTGCTTCATCAGGTCTTCGAGGCGGCCGGGGCAGGCGACGATGATGTCGACGCCGCCCTGCAGCGCGGTCACCTGGCGGCTCTGCGAGACGCCGCCGAAGATCGTGGTGGTGGTCAGTCCGAGCGCGGCCGCGAGCGGCTTCAGGGTGGCGTCGATCTGGGTGGCGAGCTCGCGGGTCGGGGCGAGCACGAGGCCGCGGGGCCGGCGGTAGCCGCGGGAGGGACGGCCTCCGGCGGCGGACGCGGCGAGGCGCGCGGCCATCGGGATCGCGAACGCGATCGTCTTGCCCGAGCCCGTCTTGCCGCGCCCGAGGACGTCACGTCCGGCGAGCGTGTCGGGCAGGGTGTCGGCCTGGATGGGGAACGGCTCCGCCTTGCCGTCGGCCGCGAGGACGGCGACGAGGGGAGCGGGCACGCCGAAGTCGGCGAAAGTCTGGTTGGTCACAAATGCCTTTCTGGCAGGGTCGGCCCATGAGGGCTGGTCCGGCGGCGTCGCAAGAGGGCGACGTCTTCGCCGGAAAGAAGAGGATGGTGCGCGGCGGGGGTCCGCCCGGCGCTCGCGCACGCCGGCGGCGCCGGCATGCCAGCAGTGCTGGTCCACCGAGTCTAGCGGAACGCGCCGCACGATTGCTGGGAGCACATTCATAGCCGGACGTCGTAGACTTTCGGCCCGTAATCCCGGAAGGTGGTCGCGCGTGCAGGAATCCGAGCTCGATCGTGAGCGCACCGTCGTCTCAGGCCTGTATGAGCGTCTCGACACGCTCAGGGCGGAGACGGAGGAGCGGCTGACGCGGGTGCGCCGCGAGAGCGTGGGCAGCAACCACCAGGCGCGCAGCGAACGCGACGCCTTCGCCCGCCTGTACGAGGACCAGCTCGTGCAGCTCCGCGACGTGGACGCCAGGCTCGTGTTCGGGAGGCTGCTGCTCCAGGAGCCGGTCGACGGCACCGACCACCGCTACATCGGCCGCGTCGGCCTGCGCGACGACGACCAGCGCTCGCTGCTCGTGGACTGGCGCGCCCAGCAGGCGAGCGCCTTCTACCAGGCGACCGCGAACGAGCGGATGGGCGTGCGGGCCCGTCGCCATCTCACCATGAACGGCCGACAGGTGGTCCGGATCGACGACGACGTCTTCGATGAGACGCTGCTCGACGGCGACGCGTCCGGCGAGAAGGTGCAGGGGGAGGGCGCGCTGCTGGCGGCCCTCACCGCGCAGCGCACCGGCCGCATGCACGACATCGTGGCGACCATCCAGGCCGAGCAGGACCGCATCATCCGTTCCGACATCCGCGGCGCGCTGGTCGTGCAGGGCGGCCCGGGCACCGGCAAGACCGCGGTGGCGCTGCACCGCGCCGCCTACCTCCTGTACGCGAACCGGCAGCGGCTGAGTACCTCCGGCGTGCTCGTCGTCGGCCCGTCGCCCGCGTTCCTGCGCTACATCGAGGCCGTCCTCCCGTCGCTCGGCGAGACCGGCGTCGTGATGCAGACGTTGGGCGAGCTGTTCCCCGGTGTGGAGGCCACGACCGAGGACGAGCCGGAGGCTGCGCGCCTGAAGGGCTCGATCCAGATGGCGCGGCTGCTCTCCCGCGCCGTGAGGTCGCGGCAGAAGGCGCCGGCCGAGCCGCAGACGATCGTGGTCGACAACGAGCGCCTCGTCGTCCAGCCGGACCTCGTGCAGCGCGCGCTCGGGAAGGCGCAGCGCACCGGCAAGCCGCACAACGTCGCCCGCGTCACGTTCGTGAAGCAGGCGCTCGGGGAGCTCACCGACCAGCTCGCCGCCCAGCTCCGGGCCGGCGGTTCGACCATCGACGAGGCGGACCTCCGGGTGCTCCGGGAGGACCTGCGCACGTCGTACGACGTCCGCGTCCTCCTCAACACGGCCTGGCTGCCGCTCACCCCGCAGAAGCTGCTGCAGGACCTGTACGCGCGCCCGTCGTGGCTGGCCGAGCTGACGCCGCGGTGGACGCCCGCGCAGCGGGAGGCGCTGCTGCGCGACCGGACGGCGCCGTTCACGGTCTCCGACGTGCCGCTCCTGGACGAGGCCGCGGAGCTGCTGGGCGACTTCCCGGGCCGCGCGGACTACGCCTCCCGCGAGCGGGACCGCCAGCGCAAGCGCGACCTCGAGAACGCGCGTGCGGCCATCCGGAACATGGGTGTGCAGGGCCTGGTGAGCGCCGAGCAGCTCGCCGACGGCTTCGCCGAGCAGGAGGACCGCGGCACGACCGCCGAGCGCGCGCTCGCCGACCGGTCGTGGACCTACGGCCATGTGGTCGTGGACGAGGCGCAGGAGCTGTCCGCGATGCAGTGGCGCGT
Source organism: Leifsonia sp. EB41 (assembly GCF_041262565.1). Classification (NCBI taxonomy): domain Bacteria; kingdom Bacillati; phylum Actinomycetota; class Actinomycetes; order Micrococcales; family Microbacteriaceae; genus Leifsonia; species Leifsonia sp. EB41. The sequence goes on along the minus strand of NZ_JBGCCJ010000001.1, from coordinate 1,449,321 downwards.
GCTGGTGCGCCGTTGCCCGATGAAGTCGTTCACGATCGTCGGCGACATCGCCCAGGTCGCGTCGGCCGCCGGTGCGACGAGCTGGGACGAGGCCCTCAGCCCGGTGTTCAAGGACGCCTGGCGCCTGGAGGAGCTGACGGTCAACTACCGCACGCCCGCCCAGATCACGCGCGAGGCGGAGCGGATCGCGGCGGAGGCGGGGCTGCCGATCACGCCGACGCGCGCGGTGCGGGAGGGCGACTGGCCGATCCGGCGCGTGTCGGCCAACGGCTCCGGGCTGGCGACGGCGGTGGCGGAGGCGATCTCGCACGACCGCAGCCTGGACGCCGAGGGGACGCTCGCTGTCATCGCGGCGACGGCCGACGTGGACGCGGTGGCGGCCGAGGTCCGCGCGCGCTTCGGCGACGCGGCGGCGCGCGGCGCGGCCGGGCTGACCCGGCCGATCTCGGTGCTGACCGGCTACGAGGCGAAGGGACTCGAGTTCGACGCCGTGGTTCTGGCCGACCCGGCGGCGCTCGCCGCGGAGTCGGTGCGCGGGGCGGCGTCGCTGTACGTGGCGATGACGCGCCCCACGCAACGTCTCACCCTCGTCGCCCGCTGACCCGCTCACACCCTCCCACCGCCGAAGGGCACGTTGTTGTCACTTCTGGCGCCCACAAGTGACAACGACGTGCCCCTCGGGGTCGGGTTGACGGGGGATGCGTACTACTCCTGGCCGTAGCGCTCGCCGACGGGGACCTCCACCGGGAGCGTGTTGCCCGCCTGCGCGAGCGGGCACGCCCAGGCCGGGTCGTAGGCGCAGGACGGGTTGTAGGCGAAGTTGAAGTCGAGGACGATCGTCGTCTCGTCGTCGTCGGCCGTCATCCCCAGGTCGGAGCCCTTGATCGTGTCGATCAGGTAGCGGCCGCCGCCGTAGGTGCCGCCGCGGCGCCCGGCGAGGGCGTCCTTCACGGGGACGAACAGGCCGCCGCCGTACGAGGACAGCTTCCAGACGTCGAGCGAGCCCGCCAGCGGGACCCGCACCGTGCCGAGCAGCACGAAGGGCACCACGCCGTCCGTGCCGGTCTCCACGTCCATCCGCGTCGCCTCCGCGGCGGGATGGATCGGCAGTTCGAAGCGCCAGTCGGGGTCGTACGGCGACACCGGGAGGCCCGTGAAGCGGTCGCGGTCCTCGTCCAGGAGCGGGGACGCCGGGTGCGACGAGAACAGGTCGTTGCGGCAGGAGATCCAGTGCGCGTGGGCGGCGGCCGGGTCGGAGGCGGCGATCCGGCGCACCGACGCGTACAGAGCGAAGACGCTGCGGCGCCAGTCCGCGGTCTGCACGGCGGTCGCGACGCGGCCGCGACCGGGCGCGACCTCCGGGGCGGGCTCGGGGGTGATGGTGCTCATGCTGCTGCCTCCGTCGTGGCTGAATCCGGTTCTGGCGTGGGTGGATCGTATGCCCAGGTGGGTGCGAGGCGCCGCAGGCGCAGCCCGCGCCACTGCCAGAACGCCCACAATCCGTACCAGGCGAGCGGCGTCACGACGCCGGCGCGGACGACCAGCCGGTCGCGGTACAGGGTGCGGACCCGGCCGTCCTCCCCGGGACCCGTGGGGTCCGGGGCGATGGCCATCCGGTGGTCGAGGTGCGGCATCGCCGACAGCACGCCACCGACGCCGCCGCCGCTGTCGCGGAGGATGCGCGTCGCGCGCTCGCGCGGGTCGGTGGAGCGCAGCGTGTCCAGACGGATGGCCTGCGTCCCGACGGTGACGGCGCCGAGGGCGCGGACGCTCACCCGGTGCTCCGCGGTGTCCCACACGGTCGGGAAGCCCGCCGGCTCGTCCGACCGGAAGTCCACCCACGGCATCGCCACCTCGCGGAAGGCCGTCGGGCTCTGCAGGGCGCGCCAGGCCGCGTCCGGGTCGCAGTCGAGGATGAGCTTCAGGAGGACTCTCACGCACCCCAGTGTCACGCATCCTCCGCGCCGGCGGCAGTCATTCTCGGCGCACTCCCGGACGCCCGAACCGCGCCCACCCGCTACGCGCCGGCGGCCTCCTCGGCCCGCGCCAGCAGCAGCGCGCGCTCCCGCTCGTTGCCGGTCATCGCCGCCGCCCGCCGGAACTCCTCCTCGGCCTCGGCGTTCCGGCCCAGCTTGAGCAGGAAGTCGGCCCGCACCGAGGGGAGCAGGTGGTACGACTCCAGCGCGCCGTCCAGCACGAGCCGGTCCACCACGTCGAGGCCGGCCTCCGGGCCGTACGCCATCGAGAGGGCGACCGCGCGGTTGAGCTCCACGACGGCGGACGGCTGGAGGGCGGCGAGCGCGCCGTAGAGCGCGACGATCTCCTCCCAGTCGGTGTCCTCCGGCGCGGGAGCGGTCGCGTGGCAGGCGGCGATGGCGGCCTGCAGCGCGTAGGGACCGCGGCCGCGGGAGCCCACCAGCCGGTCGGCGCGGGCGAGCGCGGCGACCCCTCGGCCGATCAGGATGCGGTCCCAGCGGGTGCGGTCCTGGTCCTGCAGCAGGATCGGCTCGCCGTCGGCGGTGGCGCGCGCGGGGAGGCGGGAGGCTTGGAACTCCATCAGCGCGACCAGGCCGTGCACCTCCGGCTCGCGCGGGGTGAGCTCGGCGAGCACGCGGCCGAGGCGGAGGGCCTCCTGGCAGAGGTCGGGGCGCATCCAATTGTCGCCGGCGGTGGCGGAGTAGCCCTCGTTGAAAATCAGGTAGACGACCTCCAGCACCGACGCCAGCCGCTCGGGGTACTCGGCGCGGTCCGGCACCTCGAACGGGACGTGCGCGGCGGTCAGCGTCCGCTTGGCGCGCACGATGCGCTGCGCGATGGTCGGGACGGGCACGAGGAAGGCCCGCGCGATCTCCTCTGTGGTGAGGCCGCCGAGCAGCTTGAGCGTCAGCGCGACCCGCGCGGGCGGCGCGAGCACGGGGTGGCAGGCGACGAACAGCAGTCGCAGCAGATCGTCCTGGATCTCCTCCTCCACGACGGCGGCCGGGTCGTCGTCCTCCTGCTGCTCCAGGTCGCGGGCGAGGGCGGCGTAGCGCTCGTCGAGGCGTTCGCGCCGGCGCCAACCGTCGATCGCGCGGCGCTTGGCGACCGTGGTCAGCCAGGCGCCGGGATTGCGCGGGATGCCGGACTCCGGCCACTGCTCGAGCGCGGCGACGAGCGCGTCCTGGGCGAGCTCCTCTGCCAGGCCGACGTCGCCTGTCCAGCGGGCGAGCCCGGCGACGAGCTTGCCGGACTCGATGCGCCAGACGGCCTCCACGGCATCGGCGGCGGCCCGGTCGGCCGTCGTGCGCTCCCGTTCCACCACGGCCGCTCCTCCCGCGCTCACGTGTCAGCCGCCCCGGTCAGGATGCGGCGCACTTCGACTCTGCCACGACCGAGCGGCAGGCGTCGCGCCCATTCGACGGCTTCGGCGCGATCGGAGGTCTGCACGATCCACACCGCGGCAGGCCGCACGGGGGAGGCCGGCTGCAGCTCCGCGTCGGTCCGGGGGCCGCCGAAGGTCAGCTCGACGCGGGTGCATTCGTCGTCCGCCAGGACCTCGCCCACCAGGAGCACCCCGGCGCGGATCAACTCGACCGTGTACCGCTGGATGGACTCCGCCGGCGCGGGGCTGTCCGTGCTGAGCGTGAGGAGGTAGCGCATCCGTGGTCCTTCCGTCGTGGCACAGGGCGAGGCACTCGTAGAGACGTCGAGCCGGAGGGCCGGGATTCGACAGCGGCAGCCGGTCGGGCCCGCGATGTCCGTGGTGTGCGCTACAACGGGAGCATGGCGATCCGCTACTGGCTGGGCGTGGTGCACCACGATCACGTTCTCCGCGGCGTGGCCGGTGGCTTCGCGCAGGTCAACCACGGCGCCCGCGCGCCGCTCGAGCGGATGGGCGCCTCCGACGGGTTCGTGTTCTACTCGCCGCGCGAGTCGTTCGAGGGGGAGCCGCTCAAGCAGTTCACGGCGGTCGGGAGACTGGCCGACGCGGAGGTGTTCCAGGCGACCCAGGGAGCGCAGATGCGCGGCCCGAACGGCGACTTCCTGCCCTGGCGGCGCCGCGTGGACTGGGACCACGACGCGGTCGCGACGCCGATCCGGCCGCTGCTGGCCTCCCTCGACTTCACCCGTGACAAGCGCGACTGGGGCTACCAGCTCCGCGCCGGCCTGATCGAGCTGACCCGACACGACTTCGACCTGATCCGCGACCAGCTTCGGCACACCCCGGGCGAGCAGCGGCCCTCCACCGCGCGCCGCGCCGACGGGTCGCGTCACCCGGCGCAACGCACGACGACCACGTTCACTGCCGGGCTACGCTGAGGCGGTGAGCTCGCAGACCGACCCCTCGACCGTCCCCGCCGCCCACCGCCAGGCCAAGTACCAGGTGCGCTTCGACTGGGCAGCGGACGGGGCCGCCGCTGTCGCGGCGGACGCCGATGTCGTGGTCTGGGTCGACGCGATCGAAGACCGGCCGGTCGCGGAGGCTGCTGCGCTCCCCGGGACGGGCGCGGTCGTCGCTGCGGGCCTCGCCGACGCTGCCGCGGTGGCGCAGTGGGTCCTCGCCGAGCAGGTGCGCCTCGGCCGGCGCGCGATGGTGGCGCTCGTCGCCGCAGGCGGGTTCTCGGCGGGCGGGGGCACGCGCTTCGCGGTGGAGGACCTCCTCGCCGCCGGCGCGGTGGTGGACGCCCTCGCGACGCTCGGCATCGACTACAGCTCACCGGAGGCCGCGGCCGCCTGCGCCGCCTTCACCGGTCTGCGCGGCGCCGTCGCGCACCTGCTCACGGCGTCGGTCTCGGGTCAGGAGCGCATCGCGGCCGGGGCGGACGCCGCAGCGCTCGCCGCCTCCGGTAAGCTCGGCACCGTCTCCGAGGTCCGTGTGCTGCGAGCCGCCTGAGCGGTCGGCATGAACTCCCCGGCGCCGGAATGATCCGGCGCGAACGGGTGTTCAGTGCAGGCAGGAGGTTTTGCATCCATGAAAGCAATTCTGAACGACACCGTCATCGCCGAGGCCCCGACCGAGGACCTCATCCGCATCGAGGGCAACTGGTACTTCCCGCCGCAGAGCGTCAACTCCGAGCACCTGGTGGAGTCGGCGACTCCCTACACATGTCCGTGGAAGGGCGAGTGCCAGTACTTCTCCGTCAAGGACGGCGAGGCCGTGCTCCAGGACCGCGCGTGGAGCTATCCCACGCCGTACCCGAGCTCGTTCGACCGTGTCGGCAAGGACTACAGCAACTACGTCGCGTTCTGGAAGGACGTGCGCGTCGTCGACTGAGCGCCACCGAACTGACAGGACATGCCGTCTCCGCACTGCCGGAGGCGGCATGTCCTGTCAGAGGGATCGCGGCCAGCGCGGATTTGCCGACTACGCTTGTCGTGAACCGCACGACCTGGGAGCCGACCCTGAGCATCATCCTCGGATACGATCCGTCCACTCTGCGCGAGCGTGTCGACCTGCGTGCCGCCGATGAGCGGCTCGACGAGCTCGGCAGCCTGCGCAGCTTGAGCGCGCTCAATGAGAAGACCGTGCTGCTCCGGCTGCTCGGCCGGCTGGACGAGGCGTACACCCTCGCCAACGAGGCGGTGCGGCAGGCGCGCTTCACCGGCGACCGCGAGCAGCTCCTGGGAGCGCGCATCCGGCGCGGCCAGGTGCTCCAGTACCAGGGCAAGTTCGACGAGGCGATCGTGGAGCTGACCGGCTGCGTCGACGAGGCGCGCGGCCGCGACTGGACGGCGCTGGAGGCGTTCGCGGTGCAGAACCGCGGCAAGGTGCACTTCGACATGAAGGAGTACGAGAGCGCGCTCTCCGACATGACGGCCGCCGTGTTCCTGCGCGAGAAGCTCGGCGCGTCTCCTGCGGAGATCGAGGGTGCGCTCACGGCGGTGGCCGTGGTGCAGCGGTTCCTGGAGGCGCAGCGGGCCGCCGCCGGCTCCGGGGAGGGCGACCTCGGCGGCGGAGACGGCGTCGGATCTCCGGCGTAGGATTCCTGGCATGAGCCGACCTGGGAGCCGACGCTGATGGCAGAGCTCGATCGCGTGCGCCACTGGGCCGAGGCGCTCATCGCCCTGCATCTGGACCCGGCGACATGGAGTTTCGACTTCGACAACGCGAAGACGCGCGCCGGGCTGTGCAACTACACCGCGAAGCGGATCACGGTCTCCCGGTACCTCGCGGCCCGCTACGAGGACGACGACATCCACCAGATCCTCCTGCACGAGGTCGCCCACGCGCTCGCGGGCTCCCGCGCAGGGCACGGGCCGCGCTGGCGGACGATCGCGCTCGACCTGGGCTACGAGGGCAAGCGGCTGCACGGCGGTGCGATCGCGGACGACCTGGCGCCCTGGGTGGGCACGTGCCCGCAGGGCCACACGCACTACCGCTACCGCAAGCCGGCCCGTGCGCTCGCCTGCGGGGCGTGCAGCCGCCGGTTCGACTCGGCGAACCTCATCTCCTGGGTGCACAGGGAGGTCTCGACCGCGCAGCGCCGCATGGCCGCCGCCGCCGCCACCGAAGCGGAGTGACGGGCGCACAGAGGGGACGCGACATGCCGTCGCGCGCCCCGCTTACGCGGCGCGTTGCGTCCCCTCGATGGGTCGGCTAGGCCGTCTCGACCGCGAGCCGGGCGTCGAGGCCGTCGCGCACGGCGGGCCACTCCTCGCGCAGCACCGAGTACACCGCGGTGTCGCGCCAGGTGCCGTCCGCCCGCGGCTGGGTGTGCCGCAGCACGCCCTCGAATGTCGCCCCGAGCCGCAGGATCGCGGCACGCGAGCGCTCGTTGAGCACGTCGGCCTGCAGCTTGACGCGCTCGAATCCGTGGTCGAACGCCGTGCCGAGCAGGAGGCGCTTGGTCTCGGCGTTGACGCGCGTGCCCCAGACCTCCGGCGCGTAGGCGGTCCAGCCGATGTGCGCAGAGCCGTTGGGGAGGTCGAAGTCGCCGAGGGTCGTCGTCCCGACGATGCGGTCGCCGTCGCGCAGGCAGACCGCGGTGACGTTGGCGGTGTCCCAGGCCAGGTAGCCGAGGATGAACTCCCGCCACTCCTCATAAGTGTCGCGGTATGCAGCCACCCCGCCGCCCCAGCCGCCCTCGAACACCGCGGGGTGCCCGATCGCGTCGTGCAGGTCGGGCAGGTCGTCGTGGGTGAGCGCCCGCAGGCGGACCGTCGCGCCCTCGAGCACGGCGCGCGGATCGGGACGGGTCGCTGTCATCCGCCCAGTATCGCACCCGGTCTCGGAGCCGCCGCGTCCGCGGAGGCTCTCGAAACCGACTAAGTTGGTTCGGTGCCTACCGACGTCCTCCTGCCCCGCGAAACGGGTCAGTGGATGGATGACGCGGACGGTCTGCGCTGGTGGTTCGACTCCGGAGCGCTGGCTCTCGACTTCGCCTACACCGCCGGGGCGGACGTCCTGGGCGGCGTCGACGGGATCGCCGACGGGACGCAGGATGACACCCAGTGGCGCTCGGTGGACGACGCCCACCAGCTCGGCGCCTGGCTGCAGTCCCGCTTCCCGGAGGTGGCGGCGACGACCGGCGACCGCGAGTTCCGCGACGCCGAGATGCTGCGCGCGGCGATCGGCCGGCTCGCCCGCCAGGCCAGCCGCGCGGAGACCCTCGGCCCCGCCGATGTGGATGTGGTGAACCTGTTCGCCGCGACCCCCGACATCCCGCCGGTGCTCGCCGGTGGCGGCCGTCAGGCCGGACGCACCCTCGCCCGACCGCACCAGGCCCTCGGCACGGTCGCGCGCGACGCCGTGCGCCTGTTCGGGCCGGACGCGGACGGCCGTATCCGGGAGTGCTCCGCCGACGACTGCGGTCTGGTGTATCTGGACACCTCGCGCAGCGGCAACCGGCGCTGGTGCTCGATGCAGCGCTGCGGCAACCGGGCGAAGGTGCGCGCGCACCGCGCCCGCGCGGCCGGCCGGCGTGCGGGTGTCGGCGCCGGTATCGCAGAATAGGCGGATGGAGCCCAGCGCCGATCCGACCCCCTCCGAGCGCAACAGCGTCGAGCGCAACAGCGTCGAGCGCATCAGCGTCGACCTCAACAGCGACCTCGGTGAGTCCTTCGGCGCTTGGGGCATGGGCGACGACGCCGCGATGCTCCGGCTGGTGACCAGCGCCAACGTCGCGTGCGGCTTCCACGCCGGCGACCCGTCCACCATGCTGGCCACGTGCCGCCTGGCTGCCGAGAACGGCGTCGCCGTGGGCGCGCACGTCTCGTACCGCGACCTCGCGGGCTTCGGCCGGCGCAGCATGGACGTCCCGGCCGCCGAGCTGCGCGACGAGGTGCTCTATCAGCTCGCCGCGCTCGCCGGGATGGCGCGCGTCGCCGGAACCGTCGTGCGCTACGTCAAGCCGCACGGCGCGCTCTACAACCGGATCGTCCACGACGAGACGCAGGCCGCCGCTGTGGTGGAGGCCGTGGCCGGGTTCGACCCGTCGCTGCCGCTGCTCGGCCTGCCCGGCTCGGCCGTCGAGCGCGCGGCCGGCGCGCGCGGCCTGCGGTTCGTCCGTGAGGCGTTCGTCGACCGCGGCTACCGCGCCGACGGAACGCTCGTCCCGCGCACGGAGCCCGGCGCCGTGCTCTCCGACGTCGCCGCCATCGCCGCCCGCGCGGTGCGGATCGCGCGCGAGTGCGTGGTGGAGGCCGCCGACGGCGCCCTGGTCGCCGTGGCCGCGGATTCCCTCTGCGTGCACGGCGACACCCCGGGGGCGGTGCGGATGGCGGAGGCCGTGCGCCGGGGCCTGGACGAGGCCGGCATCGCGGTGAGGCCGTTCGTGTGAACGGCCGGGTGATCGGCTACGGGGACAGCGCCCTGCTCGTGGAGTTCGGCTCGCTGGACGACGTGCTCGGGATGCTGCCCGCCCTCCAGCGCACCCGGCCGGACGGCGTGCTCGACCTGGTCCCCGCCGCGCGCACCATCGCGATCGTGCTCGACCCGCACGTGCTGAGCCCGGCCTCCGCGAGCGGCTGGGTCGAGCGCACCGTCGCGGAGCCGGCCGAGACCGCCGATGAGGAGGTCGTGGAGCTCCCCGTCCGCTACGACGGCGCCGACCTCGCCGAGGTGGCCGGACTGCTCGGCATCACGCCGGCCGAGGTCGTGGAGCGGCACACCGCCTCCCGGTGGCGCGTCGCGTTCGGCGGCTTCGCGCCGGGGTTCGCGTACCTCGTCACCGACCACGACCGTCTGGTCGTCCCGCGCCGGGCGACCCCACGCACCGCGGTGCCGGCCGGCTCGGTCGGCCTGGCCGGCGAGTTCAGCGGCGTCTACCCGCGGTCGAGCCCGGGTGGCTGGCAGCTCATCGGCCGCACCGACGCGGCGCTGTGGGACGCGGCGGCCGACCCGCCCGCGCTCCTGCGCCCTGGCGTCGTGGTGCGGTTCACGGCGGTGACGGCGTGACCGGCCTCCGCATCCTCCGGCCCGGCCCGCTCGCCCTGGTCGAGGACCTCGGCAGGCCCGGTCTCGCCGCGGTCGGCGTGAGCACGTCCGGTGCGCTCGATCGCGGCGCGCTCGGGCTCGCCAACCGGCTCGTCGGCAACCCCGCGGACGCGGCAGGGCTGGAGCTGCTGCTCGGCGGCTTCGCCGCACGGTTCGAGTCGGCGGCGTGGTTCGCGGTGACCGGGGCGGCGACCCGCGTCACGCTCGACGGCCAGCCGGTCGATCCCGACGCCGCTGTGCACGCGGGCGTCGGCGCCGAGCTCCGGATCGCCGCGCCGGCCGTGGGCGTCCGCAGCTACCTGGCCGTGCGCGGCGGCGTCGCGGTGGAGGCCGTGCTCGGCTCCCGCTCGCGCGACACGCTCTCCGGCCTCGGTCCTTCCCCGCTCGCGGAGGGCGACCTCGTCCCGTTCGGCGCCGAGCCCCTCGACCCGGTGCCCTCGGTCGACTTCGTGCCGACCGCGGACCTCTCCGACGGCCCGGTGGAGGTCCGCGCCCACCGCGGACCGCGCGCGGACTGGTTCACCCCCGCCGCCCTCGATGCGTTCTTCACGGTGGAGTGGCGTGCGAGCGCCGACGGCGACCGGGTGGGCGTGCGGCTCGACCCGCCGCGGGTCCCATCGCACGCGCGGGGTGCGGACCCGGCGCCGCCGCCGCTCCTCGAACGCGCCGTGCGCGACGAGCTGCCGAGCGAGCCGATGGTCGCCGGAGCCGTGCAGGTGTCGCCGGACGGCCGCCCAACCGTGCTGCTGGCCGACCACCCGGTGACGGGAGGCTACCCGGTGATCGCGGTGGTAGCCGCGCGCTCCCTCGACGCCTTCGCGCAGCTCCGCCCCGGCCAGCCCGTACACTTCCGCCACGCCTGACGCCGAGGGGCACGTAAACGCCCCTAAAACGCACGGGAAGGGGCGTTTACGTGCCCCTCGGCGGTGTCAGTCGCGGCGCGTGCCGCTCTGGAAGATGCTGCGGGCGGGAGGCGGGCTCGGCACGCTCGTGGCATCCGTGACGATCGGCGCGCCCGCCGCGAACGTCCGCAGCTCCTCGCCGGCGACGGCCTTCGCGGGATGCGGCCCGCTCGCGAGCAGGCGCGGCAGCCACTCCAGCGGCAGCGGCGAGTTCGACCCCACCAGCACGACGTTGCCGAACCGGCGGCCCTTCAGCACCTGCGTCTCGGCCAGCGCCGCGACGTTCTCCACGACCGCGCCGAGCGTCGACACCTGGCTGCGCGCGAACGTCAGGGGCGGCCCGTCCGCCACGTTGACGAGCACGATGCCGTCCGGCTTCAACAGCGACACCGCCGAGCGGTAGAACTCCACGCTCGTCACGTGCGCCGGCGTCCGCGAGCCGCTGAATATGTCGATGACCAGGAGGTCGACCTCCCCGCGCAGGCCGGCCGGCAGCTTGCCGACGACCTCCCGCGCGTCGCCGTGCCGGATACGGATCTGCGCGTAGCGGGGGAGCGGCAGGTTCTCCCGCACCAGGTCCACGAGCCTGCTCTCCAGCTCCACCACCTGCTGCCGCGACCCCGGCCGGGTGTGTGCGATGTAGCGCGGCAGGGTCAGCGCGCCCGCGCCGAGGTGCACGGCGGTGATCGGCTGCCCCGGCTCGCCGATGAGGTCGATGACGTTGCCCATCCGCTGGATGTACTCGAAGAACAGCCGGCTGGGGTCGTCCAGGTCGACGTGCGACTGCGGCGTCCCGTCGACCACGAGCTGGTATGCGCCCGGCACGAAGCGGTCCGGCTCGATCGTGGCGAGGTAGCCGCTCTCGGCGAGGACGACCGAGGGGAGCGGCGGGTTCTGTGGCACGGCGTCCAGCGTAGTCCGCGGCCTCCACCCGATCTCCACCCTCCTCTCCACCCGGTCTCCGCCGCCGGGCGGTCCCGGTCTCGCCGCGCTGACGCGACTCTTGAGGGGTGCCGGACATCCCGGCCGGAAGGACTTCGACTCATGAATGTGCAGACGCTGACCAACGCGATCCTCATCGTGCTGCTGATCGGCTGGGTGGGATTCCGGCAGCTGACCTGGCGTCCGGTGTCCATCGCGAAGATGTGGCGCTTCCCGGCGATCATGTCGGTCGTCGGCGTCGTGCTCATCGTGCAGCAGGTGAAGCCGACCTCGCTCACCCCGCTCGATCTGGCCGTGGTGGCCGGCGAGCTCGTGCTGTCGCTGGCCGTCGGCGCGTGGATGGGCGCGATCGCACACTTCCGCCCGCTGGAGTCGCCGATCCGGCTCGGCAACGACGCCCGCTACCTCGCGACGTACGAGTCGCGCACCGGCGTGCTCGGGATCGTGCTCTGGGTGCTGATCATCGCCGTCCGCGTCGGCGTGGACGTGCTGGCCTCGATGGCCGGCTCGCACCTGGCGACCGCGACCGGCGTCATCTTCCTGGTCTTCGCCGCCAACCGCGCCGCCCGGACCGCCGTCTTCTCGGCGCGTCTCGATAGGCACGCCGCGCTCGCCGCATGATGGTCTCGTGGACTTCTGGAGCAGACCGGGCCTGCTGGCGCTCGTACTGAACATCCTCGGTGCGGGCGCCGTCGGCTGGTCGTTGATACGCACCCACGCCGCGGACCGACCGGCGTGGGTGCTCGCGCTCGCCCTGTTCGCGGTGGCGACGTGGCTCGCCCGGTCGGCCCTCACTTTCCTCGGATTGCGGCGCGCAGCGCTCGTGCTGTGCCTGCTCTCGGCGGTGACCGGAGCGTTCGTCGCGCCGGCCACCGACGGGATCGCGATCGTTCCCGCGGCCGTGGCGGTGCTCTACCTGGTCGGCGACCCGACCTGGCCGCTGCCGCTCGGCGGCGCGGTCGCCGCGGTCTCGGCGGCTCTGGTCGCGGTGGGCGCCCTCCCGTTCGGCTCGCCTGTGGCGGCGGTGCTCGGCGAGATGGCGGGGATCGTGCTGGCCGGCTTCGCGGGACTCAGCCGTCGGCAGTTCCGTCTCACCGAGCAGCAGGGCGCGCTGCTGCGGGAGCGCGACCTCGCCATGCGCGAGGAGGCCGCCAGGGTGGCGATCGCCCGCGACCTGCACGACGTCCTCGCGCACAGCCTCGGCGGCCTGGTCATCCAGCTCGACGCGGTGGACGCGCTGCTGGAGGCCGGCGACGCCGCGTCGGCCAGGCAGCGCGTCGTGGCAGCGCGCGGACTCGCGGCGGACGGCCTCGCCGAGGCGCGGCGCGCGGTCGCCGCGCTGCGCGACCCGGACGGGGCGGCGAAGACGACCGTGACCGCCGCCGACTTCCGCGCGACGCTCGACGACCTGGTGGCCGCACACCGCACGCTCGGCGGCACCGCCGCGCTGCACGAGTCGGGTTCGCCGCGGCCGCTCGAATCCGCCCAGGCGACCGCGTTGCAGCGCGCCCTCCAGGAGTCGCTGAGCAATGCGCGCAAGCACGCGCCGGGCGCGCCCGTAGAGGCCGCGCTCGACTGGCAGGATGAACGCGTGCTGCTCACCGTCTCCTCGCCGCTGATCCCGTCGCCGGCCGCTTCGTCGCCGGTAGCCGCGTCGCCGGCAGCCGCGTCGCACGGCGCCGCGCTCGCGACCTCGGGAGGCGGCCACGGCCTGGAGGGGATGCGCGAACGCTTCTCCGCCCTCCCGCTCGGCGGCTCCGTGGCCGCGACCGCGGACGGCGGCCGGTTCACCGTCACGGCCGAGGCCAGGCTGGCATGAGCGGCGCGGCCGGCATGAGCGGCGAGACGGCACCCGCCCGCATCCGCGTCGTCGTCGCCGACGACCAGGCGATCATCCGCGACGGCCTGGTCACCGTCCTCGGCCTGCTGCCCGACGTGGAGGTCGTCGGCTCCGCGTCCGATGGCGCCGAAGCGGTGGCGCTCGCCGTGGCCGAGCGTCCCGACGTGGTGCTGATGGACCTCCGGATGCCGGTGCTCGACGGCGTCGGCGCGACCGAGCGGATCGTGCGCGAGGCGCCCGGCTCCGCGGTGCTCGTGCTCACGACCTTCGCCGACGACGACTCGATCCTGGCCGCCCTGCGCGCCGGCGCCCGCGGCTACCTCACCAAGGACGCCGGCCGCGCCGAGCTGGCCTCCGCCGTCCGGGCTGTTGCCCGCGGCCAGGCCACCTTCGCCCCGGAGGTCGGCGCGCGCATCATCGGCTCGCTCACCTCGGCGCCGCCCGCCAAGCCTGCCGACCCCGCCGGCGCCCTCGTCGAGCGGTTCCCCGCGCTCACCCGCCGGGAGGCCGAGGTGCTCGGCCTGGTCGCCGACGGCCTCAGCAACGGTGAGATCGCCTCCGCGCTCTTCGTCGGCGGCTCCACGGTGAAGACCCACATCAACGCGATCTTCGCCAAGCTCGGCGTCTCCTCGCGCGCCCAGGCCATCGCGCTCGTCCGCAGCTGACGGACACCCGCCGCACGCGGTCGCGTGTTCGGTCCCGGAGGGGGAGGATGGGCCCATGACTGATCGGGTACTGGTGACGGGCGGCTCGGGTTTCGTGGGAGCGCACTGCGTGCTCGCGCTGCTGGAGGCCGGATACTCGGTGCGGACGACCATCCGCTCCCCGCAGCGCGCCGCCGATGTGCGGTCGCAGCTGGCGGCGGGCGGCATCGAGGATGCGGGGGACAGGCTGGAGTTCGCGGTCGCCGACCTCCTCGACGACGCCGGGTGGGCGGACGCCGTCGAGGGCTGCCGCTTCGTGCTGCACGTGGCGTCCCCGTTCCCGATGACCGAGCCGAAGGACCCGGACGAGCTGGTGCGGCCGGCGCGGGAGGGCGCCCTGCGCGTGCTGCGCGCCGCCCGCGACGCCGGGGTGGAGCGCGTCGTGCTCACCTCTTCCTATGCCGCCATCGGCTACGGCCACGCCCCGACCAGGCAGCCGTTCACCGAGGTGGACTGGACCGAGCTCGACAGCGGCCGCCCGATCAGCGCCTACGTCCGCTCCAAGACGCTCGCCGAGCACGCGGCCTGGGACTTCATGGCCAAGGAGGGCGGCGACATGCGGCTCGCCACCGTCAACCCGGTCGGCATCCTCGGCCCGGTGCTCGGCCCGGACTACTCGAGCTCGGTCGCGCTCGTGAAGGCCGTGCGGGAAGGCCGCCTCCCGCGCCTGCCCGACGTGTACTTCGGCGTCGTGGACGTGCGCGACGTCGCCGGCCTGCACCTCCTCGCCATGACGAAGCCGGAGGCCGCGGGCGAGCGCTTCCTCGCCACGGCGGGCGACGCACTGAGCGCGCCCGAGCTCGCCCTCATCATCCGCGGCCACCTCGGCTCGCCGGCGGGCGACAGGGTCCGCACCGGGCTGATGCCGACGTGGATGCTGAAGGCCGCCGCCCCGTTCAGCCGCAGCGTGCGCGGCTCGCTGCCCGACATCGGCGTCTACCGGAACGCCTCGTCCGCCAAGGCGCGCACCGTGCTCGGCTGGCGTCCGCGGTCCCGCGAGGAGGCCGTCATCGCGACGGTCGACACGCTGCCGCCGCGTCTCCACTAGCTGACAATCTCCCGCGAGAATCGCGGCCGACCAGCGGGAATACCGGGGGCTGCACGCGGTTATACACCGTGACTGCGCCTCCGGTCAAGAAAAGACTGGACACGGCGCGTCAGTTTGACATATAGTGGTTCTTTGCGCTCCCACGCACACCCTTGCCTTCATATTGCGGTCGGCTCTGACTTTTCCTCGCGCGCGTCTGGGCCCGGTTCACCGGGTCAGATACGGCGGCACGAGACGTGTCTGGGAGTCCTCGTCCCTCACAAAACCACATCTCGACCGACAGTAACTGGCCCGACGGGGCCCACGGAGGTTATTTCCTTGGCTGCTGCGCGCAACGCAACCAACACTGACAAGACACCCAAGAACGGACGAGCCGCATCTCGTCTTTCGTTCGCCAAGATCACGGACACCCTCACTGTTCCCGATCTGCTCGCATTGCAGACGGAGAGCTTCGACTGGCTGGTCGGAAACGACGCGTGGAAGGAACGCGTCGTGGAGGCCGAGGCCCAGGGTCGTCAGGATCTGCCCGCCAACACGGGCCTCGAGGAGATCTTCGAAGAGATCTCTCCCATCGAGGACCTCGGCGAGACCATGCAGCTCTCCTTCACCAACCCGTTCCTCGAGGAGAAGAAGTACTCGATCGACGAGTGCAAGGAGAAGGGCAAGACCTATTCGGCCCCGCTCTACGTCGAGGCCGAGTTCATGAACCACCTCACCGGTGAGATCAAGACCCAGACGGTCTTCATGGGCGACTTCCCGCTCATGACCGAGAAGGGCACCTTCATCATCAACGGCACCGAGCGTGTCGTCGTCTCCCAGCTCGTCCGCTCGCCGGGCGTCTACTTCGAGGCCGCCGCCGACAAGACCTCCGACAAGGACATCTACTCGGCGCGCATCATCCCGAGCCGCGGTGCGTGGCTCGAGTTCGAGATCGACAAGCGCGACCAGGTCGGTGTCCGCATCGACCGCAAGCGCAAGCAGTCGGTCACCGTGTTCCTGAAGGCCCTCGGGCTCACCAGCGAGGAGATCCTCGCCGAGTTCGCCGGCTTCCAGTCGATCGAGCTGACCCTCGAGAAGGACGCCATCCTCACCAAGGAGGAGGCGCTGAAGGACATCTACCGCAAGCTGCGTCCGGGCGAGCAGGTCGCCGCCGAGGCTGCGCGTGCGCTGCTGGACAACTTCTACTTCAACCCGAAGCGCTACGACCTCGCCAAGGTCGGCCGTTACAAGATCAACCGCAAGCTCGGCCTCGAGGCCCCGCTGTCGGACTCGGTGCTGACCGTCCAGGACATCATCGCGACGATCAAGTACCTGGTCTCCCTGCACGACGGCCAGACCACGTTCAAGGGCCTGCGCGGCGGCGTCGAGACCAACATCCGTCTCGACACCGACGACATCGACCACTTCGGCAACCGTCGTATCCGCGCCGTCGGCGAGCTCATCCAGAACCAGGTCCGCACCGGCCTCTCGCGCATGGAGCGCGTCGTCCGCGAGCGCATGACCACGCAGGACATCGAGGCGATCACCCCGCAGACCCTGATCAACGTGCGACCCGTCGTCGCCGCGATCAAGGAGTTCTTCGGCACCTCGCAGCTCTCGCAGTTCATGGACCAGAACAACCCGCTCGCGGGCCTGACCCACAAGCGCCGCCTGTCGGCGCTGGGCCCGGGTGGTCTGAGCCGTGAGCGCGCAGGCGTCGAGGTCCGCGACGTCCACCCGTCGCACTACGGCCGCATGTGCCCGATCGAGACGCCGGAAGGCCCGAACATCGGTCTGATCGGCTCGCTCGCGTCGTTCGCGCGGATCAACTCCTTCGGCTTCATCGAGACGCCGTACCGCAAGGTCGTCGAGGGCCGGGTCACCGACCAGATCGACTACCTCACCGCTTCCGAGGAGGACGACTTCGTCGTCGCGCAGGCCAACGCCCCGCTCGACCCGAGCGGCCACTTCACCGAGGAGCGCGTGCTCGCCCGGCAGAAGGGCGGCGAGGTCGACCTGATCCCCGCCGAGGAGATCGGCTACATGGACGTCTCCCCGCGCCAGATGGTGTCGGTCGGTACGTCGCTGATCCCGTTCCTCGAGCACGACGACGCCAACCGAGCCCTCATGGGTGCGAACATGCAGCGCCAGGCGGTGCCGCTGCTCCGCTCGGAGAGCCCGGTCGTCGGAACCGGTATGGAGGGCTACGCGGCCATCGACGCCGGTGACGTGGTCACCGCCGACAAGTCCGGTGTGGTCACCGAGGTCTCGGCAGACGCCGTGACCGTCCAGGCCGACGACGGCACGATCAAGTCCTACTACCTGCGCAAGTTCGACCGCTCCAACCAGGGCACGTCGTACAACCACCGCGTGGTCGTGGACGAGGGCGACCGCATCGAGGCCGGGGAGGTCGTCGCAGACGGCCCCGCGACCGAGAACGGCGAGCTCGCGCTCGGCAAGAACCTGCTCGTGGCGTTCATGCCGTGGGAGGGCCACAACTTCGAGGACGCGATCATCCTCAGCCAGAACCTGGTGAAGGACGACACCCTCTCCTCGATCCACATCGAGGAGTACGAGGTCGACGCCCGCGACACCAAGCTCGGCAAGGAGGAGATCACCCGCGACCTCCCGAACGTCAGCCCGGACCTCCTGGCCGACCTCGACGAGCGCGGCATCATCCGCATCGGCGCCGAGGTGCGACCCGGCGACATCCTGGTCGGCAAGGTCACGCCGAAGGGCGAGACCGAGCTGTCGGCCGAGGAGCGCCTGCTCCGCGCGATCTTCAACGAGAAGAGCCGCGAGGTGCGCGACACCTCGCTCAAGGTTCCCCACGGTGAAGAGGGCACGATCATCGGTGTCAAGGTCTTCGACTCGCAGGACGGCGACGACGAGCTCGGCTCCGGCGTGAACCAGCGCGTGGTGGTCTACATCGCCCAGAAGCGCAAGATCACCGCGGGCGACAAGCTCGCCGGCCGTCACGGCAACAAGGGCGTCATCTCCAAGATCCTGCCCGTCGAGGACATGCCGTTCCTCGCGGACGGCACGCCGGTCGATGTCATCCTGAACCCGTTGGGCGTCCCTGGTCGAATGAACTTCGGTCAGGTCCTGGAGATCCACCTCGGCTGGATCGCCAAGAACGGCTGGGAGATCAAGGGCAAGCCCAAGTGGGCTGCCGAGCTCCCGGAGGCCGCGTTCAGCGCCGCCCCCAACACCAAGGTCGCGACCCCGGTGTTCGACGGTGCGAAGGAGGAGGAGATCGCCGGCCTGCTCGACGCCACCCTCCCGACCCGCGACGGCGACCGCCTGATCGGATCGTCCGGCAAGACGCAGCTCTTCGACGGCCGCTCCGGCGAGCCCTACCCGGACCCGGTGTCGGTCGGCTACATGTACATCCTGAAGCTGCACCACCTGGTCGACGACAAGATCCACGCGCGTTCGACCGGCCCGTACTCGATGATCACCCAGCAGCCGCTCGGTGGTAAGGCGCAGTTCGGTGGCCAGCGCTTCGGTGAGATGGAGGTGTGGGCCCTCGAGGCCTATGGAGCCGCGTACGCGCTCCAGGAGCTCCTGACCATCAAGTCGGATGACATCCTCGGTCGCGTCAAGGTGTACGAGGCCATCGTCAAGGGTGAGAACATCCAGGAGCCGGGCATCCCTGAGTCCTTCAAGGTCCTCATCAAGGAGATGCAGTCCCTCTGCCTGAACGTGGAGGTCCTCTCGGCCGACGGCCAGACGGTCAGTCTGCGCGACGCCGACGACGAGGCCTTCCGCGCTGCGGAAGAGCTCGGCATCAACATCTCCTCCCGGTTCGAGTCGTCGTCCATCGACGAGATCTGACCCGGTAGCCAGACCCAACTGACGAATCTTCTATAGGAGAGAGTGAAACATTGCTCGAATCGACAACTTTCGATGAGCTGCGTATCGGCCTGGCCACCGCCGACGACATCCGTCGCTGGAGCTACGGCGAGGTCAAGAAGCCCGAGACGATCAACTACCGCACCCTGAAGCCCGAGAAGGACGGCCTGTTCGGAGAGCAGATCTTCGGACCGTCCCGCGACTGGGAGTGCTCGTGCGGCAAGTACAAGCGCGTCCGGTTCAAGGGCATCGTGTGCGAGCGCTGCGGCGTGGAGGTCACCAAGTCCTCCGTCCGCCGCGAGCGCATGGGCCACATCGAGCTGGCCGCGCCGGTCACGCACATCTGGTACTTCAAGGGTGTGCCCAGCCGTCTCGGCTACCTGCTCGACATGGCGCCGAAGGACCTCGAGAAGGTCATCTACTTCGCCGCCTACATGGTGATCCAGGTGGACGAGGACGGCCGTCACGCCGACCTCCCCGGCCTGGAGAACGAGCTGCGCCTGGAGATCAAGACGCTGGCCGACCAGCGCGACGCCCGCGTCGCCGAGCGTCTGCAGCGCCTGGAGACCGACCTCGCCGCCCTCGAGGAGGAAGGTGCCAAGGCCGACCAGAAGCGTCGCGTCAAGGACACCTCCGAGAAGGAGATGGGCCAGATCCGCAAGTCCTACGACGAGGACATCGCCCGCCTCGAGCGCGTGTGGGAGTCGTTCCGCACCCTCAAGGTCGGCGACCTCAAGCCGGAGGACGCGGACTTCAACGAGCTCGTCGACCGGTACGGCCTCTACTTCGAGGCGTTCATGGGCGCCGAGGCGATCAAGCGCCGCCTGCTGGCCTTCGACCTGGCCGCCGAGGCCGAGCTGCTCCGCGAGCAGATCGCCAACGGCAAGGGCCAGAAGAAGATCCGCGCGATCAAGCGCCTGCGCGTGGTGTCGTCGTTCCTGGCGACCGGCAACTCGCCGGCCGCGATGGTCCTCGACGTCGTCCCGGTCATCCCGCCGGAGCTGCGCCCGATGGTCCAGCTCGACGGTGGCCGCTTCGCGACCTCCGACCTGAACGACCTGTACCGCCGCGTGATCAACCGCAACAACCGTCTCCGCCGCCTGCTCGACCTCGGTGCCCCCGAGATCATCGTGAACAACGAGAAGCGCATGCTCCAGGAGGCCGTCGACGCGCTGTTCGACAACGGCCGCCGCGGCCGCCCGGTCACGGGCACCGGCAACCGCGCGCTCAAGTCCCTCAGCGACATGCTGAAGGGCAAGCAGGGGCGGTTCCGCCAGAACCTGCTCGGCAAGCGCGTGGACTACTCGGGCCGTTCGGTCATCATCGTGGGTCCGCAGCTCAAGCTGCACCAGTGCGGTCTGCCCAAGCAGATGGCGCTGGAGCTGTTCAAGCCGTTCGTGATCAAGCGCCTGATCGACCTGAGCCACGCTCAGAACATCAAGGCCGCCAAGCGCATGGTGGAGCGTTCGCGCCCGCAGGTCTGGGACGTCCTCGAGGAGATCATCCGCGAGCGCCCGGTCCTCCTGAACCGCGCTCCCACCCTGCACCGTCTCGGCATCCAGGCGTTCGAGCCTCAGCTCGTCGAGGGCAAGGCCATCCAGCTGCACCCGCTCGTCTGCGCCGCGTTCAACGCGGACTTCGACGGCGACCAGATGGCTGTGCACCTGCCCCTGTCGGTGGAGGCCCAGGCCGAGGCCCGCATCCTGATGCTCGCCTCGAACAACATCCTGAAGCCGTCCGACGGCCGCCCGGTCACCCTGCCCTCGCAGGACATGATCATCGGTCTGCACCACCTCACCACCGTCCGCGAGGGCGCTGTGGGCGAGGGTCGCGCGTTCTCCTCGGTCTCCGAGGCGATCCTCGCGAAGGACCAGGGCTCGCTGCACCTCAACGCCAAGGTGAAGATCCGCCTGAACGACTACGTTCCGTCCGACGCCGCCGACACCGGCGCCACGCCGGTCACCGCGATCGTGGAGACCACCCTCGGCCGCGCCCTCTTCAACGAGGCGCTGCCGGCGGACTACCCGTACGTTGAGGAGGTCGCCGACAAGGGCCAGATCTCGTCGATCGTCAACGCCCTGGCGGAGCGCTACCCCAAGGTGGAGGTCGCCGCGGCGCTCGACCGGATCAAGGACGCCGGCTTCTACTGGGGCACCCGCTCGGGCGTCACGGTGTCGCTGAGCGACATCCTGACCCCGCCGAACAAGGCGCAGATCGTGGCCGGCTACGAGAAGAAGGCCGCGAAGATCACGGCGGAGTTCGAGAAGGGTCTCACGACCGACCTCGAGCGTCGCCAGGAGCTGGTGAAGATCTGGACCGAGGCGACCAACGAGGTGGCCGAGGCCATGCGCGCCAACTTCCCGGTCGACAACACCATCAACCGCATGGTGACCTCCGGCGCCCGTGGTAACTGGCTGCAGGTGCGCAACATCGCCGGTATGCGTGGTCTGGTGAACAACCCGAAGGGTGAGATCATCCCGCGCCCGATCATCTCCTCGTACCGCGAGGGTCTGTCGGTGGCGGAGTACTTCATCGCGACGCACGGTGCCCGTAAGGGTCTGGCCGACACGGCCCTCCGTACGGCGGACTCGGGCTACCTGACCCGTCGTCTGGTGGACGTCTCGCAGGATGTCATCATCCGCGAGGACGACTGCGGCACGACCAAGGGCCTCGAGCTTCCGATCGCGACCGTGGGCGCCGACGGTACCCTCACCCGCGACCCGAACGTCGAGAACTCCGTGTTCGCGCGGACCCTCGCGTCCGAAGCCGTGGGCTCGAACGGCGACGTCGTGGCGAAGGCCGGCGAGGACGTGGGCGACGTGCTCATCGACCGCCTGGTGGCCGCCGGCGTGACCGACATCAAGGTCCGCTCGGTGCTCACCTGCGAGTCCGCGGTCGGCGTCTGCGCCGCCTGCTACGGCCGTTCGCTCGCGACCGGCAAGCTGGTGGACATCGGCGAGGCGGTCGGCATCATCGCCGCCCAGTCGATCGGTGAGCCCGGAACGCAGCTCACGATGCGTACCTTCCACACCGGTGGTTCGGCCTCCGCGGACGACATCACCCAGGGTCTGCCGCGCGTGCAGGAGCTGTTCGAGGCGCGTACCCCCAAGGGTGCGTCCCCGATCGCCGAGGCCGCCGGCCGCATCGTCATCGAGGAGACGGACAAGTCCCGCAAGGTCATCCTGACCCCGGACAACGGCGACGAGCCGCACGTCTACCCGGTGCTGAAGCGCTCGACCCTCCTGGTGGAGGACGGCCAGCGCGTCGAGCTCGGCCAGCAGCTGATCGTCGGCACCGTCGACCCGAAGGAAGTCCTCCGGGTCAAGGGCGTCCGCGAGGTGCAGAAGCACCTGGTGGGCGGCGTCCAGGGCGTCTACCGCTCGCAGGGCGTGCCGATCCACGACAAGCACATCGAGGTCATCGTCCGTCAGATGCTCCGCAAGGTCACGGTCGTCGACCACGGCGACACCGACCTGCTCCCTGGTGAGCTCGTCGACCGGTCGAAGTACAACGAGATCAACCGTGCTGCGCTGACCGAGGGCAAGAAGACGGCGTCCGCCCGTCAGGAGGTCATGGGTATCACCAAGGCCTCGCTGGCGACCGAGTCGTGGCTCTCGGCCGCGTCCTTCCAGGAGACCACCCGCGTCCTGACGCAGGCGGCCATGGAGGGCAAGTCCGACCCGCTGATCGGTCTCAAGGAGAACGTCATCATCGGTAAGCTCATCCCGGCCGGCACGGGCCTGTCCCGCTACCGGAACGTCTCGGTGGAGGCGACGGAGGAGGCCAAGGCGGAGCGGTACCCCAACCGCATCTTCGCCGACGACTCCGCGTTCAGCGAGAACGACCTGAGCTTCGTCGACTTCGACAGCTTCAGCTCGGACGACTACACCCCGGGCACCTACAACTAAGCGTGTAGGCAGTCCGTACCACGAAGGCCCCCGGCGTTTGCCGGGGGCCTTCGTCGTTCCCGGCCTCCCCGGTACGGGACAATGGAAGGGTGTGGAGACAGCTGCTGCAATACACCGACACGGTCGGCCGTTCGATGGTCGGTTTCGCGGCCGTGGCGCTCGTCGTCGCGCTGGTGAGCTTCGTGGTCGGCATCGTGCAGGCCGTCTCCGGTCACGCCGCGGGCACCCTCCCGTTCTGGATGACGACGATGGGCTGCGCCGTGCTGGCCGGTGTCCTTGTCTACCTCGCGAGCCGTCGCGGCGACCTCCGGCGCCGCTGAGAGCGCTGTCCCCCTTTAATGGGGCACCCGCAAGCGGGACTGTTGAGCGAGCCTCAGCGGAAGTTAGGGTGACAGGGCTTCGCCCCGCCCGGAGACTCGCCCGGGGGACGGCGATGCTCTGCCGGTGACCCGACGCCGGCAGGCCTGCTATCCGAGGAGGTCCCCGTGGCGTCCATAACAGAGATCCTGATCCTGCACGGCCTGTTGCCCATCGAGTACCTGGACCGTGTCTCCACCGACCCTGCCGCCGATGAGGCGATCGCGCGCGAGCTGCTCGCGCGCGGCTCCATCAATTCCGTGCAGCTCGCCCAGGCCCGTGCGGCGATGGCGGGCGTCCCCTTCGTCGAGCTGGTCGACTACCCGGTCGACCGTTCTGCCGTCGCCCACGTCGCCGCGGCGATCTGCCGTCGGCACATGGTGCTCCCGATCGGCTGGGACGGCGACACCCTCGTGGTCGCCACCGCCGACCCTGGCGACGTGATCGCGCTCGACGATGTCCGCGCGGCGGCGCACGCGCCCGTCCGCCTGTTCGTGGCGGAGGGAACGGACCTCGCCGGCGCGATCGACCGCTATCTGCGCGCCGACGACGAGCTCAGCGACCTCTCCAACACGCTGGAGGAGGAGAACGCGGCCGCACAACAGGCCACCCTCGCGCTCTCGGACCCAAGCGACGACGACGCGCCGATCGTGCGCTTCGTCAACCTGCTGGTGAGCCAGGCGATCCAGGACCACGCCTCCGACATCCACATCGAACCGGGGGAGAACGAGCTCCGCGTCCGCTATCGCATCGACGGTGTGCTGCACGAGATGCAGAGCGCGCCGAAGAGCGTTCAGAACGGTGTCACGAGTCGGCTCAAGATCATGAGCGATATCGACATCGCCGAACGGCGAAAGCCTCAGGACGGCCGCATGTCGGTCGTCCACGGCGGACGGCAGATCGACCTGCGCGTCGCGACCCTCCCGACCGTGTGGGGCGAGAAGGTCGTCATGCGGATCCTGGACAACAGCAACACCAGCATGACGCTCCGCGACCTCAACCTCCTGGAACGGAACGCCAAGGCGTTCGAGACCGCGTACTCGAAGCCGTACGGCATGATCCTGGTCACCGGCCCGACCGGTTCGGGCAAGTCGACCACGCTCTACACGACCCTCAACGCCGTCTCCCGGCCGGAGATCAACGTGATCACCGTCGAGGACCCGGTCGAATACCGGATGGCGGGGATCAACCAGGTGCAGGTCAACCCGAAGGCGGGTCTGACCTTCGCGAGCGCGTTGCGCAGCATCCTCCGCAGCGACCCCGACGTGGTGCTGCTGGGCGAGATCCGCGACCACGAGACCGCGCAGATCGCCATCGAGGCGGCGCTGACGGGCCACCTCGTGCTCTCGACCCTGCACACGAACGACGCGCCGAGCGCGGTCACCCGGCTCGTGGAGATGGACATCGAGCCGTTCCTGGTCGGCTCCGCGCTCGACTGCGTCGTCGCCCAGCGCCTGGCGCGCCGCCTGTGCGAGCGCTGCAAGGCCCGCAAGGAGCTCTCGGAGGAGGACCTCCGACGCCTCAACGTGCAGCCGGACGGCGTCGACGAGCTCCCGACCGTCTTCCAGCCGGTCGGCTGCACCTTCTGCTCGAACACGGGCTTCCGCGGACGGCTGGCCCTGCACGAGGTGATGACGGTCACGGAGGACATCGAGCGCCTCGCCGTCAGCCGGGCGTCCAGCGCGGAGATCGAGCGCGTGGCCCGGGCGCAGGGGATGCTGACGCTGCGCGAGGACGGCTGGGAGAAGGTCAAGCTCGGCGTCACATCGATCGAGGAGATTCTGCGGGTGGTCGCATGAACGAATGGGAGCAGGGAGTGGACAAGCCGATCTACGAGATCCCGGTGGTGCCGGATCACGGGGCGCCGCGCGAGTGGTTCCCCACGCCGCCTCCGCCCGCGCCGGCGCCAGTGGGCCTGCCGGAGGCCGACGTACTGCGTCCGGCCGTCCCGGTGTTCCCGCCGCCGGCGGCCCAGCCGCTCGGCGGCTATCCGCCGCCCGCGCCGGGCTACGGGGCGACGATCCCGACTATCCCGATCCCGGCGATGGCGCCGCCGAGCGCACCACCGAGCGCCCCACCGGTCGCTCCACCGGTCGCCGCGACCGTCCCGTGGCAGGAGGAAGCCCCGTCGGATTACGTGGAGACGCTGACCGACGTGGAGCGCGAGGCGCTCGCGAAGGCCGACCCCGAGCTGATCGCAGCGCTGCGCCAGATCATCGAGCAGCGCGGTTCGGACCTGCACGTCACGGTCGGCGCCGCGCCGATGATCCGCGTCGACGGCGGTCTCCGGCCCGTCGGGGCGGGCGCATCGTGGGACCGGCCTCGGGTCGAGCGCGCACTGTTCAGCCTGCTGACCGAGCGTCAGGCCGAGGTCTTCCAGCGCGAGCTCGAGCTCGACTTCGCGTTCACGATCTCCGCGAACGCCCGCTTCCGCGTGAACCTGTACCAGCAGCGCGGCGCGTACGGCGCGGCTTTCCGCCTGATCCCGACGGAGATCAAGCAGCTCGCCGAGCTCGGGATCCCGGCGCAAGTCGGCGACTTCGCCGGGCTGCCGCGTGGTCTTGTGCTCGTCACCGGCCCGACCGGCTCCGGCAAGTCGACCACGCTCGCGGCGCTGATCGACATCGTGAACGCCACGCGGAGCGACCACATCGTCACGGTCGAAGACCCGATCGAGTTCCTGCATTCCCACAAGAGCTCGATCGTGAACCAGCGGGAGGTCGGCCACGACACCCACAGCTTCGGCAACGCCCTGAAGCACGTGCTGCGTCAGGACCCCGACGTGATCCTGATCGGCGAGCTCCGTGACTTGGAGACCATCTCGGTGGCGCTGACGGCGGCAGAGACGGGTCACCTCGTCTTCGCCACGCTGCACACGCAGGACGCGCCCCAGACCATCGACCGCGTCATCGACGTCTTCCCGCCGCACCAGCAGGATCAGGTGCGAGCCCAGCTCGCCGCGACGCTCCAGGGCGTCGTCTGCCAGACCCTCGTCAAACGCTCCAACGGCAAAGGCCGCGCCGTCGCCACGGAGGTGCTGAAGATGACGCCGGCCATCGCGAACCTCATCCGCGAGGGCAAGACCTACCAGATCGCGTCGATGATGCAGGCCGGCCGTGACCTCGGCATGCACACGATGGACCAGCAACTCGCCGACCTGGTCAACCGCGGCGTCATCACGCACCGCACCGGCATGGACAAGGCGCACGACCCGTCCGGCTTCGGGAGGCTCGTGCAACGCGTCGAGTCGCCCACCGAGGCCTCCGCTCGCGCGATCGCCGCCTCCGACATCGACTTCGGCGACTCGTACTCCGGGACGGTGCGCTGATGGCCGGGGTGACCGGGTACGCGTACACCGGCCGCAACATGGCCGGGAAGCTCGTCAAGGGCCGGCTGGACGCGCCCAGCGAAGGCGCCGTGGTGTCCCGTCTGCAGTCGATGGGGCTCTCACCCGTCGCGATCAGCGCGGCGGGCACCGGGACGGGTCTCCAACGGGAGATCTCCATCCCCGGCTTCCAGCACCGTGTGAAGCTCAAGGAGCTCGCGATCCTCAGCCGGCAGATGGCGACGATGATCGGGTCCGGCATCTCCATCCTGCGGACCCTCACGATCCTCGCCGACCAGGCCGAGGGCAAGCGGCTCCCGGAGATCATGAACAAGGTCCGCGAGGACGTCGAGGAGGGCACTGCGCTGTCGACGGCGATGGCGGCCCACTCCGAGGACTTCCCCCCGCTCATGATCAACATGATCCGGGCGGGCGAGGCCGGCGGCTTCCTCGACCACGCGCTGGAGTCGGTCGCGACGAACTTCGAGAAGGAGGTGAAACTCCGCTCGACCATCAAGTCGGCGATGACCTACCCCGTGGTGGTCCTGGTCATGTCGCTCGTCGCCGTCGTCGTCATGCTCGTGTTCATCGTGCCCATCTTCAAGAAGATGTTCGAGGGCTTCGGCGGGCAGCTCCCGCTGCCGACGCAGATCCTCGTCGTCATTTCGCAGTCCATGGTCTGGCTCGGGCCGCTCCTGCTCGTGGTCGGCATCCTGTTCTGGCTCTGGTGGCGCAACAACAAGAACACCGAGAAGGTCAGGAAGCAGGTCGACCGGCTGAAGCTCCGGCTGCCCGTGTTCGGACCGCTGTTCAAGAAGATCGCCATCGCCCGGTTCGCCCGCAACTTCTCGAGCATGATCGGCGCAGGCGTCCCGATCCTCCAGGCCCTCCGCATCGTCGGGGAGACCTCCGGCAACTGGGTGCTGGAGGACGCCCTCGCCCGGGTTGCGGAGTCAGTCCGGCGAGGCGAGTCGATCGCCAAGCCGTTGCTCGCCGAGCCGTTCTTCCCGCAGATGGTCACGCAGATGATCGCCGTCGGCGAGGACGCCGGCTCGATGGAGATCATGCTCGAGAAGGTCGCGAGCTTCTACGACGACGACGTCGAGGCGACGACAGAGGCGCTGACCTCGCTCATCGAGCCCCTGCTGATCGGGTTCCTCGGCGTCGTGGTCGGTGGCATGATCGTGTGCCTCTACCTGCCCATCTTCCAGATCACATCCTTGATTCATTGACACTCAGCGGCCCCCGCATTGGGGCCGGGATTCCGCGGAAAACCCCCCGATCGCGGGATTCTCCTGAGAATTCCTTGGCAAATAGCATCAGCCATCGGATGGACCGAACGGTTCCATTCAGATCGACACCCGACCGCCCGACCGAATGGACACTGCAATGTACTTCCGCCTCATGGGCAAGCTGAATGCTCGCCGCAACTCCCTCACCGAGCAGTCCGAGAAGGGCTTCACCCTCATCGAGCTCCTCGTCGTCGTGATCATCATCGGCATCCTCGCCGCGATCGCGATCCCGATCTTCATCGGGGTCCAGAACGGCGCCAAGGAGAGCGCCGTCAAGTCCGACCTGACGAACGCCAAGACCGCTTACGTGGCTGCGTACACGCAGTTCGGCAGCGACGCCACCGTCACGGTGCCGAGCGGCTCCATCACCCCGACGACCACCGTGGGCACCACCACCTTCGGTGCTCTCGGCGCGACCGCCAGCGTCCCGAACTACGCCGCCGGCGCCGGCCCGACCCTCAAGGCCGGCTCCACCTGGACGTCCTTCTGCATCGCGGCGACAAGCCCCGACACCGGCAAGACCTTCCACATCAGCGATTCGACAGGCGTCGCCAGCGGCGTCTGCTAAGCCCCGCACGGCGGGAGGACCGGAACTCGCCCGGTCCTCCCGCCACTGCCGTTTCCCGGCACGCACCACCGGCGCCCGAACGCCGGCCCTAGACTCCCCACCCGACCTAGCACCTGGGAGTGAGACATGATCCGCACGCAAGAGCGACCGAAGGACGAGGGCTTCACCCTCATCGAGGTCCTCATCGCCATGCTCCTGCTCGCGATCCTCTCGCTCGCCCTCCTGCCGTCTTTGATCGGCATCCTCAAGACTTCCGTCCGCAACGTCAGCGTCGCGACGGCCACGCAGTTCGTGAACAACAACCTCGTCCAAGCGCGGACGGCCGGCACCACCTGTGCGGGCATCCAGGCCTTCGGCTCCGCCGTCATCGGCCCGCTGACCGACACCCGCGGCGTCACCTTCTCGACGACCCGCACCGTCGGCGCGTGCCCGGCGACCTATCCCGGCACCGTCTCGGTGAGCGTCACCGTCATGAGCAGCAACAGCCTGCAGGCCGTCGCCACCGGCTCCACCCTCGTGATCGTCCGGAGCGCGTCGTGAACCGGCTGCTGCGCGGCACTCGCGGCGACTCCGGGATGACGCTCATCGAGCTCAGCATCGCCGCGGCGCTGTCCATCCTCATCATCGGGATCGCGTTCGGTCTCTTCGCCTCTGCGGCGAAATCCCAGAACACCATCTCCAACCGGACTGCGGCCTCCACGAGCGCTCAGCTGACGATGCGGAGCCTGACCCAGGGCATCGAGAACGCGTCCGAGTTCACCGTCCAGACGAGCGGTTCCGATCTCATGCTCGTGGCGCGCACGGCCGGATCGGGCTCCACCCTCGTGTGGAATTGCCGTGCCTGGTACTACCAGGCGTCGACGAACACCTTCCGGACGACCACGACGGCGGACGGCACCAAGATCCTCCTCCCCACGGCGGCGCAACTCGCCACGTGGACCTACCTGGCCGGCGGAGTCTCACCGGTCGGCACCACCCCGATCTTCCAAGGGGTCGGGTACAACCTGCAGGTCGGCTTCGTCGCGTCGGTCGCCGCGGGCCAATCGGTGACCATGCAGACGACGATCCTTCAGCAGACCGGAGTGGCGGCGAGCGGCACATGCTATTGATCAGACTGCGCGCCAGGGTGCGCGCCACCATGTCCGGCGGCGACGAGGGCTTCGCGATGGGCGCGGTCGTCGCGCTCATGGCCGTCTCGATCCTGCTGATCGCGCTGATGAGCAGCTCGGTGATCTACGCCGTGAGCTTCAGCACCGCCACGCGCGCGGGCGTCCAAGCGCAGGGTGCTGCGGAGGCGGGAATCGCCGTCGCCACCGTGGGGCTGGAGAACGGCACGTGCTCGGCGGTCGGCGGCGTGTATCAGAGCGCGGCGGGCCAGACCCCCGTCTATCGCGCGGTCGTCTACGTCCCCGGCGGCTCGGGATGGGTGCAGGGCTGTCCGGCCGCGGGCAACACCAACGTGCGCATCCTGTCCAACGGCACCGCGGCCAACGGAGGCGACGGAGGGCAACGGGCCAACGACTCGAAGACGCTCGAGAGCGTCCTCGGCCCCTCGACCCAGCCGACCCAGATCAGCGCCACCGGGCCGGCCGTCTATGCCTACTCGTCGAGCAACTTCGGCGGCTCCGGAACGCTCGTCTCCGTCGACGGGTCGAGCCCCAAGGTGATGATCAGCACCGGCGACGTCAACTGCAACGGCGCCTCCAGCGGCGCCTCCGACCTCGTCGTGAAGAACGGCAACCTGACCATGTCCGGGTCGTGCAGCGTGACGGGCAACGTCTGGACCAGCGGCGCGCTGACCGTGAACGGCGGCGTCTCGGTCGGCGGGAACGCGGTCGCCAACTCGATCTCGATCCCGAGCGGCACGATCAAGGGAAGTGCGTGGTCGGCCTCCACGACCAGCCTCTCCGGCGGTTCGAGCAACATCAACGGCAACCTCACGTCCACGACGACGACCTTCAACTCCGGAGGCGCGATCGGCGGCAACATCTGGAACTACGGCACCATCACCTTGGACTGGGGTTCGAAGGTGATCGGTAACGCGACAGGCAAGTCGGTCCTCAACACGAACCGGCCGAGCACGCTGGGCTCATACACCCAGATCCCGGCCGGGCCTGGGCCGTCGCCGTATGCGCAGCCCACGACCCCGGGCGTGCCGAACTGGGTGGACTACAACTACGACCCCACCGCCTGGACCGGGTTCACCCCCGTGGTGCTCCCCGCCGGGACGTGCTCGATCACCACGCTGCGGGCCGCCGTGACGACCATCGCCGGCGGCAAGGGCCTGATCGACGCGCGCAAGTGCACGAACGGACTGACCCTCACGGGAAGCGACCAGCTCGCCATCTCGAACGACATCGCGATCTTCGCCAACACCATCACCATCGGCAACAGTGGCGGGATCGTGCCGTCGGCGCCCGCCCGGGTCTGGCTGATCAACCCGGACGCCACGGCGAACGGGACCCCCACCTGCGCCTCCGGCGAGAGCTTCACGATCTCGGGGAATCCGGTGTTCAAGAACGCCTCCGGCACGATCCAGGACGCGGTGATGATGTACTCCCCGTGCGACCTCAACATCGGCACCGGCGTGAACTTCCAGGGCCAGGTGTTCGCGGGCTCCGCCACGATCAGCGGCGGCGCCTCGATCGGCTACGTCGCCATCGGCCTCCCCGGCGTCGACCTGTCCACCGGGTCGAGCACCGGCGGCAGCGGGACGACCACGACGCGCACCGTCGTCTCCAACCGGAACTACACGGGGTCGTGATCGTGTTCGCCGTGCTCGCAGGGGTGTTCGGGTCGCTGATCGGCTCGTTCCTCAACGTGGTGGTCTTCCGGGTCCCGGCCGGCCGGTCGATCGTCGCCCCGCCGAGCGCGTGCCCGTCGTGCGGGTCGCGGATCCGGGCGGTCGACAACATCCCCGTCCTCTCCTGGCTCGTGCTCCGCGGGCGCTGCCGCGACTGCGGGGCGGCGATCTCGATCCGCTACCCGGCCGTCGAACTGGGCACAGCCCTCGGGTTCGCGGCGGTCGCGCTGTGGCGGCTGCCCGCGCTCGTCGACGCCGTCGCGAGCGGGTCGGGGACGAGGATCGCCGCGGCGATGCTCGAGCTCGTCGCCTACCTGTACCTCATGGCGGTCTCCGTCGCCCTCGCGCTCATCGACCTGGACACCCACCGGCTCCCGGACAAGATCGTGCTCCCGGCCTACGCGGTCGGCGGCGGCCTCCTGATCCTCGTCGGGATCCTGGAGGGCGACGGCTGGTCGGTGCTGCGGGCGCTGATCGGCGGGGCCGCCGCCTTCCTGCTGTACCTGCTGCTCGGCCTGACCAAGCAGGGCGCGATGGGTTTCGGCGACATCAAGCTGGCAGGACTGCTCGGGCTCTACCTCGGCTGGGCCGGCTGGAGTTCGCTCGCGATCGGCGTCTTCGGCGGGTTCGTGATCGGCGGGCTCGTCTCGGTGGCACTGCTCGTCGCCCGGCGTGTGAAGCGGGACGGTGGCATCCCGTTCGGGCCCTCGATGCTCGCCGGAGCGTGGCTCGGCCTCGTCGCCGGCCCCGCTATCTGGACCGCGTACCTCCGATTGGTCGGCCTGGCCTGATCGGCCGTGAGAGAAGGAATGACATGGCGAACACCGTGGTAGGCATCGACATCGGCAGCGCGAGCATCCGCGCCGTCGAGCTGGCCGACGCCGAGAAGCCGAAGCCGACACTGGTCCGCTATGGACGGATCGACGTGCCTCCCGGCGCGGTCAATCGCGGCGAGGTGATCGAGTCCGACACCGTGAGCGCACTGCTGAAGCGGCTCTGGTCGAACAGCGGCTTCAAGACCAAGCGCGTGGTGCTCGGGATGGGGAACCAGCGGGTGTTCGCGCGGGATCTGACAGTGCCGCGGGCGCCGCTGCCACGTATTCGCGAATCCCTGCCGTTCCTCGTCCAGGAGATGCTGCCGCTCCCGGTCTCCGAGACCATCCTGGATTTCTACCCGACGAGCGAGGGGACGGGCGAGCACGGCCCGACCGTGAACGGACTGCTCATCGCCGCCGTCAAGGACGCGATCCTGGCGAACGTGAAGGCCGTGCAAGCGGCCGGCCTCACGCCGGTGGAGGTGGACCTCGTCCCGTTCGCACTGCAGCGGGCCCTGGTCACCCGGCCCCGCGTCGCCGGAACCGTGGCTCTGATCGATGTCGGCGCGAGCACCACGACCGTGATCGTGGCGACCAACGGGGTGCCCGAGTTCGTCCGGATCATCCCGACGGGCGGACAGGACCTGACCACGGCGCTGTCGACGCGCCTCTCCCTCACTCCGCCCCAGGCCGAGTCCGCCAAGCGCACGCTGGGGCTCGCCCCGAACGTGTCCACCGCCGAAGAGCACTCCCAAGCGACCGTGATCTACGAAGTCGTCAACGAGCTGCTCGGCAGCCTCCGCAACACCATTGCGTACTTCTCGAACACGCGCGAGACGACGCCGGTGCAGCGCATCGTCCTCGCGGGAGGCGCCGCGCAGCTCCCCGGCTTCGCGTCGGCGCTCGCCGAGTTCACCCGCCTCCCCGTCGAGGACGGGGATCCGTTCAGCACGATCGCGATCTCCCGCGGATTGCGGGCAGAGGACCTTCGAATCGATCAGCGCGAGATCACCGTCGCGCTCGGACTGGCGATGGGGAGTGTTGCAGCATGAGCGCAGCATCGGACGCGATCGCGGCGACCCGTACGGGTACGAAACGCGGCACCGAGGTCGCGAACAAGCCGGCCAAGCCCGCGAAGATGCCGCGGCAGAGCCTGCCGGCGGTCGACATCCGGGTGGGTGCAGAGCCCCGGGTCGACCTCCTCCCGACCGAGATCAGGACCGCGCGCAAGCACGAGAAGCTCGTGCGCAGGATGGGCATGGGGCTCGTGGTCACAGTCGCGGTCGTGATCGCCGCGGTGCTCGGCGCCGCAGCATTCGCTTTCACCGCACAGGTCGCCGCGACAGCGGAGCAGGGGCGCAGCAGCGCGCTGCTCAAGCAGCAGGCGCAGTACGCGCCGCTGCGCGCGGCTCAATCCGAGGCGGCGCTCCTCAAGGCCGGCCAGTCGGTCGGCGGCGCCACCGACATCGATTGGTCTGCAGTCGGCGACTCGCTCCTGAAGTCGCTGCCGGCCGGAACGACGATCACCGACGTCTCCATCGACGCGGCCTCGCCGCTCACCCCCTACCAGCAGTCGCTCGTGCCGGGGACACCCACCCGCGTCGCGACGGCGACGGTGACGATCTCGGCGCCCGATCTCACCACCGTGACGCAGTGGCTCTCGACGATCGGCGGCCTGCCCAACGTCGTCGACGCATCTGCGGGTGCGATCACCGCCGAGTCGACGGGATATAAGGCGATCGCGACGCTGCACTACGGAGTCACGGCCTGGGACGGCAGATATCTGCCGACGACGGGAGGCAAATGATGGACAAGAACCGGCTTTTCATGATCCTCCTCGGCGTCGCGATGGCGGCCGTGCTGGCGGGAGGCTTCCTGCTCGGCGTCCGCCCGTCTCTGGACTCCGCAGCGGCGTCCGAACAGGCGCGCGAGCAGGCGGCGGCCGCCAACCAGGCGAACCAGGCCCTCCTGAACAGCCTGGCGCAGCAGAACAAGAAGATCGGCGAGCTGACGGATCAGGTCGGCGTGCTGCGTCAGTCCATCCCGGCTCAGGAGAACCTCAGCCAGTTCATCGACACCGTCCGCGAGGCGGCGGCGGCCCAGGGGCTCACCGTCCAGAACGTGACGCCGGGAGACGAAGTCGCCTACGCGCCCCAGGGCGCGTCGGCTCCCGCCGCGAGCAGCTCGACGCCGTCATCGACCGCCACGCCGACTCCAACGCCGACTCCGTCGCCCACGGCGACGGCTGCCCCCGCGCCCGCGCCGGGCGCGCAGGCTCCCGTCCCGCATAGCGACCCCGCGATCACCGCGGCCAACTTCCTCGCCATCTCCGTGAAGATCGGTGTCGCCGGGCCGCTCCCGTCGACCATCGCGTTCGTCCACGCCTTGCAGCACGGGCCGCGCCTGTTCGTCGTGAACGGCATCTCGGGCGGAGCGAGTGCAGGCGACAGCTCTGCGAAGGGAGCCGCTGTGCAGGGGGACACCTACGTGATCTCCGGCTTCGTGTACGTCCTGGCCTCCACCACGGCCCCCTCCAAGTAGCCGCCCGCCCGCCGCACCTCCCTCGCCCCGCCGTCCCCCGTTGCTACAGTGGGCACCAGATCACAGGGTGCCCACTGGGGGCGCAGCGAGGAGTGCCAGCATGAGCGACACGACACCGGAACCCGCCGGCAAGCGGGATGAAGCGGGGTCGGTCGAACCTGCCACCTCGCCTGCGACCGCGCCGGCCGAGTCCGCCGCCGCTGAGCCCGCTCTGCACGAAGAGCCCGTCGCGGCCGAGCCGGCCCCGGCGTCCGCGGGCGAGCCGCATGACACGGACCCGGAGATGAGTGTGCCGCCGTCGGCGCCGGTGTCCGCCCGAGGCCACCTCAACCGTCCCGCTGACGACGCAGCGGCGGAGGTCCCCGCCGCCCCCGTCTCCACGCCGCCGACCGCGGCGATCGAGCCGGAGCCCGTGACCTCCTCGCCCGACGATGTCGCTGCGGCCGTCGCACGCTCCTCCACCGAGCCCGGCGCCACCGCAGCGGGCGACGCGACCGTGGACAGCGCATCTCCTGCACAGTCCGCCGCGCCGGTCATCATCGCGGGCGAGGCCGCCCAGCAGGCGACCACCCAGCAGGCGCAGCAGCCGGCCGCAGCAGCGCAGGGCGAGGCCACCGCCGCGGCAGTCCCGGCCGCGCAGACCCCGCCGCCGTTCATCCCCCAGCCGGTCGCGCCGATCTTCCTGCAGCGTCCGGAGCCGCCCAAGCGCAAGAGCAACCGCGGCGTCGGCATCCTCATCGCCCTGGTCGGCACCGTCGCGTTCGCCGTGCTCTGGGCCGTCGCCGTGGTCGTCGTCGGCGCGATGCTGACGCCGAGCAGCGAGTTCCTGCCGGTGCTCACCCAGTACTTCACGTCGCAGATCGCCGGCTGGGCCCCGATCGTGGCGTTCTTCGTCGGGATGGTCGTGCTCATCCAGATCATCAACCGGGCCCGCTGGTGGGCGTACATCCTCGGCGGCCTGGTCGTCGCGGTCTTCGTCTACCTCGTCTACATCGGCGCCGAGCTCTCGGACGCGCACTACCTGTCGCGCAACGCCGAGGAGCAGGCGCTCATCCTCAGTCGCGTCTGGGTGAACCCGTTCGCGGTCCTCGCCGGCGTCATCGCCCGGGAGATGTCGGTGTGGACGGGAGCCTGGCTCGCCGCGCGCGGACGCAAGCTGAAGGCGCGCAACGCGGAGGCGCAGGCCGACTACGAGCAGCAGCTCGCCGACGCCCAGAACCAGGCAGCCAACGCGTACGCTCAGGGGTACTGACCGACGGTCCCGAACCGTTTCCGCCCGAATCGTTTTCGAGGGGGCTCCCATGCGTGAGGAGCGTTCCTACGCCATCGTCGTCGCCTGCTTCGCGGCGGGCCTCTATCTGGCCGTCCTCGTCGCGGCGTTCGGCCTGATCTCGCTCGGGACGGACACCGAGGTGATCCCCGACCCTTCCGCCGGGCCGCTGGTCGGGCCGATCATGACGGGCGTCGCCGTGGCCGTGCTCCTCGTCCTGCTGATCCTGACCGGGATCCGCGTGCCGGGCGATCAGCAGCGCATCGCGCCGCTCAACGCGCTCGGCGCCGGTGTCGCGTGCTATCTCGCCTACTGCCTGACCGGGGGAGTGGCCGGCGCGCTCGCGACCGGCGACGTCCTACACTTCGTGCTGTTCGCCGCCGGGCAGCTCGGCAGCCTCTACGCCATCGCCACCGGCGCCGCGGCGGTCCTGATCATGCTGCTGTACCAGCTCGTCCTCGTCGGCCGCTTCCGGCAGCGCGGGAGGCCGCGCTGGCCGTGGGAGCGGCCCGACGACGAATAGCGCTGCGAGGAGCGCGACGAGGAGCGCGCCGGGTGACCCGAACGGGTGGACGCGACGGTCCACCCCCGGTCGATACACTGCGGGAACCCGACAGAGAGGTTTCGATGTCCGACGCTCCAGTCCCTGCCCTCCCGGACGACGACACCCTCTCCACACCCACCCCGGTTCCCGCCGGACCCCGGCGCTCGCACGCGGGCCGCTGGATCCTCGCCCTCATCGCCGCGGTCACCCTCCTGGTCACCGCCGCGGGCGTCACCGTGTCGCTGTCGGCGGTCGTCGCGATCCAGAACCTCCCCCGCACGCTGGTCGCGCAGTACCTGGGCGAGCTCGAGCACGGCCGGGCGGAGGCCGCGATGAAGCTGGCAGGGATCCGCGCGAACAGCGGGGACGTGCTGCTCACCGACGCCGCGTACTCCCGGATCACCGACCGCGTCAGCTCCTTCACCGTGCAGTCGCCGGTCACCCACGGCGCCACCACGACCGTGCAGGCGCAGATCACGCAGGGCGATCACACGTACAACCGCTCGTTCGTCGTGGAGCAGGAGGGAGGCCTCCCCTGGCTCCCGTTCTGGCGCCTCGGCCGGATCCAGCCCGACACCGTCGACCTCATGGTCGAGGGCCCCGCAGGCATCCAGTACGCGGTCGCCGGAGTGAAGCCGCAGAACATGCCGCTCGCCACCGACGTCACCCTCCGCGCGCTGCCCGGCACCTACCCGGTGGAGCTCGTCTCGAAGAGCGCGAACTTCGACGTCCCCATGAGCGCGATCACTTCCATTCCCGCCGGCGGCGCCGCCTCACCCACGGTGTTCACCGCCCGGCTGTCCGACAGCGGCCAGGCGGCGGCGCGCACCGCGATCAACACCTGGCTGGACGGGTGCGTCGCCTCGCACGACGCGCTGCCGGCCCACTGCCCGTTCGGCACCTACGCGGACAGCGCCGCCGACGACATCAGCAACGTGAGCTGGCAGCTCCACACCCGCCCCGACGTCACGATCGACCCGGTGTGGACGACAGGCGGCTGGACGGTCGACAGCACGTCGGGCAGCATCTCGGCGGAGGCGACACTGACCCGCAAGTCCGACGGCGCGTCCGGCCAGGGCTACACCGACCCGTGGAGCTTCGACTTCCGCGGCATCCTGACCTTCGACGGCGGCGGCGCGCTCTTCACCCCGCTGATCGCGAACGACGGGCCTGCCGCGCAGGCAGGCGCGTGAGGCCGCGCACCCGCTCGATCACGGCCACCGGGATCATCCCGACCAGCCAGGGCAGGTCCTGGAGCAGATAGCGCCTCACCAGGCGCGACGGGTCCTGACCCATCCGCCACACCCACTCCAGCCCGAGCCGGCGCATCAGGTGCGGTGCGCGCGGGAAGTGCCCGGTGTTCATCTGCGCAGCGGCCCCGGCCCCGATGAAAACGATGCTCTCGGGATGCCTCGTGCGCAGCTCCAGGATCAGGCGCTCCTGCTTCGGGAAGCCGAGGCAGACGAACAGCACGTCCGGCCGCACGCGCTCGATGAACGCGCTCGCGGCGTCGATCAGCGCCGGGCTTCCCGGCTCGGCGAACGGGAGGGCGGCGCCGTGGACGTGCGCGTGGCCGCGCGCACGGTAGAACGTCTCCGCCTCGGCCGCGTGCGCGCCGACGATGCCGACGCGCAGGTCGGTCGCCCCCGGGTGCTCGATGACGGCGTTCATCAGGTCCGTCCCGGTGACGCGGGGGAACCGGCCCTTGCCCGCGATCCGCAGCAGCCAGGTGAGCGGGACGCCGTCGACGGTCCAGAAGGAGGTCTGCTCCTCGAGCTCGGGGAGGCCGACGGTGCGCAGGTGGCGCGAGATCGAGA
Organism: Leifsonia sp. EB41; assembly: GCF_041262565.1. Lineage (NCBI taxonomy): Bacteria > Bacillati > Actinomycetota > Actinomycetes > Micrococcales > Microbacteriaceae > Leifsonia > Leifsonia sp. EB41. The sequence continues at coordinate 1,411,396 of NZ_JBGCCJ010000001.1, read as the reverse complement.
CGTTCGAGGTGACGACGATCCCGCCGTCGGCGCGGGCGAGGTCGATGACGTGGCGGCTGGACTCGTCGAGGTCGGCCCTGTCGAGCTGGATGCCGCCCAGGACGGCGCGTTCGAAGGTCTGCATCGGGAAAGAGTGACATATATATAGTGGATGCCACCCTCCGGACGGCGCGCGCGGCAGGCGCTGCAGCGCATCGCGGCGCCGGCGATCACCCCGGACTTCACCGGGTGTTGCTGTCGCGCACCCGACGACGCGCTCCCATTCCGCTGTGCGCGGACAGCCCGCTAGCACGCCCTCGCTCATTTGACCGCCCACCGCGCGGACGATAGTATTTATCGGGTGTGCGCTCTGACGCGCGCTTGTTGTGTGCTCGCGAGAGCCGACACCGAGCGGGCCGGCACGTACTCATCCGATGGGCGGAGAGACCGCACGGAATCACCGCCCCCACGGCATATCGGCCATCGGTCCGATACTCCCCAACTCCTCGATCGCCTGCGAAGCGGGTCGCTCGGGGTGCGGGGAAAAAAGCGACAACTGTCACCGTGCAGTCCATATAAGGAGAAGTTCAGTGCCAACCATTCAGCAGTTGGTTCGGAAGGGCCGGACGCCGAAGGTCACCAAGACCAAGGCTCCCGCCCTGAAGTCCAACCCCCAGCAGCGCGGCGTGTGCACCCGTGTCTACACCACCACCCCCAAGAAGCCGAACTCCGCGCTCCGCAAGGTCGCGCGTGTCAAGCTCTCGAACGGGACCGAGGTCACCGCGTACATCCCCGGTGAGGGCCACAACCTGCAGGAGCACTCGATGGTGCTCGTCCGCGGCGGCCGTGTGAAGGACCTGCCCGGCGTCCGCTACAAGATCGTCCGTGGCGCGCTCGACACCCAGGCCGTCAAGAACCGCAAGCAGGCTCGCAGCCGCTACGGCGCGAAGATGGAGAAGAAGTAATGCCTCGCAAGGGTCCCGCTCCGAAGCGCCCCGTCGTCGCCGACCCGGTGTACGGCGCGCCGGTCGTCAGCCAGCTCGTCAACAAGATCCTCCTCGACGGCAAGAAGGGCCTTGCCGAGCGCATCGTCTACGACGCGCTCGAGGGCGTCTCGACCAAGTCCGGCCAGGACGCGGTCGTCACCCTCAAGAAGGCGCTCGACAACATCCGCCCGACCCTCGAGGTCCGCAGCCGCCGCGTCGGTGGCTCGACCTACCAGGTGCCGGTCGAGGTCAAGCCGCACCGCGCCAACACCCTCGCGCTGCGCTGGCTCACCAGCTACGCCAAGGGCCGTCGCGAGAAGACGATGACCGAGCGTCTCACCAACGAGATCCTCGACGCCTCGAACGGCCTGGGCGCCGCTGTCAAGCGCCGCGAGGACACGCACAAGATGGCCGAGTCGAACAAGGCCTTCGCGCACTACCGCTGGTAAACATTTTCGTCGTCCGGGCGTTGCACTCGTAGGAGCGCCGCGCCCGGGCGGCACCCCTTCCACTTTCTACTTTTCGGAGGAATCCCTGTGGCACAGGACGTGCTCACCGACCTCAACAAGGTCCGCAACATCGGCATCATGGCCCACATCGATGCCGGCAAGACCACCACGACCGAGCGCATCCTGTTCTACACGGGCGTCAACCACAAGATCGGTGAGACGCACGACGGCGCCTCGACCACCGACTGGATGGAGCAGGAGAAGGAGCGCGGCATCACCATCACGTCCGCCGCGGTCACCTGTTTCTGGAACAAGAACCAGATCAACATCATCGACACCCCGGGTCACGTCGACTTCACGGTCGAGGTGGAGCGCTCGCTCCGCGTCCTCGACGGTGCCGTCGCCGTCTTCGACGCGAAGGAGGGCGTCGAGCCCCAGTCGGAGACCGTGTGGCGTCAGGCCGACAAGTACGTCGTCCCGCGCATCTGCTTCGTCAACAAGATGGACAAGCTGGGCGCCGACTTCTACTTCACCGTCGACACCATCGTCTCCCGCCTCGGCGCCAAGCCGCTGGTGATGCAGCTCCCGATCGGCTCCGAGTCCGACTTCGTCGGCGTCGTCGACCTGGTCGAGATGCGCGCGCTGGTCTGGCCCGGCGACGCCAAGGGTGACGTGACCATGGGCGCCAAGTACGAGGTCCAGGAGATCCCCGCCGACCTTCAGGAGAAGGCCGAGGAGTACCGCAACCGTCTCCTCGAGACCGTCGCCGAGACCGACGACGCGCTGCTCGAGAAGTTCTTCGGCGGCGAAGAGATCACCATCCCGGAGATCAAGGCCGCCATCCGCAAGCTCACGGTCAACAACGAGATCTACCCGGTCCTCTGCGGCTCCGCGTTCAAGAACCGCGGTGTGCAGCCGATGCTCGACGCCGTGATCGACTACCTTCCGTCGCCGCTCGACGTGCCCGCCATCGAGGCGCACAACCCGCGCGACGAGGAGCAGGTCATCCTGCGCCACGCCGACGCCACCGAGCCGTTCTCGGCGCTCGCGTTCAAGGTCGCCGTGCACCCGTTCTTCGGTCGCCTGACCTACGTCCGCGTGTACTCGGGCCGCGTCGACTCCGGAGCCGGTGTCGTGAACTCGACCAAGGGCAAGAAGGAGCGCATCGGCAAGATCTTCCAGATGCACGCCAACAAGGAGAACCCGGTCGACTTCGTCACCGCCGGCAACATCTACGCGGTGATCGGCCTCAAGGACACCACCACCGGTGACACCCTGAGCGACCCGGACCACCAGGTCGTCCTCGAGTCGATGACCTTCCCGGAGCCCGTCATCGAGGTCGCCATCGAGCCGAAGACCAAGGCCGACCAGGAGAAGCTCGGCACGGCCATCCAGAAGCTCGCCGAAGAGGACCCGACGTTCCGCACCGAGCAGAACCAGGAGACCGGTCAGACGGTCATCAAGGGCATGGGCGAGCTGCACCTCGACATCCTCGTCGACCGCATGAAGCGCGAGTTCAACGTCGAGGCCAACGTCGGCAAGCCGCAGGTGGCCTACCGCGAGACCCTCCGCCGCACGGTGGAGAAGTACGACTACACCCACAAGAAGCAGACCGGTGGTTCCGGTCAGTTCGCTAAGGTGCAGATCACCCTGGAGCCGCTCGAGGTGACCCCGGAGACCTCGTACGAGTTCGTGAACGCCGTCACCGGCGGTCGCGTCCCGCGCGAGTACATCCCCTCGGTCGACGCGGGCATCCAGGACGCGATGCAGGTCGGCGTGCTCGCCGGCTTCCCGACGGTGGGTGTCAAGGCGATCCTCGTCGACGGTGCCTCGCACGACGTCGACTCCTCGGAGATGGCGTTCAAGATCGCCGGCTCGATGGCCTACAAGGAGGCTGCGCGCAAGGCGAACCCGGTGCTCCTCGAGCCGCTCATGGCGGTCGAGGTGCGTACGCCGGAGGAGTACATGGGCGACGTCATCGGCGACCTCAACTCCCGCCGTGGACAGATCCAGTCCATGGAGGACGCGAGCGGCGTCAAGGTCGTCCGCGCCAACGTCCCGCTGTCCGAGATGTTCGGCTACATCGGCGACCTGAGGTCCAAGACCTCGGGCCGCGCGGTGTACTCGATGCAGTTCGACAGCTACGCGGAGGTCCCGAAGGCTGTGGCCGACGAGATCGTCCAGAAGAGCAAGGGCGAGTGACCTCGGTCACTGCTCTCAGGCAACATCCCGTAACATAAGAAACCAATCCCGTAGGCCCTCCGGTCGAAATCCGTCGACCGGGGTGTCTGCACGAGAGTCCTGAGGAGGACCACAGTGGCTAAGGCCAAGTTCGAGCGGACTAAGCCGCACGTGAACATCGGAACCATCGGTCACGTCGACCACGGCAAGACGACGCTCACCGCGGCGATCTCCAAGGTGCTTGCTGACAAGTACCCGTCGGCGACCAACGTGCAGCGCGACTTCGCGTCGATCGACTCGGCTCCGGAAGAGCGTCAGCGTGGTATCACGATCAACATCTCGCACGTCGAGTACGAGACCCCGAAGCGTCACTACGCGCACGTCGACGCCCCGGGTCACGCCGACTACATCAAGAACATGATCACCGGTGCGGCCCAGATGGACGGCGCGATCCTCGTGGTCGCCGCCACCGACGGCCCGATGGCTCAGACCCGCGAGCACGTGCTGCTGGCCAAGCAGGTCGGCGTTCCGTACCTGCTCGTCGCGCTGAACAAGTCCGACATGGTCGACGACGAGGAGATCCTGGAGCTCGTCGAGCTCGAGGTCCGCGAGCTGCTCTCCAGCCAGGACTTCGACGGCGACAACGCCCCGGTCGTGCGCGTCTCGGGCCTCAAGGCTCTCGAGGGCGACGAGAAGTGGGTCCAGTCGGTCCTCGACCTCATGGACGCCGTCGACGAGTCCATCCCGGACCCGGTGCGCGACAAGGACAAGCCGTTCCTGATGCCGATCGAGGACGTCTTCACGATCACCGGTCGTGGCACCGTCGTCACCGGTCGCGCCGAGCGTGGCACCCTCGCCATCAACTCCGAGGTCGAGATCGTCGGCATCCGCCCGACGCAGAAGACCACGGTCACGGGTATCGAGATGTTCCACAAGCAGCTCGACGAGGCCTGGGCCGGCGAGAACTGTGGTCTGCTCCTCCGCGGCACCAAGCGCGAGGACGTGGAGCGCGGCCAGGTCGTCGTGAAGCCGGGTTCGGTCACGCCGCACACCAACTTCGAGGGCACTGCCTACATCCTCTCGAAGGAGGAGGGTGGCCGTCACAACCCCTTCTACACGAACTACCGTCCGCAGTTCTACTTCCGTACCACCGACGTCACCGGCGTCATCTCGCTGCCCGAGGGCACCGAGATGGTCATGCCCGGCGACACCACCGACATGTCGGTCGAGCTGATCCAGCCGATCGCCATGGAGGAGGGCCTCGGCTTCGCCATCCGTGAGGGTGGCCGCACCGTGGGCGCCGGTACGGTGACCAAGATCAACAAGTAAGTACCCGCCCGGTCCACCGGGCAGGCATTTCGGCTGAGGGCCGGACCCGCAAGGGTCCGGCCCTTCGTCGTTTTGCGGAGCGGGAGACGTGTGATAAATATTGGTGGCCGCATCTAACACCTAAGGTAATCAGACGTGCCCTCGCGCCACTCCCGTGCTCGTACCCGCTCCTTCCCGACCCGTCTCGTCGCCGCGGTCGGAGGCCTCGTCCTCGTAGCGACGCCGCTCACGCTCGCCGGGCCGGCCGCGGTGGGCGACCCCGCTCAGTCGGTGACGGACGGGACGACGTCCTCCGTCGAGTCCTTCGTCGCGCAGCTCGTGGGCGAGGGCGTCACCACCTCGGGCATCCGCTTCACCGGCGACCCGCGCGCGATCGGCGCCTTCGCCGGGATGGACGCGCTCGGTCTCGCGTCGGGTGTCGCGCTCAGCACCGGTCTGGTCGCGGAGACCCCTGGCCCTCACGGGCACAGCCTGTCGACGCGACTGGGCACTCCGGGGGACGAGGACGCCACCGCTCTGGCAGGCGCGCGGACCCGGGACGCGGCCGTCTTGGAGTTCGATGTCGTGCCGACTTCGACCTCCCTCTCGATCGACTACGTGTTCGGGTCGGCCGAGTACAACGACTGGGTCGGCAAGGGCTTCAACGACGTGTTCGGCTTCTTCGTCAATGGCGCGAACTGCGCGGTTATCGGTGAGGAGCCCGTCAGCGTCGACTCGGTGAACGCGGGCAGCAACGCGGAACTCTTCGTGGACAACACGGCCGGTTCGGTCGATACGGCGCTCAACGGCTTCACCGTCCCTCTTCGCTGCGTCGCCCCGGTGTCCGCGCACGAGCAGAATCACGTCAAGCTCGTCATCGCGGATGTCTCGGACGCGATCCTCGACTCGGTGGTGCTCCTGGCCGCGGGCGGCGTCGTGTCGAACGCTCCGCCGGCGGCGGCCGATTTCGCGTTCACTCTGTCGGCCGGGTCGTCGGCCTCGGTGGAGTTCCCCGGCACGGACCCGGACGGCGACGAGCTGACGTACGCGATCGTCTCCGAGCCGGCCCACGGCACGTTCCGGTCGACCGGCTCCGGCGGCGTCTACACCCCCGAAGCGGGTTTCGCCGGGGCGGATGCGTTCGAGTACACGGTCAGCGACGGCCACTCCACCGCCGGCCCGTACCGCGTGGACATCGAGGTGGTCGAGGACGCCGCGCTCACTCCGTCCGTGCGCGACCTGCATTACACCGCGTTCGCGGGGGAGGACACGCCGATCAGCCTGGTCGCCTCCGCTGCCGACGGTTCTGCTCCGGAGGAGGGGTCTGTGCAGATCGATGTCGTGGCCGAGCCGTCCCACGGCGTCCTCAGCGGCGAGGGTGTGCACCGCAGCTACCGGAGCGACCCGGCACATGTCGGAGCCGACGCATTCGTCTACACCGCCACCGTCGCGGGCCGGACGAGCGCGTCCGCGACCGTGACGCTGGATGTCGTCACCCGTCCGGTGCCGGCCATCACCGGCCGTACTGTTCCGGTCTTCCCGCCCGGGCCGGTGTCCGTGGTGGAGCGTTCGCGCTCCCTCGCCGGCACCGGCGCCACCGTCGAGATCATCCCGCTCGCGTCGCTGGCGATCGGCGCCGGCACGGCCGGTGCGGCGGTCCTCTGTGTCGGCCTCCTCCTGCGATCGCGACGTACCCGTTCCTGAGCGTGAGGTCGGAGGGGTTTACCTCTCGCCAGGTCGGGCGCAGAATGAGGGCACCGTTTCAACCGAACGGGTCCGTCGACGAAGGGAGAGTGCCTATGGTGAGCATGGACCTCGCAAACCAGACCAAGCCGCTGACCGGAGTACGGACGAAGAGTTCGGAAACCGCCTAGGCGGTCTTGGAACCACGAGAGCGGCGGCGCGAGGCGCCGTTCGGGAGCGGGATCGGCGAACACCGGTCCCGCTCTTCTGCGTCAGAGGCCCCGCTCCGGTCCCAGGCCCAGCTCCCCGAGCCGCCTGCCTGGGTCCAACGGCACGCCTTCGCGGGTCAGGAACTCTCGCATCAGATCGACGCGCCGCCCGATGGCCCAGCGCCAGCGGATGACGCGCAGCCCCGCCGCCTCGATCCGCCTGTCGCGCTCCGCACGCGCCGCTAAGGCCTGCCTCACATCCGGGAATCGCCGGAAAGCCGGATGCTGCAGTTTCTCCGCGCCGTCCGCCTCGCCGGCGATCCCGAGCTCGGGCCAGCAGAAGCCGGGCCGAGCGATCACTCCGAACTGGTCGTGCACGCGGAGTTGCAACTCGGGCGGGGGAGCCCCTGCCAACGCGATCGTCGCCCGGCTGACCGACTCGAGCGGCGACTCGGCGCGCCCGTCCGCGAACCGTGAGACCGCGAGTGCGCGCCGCCGTTCCTCCGGATCGGTCAGCGCTCCGGCGGCGTCGGCGAGCTCGGCGGAGGTCGCGAGCGGGACCCGATCCCCGAAAGCGCCGGCGTGCAGGGAGTAGTCGGCGAGCACCACGCCCTCCACGAACGACGTCCGTCCCGCCAGGGCTGCCACCGTCTCGGCGACCGGCGTCGCGGTGAGCCCGCGGGTGCGCACGGGCGCCACCCCGACCGTCCTCCGATGCGTCACGATCCCGCGAGCGGCGCTCTCAGCAGGACCCGCGGCGACGACATGGATGGTCGCCGGCGGAGCGTTGAGCAAGGGGAGTCCGTGAACGATCGCCGCCGACCAGTACGCGAATACGGGAGGCCTCTGCCGCATCGCCGCGAACAGGTGCAGCCGCTCGAGCTGATCCCTCCGCGACCGTTTCCGACCGATCTGCTGGAGGGTCGCATGTCGCCCGGGTTCGACCGCGCGCAGGTGCAGTCGGTGGAGCCGGGCGGACCTGAAGGTGTCGTGGAGTGCTGTCATGAATCCAGCCTGGCGATGGCCATGCGGCGGCGGACGGGACGACGGAAATCTGTGGAGAACGCGGCGTTCGGACGCGGCTGTGGAGCAAGTTCTGACCGCCGCCGGCCACGCGCGACACGCCCGGGTTGCAGCTTGGCTCCAGATCTGGCAAACTTGTCTGGTTCAACATTTCGGAACGAGCGCGCTCATGTGCGCTCCGAACGGATCACTGCCAGGCAGTGCATAGCCCACCGCGAGAGTCTTCGGACCGGCGGTCGAGGGGTTAGGCCGCAGGTAGCAGGACATGCTCACAATCGACATCTTCGAAAAGCAGGGATTTCTCTGTGCCTCGAGGCGTGCGGTGAGTTGACAGAAGAATAGTGGCGTTTCCCACGCGTACGTCGCACTGCGTCCAATGCGAGCGCGGTTCGTAAGAGCCGTCTCGTACGACGCCATAACAAGAGAGAGAGTCAGACATGGCGGGACAGAAGATCCGCATTCGGCTTAAGTCGTATGACCACGAGGTCATCGACACCTCGGCGCGCAAGATCGTCGACACGGTGACCCGTGCAGGCGCGACCGTCGTCGGCCCGGTGCCGCTTCCCACCGAGAAGAACGTGGTGTGCGTCATCCGTTCGCCCCACAAGTACAAGGACAGCCGCGAGCACTTCGAGATGCGCACGCACAAGCGGCTGATCGACATCATCGACCCGACGCCGAAGGCCGTCGACTCGCTCATGCGTCTCGACCTGCCCGCCGACGTCAACATCGAGATCAAGCTCTAAGGGGGAGTGCCGCTATGTCCAACATCGACACCAAGACCTCCAAGGGACTCCTCGGCAAGAAGCTCGGCATGACCCAGGTCTGGGACGAGAACAACAAGCTCATCCCGGTGACCGTCATCGAGATCACGCCGAACGTCGTGACCCAGGTCCGCACCCCCGAGGTCGACGGCTACAACGCCGTCCAGATCGCCTACGGCCAGATCGACCCGCGCAAGGTCAACAAGCCGGCCGCCGGCCACTTCGACAAGGCGGGCGTCACGCCGCGCCGTCACCTCACCGAGGTCCGCACTGCTGACGCCGCCGAGTACTCGGCCGGCCAGGAGCTCACCGTGGATGCCACCTTCGAGGCCGGCCAGCTGGTCGACGTCGTGGGCACCTCCAAGGGCAAGGGCTTCGCCGGTGTCATGAAGCGCCACAACTTCAAGGGCGTCTCCGCCTCGCACGGTGCGCACCGCAACCACCGCAAGCCGGGCTCCATCGGCGCCTCCTCGACCCCGAGCCGTGTCTTCAAGGGCATGCGCATGGCCGGTCGCATGGGTGGCGAGCGCGTGACCGTCCTGAACCTCAAGGTCCAGGCCGTCGACGCCGAGAAGGGCCTGCTGCTCGTCAAGGGCGCCGTCCCCGGCGCTCGTGGCCGCATCGTTTTCGTCCGCAACGCAGTGAAGGGGGCCTAAGTAGATGGCTACCTCGATTGACGTCGTCGACCTCAAGGGCAAGAAGGCCGGCTCCATCGAGCTTCCGGACTCCCTGTTCGACGTTCAGACCAACATCCCGCTGATCCACCAGGTCGTGACCGCTCAGCTCGCCGCCGCGCGCCAGGGCACCCACAAGACCAAGGGTCGTGGCGAGGTCTCCGGCGCCGGCCGCAAGCCGTTCAAGCAGAAGGGCACCGGTCGCGCTCGTCAGGGCTCGATCCGCGCTCCTCAGATGACCGGCGGTGGCGTCGTCCACGGACCGAACCCGCGCGACTACTCGCAGCGCACCCCGAAGAAGATGATCGCCGCTGCTCTGCTCGGCGCCCTCTCGGACCGCGCCCGCGGCAGCCGCATCCACGCCGTGCAGGCGTTCACGACCGGCGAGGTCCCCTCGACCAAGGCCGTCGTGGAGCTGCTCGACGGCGTCGCGACCTCGCGCCACGTCCTCGTGGTGCTGGAGCGCGACGACGAGCTCGCTTTCAAGAGCGTGCGCAACGTCCCGTCCGTGCACGTGCTGACCTACGACCAGCTGAACGCCTACGACGTCCTGGTGAGCGACGACATCGTCTTCTCGCAGGCCGCGCTCGAGTCGTTCATCTCGTCCAAGACCAAGAAGGAAGAGGTGAACGCGTAATGGCCGCCGTCAACAAGGACCCGCGCGACGTCATCATCGCCCCGGTCGTCTCCGAGAAGAGCTACGGCCTGATCGACGAAGGCAAGTACACCTTCATCGTCGACCCGCGTTCGAACAAGACCGAGATCAAGCTCGCCATCGAGTCGATCTTCAAGGTCGAGGTCGCGTCGATCAACACCCTGAACCGTCAGGGCAAGACCCGTCGCACCAAGTTCGGCACCGGCAAGCGCAAGGACACCAAGCGTGCGATCGTCACGCTGAAGTCCGGTTCCATCGACATCTTCACGGCCGTCGGCTAAGCGAAGGACTAGAGGAAGACAGACATGGCTATTCGTAACTACAAGCCCACGACCCCCGGTCGTCGCGGCTCCTCGGTCGCCGACTTCGCCGAGATCACCCGCTCGACGCCGGAGAAGTCCCTTCTCCGTCCGCTGTCGAAGACCGGTGGCCGCAACAACCAGGGCCGCATCACGACCCGTCACATCGGTGGTGGCCACAAGCGCCAGTACCGCGTGATCGACTTCCGTCGCAACGACAAGGACGGCGTCAACGCCAAGGTCGCGCACATCGAGTACGACCCCAACCGCACTGCGCGCATCGCGCTGCTCCACTTCGTGGACGGCACCAAGCGCTACATCCTGGCTCCGGCCGGGCTGAAGCAGGGCGACGTGGTCGAGTCGGGCGCCGGCTCGGACATCAAGCCGGGCAACAACCTGCCGCTGCGCAACATCCCGACCGGTACCGTCATCCACGCCATCGAGCTGAAGCCGGGCGGTGGCGCCAAGATGGCCCGCTCCGCCGGCGCCTCGGTTCGTCTCGTCGCGAAGGACGGCCCCTACGCCCAGCTGCGCCTGCCCTCGGGCGAGGTCCGCAACGTCGACGTCCGCTGCCGCGCGACGATCGGCGAGGTCGGCAACGCCGAGCAGTCGAACATCAACTGGGGCAAGGCCGGCCGTATGCGCTGGAAGGGCGTCCGCCCGACCGTGCGTGGTGTCGCCATGAACCCGATCGACCACCCGCACGGTGGTGGTGAGGGCAAGACCTCCGGTGGTCGCCACCCGGTCAGCCCGTGGGGTCAGAAGGAAGGCCGCACGCGCCACCCCAACAAGGAAAGCGACAAGCTCATCGTCCGCCGTCGTAACGCCGGCAAGAAGCGTAAGTAGGAGTTCGAGAAGATGCCACGCAGTCTCAAGAAGGGCCCCTTCGTCGACGAGCACCTGTTTCGCAAGGTGGTCGCCGCTAACGAGGCCAACAGCAAGAACGTGATCAAGACCTGGTCGCGCCGCTCGATGATCGTCCCGGCCATGCTGGGTCACACCATCGCGGTGCACGACGGTCGCAAGCACATCCCGGTGTTCGTCACCGAGACCATGGTCGGTCACAAGCTGGGCGAGTTCGCGCCCACCCGCACCTTCCGTGGTCACGTGAAGGACGACAAGAAGGGTCGCCGCCGCTAACGCGGTGGCGTAAGGAGGAGAGAAATGGTGGAGTCGATCGCACGCGTGCGTCACATCCGCGTCACCCCCATGAAGGCCCGCCGCGTCGTCAACCTGATCCGCGGCAAGCAGGCCCAGGAGGCCCTGGCCATCCTGAAGTTCGCCCCGCAGAGCGCGAGCGAGCCGGTCTACAAGCTCGTCGCCTCGGCGATCGCCAACGCGCGCGTCAAGGCCGACCAGAGCAACACCTACCTGGACGAGCAGGACCTGTACGTGAGCAAGGCCTTCGTGGACGAGGGCACCACGCTCAAGCGGTTCCAGCCGCGCGCACAGGGTCGGGCCTTCCGGATCAACAAGCGCACCAGCCACATCACGATCGTCCTCGCGACGCCGGACGAGGCTGAGGTTGCGAACGCTACGAAGAAGGCGAGCAAGTAATGGGCCAGAAAGTCAACCCGTACGGCTTCCGTCTGGGGATCACGACCGACCACGTGTCGCGCTGGTTCTCCGACAGCACGAAGAAGGGTCAGCGTTACAGCGACTACCTCGCTGAGGACGTCAAGATCCGCACGCTGCTGAAGACCTCGCTCGACCGCGCGGGCGTGTCCCGCATCGAGATCGAGCGCACCCGCGACCGCGTCCGCGTCGACATCCACACCGCCCGTCCGGGCATCGTGATCGGTCGTCGTGGCGCCGAGGCCGAGCGCATCCGCGCCGACCTCGAGAAGCTCTCGGGCAAGCAGATCCAGCTGAACATCCTCGAGGTCAAGAACCCCGAGGCCGACGCTCAGCTCGTCGCCCAGGGCATCGCCGAGCAGCTCGCCGCCCGCGTGGCCTTCCGCCGCGCGATGCGCAAGGGCCTGCAGGGCGCTCAGCGCGCCGGCGCCAAGGGTGTCCGCATCCAGGTGTCGGGCCGCCTCGGCGGCGCCGAGATGAGCCGCTCGGAGTTCTACCGCGAGGGTCGTGTGCCGCTGCACACGCTCCGCGCCAACATCGACTACGGCTTCTACGAGGCCAAGACCACCTTCGGTCGCATCGGTGTCAAGGTGTGGATCTACAAGGGCGACATCACGAACAAGGAGCTTGCCCGCGAGCAGGCCAACCAGAAGCCGTCGCGCGAGCGCAACGACCGTGACCGTGGTCCGCGTCGCGGCGGTGGCCGGGGCAACGCCCCCGCCGCCGAGACCGCGCCGGCCGCAGCAGGAGTTGAGGCATAACCATGTTGATCCCACGCAGAGTCAAGCACCGCAAGCAGCACCACCCCGGCCGTAGCGGCCAGGCGACCGGTGGCACGAAGGTCTCCTTCGGCGAGTACGGCATCCAGGCCCTGACCCCCGCTTATGTGACCAACCGTCAGATCGAGTCCGCTCGTATCGCCATGACGCGTCACATCAAGCGTGGCGGCAAGGTGTGGATCAACATCTACCCGGACCGTCCGCTCACGAAGAAGCCTGCCGAGACCCGAATGGGTTCCGGTAAGGGTTCGCCCGAGTGGTGGGTCGCGAACGTCAAGCCGGGTCGAGTCCTCTTCGAGGTCTCCGGCGTCTCCGAGGAACTCGCTCGTGAGGCAATGACCCGTGCAATCCACAAGCTGCCCCTCAAGGCACGCATCATCAAGCGCGAGGAGGGCGACGCGTAATGGCGATCGGCACCAAGGAGCTCGCTCCCAGCGAGCTCGACACCTTTGAAGACGAGCGTCTGATCGACGAGCTGAAGAAGGCCAAGGAAGAGCTGTTCAACCTGCGCTTCCAGTCGGCCACCGGTCAGCTCGAGAGCCACGGCCGCCTGCGTGCGGTCAAGCGCGACATCGCTCGTATCTACACCGTGATCCGTGAGCGCGAGCTCGGGATCCGGGCGACCCCGGCCCCGGCCGACGTGACGCCCGCCAAGGCAGAGAAGAAGAGCAAGGCGAAGAAGGAGGCCGCTGAGGCCCCCGAGGTCGCCGAGACCGAGACTGAGGAGGCCAAGTAATGGCTGAGACCACCAAGGCTGCGGCCGCGGAGTCGGCGGCCGACGAGGCCCTCGCCCGTGGTTACCGCAAGGCCCGTCGCGGGTACGTCGTCAGCGACAAGATGGACAAGACCATCGTCGTCGAGGTCGAAGACCGCGTGAAGCACCCCCTGTACGGCAAGGTCCTCCGCCGCACCTCCAAGGTGAAGGCGCACGACGAGAACAACACCGCCGGCATCGGCGACCTCGTTCTCATCAACGAGACCCGTCCGCTGAGCGCCTCCAAGCGGTGGCGCCTGGTTGAGATTCTGGAGAAGGCCAAGTGATTCAGCAGGAATCCCGACTCAAGGTCGCCGACAACACCGGCGCCAAGGAGCTTCTCACCATCCGCGTCCTCGGCGGCTCCAGCCGTCGCTACGCGGGCCTGGGTGACGTCATCGTCGCCACGGTCAAGGACGCGATCCCCGGCGGCAACGTCAAGAAGGGCGATGTCGTCAAGGCGGTCGTCGTGCGCGTGCGGAAGAACACCCGCCGCCCGGACGGCTCCTACATCAAGTTCGACGAGAACGCCGCCGTGATCCTGAAGAACGACGGTGACCCCCGCGGCACCCGTATCTTCGGCCCGGTCGGCCGTGAGCTTCGCGACAAGAAGTTCATGAAGATCATCTCGCTGGCCCCGGAGGTGCTGTAAGCATGGCGAACATCAAGAAGGGCGACCTGGTCCAGGTCATCACGGGCCGCTCGCAGGCCCGCGGTGGTGACCGCGGCAAGCAGGGTCGTGTCATCGAGGTCCTCGTGGAGAAGAACCGCGTGATCGTCGAGGGCGTCAACTTCGTGACCAAGCACGTGCGCGTCGGACAGACGCAGCGTGGCACGAAGACCGGCGGCATCGAGACGCACGAGGCTTCCATCCACGTCTCCAACGTGGCGCTCGTCGACCCCGAGACCAAGAAGCCGACCCGCGTCGGCTTCCGCAACGAGACCGTTACGAAGGACGGCGTCACCAAGACGGTCCGCGTTCGTTACGCCAAGAAGTCTGGTAAGGACCTGTAATGACGGACACTGCAACGAGTGCTGGCAAAATCCAGCCTCGCCTGAAGCAGAAGTACAAGACCGAGATCTCCGCTCAGCTCAAGGGCGACTTCGGCTTCACGAACGTGCACCAGGTGCCCGGCCTCGTGAAGATCGTCGTCAACATGGGTGTCGGCGAAGCTGCTCGTGACGGCAAGGTGATCGACGGTGCGATCAACGACCTCACCCTGATCACCGGCCAGAAGCCGCAGGTCACCAAGGCCCGCAAGTCCATCGCGCAGTTCAAGCTGCGCGAGGGCCAGCCGATCGGCGCGCACGTCACGCTGCGCGGCGACCGCATGTGGGAGTTCCTCGACCGTCTGCTCTCGCTCGCGCTGCCCCGTATCCGGGACTTCCGCGGCCTGAGCGACAAGCAGTTCGACGGCAATGGCAACTACACCTTCGGTCTCACGGAGCAGTCGATGTTCCACGAGATCAACCAGGACCGGATCGACCGCGTCCGGGGTATGGACATCACGGTCGTCACGACCGCGAAGAACGACGCGGAGGGCCGCGCGCTGCTCAAGCAGCTCGGCTTCCCGTTCCGTTCGAACGAGGCGGGCAACTAGACCTAGTAGTCTTGTCTCTTTGTGGGCCGGCCGCCCGGCCGGCCCACTTCCACCACAGGTCGTCAGTCGTGTAACGGCTGCACGAAACCTGGTGAACAAAGGAAAATCGCAATGACGATGACAGATCCGGTCGCAGACATGCTGACCAGACTGCGCAACGCGAACTCGGCGCACCACGACACCGTGTCGATGCCGCACTCCAAGCTCAAGTCCCACATCGCCGAGATCCTCACCTCCGAGGGCTACATCTCCGGCTGGGAGGTCTCCGACGCCCGTGTCGGCCAGACCCTGACGCTCAACCTCAAGTTCGGTCCGAACCGTGAGCGTTCCATCGCAGGCATCAAGCGTGTCTCCAAGCCCGGCCTCCGCGTCTACGCGAAGTCGACGGAGCTCCCCAAGGTCCTCGGCGGCCTCGGTGTCGCGATCCTGTCCACCTCCTCGGGGCTCCTCACGGACCGCCAGGCTGAGAAGAAGGGCGTGGGTGGGGAAGTCCTCGCCTACGTGTGGTGACCCTGCCATGTCGCGTATTGGAAGACTGCCCATCGAGATCCCCGCTGGGGTCGATGTGAAGATCGACGGCCAGACCGTCACCGTCAAGGGCCCGAAGGGCGAGCTCACGCTCACCGTCGCGAGCCCCATCGAGGCGAAGCTTGAGGAGGGCCAGGTCCTGGTCACCCGTCCGGACGACGAGCGCTCGTCGCGCTCGCTCCACGGCCTCACCCGCACGCTCATCAACAACAACATCATCGGCGTCACCGAGGGCTACTCCAAGGGCCTTGAGATCGTCGGCACCGGTTACCGCGTCGCGCAGAAGGGCGCGGGCGTCGAGTTCGCGCTCGGCTTCTCGCACCCGGTCAACGTCGAGCCGCCGGCCGGCATCACCTTCACGGTCGAGGGCAACAACAAGGTGACCGTGAGCGGGATCGACAAGCAGGCTGTTGGCGAGGTCGCCGCGAACATCCGCAAGATCCGCAAGCCCGAGCCGTACAAGGGCAAGGGTGTGCGTTACGCCGGCGAGGTCGTTCGTCGCAAGGCCGGAAAGGCTGGTAAGTAATCATGGCTCTGGGTACCAGAGGAAAGAGCAAGGCGGCCGCCCGCGGCCGTCGTCACACCCGCCTCCGCAAGAAGGTCGTGGGCACCGAGGTCCGTCCTCGCCTGGTCGTGACCCGTTCGGCCCGTCACGTCTTCGTGCAGATCGTCGACGACGCCAAGGGCCACACGCTGGCCTCCGCGTCGACCATGGAGACCGACCTGCGCGGCTTCGACGGTGACAAGACCGCCAAGGCCCGCAAGGTGGGCGAGCTCGTCGCCGAGCGCGCGAAGAGCGCCGGTGTCGAGGCCGTGGTCTTCGACCGTGGCGGCAGCAAGTACGCCGGTCGCGTTGCGGCCGTCGCCGAAGGCGCTCGTGAAGGTGGGCTGAACCTGTGAGCGACGAGAACAACAAGGAGCAGACCGTGGCCGCTGAGGTAACGGAGACCGCGCAGCCGGTCGAGACCGCTGCGTCGACCGACAACAACCGGGAGCGCGAGCCGCGCCGCGGTGGCCGGGAGCGCAACCCCAACCGCGATCGCGGCAGCCGGGACGCCGACAAGAGCCAGTTCCTGGAGCGCGTCGTCACCATCAACCGCGTCTCCAAGGTCGTGAAGGGTGGTCGTCGCTTCAGCTTCACCGCTCTCGTGGTCGTCGGAGACGGCAACGGCCTGGTGGGCGTCGGCTACGGCAAGGCCCGCGAGGTGCCGCTGGCGATCTCGAAGGGCGTCGAGGAGGCGAAGAAGAACTTCTTCCGCGTCCCGCGCGTCGGCGTCACCATCCCGCACCCGGTGCAGGGTGAGGCCGCTGCCGGCGTCGTCCTCCTGCGTCCGGCCGCCGCCGGTACCGGTGTCATCGCCGGTGGCCCGGTGCGCGCCGTCCTGGAGTGCGCCGGCATCCACGACGTGCTGAGCAAGTCGCTCGGCTCGTCCAACACGATCAACATCGTGCACGCGACCGTCGAGGCGCTCAAGCAGCTCGAGGAGCCCCGTGCCGTCGCAGCTCGCCGTGGTCTCGACTACGACCAGGTCGCGCCCGCGCGACTGCTGCGTGCCGAGGCCGAGGCGGCCGAGGCCGCTGCTGCCGCCAAGAAGGCAGAGAAGGTAGGTGCCTGATGGCCGCGCGCCTGAAGATCACGCAGATCAAGTCGAAAGTGAGCGAGAAGCAGTACCAGCGCGACACGCTGCGCAGTCTGGGACTGAAGCGAATCGGTGACGTCACCGTCCGCGAGGACACCCCGCAGAACCGCGGGTACGTCAACACCGTCGCTCACCTGGTGAAGGTTGAGGAGATCGACTAATGGCTGACGACAAGCCGACCACTGAGGCCGCTGCCGAGAAGCCGGCCGCCAAGAAGAGCACCACCACCAAGGCTGCCGCCAAGCCGGCCGCCGAGAAGACAAGCACCGAGAAGAAGGCTCCGGCCAAGAAGGCTCCGGCGAAGGCCGCTGCCGACAAGACCGCCGCCTCCACCAAGGACGAGACCGTCTCCGCTCCGGCGAAGAAGGCCCCGGCCAAGAAGGACGTCGCGGCCCCCCGCGAGCAGGTCCTCAAGGTGCACCACCTCCGTCCCGCCGCGGGCGCCAAGAAGGACAAGACCCGCGTCGGACGCGGTGAGGGTTCCAAGGGCAAGACCGCGGGCCGTGGTACGAAGGGCACCAAGGCCCGCTACCAGGTCCGCCCGGGCTTCCAGGGCGGTCAGCTCCCGTTCCACATGCGTTCGCCGAAGCTGCGCGGGTTCAAGAACCCGTTCCGCGTCGAGTACCAGGTGGTCAACCTCGAGAAGCTGGCCGAGCTGTACCCGGCCGGTGGCGATGTCACCATCTCCGACCTCGTCGCCAAGGGCGCCGTTCGCAAGAACGAGAAGGTCAAGGTTCTCGGTAACGGGGACATTGCGGTTAAGCTGAACGTTGCGGTCGACAAGGTCTCCGGCTCTGCCGAGCAGAAGATCGTCGCCGCTGGTGGCTCCGTCAAGTAGCCGCCCGTAAAGCAGCGCAGTCGGGTGGCCGGGAACTCCGGTCACCCGACTGACTCTTACAGGAAAGCAGGACGCACTTTTGTTTAGCGCCGTCGCGCGGATCTTCCGCACCCCGGACCTCCGCCGGAAGATCTTCTTCACGCTGGGGATCATCGCCCTGTTCCGGCTGGGCTCCTTCATCCCTGCGCCGTTCGTCGACTTCGCCAACGTGCAGACCTGTCTGAACGCCAACCAGGACACCTCAGGGCTCTACTCCCTGGTCAATCTGTTCTCGGGTGGCGCTCTCCTCAAACTCTCGATCTTCGCGCTCGGCATCATGCCGTACATCACCGCGTCGATCATCGTGCAGCTGTTGCGCGTGGTCATCCCACGCTTCGAGACCCTCTACAAGGAGGGCCAGGCCGGCCAGGCGAAGCTCACGCAGTACACCCGCTATCTCACGATCGCGCTGGGCGTCCTCCAGTCGACGACCCTCATCACCGTCGCCCGCTCCGGCGCCCTCTTCGGCACCACGGCCGTCTCGCAGTGCACGCAGCTCATCACGGACGACTCCTGGTACGCCATCATGCTCATGGTCGTCACCATGACCGCCGGCACCGGCCTCATCATGTGGATGGGTGAGCTCGTCACCGAGCGCGGCATCGGCAACGGTATGTCCCTCCTGATCTTCACCTCGATCGCGGCGCAGTTCCCGAGCTCCCTCTGGGCCATCGGCCAGTCGCAGAGCATCGAGGTGATGTTGGTGGTGATTGCGATCGGTCTCCTGATCGTCGCCGCCGTCGTCTTCGTCGAGCAGTCGCAGCGCCGCATCCCTGTGCAGTACGCCAAGCGCATGGTGGGCCGCCGAACGTACGGCGGCAATAACACGTACATCCCGATCAAGGTGAACATGGCCGGCGTCGTGCCTGTCATCTTCGCGTCGTCGCTGCTGTACCTGCCCGCGCTGATCGCCCAGTTCAACCAGCCGGCGCGCCGGCAAGGCCCCGGCTCCCTGGGTGACCTGGATCACGAACTACCTGACCAAGGGCGACCACCCGCTCTACATGCTGCTCTACTTCCTCCTGATCGTGGGCTTCACGTACTTCTACGTGGCCATCACGTTCAACCCGGAGGAGGTCGCCGACAACATGAAGAAGTACGGCGGCTTCATCCCCGGTATCCGCGCGGGCCGCCCCACCGCCGAGTACCTGGACTACGTGCTGACCCGCGTGACGCTGCCGGGCTCGATCTACCTCGGAATCATCGCGCTGATCCCGCTGATAGCGTTCGCATTGCTCGGCGCCAGCCAGAACTTCATGTTCGGCGGCACGTCCATCCTGATCATCGTCGGTGTCGGACTCGAGACGGTCAAGCAGATCGACTCGCAGCTCCAGCAGCGGCACTACGAAGGGCTTCTGCGTTGACCCGTATGCTGATCGTCGGACCTCCCGGAGCGGGCAAGGGCACTCAGGCCTCCCGCATCACCTCCGTGTACGGGATCCCCGACATCTCCACGGGCGACATCTTCCGGGCCAACATCAAGAACGAGACGCCGCTCGGCCAGCAGGTCAAGGCGATCGTCGACGCGGGCGACTACGTTCCGGACAGCCTCACCAACCAGCTCGTCACCGACCGGCTGAACGAGGACGACGCGAAGGACGGCTTCCTCCTCGACGGCTATCCGCGCACGCTCGAGCAGGTGAAGTACCTCGACGATCTGCTGGCCTCGAAGGGCCAGGAGCTCGCCGCGGTGATCCAGCTCGTCGCCGACCAGGACGAGATCGTCGCGCGCCTCAGCAAGCGTGCGCAGGAGCAGGGCCGCGCCGATGACTCCGAGGAGGCCATCCGGCACCGCCAGGAGGTCTACCTCCGCGAGACGTCCCCGCTGATCGACGTGTACAGCCGGCGCGGACTCCTGGTCGAGGTCGATGGCCTCGGTGCGATGGACGATGTCGCCGCCCGCATCCGTTCGGCTCTGGCCGATCGCGGCATCCTCCCGCTGGAGGGCGCCGGCGAGCCGGTCGCCTAGCGTCGATGGCACTGCGTCGGTCGATCTACAAGTCGCCCGCCCAGCTCCGACTCATGGTCGCGCCGGGGCGGGCGACTGCGGCGTCCCTCGACGCCGTTGCCGCAGCCGTGGCCGCCGGCGTCTCCACTCTGGAGCTCGACCGGATCGCCGAGGCCGCGATCGAAGCGCTCGGCGGGAAGTCCAACTTCAAGCTGGAGGCGGGTTACCACCACACGATCTGCGCGTCGGTCAACGACGAGGTCGTGCACGGCATCCCCGGGGCGCGTCTGCTGCAGCCGGGTGACATCCTGTCGGTCGACAGCGGCGCCATCCAGGAGGGCTGGAACGGCGACGCTGCGCGGACGTTCGTGCTGCCCGACCCGGCCCACCCGGAGCGTGTCGCCGAGCGGCGGAAGCTGTCGGAGGTCACCGAGCAGTCGCTCTGGCACGGCATCGCGCGGCTCGCGAGCGCCCGGCACCTCAACGAGGTGGGCGAGGCGGTCGAGGACCACATCATGTCGCAGGGCGACTACGGCATCCTCACCGACTACATCGGCCACGGCATCGGCCGTCGCATGCACGAGGATCCTCCGGTGTTCAACTACCGGGTGCGCTCCAAGGGCCCGGAGGTCCGCCCTGGTCTCGTGGTCGCGATCGAGCCGATGGTGGTGCTGGGGGACCAGGACACCTACGTGAAGGACGACGGCTGGACCGTCGCCACCGAGGACGGCTCGGCCGCCGCGCACTGGGAGCACAGCGTCGCGGTGCACGCCGACGGCATCTGGGTGCTGACGGCGGTCGACGGCGGGGCCGAAGGGCTCGCGCCGTTCGGGATCACGCCGACGCCGATCCCGTAGGCCGCCGTTCCGGGCCTTGTTCGCTCAGAGCAGGCGCAGATGATAGACCAGAATTGGCGAAATGCGCCGGTATCCCATAAGATTGATCCTTGGTGTCTTAGGCGTGCTTTCTGCATGTCCGGCGCCAGTCAACGCACGACCAGCAAACCACTACTAATAGCGACAGTGAGGCTATGGCCAAGAAAGACGGTGTCATCGAGATCGAAGGATCTGTGATCGAGGCGCTCCCCAACGCGATGTTCCGCGTGGAGCTGACCAACGGTCACAAGGTTCTTGCCCACATCTCAGGCAAGATGCGTCAGCACTACATCCGTATCCTCCCCGAGGACCGCGTGATCGTGGAGCTGAGCCCCTACGATCTGACCCGCGGCCGGATCGTCTACCGCTACAAGTAACGGACTGCTGTAAGTAACGGCCACGCCACCGGGTAGCCCCTGGCGAGGTACGAGGACAGCGAACAAAGGTAACAGCACAATGAAGGTCAACCCCTCCGTCAAGAAGATCTGCGACAAGTGCAAGGTCATCCGTCGCAACGGCCGGGTCATGGTCATCTGCGAGAACCCGCGCCACAAGCAGCGCCAGGGCTGATCGCAGCAGCAGTACCAGCACCACCCAACTGAATACGAAGCGATCCCAGAACCCGCATCCGTCTAGCGCGAATGCGGGGGACACCCTCGGAGGAGGCCGGGGCACCGGGACCGCTGAAGACCTCCACTCATCACAGGAGAAGCCACACCATGGCACGTCTAGCAGGCGTCGACATCCCGCGCGAGAAGCGCGTGGAGGTCGCACTCACCTACATCTACGGCGTCGGGCGCACTCGTGCGCTGCAGACCCTTCGCGAGACCGAGATCTCGGGCGACATTCGCGTCAAGGACCTGACCGACGACCAGCTCGTCGCACTGCGCGACTACATCGAAGGCAACTTCAAGGTCGAGGGTGACCTCCGCCGCGAGGTCGCCGCCGACATCCGCCGCAAGGTCGAGATCGGCAGCTACGAGGGCATCCGCCACCGCAAGGGCCTCCCGGTCCGCGGCCAGCGAACCAAGACGAACGCGCGTACCCGCAAGGGCCCGAAGCGTACCGTCGCCGGTAAGAAGAAGGCTCGCTAGGCCGACACCAGGACTGAAGGAGAAACATCATGGCAGCACCCAAGTCGGCCGCTCGCAAGCCGCGCAAGAAGGAAAAGAAGAACATCGCTGTGGGCCAGGCCCACATCAAGAGCACCTTCAACAACACCATCGTCTCGATCACCGACACCACCGGTGCGGTCATCTCGTGGGCGTCCTCCGGTGGAGTTGGTTTCAAGGGCTCGCGCAAGTCCACCCCGTTCGCCGCGCAGTTGGCAGCCGAGTCGGCCGCCCGCCAGGCGCAGGAGCACGGGATGAAGAAGGTCGACGTCTTCGTCAAGGGCCCGGGCTCGGGCCGCGAGACCGCGATCCGTTCGCTCCAGGCCGCCGGCCTCGAGGTGGGCTCGATCAACGACGTCACCCCCCAGGCGCACAACGGCTGCCGCCCGCCGAAGCGTCGCCGCGTCTAGTTCTCTTCCACGTCCGCCCAGGCGGCGGTCCTCCAGGACCGCCGCCTGACGGCGTGACGAACCCCACCTCACTCACGCGAGTGTCATATAGCGGACACTCAGCCGAAAGGAATCAATAGTGCTCATTGCACAGCGTCCTACGCTCACCGAAGAGAACATCTCCGAGTTCCGCTCGCGGTTCGTCATCGAGCCGCTCGAGCCGGGCTTCGGCTACACGCTCGGCAACTCGCTTCGCCGCACCCTGCTCTCCTCCATCCCGGGCGCCGCCGTCACCAGCATCCGCATCGACGGCGTGCTGCACGAGTTCAGCACCGTCCCTGGTGTCAAGGAGGATGTCACCGAGATCATCCTGAACATCAAGGGCCTGGTCGTCTCCAGCGAGCACGACGAGCCGATCACCGCCTACCTCCGCAAGACCGGCTCCGGCCAGGTCACCGCGGCCGACATCTCGGCTCCGGCGGGCGTGGAGATCCACAACCCCGAGCTGGTCATCGCCACCCTGAACGACAAGGCGAAGTTCGAGGTCGAGCTCACCATCGAGCGCGGCCGCGGCTACGTCTCGGCCCAGCAGAACCGCAACGAGTACAGCGAGGCGGGCCAGATCCCGATCGACTCGATCTACTCCCCGGTCCTCAAGGTCACCTACCGCGTCGAGGCCACCCGTGCCGGCGAGCGCACCGACTTCGACCGCCTCGTGGTCGACGTCGAGACCAAGCCTGCGATCAGCCCGCGCGACGCCATCGCGTCCGCCGGCCGCACGCTGACCGAGCTGTTCGGTCTGGCCCGCGAGCTCAACAGCGCGGCCGAGGGCATCGAGATCGGCCCCGCGCCGGTCGACCAGGTGCTCAGCTCCGAGCTGTCGATGCCGATCGAGGACCTCGACCTGTCGGTCCGGTCGTACAACTGCCTCAAGCGCGAGGGCATCAACACCGTCAGCGAGCTCGTCTCGCTGTCGGAGACGCAGCTCATGAACATCCGCAACTTCGGTCAGAAGTCGGTGGATGAGGTCAAGGACAAGCTGACCGAGATGGGCCTGTCGCTGAAGGACTCGGTTCCCGGGTTCGACGGCGCCCACTTCTACAGCGGGTACGACGAGGACGAGTCCACCACCATCTGAGGCCGCGTCAGCGAAGCCTTCGACTTTTCACTACTGGAGATAACCGATCATGCCTAAGCCCACCAAGGGCCCCCGCCTCGGAGGCGGCCCCGCGCACGAGCGCCTCATGCTCGCCAACCTGGCTGCTGCGCTGTTCACGCACAAGAGCATCAAGACGACCGAGACCAAGGCCAAGCGCCTGCGTCCCTACGCCGAGCGTCTGATCACGTTCGCGAAGCGCGGCGACCTGCACGCCCGCCGTCGCGTTCTCGCGGTCATCGGCGACAAGTCCGTCGTGCACGAGCTCTTCACCGAGATCGCGCCGCTGGTCGCGGAGCGTGAGGGCGGCTACACCCGCATCACGAAGCTCGGCTACCGCAAGGGCGACAACGCGCCGATGGCGCAGATCGAGCTCGTGCTCGAGCCCGTCGCCCCGAAGGCCAAGTCGACCAAGAAGGCCGCCGCGCCGAAGGCCGCCCCGGTCGAGGAGCCCGTCGTCGAGGAAGAGGCCGACGAGGACACCACGTCCGAGGAGACCGCCGCCGCTGAGGCCGAGGTCGTCGAGGAGGCCACCGGCGACGCCGAGGCCGCCGAGGAGACCACCGCTGAGGCCGAGGCCGAGAAGGCCTGACCTCCGCTACTCTGTCGAAACG